>DASZXY010000026.1:0-129013 GCA_035545635.1 Mycobacteriales bacterium | reverse complement strand
ACGAGGTACATCTTTTCCTCGCCCTTGATGGTCCTGGTCTCGATTGCTTCGATGAGTGCCGCCCCGTGATGGGGGTAGACGACAGTCTCGCCGACCGTGAACGTCATGTGCTTTTTTTCCTCTCGCCGACGTTCAGGATATCACGCAGCGATGTCGGTCAGAGCTCGCCGAAATCGGTAAAACCGCAGGTCAGAGCCGTGTTGGGCACGAAAAGAAGGCTTGACAGGACCACCCCGCGCATGCTGCGGAGGCATCTTGCAAGGGCCGGTTACACGGCCCCGATACCGGCGCATACTTACCCCGTGCCGGACGAAGAGGCGCGGCTGACGGGCGTGGTCGTCCCGGATGACATCAGCGCGCTCTCCCGCGACATCGCGGCCTACCGCCGGGAGGTACGTCGAGCACAGCGCTCCCGTCGGATCAGGCGGCTAGTCGCCCGTCGAGGCGTGGTTCCCGCGATCGTTCTCGTCGTCGCGGTGGGCGTTGCCGTCGCCGTCGCCGTCCTGCTGTCGCTCATGGCTCCGCGCACCGTCGGCCGGCCACCGTCTGCCGCGCGGCTGGCGGCACCAGCCGTTGCGCCGGGGACGCTCGGCGGGTTGATGCCCAGCGCGACGCTCCGCGCCCAGGACGGCTCCCCGGTCGGCAGCCGATCTGCTGTGCTGCGGCCCGAGGTGTTCGCGCTCGTGCCGGTGCGATGCGGCTGCGACGACCTGCTCAACGCCCTGTCGGGACAAGCCGGAAGCGAGCAGCTGCGGCTCGCGATCGTCGTCCCCGCCGCGACGGACGATTCCGTCGCGCATCTGACCTCGGCGCTCGACCGCGGCCGCCCATCCGTCTACTTCGACCCACAGGCCACACTCGCCACGGGGGTTGCCGGCAGTGGAGTCACGATCGTGGTCGTCGACCGGGACGGCACGATCTTCCACATCGAGCGCGACGTCGTTGACCCGACGAAGACCTCACTCGACGCCACGCTGCAGAGCATGCTGCTGCCCCACCGGCGCTAGTCCTGATCGCCGCCCGAGGGCGCCGGCTGGCCGGACTGCTCCTCGCCACCCACCCACTGCCGTGCCTTGCGGTCAGCGTCTTCGTCACGGCGATGGCGCTGGCGGCCGGCCTGCGCGGCACTGCCGCCTTGCTCGGAGCGGCGGTGCTCGGCGGCCAGCTCTCGGTGGGATGGTCGAACGACGCGATCGACGCCCCGCTCGACACCGCCGCGGGGCGCCGCGACAAGCCGATCGCGCTGGGTGATGTGAGTCGCCGGCTCGTCGCGACGTGCGCAGGACTTGCCCTGGTCGCGGACGTGCCCCTGTCACTGGCCGTCGGAACCCGCGCCGGCCTGCTGCATCTCGCCGCGGTCGGTTTGGCGTGGGCCTACAACCTCGGCCTGAAGCGATCGGTTGCGAGCCCGCTGCCGTACGCCGCAGCGTTCGGCCTCGTCCCGGTCGTGGTGGCAGCCGCCAAGGACGGATCGCCGGCCCCCCGGAGCGCGCTGGTGGTCGCAGGCGTCGCGTGCGGCATCGCGGCTCACTTCGCCAACACCGTCGGCGACACCGAGGAAGACGCGATGACCGGCGTCCGCGGGCTGCCGCAACGACTAGGGCCGACGGTGTCGACCATCGTGGCGGGCAGCTTCATCGCGGCGGCGGCCATCGCAGTGCTGGTGGCGGTCGGTCCGCGGCCGCTTGCGATCACGGCTGCCGTCCTCGACGTCGGGCTCGCCGCCTGGGTGCCCTGGCTGCTGCGCGGGCCGACCACGAGGCGGCGCGCCTTCCGGGTCGTGATCGGCGCCGTCGCCGTACTGGTCATCGCCTTCGTCGTGGCGGGTGGTTCCAAACTGACGTAGCCGCCTCAGTAGGCTGACGCGCTGTGATCGCCCGACCCGCTCTGCGCTCCGTCGTCCTCGTCACGCTCGCGTCGTCAGTCCTCGCGGGTTGCGGTATGGAGGCGAAAGACGAGACCAGCAAGGAGCACAGCCAGATCCAGGCCGCCTCCAACCACATCGGCGCGATCCGGATCCGCAACGCGTTCATCACGACGCAGCCGGCTTCGACCGGCGCGGGTTCGACCGGCTCAGGACGCACCTACCTGGTGGTCTCTCTCCTCAACCGCGGCAGCGCACCCGACGCCCTGACCGGCGTTACGACCGACCTCGGCTCCGCGACGCTCACGGCGGGACCGGACGCGTCGGTCGCGAGCACCGGCGTGGTCCTGCCGCCGCACGTGCTGGTGCAGGTCAGCACGCCGGAGATCAACCCCGATGCGGCGACCCTCGAGATCGCGGGAACCCCGCCGGCGGTCGGCACCACCGAGCTGGTGAGCTTCACCTTCGCGAACGCGGGAACGACGGGAAAGATCGAAGTGCCGGTCGTCAGCCCGGGCGGCAGCCTTTCCCCCACTCAGGTGATCCCGACCGACACCCCGACCTTCTCGATCCCGATCGAATAGCAGAGCCGCTCCGGTAGGCAGATCCGCCCAGCAGAGCCGCTCCGGTTGGCAGATCCGCCCAGCAGAGCCGCTCCGGTTGGCAGGCGTCAGCGGCCTTGGTTGGCTACTGCCTCTGCGGCCGCTTTCGCCGCTTCCGCGTCGAGATACCGACCGCCCGGCGTCACCGGGCGTAGCTCCTCGTCGAGCTCGTAGTACAGCGGGATTCCGGTCGGGATGTTCAAGCCCACGATGTCTTCGTCGCTGATCCCGTCCAGCTGCTTCACCATCGCGCGCAACGAGTTGCCGTGCGCCACGACGAGCACCGTCTCCCCGTCCTGGAGGTCCGGAACGATCGCCTCCTGCCAATACGGCATCAGACGCTTCACGACGTCGGCCAGGCATTCGGTGCGCGGCACCTGGTCCGATGGCAACACGGCGTAGCGAGGATCTCCGACCTGTGAGAACTCGTCGTTGTCGTCAAGCGGAGGCGGCGGCTTGTCGTAGGACCGGCGCCACTCCATGAACTGCTCTTCGCCGTACTCCTCGCGAATCTGTGCCTTGTTCTTTCCCTGCAGCGCGCCGTAGTGCCGCTCGTTCAACCGCCAGCTGCGCCGTACGTCGATCCACTGCCGGTCGCAGGCAGACAGCGCGTTGTTCGCAGTGGAGATCGCGCGCTTCAACAGCGAGGTGTGCAGGAGGTCGGGCAGCAGGTCATGCTCCGCGAGCAGCTCGCCTGCACGCACCGCTTCGGCGAAGCCCTTCTCGGTCAACCCGACATCGACCCAGCCGGTGAACAGGTTCTTCGCATTCCACTCACTCTCGCCGTGGCGGAGCAGTACGAGCCGGCTGGTCATGACTAGGGATTGTCGTCGGTCAGCTTTGGCCCGCGGTTGGCGGGTTCGGCGAAGTGCGCGAAGGCCTGCAGGTTGGCGAGGGACTCACCACGTTTGACCCGCCAGTCCCACTCCTTCTCGATCGAGGTGCGGAACCCGATTTCCAGTGCGGTGTCGAAGGACTCGTCGGAGGCGGTGAGCACGGCGCCGAGGATGCGGTCGATCTCCTCCGGCTCGACGGCCGACAGCGGCAGCCGTCCGGTCAGGTAGACATCGCCGAGTACGTCGACGGAGAACGACACTGCGTAAAGCTTCGCGTTGCGCTCGAGCAGCCAGCGCCAGAACCGCTCCTCGTTCTCGTCGGGCTTGCGGCAGAAGAAGGCCTCGACGTGCAACGAGTGCTCGCCGATCACGAGCCACGTCATCGTCGCGAGCTTGTGCGTGCCCGGCAGCTTCACGAAGAACGCTCCGACGGAGGACTCTTCGAACTCAAGCTCGCGATCCGTCAGCACATCGCGCAGCACCTGCGCGAGAGACGTCTTGTCGGTCACAGCTGCGAGTAGACCTCGAGCACGCGCTCGACTGTCGCGTCCCAGCCAAACGAGCTCGCATGCGCGACGGCACCGTCGGCGAGCGCTGCGCGGCGAGCCGGCGCCTCGATCATCTTGCGAACGACCGCGGCGTACTCCGCCGGGTCGTGTCCATCGACCAGCACACCGGAAACCCCGTCACTGACGGCGGTCGCCAGGCCACCGACGCGGGCGGCGATCACCGGGGTGCCGCAGGCCTGCGACTCCAGCGCGACGAGCCCGAACGACTCGTTGTACGACGGGACGACGGTGAGATCCGCGGCGCGGTAGTAGTCGGCAAGCAGCTCCTGCGGCGCCGGAGGCTCGAAGCGCACCAGGTCGGAAATGCCGAGGGTTCCGGCGAGCTTCGCCAGGTGCTCGGGTTCCTCGAGCCCGGTCCCCGACGGGCCGCCGACCACGACGACGACCAGGCGGTCGCGCAACGCAGGGTCGGCTTCGACGAGCGTCGCAGCCGCACGCAGTACGACGTCAGGGGCTTTCAGCGGCTGGATTCGCCCGACGAACAACAGGACGACGGCGTCGGCTGGAAGACCGAGCCGCAGCCGTGAGGAGACCCGCTCGCCCGGCGAGAAGACCGACAGGTCGACGCCGGGGGCGACGACCTCGACCCGCTCGGGCGCGGCGCCGTACAGCTCGACCAGCTGCATCGCTTCCTCGGCCGTCGACGCGATGAGCCGGTCAGCCGCCTCGACGACCTGCGCCTCACCGATCGCGCGCAGCACCGGTTCAGGTGAGTCGCCGTCGGCGAGCAGCAGGTTCTTCACCTTCGCCATCGTGTGCATCGTGTGCACGAGCGGCACCCCCCACCGCTCCTTGGCGAGCCAGCCGACCTGACCCGACAGCCAGTAGTGGGAGTGCACGAGGTCGTACCAGCCGGGCTCGTGGGCGGCTTCCTCACGCAGCACGCCGCTGGTGAAGGCGCACAGCTGCGCCGGCAGATCGTTCTTGTCGAGGCCTTCATACGGCCCTGCCGTGATGTGGCGAACGAGGACACCCGGGCTGGTCTCAACCGTGGCGGGGACGTCGCTGCTGGTCGCGCGCGTGAAGATCTCGACTTCGATGTTGTGCTCGGCGAGCCGGCGCGCGACCTCGGTGACATAGACGTTCATGCCGCCCGCATCCCCGCACCCCGGCTGGTCCAGCGGCGAGGTGTGGACGGACAGCGTCGCAATGCGCCGCGGCAAGGCAGAGATCCGCGGCAGTCCCATGCCATCAATCCTGCCCGAACGGGTCAAAAGGGCTCCTCCGTAGGCTTCGGAGCGTGCCTACCCGCCGTACCGCCGTCGTCACCGGCGCAAGCAGCGGAATCGGTGCCGCGACCACTCGCCGACTCGCCGCCGAGGGGTACGACGTCGTCGCGGCGGCCCGCCGCACGGATCGGCTGGACACGCTGGCCGCCGAGTGCGGAGCCCGGCCGTTCGGCCTCGACGTCACCGACGAGGCCGCCGTGGCCGCGCTCGCCGACTCGCTCGAGACCTGTCACGTCCTGGTCAACAACGCCGGGGGCGCATTCGGTCTCGAACCCGTCGAAAAAGCTGACGAGGACGCCTGGCGGCGGATGTGGGAGGTCAACGTCCTGGGCATGATGCGGGTGACCCGCGCCCTGCTCCCCAAGCTGGAGGCGAGCGGGGACGGCGTGATCGTGACGGTGACCTCGACCGCCGGCCACGGCGTCTACGAGGGCGGCGCCGGTTACGCGGCGGCGAAGCACGCGGAGACAGCAGTCTCCGAGACGCTTCGGCTGGAGCTGTGCGGGCGTCCGGTGCGGGTAGTCGAGGTCGCACCGGGAATGGTCGCCACCGAGGAGTTCTCGCTAAACCGCTTGGGTGGAGACCAGGCAAGGGCGGATGCTGTCTATGCCGGCGTGCCCGGCCCACTGAGCGCCGACGACGTCGCTGACTGCATCGCGTGGGCGGCGACGCGGCCGTGGAACGTCAACGTCGACCTCCTCGTCGTACGCCCTCGGGCACAAGCCGCGCAGTACAAAGTCCACCGGGAGACGAGCTCTTGAGCCCGCACGATTCCACGTCCCAGCCCACTCCGGCGGCCACGGACCACACGCACGCCGTGCACAACGGCAAGCGCGAGCTGACCATCGACGAGCTCGCGATGATGCAGCCCGGCATGGACCGGCTGATGGCCGAAGTGGGTATGCGCGTGCACCGTCTCTACTACGCGGCGAAGGCCGGCAACTGGAAGCTCGCCGAGTACTTCTACACCTCGACCGTGAAGCAGCTGCGGCTGTGTGCGGTCAGCCGGCCGAAGTACGCCGAGGACATGGCGGCCTACCTCGAACAGGACTGCGCACCGGTGCGCGAGGCGCTGCGCGGGCGCGACCAGGAGGCGTTCGACGCGGCGTACCAGATCTTCGTCGACCGCGCGAACCACTACCACGACGTCTACAAGAAACAGTGGCTGCACTGGAAGACGCCGGACACGCCGCCGAACGACCTCGACCTCACCGCCGGGATCGAAGAATGACCGGCCCTCGCACGCCGTCGTACTCCGAGCTCGTCACGTCCGTACGACGCGAGGGGGAAGCCCTCATCGCGGCAGCGCGCAGCGGCGCGGTGGATGTCGAGGTGCCGACCTGCGGCGACTGGACGATCGAGGACCTCGTGCGTCATGTCTGGCAGGTCTACGCGAACGTCACCTGCTACGTGTCGACCCGCGCGACGTCGCGTCCGGAGAAGCTCCCGGAGATGCCCACGGGCGATCCGGTCGAGCTGCTGGCCAGCCAGCTCGACCAGCTGGTCGGCGCGCTGTCCGACGCCGAGCCGGACACCCCGGTCTGGACGTGGGTGTTCGATGCTCCGGAAGCGGCGCTCTTCTGGGCACGCCGAATGGCCCACGAGTCCGCCGTGCACCGATTCGACGCACAGAACGCGCACGGCATCCGGCAACCGATCGACGCGGAGCTCGCGGCCGATGGCATCGATGAGCTGATCGACATCATCGCGCCGCGTGTCTACGGCAGGGACAAGCTGACCGGCCCGACGGGGACGATCAGCCTTCGCGCCACCGACGGCGACTCGTGGTTGCTCGAGCTCGCGCCCGACGGCGTGAAGCGAAGCGACGTTCTTGAGTCCCCGCAGGTCACAGCGTCAGGCACTAGCAGCGCGTTGTTGCTCGCCCTCTACAACCGCGTCCCGTGGACCTCACTCGATCTGGCCGGCGACACCGACCTACTCGAAAAGTGGACATCCACCCTCAGCTTCTAAAGCGGAGCGGCTCTACTAGGCGTTTCGCCGGATCAGAGCGGCTCCGCTAGTCAGATCCGCCGAGCAGAGCCGCTCTGCTTGTCGCGAAGGCGTCGTAGGCGTCCTGGCTGAACAACACGAACCTCGCCTCGGTTACCTGCGTCGGCGTCGTCGCAACCGTCGACACGGCGACGTCCGCCGCTGACTGCATCGGCCACCCGTAGATCCCGGCGGACACGGCCGGAAAGGCGACCGTGCGCGCGCCCAGTTCATCGGCGACGCGCAGCGCTTCGCGATAACAAGAGACAAGCAGCTCGGAGCGATCCTCCATTCGGCTGTAGACCGGACCGACAACATGGATCACCCAGCGGCACAACATGTCCCCGGCGTCGCTCGCGGCTGCCTGCCCCGCGGGCAACGACCCGATGCGATCGACGAGCGCGGCACGCGCTGCGCGCTGCGCCTCGCCCCCGGCGCGGAGGATCGCGCCATCGACACCACCGCCGCCCATGAGCCCCGAGTTGGCGGCGTTGACGACTGCGTCGACCTGCTGATCGACGATGTCGCCGAGCACTAGCGAGATGCGAGGGCTCACCGGAATCCGATCGGCGCGTCAGACGACGACGGAGAACAACGGGACGAGCAGCTCAGCGTCCGTGAGCGCTCCGTGGTGCCCAGGAAGCGCGGACAGCCGCGACTCCCGTTTGCGCTGCACGATCCCCAAGCCGCCACGTGAGATCGCCACGACGTCACCGATCCGCGCACGAGCGTCAGGCGTCACGACTGGGCCAAACAAGCCGGCCTTCGCCGCGTCGTCTCCTGTCATCACCCAGGCGCGGTCGCCGAGCACGCTCCGCCAAGTGGTGAGCACATCCGCGGCTGCGCCCGGCCTGGCATGAACATGCCGCATCCGCGGCTCGCCGGCGATCGCCACAACCCCATCGCGAAGCGGCGAGTGCTCCTCGTCAGCGTCGACAGTTTCTTCCGCCGGCACCTCGGCCATGCCGTGATCGGCAGTCACGAACACCGTCGTGCCGGCGGGAACCCGCTGCGCGAGCAGCTCGATGCGCTTGTCCATCAACGACAGCTGCGCTGTCCAGGAGTCGCTGCCGGGGCCTCGCACGTGGCCGATGAAGTCCAGCTCCGGCGCATAGGTGTAGACGAGAGAGCGGTGACCGAGATCAGCGGAATCGGACGCGAGCGCGACCATGTCGCCGCCGGTCGTGACACCGCGGAAGCTTCCGCCGCGGAACACCGCGCGTGTGAGTCCGGTGCCTTCGAAGTCGCGAGAGCTGGCGATCGTCACGGAGACGCCGGCATCCGCGGCGCGCTCCCACACGGTCTGATGTGACTGCACCGACTCCGGCTCCAAGAGCTCGCGCAGGTCGTCCTTGCCGGAGACCTGTCGCCACGACAGCCAGTTGACCGGCTCGCCGACCTCTTCGACGTACGACGAGTAGCCGGTCATGCCGTGCTCGCCGGCCGGGACTCCCGTCGACAGCGATGCAAGGGAGGTCACCGTCGTCGACGGGAACCCGGAAGTCAGCTCTCGACACGTCATCGAGGACAGGAACGGTGCAGCCTCCGCCCGGGCACGAACGCCCATCAGCCCCATGCCGTCGATGAGGATGACGACGGCGCGAGCAGTGGGCTCCAGCCCGAGGCGGTTGTCATCGCCGACGCCGAGCGCAGCGAGAACTGATGGCATGACGTCCGCGAGGGAGGCGTCGCCGTATCGCGGGATCGGAAGCTCTTGGGTCACTGCGGCAGCCGCACCCTCAGCCGGCGGAAGCCCTTGCCCTTGTTCTCGATCTTGACGACATCGATGCCGCCGATCTGCTTGGTGGAGGCGACGTGGGTCCCACCGTCGGCCTGGGTGTCGAGACCGACGATGTCGACGATGCGCACCTCCGTCAGTCCCGGCGGCAGCAGGTTGGTCGCCGTCCGGATGATGTCCGGGATGGCGAACGCCTCGTCGTAGGGCAGCACCTTGACGTCGATCCGCCGGTCGGCCGCGATCTCGCTCGCGCAGGCCGCGGCGATCGACTCCTTGAAGCCCTCCGGGACCTCGGGAAGGTTGAAGTCCATCCGCGCCTCGAGCGGCTCCATGTTTCCGCCCGTCACGAGCGCGCCGTGGTCGCGGAAGACGACGCCGGCGAGAAGGTGCAGCGCCGAGTGGGTGCGCATCAGCGCGGTACGACGCTCGTCGTCGAGCGCGCCTCGTACCGCGGTTCCCACCGGAGGCAGCGGCTCGTCGTCGGCGGGGATCAGGTAGACGTCGTCGGCCGTCTTGCGGGCCCCCGCGATCCTGGTCTGCACGCCGCCCCAGAGCAGAACGCCCTCATCCGGGGGCTGCCCGCCGCCGCCCGGATAGAACGCGGAACGGTCGAGGACGATGCCGTCCTCGTCGGCACGAAGCACGACGGCGTCCCACTCACGCACAGTCGCGTCAGTGAGGTCGAGCCGCTCGGTGCCCATTGGCGATCGAGAGTAGTCGGAACCCCGGCGCCTCCGACCGCGTCTGATCATTGGCGCGTCTGATCATTGGGTAGGACGCTGGAGTACGCCGAGCCCGCCGACGCGCGGGGACGAGGAGATCGCGATGCGACGGTCGGTCACGGCAACGATGGGGGCGGTCGTTCTTGCCGGGGCGGCTGCGACAGTCGCCGTTCCCGCGCACGCCACGGCGCGGGTGGCACGTCCTTCGGCGGAGCACGTGCCGGCAGCTGTCGACCATGTCCGGATCGCCTACCGGGACAGCGCCAACCCGAGCCAGAACAAGACAGTCAACCTGCACGGTCGCAGAGCCGACCACATCATCGACCTGTTCGACGCGCTCAAACGCGAGCCACCCGACACCGCGCACTGCCTCATCGCGAGTACCGCCGAGACCCGGGTGATCTTCAAGGGCACCCACCACAGGTGGGTGGCGACCGAGGCGATCTGCACGGACCTCGAGGTGGCACGGGACGGAAGGAGCCTGCCCACCCTGGTCGTGACGAAGGCGTGGGACGCAGCGCTCACTCACTACCTGGGGCACTCACCAACCGGTACCCCTGAGGAGCCGCAGCCGCAGTAGCCACTGAAGGCCGCTCAGCTTCGGCTGAGTTGCGTCAGGAGATCGCGAACCAGCGGCCGTCGACCCGATGGGCGCGCACCCTTCGGCCGAAGCACTCCGAGAGGGCGGCCTCGTCGCCGAGCAGTGCGACGTCGCCTTGCGCGACGAACCGGCCGTCGCGCATCAACGCGACGTGTGTCGTCGTCGCCGGCAGCTCCTCCAGGTGGTGCGCAACGGTGATGCTCGCCAACCGCGGCTCCTCGACGGCCGTTGCCTCGACTGCAGTGAGCAGATCGGCCCGACCGGGCAGGTCGAGCCCTGATGCGGGCTCGTCGAGCAGCAGCAGCGACGGATGCGGGACGAGCGAACGAGCCAGCCGGGCACGAGCGCGCTCGCCCTGTGAGCAGACCGCGATCGATCGATCGCGCAGAGCGGTCAGCCCGAACCGCACGATGAGATCGGCAATGCGGGACTTCACTTCGGCGTCGGGGCGGCGGATCCATTGCACCGTCTGGGTCGCACCGGTCTCGACGTACTCCTCCACCGAGAGCTCGGAGGGCATCCGAAGCCGTACGTCGACGACGCCGATCGCTTGGCGCAGGTCACGAAGGTCGACGCGTCCCATTTGCTTTCCGAGGACGTGCACCGTGCCGCGCGAGGGAAACCGCTGCGCGGAGGCAAGCGCCAGCAGCGTCGACTTCCCGGCGCCATTGGGTCCGAGCAGCGCCCAGTGCTCGCCTTCGTCGATCGTCATCGAGATGTCGTGCAACACGTGCGGGCCGTTCACGAACCACACGTCCACGTCTGTGATCTCGAGCACGCTCACGCCCAGCGACGCTAGCGGGGCACACTCTTAACCATGGCAACCCCTGACGCCGCAGAACAGGAACGTCTCGCTGCCCGTCGCGACGAGCTGCGTGACAAGTACGTCACCAAGACGCCGTCCCCCGGCCGCGGGATTCACCACGCGGCGCTGATCTGCAGCGATGTCGAGAAGACGATCGACTTCTACCAAGGCCTGCTCGGGTTCCCGCTGATCGAGCTGGTCGAGAACCGCGACTACCCCGGCTCGACGCACTTCTTCTTCGATCTTGGCAACAACACGTTGCTCGGATTCTTCGACTTTCCCGGCCTCGGTCTGGAGCAGCTGCCGGAAGGCACCGGCGGTGTGCAGCACATCGCGATCTCTGTGCCGCCCGACGTACACGCGGCCCTGCAGCAAAAGCTCGACGCCGCGGGCGTCCCGTACGACGGTCCCCCGCGCGGCATCCCCGAGTCGCTCTACCTGCGCGATCCCGACGGCATCGGCATCGAGCTGCTTCGCGACGAGCTGATGTTCTTCGGCGGCAAGTGGTTGAACCGCGACTAGCTGCGCCCGATCAGTTGAGGTGACGGCCGACATACGTCGCGTGCATGCCCACGACGATCACCACGACCAACGCGAGGTACGACCACGACAACAGCCTTCGGTGTCCCGGCTCGACGGTCGCTCGATCGCCCTGCGCCGGATTCCGAACGTGCGTGTAGAAGATGTAGCCGACGAACAGCAGAAGGATGATCGCGAGCGGTTCCGGCCGGACCGCGATGTAGGCGATCAGCCCGGCGCCGATGACAGGCCATACCCAGGCGTAGACGAGATCGCCTACGCGGCCACCGTCGAGGAACGGGACCGGGGCGAGGTTGATCAGATTGAGCAGCAAGCCTGAGAAGGCGAGCGCGCGCCACAGATCGGAACCCGACCAGTGCCCGATCCACATCGCCGCGAACGCCGCGAGAGTTCCGGCCACCGGGCCGGCCAGCGCCGTCTCGGCCTCTTGGTACGGCCGGCGTTCCAGCGGCCGCCACGTCGTCAACGCGGCGATGAAGGGGATGAAAACCACTCCACTCGCGCGGATCCCCCGCAGGCGCAGGGCGACCACGTGACCGAGCTCGTGCACCAGTACGAGCGCGACGATCCCGGTGGCGTACTTCCATCCCCACAGCTGGGCGTACGCCGCAATCGAGACCGCCATCGAGCCGAGGAAGAGAACTGACTTCAGCTTGACGACGACGGCAAGGAACGCGACGACCGGGGCGAACGCCTGCTTGATCCGGTTCCAGAGCCTCGCCGCCGGGTTGGCCGCGGGCTGCGTTTCACCGGAGCCTTCGTCAGGTTGCGGTGGCCCCCACTCGGCGCCGAGGAACTCGGCGCCGCCGTTGGTGCTCACACCCTCAATGTTGCACCCGCACCTGAAGACGCCGTGACCACTAGCTGCTGCGAGCGAGGTGCGCCTCTGTAGCCTCAGCGCGTTGCGCAGCCCCCGATCCGATTGAGCCGGACGTGAGAATCCTCGCCACCGAGAAGTGGACCGCCCCCGGCGGTGGGATGGAACGGTCCATGCTCGAGGTGGCCGAAGGTCTCGCCGGGCGCGGTCACGACCTCGAGCTGATGTACCGGTTCCCGGGCGACTACCTGCCGATGTACGCGTCGTTCGGCGTGAAGACCCACCAGGAGCGGGCGTTCTTCGTCGATCGCGCGGAGACCTTGCGTTCGACTCTCGGACTGGCTCTCACCACGCTCGACGGCGTTCGGCGGCGGCCCGATCTGATCTACCTCAACGACGTGCTGCATGTTCCGTTTGGAGCGATGACCTCCGCCGTGACCCGCGCACCCGCCGTGTCACATCTGCGGCTCAGTCCTCCCGACAAGCCGATGGGTCGGCAGTTCTGGAAGTCGGTGCCACGGATCAAGCGGTTCATCGCGGTCTCCGCCGACACCCGGGATCGCTGGGTGGCTCTCGGCTTTCCGGCCGACCGCGTCGGCGTCGTGCACAACGGTGTCGACGTCGCCCGCTACACACCGGGCACCGACGCGGACAAGGCCGCCGCTCGCAGCGAGCTCGGCATCGCCGACGAGGACGAGATCGTGCTCTACCTGGGACGCATCGACAAGGTGAAAGGCATCGAGACCCTGATCGACGCGGTGAACCGCCTCGCCGTACGCCGGCCGCGGTTGCACCTGCTGGTAGTCGGACGACCGGCCTGGCACGAAACACCCGAGGCCGGAGAGCGCTACGTAGAAAGCCTGCGAACCGCGGCGAAGGCAGTTCGCGCCACCTTTCTCGCGGCACGCCTCGACGCCGTACCGCTCTATCGCGTCGCCGACGTCGTCGCGATGCCGAGTGAGTGGCCGGAGCCGTTCGGCCGGGTCGCGATCGAGGCGATGGCCTGCGGCCGCCCGTGCGTTGCGACCCGGATCGGCGGAATTCCCGAGATCTTCACCGGTGACCTCGAACAACTGCTGACACCTGCCGGCGACCCGGCCGGTCTGGCCACCTGTCTGGACGCGGCGCTCGACGCGGGACCCGAGCTCGGTGGCATCTGCCGCGCCGCCGCGCAGGCGCGGTTCAGCCTCGAAACGGCGCTCGACGGCATCGAGGCGAACTTCGGCGACGCTCTGCGCTGACCCCGCGAGTCGAAACGCGAGCAGACGCAAGAAGAGGTCCCCGGCGGCTCATACCCGCCGGGGACCTCTCGCTCTTGCGTGAACCGCCTAGGCGGTCGGCGCCTCGCCGTTGTTGAGCGGCGTCGAGGAGAACTGCTCCTGCGTCGCAACCGGGGAGGGCGTCGGAGCAGCGGTCGTCGGAGCCGGGCCGACCGGCTCGGTCACCGTGGTGGCCTTGGCAGCAGCGGGCTTCGCGGCCGGCTTCTTCGTCGCGGGCTTGGCCGAAGCCTTCTTCGTGGCCGGCTTGGTCGAAGCCTTGGCCTTCGGGGCGTCGCCGCGGAGACCCGCGACGAACTTCTCGCCGCGCGTCGCCAGCTCGGCGTACGTCGACTGGGCGCGCGCGCTCAGCTCGTCGACCTGCTTGCGGACGACGGCGAGGTCGGACTGCTTGCGAACGGTCGCGGTCAGCTCGTCGACCTGCTTGCGAACATTCGCGGTGATCTCGTCGGCCTGCTTGCGCAGTGCTTCCGGCTGCTTGCGCAATGCCGTCGGGAGGTCTTCGACCTGCTTGCGGATCGAGGTCGGGAGCTCCTCGACCTGCTTGCGCACGGAAGCGGTCAGCTCGTCGACCTGCTTGCGCACGGTGGTCGGCAGCTCCTCGAGCTGCTTGCGAACGTCTGCCGGCACGGCCTGCGCCTGCTTGGTGAGGTCGATGCGACGGACCTGCGCGCGGCCCGGCAGGTCCTTGACCTGGACCTGAAGCTGGGTCGCGGTGTTGCGCAGTGTCTCGACCGCGAGGTCGCCGACGCCTGCAATGGCGTAAAGCGGCTTGGCGTCAATCGTCGGAACGGTAGGCATTGTCTTCGGACCTCCATGTGGACCCGAGTCAGGTGCCACCGGCGGTGGCACGTGGACGTGTAGCGACCGGCGCAGGGGTGCGCCGATGCAAGTGCTTGGTCAGGACGAGGCGGTCTTGCCCTCGTCGGGTGTCGCACCGTCGGCTGCGGCCGCGCGTGGGTTCGCGCGCCGAGCCGTCCGGGTGCGGGACGGCGGGGTCGACGCCGCTTCGGGGTCCACCTGTTCGGTCTTCCCGTTCTTGACGTCGCTTTCACGGCGATACGCCTCGTAGAGCTCGAGCAGCACCTGCTTCTGCCGCTCGGCCAGATAGGCGTCCGCGAGGATCGCGGCCGGTACGTCGCTGTCGCCGTACCGCTCCTCGAGAATCCCGGCTTGCACGTACAGCGCTTCCGCCGAGATCCGCAGTGCCTTGGCGATCTGCTGAAGGATCTCCGCGCTCGGCTTGCGCAACCCGCGCTCGATCTGGCTGAGGTACGGGTTGGACACGCCGGCGAGGCTGGCCAGCTGCCGCAGCGAGATCTGCGCAGCGGAGCGCTGCTCGCGGATGTAATCCCCGAGATTGCGCACGTCCAGCTTGGCCACGGACATCACCCTAAGCCCCAGCGCTAACTTTTGCAAGCGCCCTGCTAGCACCGGCTTTTTCAACCCTAGCAACGTTTTCGCGGGCGTCGTCCAGCCCGCTGCTAGCCCGGATCGCATGTCACATAGGTGTCGCGAATTACGACCCGCATGTCACATACGGGCTGCATGTCACGACACCTATGTGACATGCGATCCGCGCCCCCGGCGCCGCTAGAAGGTGGCGCGAACCTCGCCGACTGGTTTGCCGTGACCGAGTACGTCGACGTGGCTGAGCTCGTCGAGGGCTGGATCGGTGACGCCCGCCGCGCGCAAGGCCGCGACGAGGACGGGCAGCTGGGCTCTCGACCCGCCGTCGTCGATCTTCACGGCCACCGAAGTCCCGTCCGGGAAGGCGACCGCATAGACACCCTCGGCCCCGTCCTTCGCGATCAGGCCCGGAACCCGCTCCATCAGCTTCGTCGTGACGTGGCCTGTACCCGCAACCAGCTCCGGGTGCGCCCGCATCGCCGTCGCGCACCGGCCCGCCGGATCGTCCGCAGCAGCTGTCGCGACGGCGCCGAATCCCCGAGCCAGGCCACTCAGCGTCACTGCGAACAGCGGAGCCCCACATCCGTCCACCAGCGTCGCGCTCACCGGGTCGCCGGTCATCCGCGACACCGCCTCGCGCAGCCGCACCTGCAACGGGTGCTCCGGGTCGCGGTAGCCGTTCGTCGGCCAACCCGCCGCCACACAGGTCGCGAGCATCCCCGCGTGTTTTCCCGAGCAGCTGTGGGTGATTCGCGACGGGCCCTCGCCCGCGACCGTCATCGCCCGCCGCGCCTTGGAGTCGACCGGCATCGACGGTGTGTTGTCGAGCGCCGACTCGTCGAGACCGACCGACGCCAACAGGCTGCGTACGCCGTCGACGTGCATCTGCTGGCCGGTGTGACTGCCGCAAACCAATGCCAGCTGGGCATCGTCGACGTCAAGCCCGCACTCGAGCATTCCGTTGGCCTGCAACGGTTTTGCCGAGCTTCGCGGCAGCATCGGCACATCGACCGGGCCGGCGGCGAACAACACTTTGCCGTCACGAAGTACGACGGTGGCGCCGCGGTGATGACCCTCGACGAAGCCGCCGCGAACGACTTCCGCGAGGACGGGCCAATCCATGGCGAGATGCTTGTCGGTCAAGCCGCGCTACTCGCGCTCGGTGGGCAGCAGATCGGCGACATTCGCCTCGCCGTCCTGGTAGCGGCGGCCGAGCTCCACCGTGAGCGTGTCCATGACCCCTTGCACCAGGCGGCGGCGAGCCGAGACCTCCGCCTCTTCCCGCTCGAGCACGTCGAGCATGCGCGCCAGCGCCGGGTCCTCCAGCGCCGCGAGATCGGACAGATCACCGTCGCCGACCAGCGCCTCGACGTACCTCCGGTGGGCGTCGATGTCGGAGGGCTCCACCGCCGCGTGCCGGCCGAGCCCGTGTGACGGCACCCGCTCGTCGGCCAGGATTCCCGGAAGCGCCTCGACCAGCGAGCCGGCCGGCCCATCGCCCCGGCGACGGTCCCGCTCCGCCCGAAGGATGTCGACGTGGCCCTGCAGGAGCCGCCGCAAGAAGGACAGGTCGGTTTCTTCCTGCTCCGCCTCGGCCCGCATGCCACGCAGCTCCGCCAGCGGACGCTCAGCGAGCCCGGCGAGATAGTCCGCAGCCAGCAGGCGGTGGATTCGCCTGTCGCTAGTGGGGGAAGTCATCGTTGGTGCCTTTCGTAGCCAACTTCCAGGCTAGGCACCGCGCATGGGCGCGCCTACGCTCATCCTGTCATGGCTGGATAACGCAGGCTGCGCCAGCTGAGCGCGAAATTGCGCCAGATGGCTTAACACCGGCCTTCGGCGTGCCGAAGGGATAGGGAGAGCCGGGATCAGCAGCGGATCGGTAGAGGGAGGTCGTCGATGCTCAAGGGCGACCTGAGCTCGACCACGCTCGCGTCTGTCCTGATCGATCTTGCTTCTGACGCCGCGTCGGGCGCATTGATCCTGAGCCACCCGGACGGGGAAGAAGCCCAGGTCTTCATGCGCTCCGGGCTGGTCTGCGGCATCTATGCCCCTGACCGCCATTCCGACATGGGCGCCAAGCTCGTCTCCTCCGGGATCCTCGAGCCCGAGGCGCTCGCCGACGCGCTCGAAGCTCAGCGCACGGACCTGTCGTCGTGGAACCTGGGCGAGCTGCTCGTTCACCTCGGGTACGTCGACGAGGACGTCATCCAGGGCTACGTCACTGAGCAGCTGCACGAAACCCTCTGGGACCTCATGCGCTGGACCGAGGGCTCCTGGAAGTTCCGCAAGAACGCCAAGACCCGCGATGACGGTCAGGCCGTCACCGTCGTCGAGCTGCTCGAGTCGCTGCGCGAGCGCGGCTACGAGTGGGAGAACATCGCCGAGATCGTCGACAGTCCCAACGCTGTCCCGATGCTGTCTGCCCGCGGCGACGGCGCCCCCGAGACCACGCTCGACAGCGACGCCTGGTCGATGCTGTGCAAGATCGACGGTTCGCGCACGGTGGCAGAACTCGCCGCCGACTGCGGCTACACGCTTTTCGAAGCCGGACACGTTCTCGTCACTCTCGTCGACGCCGGTCTCGTCGACATCGGAGACGACACCGGCGGCGAGGAAGACGTCTACGGAGCGGCCTCGGCGCTCGCCGGTGCACTCGGAGGTGCGAGGAACGGGACAGGCGACTCCAACGGCAGCGGCCCGAACGGCGCCGGAGGCGACGACGCGCTCTCCCGGCTCGCTCGCCTTGCCAGCGACGTCGCCACCGCGCACGTCACCGCCGCGGCCCCGACGACACCGAACCCCCTGCAGCTCGACGTGATGGCGGCTCAGCTCAGCGGCGGGGCCAACCTGACCGTCCCGGTGTCCCGCAAGTCCGGGGAGTCGTTCGCCGCCGCGATGGACCGCGTCGCCGGCTCGCTCGCCGACGCCCTCGGCCCGGCTCCTGAGCAGATCGACAACGACCCCATCGTCGTACCGCGCCGGCCGAAGCCGGTGAAGCGCACGGACGACAGCGTCGACCTCGACGAGCAGCGTCGCCGGCGCCGCGCCGCGGCAGCGGCCGAGCTCGCCCAGGCCCAGGCCGCCGTCGAGTCGCTGCGGCCGGACAAGAAGTTCGACACCCCCGTTGCCGACACCCCACCGCGACTGGTCGACCTCGAAGCCGAGCGCGCCCGCGTCGCTGCCCGCGAGGCGGAAGAGGCCGCGCGTCACGCGACCGAAGGTGCCGCCCGCGAAGCGGCCGAGAAGTTCGCTCGCGAGGTCGCCGAGCAGGCGGCGCGCATCCAGCTCGAGCAGGCCCAGCGCGAGGCCGAGGCCCGCGAAGCCGCGGAGCACGACGCCGAGGTGCAGCGTCAGGCAGAGCAGCTTGTCGCCGAGCGGCGCGCCGCCGAGGAAGCCGAGCGCGAGCGCCTCGCCCAGGCCGCGGAGCAGGCCCAGCGTGAGGCAGCGGAGCGTGCAGCCGAAGAAGCCGCGCGGCTGGCCGCCGAGCAGGCTGCAGCCGAAGAAGCCGCCCAGCGCGCCGCCGAAGAAGCCGCGCGGCTCGCCGCCGAGCGTGCCGCCGCAGACGAAGCCGCCCGCCTGGCGGCCGAGGAGCTTGCGGCCGAGGAAGCCCGCAAGGCCGAGGAAGCGCGCATCGCCGAGCAGGCCGCCGTCGAGGAGGCCGCCCGACTCGCCGCGGAGCAGGCGGAGCGCGAAGCGCGCGAAGCGGCCGAGCAGGCAGAGCGCGAGGCACAGGCTCAAGCCGAGCGTCAGGCCGAGGCGGAGCGACTCGCCGCCGCAGAAGCCGCACGTCAAGCAGCCGCTGAGGCAGACGCCCTCCGCCTGGCTCAGGAAGCGGAAGCCCGCGCCGCGCTGGCCGCCGCCCAGGCCGAAGCCGAAGCCGCCACCGAACGCGCCCGGCTGGCGGAGGAAGAAGCCGAGCGCATGAGCGCCAAGGCTGCCTCCGAAGAGGCCGAGCGCATCGCGTTGCAGGAGGCGATCGCGGCATCACAGCGATCCGGCGAGGCGGCAGCAGCAACCGCAATGCTCGTCGAGCTGCACCACGAGGACGTTCCCGAGCCCGTCGCGGCCGCGCCCCTCGCGGCCGAGCCGGAGCCTGCCTACGCGCCGGCAGCAATGCTCGAGCCTGAGCCAGAGCTCGCCCCCGAGCCGGACTCCGGCGTGATCCGGGACGGCGACGCCGACACGGCCGCGCTCCTTCGCGAGCTGTCCTCGCTCGGTCTCGACGACGGCGGAGCCTCCCAGGCAGCCTCGAACGGATCACTCGCCGGTGCGACCCCGCCGCCGCGTCCTCGCCCGGCAGCGCCCGGCGCTGACAAGAAGGCAAAGAAGAAGATCGGGCTCTTCGGCCTCTAGACCGACGCCGGGCTGATTCGTCGTCGCGCTACGCGACGACGACTGGTTCGATCTTGATCGCCATGCCCGCGGTCGTCAGCGGCGCGTCGTCCGGCGTCGCGCGCTTCACCACCGCGAGCGCCACCGGTCCCACCTCAGCGTGATGGACGGCCGTGCCGAGGAAGCCAACGGCGCGGCCGTCCAGCTCCACCGGCGTGTGCCGGGGCGGAAGCTCGTCGAGCGTCCCGTCGAGATGTCCAAACACCAGCCGGCGCGGCGGTCGACCGAGGTTGTGCACCCGCGCGACCGTCTCCTGGCCGCGGTAGCAGCCCTTGTCCAGGTGTACGGCGACACCGATCCAGCCGACCTCGTGCGGAATCGTCCGGTGGTCGGTCTCGAAGCCGAGCCGAGGCACGTGCCGCGCGACCCGGTGCGCCTCCCACGCGCCATGACCGACCAGCGGCAGCCCACTCGCGTCGATCCGGGCAACCAGCTCCGGGATCGGAACGATCTCGTCCCGGACGGCGTCACCGGCGACCTCCGACACGACGCCATGCGACGCGGACAGGTCCTCGACCTCGACCCGCAGCATGAACCGCATCGAGTCGAGGTAGCCGACCAGGTCAGCCGACGTCTGCGGTTCGCACGCGATCCAGGTCGCGTCACCGTCGTCGCGCAATACCAAGTGGTGCTCGACGTGCCCGTGCGGCGAGAGGATCAGCGCTTCGCGCTCCTCTCCCACCGGTAACGACTCGACGTGCTGCGAAACCAGCGAGTGAAGCCAGCTCAGCCGATCGGGGCCCGCCACCCGCACCACACCCCGATGCGAGCGGTCGACGACGGCACCGCCTTCGAACAGCACTCGCTGCTCGCGCAGCGGATCGCCGTAGTGCGCGGCGACATCGGCGTCCACGCCGGACCCGGCGACGGCGCCGTGACGCTCGAGCAGCGGACTCGCCATGAGACCAGCCTAAGAGCCATCGCTCGGGTCAGCGATCGCCGCCGACGGCCGCGCTACCCTACGACCGTGCCGGACCGCTCACTACCGTTCCGGCTGAAGGTCCGCAGGCGGGAGTGGCTCGCAGGAACCAAGCTCGGACCACTCATCCTGAACCGGTACCCCTTCGCGTTCGAACCCAGCCAGCTGCACTTCATCGCGGACACGGTCAGCGAGACCGCCGGGCTCGACGGCGCGATGCTCGAGGTGGGGTGCAACACAGGCGCCGGAACGGTCTACATCAAGCGCCACATGAAGGATGTCGGCATCGCACGCCACTACTACTGCATCGATACCTTCACCGGCTTCACGCCGGAGGACATTGCGGTCGAGCGTGGACGAGGCAAGACCTGGGCGTATTCAGACTTCGACTACAACAGCAAGCGCCTGTTCGAGCTCACCCTCGCCGCCAACCGTGCAGACGCCGACACCACCGTGATCCAGGCGGATGCGGCGACGTTCGACTACTCCGGCCTACCGCCCCTGGCGTTCGCCCTGCTCGACGTCGATCTGTTCCGGCCGATGGCGGCAGCGCTCGCCGGGACCTGGCCGCGCATGGTCCCCGGCGGCATCATCATCGTCGACGACTGCGACGCCAACACTGACAAGTGGGACGGCGGATCGGCGGCCTACCTCGAGTTCTGCGAACGCGAGGGCCTGACCCCCGACGTCAGGCTGACCAAGCTCGGTGTTCTGCGCAAACCGCTCTGAGGTCAGGCGGCCGGACACGCGGCGGACCCGAACCCCGGCCCGATCGAGTAGATCGAGCCCGCCGCGTTCGTGAACACCTGGGTAGCCGCCGGGTCCGTCGACGTCCACTCCAGTGCCGGCGGTGGTGGCGAGTTCGGCCCAAGCTCGACGACGACGAAGTCGTAGCCGGCAGACTTTACAGCGGCGCGCCAGCTCGGGCAGCTCGTGTAGTCAGCGAACGCGTGGTGGGCCAGGGTCTGGCCGACGTACTCCGCGCTGTTGGTGTAGTGGACACCGAGGAAGGGATAGACGGCGGTCCCCCCGATGACGCCGACCTTCACGCCACTTTGTCCTTGCATTGCGCCGTACAAGGCCTCCTTCGCATCGGAGGTGCCGTGGTAGCGGTCATTGAGGTACCGATGCGTGGCGGGATAACCCGCGACGGCCACAACCACC
Organism: Mycobacteriales bacterium; assembly: GCA_035545635.1. Lineage (GTDB taxonomy): Bacteria > Actinomycetota > Actinomycetes > JAFAQI01 > JAFAQI01 > DASZTV01. Next base: position 107,539 of record DASZXY010000026.1, on the reverse strand, counting down.
AGCGCGACGACCGACACGGCTGCGCCATGTCTCTGCACCACGGGCAGCCGCACGATCACAGCGCACACAACCACCGCGACAACGGCGGCGATCCTGGTTCCGTTCCCTAGCGCCCACATCCGGGGACCGAGCAGCGTGACCACGAGGGTGAGCGCAAAGACGACAGACATGACGATCGGCCATCTCACGGAGAGTCTCGACGCCCCAAGGGCGACCAGGCTGAGCGCCACCGCAGGCAGCGCGTAGCGCACGTTGTAGGCGAACAGGTACGGGTGGCCGGCCGGACCGTAGGCACCGGTCGGCGTGACCAGATAGACGAGGGTCGCGATGACGGCAACGATCGCGGCGAGTCTGAGCGCGTAAGGCCCGAGGGCGGCGCCGATCACCACACCGATGACCGCCAGCGCCAACAAGACCAGCCATGCCTTGCCGAAGAAGAAATGGAGGCCGGGACGGAAGTACTGGCGCACGACGGTCGAGTTCGTCAGGTAGTGAGCCACCGAGTAGCCGAAGCTGTCGATGCCGGACATCGGGACGCGATGCAACCCGGGCACGTGCTGGCTCGGAAACGGCGAGCCCACCTGAACGGCGTCGCGGACATACCAGTACGCCGACGTCAGCAAGGCGCCTGCCGCACCGACGATCGTGGCCGTCCGCCGACGGCCGCTCGGCACGATCACCAGGAAGCCCAGCAGCAGCGCGAGAGTTGGCCCGAGCAGGCTCAGCTTCGTGCCCATCGCCAACCCGCCGGCAAGACCCGCCACAAACGGCAGACCGATGGTGGCGTCCTGGCCATCGGCTCGGAACCGAACCATGACGGCGAGCACTGCGAGCAGTGGCCAGATCGCTGCCCAGTCGTTGATCGCACTCGCGTCGTAGGTCCCCAGCAAGGCAAGCATCGGTGTGACGGCGCACAGCGCAACCGGTCCGGCCCCGAATGTCGCGCCGACACACCAGGCCGCGAGCATCACGGCTGCTAGATCCGCGAACGTCAGCACCATCGAGAGGGCATCGCCGTGGAACAGCGCGATTCCCATGCCGTGGACGAGCTCGTTGTTGAGCGGGTAGTACGGCACCGGCTGGCCCGGGGCGAACTGGATGATGTCGGTCGTGCGATGAGTGGTCGCGAAGTGTGCCGCCCACGTGAGGTGGTACTCGAGCGAGTCGACGAAGAGGTTGCCGGTTCTCGCCGTCGCCCTTACGGCGACCAAAGCCTGAGCGACGACCAACGCTCCACACACGCTCGCGACGTACGAGGGGATCGCCGCTCGCCAGCGGCCGGTGTCAGAGGCACTGTCCTCGACAACAGCAGGGCTCTCGCCGGTGGTCGTCTGATGCGCAGGTGCGGACCGACGATCCCGCCGAAGCCTGACACCACACAGTGCGGCTGCGACGACTGAGACGCCGACGATGGGACCGCGGCTGAACCACCCGAATGACCCGAGCAGCTCACCCTCGACGACAACGAAGGAGTAACCGACAACGACCGCGACCAGTGCGGCATGCGTACCGGTCCATCGCGGCGCCAGGACCCGACGACCAGCGATGCCGACGACGACCGCGCTGAGGAGCACAGCGAGAACCGCGGCCATTCCCGCGGCGTATCCGCTGACAGTCATCGTGCCTCAACCCCCGCGAAGGTCAACCCGCCCAGAGGCACCCTAGTGGTGATTAGCATTCGAAGGCAGCGGTTCTTCGCCGCCCTGCCACACGTCGACTCGGGAGCTCACGTTGCCGCCAGCCCGCCACGCTGACAGCACGCAGCCGAGCCGGCGGCTGTCGATCGTGCTTCCCGCGTACAACGAAGAGGCCAACATCGAGAAGATGATCCGGCGCTCTTCGGAAGTGGCCAGCCGGCACTGCACCGATCACGAGATCATCGTCGTCGACGACGGCTCGGCCGACACCACCGCGGCGATCGTCGAGAAGCTCGCCGCGGACGACGCTCGCATCAGGCTGATTCGCCACGAGGTCAACCAGGGGTACGGCGGGGCACTCAAGAGCGGATTCCTCGCGGCGAAGATGGACCTGGTCTTCTTCACCGACTCCGACAATCAGTTCGATCTCGACGAGCTGGCCATGTTCATCGATCTGATCCAGAGCGTCGACGTGGTCGCGGGTTATCGGATCAAGCGCAGAGACCCGCTGTTTCGCCGGCTCAACGCCCGCGGGTGGAACTACCTGGTTCGAGCGCTGTTCTACGTCCCGGTCCGCGACATCGACTGCGCCTTCAAGATGTTCCGGCGCGAGGTGTTCGACGGCTTGGAGATCGACAGCGTCGGCGCCATGGTCAACACCGAGCTGATGGTCAAGCTCGGCCGGTCCGGCTACCGCGTCGTCGAGGTCGGAGTCAGCCACTTCCCCCGCACAGCGGGGAAGCCACAAGGGGCGAGCATCAAGGTGATCATTCGCGCGTTCAGCGAGCTGAGGCGGATGCACAAGTACCTGTCGACCATGGAGCTCGCACATCTTCCCGCGGGGGCACGGACCTCCGAGTCGATCCCTCCTTCGCGCGGGGCTTAGTGCTGTGAAGCCGGTCGTCATCGTCGGCGGGGGCATCGCCGGCGCGACCGCCGCGCTGCGCCTCGCCGAAGCCGGGCAGCCCGTAGTCATCTTCGAAGGCGGCGACCGCATCGGCGGACTGGTCGTCTCCTTCGAGATCGCCGGGACGCCGCTCGAATGCTTCTACCACCATGTCTTCCCCCACGAGTGGCACATCCGAGCGCTGATCGACGAGCTCGGGCTCACCGCCAAGCTCGACTGGCTGCCAAGCACGATGGGGGTGCTGACCGGCGGTCGGCTCTGGCCCTTCACCACGCCGCTCGACATCCTCCGGTTCGGCCCGATGACGTTTCCCGAGCGGGTGCGGATGGGGATCGGGGGCCTGCGGCTCCAGCAGTGGAAGGACTGGGAGAGTCTCGACACGGTTCCTGCGACGGAGTGGCTGACTCGCGCGACAGGTCCGGCCGCCGTGCGTGAGCTGTGGGAGCCGTTGCTACGCGCGAAGTTCGGCGCCGCCGCGCACGAGGTACCGGCCGCTTGGATGTGGGGGCGCTTCGCCCAACGTCGCGGCGCCCGCAAGGGCAGCGGTGAGAAGCTCGGGTACCTGCGCGGCGGATTCCGGCAGGTCTTCGACGGGCTGTCCGCGCGCCTCGGCGAGCACGGCGTCGAGATCCGCACCAACAGCCGGGCCGAGTCGATCGTTGACGACGGCGGCAAGGTCGTCGGTGTTCGCGGTGACGGCGGCGACGTCGAGACCGACACCGTTCTCTACACCGGTGCGCTGCCGGGCATCCGCAAGCTCGTCTCCGCTGACCATGCCGACCCGAAGTGGGCGGATGCGCAGGGCATGGGCGTTGTCTGCTCCGTGATCGAGACCGACCGGCCGATCACCGACGTGTACTGGACCAACGTCTGCGACCCTGCCGCCGGCTTTGGCGCGATCATCGAGCAGACGAACCTGGTGCCGCGATCGGACTACGGCGGTCGGCACGTCACCTACCTCGGGCGCTACTTCACTGCCGCCGAGGCGGACATCGCGACCACGGACGCCGCAGCGCTCACTGACACCTGGCTCGACAACCTCGAGGCGATCTATCCCCGCTTCCAGCGCTCGAGCGTCACGGCCGTCCACCCGTTCAAGACGCCCTACGCGGCACCCCTCGTGACGCTCGGATATCGCAACCGGATCCCGGACATGCGAGCGCCGCTGCAGGGCCTCTACGTCGCGACCACCGCACAGATCTATCCCGCGGACCGCGGCATGAGCGAAGGCGTCCGGATCGGTGGAGAGGCAGCCGCCGCGATCATGGCCGACCGATGAGCGATGAGGGCAACGGCTGGTCCTGCCCGGTCTGCGGCGGCACGGCCCAGAGCCTGCTGTGGAAGGTCGGCGGCAGCGCCACGGAGAACGGGGTGGACCCACATCTGTTCCGCCCCAGCGCAGACCGGTACGGCGAGACCGTCGGCACGGTGCTGCGCTGCCTCGCGTGCGGCCACGCCTCCCTCGCGGAGACTCCGACCGACGAGGTGCTGGCCGCGGCGTACGGCGACGCTGCTGACCCCGTCTCGATCGACGAGGAGGCCGGCCAGGTCGAGACCGCCCGGCGCTCGCTCGAGCGGATCGAGCGGTTTGCCGCGCCCGGCACGCTCGTCGACCTTGGTTGCTGGACTGGCTCCTTCGTCGCCGCCGCCGCCGGCCGGGGGTGGACCGCAAGTGGGGTGGAACCCTCGTCCTGGGCGGTCGAGCGGGCCAGGGAGCGCGGACTGAACGTCAGAGTCGGGGACTTGCAGAGCTCAGGCATTGCCGCGGCGAGCATGCGCTGCGTCGTGATGTGCGATGTCATCGAGCACCTGCTCGACGTGTCGGGAGCGATCGAGAACGTGGCCTCGATGCTCGAGCCCGGTGGCGTCCTCTACCTCACTACGCCGGACGCGGGCGGGCGGCTGGCTCGCATGATGGGCAGCCGCTGGTGGTCGATCCTCCCGATGCACGTCCAGTACTTCACGAGGGCCTCGATGCAGCGCCTGCTCGAGCGGCACGGACTGCAAGTCGTCGAGGTCGACAGCCACCCCAAGGTCTTCACCGCGGCCTACTACGCGGAGCGGCTCGGGGGGTACTCCAAGGGCCTGGCCCGGGCATCCGTCGGCGTCGCCCGCACCGTTCGCCTGGCAGATAGACTGGTCGCCCCGGACTTCCACGACCGGATGCAGGTCGTGGCTCGCAAGCCGGCGTGAGCAGTCACCCACCGGACACGGCAACCACTCGACTGGACGATCGAGGATTCGAACCTTCGGTCGACGTCTATCGTGAGTGCGAGGGGAGAACGGAGCCCAGAGCACGCATGAGGAGACGAGTGGCGAAGCAGCGCAATCGCACCGACTGGCAGCTGGATCTGAGGCCGGTCACTCTCTCGACCCCTCGAGGCACCACCGCCCCCGAGGCGGCCAACGGCAACGGGAGCAAGAACGGCGCCTACCGACCGGCTCCTGGCGCCAACCTCGAGGTCAGCCCCGGCGTCGCCAAAGCCCTGACCGACCTCCATGCCAATGACAGCGCGGTGCTCGCGGCACTGACCGACATCCGGGGCGCTCTGGACGGCATCCGGACCGGCATGTCGGAGCTGGCCGCACGAGTCGGCGCCGTCGAGGCCCAGCTCGCCGCCGAGCGCGCGCCGGCCACACCGGCTCGGCCGAGCCGCCCCAGCCGCCCGCGCCGCGACACCTCCCGGGCGCTTCGCGACGCCGGCAGCCTCGAGCAACCGGTCAGCCCGCCGTCGGTTTCCGACCAAGACCCCACCCAGTAGCGGCGATGCGCCCATTTCCCGTCGGCCAGATAGACGAGGTCACCTGGCGAGACCGCCTGTCGCATGCCTGGCGGGATCTCAGGTACGCGCGCGACCACCGCGTCCTGAACGTCATGCCTCCGGGCCACTACCACTCGCCGGTCCCCGCGCTGGACGAGGTGCCGGAGGACCTGTTCGGACCTCGCGAGGACGACATGCCCGGCATCGACTTCCGGGTCGATGAGCAGCTGAAGCTGGCGAGCGAGCTCGCGCCGTACGCCGCGGAGATCCCGTTCCGTGACGAGGCGGTCGACGGGCTGCGATACCGGCTGTCAAACCCGTTCTTCTACAAGACCGACGGCCTCGTCTACTACTGCTTGCTGCGCCACTGGAAGCCGAAGCGGATCGTGGAGGTCGGCTCAGGCTGGTCGACTGCCTTGGCGCTCGACACCGCCGACCGGTTCAGCGACGTGTCGCCCGTGCTGACCGCAATCGACCCGAACCCGGAGCGGCTGCGGTCCTTGGTCCGGCCTGGCGATCGCCTGGAGATCGTGGAGGCACCGGTCCAGACCGTCGACGAGAAGGTGTTCAGCCAGCTCGAGGCCGGCGACATCCTGTTCATCGACTCGTCGCACGTCACCAAGATCGGCAGCGACGTGAACCGGCTCTTCCTCGAGATCGTGCCGCGCCTTCCGGTGGGCGTCCGGATACACGTCCACGACATGTTCTACCCGGAGTACCCGCGGCAGTTCGTGCACGGCGGGATGCACTGGAACGAGGCGTATCTGGTGCGGGCGCTGCTCACCCACTCTTCGCGATTCCGGATCGTGTGGTGGAACGCCTACCTTGCCGCGACGCAGCTGGACGAAGTGGCCGGCCGGCTGCCGGGTTGGGGAAACTCCCCCTCGTCAAGCCTTTGGCTCGAGGTCGTCTGACCTAGAAGGCTGTCACGGCGGCGTTGGGTGCATCGGAGCGGCGCGCCGCTGTCTCGGGCAGCTCGGCGGTACCGGTGTCGGCCAGCGCAAGACCCGCGATCGTCCAGAACACGAGCGCAACCGGGAGCTCGTACCAGGTCTCGAGGACCATCGCGCCGAGCGTCAACCCCCATCCGGTCATCCAAGCGGCACCAGCGAGCCCAGCGCCCTCACCCGCGCGTTTGGACCGTTGGCGAAGCTTCGCGAGCAACACCATCAGCGCACCGAAGTAGAACACCAGAGCTGGGAGACCGAGCTCATCGCCGGTCTCCAGGTAGGAGTTCTCGGTGATCACGACAGTGTCGCCGTTGTAGAGCGTCGCCGTCGTGGTGTTGGTGCCCAGGCCATATCCGAACGGATGGCTCACCAGATCCACGTAACCCTGGTAAGTGCGAGACACGTGGTTCTGCGTACCGGTGTCCTTGGACGGGTTGAAGATCGTCTCCATGCGGACCAGCAGGGACGAGCTTCCCGCCATCGGCAACAGCACCACGCCCGCCAAGAACACCGTCAGAACCAGTCGAAGCCGGCTCGGGGACACCCGGCTGATCCCGAACGCCATCGCGAACAGCACGACGAACGCCGACGCGAGAACGGCACCCCGGGTGATGCTGAGCAGAATCCCGATGAGACCACCGGCTGCCGCTGCGACGGCCAACAGCGAAGGCCGCCGGGCCGCCACCCGCTCGAGGGCGATGCCGAACGGGATCACCATGAAGAAGCCGAACACGAGCGGGTCGTTGAACAAGCTGCCGCCGCGCACGTACGTCGTGTTCCCGATACTTCCGGTGCTGAGCAAGGTGCCGCTGGTGATCGCGAGCTGGTTGTGCAGCACCTGCGATCGGTATCCCGGATAGTCCAGCGTGTTCCGTAGAAAGTTGTTGAATCCGGTGTTGCTCGCCGACTCCCACAACGCGAAGCCCGCGAGGATGACGCCGCTGATAAAGACGGCGAGGCGCAGGCGCCGGATCACGATGGGGTCGAAGCTGAGTCGGCGAATGCAGAGGAAGACCACGACGAACAGACAGTCCAGCCGCCACGCGCTCAGCCGGGCGCCGAACGGCAGTCCGCCCAGGGCGGCGGAGTCCGCGAACGGCAAGATGAGGTAGAGGGTCGCCACGCCGACGTACCCCGCGGCGAGCCAGTCGAGCAGGTCCGCCTTGACCTTTCGGCGGTGCGACGCCCGCACTGCCGCAACCACGAGTGACATCGCCCAGAACTCTTTGAGGTAGCCCAGGTCCTTGACGAGGATGAATGGGGCTCCGTGCTTGTACAGGAACGCGAGAACGGGAACCTGGAGGGGCAGCCACGCCGCGATGCCGACAACGGCGAACTGCGGGTGTCGCGACGCGACAGAGATGGTGGCCGCGAGCGCGGCGAGCCCCATGAGAACCCCCGCCACCACCGGCCCGCCGGTGGCGAAGAGGAAGACCAGGCCGACGAAGATCGCGAGCAGCAACCAGCGTCGGGACGTCGCGAGGAAGTTATGAAGCGGCGCCACTCGAGTCGGCGACGCTGCCCAAACCACCTGCAAAGCGTAAACGCCCACGCGAGCATCCACCGGATAGCCTCAGTACGTGGACCTCCTTCAGTTCTTCTCGATGGTGCGTAGGCGCCTGGCACTGATCGTGGTCTGCATCGTCGCGGGCACGGCAGGCGCCGTGTACTACTCCCAGCACGCCAAGAAGACCTACACCGCCACAGCGCAAACGATCTTCCAGCTGCCGAACACCCACACATTGGGTGACACGGTCGGCGGAACGATCTTCGCAGCAAACCAAACGGTGACGTACGCAACGGTGGCGACGTCCCGAGCGGTCGCTGCGCGCGTGATTGCTCTGCTTCACCTCGACATCAGCCCCGCAGAGCTGTCGAAGCACCTGACGGCGACGGTCGAGAAGAACACCTCGGTCCTCGATGTGTCCGCTACTTCGAACACCCCGAAGGGCGCACAGGCGCTCGCGGACTCCGCCGTGACCGCCCTCGGCGACGAGGTCGACTTCCTGCAGTCAACACAGCAGAACAAGATCACAGCGACTGTCCTCGACTATGCCGAGATCCCGACAAGCCCTACGTCACCCAACCCCGCGCTCGACATCACCCTGGGAGTGCTACTCGGTCTTGTCGCGGGCCTGGGTGGTGCCGCTCTGCTCGAGACGCTCGACCGGACCGTGAAGTCCTCGGCCCACGGTGACGCGCTGTGGGCGGCTCCGATGCTTGGTGTGGTGCCCCGTCGCCGAGGCGGCATGCTCGTCGTCCGACGTGACAAAGACAGCGTCGAGGCGGAGCCGTACAAGACACTGCGCACGGCGGTACGTTTCGTGACGCCCGACCGTCCGCTCCGGACGCTGCTCGTCACGAGTGCCAGCGCGGGTGAGGGCAAGACGACCACTGCAGCCAATCTGGCCGTTGCCATCGCGCTTTCCGGAGAACGCGTCGTGGTGGTCGACGCCGACCTGCGCCGGGCGCGTCTCGCGTCGGCCTTCGGTGTGGACCAGTCGGTCGGCCTGACGTCACTGGTGCTCGGCACGGCAAGCGTGAACGACGCGCTTCAGCTGTGGGACCGCGGTCTACAGGTCATGGCGAGCGGACCGCTGCCCCCCAACCCGTCCGAGATCGTCGGCTCTCAGCTGTTCAACCAGCTGCTGCAGTCGCTCGCCGGCATCGCCGACTTCGTCGTCATCGACGCACCGCCGATCCTTCCCGTGACGGACGCCGTCGCGATCGCCGCCCAGGTCGACGGGGTGCTGGTCGTCACCCGGCACGGCAAGACGCCGCGAAACGCGGCAGGTGAGGCGCGACGAAAGCTCGCCGGCGTCGGCGCCAACGTGATCGGTTATGTGCTCAACGCGGTCCCGTCCCGAAGCGCCCACTCCTACTACGCCGAGTACCAGTACCAGGCCCCGAGTCGCACCCCGGCGGGTCAGGTCAACCAGCTCACCGAGCACTGACCGACGCGTTGCGGATCGTCCTCACCCACCTCTACTGCTGGCCTGAGGTCAGGCGAGGCGCGGAACGTTACGCCCACGAGCTCGCAGCTTCACTTCGCCGACTCGGTCATGACGCCCGGATCATCAGCTCGGCTGCGCAACCGCACCGCGACCGCATCCTTGACGTGCCCGTCACAAGACTGCGTCGCCGCGGCTTCCTGCGCCGGTACGGCGACGCCGGAGCGGGCATGGAGTTCGCAGCGCGTTGCACTCTTCCGGTGCTCGCCGCACGACCTGACGTCTGGCATGCGCTCTCGCCTGCCGACGCAGCTGCCGCCAGCCTGGTCGCCAAGGTCCGCCCGGGGATGCGGGCGGTCTACACCGAGGTCGGCTTCCCGTCGAAGCCATCCCACGATCGTCGCGCGGACCGGCGGCTCTACAACCGCGTGGTTCGCGACATCGACGATTTCCTGTGCCTCTCACAGCCCGCGAGCGACTTGCTCCTCACGGACTACGGACGGCATGGAGTGACGATGCCGGCAGGAGTCGACATTCGGCGCTTCAACAGCACCCAAGGCCGGCACCCCCGGCCGGTGCTGCTGTTTCCGGCGGCACTGGGAGAGTCGCGCAAGAACGTCGGACTGGTTCTCGAGGCGGCGGCACTGCTCCGGCAGGCCGGCACCGACGTCGAGCTCTGGCTCGTCGGTCCCGGCACGCTACCCAGCGACCTTTCCGAGCTCGCGAGGCAAGGCATGGACAACGTCACGGTGCATCGCACCGCGGACGCAGACGAGCTTCAGGAGCTCTACGCCACGGCCTGGGTGACCGTCCTGCCATCCCAGGCGGAGGTGTTCGGGCTGGTCGTCCTGGAGTCGATGGCGTGCGGCACCCCGGCCGTCGTCCTCGACGACGGGCTCGGGCCAAGCCTGATGGTGACCCCGGAGACCGGCGTGAAGTGCGAGGCAACCGGAGCGTCCGTCGCGCACGCCTGCGAGCAGGCGATCGAGCTCGCGCGCGACCCGCAGACCATCGAACGCTGCAAGGCCCATGCCGCGTCCTACGACTGGGACACTGTCGTGACGCCGATGATCATCAGCCGCTACCAACCACAGTAGGAGTCAGGTGCGCCGTACCCGGCAGCCGGCGGTCACGGTTGCGGTTGTCGTGAAGAATCGCCGCGACTGGATGGCACGCTGCCTCGACGCGATACTCGCCCAGACCGGCGTCACCGTCGACGTCGACATCCTCGTGGTCGACAACGGCTCGACCGATGGGACCTACGAGTTCCTCCTCGAGCGCGCGCAAGATGCCCCCGATCTGCGGGTCGTTCAAGACCTCGGTTCGCTCGGTCACATCCGCAACGTCGCACTCCATGAGGCGCAAGGACGAGTCGTCGCGTTCACCGACTCGGACTGCGTACCGGAGCCGACGTGGCTCGCCGCCGGACTGCGTGAGCTGACCGAAGGCGTCGGCGTCGTACAAGGCCGCACAGTGCCGATCCGGCCGGTGGGCTCGTGGGAAGCGACGATCAGCGTGACGTCGTTCAGCCACCGCTACGAGACCTGCAACATCTTCTACGACCGCGAGGCACTGCTGTCGGTCGGCGGTTTCGGCGCCGCCATGCCACAGATCGGGGAGGACATGGTCGCCGGCTGGCGAGTGCGGGAGGCCGGCTGGCAGACCGTCTTCGCCGAGGCAGCGGTGGTCGCCCACGAAGTCACGTATCCGACCATCCGGTGGTGGCTGCGCCGGGCCTGGCGATACGAGTGCTGGCCGCAGCTCATCAAGGAGTTCCCTGCCGCTCGCGACGTGCTGCTCTACCGGCGTTACTTCCTCAACCGGCGGCAGGTGATGGCCATCGCCGCCGTCCTCGGCGCCGTCGCGTCGGTCGCCCTGCTCAGCCCTTGGCCCGCGCTGCTGATCGTCCCGCTCGTCTGGCGGTGGCGACCCTCACCACGGCGCGGCCGCACGGTGAGGAACAGCTGCTGCGCGGTGCTGTACGACGTCGCTTGCTTGGGTGGACTGATCCGCGGCTCGCTGAAGGCGCGGGTCCTCGTCCTCTAGGCCCGACGGGCGTCACAGAACGAGTCGCCGCGCGTGGACTGACCCGACCACGCAGCCGAGCAGCTCGACCAGGTCACGCAGCACGCCGAACGGTGCGCCACGCGCCCTCGAGACGCGCCCGGGGCGATCCGGGTGGAAGACCAGCCACAGGTAGGGAGCCGCCGCTACCGCGAAGTACGGCCACCACACGCCCGCGAGAACGGTCGCAACCAGGGCGACGAGCAGCGCCGGATGTTCGGCGCGCAGGAAGTAGCGGTGCCACAGGAAGGCGCGGCGCAGCTCAGGAACCTGGCGCACGAGGAGCGGGAACCCAGCCGCGCGGATCGCGTCACGAAGCGCGACCTTGGGTGACCCCTCGAAGATGTGGTGCCGCACGACCGCATGCGAGGCGAAGCGGGTGCCGCCGGCGCGACGGACCCGCCAGCCGAGCACTACGTCTTCGCCGATCCCTGGCGATCCCAGCGAACGTCCGAGCACATGTCGCAGCGCGTCCGGCACCGTGGGATCGAAAGGCACGGGCCCAAGCGCATCGAGCGCGGAGCGCCGGACGGCGAGGTTCGCTGTCTCGTACAGTCCGTACTCCCGCGGCGTCGAGATGGTTCGCGACCAGCGAGTCCGAGGTTGCTCGGGATCGGGCACCGTTCGGCCCTGCACCAGGTCGACGCCGTCCGCGAATCCGGCAACCATCGCCTCAAGCCACGTCGGCTGCGGCCGGCAGTCGTCATCCGTGAAGGCAATGATCTGGCCGCTTGCCTTCGCGATGCCGTGGTTGCGCGCGCCCGCGGCGTAGCCCTTGATGGGCAGCCGCTCGATCCGCACCTGCCCGTCTGCGGTCGCGAGATCATCGAGAGTGGAGTCCGTCGTCTGGTCGTCGGCCACGACGACGTCGTACCGGTCGGCGGGATAGGACTGCTCCCGCAGCGACGCCACCGTCCGCACCAGAAGGTCGCGCCGGTTGAAGGTCGGCACGACGACCGTGACCCTCGGCAACAGCTTGGCTGGTTCGGCAGCGACCGGGATCTCGTTTCCCGCGGCGGCTGCGAGATAGATCGCGTCGAGCTCCGCGGCACGGGCACCGATCTCATGAGCCAGGACCACGCGCTCGCGTGGTGGCACACCCTTGGGCAGCAGCTCGGCGAGCGCGGGATGACCGCCGCTCACCCGGGTGCCGGCAGCCATGGCCAGCAACCGTGCTCTCCGGACCGCAGGCACGGCCTCGTCCTTGATGACGCCTCGTGTCGTCGTCGGTTTCGATGCGGCCGGCTGGTCGAGAGCGACCCCGGGGCGCAGCAGGCGAAGTCGCGATTCCTCGCAGCCAAGGGCAGCGAGTCGGCCCATGCAGTACAGCGACGGGACGACGACAGCGGTCGCGCCGGCCAGGGCGTCGACCAGGCCTGCCTCGCCCAACGCCGCCTCGTCAACGGTGACGAGCCAGGGCAGGCGGTTCGCGGCGGCAATGCGCACGGCCGTGCCCACCGCCGCGAGGTGGTGGGCGTGCACGACGGCGATGCCGTGCCGTCGAGCTTGACGAGGCGCGTCCGCTGACGAGAGGGCTTCACCCAGGAGGACGACGGCATCGGGGGCGGGGCCGGTGGGAGGCGGCGTGGTGGCCGCAGCGACCCGGCCGAGCACGACCCGGGTTGCCGTCGTCGACAGGATGACCGGAGCGGTGGTGTCCGCCTCGCTGCACTCACCCAACACGTGCAGTACGGCGGGTCGTGACACCACACGATTATCCGTATTGCATCGACTAGCGTCAGTGCGTCATGAAGGGAATCATCCTCGCGGGCGGGACGGGGTCCCGACTGTGGCCGATCACCCGCGCGGTGTCCAAGCAGCTGATTCCCGTCTACGACAAGCCGATGGTGTTCTACCCGCTGTCGACCCTCATGCTCGCGGGCATCCGCGAGATCCTCGTGATCACGACCCCGATCGACAGGGAGGCGTTCCAACGCCTGCTCGGTGACGGCAGCGACTTCGGCCTGGACATTCGCTTCGCGACCCAGTCACGACCCGAGGGACTTGCACAGGCATTCCTGATCGGTGCGGACTTCGTCGCGGGCGACAGTGTTGCCCTGATCCTCGGGGACAACATCTTCTACGGCGCCGGCCTCGGCAGCGACCTTTCGCGGCATGCCGACGTTGACGGCGGCCACATCTTCGCGCACCAGGTGGCACGGCCGTCGGACTACGGCGTGGTCGAGCTCGATGATGCCGGACGCCCGGTGAGCATCGAGGAGAAGCCTTCCGCGCCGCGCAGCAGCTACGCCGTGCCCGGCCTCTACTTCTACGGCTCAGACGTGGTCGAGATCGCACGGAGCCTCACGCCGAGCCCGCGCGGCGAGCTCGAGATCACGGATGTCAACACCACCTATCTGCAGCAAGGAAGGCTGCAGGTCAGCGTGCTGCCACCTGGGACGGCATGGCTCGACACGGGGACCTTCGCGAGCCTCGTGCAGGCGTCGGAGTTCGTCCGTGTCCTCGAGGAGCGACAGGGCCTCAAGGTCGGCAGCCCCGAGGAGATCGCCTGGCGCAACGGATGGATCAGCGACGACCGGCTACAGGCCCACGGCGAAACGCTGCGCCGAAGTGGCTACGGCGACTACCTCCTCAAGCTGCTCTCGGACCGCCAGGCGTGAGCATGTCGGTCGAGCCGCTCGGCATCGATGGTGCCTGGTTGTGCACTCCGCAGCTGCACAGTGACCCGCGTGGGCTGTTCCTCGAGTGGTTCCGAAGCGATGTCCTCGCTACCGCCACCGAGCGCGAGTTCGACGTCGTCCAGGCGAACCATTCGGTGTCGGGAAAGGGGGTGGTGCGGGGCGTCCACTACGCGGATGTCCCGCCCGGGCAAGCCAAGTACGTGACCGTTCCCGTGGGAGCTGCACTCGACATCGTTGTCGACCTTCGGATGGGCTCACCGACGTTCGGCAAGTCCGAGATGATCGTCCTCGACGACGAACGACGGCAGGGTGTCTTCCTTGCAGAAGGCCTCGGACACGCTTTCTGCGCCCTGCAGGACGACACAGCGGTCACCTACCTAGTGTCGGCCGTGTACTCGCCTCAGCACGAGCACGCCGTATCGCCGAACGACCCTGATCTCGCGCTGCCCTGGAACGAGTACGTCGAGACACCGATCGTGTCCGATCGCGACCTTGCCGCACCGTCAGTTGCCGAAGCCGCGGCGGCTGGCGCCTTGCCTTCGTACTCCGCCTGCCTGGAGCGCTACTCCGCGGTCGCACTGCCGCGATGACGATCCCTCGGCGGATCGCGGTCGTGCACGAATGGATCGACGCGAGAGACGGCTCGGTCAAGACCTTCGAGCAGATCGCCGGTGCGTTCCCCGACGCCGATCTGTACGCGCTCACGCGGGATCCCGCGGTCGACGTCGAGACGGCAGGTCGTCCGATCCGGACCACGTGGCTCGACCGGCCTGGAGTCCGTGACCGCCGCGGGGTGACCTTGCCGCTGATGCCGCTTGCCTGGCGCACCCAGCGACCGCTCACCCCGTACGACGTCGTGATTAGCTCACACCACGCGTTCGCGCAGACGAACCGGCTGGCGAGGGACGGCACACATCTCGTCTACGTCCACAGTCCCGCGCGGTATGTGTGGACCCCGGAGCTCGACGGACGGGGCAGCAACCCACTTCTGTCGCCGGCGCGGCTTGTGCTGCGCTCCGTGGATCGTCGCTCCGTCCGCCACGTCGACGGTTATGCCGCCAACAGCACCGCCGTGGCAGAGCGCATCGAGCGGTTCTGGGGTCGCCGGTCGACAGTGATAGCGCCGCCGGTCGACACGACCTTCTACGGAATACCCGCAACCCGAGCACCGACGCGAGACTTCATTCTCGGCGCGGGACGCTGGGTGCCGTACAAGAACCTGCACCTCGTGATCGCCGTCGCGGACCGACTCGGCCTGCCAGTCAAGATCGCGGGTCAGGGACCCGAGCGCGAACGGCTACAAGCGGCCGCCACCCGAGCGCGAGTGCCGGTCGAGCTGATCGAGAACCCCACCGACGAGCAGCTTCGCGACCTCTACCGCAACGCTGCTGCGCTCGTCTTTCCGACAATCGAGGACTTCGGGATCGTTCCGGTGGAGGCACAGGCCGCCGGAACGCCGGTCGCTGCCGTCGGAATCGGCGGCGCAAGGGACACGATCGTCGACGGCGAGACCGGCACGCTGGCGCCGAGTCTCGATGTGGAGGACCTCGTCGTTGCGACAGCGGCCACGATGGGGCTGGCGGCCGAACCATGCCGCGCGAACGCGGCGCGCTTCACCGCCGAGCGGTTCCGCGCCCAGATCGCTAGCTGGGTGGAACGGGCCACGACCAGCGGTCAGCAAGGCTGAGACCGTACGTGGCGTCGAAGCGAGCGAGGTCGTCAGCGAGCTCGGTCTTGATCCGTTGCGTGGCCGCCTCGGAAGGCACTGGCCGGTCCTCACCCATCGGCTTGTACAGCAACCGCTGGACCAGCGGCGACCCTTTCACCTTGCCGATGAGACCGTCGAGCCGAAGGTCTCGAGCGACCAGCGCCGCCCGTTTGACGAGGTAGGCGACCGGACGGATCCGAGCGGCGCTCGCCTCGCGCTTCGGCTCCAGCTGATCGGCGGCCAGCTGTAGCCGCTGCAGGCCGAGCCAGTCGGTGAGGTCGTCGAGGAAGTGCTGCGGGTCCTGCTGGAAATCATCGAACACAGCGATGAATATGCGGTCGCGGCCAAGCAGCGTTCGGTACGGCTCCAAGTGCCGGTGGTAGGCGCCGTGGTCGATGAGCTCGTGAACATCTCGAAGCGCCGTCTCGAAGTCGCTTCGAACCAACCCGTGCCGGCCTCGCATGTGCAGGAACGAGGAGAAGGCACGAGCAACGGGCTCTCGAACGCAGACCATCACCCGGACGTCGGGGAGAACCTCCGCGATGCGCTCGGCAGCCGTCGGGTCGAACAGGTAGTCGTGGCAGATCTCGGCGACCACCTGATGGCTGGCATCCGCCTTCCGGAAGTGGCGGGCATACCAGGACAAGCCGCGGTCGTAGTACCGATCGAAGAAGTAGATGTCCTTCGCGACCGGCACATAGACCTGCGGATGGGTGCGAAGCACTGCGTCGAGCCAGGTCGAGCCGGCCTTGTCCGGCCCGATGAACAGGAAGTTTGGAAGTCGCGTCATCTTCGGTCCTGGTTGCGAGAGGTGGCGACTTCCATCAGCGTTGCCGCGACATGTCGTGGCCTGGCACCCCCACGGACCAGCCGGCCAAGCAGTCGGGCGTTGACGCGCGCCGCCGGCCAGCGATGCCGGGCGGCCCTTGCGAAGTCGAATCCGCAATGGACGAAAGCCGCCGACAGGCAGCGCGAGATCTCGTCGTCGCTCAGGCCTGCGGCCGCGCCGAACTCGTCGATCAGCCGGACCCGCTCCTCGGAGCTCGCTCCGGACCGGACGTTGGAAGACGTCTGCGAGCCGGGGTGCCGGCGGCGACGAAGCAATGCCTGTGGCAAGTAGATGACATCGCCTTGGCTGACGATCCGCAGCAGGAAGGCAACATCGACTGCCTGCCGGTACGACGGATCGAACCCGCCAACTGCGTCGTAGGCCGCGCGCCGAAACAGCACGGCCGACGGCTCGCCGAACGGGTTGCCGTTGCGCAGGCACAGCATGGTCAGCTCGTGGCGATCGAGGCGGTGCGGCCCGGGCGTGAGAAATATCCGGGAACGGTCGTTGACTCGAAGCCTCGGTGACAGCGGTTCGCCGACGTCATTGATGAAGGTGCGACCGCAACCGACTGCGCTCACGTCCGGGTGCGCGTCCAGGACGGCGTACAGCTCTGCGAGCGCGGCCGGCTCCAAAGCGTCGTCCTGTCCCAGCAGCAGGACGGTCGGAGCAGAACCTTGGGCGATCGCCCGGTTCCAGTTGTTCGTCATCCCGTCCCCATCGGCCTCGTGATGCACGTGGCCGACCACACCCTCACCCAGCTGCCTGACGAGCTCGCTGCCGTCGGGTGAGGAGCTGTCGTCGGAAACCACGACATTGAACCCGCGGAAGGACTGCCGGCGCAGCGACTCGAAGAGAGTACGGAGATGATCCGCTTGCGGATCGTGGGTGGGAATGCAGACGTCGACGCCGGCTGTCAGCGGTGTCGTCAGTCGCCGACCTCCGCCAGCACCCCGCCGACGGGCACAACCAGGACGGGCTCACCCGTCGGCTGCGACGGGTAGATCGGAGTGGATGCAGGCGTAGAGCTGGCGTAGGTCGCAATCGGCGCCGCGGGCGCAGGCACGTCGCGCGTCCACGTCACCTCGGCCAGGCCCGGCCCGTAGAGCCAGGCCGGCATGTCGCCGATCTCGATCGGCTTCACGAGCCCAAGGACCCAGCCGACGGTGCGGACCATGATCCAGAGGTCGAGCCGGGTCGAGGCGTAGCAGACGTAGAACATGTCGAACCGCGGCGCACTCGTCGCGGTGTCGGATGAGGCCACGCTGAGCTGCCACAGGCCGGTGCACCCTGGCCGCACACTGCGCCGCAGCGACTCGAACTCCTCGGCCACCGGCTCGACGTGGCCCGGAAGCGCCGGACGCGGACCGACCAGGCTCATGTGCCCGGCCACGACCGAGAACAGCTGGGGAAGCTCGTCGAGGTGGGTACGCCGGAGCAGGGAGCACAGCCAAGGCAGCTTCGCGGTCTCGAGGCCAAGCGAGTGCTTGTCCATGTACTTGGGGGTGGTCGGCGGCAGCGTGCGCAGCTTGACCATCAGCAGGGAGCGGCCTTCCCGGCCGGGGCGATGCTGGACGAAGAACGGCCACGCCCGTAGCGACACCGCGACGCCGGCGGCGAGAACCAGGATGAACGGCAGCGAGGCGAGGGCGAGCACTCCACCGACGACGACGTCTAGGAGCCGCTTGCGGATTGCCACCCGGTTGCGCGCACCACGTTGGCGGCCGCCTGCCCCCCGGCTGTCAACGAGCACTCTGGGACCCTCACTTGGGGAAAAAAGTTGCATTCGGAAGGAAGGGGAAGTTTGCCACGAATTGCGCAAAGTTGTCATCGGCGGTTACAACCACGGTCTTTCGCCTCTTCCAACGTTTTCTTTCCGTCCCGGTTACGTATCCGGCAAGGTTCACGCGTTTGGAGTAGAGCAGCGGGCACATACAGTCGGCCCGTGACGGTCGGGCCACCCCCACCGATGCCGCGTCGGACGGTGTCCCAGCGGCTTCTGGTGCTCGCGTTGGGGGCGCTGCGGGCTGTCACCCCTAAGGACGAGCACCTGGCGGTGCTCAATGGGGTCCCGCCGGCCAATGACGGGACGCTCGCCATGATCCCGGCCTTGCAGCGCCGCCGGGTGCGCTGCGCACTCCTGACCGACCAGGCTGCCGACGCCGACGCCGTCGCGAGCCAACTCGGCGGCGCGAAAGACGTCATGATCCGGCGGCGTCGCACCCTTCGGGGCGCCTGGCTCGTCGCGCGTGCGAAGTACGTCTTCTTCACCCACGAGCTGTGGGCCCTTCCACCGGGCGGCCGCCAGATCATGGTCAACCTCTGGCACGGCGAGTTCACCAAGCTGCTCGGCTACTGGTCGAGCGCCCGGGGGGTGGAGTCCACCTATGCGACTGCCACCTCACGGCTCGGCGTCGCGTTCCGGTCCGCCGAGTTCGGGATCTCCCCCCAGCGCGTCCTCGTCGTCGGCAGCCCACGCAACGACCGCATGCTCGAGCTGGACCAGGCGTCCGCCCGTGAACAGCTCGAGCTCCCGACGGACAAGCGCGTCCTGTTGTGGCTGCCGACGTATCGGATGTGGCCAGACCGTCGTAGCGGGCCACCCGCCCCGACGACGGCCGACCTGACGGCGTTGGACCCCTGGCTGGCGGCACGTGACCTGCTCCTTGTCATCAAGGCCCACCCGATGGCGCCGGAGCCGATCGAGTGGACCGACACCGCGAACATCCGGGTGATCCCGAACGATGCGGCGAATGGCCCGGCAACGGTCACCACACTGCTCGCGGCGTGTGACGGCCTGATCACCGACTTCTCGTCGGTGTGGTGCGACTTCCTGCTGCTCGACCGGCCGATCTGGATTCACTGCCCCGACTACCGGATCCTCGCCGAGCAGGGGCACATGCTGCTGCTCCCGGTCGACCGCTGGCAGCCCGGACCGCTCTCGACCTCGATCGAGGAGCTGACCGCCGCTGTCGAGCAGGTGCTCGACAGCGATGGACGGGACTGGCGCGAGCGCCGGGACTGGCTGCTCGACGTCCTGCACACCCACAAGACGGGTTCCTCGGCAGAACGTCTGCTCGACGCGCTCGGCCTGCCGCTCGAGTCCTAGCGGCCGGCCGACTTGCGCCGGATCTGGATCGCTTCCTCGTAGAACCCGCTGACGTCGTCGGCGTGGTCGCGCCAGGTGCGCCCGATTCGCTCCGGCGGACCGTCGGCCGGCGGGGAGTAGATCTCCGGCGCTGCGATGAAACGCTCGAGCGCTGCACGCAGATCGCTCGCCGAGCCGGGCTGGACCAGCAGCGGCGCACAACGCGCCGCAACGATGTCCGGGATCCCTCCGATCCGCGCACCGATGACCGGGAGACCGTGTGCCCGGGCCTCGAGCACCACGAGCGGTCCGGTTTCGGGAACCTGGGACGGCACGACGAGACAGTCGACCTCGGCGAAGAACTGGTCCTTCTCGGCGCCGTTGACCTGGCCGAGCGCGACGACGTTCGGACCGGCAGCCGCGACCGACTCCGCGAGCTCACCGTCACCGGCCACGAGCAGCCGGTGGCCGCCGGACAGCCCGGCGAAAGCCTCGAGCAGCGTGTGCAGGCCTTTGTGGCGAAGCAGCTGACCGAGGAAGCCGAAGGTGACGGGCGCGCCGGGCGCGGCCGCCACGGGCTTGCGGCCTTCGAACTCGACACCGATCGTGTGCGGCAGATGCCGGACCCTTCCCGCAGTCCACTGCAGGCTTTCGTGGGCGCGCGCCGACGCGCGCGAGAACGCCAGCAACAGCTCCGGCGGGTTGCGTTGCACGATCTGCTTGCGAACCGCGGCAATCGCACGACACCGGCGGTCGTTGCACGGTGCCCCGGAAGGCTTGGTCAAGGTCGTACGACGGCAGAGCAGCCAGTGGTCGTGGAGGTGGTGCACGTGCGGCACTCGCGATGCGCCGGCGGTCAGCGCCGCGGTCGACAACCCCATGACGGCATGGGTGTGCACGATGTCGGGCTCGAACCGGTCGATCGCCTGACTCATCCGTTTCGCGGCGACCGGGTTGTAGACGTCCTCGAGGCGGAACATCGCCTTCTTCCACGCGGGTTGGCCGGCGAAGAGGTCCCGGCGATGCGGCCACGCCGGTACGACCTCGACGACGTCCTCCCCCGGCACTCCCAGGGTGACGACACCAACGGAGTGACCGGCTGCGCGCTGCTCTTGGGCGAGGGTCGTCGAGTACACCTCTGCGCCACCGAGCAGAAAGGGCGTCCAGAGGCTAGAAATGTGCAAGATCCTCATGACTGAATCCCTGCTTGCGCCGCCCTGCCCGCCCGGAGAGCGATCACCCTACCCCGCGTTCCGAGCCGTTGTTCTCGCCTGAAAACGCCGCTTCGCCACACCGGCATCGGATCGTCGTCTTCTCACACAGCCCCCATCTGCGTGGCGCGGAGCGCGCACTGCTGGCGATCGTCCGGCGCACCGTCGCCGACGGTCACGACGTCGTCGTCATCTGCCGCGGAAAGGGGCCTTTGCTTGCGAGGCTCCGAGAGCTCGGCGCCACCGTGCACTCGCACCCGATGCCGCCCTGGCTCGCACGCAAGAGCGCATGGCCGATCTTCATGGTTCGTGCCCTCGTCGGCGTCTTGTGCCTGCCCCGGCTCGTTTGGCTCGTTCGCAAGGCACGCCCCTGCGTGACATACACGAACTCCCTCGTGACACCGCAAGGAGCAGTCGCGACCCGCATCGCCGGGCTGCCGCACATCTGGCACATTCGTGAGTACGTCCCCGGGAACGAGACGCTTCGCGGTCATCTGTCGCTGCGGACGATCATGCGACTGACGGCGCGCCTGTCGGTCGGCCGTATCGCGGTCAGCAACGCCGTCGCGCAGCAGTGCGAGGCGGACGGCGGAGCCCGGCCTGTCGTGGTCGCGGCGGGCCTCGACCCCGGGCGCTTCGCCGGTGAACCTCCGGAACCCGACGCCTGGCTGGCCGCGGGTGAGCCAGCCATCGCCGTCGTGGGAAGCGTGTCCGCCGCCAAAGGCACTGACCTGGCCGTCGCCGTCTTGCACGAGCTACGACGCACGAATCCGGCAGCCCGGCTGCTCATCGCGGGTGGGGGCGAACCTGGATTCGTCAGGCGCGTCCGTGAGTGGATCGACACTGGCGGTGACGCCGAGGCAGTCCGGATCGTCGACTTCGTCGAGGACGTTCGTTCCGTGTTCTCAGCCGCTGACGCGGTGCTGATCCCGTCGCGTCACGAGGCCTACGGCCTCGTGACGCTCGAGGCGCTCACCGCTGGCGTGCCCGTCGTCGGAAGCGCGTCGGGCGCGACCAGCGAGCTGCTCGCGAGCTGTGGCCTGCTCGCGGAGCCCGGCAGTGCGACCCACTTCGCAGCTCACGTCGCTGCGATCGTCGACGACAGCGAGCTCAGGACGTGGCTGACCTCTCGCGGTCGCGAGATGGTGCGCAGCCTCGACCCGGACGCCGAAGCACTCGCGGTGCTCGCCATGGCCGACCTGAGGTGCAACGCGGCACCGCCGAGCTAGGGACTCAGTCGACCTCGTCGGCGAGCTCACGAATCTCACGCGCGGGAACGCCCGCGACCAGCCAGCGCGGTCGCACGTCCCTGGTGACGACAGCGCCTGCCGCGACGAACGCCAGATCACCCACCACGGTCCCGCCCGCGATGACGACGTGCGCCCCCATCCAGATGTTCTCGCCGATGTCGACAGGAGCGGTCGCGGTCGCGTGGTGAATCGGCACGCCCGCAGGCGTGCGAAGGTGGCGCGAGTCCGCGATCGTCGAGTACTCGCCGATGATCGTCAGGTCGCCGACCCGGACGCGTTCCGCGCAGTGCAGGTGCAAGCCGGTCGACAGGACGACGCCACTGCCGATGGTGAGCTCACCGCCGACGTGGTAGGTCCCGAGCCGGCGGATGTCGGTGTTGGCGCCGACGGTCATCGACCCGCCTCTCAGGGAGAGCTTGACCTCATCGCCCACGCGGCTGCGCTCGCCGATGGCAACGCGGGTGGTCGTACCGCGCCAGATCTCGAGGCGGACCGAACGGGAGATCTCCGCGGTCGGCGCGATGTCCAGCTCGACGTGCGCTCCACGCCATAGCGCCAGCCACCGCGCTCGCCGCCGAAAGCGGCGTACCCGCGCATGACTTCGGCTTCGGTCAACGCGAGCACCGACCCTCGCGATGGTCGACCGGATCCGGGCCGGAACCACGGCAATCGGCTCCTCGGTCGCCAGGTCGCCGCTCGCGCGACGACGGTGCTGCGGTAGTTGCGAAGTAATCTACTGACCTTGGGAGTCCCAGGTCGGTGAGCGAGGGCGGAGCCTTGGGGAGCGCGGGTCAGGCGGATCCCGGCGTCGGCGTGCCCAAACCTATTGCCATCGCCCGAGAATCCATCTTCGATCTCGCGGGTCACGCCCGAATCAGCGAGTCAGGTCCGTTCGACCCATCTAACAGCCCTTGGTACCAGCGAGCCATTTTCATCGTCGGCCCACCTCGAAGTGGGACGACTTGGCTGCATCAGATGCTGTCCGCGCACCCCGACGTCGCAACCGGCGGAGAGATGCACGCTTTCTGCGAAGGCTTGGACCGGTTGTTCGAGAACTTCGACAACCCGGATCCGTACATGGGCCTGTCCACCTGGGTGAATCGCCGACAACTCATCGCCCTGATGCGGGATTTCGTCGATGGGGTCTTTACGGCCGGCGCGCAACACAATCGTGCGAACGCCAGGTTCGTCTTGGACAAATCGCCGAACCATGTGCAGTCTGCGTCGCGACTCGCCGAGGTATATCCGGACGGCGTATTCCTCAACATCATCCGGGACCCACGCGACGCGATCAGCTCGGCACATCACCTGTGGTCGTCATGGGAGGAGTCCTTCCGCAACTGGTCCACGGCGGCTAAGACCTGGCGGGCGAACGTTGACAACACCCGCGAACATCTCGCGGGGCTGCGATACTACGAGGTGCGATACGAGGACCTGCTCGCCCGGCCGGCCGATCATCTCGCCGAGATGCTGGACCTGATCGGCGTCGACTACGACCTAGGATTCGTCCGCGAAGCCGTTGAGTTCGCGCGTGCTCCGATCAACGTGAGCCCCTCCGACCAGAGGGTGAGCGCACGCAAGTGGGTCGACCTGGACCCTATGGCCGAGCGAACGATCATCGCCGAAGCGGGCCTCCTCGCCGTCGAGCTCGGGTACGTGTCGCCGGAGGAGCGCGCCGCGATCCTTGCCCGCCGATCCTTGCGAGACTCCGTCGGACGCGGCCGGTCGGCATTGCGCTCGGCCCCTAGGCGCGCGTACCGGCTTGCCCGCCGCGCTGTGATTCTTCGGCCGCGGCCGACCGGTCAGCGTCGAGGCGACGTCATCACGACCAGCAGCCGCCTTGCCGCCGCCGTGATTGCCGGCGAGGACTCCATCGCCTCTGGACTATTGGCGTCAGACGCGTACCTGGAGCTACCCAACCACGCTCGGGTGGCCGGTCGGACGGAAGTGCTTCGACTACTCCACCTACTACTCGACAGCACCAGCGCCAGCGCTGTCATGGCTGACGCGACCGCTGCGGCGCTCGAGATCGTTCCCTCCCAGGGATCTCGGCGAAGCCTGTCCTGCTTCGTGCGCGGTGAGGTCGTCTCTCACATTCGGGTCAACGACCCCGGAGACATCCCCCTATCCACCTCGCTAGGTAGCGTCTAAGAATTCTGACATCGGAAGGACGGTCAGCCCGTGGCACGCAGAGCGGCAGTTCGTAACTCGACTGCTGAGTGGCGAGCGATCGCTGAGGGTCCGGACCTCCTGTTTCACATCCATTCCATCGCGGGGAAAGAAGGCGGCGGGTGGACTGAAGAAGAGTTCTACGCGAGCGGTCGGGAGGACTGGGAGCAGTTCCTCTCCCACTGGAAGCATTTCGAACCCACCGTAGGTGGTAGGTGCGTAGAGATTGGATGCGGCGCTGGCAGGCTCACCGCGCCTCTGTCGGCTTACTTCGACGCCGTCGATGCTGTTGATGTGTCGAGCGCAATGATCGCCCTAACCAAGGCGAAGGTAGGCGACAACGTCACCTTTCACGAGGTGTGTAGCAACGTAATTCCGCTCGAAGACAGCTCCGTCGATGCCGTCTTCACCGTGCAGGTCTTGCAGCACCTCGACAATCTCGCGGCGATCCGCGCCTATATCGCGGAGGCGCTAAGGGTGCTAAAGCCGGGCGGCACGATCATGGCGCACGTAATGCTGCCCGGTAGGGAGATCTCGCTAGCCAGAAAGCTCCTTTGGGAAGCCAAGCTGATTCGGAGTCGTTACGGCCTAAGCCGCAGCCAGACTCACACCAGCGTTCGCATGGTGTTCCCGACGGCGGGTCAGGCGCTGCACATGTTCCGAGATGTCGGATTCGCGGACGTCGAGCTGCGCGGCTTTCCGGTGACCTCGACCGGAGGATTCCACTCGTTCTTCCTCGGAAGGAAGCGTCGCTGAGCGCGGACCAGACGCCCCGCAGGACTGAAGTACTCGTATCTGTCGCAGTCTCGACCTATCGACGGCCGGACCGAATCGAGCGACTGTTGCGCGCCCTCGCCCGCCAGTCGCTTGCGGCGGCGAGCTTCGAGGTCGTGGTGTACGACGATGCGTCCGGTGACGGCACGGTCGAGTCGGTTCGTCGGCTCGCATCGGAGCTGCCCTACCGGCTCACGGTTGTCGAGGGGTCGGTCAACCGCGGTCCCGCTGCGGGACGCAACGAGGCGTGGCGATCGGCCCGCGCCGGCGTCATCGCGTTCACGGACGATGACTGCGTCCCGGACCCCGACTGGCTCAAGGCCGGCCTGCACCACTTCGGCGACCCGCAGGTTGCCGTCGTCGTCGGTCGGGTCGAGCCCTCGCCCGACCAGTACGACGCGCTCGGTCCTTTCTCCCGGACGCTGAGCGTTCATGACGCGAAGTTCTTCGCGACCGCAAACTGCTTCTACCGCCGCGAGCTGTTGCAGGCGAGTGACGGCTTCGACGAACGGTTCCGTCGCGCCGCGGGCGAGGACACCGACCTGGGGCTTCGCGTCCTCGCTGCCGGTGGCCGAGCCGAGTACGCCGAAACCGCGGTCGTGCATCACGACATCCGGCCGAGTGACCTGCGGGCGAGCGCGCGTGAGGCCTGGTCGAAGTGGGTCGATCTCGCTCTCGTCGTGCGCAAGCACCCTGAGATCCGGCAGACGCTGCTGTATCGCCGGATCTTCTGGAAGCCGTCCCACGCTTACCTGCTGGTGGCGATCGCTGCGGGAGTCGGTGCGGCGTTCTGGCCGTGGGCCGCGCTCGGGGTCCTCCCGTATCTCGACTTCCGGATTCGCCGTCGCCCGCTTGCCGGCGGCGCTCGTCGGCTCACCTCGCTGCCAGGCGCGGTGCTGCTTGACGTGCTCGAGCTCGTAGCGATGGCGCGCAGCTCGCTCCGCTACGGGCGGCTGATCGTCTGACCGTCGGCTACTGCGGCGCCCGGTTGTCCATCGTCGCGCCGTTGACGGTCACCGTGCCACCGAGATCGACTGTGCCGAAGTACTTGCTGTTGCTCTTGACGAAGAAGGTCTCGCGGTTGCTCGCGCCGAGCAGCCACTTGCGCTGAGAGTCGAAGACCTCGGCGTGCACTCGATAGCTGCGGGTGGCGAGATGGTTGTCCAGCTCGACGGTCGCAACAAGCGGCTTTCCCGGGCCGTGCACGCCGCGGTACTCCCCGGGCTTGGTGAACGCCGAGGCCACGATGTCGTGGCCCTCGGTCGGCACGATCCCGACACCGAGGCACGGGTCCTCGACCTCATGGCTGAACTCTGCCTTCACCGAGACGGTGAACCGCTCGCCCGTCTGCAGGTGTCGGTTGGGAGCGCCGGTGTGGTCGAGGATGTCGAGGTCCACGTCCGCACGGCCGAGCAGCCCGTCCGGGTCGACGCCCGCATCGAGCTTCGCAGTGTCGCTGACGTCACGGATCTCGGAGAGGATCGTGTGGTAGACCCCCATCGCCTCCGAGGCGTCGCCGTCGAAGACCAGCCCGCCCTTGTTCAAGACGATGGCGCGTTTGGCCATGCGGACGGCAAGACCGAGGTTGTGGGTGACCAGGACGACAGTGGTGCCGGATTGCTGCAGCTCCTGGATCCGGGCGTTGCACTTCACCTGAAAGGCTGCGTCCCCGACCGCGAGGATCTCGTCGACCACGAGGATCTGGGGTTGGGTGTGCACCGCAACCGAGAAGCCGAGTCGCAGGAACATCCCGGAGGAGTAGTACTTCACGGGTGACTCGAGATAGTCCTCGAGCTCGCTGAACGCGACTATCGAGTCGTAGTTTCGCCGTACCTCGTCGGCGGTCATCCCGAGCAGCTGACCGTTGACGAAGATGTTCTCCCGGCCACTCAGCTCGGGATTGAAACCGACGCCGATCCCGATCAGGGGCGCGACGTTGCCGGCTACCTGAAGACGGCCCTCGGTGGGAGCCGACACACCGGCGATCAGCCGCAGCGTGGTCGTCTTGCCGGCACCGTTCGTCCCGACGATCGCGACGGTCTCGCCCTCGTCGATCGCGAAGGAGATGTCCTTCAGGGCCCAGATCTCCGACAGACCTTGCCGGCGACGTGGGACGAGCTTCGAGATGAGCAGTGGGCTGTTGTTGAGCACGTAGCGCTTGCCGACGTTCTCGAACCGGATGTAGGGCTTCACAGCCGGTCACACGCCAAACGTTCGTGCTTCGAGTACGACACCGCAGTGACCACCGCGAGGCCGACGATCCAGACCAGGCTTCCGAGGATCGGTACCAGCAGCGGATCGTTGTTGTTGGCGTTGAACGACCAACGCGCCAGCTCGATAGGACCAGTCGCCGGATTGATCGCGAGCAGGTTCATGTGGTGGTGCAGCCGGGTCATCGGGTAGATCACCGGTGACAGGTAGAGCAGTGCTTGGAGAGCCGCGATGATCAGGTAGCGGACATCCCGGAAGTAGACGTTCAACAGCGCCAAGGGCGCGCCGAACGCGTAGCCGACCAGCAACGAGAGCAGCACCGCAAGCGGCAGGGTGACCAGATGCCACGTCGGGTTCACACCGAGGATCGCCGCGATCGGGATCACGAGGACGAGGCCGATGAACAGCGCCGGGGCGTTGGCGAGCACAGCCATCCCGGACAGGAAGATCCGTGGGAAGTAGACCCGGCTCGCGATATCCGACTGGTCGGTGATCGACGTTGCGGACAGCGACACCGACGAAGTCAGATAGGTCCACGTCATCATTCCGACCATCACGAACGCGGCGTAGTTGGTCGTGGTCTGGATGCGGACCAGGTGGCTGAAGACGATCGCGAGGATCGTCCCCTGGAACAGCGGAAGCAGGATCGCCCAGGTGATGCCGAGCTTTGAGCTCCGGTAACGAGCTCTGAAGTCACGGCTCGCCAGCATCGGCAGCAGGTGCCGGCGGCGAACGATGTCACGCACCAGGGCGCGGATCGGGGTGCGGTCTCCCGCAAGATCCAGAACCGTCTGCGAAGACTCGGTCGTCGCGGTCGGCACGGCGCTAGCGTAGTGCGGCGCTATCGTCCGGGCATTCACATCTTGTTCACGCACCCTTATTTCTGGCCGCACGTGAAGCGCGGCGCAGAGCGGGAGATCCACGACCTCGGCAGTCGACTGGTCGCTCGCGGGCACGACGTCACGCTGCTCACGAGCCAACCGCACGGTCTGTTCGCACGCGCCGACGTGGATGGCATCAAAGTGCGCTACGTCCGGGTGCCGCACCGTCGCAGCGCCCGACCGGGCTACGGGTACGACGAGACGGCGATGTTCGCGGTTCCAGCCTTTGCCGCGAGTCTGCTCAGTCGCGCCGACGTCGTTCACTGCTGGCACTACGCCGATGCGGCCGCAGTCGTCGGCCGTGGCCGGCCGACCTTCTTGAAGCTGACCGGCAGCGTGACCCCGGAGTGGATGCTCCGCAGCCCAGGTCACGACCGCCTGCTGCGGCGCGCACTCGGCCGCGCCGATGTCGTGTGGTGCAACAGCGAGTGGGCGCGGCAGGAGATGGCGGGCTTCGGCCGGGAGATGGGGATCGTTCCCGCCGGCATCGACCGGGACGTCTTCCGTCCGATCGCGGACCGAGCGCGACACCCCGTCGTGTTGTCGACGAGTGCGCCCGATGAGCCACGCAAGCGTCTGATCGACCTGGCGGCGGCGTGGGGATCCGTGCGCGAAGCTGTATCCGGTGCCGAGCTGCGGATCGCCGGGAATGCCCCTCCGGAAATCCGCCGGTCGTTGCTCGACGCGATGCCAGTGGCCGCGCAGCAGTCCGTGCGGTTCCTCGGCCTGCTCGACACGGCCGAACTCGTCCGGGAGTACTCGACGGCATGGGTCGCGGTCATGCCAGCGGTCCTCGAGGCTCTCGGCCTGTCCACACTCGAGGCTCTGGCATGCGGTACACCCGTCGTGGGTGCTGAGTCCGGCCAGACGTCCGCCTTGGTGGCGGCACCTGGCACCGGCGCAACCTTCACTCCGAACGACCCGGCGAGCCTTGCGCAGGCAGTGGTCAACCAGCTCGCCGCGGGTCCCCCGTCGGATTCCAATGCGTGCCGCCGGGCGACCGACCGTTACGACTGGGAGCGAATCGTCGACGAGGTCGAAGCCGCGTACCGACAAGCCCTGGACGGCTGAGCCCTCGAATAGCCTGTCGGCGTGCGGCTGCTTGTGACCGGTGGCGCAGGCTTCATCGGATCCCACTTCGTCCGGACGCTGCTCACCTCCGGCTATCCCGGCTACGAGGACGCCGAGGTCACGGTCCTGGACAAGCTCACCTATGCCGGCACGCTCACGAACCTGACGGCGGTCGCCGATTTGCCGACGTACCGCTTCGTCAAGGGCGACATCCTCGACTCCGCGCTGCTCGACGAACTGCTGCCCGGCCATGACGCGGTGGTCAACTTCGCCGCCGAGTCGCACGTCGACCGCTCGATTGCCGGCGCAGCAGACTTCGTGATGACCAACGCCGTCGGTGTACAGACGCTGCTCGACGCGTGCCTGCGGGCGAACATCGGGCGCGTTCTGCAGGTGTCGACCGACGAGGTCTACGGGTCGATTCTGGAAGGCGCGTTCCGGGAGACCGACCCGCTGGAGCCGAGCTCGCCGTACTCGGCTGCCAAGGCAGCCGGCGATCTCATCGCCCGGTCGTATGCCGTGACCCACGGGCTCGATGTGGTCATCACCCGCTGCACGAACAACTACGGTCCCCATCAGTTCCCGGAGAAGGTCATCCCGCTGTTCGTGACCAACCTGATCGACGGGCAGACCGTGCCGCTCTACGGCGACGGACTCAACGTCCGTGACTGGTTGCACGTCGACGACCATTGCCGCGCTGTCGCTCTCGCCCTTCGCAAGGGGCGCGCCGGCGAGATCTACAACATCAGCGGCGGGATCGGCCTGAACAATCGGGAGCTGACCGAGCGGCTGCTCACCCACCTCGGGCGCGACTGGTCATCGGTGGAAGAGGTCGCCGACCGCAAAGGGCACGACCGGCGCTACGCGATCGACGACAGCAAGATCCGCGACGAGCTCGGCTACGAACCGCAGGTGGGGTTCGACGCCGGCCTCACCGAGACGATCGAGTGGTACCAGCGCAACGAGTCCTGGTGGCGACCTCTCAAGGATGCCCACGCGGCCGGAGGCCCCGCGTGACGGCGCGATCGAAGCCAGCCGCGGACGACCCGGCGGCGTTGAGCGACGCCGAGCTTCGCGAGTACGTCGCGAAGCAGGAGTGGTACCACACGGTCGAGCTGCGGCCAGGCATCGAGACACCTGGCTGGTTCGACACCCGGCCGACAGCGGCGGCGCTGCCCTGGCCGGACCTGACCGGGAAGCGCTGTCTCGACGTCGGGACGTTCGAGGGCTTCTGGGCGCGGGAGATGCACCGCCGAGGCGCTTCCGAGGTTGTGGCGATCGACATTCTCGATCCGACGCAGTGGGACTGGCCACTGGGAAGCACGTCCGAGCTGCTGTCCACGCTCGGCGAGCGCAAGCGTGGCGGCGAGGGCTTCCACTTCGTCAACGGCGTACTCGGCACTCCGATCGAGCATCTCGAGATGTCGGTGTACGACCTCGACCCGGCGATCGTCGGGGAGTTCGACATGATCTACGTCGGCAGCCTGCTGTTGCATCTGCGGGATCCGATTCGCGCGCTGGAGCGGGTGCGCGGGGTCTGCAGGCCCGATGCGCGCCTGCTGTCGGTCGATGCCATCGATCTCGAGCTGACGCTGCGCCACCCGCGTCGGCCGCTTGCCGAGCTCGATGGCGCGGGACGGCCGTGGTGGTGGAAGCCGAACATCGCCGGCCTCGCCCGCATGGTGACAGCCGGAGGCTTCGAGGTCCTCGAACGATCAGGGCCGATCTACCTCAAGCCGGGGCTCGGTCAGCCGCTCCCCAAGTGGCGGCCGTCGATGCTTCGCAACGTTGCAAACCGCGAGCTGATGGTGACGAAGTGGCGGGGCAACCCGCACGCCGCGATTCTCGCCAAGCCGCGAGCGCTTCCCTCCGCATGACGCGGTGGCTCGTGACCGGCGCAGCCGGGATGTTGGGTAGCGACGTCGTCGAGGTGCTCCGCGACGCGAATCAACATGTCGTCGGGCTCGATCATCGTGCGTTGGACGTGACCGACGCCGATGACGTCCGCGCGGCGATCGCATCGGCGAGCGCCGACGTCGTGATCAACGCCGCGGCCTACACCCGCGTCGACGACGCAGAGTCCAACGAGACAGACGCAACGGCAGTCAACGGACACGCACCTGGAGCGCTCGCGGTCGCGTGCGGCCACAGCACGCGCCTGATCCACATCTCCACGGACTACGTCTTCGCCGGCGACGCCACGCAGCCCTACGACGAGGACGCGGCGGTGGCGCCGCGCTCGGCGTACGGGCGAAGCAAGGCCACAGGTGAGGCGGCCGCGTTGCGGCTGGTGCCCGGGGCGGACATCCACGTCGTTCGCACTGCCTGGCTGTACGGCGGGCAGGGGCCGAGTTTCGTACGGAGCATCGGAGGACGGTTGTTGCGGGATGAGCCGGTCGATGTCGTCGACGACCAGCGCGGCGCGCCGACGTGGACCCGCGACCTGGCCGTTCGGCTCATGGCGTTGGGCACCGCACGCGTCACCCCAGGAATCTGGCACTGCTCCGCGGATGGGGAGACGTCGTGGTTCGACGTAGCGGTGGCGATTGCCGAGGAGCTGAACTGCGACCCGCGGCTCGTCCGCCCGACGACGTCGGCAACCCTCAACCGCCCGGCACGGCGACCCGCCTACTCCGTGCTTTCCAACCGGAAGTGGGCCGCGGCAGGTCTGCCCGCAATGCCGCACTGGCGCGACGCCCTTCACGAGGCGTTCGGGACGCTCGGCGCCACCCTGACGGACTAGGGCCCGCGACCGCCGTACCGGCCCGTATGGTTGCGAAATGCCACGCGCGCTCGTCACCGGCATCACCGGTCAGGACGGTCTCTACCTCGGCGAGCTGCTCGTCGAGAAGGGCTACGACGTGTACGGCGTCGTACGTGGCCAGAACAACCCGAAGGTGCGCACCGTCGAACGTCTGATCCCGAGCGTCGAGCTGCTCGAAGGTGATCTCACCGACCTCCCCTCGCTCATCAGCGCGATCGAGATCGCACAGCCCGACGAGATCTACAACCTCGGCGCGCTGTCGTTCGTCGGGTTGTCCTGGCGTCAGGCCGAGCTGACCGCCGACGTCACGGGCATGGGGGTGCTGCGAATCCTCGAAGCCATCCGGATCGCCACGCAAGGAAACATGGACCGGATCCGCTTCTACCAGGCGTCGAGCAGCGAGATGTTCGGCAAGGTGCGTGAGTCCCCCCAGACCGAGCAGACGCCGTTCCATCCACGCTCGCCGTACGGCGTGGCGAAGACGTTTGGTCATTACATGACCGTCAACTACCGCGAGTCCTACGGTGCATTCGCCTGCTCGGGAATCCTGTTCAACCACGAGTCGCCGCGGAGAGGTCACGAGTTCGTGACACGCAAGGTGACGCGCAGCGTCGCGCGGATCGCGCTGGGTCTGCAGGAGACGGTCGCCCTTGGCAACCTCGACAGCAAACGCGACTGGGGATTCGCCGGCGACTACGTCGAGGCGATGTGGCAGATGCTGCAACAGGACGAGCCCGAGGACTACGTGGTCGCGACCGCCGAGACCCACTCGATCTCGGAGCTGCTCGACATCGCGTTCGCTCGAATCGGCGTGAGCGACTGGTCGAAGCACGTCGAGGTCGACCAGCGGTTCGTGCGGCCGGCCGAGGTCGACTACCTCTGCGGGGACGCATCGAAGGCCCGCGAGAAGCTCGGCTGGAAGCCGACGGTCTCGTTTCAGGAGCTCATCGAGATGATGGTCGACGCCGACCTCGACCGAGAGCGCAAGCTGAGCGAAAACCCCGAGGGATAGCCATGGCCGGGCTCGAGCCACCGCGGGTCTCGCCGGACGAGTACGACGAGGACTACTACCGCACCGCGTGCGCCGGTCATGAGGAGTGGGTGCAGTCCGGCGGCGCGGGACAGGCCGACCTCTACAAGGGCGTGCTCGCACGATCCGGACTCGGCGATGGGATGACGGTCTGCGACATCGGAGCCGGCCGAGGCGAGCTGGTCGCGCTTGCTGTCGAAACCGGCGCCAAGTGGGCAGTCGGTGTCGAGTACTCCCCGGCGGCCGCCGGCCTGGCGTCACGGTCGATAGCGCAACGCAAGGTCGGAGACAGAGCCGTCGTGGCGCTGGCCGACGCCCGCCGGCTGCCACTTCCCGACAGCTGCGTCGACCTGACGTTCATGATCGACGTCATCGAGCACCTCGCACCCGCGGAGCTGGCGGCCACGTTGACCGAGGCTCACCGTGTGCTGCGCCCAGGAGGGCGCCTCGTGGCGCACACGTTTCCGACCAGCACGATCTACGACGTCACCTACCGATGGATGCGGGTGGGGGCCCGCCTGACCGGCCGGAGCTGGCCCGCCGATCCACGCAACGACTACGAGCACCGGATGCACGTCAACGAGCAGACCCGCGGCGGCTTGCGGTCCTCGCTGCGGGCGGCCGGTTTCGCGCGCCCGGAGGTGCAGTTCGGGCAGTGGGTGCATGCCGACTTCGTGCCGTCCGCGCGAGCTCAGGCGGCGTATCGACGGATGGCTCAGATGACGCTGACGAAGCCCCTCGCAGCCGCCGACCTGTGGGTGAACGCGACCAAGTAGCTCGATGCGCCAGGCAGAAGCCGACTCAGATCTTCAGGCCCTCGGGGCGTTGGTCCTCCGGACCGAAGTACTCGACGACGCGGGCGGGTGCGCCGTACGCGAGGCAGTAGGCCGGGATCGGTCGAGTCACGACACTGTTCGCGCCGATGATGGCCCCGTCACCGATTGAGTTGAGGATCGTGCACTTCGACGTGACGATCGCGTTGTCGCCGATCTCGATCGGCCGGAAGTCGTAGCCCTGGTCGAGCAAGTGCTTGGTGTGGTCGCGGAACAGGTGGTTGCCGTCGGCGATCATCACCGACTGACCGAAGACCGCCCGACTTCCAATCGTGAGCGACGTCGAGATCTGCAGCAGCGCCGCCGACGTGAACACCACGCGGTCGGCCATCTCGACGCGGCCACCCGGTGCGATCTCGCAGAAGAAGTCGCGGCGAAACTCGCTTCCGGGGCCCACGCGAAGGGTCGCTTCCGCTGGCATCCAGAACTCGACCCGCGGGCCGAACCGGACACCCTTCGCGATCTCCAGATCGACGTGCCCGTGCATTGCGATCAGCGCCCGGCGCCGCCACCTCGAAGCCGTCCGGGCTGCGTGCACGTAGCGCAGCTTCCAAAGTGCACGGCTGGCTGACATGAGGAACAAACGCTAGCGGCCGAGGACCGGCGGCTAGTACGCGCCTTCCCGGCGAAACACCGCGAAGACCGTCTTCCAGACGATCATGGCGTCAAGAGCGAGGGACCAGTTCTCGACGTAGTAGAGGTCGAGCCGAACGCTCTCCTTCCAACTGAGGTCGGACCGGCCCGAAACCTGCCACAGACCGGTGATGCCGGGCCGCACCAGGAGTCGACGGCCGACCTCGCGGTCGTAGGCAGCCACCTCGCTCGGCAATGGTGGCCTCGGCCCAACCAGAGCCATGTCGCCGAGCAACACGTTCCAGAGCTGCGGCAGCTCGTCGAGGGACCACTTGCGCAGCAACCGTCCGACCCGTGTGATGCGCGGATCGTCGCGCATCTTGAACAACAGACCGTCCGCGGCCTCGTTCTGCTCGCGCAAGGACTCCAACAACGACTCCGCGTCGACATGCATCGTGCGCAGCTTGAACACGGTGAACTCGCGACCGTTCTTCCCGACCCGGGTCTGGCGGAAGACCGGCGATCCTGGACTGTCCGCCCGGATCGCGATCAGCAGCGCCACGATCAGCGGCGAAAGAAGCAGGACGGCTAGCGCGGCGAAGCACCACTCGACAGACGCTTTGAGCGCCTGCCGCGGCCCGGACAACTCGGGCTCGTCGACGTGGACGAAGGGCAGTCCGATCGCCGGCCGCGCCAAGATTCGCGTTCCCGCGACGTCCAGCAGCTCAGGGTCGACAACGAGGTCGATTCCGCTGCCTTCGAGATCCCACGCAAGCTTGCGAAGCACCTCGCGATTCATGCCGCGGCCGACCGTGACCGCGATGGTGTCGGCCTCACATTGTGCCGCGGCGACGAGCACCTGCGTCAGCGAGCCCAGCACGGGAGCGCCGCGCACTGTCGCTGCGGCGTCCGGACTGGGCAGGCAGACACCGACCAGAGCCAGCCCTAAGTAGGACTCGCCCTCGAGCTCGGCCGCGAACGCCTCGACGCCCTCCCGGCCTCCGATCGCGAGCACCCTGTGGCAGTAGCGCCCGCGGCGACGACCCCGGTGCAGGATCTTGCGCTGGATGTACCGCGCTACCAGCAGCAACACGGTGCCGACCGGCAACGCGATGGCTACGTAGCCTCTCGCGAACTGAATTCTAAACGCGTACGCGACGACAGCGATGACCGCCATCAACCACCACGACGCGCGGACTACGCCCTTGTACTCGTCTTCGCCGACCCCGAGGAACCGCATCTCATAGGTACGCGCCGCAGCCAACGCGCCCAGCCAGAGCGGGGCGAGCACCAAGCTGAGCGCCGCGTAAGACACGCCGTACCCGCCGGAGAACTGCACACCGCTGCTGCTTCGGCCGAATCGCAGGTAGTCCGCCAGCAGGGTGCTGTCGACGATGATGAGCAAGTCGACAACGAGCAGTTGAAGCCGGTACGAGCCTTCCCACGGCTGCGCGTGGGTTGGGCGCGAACCGATTGGCGCTTCGGAATCGTTCGCCCGCTCAAGGCGCGGCCCGGCCACAGTCAGTGCCCTCCTCACACGTTTGAGCTCGCCCAGCCTATTGGTTGCGCGCCGAGCAGGCCGCAGTCCATTCAGTCGGCAGTTGCGCGCAACGTCGTGTCGGCCGTTGGGTCACAGCTCTTGGGCTGATCGGCCCAATCGGCCGTTGCCGCATGCTCAGGGACGTTGCTCACACTCCTCAGACATGGTTCAGTCTGTGCGGGCGCCGGGGGCGTCCCGAGCGGGGGGTGCGATCGACGCCACGCCGATGAGTACCGGGCCGGACCAATGAGGGGCATCGATGAAGCGCGCGCCATTTACGACAATCTTCGCCACATCCGTTTGCGTGGTAGCGACGATCGGGACTGCGACGCCCGCAGCCGCTACAAGCCGGAATGCGGCAGCTAATCCTGGCCTGGAGAGAGCCGCGCACGCGCATTCGAACACCTCTCGCCTTTCGTCACGCCTTGCTGCCGTGGCTGCCAATCCCGGAGCGACGACCTCATCGGAGGCTGCGGCGACGTCCACTGCGGCGAGTGGTCCGGGCAGCCTGTTGCGCGCCGACGCACGCCATCTGCTCGTGGATGTGCGCGTCGCCCAGGTTGACGATGCGGTGGAGCAGGCGCTCGAGGCGGCCGGAGCCCGCATCGTCCATGAGGACTCAACTGAGAACACCATCACCGTCGCGGTCGCGCCAACCGACCTGGACAATGTGGGCCAGGTCGATGGCGTCCAGTACGTCGGAGACATCTTGACGCCGCAGACCAGCGCCGTGTGCGACAGCATGATCTCCGAGGGAGACGGCATCCTCCATGCGTCAACCGAGCGCAGCCACCGCGGGATCAACGGCTCCGGCGTCACCGTCGGGGTGCTGTCCGACTCCTTCGACAAGGATGCATCCGCCGTCACGCATGCCGCGGACGACGTCACGGCGGACAACCTGCCGGGCAGCACGAACACCTGCGGGCACACGACACCCGTGACCAATCTGTCCGACACCGTGAGCGGCGAGGACGAAGGTCGAGGGATGGCGCAGACGGTTCACGACCTCGCACCCGGCGCAAACATTGCGTTCGCCACCGCGTTCAGCGGCGAGAGTGCGTTCGCCAGCAACATTCAGTCCCTGGCAAGCTCCGCCGGAGCAGGCGTGATCGTGGACGACGTCACGTACTTCGACGAGCCCTTCTACCAGGAAGGGATCATCTCGAATGCTGTCGACACCGTCCGGGCTGCCGGCGTGGACTACTTCTCCTCCGCAGCCAATAACAACATCATCTTCAACGGGCACGACGTAGGCTCCTACGAAGCGGTCGATGGGTACCGCCCCACGACCTGCCCAGTTGGACTGAGTCTTGGCGCCGGCTACACCGACTGCCACAATTTCAACGACAGCGGGGGCACTGCGGACCCCGACTTCGGCTTCACCGTCAAGGCGAACTACCCCATCAAAGTGGACCTGCAGTGGGCGGAGCCTCAGTCCGGGGTCAAGACCGACATCGACATGTTCCTCGTCAACTCGTCGAACTCGATCCTCGCGAGCTCCACGACCCAGAATCCTGGCAGCGGCGGTAGCCAAGAGGCCTTCGAGAACCTGAGCTGGACCAACGGCGGAACAGCGCAGACAGTCCGGCTTGTGATCGCGCGATACGCCAACAGCCCCAACCTGAATGCCACCCCGCGGTTCAAGTTCGTCTTCCTCGAGAACGGCTACCAGCCCTTCTCCGCGATGGAGTACGGCGTGCCCACCGGCACAGACGTCATGGGCCCGACGATCTTCGGCCACAACGGTGGCCCGACCACGATGAGCGTCGCGGCGTCCTCAGTCACCGTCTCGCCGAGCACCGTCAACAGCTACTCCTCGCACGGCCCGGTGACGCTTCTCTTCAACCCGGTGAGCGGGACAACCCCAGCTACTGCGCTGGGCTCGCCAAACGTTCTCGCCAAGCCGGACATCACTGCCACCGACTGCGTCCGTAACTCTTTCTTCGGCGGCTCTGACGGAGTGAACTACCGATTCTGCGGGACATCCGACGCGGCGCCCCACGCAGCCGCCGTTGCCGCGCTGCTGAAGTCGCAGCTGCCCAGTGCCAGCGCGGTCGCCGTCAACACTGCGATGACCTCGACGGCGGTTTCGATGGGATTGCCGGCCTCGACGCAGGGCGCTGGTCTGATCGATGCGGACGCCGCGGGCGGAGCTCTGTCTGCCCCCCCAACACCGACGGTCACGTCCGTGACGCCGAACCTCGGGCCGAAGTCGGGCGGAACGACGGTGGTCATCAAGGGCACCGGCTTTACCGGCGCCACCGCCGTGACATTCGGTGCCGCTGGCCCAGCCGGCTTCACCGTCAACTCGGCGACGAAGATCACCGCAGTCACTCCAGCCGCGGCGACGACGGGCGTAGTGAACGTGATCGTCACCGCTCCTGGCGGCACGAGCGCCGTCAGCACCGCGGACCACTACACCTACAAAGCGCTGCCCGCCGTCACCGGGGTGTCGCCAAGCCAGGGGCCGGTTGCCGGCGGAACCTCGGTCGTGATTACCGGCAGCGGCTTCGCCGCAGCCACAACTGTGAAGTTCGGTCCCGCCGGGTCAGCGAGCTTCACCATCAACTCGGCGACCCAGATCACAGCGATCGCTCCGGCGTACACCAAGAGCGATGTCAACATCCGGGTCTTCAACCCCTCGGGAGAAAGCCCGGCGGTGAGCGCCGACATCTACAAGTACCGCAACCTCGCGCCGTCGATCACCTCGATCTCGCCGAGCTCAGGCCCGAAGAGCGGCGGCACAGTGGTCACCATCACAGGCACCGGGCTCACCGGCGCGAATAAGGTGCAGTTCGGCTCTGCGGGAAACGCAACGTCGTTCACGGTGCTCTCCGACACCCAGATGACCGCGACTTCGCCGGCCTACACCACGACGGGCGGCACAAACATCCGGGTTTTCAACTCGGTGGGAGAAAGCCCGGCCGTCACCAGCGACGTGTATCACTACACGACCGGGTAGAGAAAGGCCCATTTCGTCCTAAACCGGACAAGGGACGCGGAGGGCGCTACACTTGAGCGCTACGGCATGGGGTGGTGCCGGTCTTGGTGTGGGGCGGTCGGAAGCGACGTCCGAACGGGCGTCGCGCGTACACGAAATTTCGAGTCAGATCCGGGGAGGCGTGGTGTACAGGTCGCCGCTCGCTGAGTCGGTCGTCGCGAATCCACGCAATGCGGACACCAAGGCAGCCCAGCCCATCACCCGGTGTTTTCCCCCAGAGAGTGCGCCTCAAACCCCATGACGACGAACCACCTCTTGCGATCCTCCGCCGGACATTCCGCCGGGGCGGTTGAGTCGGTACAGGACACGGTCGCCGAGCCCACCCTTGTCGCGCCAACTACGACCTTCGAAGTTCCAGTTGTCGCGCAGCGGGCGCCGTTGGAGGCAATGTCCGAAGCGGCGATTCGGCTGCGGCGAGTTCAGATTCGGGGATTGGAGCTCAGCGTCACACCGATGGAGCCGGAGACGCTTCTCGCCACGATCGACCAGCTGATCCTGTCCGATCGAGTGTCCTTCGTCGCGAACCACAATCTCCACAGCGCACACATCGTGCAGAACGATCCCGCCATGCGCGAGTTCGTCGACAACGCCGATGTCACTCTGATCGACGGCTTTCCCATCTACCTGCTGGCTCGCATGGCGCCGGAGGGTGTCGATATCGACTGGCGGACGCGCATGCGCGTCGGGACTCTAGATTGGGTTTCGAAGGTCCAAACCTTGCGGCACTTGCGCCGGCTCGCGGTGATCGGGTCCACCGCCGAGTCGAACGCCGGAGCGGTCACCCACTTCCGGGGCCTGCTGCCCGATGTCGAGATACTCGGCGTGCCAGGTGCCGATTGGGATGCTCGCTCCGCGTCAGAGGCCGTCGAGAAGCTCGCAGAGTTCCGCCCCAACCTCGTGCTCGTCGGCCTGGGTATGCCGCGTCAGGAAGGCTTCCTTCAGCAATACGCAGCCCAGCTTCCGCCCGCCGTGTACGCAACCGTCGGCGGCGCAATCGATCAGCTGTCCGGCCACCAGCGCGGAGCACCGAGGATTCTTGGTCAGTACGGCCTCGAGTGGTTGTGGCGTCTGGTCGCCGAACCGCGCCGGCTGGCGTATCGCTACCTCATCGAGCCGTGGTTTCTCGTGCGCCCGATAGTTGGAAGGGGCTTGCCGAGAATGCGGAGCGACATTTCGGGTAGCGCACACGGGTGAGCGTTCGCCACGCAGCCCTGGTCTCCGTGGTCATTCCGACAACCGGGCGCAGATCACTCTCATCTGCGCTGCGG
The DNA here is from genome assembly GCA_035545635.1 of Mycobacteriales bacterium. Classification (GTDB taxonomy): domain Bacteria; phylum Actinomycetota; class Actinomycetes; order JAFAQI01; family JAFAQI01; genus DASZTV01. The sequence goes on along the minus strand of DASZXY010000026.1, from coordinate 67,425 downwards.
AGTGCTGCCGTCCAGCCTGAGTGCGGGGAAGTCCTCGTCGTTCTCGACAGACCGGAAGTCCGGTCCGAGGCGGCGGCACAGATCCGCGATCTCGCCCTCGGTTCCACGGTCAGACTCCTCACCACGGACGGCAGCCGCGGCGGGGGAGCCGCCCGCAACCTGGGCATACGTGAGTCCCAGTTCGACTACGTCGCGTTCTTGGACGATGACGACTGGTGGGAGGCGACCAAACTTCGAGCACAGCTCGCCGCGGTTCGACGGGCTGCCGATCCGGCGCGAACGATCTCCATCACCGGCGCCTATTTCCATCGCTTGAACGGCCAAACCGTTGCAGTGCCAACCACGACCTACCGAGCCGACGAGGGCATCGCCACGTACATTGCCACGCGCTCCAAGCTTCGCTACGGGCAGAGCTTCGTCCAATCGAGCACACTGCTCGCGCCGCGCGGCCTTCTGTGCCGTCACCCGTGGGACGAGGACTTGAGAAAGTACCAAGACTGGGATCTCATCGCGCGGTTGATTCGCGAGGGGGGCGCGGAGCTGGTGCAACTCCGTGAAGCGCTCGCTCACGTGCGCCAAGGCAGCTCCGATTCGCTTTCACTCGTTCCAGACACGGATGCTGCGATGACCTGGCTGGCACGAAACGAAGCGGCTTTGTCGACGCGCGCCCGAGCCGACTTTGTGTGCACCGAGATCGCCCGATATGAGGCGCGACGCGGGATGCCGGCAGCAGCCCTCGCCCACCTAGCCGACGCGATCAGGCTGCGGCCGCACACAGCCGCATTGCTCTTGGCGCTAGCAGAAATCTGCCGTTCCGGCATGCACGCTGCCCGGGACCGCCTGCTGCGCCCGGCGCGGACGCGCCAGTCCGCAGTCGATACGAACGCAGCCAGACGGCGTCTGGTTTCGTAAACCGGTGGGACCTTCGACTCGAGAGCAATCGAGTGCAACCAAGCGCGCACTCATCGCCGACCTGCTCGGCGCGAAGCGCAGGCAGATCGCCACGCTGGCGACCGTTTCGCTGCTCGCCGGGCTAGCCGAGGCTGGCTTGCTCGCTACCGTTGCGCAGGTCGCCGCGAGTCTGTCAGCGGGGTCGCATCACGTCAGCGGACACATCGGCCCCGTGCACGTTCACACAACAGCGCCATGGATGCTCGCCGTTGCTGGCGCCCTCGCGCTGGCACGGCTCGCCCTCCAAATTCCCGCCGCGCTCATCCCCGCCCGAATCACCTCCGAGGTGCAGAGATCCCTGCGTACCCAGCTACTAGAGGCGTTCACCTCCACGTCCTGGGCGGTACAGGCTGCCGATCGCGAGGGGCACTTTCAGGAGCTGATGAGCAATCAGATAACCCAGTGCAGTCTGAGTGCGGTTCAAGCCACCACACTCCTTACCAACAGCGGCATGGCGTTCATGCTCCTGTTGTCCTCCGTCGCACTCAACCCCGTTGCGGCGGGCATCATCGTCGTGATCTCAGTCGTGCTCTTCGCCTTCCTTCGACCGCTGAGCGCCGCTGGCAAGCAGGCAGCACGCCGCCTTGCCGCGTCACAGCTTGCGCACTCGGCTCAAGCCAGCGAGGCCAGCCGACTTGCTGAAGAGACTCATGTGTTCGGAGTGGGCGCCGCGCAGCGCGCCGAGATCGGCATAGCAATCGACGACGTGCGCGATCAATTTCGCCGCGCGCAGCTGATGCTTCGGCTCGTGCCCGGCATCTACCAGAGCATGATCTACATTCTGCTGGTTCTCGGCCTGCTGGCTGTCGATCGCTTCGTCCATGGCGGGCTGGCAACGTTGGGCGCCGTGGTGCTGCTCCTCGTAAGAGCGGCGTCGTACGGGAACATGATGCAGAGCAACTACCAGGCACTCCGCCAGTCCCTGCCGTACGTCAGCAATGTTCGTTCCGCCGAGACCGCCTATCGATCCAGCATCCCGCACCGAGGCCAACGACCCCTCGAGTCGATATCTCTTGTCCGATTCGACGACGTTGGTTATGCCTACAGTCCCGACCGGGGCGCGCTTGAGCATGTCAGCTTCGAGGTGCACGAGGGGCAGGCGATCGGGATCGTCGGTCCGTCGGGTAGCGGGAAGTCCACGCTGTCCCAACTGCTGCTGCAACTTCGGGAACCAACCCACGGTCAGTACCTGATTAACAACTACCCGGCGCGCGAGTACCGCGAGCACGATTGGCACCGCTTGGTCGCCTACGTGCCCCAGACGCCAAACCTCATTCATGCGACCTTGGCAGACAACATCAAGTACTACCGCGAGTTCTCCGAAGCCGACGTCGAACGAGCCGCGCGCCTGGCGGGCATCCACGACGACATCGTGTCTTGGGCGGACGGATACGAAACTCTTGTCGGCCCTCGGGCCGATGCTGTCTCAGGCGGTCAGGCGCAACGGATTTGCATCGCTCGCGCGGTGGTGGGCCGGCCGAAGTTGCTGCTCTTGGACGAGCCGACGAGTGCTGTCGATCTGCGATCTGAACGGATCATCCAGGAGTCGCTGTTAGCGCTCAAAGGTGAGGTGACCTTGTTCATCATCGCGCATCGACTGTCGACCCTGGACATGTGCGACCGGGTAATGGTTGTCATGGATGGGCAGTTGGATGCCTTCGCTCCTCTCGCTTCGCTCAAGGACCACAGCGCGTACTTCGCGGCGGTCTCGGCAACCCAACATGACGCAGAACCTGCCGACGCCAACCGCGAGTAAGTCAGGTCGCCCCGGGCAGTCAGCCAGGAACTCCCCTCGATCTAGCCCTGCGGCACCACCATCGGATAGCCAAAAGCCTCGAACTCGTCGGCGAAATACTCGTTGATCATCTCGAGTTGCGCGGGCCCGAACCAATCATGGATGTCAACAGCATCGGCCATGATGCCCCGCTTCGCGGATGGGAACTCCGCCGGGGGGTAGCCCAAGCCCTCAATGAAGGCGTTCACCGACGCAGGCAGGCTCTCGAACCGCCAGCCTGTCGAGGGCAGAGAACCGTCGGCCATCCGATAGAGGTCGATGTTTCGGGGTCGCTTCATCGACTCGCGGAAATCCGAAAGCAAGTTAGCTGCGTCACCGACTTTGAGCTGCTGCCCGTCGTACTGTCGCCTGCCGTGCCTCCAGTTGAGACAGGACAGGACCTTCGCATAAGGCGAGCGCTCGGCGAACAGAACCTGGTAGTCGGACAGGTCACCGACGAGATCGATGACCTCGGTCAGGGACATGTGGTTGTAGAACTTGGCCGGTTTAGCGACCTTGTCACTGCCCCGCTCTACCCGACGAAGCCATCGGGCCTCGGCCTTGGGGTTGTTCGAGTAGTTGCGCGCTTGAAGACGCTGACGTTCATCCGCCGGAGTGATCGGCGTGATGATGTCATCGGGTCCACAAACCCGGCTAAGCGCGATCTCGATGCTGGTGCTGGCAACCTTCCGACCCTTGATGTAGATGAACTTGTGGCGATGACTGAGAATCACTCGTCCCCCCGGACAGCGACGCGGAAGAAGCAACTCCACGCTACCGGCACGGCACATACAGCTATCGTCGTTAGCAGACGGCCGGTCGCGTGCGAGTCTCTGACCCGGTCAACCGGAAGCACAAGGCCCTGCCCATCCTCGAACGCTTTCGACGTGGAACCAACATGACGCCTACATCGAGCCGGGGCACGACCCCCGCAACGCCGGCGGACGAGGTTGCCCCGTGGCGATTCCGTTCCGCAGGCGCCGCACTCATTCGGACGGTCGCGGCAGACGCCGCGCGAGGACCGGGGGCTCGCGGGGACGCGCGTTGGACGCCGAGTCCACCGCGGATTCAGCTGCGACCACCGATCTTCATCGTCGGAGCACCGCGATCCGGAACCACCTACCTCGGCGACGCCGTCGGGCGCCTCGCGAGCGTGGCCTATCACTTCGAGCCGGTGGCGACCAAGTACGCCGCACAGCGCTTCGCCACGGGAAGTTGGGGCAGCGCGCAGACCGCCAAGTACTTGCGGTCCGCATACTGGTTGCTGGTTGCGTCGCGACTGGAGTGGGGCAGACGGCTTTGCGACAAGACCCCCCAGGCGTCCTTCCTCGTCTCGGTCCTCGCCGAGCATTTCCCAGATTCCCAATTCGTTCACATCGTGCGGGACGGTCGCGACGCCGCGGTCAGCTATCGAGAAAGACCCTGGCTTCGCCAAGATTCTTCGGCGGTGCTCAGATTTGAGCCTGGCGGAGGTCGATGGGGACCCTACCCGCGGTTCTGGACAGAGGCAGATCGCCAAGAGGAGTTCCGCACGACCAGCGACCTGCATCGATGCATCTGGGCTTGGCGCCGATTCACCGAAGCAGCGGCGGGGCAGAGCGCGCAGCTTCCGGAGGGCCGGTTGCTCACCGTGAGGTACGAGCACCTCGTGTCGGATCCGCACGCGGTGGGCCAGCGGCTCGCGGAGTTCCTCGGCGAGCCACGCAGCGCGACCAGCCTGATGAATCACCTCGCTGCAACGGCAAATCCGGCCTCCGTCGGTCGATGGCGTCAACTTTCCCGAGACGAGCAGTCCGTGCTTACCGATGAGGCGGGAACCCTCCTCGCGGACTTGGGCTACCTGTAGAGGTCTGCTATGGGCAAGGCTGACAGATCCCTCCATTTGCACGAGAGCGACGGGATCAATCCGTACGGGCGCGAACTCTTGAACGTTCTCAGCCGAGGCGGCATGAGCGGCACGGCCAGCTTTCCGGCCGATATGGAGTGGGTCCCGGACATCGGCCCGGACTTCGCGATCCGCCGTGTGCTGCCCGGCAATCATCCGAGCGCCAAGTGGCGGCAGGTGCTTCGCCTGGCCCACGGAATGTGCCTGCTGGTCGTTGCGGCGGCCCGGCGCAACACGATTCTGATCTCTTGGACTCGAACGACCGTGGAGGACCTCCTCCTATGCCTCCTGGCAGGCGTCGGCTGCGACGTCATAAGCATCGCTCACAACGCGGAACTGCGCGGCAGCCCCAGCCGGATGCGTAACCGGGCCTACCAGCGACGAATGCGGACATCGGCACGGGTTGTTGCGCACACGCCGGAAGCACTGCAGCAATGCCTGGCACACGTGGGGGGCAACGGGAACGGCCACATCGCGAGACACCCTTTGTACCTCGCGTGGGTCGAAGCGTTCGCGAGCAGTCGAAAGTCGTCGACCGGCGAAGTCAAGCGTCTTGTGTTGCTAGGCGCAGTTCGTGACGACAAGGGTGCGGTCGACATCGTCCGAATCATGTCCCTGCTCCCGTCGAGCTTGCGCGAGCAAGTGCAGCTGACATTCGCAGGCCCGGGCAGGTTGGAGCCAGACACTGCAAAGTCCCTCGACAACCTGGGGGTGAGAGTTCTCGGGCCCTTCGACAAGTTCGTCACCGACAAAGAGCTGGGAGAGATTCTTGCGGAGGCCGACCTGTGCATCGCGCCCTATCGCCGCGTAACCCAGAGCGGCTCGGTGATGCTCGCGCTGTCAGTCGGCCTTCCAGTTCTGGCCTTCGCCACCGGCGGTCTGATCCAGACAGTCTCGCCGCAAGGTCTTGTCCCGCCGGACGACATGGAAGCATTTGCGAAGGCCCTGAATGATGCTTGGCCCGACCTGGAGCTCGGCCGGCTCCGCGAGCCGCGGGCGGTCTGGCTGCGAGAGTCGATACGTGAGTGGGACCGAGCGCTTTTCGGATGACCCGTCCACACCGACGATCAGGCGAGCGCGGTCGATCCGACTAGCTGTCTGAGGCGCGTCATATCGGGCAGCGGCGAGTCTGAATAGAAGTCGAAGCCGAAGGCGTGGACCACCGCCAGGATCTCGTCAACCTCTTCAACGCTCAGATTGGCTGAGAACTTCCCCAGCGATGCAGGGGACGGAAGCGATCGAACAGCCAAGTCGTCAAAGGTCTCACCGACGGCCGCCGCGATGTTCATCATCGACTGTCCAGGGTCATTAACCATCGATTCATACGGCAGGACCCGCCAGCGACTGGGTTGCTCGAGCAAGAGAGGCAGAAGGTTGTCCCAGGCCCAGGTGGACGCCAGCACTCCGGCGCCGGACCTTACCTGACTTATCGCGGTTTCGTAACGCGAGACGAGCTCATCCGGGAGCGTGCCGCCAATCGCCGCATGCAGTCGCTCCGGAGAGGGAGCCGCCTTTGCAGCCCAGGCGCTGCCTTCAGCACGGCCCATTTCCATCTGCGAGCTGACGACCGCACAGGGGTGCCGCAGCAGGAAGACGATCATGCGTACCTGGAAGCTCTCGTCGAGCCATCCCAGCATCCGGTTCGCTCTTACGAACTTGACGACGAGCTTCCGGCGGGGAAGCTCTCGAGGCAGCACGCGAAGTCGGTCGCCCTGCAAGTTCAGGGCACCGACCTGGCCCGTCAGCACGTCTGTCATGAAGGCGGTCAGGGGCGCGTCATCGGTGTTCCGCGGAACGTACGGACGCCAGGAGCCGAGCACCTTGCGCGCCCGAGGGATCCGGCGAATGAACAATGGCTCGTTGATCAATGCCCGATGGCTCACCTGGGCGAGTGAGTCGGCCACCCAAGTCGTGCCTGACCTGGGCGAACCCGCCACGACGACGGTGTCGTGAAGGTCACAAACCGCACGGCGGTAGGCATGGATGGGCGGCTCGAGAACGTAGAGCCGGACCCTGTCACGCGCGTGCACCCGCGTCACTCCTCCGCTTCTCCACCTCGTCCGACCGCCTAAGTCCCGGCCGCTGCGTCTCCCTCGATGTACCCCCTGGGCGTGGATGACCATGCGGGCTGCCTGATCTCATGGTCCCGCGTCCGACCATGCGGGCGGATGAGCCGGACACGTCATCGTCGTAGTTCATGCCGACGACGAACAAGAGCACGATCAACATGAACTCGCTGTTGAACGACGACACCGAGGCCGCATTGGCTGCGCCTATGCCCCAAACGCAGAGCCGGACGCGCAGTGGCGCCCCGGCTACGGACATCGCAGAGCTCAACACGAAGATCAACACGAGGACGCCGATGAAGCCTTGGTCGAACACAGCTCGCAGCGCGAACGCATGCAAGATCACCGAATAGCACTTGTCCGGGTCGCCATGACTAAACAAGCTGGCGTAGTAGTCGAGGCGCCCGCAGGTTGTGTCGGGAAGCGGGGTGATCGGACGGGTTCCGAACAGCCAGGTCCAAAAGTGCCACCCGTGTGTATCGAACAAGAATGACTTGAAGAACCGGTAACGGTCGATCGACTGGAGCCCGCCTACGCCTGTTTCCCGCTCCTGGAAGGTGTAGATCACAGCCAGCGCGGATACTGCGGTCCCGGCTAGGTAGATCGGAAGGCGGCGGGCATCGCGACGTACATAAAGCGCTGCGAGGACAACAACGAGCTCGACCACTGAGCAACGAGACTCCGACAGTACGACGACGATGCACAGGGCGGCTACCCACCATCTGCGGCCACGCGTGATCGCCGGATACGCCAGATAGAACAACCCCAAGAGCAGGACCAGCTCGAAGTTGTTCTCGGTGAAAAGCCCAGGCCTGGACCCTTCTCTCAGCCCGGCGCTCAAGAGCCGGGCCAGAATGTACTTCGTTGCGAAAAGCGGTATCAGGAATCGCACGAGAAACGCGGCATCGCTTCGCTTGAAAGCCTTGGAGCCCGCGTAGAGCGCCACCAAGATCGCGTAGAGATACGCGAGATATGCCTGTATGAAATCGAGATAGTTGGCCGGGTTCAGTGCAGTTCGCCAGAACAGGACCTTGATACCGAAATATCCCAGCGCGACGACAAGCGCGCTGTCAGCCGTGACCCTGAAACGCAACGACGCCAGCGCTACCGACAGGACTGCCGCCGATGTCAATATTGCATCGACGGGGAGATAGTTGTTGCGATGCAAATCGACGACGCCAGCCACCGCGCACCCGAGGATGGCCCCGATCAACACCCGACGGCTGAGCGCGGTCTCGACGCCGATCGCCGGCTGCGGGCGCACCTCACCGGTATAGCAGCCCCCGATCCGTGCCGAGCGCGTCGCTGAACGGGCCTCGCCCGCCACGCTCATACTGACGGCAGCCTCTCGAGCCGGTACCGCGTCCGCTTCGTGGCCTGGAGGATGCGTGTGACTTCTGGCTCCCCGAAAACCGAGAACCCGTCGTGAGGTCCCGCACCTGGCCCGATCGGCCCGAGAGTACGCCGCTTCCATGGCTCGTCGGCGCCCACGACCGCGCGACCCGCTTCGGTTCGGCGCGCCAAGACGTCGGACAACTCCAATCCGTGGAGAGGCAATCCCACCCGAGCGAAAAGCCTTTCGACGACCGCCGACGGGTCGGCCAGTAGCTCTTCATAGCGAACGACCGTGTGCTGCTGCCGGTCGGCCCGCCTCGCGGTGATGCGCAGGTCCTTGTTCCATCGCCGGATACACGTCTCAAGCGTTCGCGGGCCCCCCCAGGCATCTGGGAACTCGTTGGTCGCGCGGTAAAGGGATGTGATCGCCGGCACTGGATCGCGCACGACGTGGACGATTCGGACGTCCGGGACCACCGACTGAATAAGGTCAACGAAGTGCAGGTGCGCTGGAGTCTTCTCAGCCCATGCGACGAACTCCCCCCGCTGCGTGGCCGCATCAGTCTGACGAACGAACTCACGGAGCACACCCCGCTGGCTGCAGATCGGCAGCCGTGTGCTCGATCTGTGCCCGGACGGAGCGGACGACGAGCACCGAGCGATCCAAGGCAAGTGGAACGGGCCGACTCTCGCCGTGGCCGTCGGGAGGAGATGCGACTCGGGCAGTGCCAGAACCTGGCCATGGGCGGCGAACAGGCTCTGTACGAGCGTGGTGCCCGAACGCGGGAAGCCCACGACGAACAGCCGCGTGATCACGTCACCCGCGATGCTGGACACGCCCCCTGACGCTACCCGAGCCACGGGGCAAGGTTCGGCGGACCAACGAACGGTCCCGCGCCCTGCCCGCCCGCCGCGCTCGACGCAGTCCGCGTGACCATACGGCGCCAAGGGTAGGGTCGAAGCCAGGAAAGTGGTCTAGCGTTGCCCGGAGCGGTTGCTGCGGCACCCTAGGCCATACAGGCCGAGCGCATTGGACCGGGTGTGGATCTCCGCGACTATCTTCGGACCCTGCGCGCCCGCTGGCGGATCTTCGTGCTGTGCGTGGCCTTGGGGGGTGCGCTTGGCGCCGCATATGTGATCCACGCTCCCCGGATGTATCAGTCGCAGACCCAGTTGTTCGTCTCGACCAGCACGGCGGACGAGGACCTTTCCGCGATCTTCCAGGGTGGCCAGTTCTCCCAGGCGAGAGTCCGTTCGTATGCGGACGTGGTCGGGGGGCCGAGAGTCGCAGACCAGATCGCGAGCGAGATCGGCGGCGGTCTGACCGCAAACACGGTTGAGAAGGAGATTTCGTCCACGGCACCGCCGAACACGGTCCTGCTCAATGTCACCGTGACCGACCGGTCACCTCAGCGAGCTCAGCAGATCGCCGCAGGTGTCGGACGCTTCTTCCCGGACATCGTGAAGGACATCGAGACCTCCGATAGTTCCGGACAATCTCCGGTGAAGGTGAGCGTCGTCAAGCCGGCGACGTTCTCCGCTTCGCCGGTCTCACCGAACATTCGCCTCGACATCGGACTGGCGCTCGTGGTCGGTCTGCTCGCCGGGCTCAGTGGCGCCGTACTCCGCGAGACACTGGACAACTCGGTCAAGTCTGCTGAAGACATCGAGGCGGTAACCGGCCGGTCCGTGATCGGCGTCATCGCCTTCGATCCCGGTGCCAAGGATCAGCCGCTCGTCGTACTTGAAGATCTCCACGGAACCCGGGCAGAAGCGTTTCGACAGCTCCGTACGAACCTCCAATTCGTCGATGTCGATTCTCCGCTTCGATCGATCGTCTGCACCAGCTCTGTGCCCGGCGAAGGCAAGACCACGACGATCTGCAACCTGGCGATCACTCTCGCGCAGACCGGGATGCGGGTGTTGCTCATGGAGGCCGATCTCAGACGCCCCCGAGTGGGCCTGTACCTGGGCCTCGACAATGCCGTGGGCCTCACCAACGTGCTGATCGGTGCCACGGCCTTTGACGACGCCGTTCAGCAGTGGGGTCCCGACAACCTGCTCGACGTACTTCCGAGCGGGCCGACCCCGCCCAACCCGAGCGAGCTGCTGGGCTCGCGGGGCATGGCGGATCTGCTGGACTCGCTCGAGAAGCGCTACGACATCGTCCTGCTGGACGCACCTCCGCTGCTGCCCGTGACGGATGCCGCGGTGCTCGCCGTGGAGACGAGTGGGGCTGTGTTGGTCGTCCACCACGGGCAGACCCGTCGAGAGCAACTCGAAAACTCCACTCAAGCCCTGTCGGCGGTCGGCGCGCGAGTACTCGGAACCGTCATCAACTTTGCCCCGCGAAAGGGCCCTGAGGCCTACTACTACGGCTACGCCTACAGCTACCGACGGGCGGCGACGGACAAGGCGCCGCGCCGGGGGCAACCTGTCGCGACAGTTGGTGCCGCGCCGGAGCCCACGGTCCAGGGATCGACGCCTGCCGAGTCGGTCGCCGCGCCCGAGCCCCCTCGAGCGCACACGCCCCCGATCGCACCTGATCCGGCGCCTTCCAACTCACCCCACGTCTACGGGCAGCCGGCCGAAGCGCCAACGTTCGGCGAAGCTCGCCCGGTTTCGGACCCCGCTACCAGCAACGGGGCATCCGAGGAGACACCCCTGTGGCCGGAGAAACCAGGCTCCCCAGCAACGCCGTACTCGCCGTACTCGCCCGGAGGTGGGCCCGCTTCCGGCGGCTACCAGCCGGACTGACCCAGCCGACTAGCAGGCGGGTCCGTCCGCACCGAGGTCCAGCGGCTGTGCCAGCGGCTGCACCGGCAGTACAACCGGGCCGGTCGCTGCGGGCTCGTTGAACTGGTAGACCAGGGTCATCGTCTGTCCCGGCTTGATAGTGACGATCGACTCGGTGATCGGGTGACCGCGGTCCATCGCGGTGTAGATGCCCAGCGGCTGCCCGTCGAGGGAGACGCCGCCGAGGGTGGATCCCTGGGTCGAGTACAGGCTCACGATGAGCATCTCCGACCCCGGCGGATGCGGCTGGTCACCCCACTGGACGCCGCGCGTCATGTATTCAGGCAGGCCGGTGCTAGGGGCGCCGTTGTGCAGTCGCACGGTGATCGTGGACGTCGTGGCCGCGCAACTCGATCGCTGGTAGGTCATCGACCGGTGGAGGAAGTATCCGAGTTTCGTACCGGAATCGTTCGTTACGACCAGCTGCGCAAAGGGCCGGTCTGTGCGGCGAAGGATGCCCCCGAGCGGAACAGTGGCGAGTTTCGCCTGTTCGCGCGCGCGTGCGCTGTAGACGACCAATCGCCGTTCACCTGCCGATCGGGCCAACGCGCGGAGCAACCCGGTCGCGCTGATGGGCCGGTGCAGCGCTGCCTGTGTGACCGCCTTCGCCGCAGACACGAAGAATGCCTTTCTCGCGGGCGTGTCCACGGCCGCGCTTCCAGCGTCGAATCGGCGATACACCCCGACGTCGAGCATTTGAACCAGGTTCTGACCGGTCAGCACGGTGCCATCGGGAGTGCGGACCGAACCGATCACCTTGAGGATGCGGGCCAGCATCACCGGGTCCATGGCGATGACGCCGTCGATCCGGACCCCTAGGCGCTGAGCTGCCATGGATGCCCAGATCTTTGCGGCGTACGGAAAATGTGGGCTGACGTCCGCATCCTGAACCGCTCGATACGGGTCGGTGCCGCCGTACGCCGCTTCAAAGGCACGCCCGAGCTGAACCTGGGCGGTCGTACCCTTCAAGTCCCGGTCGCTGCCGAAACTCTGGAAGTGCAGCCGGCCGTGTCGTGCCGACAGCAAGCCGTAGCCGCCGAGAATGCCGCCAAGCCCTCGGACCTCGTTGTCGCCCTCGAACGCGACGAAGTACGTCCGACTCCCGGAGCCTCCCAGCATCGTGGGCATCAGCTGCGTTGCCAGGACGGTGTCGCGAAGCGTGCCGCCGAGCGAGGTGAGCTGGTTGAGCAGCAGGCGGCGCCCGCTGGCGATTGGGCCCAACCAGCTCCCGGAAAGCCCCGCGATGTTTTGCCGCGCATCAGTCACAATCGGGAGCGCTCGTTGCAGCGGCGGCGCCGCCTGCTGCAGCCGATCCAGGTCGATCCGATCGGGACCGGTCCGAAGCTGACGGGGGTCCAGCGCCACGCCCCCGGCGACGACATCAGGAAGCGCATCGCTGGCCAGCGAGTCACCTGTGTCGGCGATTTCCCGAATCGTGCCCAACGGAGCGCGCAGCCCCGGTACCTGCGCGCCGACCCACCAGGCGGGCCCGGTCGTGCGGGCATGGGCGGCAGCGGCGTGGGCCTGCGCCGCGGCCAGGTCACGCGAAGCCGCATCCGTCCGGCCGGCGACCAGGTCGGCCCGAAGGTGTGAAACGTCCTGCCGGAGCGCCGCGAGATCGCCGCGAGCCTGCCACCCAGTGACCACGATCCAGATCGCCCCCGCCGCGATCGCTGCGATCACAAACAGCCAGAGCCCCGCCGCGCGACTCAGTCGACCAGCCCGTTTCGCCGGCTCTGCCTGTGACTGCGGAGGCTGCGCGCCGTCAGCGCCGGGCAGCGTCAAAGGTCGTCACCTCGAAACAAGTGTGGGGGCCGGCACCTGTTCGGTGACCGGCCCCCACACTAACGAGGCTGTTTCGCGATGAGCGCTACGACTTCTTCTTCTTCACCTTGAAGTCGCCGCTACCGAGCACCGGGTGTCCGTTGTGCTCGCCGCGGACAACGACCCGGTAGTGACCCTTCGGGGCGCCCTTCGGCAGGTGGATGTGCGTGTGGACGCCACCCTTCGGACCCACGTGCCGCGTGAACGACAGCGTGAAGCCGTGCGGGCCATGAACGACGATCGTGACGATCCCGCCCTTGTCGAAGGCGTGCTTGTGCACCTTGACCGGAGGGTGCCCACCTGGGTGGGTCTTGTGCACGTGGACCGGCGGCGTCTCCACCGGCGGCGTGGTCGAGGTCTCCGTGGCGGTCGCCGTTGCGGTGGCCGTCGGCGACGTGGAAGTCGTCGTGGTCGCCGTGGTGGTCGACGTAGCCGTGGCCGTGGCCGTGGCCGTGGCGGTCGACGTCGCAGTGGCCGTCGGGGTCGGCGCTGCCGAGGTCGGCGGCGGCGGCGGCGGGTACGCGTTCGGGAGCGCGAGGTGCGCCCGAACGACAGCCGCCGGGTGGTCAACGACGTGCGTCGGCGTCGCCGAAGCTGTCGTCGCAGCGTAAACGGCAACGCTCACCGGAATTAGCGCGGCGACGGCCACCGTTGGCACGTTTGGACGAATCTTCGGCATTAGACTGTTCCCCGTTCGGTTTAAATGTCTGGACCCCTGGGTATCGTACCCGATTCGGCCGGAGCCACAAGCCCGCCGAGGTGACTCTCGCGCGGCTACCCCGAAGCCCAGGTCGTGCCGCCATCGACGGTGACCGCCGACTTCGCTCCACTGGCAGCGTACCCGCTCCCGTCTGGGGCGAGGGCAACAGCCGCTGGCGTCCCCAGCCCGGAGATGCAGGGTCCGCCGTGCCAGCGCTTGCCGGCATCGTTTGTGCGCTCGACCGCCAGCCCGGCGCACCCCGCCGCACCGGTCAGCAAGGCAACGCCTCGGCCGCCGCCGGCCGGCTCAAGGGCCACCGCCGCCAGCTGCCCGGTGCCGTCAAACCGACCTGCGCGTCGCCAGGTGGTTCCGCCGTCGCTGGTCACCCGCAAGCCGGAACCACAGTCGGCCAGCGCCGTACGGACGTCTGCGACCGTCACGCCGACCAGCCGCTCCGGCTTGCGACAAGGATCGACCAGCTGTCCGCTCGGGATTCGCAAGCGTCGGCCGAGGACCACCCACGCCTGGCCCAATCCGGTGGCGGTGAGCCAGGTCCGGCCACCATCAGAGGTGGAGAAGAACGCCGGCACGCACGAGGCGTTCGCTCCGATCAGCCAGCCGGAGGTGGCGCTCGACTGGTTGAGCCGAAGCACGTGCCGCGCGGGGGAGGTGATCCGACTCCAGTGACGGCCGCCATCGGTCGTCGCGGCGAGGTGGGAAGAACGATGGCAGCCGAGCCGGGCCCGCCAACCCGCCGTCTTGCTGCTGAAGCTCAGCAGCAGAGCAGACCGCCTGAAGCCGGAACTGGGGGCAGCCGCACCCGAGCTAGCCGGGGTCGGGCTCGACGACAGCGCCGATGATGCGGCGACGGTGGGTGAGACGTCCGGTCCCCGGCCATGGTGAATAGCGGCGATCGTCAACGGCACGTCGAGCACAACGAGCGCGGCGAGGCCGATGTTCGCCGTCATCATCCGCAGGTTGGTCATGAGCGCTCGCAGCAAACCATCCGTGATCGCCTCGTTCACGTCTCCACGCCGAAGTGCGACCAGCCCTCGGATAAATGTTCGGCGTCGGCACCGCCCTCCGCGTTACCGTTAGGCCACACGGGAAGGGAGGTGGTCCAGACCATTGTGTAGACGTCGGACTCGTGAGGTGACTGTCCGCTAGTCGCCGTCTGACTCGCCTGTGACACTCGGCGCCCGACCCTACGGGAGACGGCGTACGGCGAAGACCGGCAGTCATCGCGTCCCCGGGCCGCCGGCCCAGTCCAGCCGGCCCGCCTCGCCGCAGTGCGACGGCGGCAAGGCCCGGGGACGTTTTTTCTTGTTCGGGCTCGGTTCTTGTTCGGGCTCAGTGCTTATGGCTCAGGGACAGCCAGGTCTTCAGCCGTACGACGCCTGTCGCGGCGAGGTCGTGCGCCTGCTGCCAGGCCTGAACCGCCGCCTGGGTATCCGGACCGTAGCCACCATCGACGGGAAGCCTCGCGCCGTGACGGTTGAGCATCTGCTGCAGCTGCGTCACGGACCATCCGGTCGCACCAGACTGCAGCGGCAGCGTCAGGCCCGCTACCGGCCGCACCACCACCGGCAGCAGATCGGTGGTCCAGAGCTTCTGGGTGCCGACGTTCGCACCGGTGTGCGGCGCATCGAGCACCTCGCCGCCACCGATGTACATCGCGACGTGATAGATCGAGCTCGGCTGGAGCACGTCGCTCGCGAAGAACAGGAGGTCGCCGGCCTGAGCCTGGTCGAGCGGGACGGTCGGACCGGACCCGGCGTACTGGTCCGCCGCGACCCGCGGCAGGGTGAGTCCGGCATGCAGGTAGGACCTCATCTGCAGCCCTGAGCAGTCATAGGAATCGGGTCCGGCGGCCCCGTAGACGTAGGGCTTGCCGATCTGCCGCTTCTCGAACCGGACCGCCTTCAGCGCGATCTTGCTGGTGGTGGCGCCGGGCTGCTGGAGCAGATCGGCTGCCAGCTGTGCGACCTGCTTGCGCACCTTCTGCTGCTCGTCCCAGTCCTTCGGTAGCGCAGGAGTGGTACTTCCCGGCGTGCACACCGGCGTCCCGGTGAGCTTCAGTGCCTTCCAGGTCTTGCGGCTCGTGCGCGCCGTGACGGGAAGACCGGCGGCTTGCTGGGCGGCGCTCAACGCCTTCGCCGTGTCGGGGCTGAACTGACCGTCCACCGGCTGGTCGAGGGCGGTTTCGAGCACGGCGACGGCCGGTCCGGTGTCGTCCTGCGACAACACCGCACAACTCACCGTGAAGCCAGTACCACCGATCTTCTGAGCGCACGCGGCCGCAGCAGTCGCCGCAGGCATCACCGCCCAGGTTGCGTTGTCCACGACACCGGTCGCAGGGATGCCCTGGCTGTTCTGCCAGGTCTTCAGCGCGGCCGAGGTCTGCGGGCCGAAGTCGCCGTCCGGGTCGGCCCCCACCAAAGTCTGGATCGTGCTCACGGCAGCACCGGTCGTTCCGACGTCCAGGGTCGCGCAGCTCGTGACGGTCGGTGCCGGTGCCGTTCCCTGCGTGGGCGGGTCGCTGGGATCGGCGACGGCCGGAAGCGAGGTTGCCGCGAGCGCAACGCAGGCAGCAGCTGCCGTCACGATGGCGCGCGAGAGCGCAATCGCCGACCGGCCCACGGTTTCGACTCCCCTCAGCGCCTTCACCACCTGCAACATCTGTTACCCAGTTCTCTCGGCAGGTTCCGCCAAAAGGCTTAATCGGACCTACCAGGCCAATCGTCTGGCCCCTGAGGACCGTCCGAGTGCCCCACGCGGGTCATCTGCGGGCCATTTCCGGCCGGTCGGCTCGGATCGCGCGAGTTCGCGCCGTACGGTCCCTTGCAGTCGCCAACTATGGCGGCGCTTCACTCGGCGAGGTAGCGGTGGCGCCGATCACGGTGCGTGACCTGCAACGGGCGATCCGAGCCCGCGAGCTCGACCTCGTCTATCAGCCCGAGGTCGACCTGCGCACCGGCCACATCGCCGCCGTAGAGGCACTCGTCCGGTGGCACCACCCGGTCCACGGCACGGTGCTCCCGCCGCTCTTCGTCCCGCTCGCCGAGCGGGCCGGGCAAGTGGCCGAGCTGAGTGAGATCGTGCTCGATACGGCCCTCGCGCAGGCGGCTGAATGGTCGCGCTCGCGGTGGGACGGGGCGCCTCTGCCGATCTGGCTGAACCTGTCCGCGTGCGAGCTCGCCGCCGCGGATCTGCACCACCGCATCCTGACCGCGCTCGACGAGCACGACGTCGCACCGACCCAGCTCGGGCTCGAGATCACCGAGACCGCACCGATCGCCGACACCGCGCTCGCCGCCGTCACGCTGCATGCGCTCCACGACGAGGGGATCCGCGTCGCGATCGACGACTTCGGCACCGGCTACTCCTCCCTCAGCCACCTCAAGGAGCTGCCGGTCGACGTCGTCAAGATCGACCGGTCGTTCGTCGCGGGCATCGCCCACGAGGGTGCCGACGCCTCGATCGTCGCCTCGATCACCGACCTGGCGCACGCGTTGCGACGGACAGTGATCGCAGAGGGCGTCGAGGACTCGATCCAGCAGCGCGCGCTCGCCGAGCTCGGCTGCGACCTTGGTCAGGGCTACCTCTTCGCTAGCCCGCAACCACCACGCTGCGTGGAGATCCTGCTGGCCGCTGACCGCGAGCTGGCGGCCTATCCCGCTCCCGCCGCGTCACAGCTCAAGCTGCCACAGCAGCGGCGGGTCACGACGGACGTCGCGCAGCCGATCTCCTAAGCGACGATAAACCGCCGGAGCCGCGGCGTCAGGCGAGAGCGGACGCCGTACGGCGCCGGCGCACCGTGACCACGAGCATCGTCCCGACGCCGAGCAGCATCAGCGCGGCCACGATCAACGCGACGACGTTGGCTCCGGTGAAGGCAAGCCCGTTGCCACCCGTCCCGCTGCCGCTGCCGACGCTGCCACTGCCCGGGCCGCCGTTGCCGCCGCCCCCCGGGATGACGCCGCCACCGTTGCCGGTGACCGTCTTGGTGACCCGGAAGCTCGCCGTCGCCTGGTTCCCCGAGGTACGACCGACGAAGAGGAAGGTGTGCTCGCCGGGCTTGACGCTCATCGGCAGCGTGAACGAGCCACCGACCGTGCCGTCATCCGCAGCGGTGCGGGTGCCGAGGTAGGTCGGCTGCGAATGGGCGAACGCGTCGATCGACTCGCCCGGCAGGAAACCGCAGGCGGTGCCGCTGATTCGATGGCCTTGCGGGACGACCGTGACGGTCAGCTCGGCATGGCTTGAGTCGCACTCCGTCGGCGACGAGCTCGGCGTGGCGGTCGATGAGGGGTTCGACGTCGAGGTCGACGTCGACGTCGCGGTCGCGGTGGCGGTCGCAGTCGCAGTCGCAGTCGGCGTGCTCGTCGGGCAGGTCGGAGGCGCGTTGTAGGTGGCCTGCGAGGTAGCCGGCTTGTTCGCCTGGTCAAGGCCACTGGCCACGATCGTGTTGCTCACCGGCTGGCTGCAGTCGGTCTTGACCGGCATGTGGGTGCAGCCGTGACCGGCCGAGTCCGTTTGAATCGTTCCGGCCGCGCCGTTGGCGTTGTTCGCGACCGACACGCTGCTGTTGCCCAGATAGTTGTCGACGCAATAGGTGACGGTGGTGCCGCCCGGGTCGGGGGAGATCGTCGACGTCGGAACCGGCGGGGTCGCACTTCCGGCGGCAGGTATCCGCACGGACGCCCCGGCGGCGGAAACCCCGACGAGGGATCCGACAGCGCCGAGCATCGTGACGAGAAGCAGCACGCGCAACGCGCGCCGCAGGGTTGCCCCCAAGGCGTCTCTCCGTCCGGTGGTGCGATGAATCAGATCTAGTGTCGCACGCTCAGCCAATCTGCGCATGCCCCCCAATTGGGTACGAAATCCGGCTCAGCCTGTCGCAGTGGACCGCCGGCGTCGAACCAAGA
Source organism: Mycobacteriales bacterium (assembly GCA_035545635.1). Lineage (GTDB taxonomy): Bacteria > Actinomycetota > Actinomycetes > JAFAQI01 > JAFAQI01 > DASZTV01. Next base: position 49,166 of record DASZXY010000026.1, on the reverse strand, counting down.
TCACGACGAACGCGACAAGTGCCAGCCCGCCGGCACCACCGATCGCGATGCTCACCTGAGCGATACGGCTCGGCGAGCTGGATCCCGGGCCTGCCGCGATGGAGCCGTCGGAGCTGTCGCAGGGCGCCAGGTTGCCCGGCACCGTCGCCTCGGCCGTCGACGTACCGGGGTTTCCGTCGGCCGCGACCCCCGACGCGACGATCGACTGCACCACCTGCTGACCGCACTCGACCGCAACCTTCACGTCTGTGCAGCCCGAGCCGCGGTTGTTGGTACGGATCGAGGCGTCGTCACCGGTCTTGTCGTTGTGGACCGCGACCGGGGCGTTGGCTGCGTAGCCCGAGACGCAATAGTGCGCCGTGTGGTCGCCGAAGGTGGCGACGGTCGAGGTCGGAAGGCCGGGTGAGGCGCCCGCACCGGAGCCGTTCGCAACGATCGACACCGCCAGCGCAAACCCACCGATGACTGACGCAAGCACAATCGACTCTCGGCAGACTTCGTGTCGGGGCTTAGCCGCATCGCGGTACGTCGAAGCTGGTCGCCTGCGGCCGAGCCAGCGGCTGGACTCGCGTCATCGCGTCACCCGCCGACGTTGGCTCGGACAGGTTCAGCGTGATGGTCCGCGGCACGCCCGGCCTGAGCAGCACAGGAACCATGAAGACCGGGTGGCCCTGCTCGAGGTTGGCGCCGACCGGGATCACCCTGCCGTCGAGGGTCGCGCGCAGCAGCGATGCCCCCGCTGTCCCGTGGATGAAGACGAACAGCTTGTTGTTCGGGACTCGCTCGATCGTCGGGGCGGCGTCGGTAGGCAGTCGCTTGATCCGCACGTATGCCGGCAGCCCGTGGCGCGGAGCGTTGTTCGTCAAGGTGACCGAGATCGTCGATGACCGCCGCGACGACGAGCAGCCGCCGGCTTCGTAGACCAGCTTGCGGTCGAGGTAGTAGTCCAGCTTCGAGGCAAAGCCGTTGTTGACCGAGACGGCGGCGTACGGGCCGGTCGTCGGCGAGAGCTCACCGGCGATCGCCGTACCACTGATGTGACGCTGTTCCACGGGCTGACTCGACCAGAGCTCGAGGTGCCCTTCCCCCGCCGCCCGGCCGAGGGCGTGCGTCATCGTCTGCGCACTGCCAGCGCCGGAAAGCAGCTTGTTGATCACCGCTGTTCCGACGTCGCCGAGGAAGTTCTTGCGAAACGGGTTGTTCAGGCCGGGGAACTCCGCGTACTCGGTCGACTCGATGAAGGTCGCGAGGTTCGCGCTGTCGAAGACACCCTGGTAGCCGGGCACAGTCACGGTCCCGACTGATCCGAGCAGCTCGGCGAGACCCACCGGGTCCACTCCGAACACGCCATCGACGTGCTGTCCGGTTTCGGCCTCCCACAGGTGAGCCCAGATGGTGCCCGCGTCCGGGAAGTTCGGCGAGACGTTGCTCGTGATCCAGGTCTGGGCGGGCTTGTAGTTGCCATACTCGGCGAGGTACTCGTCGGACATCCTGACCACCGGCGTCGGCGACGTGAACGACTGCAGCTTGCTGTCGTTCCCGTGCTCGACCACGCGAATGGTGCCGTGGTTGGCAGTGACGACCGCGTACGCCGCGACCAGGCCGCCGGTTGCTCGTGCCTCAGCGTTGTTCTGGATGCCGACGAAGTACCGGCGTTCACCGTGCAACCCGAGCATCGTCGGACCCGCCGATGCGACTCGGCTGATGTCATCGACGGTGCCGGCAAGCGAAGTCAGCTGAGTCAGCACCTTTTGTCGCGCGCTCGACACCAATCCGATCCACCCACCGGGCAGGTTGGCCACCTGCGACCGCGCCAGTGAGGCGGCGGCAGCGGCACGCTCCATCGCGGGCGCCGCGGCGATCAGCGGCTGGAGGGCAACCTTGTTGTGCCGGATCCGGAGCACGTCCGGCCGCAGGCTGGGCGCGACCGAGACGAAATCGGGCAGCGCATGCTGGCCGAGGTCGTCGATCGCCGAGGTGATGCCACGCACCGTCTTGATCGGCGGCAACCATGACGCCGACGACCACACGAAGTCGTGGGTCGCGCCGTTCGCGGCAGCAGCGGCGCGCTGCGCGGCCCGCATGTCAGCCGTCGCGTCTCGGCCGGCGAGCAGATCCGCGCGAACCCGCTGGATGTCGGTGCGGGCATCGGCAAGGTGTCCGGTTGCGGAGACCGCACGCGCCAGGATCCAGAGGCCCGCCGCGATCACGATCACGATCACGACCACACTCAGCTCGAAGGCCACGGCGAGTCCGCGGTTCAGCTTCGCCTTGCGAGTCCGCGTGCGTCGACGCCGGCGGCCTCGACGGCCGATGCCCGCCTTCTCCCGAAGCTCCTCGGTCTCGCGGAGGTACTTCGCCTGTTCCCGACGAAGTCTCCGCTCGCCGGGTGATGTCACGGGATGACGGGGTCGAGGGCGGCCGCGAGATGCGGAACCAGGCCGGCCTCACCAGTCGCCAAGTCGATCGCGTACATCAGCTTGCCGCCACGCACGGCGTACAGCCTCTTGTCCGCCGAGACCTCGGTCGCGGTGGGCGTCCGCGCGATGACATCGCTGACAAGTTCGACGTGCGGGCCGGACGGACCTTCGACCAGCGCACCGACAAGCACCTCGACCACGCCGGTCGGCTGGGCGAGCACCATCTCCACCGAGACCGTGCCGTCGTCGGCCGCCGGCTGCGGCCGGATCCAGCCGTGCTCGACGTGCAGCACGATGTGCCGCTCGATCGAATGGATGGCTTTCGTCGCGTAGGTGAGCCACGGCAGGCCGTCGTCGTTGCGGATCGTGAGCTCTTCCAGATACGGGAAGTCCGGGGCAGCGCCGCCCGGCACCGCACCCTGACCCTCGCCCCGCCACGTCCCGATCAGGAAGGCCAGCGGCAGCACGACGTCCGGCAGGTCGTCTGCCGGACGCTCGGCGTGGTTGTCGGTCAAGGTCAGATGTCGCCCAACAACAGGCGGCTGATGATCAGCTTCTGGATCTCCGACGTACCGCCGCCGATCGAACCGAGCTTCGCGTCACGCAGTGCGCGCTCGACGCCGAAGTCGCGCAGGTAGCCGTAGCCGCCGTGGATCTGGATCGCGTCGAGTGCGTTGGCAACGGCGTACTCCCCGACGAGGTACTTCGCGATCGAGGCCTCCATCTGGTGCTCGACGCCGGCCTGCTTGAGGTATGCCGCGCGGTAGACCGCCGTGCGACATGCCTCGAGCCGGATCTTCATCTCGGCGAGCTTGTGTGCCACTGCCTGGAACGACGCGATCGGCTTGCCGAACTGCTTGCGGTCTTTGGCGTACTGGATGCAGGTGTTGAGGGTGCTCGTCATACCGCCGACGCCGCTGGCGATCATGACCGTGCGCTCCCAGTCGAAGCACTCGAACGCGACGCTCCACAACGCCTTGTCGACCTCGCCGAGCACCGCGTCACCTGGCACCCGGCAGTCGACGAGGGCGATCTCGGCGGTGGGCGAGGACCGGCAGCCCATCTTGTCGAGCTCCTTGCCGACCTGGAACCCGGGGTTCGTGGTGTCGACGATGAACGCCGTCGCGCCCTTCTCGCTGGTCTTGGCGAGCACGTTGCAGACGCCGGCGATCGGACCATTCGTGATGAAGATCTTGTTGCCGTTGATGACCCAGTCGTCGCCGTCGCGCACCGCGCGCGACTGCAAGCCGGCCGCGTCCGAGCCCGCCTCAGGCTCGGTCGACGCCCAGGCTCCGACCATCGAGCCGTCGCACAACCCCGGCAGCCAGCGCTGCTTCTGCTCTTCCGTGCCGTGGAGCCAGATCGGCACCGCGCCGATCACCCAGTGCGCGCCGAGCGACAGGTTGAACCCGCCGTCGTGGCCACCTTCGGCGATCGCCTCATTGGCAATGACGCAGTCCATGATCGACGCGCCCGCGCCGCCGTACTGCTCGCCAATGGGAAGGCCCGCAAGGCCCTGCGCGCCGAGCGACTTCCAGACCTGGTCGTCCCAGCGCCCTTCCTTGTCACGATCCGGCGCTGCCGGTGCCACCGTGGCGACCGCCCAGTCGTACACGCTGGCCCGGAAAGCCTTCTGCTCGTCGGTGAGTGAGAAGTCCACGTCGGCCAGTCTGCCAGCCACCCCCTTAACCACGGGTTGCTACTACTTTGTCTCGCGTGGCAGCCGTGACTCTCGACCTCGCTGGGCTGGCGCGGCTCGACCAGGTGCAGCTCGGGCTGCTCCCCGCCGACGCTCTCCCAGGCGTCGACGGCGACGACCTGCTCGACGAGGAAGGCACCCCCGTTGCGCGCCGCGAGGCGGGGCAGATCGTCACGCTGCGCGAGCCGCGATGGTCCCGGCCTGACCCCGCGCACCACAACGCGCCCGTGGCCGTCGCGGTCGACGGAGAGCTTCCCCAGCGTCCGATGCCCCCGGGGGTGCTGTTGCTGCTGCCGGCCGGCGGCGTCCGGTCCGACGACTCGCGTCACCGGGCCTGGGCCGCGGCGTGGGCTGCGAGTGCGGACAGCGTGGTGGAGATCCCGGTCCCGCCGGCAGAGGCTGCGGCACGCCGACGTGAGATCGCGACCGTGTACTCCAGCGGGCCGGTCCTTGACGTCCCCACAGCACCACAACCAGGTGGCACCGGTCGGACGGTGTTCCTCACCGGCTTCTCCGGGTCGGGCAAGTCGACGATCGCGCGCGCGCTGGTCGAGCAGCTCGCCGAGGAGCGCACCGTCACCCTGCTCGACGGCGACGTCGTACGCACTCATCTCTCCCGCGGTCTCGGCTTCTCGCGCGAGGACCGCGACATCAACATTCGCCGGATCGGCTGGGTCGCAGCCGAGGTGACGAAACACGGCGGCGTCGCGGTGTGCGCACCGATCGCGCCCTACGACGAGACCCGCAAGTGGGTGCGTGGACTCGTCGAAGCCGCCGCGGGCCCGGGCGGCTTTCTGCTGGTCTGGATCTCGACGCCCCTCGAGGAGTGCGAGCGACGCGACGTAAAGGGCCTGTATGCGAAGGCGCGGGCCGGCGAGATCAAGGGCTTCACCGGCATCGACGACCCGTATGAAGAGCCGACGGATGCCGAGCTGGTGATCGACACGACAGCTGTCTCAGTTGCCGAGGCGGTCGCCCTGATCGCCTCTAAAGTGACTGGGTGACGACGCCCGGGCGGTTGAAATACCGGCCGGAGATCGACGGCGTACGCGCCATCGCCGTCCTTGCAGTCCTCGGTTTCCACGCCTCGTTCGTCGCACCTGCGCTGCGCCCGTACCTCGGCGGGGGCTTTCTCGGCGTCGACATCTTCTTCGTGCTGTCGGGGATGCTGATCACCGAGCTGATCGTCAACGACCACCTCGAGACGAACCGCGCACAGCTGCGCGACTTCTACCGGCGTCGCGCCCGGCGACTGCTGCCGGCGCTGATCACGTTCCTCGTACTCGCGCCGATCTACTTCCAGCTCGATCGTCACGCCGGCCTTACGACGCTGAAGGTTTACGGGTCGGTCTTCACCGAAGTGAACTTCGGCCACCAGACCATCTCCCTCGACCGGGTCGGGGTCTCGCAGATCTGGACCCTCGTCGTCGAGTGGGAGTTCTACATCTTCTGGCCGATCGCGCTGATCCTTGCGCTGCGCCGTGGCGTCGATCGCCGGCGGATCGGACTGTGGACCGCGGCGGCCGCGATCGCGATGACGTTGTTGCGGCTGAGCATCTACCTGGCCGGCGCCCACAACTGGAACTTCAGCTACTACTCCGGGTGGCTGCGCTTCGACGAGCTGCTCGCAGGGTGCGCGCTCGGCCTGTTCGGCGGATGGCCACGAGTTCCGAACTGGCTGCGGACCGTCGGGATCGCGTTCCTGCTGTACGCAATCGGTCAGGCACGGTTCTCCGACGAATGGCTGTACGTCGGCGGGATGCTCGCCATCGCCGTCGCGGCAGCGACGGTCGTCCAGCCGCGACAGTCCCCTTGGTTCATGGATCGGGTGTTGGGGAGCCCGCCGATGGTCTGGATGGGCAAGCTGTCGTACTCGCTGTACCTGTGGAGCGGCACCCTGGTTGCCGAGGTCAGCGTGCACGGCAAGTCGTGGTCGACACCGGTTCGCGCGCTGGTGTCTGTTGTCGGGTCCTTCGCGCTGGCGATTCCGTCGTACTACCTCGTCGAGCGCCGCTTCCGGTTGCCCTCCCGCCGAGCCGCCGGCGCCGAAACGGATCCGGTGCTGCCCGAGCCTGCGACGCAGTGACCGACCCAGCCGCAACCCGCGCGCCCGCCGCACGACTGGGCTACCGCCCCGAGCTCGACGGTGTCCGAGCACTCGCGGTCCTGTTCATCCTGCTGTACCACCTCACCTTTCTCGTGCCATGGCTTCGACACGTCGGACGCGGCGGCTTTCTGTCGGTCGACCTGTTCTTCGTGCTGTCCGGGATGCTGATCACCGACATCCTGGTAGCCGACGCGGAGAAGTACGGCCGAGTCGATCTGGTCGGCTTCTACCGCCGCCGGGCGCGGCGGTTGCTGCCGGCGTTGTTCGCGTTCATCGCGATCGCTCTCGCCTGGTACGAGATCGCCCACAGCGCCGGGAAGGCACAGGCGCACGGCCTGGTCCGGGTGCTGACCTACACGCTCTACGGCAAGCCCGACGTACCCGGCTTTCCATTCGGGCTCTCGCAGGTGTGGACGCTCGTCGTCGAGTGGGAGTTCTACTTCGCCTGGTCGATCGCACTGTTCGCTCTGCTGGTGCTGCGTGTGCCCAGACGGGTCATCGGGTGCCTGGCGCTGGCTGGCGTCGCAGTCTGCTCGCTCGGCCGCATCTGGCTGTTTCACCACAACCACGACGTCGTGTTGAACTACCACCTCGGTGTCCTGCGGTTCCAGGACATGCTCACCGGCTGCGCGGTCGCACTGTTGCCGGCCTCGCAGCGGATCCCCAACCTCGTACGCAGCGCCGGTGTCGTGTTTCTGATCGTTGCGACGGTTCACGCGAACTACCTGTCGCCGTGGGTCTACCAGTGGGGCCTGCTGCTGACGGCACTGTCGACCGGGCTGATGATCGCGCCTCGCTACAAGACGTGGTGGTTCGACCGGGTCCTCGCCAGCCGGCCGATCGTGTGGGTCGGTGTGATCTCCTACTCGCTCTACCTGTGGAGCGTCTTCGCGGTCAGTGAGGTCGGCGGGCACACCCGCTCCTGGCCGCTCGCGCTTCGCGTCATCGCCGTGTTGGCGGTCGCGTTCGGCCTGGCGTCGCTGTCCTACTACCAGGTGGAGAAGCGGTTCCGGGCCCGCTCACGCCGAGCCGAACCCGGCGGCGCCCACCTCGAAGAAACAGCCGAGGAAAAGGCCGCCCCCTAACTCGAAGTAGCACATCAACTCGTTCCCGCCGTACCGCCCTGCGTCGGTTGTCCGGTTCCGCGCGCCCAACATGTGCTACTTCGAGGAAATCCACAGCGTGGTCGTCGCGGTCGTCGTCCACCGATCGTTCTGATCGGCCGCAGTGACGGCGCTCACCTGTCGACGCGGCGACCGTGTTCACGCCGAATCGGGTCATCCATCGCAACGAGATCCTGGCCACCGGCATCGACGGCCCCGGAATCACCGAGTTGGTCGCGCTCGGCGTCCTCACGCGCCTGTGGCGTGGCTTCTATACGACCGGTACGCCGATCGGGATACCAGACCCCCGAGGGGTGACCAAGTCAATGCGCGTCGTTCTCAGCCATGAGTCCGCCGCGGCCTGGTCCGGCGTCGACCTGATGGCCGCGGTTGACCGTCTGCACGTCACCGCACCGAGCAACCGCGGGCGCCGGGCTGACTCGGCTCCCGGCGTACGCATTCATCGCGCTCACATCTCAGCGTCAGACATCCGGACGATCCGCGGGGTCCGAGTGACCGGGCCCAACCGGACGATCGCGGACGTCGCGCGTTCGAGCCCCCTCGAAGGGGCCGTCTGTATCGCCGACGGCTACCTGCGCAGCCGGCTCACCACCATGAGCTCCCTACGCGCGTACGCGTTCACCTTGGCCGGCCCACGCCGAGCCCTCGCCATGAAGGTGGCAAATCTGGCTGATCCCGGCTCCGCCTCGGTGTTCGAGACGCTGACCCGCCTGCTGTTGATCAGGTCGGGACTGCGGGTGCCGCTGACGCAGTACACGATCCGCGATCACGACGGGACCTGGATCGGTCGCGTCGACTTCGCGTGGCCGGAGGCCAGGCTCGTCCTCGAGTGTGACGGATTCGAGCATCACTCGAGCCGAGACGCGTTCCACCGCGACCGCCGTCGGTGGAGCGCCCTGAACCGGGCGGGCTGGCGGGTGGTGGTCGTCACCTGGCAGGACGTCGTGAACGACCCGACGTACGTCGTGGGTCTCGTTGCCGATCACCTCGCCGCGGCCTAACTCGAAGTAGCACATGTTGCCCGGGTGGAACCGGACAGAGGGCGTGAACGGGCGCAACACCTACGACTTCATGTGCTACTTCGAGGTCAGGAGGGGTTGAGAGCTACCGCGATCCGCCTCGCCTTGTGCTTGGTCAGTCCGCTGACCTGCACCAGCCCGCCATGGATCTCGCTCGCGCTCGGGAATCCCTCGATGACCACGCCGTTGTAGACGACCTCGACATCGCCCTCGCCGGTGTCATTGGACAACGACTCGGCTCCGTTCGGCGTGAGCTGAAGGAACACGGACCAGCCGCCTCCAGCACCCACATGGCTCACCGTCGTCGCATCGACGTCGCGCTCGTCAACGATCGGTGGGCCTAGCAGGTACACCTCACGGGCTCGCGGGTCGCACGAGACGGCGTCGCCGGACTCGGCGTCGGAGAAGGCCGCCGCCGGTGCCGGACATTGATGACTCCGCAGGGAGCGAACCTGGATCACGTGGCTGAGCGCGAGTGTTCCCAGCTGCGTGAAGGCCGGTGCTGGAGCAGACGCGAGCTCGTGGGAGTTGGACCCGAAGCGCTCGAGCTGCTGCTGCACGCCGCGGCAACCGCTCCAACGAGCGCGATTGCGGCCGGCTTGGATCGCATCCGCGAGGCGTGGCCTAGACGGGTGCGTTCGCTGACGCCGCAACCAGCGCGTCGGTCAGCGACGGGTGGCAGATGAGCAACTGCTCGGTGAGACGAGACGGCTTGTTGAACTCGAGCTCCGACCCGTCGAGCTGGCTGACGTGCAGACCCGCTGCGGCGGCTACCACGACCGGAGCCGCGGAGTCCCACTCCTTCATGCGACCGCTGTGCAGGTAGGCGTCGGTCTCGCCGAGCACGATCGACATTGCCTTCATCCCGGCGCTGCCGATCGGGACCAGCTGACCGGACACCTTCTCCGCCACGTCGACGACCCACGGTGGGCGGCGAGTACGGCTCACTGCGAGCCGCGGGTGGCTGGTGGGGTCGCCCCGCTCCGGCAGCGCATCAGCGGTCGACAGCGTCATACCGCGCGCGGGCAACGCGACCGCGCCATCGGTCAGCCCGCGACCGCGCTGCCACAGCGCCACGTGCACGGCCCAGTCGGTGCGGTCGGGCTCGCCGTACTCGGTGGTGCCGTCGAGCGGGTCGATGATCCAAAGCCGGTCGGCGTCGTGCCGCCGGGCGTCGTCCGCGGACTCCTCGGAAAGTACGACGTCGTCCGGCCGCGCCTCGGCGAGCAGCTCGAGGAGCAGCACGTTGGAGTCGTGGTCGCCGGCGTCGCGGAGCTTCCATGGGTCGCTGAAGCCCTTGTCCGCGCGCAGCTTCAGCAGCAGCTGACCGGCACTCGTCGCCAGATCACGCGCGAGCTCACTGTCAGTACGCGAGTCAGTCACGAGATCAGAGAACCATGCCGGCGCCGACGGTGGCGCCGGTGGACTCGTCGATCAGCAGGAACGAGCCCGTCGTCCGGTTGCGGCGGTACTCGTCGACGAACAACGGCACGGTGGTGCGCAACGTGACGCGACCGATCTCGTTCAAGGACAGCGAGTCAGCCGCCTCGTCACGGTGCAGCGTGTTGACGTCCATGCGGTACTCGAGCCCGCGGACCTGGCAGCGCGCGGAGCGGGTGGTGTGCTTGATCGCGTACATGCCACGGTCGCGCAACGGCTCGTCCGACAGCCAGCAGACCATGGCCTCGATGTCCTGGCTGACCTTGGGCTGGTTGTGCGGCCGGCAGATCATGTCGCCACGCGAGACATCGACGTCGTCAGTGAGCCGGACGGTGACCGCCATCGGGGCGTAGGCCTCGGTGACCTCTCCGTCCGCGGTGTCGATGCCGGCGATCGTCGACTTGAGGCCGCTCGGCAGGACGATGACTTCGTCGCCCGGCTTCAGCACACCGCCCGCCACCGTGCCCGCATAGCCGCGGTAGTCGTGATGCGCGGTCGACTGCGGGCGGATGACGTACTGCACCGGGAACCGGACGTCCTGAAGATTGCGGTCGCTGGCGATGTGCACGTTCTCGAGGTGGTGCAGCAGCGACGTCCCGTCGTACCAAGGCATGTTCTGCGAGCGGTGTACGACGTTGTCGCCGTGCAGCGCGCTGATCGGGATGAACGACAGGTCGCCGACGTCGAGCTTCGTGGCGAATGCGCGGAACTCGTCCTTGATGCGGTTGAAGACGTTCTCGTCGTAGTCGACGAGGTCCATCTTGTTGATGCAGACCACGAGATGCGGCACGCGTAGCAGCGACGTGATGAACGCGTGCCGACGCGACTGCTCGACGATGCCGTTGCGGGCGTCGACGAGGACGAGCGCGAGGCTCGCAGTCGAGGCGCCGGTGACCATGTTGCGCGTGTACTGAATGTGGCCAGGCGTGTCGGCGATGATGAACGACCGCTTCGGGGTCGCGAAGTACCGGTAGGCGACGTCGATCGTGATGCCCTGCTCGCGCTCTGCACGAAGACCGTCGGTCAGCAGCGCGAGGTTGACGTGCTCGTCACCGCGGTCGCGCGACGTGCGCTCAACCGCCTCGAGCTGGTCCTCGAAGATCGACTTCGTGTCGTAGAGCAGCCGGCCGATCAGCGTCGACTTGCCGTCGTCGACGGAACCCGCCGTCGCAAAGCGCAGGAGCTCCATCAGAAGTACCCCTCGCGCTTGCGGTCTTCCATCGCTGCCTCGGACAGCCGGTCGTCGGCGCGGGTCGCGCCACGCTCAGTGATCCGGGTCGCGGCGACCTCGGCGATGATGTCGTCGTACGTCGCTGCGGTGGACTCGACCGCGCCCGTCACGGGGATGTCGCCGACCGTGCGATACCGGACGGTGAGCGTGACGACCTCTTCACTCTCACGCGGTGAAGTGAACTCGCTGATCGGCAGCCACATCCCGTCGCGCTGGAACACCTCACGCTCGTGCGCGAAGTAGATGCTCGGCAGCTCGACGTTCTCGGCTGCGAGGTAGCTCCAGATGTCGAGCTCGGTCCAGTTCGACAGCGGGAAGACCCGGATGTGCTCGCCCTTGTGGTGCCGGCCGTTGTAGAGCGACCACAGCTCAGGCCGCTGGTTCTTCGGATCCCACTGGCCGAACTCGTCACGGAAGCTGAACACCCGTTCCTTCGCGCGGGCCTTCTCCTCGTCGCGGCGGGCGCCACCGAAGACGGCGTCGTACCCGCCCTCCTGGATCGACTCGAGCAGTGTGACCGTCTGAAGCGGGTTGCGGATGCCGTCCGGCCGCTCCTTGACCCGGCCCTTGGCGATCGACTCCTCGACGCTGCCGACAACCAGCCGCAGCCCCATCCGCTCGACCGTGCGGTCGCGGAAGTCGAGGACCTCGGGAAAGTTGTGGCCGGTGTCGATGTGCATCACCGGGAACGGGATCGGGGCCGGCCAGAACGCCTTCGCTGCCAGATGCAGCATCACCACGGAGTCCTTGCCGCCTGAGAACAGCAATACGGGGCGCTCGAACTCCGCGGCGACCTCACGGAAGATGTGGATCGACTCGGCTTCGAGCGCCTGCTGCGAGCTGAGCTCGTACGTCTGAGGCGCGGTCATGTCCGCATAGAGAATAGTCGGCGCCCCGAGTCGCATGGATGCCGAGGCTCCCGCCTCGCCTACGCTGCGCCTCATGCCGGGCAGCGGTGCCGGGAGGGACGTGGTGCACGAACCCCGGGTAGACGTGGCGATCGTGACCTGGAACACACGGGAAACCACCCTCCAAACGATCAGGGCCCTGCGGGCGGATGCGCCGGATGGGATTCGTGTGCTGGTCCGGGACAACGCGTCGAGCGACGGCACCGCCGAAGCGATCGCAACGGCGTACCCCGACGTGGACCTCGAGGCCGGCGACCGCAACCTCGGGTTCGCCGGCGGCGTGAACACGATCCTGCGCCGCTCGGAAGCGCCGTGGGTGCTGCTGCTGAACTCCGACGCCTGGCCCGAAGCCGGGGCGATCTCGCGGCTGATCGACTGCGCCGAGCGCCATCCGCGCGCTGCGGCGGTCGCCCCCAGGCTGCTGCGTCCAGACGGTCGGCTCGAACCGTCGGCCTGGCCGTTCCCGTCCTTGGGTGTGACCCTCGCCTCGGCGCTGCGCCGGGACCGCAACATCTGGCCACACGACGTGGAGCGGCGGGTCGACTGGGCGGTGGGAGCCGCCTGGCTGCTCCGGAGGGAGGCACTCGGCGAGATCGGGCTGCTCGACGACTCCCTGTTCATGTACGCCGAGGACCTCGAGTGGTGCTGGCGGGCGCGAGACGCCGGGTGGGAAGTGTGGTTCACCCCCGACGCCGTAGTGCGCCACATCGGCAACCAGTCCGGTGCCCAGCAGTTCGGGGCCCGTCAACCGGCGGCATGGATCACCAACAGCGTGGCGGTCTATCGGCGCCGCCACAGCCGGTTTGCCACGGCCCTCTGGCGGCTCGCGAACGCGGGGAGTGCTGCGTGGCACGCCAGGCGGGCGCATCGATCCGGGGACCCTGCTGGCGCTGAGCAGCTGCGGCAGCAGCAGCAGGCATGGCTGCGCCCCGAGGCAGCCGCCGACGGCACCGGGCCATGAAGGTCCTCGTTCTCACCAACCTCTACCCGCCGCACGCGGTAGGCGGCTATGAGCTCTCTTGTCATGACACCGTCGCGCGCTGGCGCGACGCCGGGCACGACGTGTTGGTCCTCACCACCACGACGACGTTCCACGACCCGGCGACCGACCCGCCGGAGCCCGACGTGTGCCGCGCCCTGGAGTGGTACTGGCGCAACCATCACGTCATCCGCCCGCAACCGCGGGAGCGCTTCCGGATCGAGCGGGCGAACCAGCGGCGACTCAACCAGGTGCTCGAAGACTTCAATCCCGACGTCGTATCGGTGTGGGCGATGGGTGGCATGTCCGTCGGGCTGCTGACGACGTGCATCGAACGCGCGCTGCCGATCGTTGTCGTCATCGAGGACGACTGGCTCGTCTACGGGGCGCATGTGGACGCGTGGACCGCGGCGTGGGCACGCCGGCCGAAGCTGCTGGCCTCGCTCACGCGGCGGATGACAGGACTGCCGACTGGTGTGCCGACGCTGCCACCCGATGCGACGGTCGCGTTTGCAAGCGATTACCTGCGACAGCGCGCCGAAGCCGAAGCGGCGATTCGGTTCAGCCGATCGGAGGTGGTCCCGCTCGGGACCGACCCGGCCGATTTCCCGGCTCGCAGGCCAGGTGAACGGCCGTGGCGTGGTCGGCTGCTGATGGTCGGTCGGGTGGAGCCGCGTAAAGGGTTCGACATCGCCGTACAGGCGCTCGTCGATCTGCCTGAGGAGGTCACGCTTCGCATCGTCGGGACCGGCGATGGTCAGCACCGCACGGAGCTGGTCGCGATGGCTCGCGAGCTTGGGGTGGCAGACCGGCTCGGCTTCGACGGGTTCGTCGAGCGCCACGATCTCCCCGCCGTGTACGCCGAAACGGACGCGCTGCTGTTCTTGTCGCGGTGGGACGAGCCGTTCGGGCTGGTGCCGCTGGAGGCGATGACGCAGGCCGTGCCAGTCGTCGCGATTCGGCGCGGTGGAGCTGCCGAGTTCCTCACCGACAACCTGAACTGTCTCGAGGTGCCGGTCGACGACCCGGCTGCAGTGGCGACCGCTGTCCGGGCCCTCTCGTCGGACGACGGGTTGCGGCGACGACTGGTGAATGCAGGGCTGACGACTGGGGCGGCGTACCGCGTCGACCGCTTCGCCAGCGAGCTCGAAACGCTTCACCTCGCGGCGGCCGGCCTTGCCTGAGATGCAGACGGCCATTCCGCAGGAGACAGTGCAAAGCAAGCGGTGGAAAGGGCGAGCTCCGGCAATCAGTGTTGTCGTCTCGACCCATGGCCGCGCGAAGCTGCTCGCTGGACTGATCCACGACCTCGAGGCGCAGGACCACCGTGACTTCGAGGTGATCGTCGCCGACAACGGCTCTGAGGACGACACCTGGACGATGCTCACCGAGCGGTGCACCCTCACGCCCTTGCGCCTATGCGCGTTGCGGTTGCCGTTTCACGACGGACCGGCGGTGCCGCGCAACACCTGCATCGCCAAAGCTCGCGGCAGCATCATCGCGTTCACCGATGACGACTGCCTGCCTACCGCCACGTGGTTGTCATCGATGGCACGGGCGTTCACGCCGGACACATCGATCGTCCAGGGCCGCACGATTCCCGAGCCTCGTGGCGGGGAAGGGCCGTGGGGTCGCACCCTCGAGGTGCAGAGTCCGAGCGGTCTTTACGAGACCGCCAACCTCGCGGCCAGGCGAGAGGCGATCGTCGAGGTGGGAGGGTTCGGCGGGAAGCGACTCCTGTCGGGACGACCCTTCGGCGAGGACGTGCTCCTCGGCGCCGCCATTGCCCGTCAAGGCGGCTTCACCTTCGCGCCGGACGCGGTGGTCCATCACCGCGTGATGCCGGGGTCATTCCGCGACTTCCTCGAGGAGCGGCGCCGGCTTTCCGGGTTCCCGCTGTTGGTGCGACTCGTACCGGAGCTGCGGCAGCGGACGTTCGCGCGGATCTTCCTGTCGAAGCGAACCGCGATAACGGACCTCGGCCTGGTTGCGGCCACCGTCGCCGTGATACTCGGCGGGCCGTTTGGACACCTCAGCGCGCTGGCCGCGCTGCCGGCCGTCCTTCCCTGGTGGTGGCGGTCCTCGCGTGAGGCACGGATGCGCCCCGGCTTGCCTATCGCATGGCGTGTGCCGCAGATCGTGGTCGCCGACCTGGTGGGACTCGGCGCACTTGTCGCCGGCAGCATCCGGGCTCGCCGGCTGCTGCTCTAGCCACGGCTTTCGTATCCTCGCCGGGTGCGAGCGGTGATCCTGTGCGGCGGCCGAGGTGTGCGTGCCTGGCCGGCGACGGCGGACGTGCCGAAGCCGATGCTGCAGGTAGGCGGCCGTCCGGTGCTTCATCACGTCATGGAGATCTACGCGCGCCACGGAGTCACCGACTTCGTACTCGCTGCCGGGTATCGACATGAGGCGATCGAGGCGTACGCCGACAACTGGCCAAGTGAGTGGACTGTGGACGTGGTCGACACCGGCGACGAGGCCGACACCGGCGATCGGGTGGTGGCTTGTCTCGATCGCGCGGGGGACACGTTTCACGCGACGTACGGCGACGGCGTGGGCAACGTCGACATTGCCGCGGTCGCACAACGTCATGCGGAGCACAGCGGTGGGGCGACCGTCACCGTCGTACCGTTGCCGTCGCAGTACGGAACCCTCGTGACCGACGCCGCGGGCAAGGTGACCGACTTCCGCGAGAAGCCGGTGCTCCCCGACCATCTGATCAACGCCGGGTTCTTCGTGTTCGACCGTGACCGAGTGTCGGAGTGCGCCGGGTCGAGCCTCGAACGCGACATCCTGCCGTCGCTGGGTGCCCGCGGCGAGCTGTTCGTCTACCGTCACGAGGGATTCTGGAAGTCGATGGACACCCAAAAGGACGTGAGCGATCTCGACGCTCTCGCGCGAAGAGAGGACCCGCCGTGGCTGGCGACACAGAGCTAGGCGGAAAGCGAGTCCTGATCACGGGCGCGTCCGGCTTCATCGGATCGCACCTGACCCGCCGCCTAGTGAGTGAAGGTGCGACGGTGCACGCCCTCACGAGCACCGTTTCGTCCGTCTACCCGGCGCGGTTGCTCGACATCCGCGACTCGATCACGCTGCACGAGGCATCGCTCGACGATCGCGGCGCGATGGAGCTGGTTGCCGACGAGGTGAAGCCTGAGTACGTCTTCCATCTCGGCGCCTACACCCATGTCGGAAAGTCATGGAACCGCGTCGATGAGTGCATCCAGGTCAACATCCAAGGCACCGTCAACCTGCTGATGGCCGTGGAGCGCCACGGCTTCACCCGCTTTCTGAACACCGGCACAAGCGAGATCTACGGCGACATCGACGTGCCCTTCCGTGAGGACGCCGCAGTGCATCCGATCTCGCCCTACTCGGTGTCGAAGCACTCGGCGGAGGAGTATTGCCGGCTGTTCGCCGACGCGCGGGACCTGCCGCTGGTCCGGGTACGTCCGTTCAACGCCTACGGCCCGATGCAGTCACCGGACCGGGTGATCCCGGAGATCATCAGCCGCGCCGTTCAGGGCCAGCCGCTGAAGATGACGCAGGGCACGCAGACCCGCGAGTTCAACTACGTCGAGGACCTGGCCGACGGTTTCGTGGCACTGGCGACTGCGCCTGGGATCGACGGCGACCTGTTCAACCTCGGCTGTGGCCGCGAGGTGTCGATGCGCGACATCGCGATCACGATCCTCAAGCTGATGGGTGATCCGATCGCGCCCGAGTTCGGCGCTTTGCCGGAGCGGCCGATCGAGATCTACCGGATGCACGCCGACGTCACAAAAACCAAGGAGCGAGTCGGCTGGGAGTCGAAGATCTCGCTCGAGGAAGGCCTGCAGCGGACGATCGACTGGTACCGCGAGGCGCTCGCGTCCGGCTCGTCGCCCTTCGCGTCATAGGGGACTCCGCCTCGTGCGGATCGCGATCGTCCACCCCTTCACCTGGGTCGACGTACGCCGTGGTGGCGAGCGCTACGCGCACGACCTTGCTTCCTGGCTGGCGGCCCAGGGCCATGAGGTCGACTACGTCACGGGCGGACCGGCGCACTCGGTCGAGGAGGTCGACGGCGCGCGAATCGTTCGGCTGCATCATCGGCATGGCGAACGGCTGACCGGCTGGGGAGTCGACAAGACCGAGACGTTCGGCGCCACCGCTCTGCCGTGGCTGGCGCGCAATCGCTACGACGTGGTCCACGCCTTTGTGCCGTCCGCAGCAGTTGCTGGGCGAGTCGCGCGACAACGCACTGTGTTCACCGCGATCGGGCATCCGCTGCCCGGGGCCGGCCCGCGCGAACGACGGTGGCTACGACTCGCGGATCGCGCCGCTCAGGTGTCGACGGCGCTGTCGAGGTCGGCCGCGGACGGCTTCAAGGCGTTGACGGGTACGACGCCGCGCGTCGTGAGCCCCGGGGTGCGGCTCGACGTCTTCACGCCCGACCTGACTGCACGGACCGGTCCGCCAAGGCTGTTGTTCGCGGCGCAGGCTGGAGCACCGAGGAAGCGCGTGGAGGATTTGGTCGCAGCGATGCCGCAGGTGCTCGACGCGCTGCCGGAAGCGCGACTCGTGATCGGCGGCGGTGGCGGGCTTCCGACGACACCCCCGCAACGGGTAGCGGACGCGATTGATGACATCGGGGTGGGCGAGCTGGCAGAAGTGCCGCAGCGCTACCGGGACGCGACGGTGATGGTGCTGCCGTCTGCGAACGAGGCGTTCGGACTGGTGCTGGTCGAGTCACTGGCCTGTGGGACGCCGGTCGTCGCATGCCGGTCGGGTGGAATGCCGGACATCGTCAGCACCGATGAGGTGGGAGCGCTCGTGCCGGTCGGCGACGTCGACGCGCTGGCAGCGGCCATCGTCGCGACCTGCAGGCTCGCGGCTGACCCCGAGACACCCGCGCGATGCGCGCATCACGCCCGGCAGTGGAGCTGGGACGTAGTGGGCCCCGAGCACCTCGCCACCTACGAGGCCGCCCTTTCCCCGAAGTAGCACATGAAGTCGTCGCGCGACTGACGACTTGCGTCGAGTGTCCGGTTCAGTCGGCGCAACATGTGCTACTTCGAGGGGAGGTGGCGGCGAAGGTGGCCGAGGGCCCTGCGCGCCAAGTCGGTCTGTTGGGAGTGGTAGATGACGAAGTGGCTGCGGCCGTAGTGCTTTGAGTAGTGCACCAGGCCTTTGTTGGTGCAGTGCTTCAACAGCTGCTTGACCGGCAGCGGCTTGTGGACATGAACGTCGTCCTCAGCAGGTTCGAGGAAGTTGATCGCCACCAGGTCAGCCGTTGCCTCGATCTTCAGCAGGAAGTCGAAGGGGTCGTCGACGTGCTCGATGACGTCGAAGCAGTAAGCCAGCTCGAAGCCAGCCGGCACGCCCACCTCGACGTCGTGGACGAGCGCCTGATACCCGCGCCGGTCCAACCGCCATCTCAGGTACTCGACGCTTGGGTTCGCGAAGTCCGCGAACTCCACTCGGTAGCCCGCATCGAGAAATCGCAGACCGTCGCTGCCGATCCCGCAGCCGTAGTCCAGCAGCCGCGACCCCTTGCCGATGCGCCGCATGATCTCGTCGCGATAGGGCCGCTTCGTGCCCGACATGGCGAACACGGTCAGGTCGTACAAGTACGCCGTCGACGTCCGGTAGAAGGTCAGCTCATCCGGCGCGGATGCCTCCTCGGCATCCACCGCCCGCAGATGCCCACGCAGCAGCTGCTCGTCGTAGTCATCGCCGAGATAAGCCTTGAGCTCCGCCAGCTCCTGTTCGGCCTCGAAGGCGTCCAAGTACACGGGTGCGAACTTCGCCAGGAACGGGTCGAGCGACTTCGTCGGCCTGCCTTCGACGGCTCGGAACTTGTTCGCGAAGTACGGCGTGAACTCCGGCCGCCGCTGCATCAGCATGAACTCGCCGACCGCGATCCCCCGCAGCCGTCGCGAGTACGACTCCTCGTCGTACACGTGCACGTGCTCGACCCGAGCCGCCGGCTCGTAGCGCAGCGACATGCCGGCATCACGCAGCCGGTACGCGATGTCGAGGTCCTCGTAGTAGTAGGTGAAGTCCGGGTCGAACCCCCCGGCCGCGTCGAACAGGGTGCGCGGCAGCGAGACGTTGCACGAGTAGAACCGGCCCCAGCCCGCTTCGTCACCGATGCCGGCCAGCTCGAACTGCATCCCGGCATCGTCGATCCATTTCACGAGCGGCGTACGACGCACCTCGGGATGCCAGTCGACGCTGCCGAGTACCGCGACCGCCGGTCCACCTTCTGCTGCGTGGCGCGCAAGATGGCGCTCGATGAGCTCGGGCGTCGGGATCATGTCGTCGCCGAGGAACAGCAGCATCCGCCGCTCGGTCTCGGCGACCCCCAGGTTGCGCGCCCGTCCCGGACCGCCCTGCGAGGTCCGGATGAAGCGAACGGCATCACTCGAGGCCAGGATCTCCTGGTCCTCGCCGTCGAGGACGACGACGACGTCGAACCCGGTCACGGTCTGACGGGACAGCGCATCCAGGGTGCGCTTCAGGATCGGCAGGCGGTCGCGCGTCGGAATGATGACGGTGAGGTCGCCGGCTGTGGTCACGCGCCGTCCAACGGGTAGCCGAGGTCACGCAGCAGTTCTGCGGTCGCGATCGTGACGGCGGCACGCGACGAGGGCGCCAAGGATCGCCACTTCCCCGCACCGATCTCGCCCGTCGCCGGCAGCGGCGTCACCCGCTGCTCCAGCCGCTTCGCTGCAGCGTCCCGCGCCTCGGCCGTGACCCCCAGGCCGATCCAGCTCCACAGGTCCGCGACCACGCGTTGCGGATCGTCGAGCAGGTCCTCGTAACGGATCTGGTGGAACCGTGGCAGCTCGGGCGCCGCGCGGCGCACCGCTCCGACCGCCTCCACCCATTCGCGCGCAGCCGCCTCGACCTCGTCGACGCTCGGCTCCGCGCCGCCGGTCCAGGCGTGTGCCAGCGACGCCGCAACGTCGCGACCGTCACGCACCACGTGGATGTACAGCGCATCCGGATACATCTGCGCGAGGACCGGGAGTCGCCAGACCGTCGTCGGCGTCTTCTCGCAGACGTGGGTGGCCTTCGGCGCGATCCGGTCGCGCATCGTCAGGAGGAGGCTGTCGCAGAACCCGCGCATGCCGGTGAGCACCGCTGCGTCCCCGGCTTGCTCGCGGACCGCGTCGGCCCACATGGGCGCGACGTCGGTGAACAGCCAGGTCTCACCGGTTTCCGTACCGGCCACCATCGGGTGCGCGGAGATCAGCCGATGCAGCCAGGTCGTCCCGCTACGCGCTGCACCGAGTACGACGATGACGCGATCGCGCAGGGGGCTGGCCGACGGGCGGAACCGCGTCGTCGCGCGACGGCCACGGGCGCGGGCCGGCTGGCTGCGACGAGGTCTCGCGCCCTCCCGCGCCTCGGCGAGCGAAGCGACCTGCTCGGCGGCGGCCACGGGGTCGGCCGCGATGTCCGCGCCCGACAGGACAAGATCGGGCTTCGCTTCGGCCACACCCTCGCTCGGCTCACCGTCCGCGACAGCAACGACGACGGCGTCGGCCCACACCGACCGGAGGTAGGGCCCCAGCACCGCGCCGTGGGGGCACACGTCGACGGCGTACGACGCGCCAGGACCGGCAGCCGCGACGACGAGCCCGTCCACCAGCCGGCGCAGCTCCGCAGTCAACCCGTCTCGGTCGATCAGGGAGGAGACTCCGGCCTCCCCGCCGCCCGCCTCGAAGCCCCACAGCAGCCGCGAGATGCGACTGGGCAGGTTCATCGCGCCGAGCGACGCCCAAGAAGGTCGCGCGTCCAGCGCCGCGCAAAGCGGTTCCGCAGTCTCAGGCGGATCCGCGAGCACCAGCACCGGAACATACGGTGCGCTCCCTGACGTCACTGGCCCGCGCTGTGAAACGAGCCGCCGAGGTCGGCAACACCGGAGGCCAGGTCTCGACCGGACACGTAGAACGTGACCGGCACAGCGCGGCCGAGCAGGACGCTGTTGCCGCCATCGGCCGAGTGGAAGGACGCGGTGGCGAGGAAGCCGCCGCTGGGCAGGGTCAGCGCGAGTCGCATCTCGTACTCGCCGATCTCCCCGGTTGCCAACGGCGCGAATGGCGTCATCAGGTTCGTGTCGGAGTAGACAACCGTGCCCGACTCCGTCGTGATGGTCATCCCCATCACCGGGTTGGCGATGTCGGTAGTTGCCTTCACCCGCAGGCGAAGCGCGACCTCGTCGCCGGTGTCGAAATGAAGAGCCGACTCCCCGCTGCCCACGCTGTGCAACGACAACGACTCGATGTCGGCGCCGTGAGTCGCGAGGTCGCCGACGCCGTACTGGTCTTCTTTCGCCTCACGCCCGACGACGTTGTAGAACTCCGAGATCGCGTCGAAAGTCGGGCCGTCGAAGACCTTTCGGCCGTGGCTCATCACCAGCGCCCGATCGCAGAAGCCACGGATCACGTTGATGTTGTGGCTGACGACCACGATCGTCGTGCCCAGCGCGCGAATCTCCTGCATCCGGGCGAAACACTTCAGCTGGAAGGCGAAGTCTCCGACCGCGAGCACCTCGTCGACCAAGAGCACGTCCGGATTCGCTGCGACCGCCACCGAGAATCCGAGCCGCACGAACATCCCGGACGAGTAGAACTTCACGGGGGTGTCGATGAACTCTTCGACCTCGGCGAAGTCCACGATGCTCTCGAGTCGCCGGTCGATCTCGTTGGAGCTCATGCCGAGGATCGTGCCGTTCACGTAGACGTTCTCTCGCCCCGTCAGCTCCGGGTGAAAGCCGACACCGACAGAGATCAGCGGCGCGACCTTGCCGCGCACCGCCACCACGCCGCTGGACGGTGCAGTGACGCCGGACAGCAGCTGCAGCAAGGTGGACTTGCCGGCGCCGTTCCGACCCAGCACGCCGACGCTCTCGCCCTTGGCGATCTCGAGATTGACGTTGTCCACCGCGAGCAACGTGCTGCGCCGGCTGCGCGCGCGCAGCTTCAGCGCGTTGACCAGCATGGGCTGGTCGTCGTACTTCACGTAGCGCTTGCTGACGTCCCGCAGTGAGATGACCGATTCGTTCTGATCAGCGCTCACAGCAGATCGACGAAGACCCGGTCGCGGCGACACTGCAGCCAGAAGCCGATGCCGCCGAGGACAAGACACCAGGCAGCGCACGCGGTGACAGCCATACCGAGCGCGGAGTCAGCTCCGACGGTCGCGGCGCGGAAGATCTCGATCGGCCCGGCACCTGGTCCGATCGCGAGCAGGTCGCGGAGCACGTGGTGGTGCTGCTGCAGCTTCGCCAGCGGATAGATGATCGGGGTCAGGTAGAAGCCGACCGACAGCACCGCCATGACGATGTAGCGAATGTCGCGGAAGTAGACGTGAACGGCTGACAGGCACAGCCCGACGCAGACCACGAACAGCACTGCGAGTGCAGCGCCAGGGATCACCAGGAGGAACGAGACGCCGATCCCGCTGCCGACCACCAGCGACATGAGCAGCAAGAGCACGATGCCGATCGCGAACGGGTAGATCGCGGATGCGGCGGTGACGAGCACCGGGAGGGCGCGCGGGAAGTAGATCTTCCCGGCTAGCGCCACATTGTCGACGATCGCGGTAGACGCCGCCGGACCGGCGTTGGCGATGTAGTTCCACGGCACGAGCGCGGAGTAGAGGAACACCGCGTAGTCACGCTCCGACGCGGCGTAGCTCCGCCCGATCCCGACGACGTGCGTGAACACCAGCGACAGCACAACCGCCTGCACCAGTGGCACTCCCACCGCCCAGACGACCCCGAGGACGGTACGGCGATACCGGACGTAGAAGTCCTTGCGGGCCAGGATGACCAGGAGGCTCCGGGCAGCCCACAGCTCGCGGAGCATGACGCTCGGGGCGGTTGAGGGCCCGCGCAGCTCAAAGCCAACCGCAGACTCTCCTGCCACGAGCCCATCGTTTCACGAGGCGGTCGTGAGGGGGGTCAGGTCGAGAAGGGCCCCGGCCAGATGCCCTGCGGCGGCGACGTATCCCCACCGTCCACGCGCGTCGCGACCATGAGCAGGTGACACCCGAGCCGGTTGACCAGCGGAGTGGCCCGGCACGCCGCCTCGATCGCGTCGACCAGCCGCCTCCCGCCAGTGCCGCGTGCATCCAGCCATCGAGCCGTCCGGCTTTGCGGCGGCGGGAACTCGAAGCTGCCGGCCTTGATCGTCTCCAGGCCTGCCGCAGCAAACATCCGGCGCGTCTCGCCCTGCTTGTGCCAGGTGTGCGGCACCCACGCAGCGGCGGTGCCCTCCTCGAGGAGCGCCGCGCTGACCGGCTCCGGCCAAACCCACGGCCGGTGCGAGATCAGCCGATCGCGCTTGAACCCGACCGCCTTCTCCGCGAACGCGAACGGATCCGACAGCGGGAACCGCAACGGCATCTCCGAGGCGTTGTTGGTCGTCATGACGAGCACCCCGCCCGGCTTCAGGATGCGCGCGATCTCCCATACAGCAAGCTCCGGTCGCAGCAGGTGCTCGATGACCTCGGTGAAGATCACGACATCGACGCTCGCGTCGCCGACCGGAAGATGTTCACCATCGCCGCGCACGAACGAGGTCCGCAGCGGGACCTGGACGTCGCGATAGCGCTTCGCGGCGGACTCGATGTGATGACCACCGAAGTCAAGCCCGACGTACGTCGCGTCGACGTCACGCAACCGGTCAGCAGCAAGCGCCGACCCACACCCGATGTCGAGGACGACGCCGCCGCGAGGCAGGTGCGCGCGGGTCGCGTCACCGACGATCCGGTAGCGCATCTCGTGGCGGTGGCCGTGATAGTCGCTCCAGAGGTCGAGCTCCTCCTCGACCGTCGGAACGCACTCGTTGTAGTGGCGCGCGAACACCTGCGGCGTCGCGGTGCGAAGCTGCTCCCACTCGCGTGCCGTGTCTGCCACGCCGCGGCGTCGATACCGGGAGTACGTAACCGTCCACACGGCGACCAGGGCAACGGCGCACCCGGCGCGCACACCCCACATCGCGTCCGGCCAGGCGATGCCGACGATCAGCGCAAGCGGCAACCCGAGTCGGGCAACCCGGCCGGGCGACACCTCCACCCAGCCATTGTCTAGGAGACTGTGTAAAGGGCCGGCGAATCGGCTCATGACCTGGGCGGCGGGCGCAGTGGAGGACGCGTGAGGAGGGTGGCCCACTACGTGCCGCGCTGGCTGGAGCTGTCAGCCGGCTTCGTCGCTGCGCAGGTCAACCGGTCCAGGCACTACGGGCTCGTCATCAGTCGCGACCGATTCGAGTGCCTCGACGCCTTCCCGTATCGGCCGCGCGTCTCTCTCCACGCCAATGACGTCCCGTACCGACTTCCGCAGCGGTGGAAAGACCGGATCCGGCATGCGCAGCTCGCCCCTCTGCTCGGCGCCTACCGCATCGAGCTCGTCCATGCGCACTTCGGCCACCAGGTCAACGACCTGATCGGAATGATCGGCCGTCGGCCGCTTCTGCTCTCGCTTCACGGACATGACGTGACGGGCCTTCTGCACGATCAGCCCCAGCACTACGACCGGGTCGTGGGCGCGGTCGATGCGGTGACCGTGCCCTCACGGTTCCTCGCTGCTGCTGCCCTGAAAGCGGGCTTCGCCGAAGACCTGATCCGAGTGCTGCCCAGCGGAGTGGACACCTCGTTCTTCACCCCTACGCCGCTGCCCTCGGGGCCACCCCTCGTCGCGTTTGTCGGGCGGCTGGTGGCGAAGAAAGGGCTCGACGTGCTCCTGGCCGCGTGGCCTCAGGTGCAGGTCGAGGTTCCGGAGGCAAGGCTGCACGTGCTGGGAAGTGGCGAGCTTGCAGCGCTGCTCGACGAGACCGATGACTCGGTCGTCGCGGTCCAGCCCGACCCGTCGCGACGTCACGATCAGGTCAGAGAGCTGATGCAACGCGCGTCACTTGTCGTCGCGCCGAGTCGCACCGCACCCAACGGCGACAGCGAGAGCCTGTTACTGGTCAACCTCGAGGCCGGCGCAAGCGGCCGACCGGTGGTGTCGACACAACACGGCGGCATCCCGGAGTACGTCAAGGACGACCACAGCGGCCTGCTCGTACCGGAAGGCGATGCCGACGCGCTCGCTCAGGCGATCATCCGCGTGCTCAAGGACGAGTCGCTCGCCCGACGACTCGCGACCGGCGGGATCGAGCAGGCCAAGATCTGGGACGTCAACGCCTGCGCGGCGCTGATGGACGACCTCTATGACGAGCTGCTCGCCCGACCGCGGAAATGACCGTCACGCACCGGCACGAACATTGCCGTGGCGGCACCGCGCACCATCCCGAGGACCCGCAGTAGCGATCCCGCGGCACGCAGCCAGTCCCGCTTGAACAACTCGCGGACCACGGACGCAATCCCCCATCGCCAGACGTCGTCGGCGAGGACCACTCGGAAGCGCAACCGATCGGTGCGGACGAGCTTCGCCAGCCGCGCACCCGAGCCGATGCCGTAACCGTGCTGCAGTACGACGTACTGACGAACCCGCCGCCAGTGCTCATGGTGCGCGGCCGCCGCCGGCTCGTACCAGCCGTGCGCGCCGGTCGCGAGGACTCGGTCCAGCAGGTCCGGGTCCTCACCCGCCGGCCACCGCGAGCCAGGCCCCATCGCCTCGTCGAAGCCGCCGACCGCGGCGAGCACTGCGCGATGCATTCCAAGGTTCGCGCTGTGTCCGATGACCCCACCCGACCGCCGGTCGAACTCCTGCACGTCCGCGTCGTCTTTGACCGTGAGTGCCAGGGTGCCCTGCCCTTCGGGGAGGGCGATGCGACCGGACACGAACGCGGCCTGCGGATGCGCCGCCAGACCGGCCGCCATCGCGGTTGCCCAGCCGGGCTGCACCCGGATGTCATCGTCGATGAACGCAACCTGGTCGTGCCGCGCTTGCTGCCAACCGAGGTTGCGAGCCTTCGACACTCCCCGGACGTCAGCGACCAGCAAGGTCGCACCGTGTCTGCGCGCCACCTCCCAGACCGGCTCGGGCTGTGCCGATCCGGACTCGACGACGACGAGCTCGTCGCCTTCGGCGAGCGACTCGCGCAGGCAGGACAGCGCCGCGTCGAGCAGATCCGGTCGACCGCAGGTCGGCACGATGACGGACAACGGCGGTCGTTGCTTCGAGTCCGTCATCCGCGCGTCCGGTAGTGCCCGTCGCGAAGCGGTACGACGACCGCGCGCAAGAATCCGAACGGAATTGCGAGCAGGCGTAGAACCGTCCCGATGGCCGGGTAGCCCTGCCTCGCACGCAGCTCACGTCTCAGCTCACTGAGCCCGCCCCGGAGGTAGTCAGCCGCCACGAGCCGCGCCCTCCGCCGGTCGATCCGCAGCAGCTTCGCGAGCCGCGCACCGGTGCCATACCCGTAGCGCGCATCGAGAAGCAGCAGCCGCCGCGGCCCACGCCACTGCGAGTGGTAGGCCAGCGCCGACGGCTCGAACCCCCCGCCCAGACCGGTGGCGAAGACCCGATCGAACAGGTCGTGCTCGGGAGAGGATCCGAACCGGCCGCCGACGCCGAGCGACTCGTCCCAGCCTCCGATCCGCTCGAGCACGTCGCGACCGACCGCGAGGCTGGCGCCATGGCCGAGGTTTCCGACGCTCGAGCGGTCATACCGCTCCGGGGTTTCATCGCGCTTGATGGCGACGTCGCGCGACGGTTGCTCGCCGACAGGTGAAAGTATCCGGCCAGTGACGAATCCAAGGTCCGGGTCCGACGACAACGCATCGAAGAGTGCGTCGCGCCAGCGTGCCTCGACAACGACGTCGTCGTCGGTGAAGAGGACCACCGGACGGGAACCGGCCCGCCAACCGGCGTTGCGCGCACGGTTGACGCCGGGCAGCTCGCAGCGAACGAGTCGCGCGCCGGCGGCGCGCGCCACCGATGCGACCGCCGCTGCGTCCCGCGACGCGCTGTCCACCACGACCAGCTCGTCACCTTCGCGGAGGGCCGACCGGACCGAGTCGAGGCAGGCGGCAAGCTGGGAGGGGCGATCCCGGGTCGGCACCACGACGGTGACCGTGCCGGCGCTGCCCGACGCTACGGAGCCGGCGCGATCTGACACCGCCGGGTCGGCGTTGTCCGACACAGCCGCGCCGGCGCGATCCGATGCAGCCGCTTCGGCACTCTCCGACACAGGCGCAGAGTCCCATACGCCGCGCGGCGTAGAGCCTGCCGGTAGCGTTGCCCGCGTGCTGCCGGACGAACCGCAAGGCCCTCGCCCGCGGCAGGTCACCATTCCGATCGAGGTCAGCGCGCTCACGGTGATCCTCGCGCTCGTCCTGGCGTTGCTCGCCGGTGCCGGCGCAGCGCTTTATCAGCGTTCCAAGCCGACACACTTCATCAGCTTCTCGACAATGCTGATCGACCAGCCGTTCGCGGTCGCACAGGACCAGGGTGACGCGACCCTCGCCAAGCTTCAGCGGCTCCGCTTCTACTACGCGGGCCTGGTCCAGACCTCCGTGATCGCGGCCCCGGTCGCCAGCCAGCTGCAAAACAGCTACCACCTGAGCACGGGTCAGGTGGAGGGCGCACTCAACACCCTGATGGGCGCTGACACGTTCACCATCGACCTGTTCGCCCAGGGCCGCAACCCGCAGGAGTCGAGCGCGATCGCGCAGGCTGCGACGGCCGAGCTGATCGACTACGTGAAGCGACAGCAGAGGGACCTCGGCATCCCCTCGGTCCAGCGCGTCACGCTGACCGAGGTGACCAGCCCGGCGGCCGGCATCAAGGTCAAGGTCTCGACGAAGAAGCAGCTGGTCTCCGCCGGTGTCGCCTTCGTCGTCGTCGGCGCCGCGTTCATGATCGTCGCGGACCTGCTACGCCGTCGCTGGTGACGACCCCTCCGCACTGAAGCAGCGTCATGGGCGTCCTCATCATCGACGGCGGAACCGCGATCGCTGTCTTCATCTGCCTCTACAGCCGGCCCCGGGCCGTCCTCGGGCTGCTGATCGCGTCGATGATGCTCGTGCCTGCGACACTCGTCGCGCCGCACATGCTCACGTCGTACGCGACGGTCAACCACGTCATCATCGGCGCAGCCGCCGTGAAGCTCGCGGTCCTGGCGAAGCAGGGCGGCCGCAACCAGCTGTTCACGGCCACCCCCATGCATCTGGCGCTCGCGCTGCTCGTTGTGGCGTGGGTTGCCGACGGGCTGGCGTTCGCACCACCCAGCGGCATTCCGACCGTTGCGCTACAGCGGTTGATCAACCTTGCGTTCGTCGCACTGTTCTTCATCGTCGCGCTGGCGTACTGCCGCATGATCGACGATCCGCGCTTCGTCGTCCGCGCGATCCTCGTCACCTTCATGATCTCCGCCGTCGCCGCTCTGCTGGAGCACCTGTCGCGGCAGTCGATCGGCCAGCACGTGTTCACGTTGGCGGGCGAAGCCGGATCGACGACCGCGGCGCACGTGCTGGAGACGCGGGCAGGCCACGTCCGCGTGCGGTCGAGTGCGGAGTTCGCTCTCGCCTACGCGTGGCTTGCCATCATGGTGCTGCCGCTCGTCACGGCCAGCGCGTTGCGGATGCGCCGGTGGTGGCTGAGCGGATCCGTGCTCCTCGCCGTTACCCTCGCGGCGATCTACTGGACCTACGCGCGAAGCGCTGCAGCCGCCGTACCAGTCGTCTTCGTGCTGTTGGCCATCCTGCTTCTGCAGCGGCGAGCGATCCTGCTCGCCTCGGCGAGCATTCTCGCGTCGGCCGGCCTCTACTTCTTCGTCGGAGCGATCCAGAACCACCTCTCGCTCAACACCGATGTCGGATCGGTAGGCGTGCGGTTCCAGCGCTTGCCACCGATCCTCGATGCCGTTTCGCACCACTCCTACCTGGGCCTCGGTATCGGCGGATTGCAGACGATCGGCGTATCGACGACCGACAACTTCTATCTCTACGCGTACGGCGACACGGGTGCCGTCGGTGCCGCGATCCTGCTCGTCATGTGTCTCACCGCACTGATGCAGGCCGGTCGAGGCCTGCTGCTGGCCGACACGTACCGCCGGACTGTGGTCGCCGCCTGCTTCATCGGCTTCATCGGCTTCCTGGTCAGCGGCGTCATCGAAGACGCGCTGCTGCTCAGCCAGCCCGCCCAGCTCGCCATGTTGTTGCTGGCACTGGCGACGGCGACCCAGGAACCGGAGCTCGGCGCTGGATTGATGCCGAAGTGGTCGTTCCGCCGCATCGTCTTCTTCAGTGCGAGTGGGGCCATCGCCGGCCTCATCGCGTTGCTGATCGCGCCCGTGACCGTCTCGCAGCAGCGAATCTTCTCGACCGTCAGCCCGTTGCGGAACATCGGCCAGTACGACGCCGTGACCTCCGGCCGGCTGCTGATCGCGACGGTGTGCCACGTCGCCAGCGACATGCAGCCGTCGATGCAGGACGTCCACATCAGCTGTCTCGACGACTACGGCGCGGCCGGCGTGGGCACGATGCGCATCTCATCGCCATCCAGTGAACAGACGCTGCACGCCTACGACCAGATCACGTCGACGCTGCAGCAGATGTCCTACCTGACGTACTTCGACACCCAGGCGAAGGGCCCGCCCATCTCGGCGCGATCGTCGTTCTGGCGAACGGCACCCGCGTCGGGCGCGGCACTTGGTGCCGCCATCGGCTTCGTCGCACCATTGCCACTTCGACGGCGCCGCAACCTGGCTCCGCAGGACCGAGCCCCCGTGAAGTACCGCTTCGCCCCGATCTTTGGTTGACCCGCCCCCGCGAACTTCCAAGTTCCAAACGTTCGGGCACCTCAACGCGTTGGATCGTGCAACGTCGGCGCGCTAGAGCGTCTCGATGAGGGCGAGGCGGGCTTCGGCTGCCTGTTCCGGACGGTGGCTGGCGAGCACGTCGGCGCGCCCGGCCTCTGCCATGTGCCGTCGCCGTTGCGGGTCCTTCAGCACCTCGACCAGCGTCGCGAAGTAGTTCTTCTCGTCCGCAACCGCGACAGTGCCGTCGGCGAGCTTGATGCCTTCCACGCCGGCAACGGTCGTCACAACTGGCAGTCCCCAGGCGAGCGCGTCGAGCACCTTCATCTTGGGTCCGCTCGTCGGCGGGCACGGGAACGCGAGCACCGCTGCGCGACTCAAGGCATCCCGTGCCTGCGCCACCTCCCCCATCACCTCGACGCCGTCGATGGCGATCGGGTCGGTCAGTCCGCGGCCGGCCACCAGCAGCCGCGCCGCCGGCACCTCTTCTCGCACCATCGACCAGTGGTCGAGCAGCCGCCGCAGCGCGGCCTGGTTCGGCGGCCAGGCCCAGTCCGCGATCATCACGGCGACCGGCTCCTCGACGAAGTCGAGCGGCTTCGGCGGGATCGGCAAGGTCACCGGGCACAGGTTCTTGACCCCGGTGACGCGCGCGACCCGGGGCGAGAACGCGATCGCTACGCCCGCTCGTCGTACGACGTGCCGCTCGGCGCGGACCGACTGGATGACCTCCGGGCGCGGCCGCCGCAGCGCCATCGCGTCGAGCACCTCGGAGTGATAGATCGTCACGCCGCGACGTTCTGCGCGCGCGACCGCGGCATAGGACTCCGGCTCCTCCGCCCACACCACTGCATCGGCGGAGGGCTCCCAGCCGACGGAGGCCAACCCGCCGCGCGGATGCAACAGTGTCGCCGGCTTGCGCCGCCAGCCACCCGGGTCGCGAAACGGCGACGACCGAACCCAGGAGGGTGGCTCGAGCCCCTCGGGCGCGCGCCCCCAGCACCATGCGGACACGTCGTGACCCAACGCCCGCACCGCGTCCCAGATCGCGAAGACGTGGCGGCCGGTGGCGGTTCCGTCAGGATGCGGCAGGTGGTAGGAGACCACCTCGATCCTCATGGCGACGCCGGCCGCGCCACCCGGGCCCAGATGGCTTCGATGCGCTGGGCGTTCACCGCCCACCCGAAGTCGTTGACCACGCGCGCCCGCGCCGTCGCTGCAGCATCCGCCAGAGCAGCCTGGCTACGCAGCAGCCGCACGATCCGTTGCGCTGCGACCTCAGTGTCGGCGGCCATCAGGAGTCCGTGCCCGGAGCCGATCCCGCGCGCGCCCGCCTCCGACGCCACCACGGGTCGCCCGGCAGCCATCGCCTCCAGCACCTTGTTCTTGATGCCCGCGCCCGACGTCATCCAGTCGACGTGGACCGACATCCGGGACAGCTCCTGCCGGATGTCAGGGACGTCCGCGCGGAGCTCCACGCCGTCACCGACGAGCCGGCGAACCTCGCGGTTGGGCCGGCGCCCGACGAGCAGCACCGTCGTCGCGGGAATCTCGTCGCGCACCCGCGGCCAGATGTCCCGCACGAGATAGGTCGCGGCCGCCACATTGGCACGACTGTCGAACACGCCGTGAAAGCCGAGCACCGGCGGCGAGGCGCTCACCGGCGTCGGCTCAGGCCCAGGATCCACACCGTTCGGAACCACCTCGACGCGCACGCCCGGGGCCGTACGGCGAACCAGCTCGGCGTCTTCCTCCGTCACGACGACGACGGCCCGGTTGGCGGGGTAATGACGCCGCTCGTGCTCCGCCACCCGCTCGAGCTGCCGACGGTCGAACGGCGCCCGCAGGCCGGTCACCCGCCGGTTGGCGAGATTCGACGTCCACGGGTCGATGGCGACGTGCACCGCCCGCATGACCGGCGCCCGGGTCGCGAGCTGAGCAGTTCCCCAGCCGTGGAGGTGTACGACGTCGGGCATCGTCGCGACGGCAGCGTCGTACGCCGCGAGCAGTCGCCGCCGCTCCACGAACCGAACGTGGGCGGGCTCGCCATGGCGCGCCGACCACCTGAGCCGGCGGGCGTAGTCGAGGCCCGATGGCGCCGACGTGCCGAACCAGCGGACCGTCGTCGCGCCGTACCGGTCGCCCACATCAGCAGGCGGCTGCGACTCGGCGCTCGGAGCTCCGGCTGCGAGGAGCGTGACGTCGTGCCGGCCGGCGAGCTCACGCAGCTGGTGGTCGAGGATGAAGGCGGCGGCGTCACTGGTGCGCCAAGGCTCCCAGGCGCTGACGACCACGACCCGCACGTGCGGACGCTACCTTCCCCCGCTTGAACCCGGTGATCTTGACGTTATGTGCCCGTCAGCGCGCGTGATGGGCGCATAACGTCAAGATCACCGCCGGTTGGAGGCAAGTTGGAGGCGAGAATGAGGGTGTGGCGACGGGTCTGGCAGTAGTCGTCTGCAGCCGCGACCGGCCGCAGCGGTTGCGCGACTGCCTGCGCGCTGTCGTCGAGCAGAAGGCTGACGAGATTCTGGTCGTCGACTCGGCGTCCGCGACCGCGGCGACGAGCTCGGTTGCAGCCGAGTTCGACGTGAGGACGATTCGGGTCGAAGAACCGGGCTTGGCGAAGGCGCGCAACGCCGCGATGCGGGAAACGACCGCATCGATCGTCGCGTTCACCGACGACGACTGCATGCCGAAACCCGACTGGTCCCAAGCGATTCGCGCCCGCTTCACCAAGTCGGCCACCGAAGGCGAGCGGATCGGATTCGTGGCCGGCCGAGTCGTCGCCGATGGCGAGGGACAGCCGGTGTCGGTCATGCTCGGCGCTGTGCCGCGGCGCTACGCCGGCGGCGACGACGCCAGCTACATCGGTCACGGCGCGAACCTCGCGATCGCCCGCGAGTGCTGGGAGTCGCTCGGCGGCTTCGACGAGCTGCTCGGCGTCGGCGCGACGTTGCGAAGCGCCGAGGACACCGACTTGATGTGGCGGGCGCTGCGGGAAGGGTGGGTCGGTCACTTCGACCCCCACGCCGTCGTGTCGCACATGCAGTGGCGCGGCCGCAGTGGCGCGTTGCGCGCGTCGTACGGGTACGGCGTCGGCGCCGGCGCACTGCGTTCGAAGGTCGGGCGGATGGGGGGCCACCAAGCCGCGCGGCGGTTTGCAGCCGGCAGTCTGCGGCACACCGCGAAGCTGATCGTCGGGGACGCGCGCAGCGGATACGAGTTCGGGGTGGCGATCAACGTCGCGCGCGCGGCCGGCATCGCGGTCGGTCGGCTGCGGGCGGCACGGATGCCGCTCGTCGACGGCCGGCTCGGCAAGCGATGACACTGATCGTCGACGGTCGCTTCCTGACCGCCCGCCCGACCGGCCTGCATCGGGTCGCGCGTGGCTTCGTCGCAGCCGCTAAGGACGCCGGCGTGGACCTCGAGGTGTGGACCCCCGGAGCTTGCAAGTCGCCGCTCGCCGACCGCGCCCTTCGGGTGCCCAACGGACGCATCGGCGGCCGGCTGTGGGAGCAGATCGTGCTGCCGGCAACGGCACGTGGCCGAACGATCTGGTCGTTGACGAACACGGCTCCTCTGCTGCGGTCCGGCATCGTCGTCGTACACGACCTCGCGGCCAGCGTCGGCCCGCAGTGGTTTGCCGGGTCGATGCAGCTGTATGCGCGCAGCGTTCTCAGCAGCGCCAAGCGCGCGAGGCAGGTCATCACGGTGTCCAATGCGGTTCGCGCCGAGCTCATCGATCGCGGCGTCGGTGAAGACCGCGTCACCGTCGTCTCGCCGGCCGTCGACGAGCGCTTCCGGCCGGCGCCCGCCGCTGAGGTCGACCGAATCCGGGCCTCACTCGGGTTGCGCGGCGCCTATGCCGTGATGGTCGGGTGGGCGGACCCGCGCAAGGACGTCGCGACCGCGGTCTCAGCGCACGAGCGCACCGTCGGCGAGGTTCCGCACGACCTGGTGCTCGTCGGCGGCGGGCACCCGACCTTCGCCCCGGTAGCCGAACCGCGCGGGGAGCGGATCAAGGTGGTCGGCCACGCAAGCGACGACGACCTGGTCGCGCTGCTGACCGGCGCGACGGTGCTGCTGTACCCGAGCCGATACGAGGGCTTCGGGCTGCCGCCGCTCGAGGCGATGGCATGCGGAACGCCGGCAGTCGTCAGCGACATCCCCGCGCTGCGAGAGAGCACAGCCGGAACCGCACGGCTGGTGCCGCCCGGTGATGTCGAGGGCTGGGCTGAGGCGCTGCGGGACGGTCTGCGCGGGACCGTTACGCCCTCGAGTCCTCCGCGGCGGACCTGGCGATCTGTTGGGGATGAACTGGCAGCTGCGTTGCAGGGAGGATCGGTCGAGCGACCGCGCCGCTGTTGACGACCTCCTCCATCACATCGTCGAGCCGCTGCACGAACGTGTCAGCCGCGAACTGCTGAGCCCGACGCCGGGTCGCGCGACGCGAGATCAGCCGGCCGGTCGGGCCGTCGTCGGCGACGATCTTCATCTGCTCCGCGAATGCCCACGGCGTCGGCGGCAGCAGCCAGCCGGTCACGTTGTGGATCACGCTCTCGCGCGGACCGCCGGCGTCGACGGCAAGCACCGGAGCGCCCGACGCCATCGCCTCGAGCGGCACGATGCCCCAGTCCTCGTTGGGAGCCGTGAACACGACGGCCATGCAACGCGCGTAGAGCGCGGCGAGCTCTTCGTCACTCGGGTGGATGAGGAACTCGACCGGCAGACCGGCCGCGTGCTGGCGCAACGTCTCGAGGTAGGGGCGGCTCTTGCTGTCGACGCCACCGGCGATGACGAGCGAGGCGTCGGTGCCGTTCTGGCGAGCGACGCGGAGCGCCTGGATCGCCAGCTCGATCCGCTTCTCCCACATGATCCGGCCGGCGACCAAAAAGAAGCGCTCGCGCGGAAGCGTGGGGTGGAGGGTGAACTGGTCGAGGTCGACGCCGGGGTGCAACACCTCGATCTCGTCGACGGGCAACCCGGCGTTCTCGATGCGGTGCGCCGTCTCCTGGCTGTTCGCGAGGACGTACTGGTACTTCTTCCACATCCGCCGGTCGACGGCATTGAAGCCCGGCGCGAGCATGCGAAGTGCGGCGTACTTGCGGAAGCTGCGCGAGCGAAGCGCGGCGCGCGTCACCGGGTCGTGCAGGATCTTCAGCGGCGTGTGGCAGTAGCAGACCGTCGGCAGGTTGTTGTTGGCGAGGATGAAGTCGCCGAGGCCCTCGGAGGAGACCAGGAGGCCCTGCTCGTCGCGGAGCGGCAGCTCGGTCTTGTGAATCCGGTACGCCGCCTGCGCCAGGGCCGGCAGTGCGCGTCGTACCGACACCTGCGGGTCGAGGACGACGATGCGCGCGTCGCGCAAGCCCGGGAACGTGCTCGCCGAGTCGTAGTGGTGGGTGTAGAGGGTCCAGTCGTGCCGGCTGCGGGTGACGATGCTGAGAAGGGTGCGTTCGATACCGCCCGTGACGTAGATCCACGGGTGGTAGAGCGCCAGCTTCACTTCGTCAAACCTCTCGCTCGTACGCTGGTCCACGCTCGGACCGTGCCCACGACGCCGCCAAACACGGTAGCCAGGGTACGGGTCGCGACCGTGACCGCTCCGAACTCATAACCGCGCCGCAAGTCATCTAACACCGGGCGAACCCCCTGTTCGATGACCGCCTCGCGGAACAATCGCCGGGCTCGGGGTCGGTCCCACCGGGCGAGCCGAGCGAGCCGAACCCCCATGCCTTTGCCATAACGCCAGTCGAGCCGGATGAGTTGCGGCTTGGTCCGCCACTGGTCGTGCTCAGCGGCAGCGGTAGGCTCGAACCGGCCGGTGTAACCCTCGCGGAAGAGCCGGTCGAACAGGTCCAGATCCTCGGCTGCCGACGCCCAGGTGCCGGGACCGAGCGTCTCGTCGAACCCGTCGACGGCGTCCAGCGCGCGCCGGCGCACGGCGAGGTTCGCGCTGGCCCCGAGGTCTCCCGATAGGCCCGCATGCAGCACCTCCTGCTCGGTACGGCTGGTGATCGCCACCGGGCGCTCCGCCGCCTGCTGTTCGGCAGGGACGACGACCCGTCCAGTTACGAACTCAACGTCTGGATCGTCGAAAGCGTTGACCAGTCCAGCCGACCAGTTCGGAAGTACTCGTACGTCGTCGTCGACGAAGGCCACGAGATCGTGCCGGGCAGCCCGCCAGCCGGCGTTTCGGGCGAGGCTCGCCCCCGCTCGGTCGCACCTCACCACCGTCGCGCCCGCCTCATCCGCCGCTGCCGCCACGGCGGCCCCATCACGGGAGGCGGAATCCACGACGACGATCTCGTCGTCGTCGCTCAGCTCGAGCCGCAGCGCGTCGAGACAGCGCCGGAGCAGGTCGACCCGGTCCCGGGTGGGGACGACCACCGACAGCGGAGCCCGCATCAGCTCGTCCGGCCGTTGATCGCCGCGCCGTAGACCGCTCGCGTGGCCTCCGCCACCGACCCGATCGTGTGACGCTTCGCGCCGGCCGCGGCCGCCCGGGCGTACGACGCCACCACCTGGTCGTTCGTGAGGAGTCGCTGCAGCTGCTGAGAAAGAGCGGTGACGTTTCCGGCGGGCACGACCGGGCCGGCCCCGAGCGCACCGAGCACCTCCGCGACCGCCGGATCGTCACAACCGATCACCGCGCGACCGTGCATCGCCGCTTCGACGGCCGCCAGGGACGACCCCTCGGGGCGGCGGGCGGGGACGGAGGCGACGACCACGACGCGGCTTCGGCCGAGCAGCCCGGACAGCTCGACCTCATCGAGCCAGCCGAGGAACGACACCCGGCTTCCGAGCGGGCGAGCACGTCGCTGGAGTGCCTCGCGTTGTGGCCCATCGCCCGCAATCAGCAACCGGCCCGCGCCGATGTCACCGGCAATCGCGGCGAACGCGTCGATCACGACGTCCACGCCCTTGTCCGGTGCGAGCCGGGCCGTGACCACGACGTCGCGGCACTGCTGCGCGGGGACGAGTACGCCGTCCGGCTCGGCAGCGGGAACCGGCACCGTGTGCACCCCCGGAAGGCGCGCGTCGCGGGCCAGCTGTGACACGGCGTCGCTGACGCCGATGGTTGCGGTCAGGGAGCGACGCGCGGTGCGAAGCACGGCCGCTGCGCCGGCTGCCTCGACGGCGCGGCGCGGACTGGTGACGGGGTGCTCGCGCGCTCCGAACAGCCGGCGGTCGTGCAACGTCATGACAGCTGGCACATCGCGCGGCACGCCGAGCACGCTCGCGGACAGCTCCCGCGCGACGTTGTGATGGTGGATCACGTCGGGCCGAAACCGCCTCGCCCGCTCCGCGACCATTCGCCGAGCGACCGGATCCCAAAGATCAAAGGCCTTCGCAACACCGCGGTGTCGACGCTCCCCGGCGAGAACGTCGACCGTGTCGCCTGCAGCGCGGAGACCTTCGACCAGCCGGCGGACGTACGCCTCGGCGCCGTACCCCTTTTCGATCGGCTCGTCGTGGACGACCAGCACTCTCACGAGGCGGCGGGCCAGTTCAGGGCGAAGCCTGCGACGAGCGCCATGCCCGCGGCGTTGGGTTCGATCGTCGTGCCGTCCGAGGCGGGCTGAGCCTGGACGAGGGTGAACAGACCGCCGGTGCCACCATCCCAGGCGAAGCCGCTCCAGCTGCGGTTCTTCTGCTCCGCGTCCGCGATGACGTTGGCGTTGTAGGTGCCGCTGTCTCCGTTCGGCCAGCCGAACTCGGTGATCATCACGGGGAAGCTCTTCGCGACGTCGTCCCAGCCGTCGATCAGCGAGGACGGGTCGTACGGGTTCGGCTTGGTGCAGGTAGGCGGCGGCGCGTCGGTGCAGGTGTAGACGTGCTCGCCATAGGCGATGTTCGTCCCCTCGACGAACTGCGCGGGCGGGATGCTGGCGTACTTCAGGCCGCTGATCACGACGAGGTTCTCCGCGCCGGTTCCGCGCACGGTCTGATACAGCTGCTGCATGCCGACGGCGGACACGGTCTGACCACTGAAGTCGTAGCTTCCGCCGCTGAGCCAGGTCGCCGACGAGATGCCGTAGGGCTCGTTGAAGAGGTCGAACGCGACCAGCGGGTTGTCCCTGTAGCGCGTCGCGACCTGCTGCCAGAACGTGATCGCGCCAGGCGAGTCCGCCATCGGAGTCAGCCCGCCCTTGCCGCACCTGGTGACCGACGAGAAGTGGAGGTTGACCAGCGCCACCATCCCCCGCGACGTCACCCAGTGCACGACGCGGTCGACCACCTTCGGATAGTCCGCCTCGTACTCGCAGAACCCGGGCACCCACTTCTGCTCACCGAGGGACAGGCGCACCTCGTTGGCGCCCCACAACGACAGCTGCCGGATCTCGGCCTCGGTGGGCAGCGGGTTCTGTGTGCCGCCCTCGAGGCCGAACCGCTGCAGGCCACGCAGCGTGATCGGGTCGCCGTGCTTGTCGAGGATCTGGTTGCCGCGCGTCGTCAGCGGTCCTTCGATGTCCGCGTGACCGCCGGGGGTCTCGCCGAGCGTGGCGTCGTCGATCAGCTGCTGCGACTTGCCCGCCGAGGTGAAGCTGACCCCGAGCTGCACGTGGGTGGTGCCCTTGGGGGAGATGCCCGCAACAACCGGGAGCAGACCCCAGTCGGTAGCGGACCCTTCCGCGGCCTCACTGACCTCGGTGTCGGTCACCGTGTCGGCACCGCCGATGAACCGCAGCACCAAGTGCCCAGGTGCCGGTTGCGATCCGCTGCGGAGATAGACCTCGCCGA
Source organism: Mycobacteriales bacterium (assembly GCA_035545635.1). Taxonomy (GTDB): domain Bacteria; phylum Actinomycetota; class Actinomycetes; order JAFAQI01; family JAFAQI01; genus DASZTV01. Next base: position 10,788 of record DASZXY010000026.1, on the reverse strand, counting down.
CGTACCGGGCGCCGGCCTTCGCCTTCTCTATCGGCGACCACAAGGTGATCGACCCGTTGGCGGCCGTGGCGGACAGCGCGCCCGCGCCGGCGTGAGCCCGCTGGACCACCTTGATCGTCGCGTCCTGCGACGACCAGCCGCCGACCGTGTGGTCGAAGGTGGTCGAGTCGCCGGTCAGCACGTGCACCGGCTCGAGCGAGTGGCCGACCGGGAGCGTCTTGACCGGGGCAGCCGGCGGAAGAGTCGCCGGCGACGTGCCGCCCCCGCGGCTCGCAATCAACGCCGCCAGCACGACGATCACTGTGATCGCGATGGCTGACGCGATCGGACCGGCGCGGTCGTCCAACAGGTGTCGACGACCGGCAGCCACGACGAAAAGGCTAGTGACCGTGCGGCCTCAGGCCCGGTACGCCGGCCCTAGCCGCGCCTCGATAGGTTGCTGCGCATGAATCTGGACTCGACGTCGGCAGTGGTCACCGGTGGCGCCTCAGGGCTTGGCGCAGCGACATGCAGGCTGCTCGCGCAGCAGGGTGTCGGCGTCGTGGTGGCAGACCTCCAGGACGACAAGGGCGAGGCCCTGGCGAAGGAGATCGGCGGCGTCTACGTCCACACCGACGTGACGAACACCGACCAGATCATCCAGGCGGTCGACACCGCGATGGGCATGGCGCCACTGAAGTCCCTGGTGTGCTGTGCCGGCATCGGCTCGGCCCAGCGCACGGTCGGCAAGGACGGCGAGTACAGCTCGGCGTTCAACCTCGACAACTACAAGTTCGTGCTCGCGGTGAACCTGGTCGGCACCTTCGACTGCGTGCGGATCGCGGCTACGGCGATGAGCCGGACGGATCCTGACGAGGACGGCCAGCGCGGCGCGATCGTGCTCACCGCGTCGGTGGCGGCGGAGGACGGACAGATCGGCCAGGCGGCGTACTCGTCGTCGAAGGGCGGCGTCGTCGGCATGACGCTTCCGGTGGCGCGCGACTTGTCGGCGATCGGCGTACGGGTCAACACGATCCTGCCGGGCCTGATCGACACCCCGATCTACGGCGAGGGGCCGGACTCCGAGGCGTTCAAGGCGAACCTCGGCAAGCAGGTGCTGTTCCCGAAGCGGCTTGGCTACGCCGAGGAGTACGCCACGCTGGCACTCGAGATGCTGCGCAACAGCTACTTCAACGCCGAGAGCGTCCGTCTGGACGCCGGCATCCGCATGCAACCCCGCTAAGCCCCGTGATCATGGCGTTTTAGTCAGAAACGCCGGGCGCGTCTGCCCAGTTCGCCATGATCACGCCGCTTCTGCGGGTCAGTTCTTGAAGATCCAGTAGCGGGATGACGTGAAGTTGATGACTGCGTTCACCGCGACCGCAACGGCTTTGCTGAACAGGAAGTACAGCCCGGCGTGGGTCAGGCCATCCACGATTGCCACCGACGTCGCCACGTTGACGCCCACGAGCAGGCCATAACGCAGCATCGTGTGGCCGTGACTCGCTTGCGCCTGAAAGGTCCAGTTGCGGTTCAGCGAGTAGTTCACGACGACAGCGGCAGCGAGACCGAGGACGGTCGCGAGCGACAGCGACATGCCCGCACCCTTGTGCAGCGAGTAGAGGACCGCGAAGTCTGTGCCGATGCTGGCAAAGCCGGTGATGCCGAACCGGATCAACGACGCGATCAGCGAAGGTCGAGTCACGGATTGGTCCTGCGACTCCGCGACGAGCACCGTCACCGGGCTCGCCGCAGGCGCCACCCGGTCCTCGGTCACCCGACCATTCTGGCGGAAACGAGAAGGCCGCCCGCCCCGGCGTACCGGGAGGGCGGCCTTCCGCTGAATCTTCGAGCTAGACCGAGATTCGGACTTCGCTGATCTCGCCCTGCGCGACGTCGACCTTCGCCTCGCCACCGGAGTGCCCGCCACCGGGGATGACCCGGACGGTCCACGAGCCGGGACGCGCGAAGAACCGGAACTGACCGGTCGCCGAGGTCACGACCTCGGCCGTGAACTCACCGCTGCCGTCCAGCAGCCGGACGTACCCGCCGGCTACCGGCGCGTCGCCGTTGTAGACGAGGCCTTGTACGACGGTCTCGCCAGTCGGGATGCCCTCGCGGCTGATCGTCGCCTGGTCAGGAGCTCCGCACATGCTCAGACGTCCTTCTCGATCGGAACGCCGACGAGCGAGCCGTACTCGGTCCAAGACCCGTCGTAGTTCTTGACGTTCTCCAGGTCGAACAGCTCGTGGAAGACGAACCAGGTGTGCGCGCTGCGCTCGCCGATCCGGCAGTAGGCAATCGTGTCCTTGGCGAAGTCGACGCCCTCGTCGGTGTAAAGCGCCTTGAGTTCCTCGTCCGAGCGGAACGTGCCGTCCTCGTTGGCCGCCTTGCTCCACGGGATGTTCACGGCGCTGGCCACGTGGCCCGCCCGCTGCGACTGCTCCTGCGGCAGGTGCGCCGGCGCGAGCAGCTTGCCCGAGAACTCGTCCGGCGAGCGGACGTCGATCAGGTTCTTCACACCGATTGACGCAACGACCTCGTCGCGGAACGCGCGGATGTCGTTGTTGGCGTCCTTCGCCTTGTACGTCGTCGCGGGCCGGTTCGGCACCTCGGCGACGAGCTCACGGCTGTCGAGCTCCCACTTCTTGCGGCCACCGTCCATGAGCTTGACGTCGTCGTGGCCGTAGATCTTGAAGTACCAGTACGCGTACGACGCGAACCAGTTGTTGTTGCCGCCGTACAGCACGACGGTGTCGTCGTTCGAGATCCCGCGCTCGGACAGCAGCGCCTCGAACTTCTCCTTGCTGACGAAGTCGCGGATGACCGGGTCCTGGAGGTCCCGCTTCCAGTCGATCCGGACCGCGTTCTTGATGTGGTTCTTGTCGTACGCCGCGGTGTCCTCGTCGACCTCGACGAGAACGACCTTTGGGTCGTCGAGGTGCGCCTCGACCCAGTCCGCGTCGACGAGCACGTCGTTGCGAGCCATTACATGTCTCCCTCTGAGATGAATTGCAATGAACGAAAGGTCACGCCGCAGCGCGGAGCGACAGGAGGTCTGGGGGAAGTCAGCTGAAACAGAGGCAGGTGGCCACGCGGCACAGGTCGACCGCGCGCCGGCTCCACAACACGGGGCTCACCCGCGGTGGATTGCTCGCTGACACGTCGAGGAGCCTACTGTGCAATAATACTTTCGTAGGCTAAATATCTGCCCTTCGAGGAACCGTGTCCGCCAGCGCTTCGCGACCAGCCCGCATCCCCTACAAGTGGATCGCGCTTTCGAATACGACGCTCGGCATCCTGATGGCCACCATCAACAGCTCGATCTTGATGATCGCGCTCCCCGACATCTTCCGCGGCATCAACCTCAACCCGCTCTCGCCGGGCAACACGCCCTACTTCCTCTGGATCCTCATGGGCTTCCTCCTCGTCACCAGCGTCCTGGTGGTGAGCCTCGGCCGGATCGGTGACATCTACGGCCGGGTCCGGATGTTCAACCTTGGCTTCGCGGTCTTCACCGCGTTCTCGGTCCTGCTGTCGATCACCTGGCTGCACGGCACCCACGGCGCGCTCTGGATCGTGCTGATGCGGCTCGGGCAGGGACTCGGTGGCGCGTGCGTTCTCGCGAACGCCTCCGCGATCGTCACCGACGCCTTCCCGGAGAACGAGCGCGGGCTCGCGCTGTCGATCAACGGCGTCGCGGCCATCAGCGGCTCGTTCATCGGCCTGATCCTCGGCGGCTTGCTCGCTCCGGTCGCGTGGCGCCTGGTGTTCATCGTCTCCGTGCCACTCGGCATGTTCGGAACCCTCTGGTCGTACTTCAAGCTGCATGACAACGGCGTGCGTACGCCGGCGAAGATCGACTGGATCGGCAACCTGCTGTTCGCGGCCGGGCTCGTCGGCGTACTGCTTGCGATCGTCTACGGGCTGGAGCCGTACGGCGGCCACACCATGGGCTGGACCAAGCCGATGGTGCTTGCGTGCGGGTTCGGCGGGCTCGCGATCCTCGGCCTGTTCCTCGTCGTCGAGAGCCGGGTCAAGGACCCGATGTTCCGGCTGCACCTGTTCCGCAGCCGTACTTTCACGATGGGCAACATCACCGGCCTGCTGGCGGGCCTCTCACGCGGCGGCCTGATGTTCACGCTGATCATCTGGCTGCAGGGGATCTGGCTGCCGCAACACGGCTACTCGTTCGAGAAGACGCCGCTCTGGGCGGGCATCTACATGATTCCGCTGACCATCGGCTTCCTGATCGCCGGACCGGTGTCGGGCCGACTCACCGACCGGCTCGGCGCACGGCCGTTCGCGACAGCCGGCATGGCGCTGTCGGCCGTCTGCTTCCTGATGTTCGACCTGATGCCGATGAACTTCGACTACGTCTGGTTCGGGCTGCTCCTGCTGCTGATGGGCCTGTCGCTGGGCCTGTTCTTCGCCCCGAACATCGCCAGCGTCATGAACTCGCTGCCGGCCGACCAGCGCGGCGCCGGCGCGGGCATGCTGCAGACCTTCCAGAACAGCGCCCAAGTGCTGTCCATCGGCGTCTTCTTCACCGTGATCACCCTCGGTCTCGCCGCGCGGCTGCCGACCACGCTCCAGCACGGGCTCGTCGCGCAAGGCATGCCCGCCGGACAGGCGCACAGCATTGCCCACCTGCCCCCGATCGGGACGCTGTTCGCGGCATTCCTCGGCTACAACCCGATCCAGCAGCTCATCGGCTCACCGGCGGCCGCGCACGTGAGCGCCGCGCACTACCACTACCTGACCGGGCGGAGCTTCTTCCCGAACCTCATCACGGGGCCGTTCGGGCACGGACTGCACCTGGCGTTCCTGATGGCCGCCGGGATCAGCTTCATCGGCGCGATCTGCTCGGGCCTGCGCGGCTCCGACACCGTCGAAGGCCGGGCCAAGCAGGCGGAGATCCTCGAGGCCGAGCTGCCTGCAGTGCCCATCGACGCCTGACGCGTCCGACAACGCCCGCGACCGGGCAAATCCGGCAAATCGATGGGGTTGACTGTCAACCTTGAGCCGGGTCCGGACGTTGAGCAGGGGACGGAGGCAACCGTGACCTTCGAGGAGACGGCCGCCACTGTCGTCGCCGCTCCGACGTTCGAGGAGGTGTTCCCCGTGCTCGTCCGCGACGCATACCGCGTCGCGTATCGGCTGCTCGGTGACCGCTCCGAGGCCGAGGACGTGGCGCAAGAGGCGTGCGCCCGCGCGTACAGCCGCTGGTCCAGCGTTCGTGACCACGCGGAGCCCTGGTGCGTACGGGTGGCGAGCAACCTCGCCCTCGATCTGCTCCGAAGCCGTACCCGCGCCGTGAAGCGCAACGAGCGCATCGTGGCGGAGCAGGGCAACGCCACAGGGACCCCGAGCGACGACCGCCTCGACCTGTACGCCGCGCTCTCGAAGCTGCCGAAGCGGCAGCGCGAGAGCGTCGTGCTGCGCTACCTCGGCGATCTCTCCGAAGCGCAGACCGCTGATCTGATGGGTTGCTCGATCGGCTCGGTGAAGACCCACTCGAGTCGCGGCCTCGCCGCCCTCAAACAGGCGTTGGCGGCATGACCGAGCTCGGTCCGGGCGGACTCTTCGACGGTCTTGACGACCCGGCGCCTCCGGCGTTCGGCGGCGAGCTGCTGCCCGGCGTGATGCAGCGCGGTCAGCACCTGCGCAACCAGCGCCGGCTGGCGTACGCGGTCGGCAGCGCGTGCGTCGCGGTCCTCGTCGCCGGTGCCGGCATCGGCCTCGCCGGCGGTACGACCAACAACGGCACCCCCGCGCCGCCACTGCACCCTCAGCCGAGCGTCTCCCACTCCAAGAAGCCGCACCACCACCACACCCACTCGCCCGGTGCGACCGCGGGCGGCACCCAACCCGGTGGCAACGGGAAGGACGGGCATCACCCGACGCAGGTGTGCGTGACGCCGACGCCGACGCCCGCGTCGACGGATGTGACGCCGTCCGAGACGCCGACCCCGTCGGACAGCCTCGAGCCCACGCCGTGGTTCACGAACACGCCGCAGGCCGATGACGGGGCAACCCCCTCGCCGACAGCCACACCGTCGTCGACCGGCTGCGCGACGCCCACGTCAACCTCGACGGACGACCCGACAGGCAGCGACACCCCGTCACCGACCTACTCGGTGCCGCCGCTGCTGTCCGACTGGCATCCCTGGGTCGACATCTCTCGCGGCATCTTGTAGACGGTGCCCGCCGGGTTGGCGAACACCACCCGGACGCCGGACAGGCCGGACATCCACCGATCGATCCGTTCGGTGTTCTCCACCGCGAGCGGCTCAACCACGACGTAGTCGTCACCCAACCGGGTCAACAAGGTCACCAGCTCCGGGCAGCTGCTCGGAAGGCTGAAGGAGTGGGACGAGGCGGTCACGCCGACGTAGTTCACGGTGTTCTGGAACCGAGGGCCGAAGAACCCGTACTGGAAGCTGTGTCCCGCGACTCCGATGCGTTGATGCTCATAGCCACCGACGACCGCGAACAACCGCTCCAGGTCGGCGCTGCCGGTGTAGCGATGGTGCAAGTAGCTGCGCTGTACGACGGCCCCCGCGGCAACGCTCACCACGACGAGCCCGATCACCAGGGCGGACCACGCTCGGCGTAGCGAAGGAGCCGATCGCGACGCAATCCGCCAGGCCGCCACCGTCGCGAGGACGAACGCTCCGGCCACACCGACGCCGTAGCGCACCTCCTGCGGCAGGTTTTCAAGCGCCAGCAACACGATCACCATCGCGGTGAACAACACAGTGAGCGCAGCGACGAACCGGTGAAGGACCGAGGCAGACGCCACCAGCACCAGCGCAACCACCAACACCGGAAGGACGTACCGCGTGTTGGTCGCGAACAGGACTGGCGCGCCTTCCTTGCCGATTGCGGTGGTCGGTGTCACCGCGTAGGCGACGAATCCCAAGACGACGGCGATTCCGAGGAGCCGGCGAAACATCGCCTTCTCGGTGAAGACGGCGAGCAGCACGCCGGCGACGGACAGAAGGATGAGCAGGGGCCACAGGTCGGTCCACACCGCACGCAGGCCGGGCGCAAACCAGTGGCGAATCACCGATGGGTTGTCGAGATAGTGCGCGACGGTGAAGGCGTAGGGCTTCACCTCCGGGTACGGCACCAGGTGGAAGCCATGTCCGCCGACGGTGAGGTTGAGATCCGGCAGCGGCGAGCCCACCGTCGCCCAGTTGCGGACGTACCAGAACCCGCCTGCGAGGAAGGCGGGCGCAAACAGAGCCAGCATCGTGCGGCCGCGATCCCCCGACGACACCAGGACCACGGCGAGAGCGATGAAGACGGCCATCGGGAGCGTCGACAGCTTCGTGCCGGCGGCCAGCCCGAGGGCGAGGCCGGCAATCGCGATCTCCGGGATCCACCGCTCACGGGGCTTGGCGACTCTTGGGACGCCCGCGACAGCAAGGCAAGCAACGGCCGCCAACACGAACGCCATCGACGGCAGGTCGTTGAGGCCGGGGCCGGTACTCGCCTGAGACACGATCGGGAGTGACATGACGGCCGCGCCTGCTGCCAGTGCCGGGGGACCCGCGGACCATCGCGCGCCGATCACCCAGCAGGCGAGCAGTGCCAGCCAGCCGAAGAGAAGGTTCAACCCGAACGTAGCGATGTCAGGTTGTGGCCCGAGCATCGCGACGGCGTCGAGCACCTCCGCGTCGTACGGGTAGTAGCCCGGCCCATCCGACGAGCTCGTGTGGTGCTGGCGGGTGGCACTGTGACTTTGAACGATGTGCGCGGCCTGCGTCAGGTGGTAGTGGATGCTGTCCGTGTCAAGCGGCCCGGTTTGAAGCACCGCAGAATCGCGCCCGATGACGGACGCGGACGTCGCCATCACGCAGACGACGACGCATCCCAGCATGATGCGAGCCTGGCGGTCGCGAGGCACTGCCCACGGCGAGGTGCGGGCAGCGGGCGGCGGAGTCCCGACCGCCGCGGCAACCGCGGCCAAGGCAGCACTCACGATCGCAAACGGCCAGCGCCGAAAGCCATGGACTAGCCCGAGCAGCTCCGTCATGACGATGACGGCGGTCATCCCCACGAGCGACGCGGCGAGGGCAGCTTCCGGGCCGTTCCACTCGGGGACGAAGCGCCGAGCGAGTCGTCGCGACGCTGGGATCCACGGCAGCAGTCCTAACGAGAGGGCGACGGATCCACGCAGGTAGTCACCGACGTCCACGTCGAGGAGCCTACGGATTGCCACCGAGCGTGACGCGCTTGGCGTTGCCTGCGGCAGTGATGCCGTCACCGCCGACGGTCACGGACGTCAGGTTGATCCGGAACGGCAGTCCGCGCAACGGCACCGACAGCACCAGCTGCTTCAGCCGCTTGGTCACACTCAACGAGAACGAGACGACGGAGTGGCTCACTGCCACTGTGGCGACGCCATTGAGCGGTATCGGGTGACCGCCGAGCGACGACGTGCCGGACACGCTGACCGAGTGCGGGCCGGCGCGCTCCAGACGCACCGAAACTCCGGTCCCTGAGAGGTAGCGACCGAGGTCGCCGAACGACACGTACGCCGTCCCGTCCACCCGGGCGACGGGAACCTTCTTCACCGACCCGCTCAAGACCTTCGAGAACGGGATGTGCGCGTCGTGCAGGTGGACCTTCAGCGTCGTCACGGTCACGCCGTCGGAGGTCTTGAAGTCGCGCGCCGTGACGGCGACGTCGTGGTACTTCCCACCGAAGACCTGGGTGAGAAACGGAATGCCGGCGATCGACACATCAGGCTTCTGCTGCAGGTGCTCATCGGACTGCAGCTGGCCCGCGAGCACGTGCGCGGCGACGTGCTCCCCGACGCGGTCGACGGCGACAACAGCGACCACGATCAGCAGCAGGAACGCGATCAGCAATCGTCGGAACATGGCTGACAGTCTCTCGTGTCAGGCGCTGCCTGTGGTGGCGCGACCACGCGCCACCAGTTCGGGCAGGTGCCGCCCGATCCGATCGAGGAGCTCCGGACTCGCGCCTGTCTCTGCGTGCGCGAACCCTTCGACAAGCCATAGCTCCTTTGGTTCGTTAGCAGCGTCGTACAGCGCGTTGGGGTGCTCGACCGGGAAGTAGTGGTCCTGGTCGCCGTGCACGATCAGGACCGGGATGGGCGAGATCCGCCCAACGACGTCAACCGGTGCCTCGGGCGGCGAGTCCTCGGGCCAGCCCTGGTTCGTGATCCGTGTCTTCAAGGCGCGGTGCGTGATCAGCCTGCCGAGGCGAGTCTCGATCGCCCAGTGCACGCGGCGCATCGGCTTCGTGTCTTTGTAGAACCAACGCGACACGGCCGAAACGCTGATCACCCCCTCGACGCCGCCGTGAAGTGCAGCATGACGAAGCACAATGCTCCCGCCCATCGACCAACCGCACGTGACGACGTCGGCGTAGCCGAGCTCACGGGCGTGCCGGACCGCCGCATCGACATCGAGCACCTCCTCGTGACCGACCGTCGAGTGACCATCCGATGCGCCGTGGCCACGAAAGTCGATGCCGATCACGCCGGCGTGTGCAGCCAGCGCCTCGAGGACCGCCTTGGTGCCGGGTCGCGTCATCGACTGCGTGAAGCCGTGTCCCACCACGACTGCAAGCGCCCGCGAGGCGTCAGGTCCTTCGAGGTGAACAGCCGCCAGTCGAACTCCGTCCGACGTCTGCAGCTCGACGGAATACGGGGCAGGGAGGGAAGGCACTCCGCTATCCTTTCCCAATCGGGTTCGGGCAGCGCCGCCTCCCCACGTTGTGTGAACGGGAGGACTAGGCATGGCGAGTTTGCTGTTATTGACGCCGGCCTCCGATGGATCGGCGCAGGTGCTCCCCAGCCTCGGGTTGCTCGGCCACGTGATCCGCGTCCTGCCGCTCGATGCCGCGCCGCTGCTCGATGCGCCACCGTGTGACGTGATCCTCGTCGACGCCCGCCGGGAGATGTCGTCAGCGCGAGCGACGTGCCGCCTGCTCGAGACGACGGGCACCTCGGCGCCCGTGATCGCAGTCGTGACCGAGGGCGGACTGGTCGCCGTCGCCGCCGACTGGGGACTCGACGACGTGATCCTCGACTCGGCGGGTCCCGCCGAGGTCGAAGCGCGGTTGCGCCTCGCGCTCGGCAAGGCCGAGACCATGCGCGACAACGGTGCCGCCGAGGAGATCCGCTCTGGTGACCTGTCGATCGACGAGGCGACGTACCAGGCCCGGCTCGGCAGCCGCCCGCTCGACCTCACCTTCAAGGAGTTCGAGCTCCTCAAGTTTCTCGCGCAGCACCCGGGCCGCGTGTTCTCCCGGGCGCAGCTGCTGCAGGAGGTCTGGGGCTACGACTACTACGGCGGCACCCGTACCGTCGACGTCCACGTCCGGCGACTGCGCGCCAAGCTCGGGCCGGATCACGAGCAGCTGATCGGCACCGTGCGGCAGGTCGGGTACAAGTTCGTCGCCCCGCCGGTGCTGCCACTACCGGCAGCCGAGGACGAGCACGCGCCTGCCCCGGAACTCGGCGCTACCCCGCAGTGAGCGCCTCGCCGCCCGAGTGGGCGACGACACTGGACGGCGATCAGCGCGCCGGCATCCAGCAGGTTGTGACCGCTGCCGGCGCCGTCGACGGGGTTGCTCCGCTGTCCGAGCACGCGCTGCTGCACCTGACCGCCCGGGACAGCCGGGCCGCCCAGCACCTGCTGCTGCGGGCCGCCGGCGGCGGGACCGCCGGCCACGAGCTAGCCGGCTACGCCCAGCTGGACACGACCGACGATTTGCGCGCACATGCCGAGCTGGTCGTGGCGCCCACGCACCGCCGCCAGGGCCTCG
>DASZXY010000025.1:0-9291 GCA_035545635.1 Mycobacteriales bacterium | reverse complement strand
GTGAGCGCGCCGAGCGCGTTGATGTAGTCCTCGGAGTTGACGAGCTTCCAGAGCTTCTCGGCGCCGCGGCGGGCGAGGGTGTGCTCCTCCTGGACCGAGCCGCGCAGCCGGACGACGTCCTCAGCGCTGTAGTTGCGCTTGACACCCTTCCAGCGGGGGTTGGTCTCCCAGTCCTTGGCAAGGGCTGCGGCTTGCTCGGTGATGCTCGTGCTCACGGATTGCTCCTCGGTTGTCGTCATTGACAGATGAGTGAACTTCCTACGGTGTTCACACTATGCCGGATGAGTACTGGCGGGTAATGACGTGTCGTGCCAGAAGAATCGCAAAAATTCTGCTAGCGTGAAGAACGTGGCCGATGTCGCTGGTGCTCGCGCTCCCGGTGGCGTCGACGCCGTCACGCTCGGCCAGCGGATCCGTCACTTGCGTCGCAGCCGCAACATGACGCTGGCGGACCTGGCGGCGAAGGTGGGATCGGCAAGCTCGGCACTGTCGACGATCGAGAACGGGCGGCGTGAGCCGAGGCTGTCGCTGCTGCAGGCGATCGCGGGCGCACTCGACGTGACTGTCGAGGACTTGCTGCGCACCGAGCCTCCATCCCGCCGAGCCGCGCTGGAGATCGCTCTGGAGCATGCCCAGCGGGAGCCGTCGTACGCGTCGCTCGGTCTGCCGCCGCTGCGGCCCAGCCCGCGGATCCCGACCGACGTCCTCGAGCACGTCGTCGCCCTGCACGAGGAGCTGCACCGTCGCGACGACCGGTTCGCCGCGACCCCGGAAGCCGCGCGAGCCGCCAACGTGGCGCTGCGCAAGCACATGCGCAGCGTCGACAACTACTTCCCGGAGATCGAACAAGCGGCGACGGCGGCGCTCAGTGCCGTGGGCTACGCCGGTGGCGCGGTGCCCCAGCGCCTCATCACCGAGCTGGCCAGCCACTTCGGGTTCACACTGCACAACGTCACCGACCTGCCGGAGTCGACGCGCTCTGTGACGGACCTGATGAACCGGCGGATCTACGTGCCGCAGCAGCCGGCCGGGCATGACCCCCGGTACGTCGTCCTGCAAACACTGGGCCACTTCGCCCTCGGCCACGCCGACCCGATCGACTTCGCGGACTTCCTGCGCCAACGCGTCGAGGCCAACTACTTCGCTGCCGCCGCGCTCGTGCCCGAGTCCGCAGCCGTTGCGTTCCTCGAAGACGCCAAGCGCGCGCACGCGATCGACATGGAAGACCTGCGCGACGTCTTCGCCGTCTCGCACGAGACCGCGGCGCACCGCTTCACCAACCTCGCGACCCACCACCTCGGTCTCCCGGTGCACTTCACCCGCACCGACAGCAGCGGCACGATCTACAAGGCTTACGAGAACGACGGACTCGCCTATCCGACCGACGCGACAGGTGCGATCGAAGGACAACGCGCCTGCCGGCAGTACTCGTCGCGTCGCGTGTACCAGGCGCCCGAGCGCTATGGAACCTACGCGCAGTACACCGACACCCCGAATGGCACGTTCTTCTGTACCGCGCATGTGCAGCCGTCGCCCAGCGGTGAGTTCGCGGTCACGGTGGGCGTGCCGTTCCAGCACGCCAAGTGGTTCCGTGCCTCCGGCACGCAGCATCGCGCCAAGTCGACCTGTCCGGCGCCTAGCTGCTGCCGGCGTCCACCCGCCGAGCTCGAGGGCCGCTGGGGCGGCCAGGCCTGGCCGTCAGCCCGCGCGCACAGCCACCTGCTCGCCGGGGCGCTACCGCAAGGAACCTTTCCCGGCGTGGACACCAGCGAGGTCTACGCCTTCCTCGACCGCCACGCCCCCGCCGCCGACTAAGGCCCGTGTCGCGCGCTCGCTCGCATGTGACATCGGTGTTGTGACAAGCCGCACCTATGTGACATGCGTGTCGTAATTCACAACACCTATGTCACATCCGTGTCGCGATCAACGACACCTATGTCACATGCGAGTTGCGCGTCAGACCAGGCTGTCGCGCCAGGCTCTCGCCAAGGCGGCGTACTCGCCTGTTCCCTCAGCCAATAGCTCCGCCGGGGTTCCGTCCTCGACGATGCGGCCATCCGCCATCACCAGGACGCGGTCGGCGATGCCGACGGTGGACAGCCGGTGGGCGATGATCAGTGCCGTCCGGTCGACCAGGACGGTCTGCAACGCGCGCTGCACCAACCGCTCGGTCGGAGCGTCCAGTGACGAGCTCGCCTCGTCGAGGATCAGGACCGCCGGATCCGCCAGCAGCGCCCGCGCGAACGCGATCAGCTGCCGCTGACCGGCTGACAGCCGCGAGCCGTTCTTCCCGACTCCTTCGTCGTAGCCGTTGCGCAGGTGAGCGACGACGACGTCGAGGCCCACCGCCTGGGCGACGGCCTCGATCTCCGCGCGCGTGGCATCCGGTTTGCCGAACGCGATGTTCTCCGCGACCGAGCCCGTGAACAAGAACGACTCCTGCGTGACCATCGCGACCGCTCTGCGCAGATCGGTCTCGGACAGGTCGGGTAGCGCGAAGCCGTCGATGCTCACCGAGCCCTCGACCGGGTCGTAGAACCGCGCGAGCAGACGAGCCACGGTGCTCTTGCCGGCTCCGGTGTCACCGAGCAGCGCGACCGTCTGCCCGGCCGGGATCGACAGCGTCAGGTCGTGCAGCACCTCTCGCCCGGTGCGGTAACCGAAGGACACGTGGTCCATCTCGACGGCGCCGCGGAACAGCTCCGACGTCGACCGCAGTGAGGTCCCCACCAGCGCCACCGCAGGCTGCTCATCGAGGACACCGGCCAGCTTCTCGACGCCGGACGCCGCAGCCTGGAAGGCGTCGTAGAACTGGCTGACCTCCGCCATCGGCTCGAAGAACTGCCGCAGGTACAGCACGAACGACGCGAGCACGCCGACACCCATGTGTCCGTGGATCACCCGGTCGCCGCCGTACAGCAGAACGCAGGCCGTCGTCAGGTTGCCGACCACCTGAATGCCCGGCCAGTAGACCGACAGCAGCTGGAACGAGTCGCGCGTCGTACGGCGGTAACGGTCGTCCAGGCCGCGGAAGATCTCGTCGTTGCGCGGCTCACGCCGGAACGCCTGCACCGCACGGATGCCGCGCAGCGACTCGGTGAAGTGCACGATCACGAGGGCGATGGCATCGCGGGTCCGCCGGTAGGCCACCGTCGATCGGCGCTGATACCAGCGTGAGAGGAAGAACAGCGGGACCAGCGACGCGAGCGACACCAGCGCGAGTGGCCAGTCGAGGACGAGCAGGATGACGGTGACGGAGACGATCGTCAGCGAAGCCGTGACGAGGGTGTCGAGGCCGGCTTCGAGCAGAGCGTTGATCGCGTCGAAGTCGGACGTCAGCCGACTGATCATCCGGCCCGACGTGTAGCGCTCGTGGAAGGACAGGCTGAGCTCCTGGAAGTGCACGAACGCGCGACGACGCAGCTCGATCACCGCGTCCTGCCCGATCCGTCCGGAGCCGAGCAGGAAGATCCGCGTCAGCATGGCCTGGATCACCGCACAGCAGACGATGGCGGCGAAGACCGCGATCACCGTGCCGTCGTGGCCTGCGCGCGCGTGCGCGAGACCACGATCGATGCCGTAGCCGACGAGTGCCGGGATCGCCATCTGTGCGGCGGTCGCCAGCACGATCGCGACGGCGACGACCCGCACCGCGCGCTTGTGCGGGCGGAGCAGGTCGGCCAGCAGCCCGCGGGTACGCCGGCGCAGGAGCGCCGAGATCGAGCCCGGCATCTCCTCGTCGTCCTCCGCCTTGACGCCGCGCCATCGGTCGAGGTCGTCGTCGGCGAGCAGCTCGGTCACGCCGCCCACCCCGCATCCACCGACAGGATGCGGGCATAGCTCGGCAGCCCCATCAGCTCGGAATGAGTGCCGATCGCAACCAGCGTGCCGTTCTCGAGCAGCGCAACGCGATCGGCAAGCGCGACCGTCGACGGACGGTGTACGACGAGCAACGCAGTCGTGTCGACCAGGACCGCGGCGAGCGCTTCTTCCACGAGTGCCTCGGTGTGCACGTCGAGAGCCGAAAGAGGGTCATCGAGGACGAGCACCGACGGGCGGGCGACCACCGCTCGGGCGAGCGCGAGGCGCTGCCGCTGCCCGCCGGACAGCGACATGCCTTCCTCGCCGATGCGGGTGTCGAGGCCCCAGGGCAGCTCGTGGACGAAGCCCGCCTGGGCAATCGCGAGCGCAGCCTCGATGTCGGCGTCCGATGCGTCCGGCCGGCCGAGCAGGACGTTCTCGCGGACGCTCATCGAGAACAGTGCGGGGTCCTCGAAGACGGTCGCGATCTGTTGCCGCAACGACTCCAGCGTCACGTCACGAACGTCGTGGCCGTCCAGGGTGATCCGGCCGGCGGTCACGTCGTACAGCCGTGACGGCAGCGCGGCCATCGTCGTCTTGCCCGACCCGGTCGCACCCACGATCGCGACCGTCTCGCCCGGCTGCAGGTCGAGGGTCAGATCGTGGAGCTGGTCGGTGTCGGCGTCATCGAACCGAAAGCCGGCAGCCTCGAATCGCAGGTGCCCGCGCGATGTGTGCAGCGAAACGGCGTGTGGCCGGTCCGCGATCGCCGGCTCGGTGTCCAGCACCTCGATGACGCGCACCGCCGCGGTGGCTGCCTCCTCGGCCATCGAGAGGATCCAGCCGATGTCGATGACCGGCCACTGCAGCAGAACGAGCAAGGTGACAAAGGCCACCAGCGCACCGAGCGTCATCGAGCCGTGCGCCACGGCAACCACCCCGACGAGGATGACGATCGCCATCGTGAGGCTCGGGATCATCTGCAGCAGCGACCAGAAGACCGCGACGAACCCGACCATCTCGAGCTGCGAGGCACGTACCAGCTCGGCCGACTCGATGTATCGCGCGCTCAGCCATGGCGCGCGACCGAAGGCCTTCGTCACCCGGATGCCGGTCGCCGCCTCCTCCGCGAGCGTCGCGAGGTCGCCCTGCTGGTCCTGCAGCCGGCGCGAGACGACGGCATACCGAGCCCCGAAGCGCCGCGCAACGACGATGACCGGCACCGTCGTCGCGGCCACCACGATGCCGAGCGGCCAGTACGTGACGATCAGCAACGTGAGCACGGCGAGGTACTGCATCGAGTTGACGACCAGGTAGATGGCGCCGAAGCCGAAGAACCGCCGGATCGTCGACAGGTCGCTCGTCGCACGCGAGAGCAGCTGGCCGGTTCCCCATCGATCGTGGAAGCCAACCGCCAGCCGCTGGAGGTGGGCGTACACGTCGTCGCGGATGTTCCGCTCGACGGTGAGGACCGCGTCCCACTGCAGCTCGCGGCGTACGACGATGAAGCCGGCTTCGAGGATGCCGAGGCCGAGTACAGCGAGGAACATCGGAATCAGCGCCGGGCTGTCATGGCGCTTGATCGGGCCATTGACGATGGCCTCGATGACCAGCGGCACGAAGGTGCTCGCCGCCACTCCCAGGAGCGCAGCGACAAAGCTCGCCGCGACCTTGACGCGCCACGGCCGGATGTATTGGCCGAGCCGCCAGAGGGCGACGAAGCGGTTGCGCTGCGATCCGGCGGGGTCTCCGCCGATCTCAGCCATATCGACGACCGTACCCAGGCCGGTCAACCCGATTACTCGGCGCGAGCAGATCGGAGCACGGCCCGCTACCGGCCCTTGAACGCCGCCCTGCCAGGGCCGTTCTCGACGAACGAGGTCATGCCGATCGTGCGGTCCTCGGTGGCGAACAGCGCCGCGAACTGCTGCCGCTCGATCTCGAGGCCGGTCGCCAAGTCCAGCTCACCCCCGAAGTCGATGGCCTCCTTGGCAGCCCGAAGTGCGAGGGCCGCTGCGTTGGTGAACTGCGAAGCCCACCGGACCGCCGCGCCGTACACCTGCTCGGCCGGCACGACCTCGTCCACCAGGCCGATCTGCAGCGCCTCATCGGCCTTCACGAACCGGCCCGTGTAGATGAGGTCCTTCGCCTTGGCCGGCCCGATCAGCCGGGTCAGTCGTTGGGTGCCGCCGGCGCCCGGAATGACGCCGAGCAGGATCTCGGGCTGACCGAGCGTCGCGTCCTCCGCGGCGATCCGCCGGTCAGCACACAGCGCGAGCTCGCATCCCCCACCGAGCGCGTAGCCGTTCACGGCCGCGACGACCGGCTTGGGGATGCGCGCAACTGTCGTGAAGGACGACATCAGTGCCCCGCTGCGCTCAACCATGTCGGCGTAGGACATGTCCGCCATCTCTTTGATGTCGGCGCCGGCGGCGAAGACCTTGGGTCCGCCCCATACGACGACGGCCCGTACGTCGCTGCGCTCGGTGGCCTCATTGGCTGCGGCGCGGATCTCCTCCTGCACCTGCGCGTTGAGGGCGTTCATCTTCGGCCGGTCGAGACGAATCGTCCCGACACCGGCGTCGACGCTGAGGGTCACGAACTCTGACATGCGTAGGAGACTACGGAGTGCCGGAAGCACAACGGGTGCTCTATTGTCTGCCGATGGTCGACTGGGGCATCGGGCGATACGAAGAGACCGCGAAAGACCTCGAGCCGGTCGCGGAGACCATCGTGCAACGGGCGGCGGTCCGCGTGGGCGAACGTGCCCTCGACCTGGGCTGCGGCACCGGCAATGCCGCGATCGAACTCGCCCGGGCAGGCGCCGAGGTCGTGGCAGTTGAGCCCTCGACACGGCTGCTTGATGTCGCTCGCGACCGAGCGGCAGCGCAGGGACTTTCGGTTGACGTCCGTCAGGGCGAGGCCGCGGCCATACCGCTTGACGACGCGTCGGTGGATCTCATCGTTTCGGTGTTCGCGGTGATCTTCGCGCCCGACGAGGCAGCAGCGATGACCGAGATGAAGCGGGTGCTCGCGCCCGGTGGCCGCATCCTGCTCACTGCCTGGGTGCCGGGTGTCGGCGTCGGAAAGGCGTACGCCGCCCTAGGGCCGGCTCTTCTTGCCGCAACGGGTGCGCCGCCGCCGCCTCCGCCCTTCGCCTGGCACGAGGCCGCGACCCTCGCAGCGCTGGCCGGGAAGCACGGTCTCGCCGTGTCGACGGAGGAGCTGGCGATCGTCTTCAACGCGGACTCCCCGGAGGCGTACGTCGAGCGCGACGCGACGACCCACCCCATGTGGCTCGATGGTTTCGCCCGGCTACGCGAGGTCGGAGCGGGCGAAGATGTCTTGCGCGCCCCGGCGATCGCGGCGCTACGGGAGGTCAACGAAGACCCCTCGGCCTTCCGGACAACCAGCCGCTACGTGATCGCGACGCTTCGCGAAAGCTAGAACAGCGCGTTGGCCAGCGCCCGGCGGCCGGCCGCGAGCCGCGGGTCCTCCGGGTCGAGCACCGCGAACAACGAGACAAGGTGCTCGCGGGCGCGGTCGCGGTCTTCGCCCGCCGTCCGGCCGACGAGGCCGACCAGACGCGCGATCGCGGCGTCCGCCTGGTCGAGCACCATCTCGAGGTCGGCGGCGGCGACCTGAGCCTCGACGTCGTCGGGGTTCGCCGCTGCCGCACCTTGCACCGATGCCGCGTCGGCCCCCCGGGTGCGGACGAGCAGCTCGCAGCGCGCGACCGTCAGCGCCAGCTCGGCATTGCCGGGGTCGCGTTCGAGCAGGACGCGGTACGCCGCGAGCGCGCTGTCCACGTCGCCACGTTCGAGTGCTTCCTGCGCGGCGAGCAGCTCGGGATCAGCAGCGGGCGGCGCGGCCGTCTCGCCGCCGGCACCGGCGTCGACCGTGCCGGTGACGCCGTTGGCGGCGGCCACCCGCAGCACCTCGTCGAGGACCTTGCGCGCTTCGGCCTCCGGAATCGCACCTTGGAACAGCGGGACCGGCTGACCCTTGATGACGGCGATGACGGTGGGGATGCTCTGGATCTGGAACGCCGCGGCGAGCCGCTGCTCCGTCTCGGTGTTGATCTTCGCGAGCACCCACTTGCCGGCGTCGTCGGCCGCCAGCTTCTCGAGGATCGGCGAGAGCTGCTTGCACGGCCCACACCAGTCGGCCCAGAAGTCGAGGACGACCGGGACCTGGAGGGAGAGGTTGACGAGCGACTCGAAGCTGTCCTCGGTGACGTCGATGACCACCCCGGACAGCGCCGGCGGCTGTCCGCCCGGCGCGCTGCTCGGCGGAGGCGCCGGCTGGCGGTTCAGACCCGACAGGTCGACCGCACCGGGAAGCCGGATGTCAGTCGGCCGCATGTTCATGGCCTAGAGCCTAGAACTGAGCCGGCTCCCGGTACTCGCCGAACTCCTCTCGCATCGCGCCGCAGATCTCACCCAATGTTGCTTCCGCGCGCGATGCCTCGAGAATCAGCGGTACCAGGTTCGCGTCACCTGCCGTCCCGGCCTTGAGCGCCGCGAGGGTGCGCTGGACCAGCGCCTCGTCGCGCTGTGCCTTGCGCCGCCCGAGCTCGGCGACCTGGTCGATCTCGACCTGGTGGGAGACCCGCAGGATCTCCAGCTCCGTCGCGACCGTGTCGGGGTAGACGTTGACGCCGACGACCTTCTTGTCGCCCTTCTCGAGCTTGGTCTGGTAGATGAAGGCGGAGTCGGCAGTCTCCGCCATGAACCAGCCGTCCTCGATCCCGCGCAAGATGCCGGACGTCATCGTGCCGTCGCTGCCCATCTCGCGGATGCGGGTGAAGATCTCCTCGGCCTCCACTTCGATCTTGTCCGTCAGCGCCTCGACGTACCAGGAACCACCAAGCGGATCGGCGACGTTGGCAACCCCGGTCTCCTCCATCAGCACCTGTTGAGTGCGCAACGCGATCTCAGCGGCCTTCTCGCTGGGGAGCGCAAGCACTTCGTCGAGTGCATTGGTGTGCAGCGAGTTGGTGCCGCCGAGCACCGCGGCGAGGGCCTCGACGGCGGTCCGCACGATGTTGTTGTCCGGCTGCTGTGCGGTGAGCGAGACCCCAGCGGTCTGGGTGTGGAAGCGCAACCACTGCGCCCGCGGGTCCGTCGCGCCATAGACGTCGCGCAGCCAGCGCGCCCAGATCCGTCGCGCCGCCCGGAACTTCGCGATCTCTTCGAAGAAGTCGATGTGCGCGTCGAAGAAGAACGACAGGCCTGGCGCGAAGACGTTGATGTCGAGCCCGCGCGACAGCCCGAGCTCGACGTAGCCGAAACCGTCGGCGAGGGTGAAGGCGAGCTCCTGCGCGGCCGTCGTACCGGCTTCGCGGATGTGGTAGCCCGAGACGGAGAGCGGCTTGTAACGCGGGATCTCCGCGGCGCAGTACTCCATCAGGTCGCCGATGAGACGCAGGTGCGGCTCCGGCGGATAGAGCCATTCCTTCTGCGCGATGTACTCCTTGAAGATGTCCGT
>DASZXY010000024.1:0-199425 GCA_035545635.1 Mycobacteriales bacterium | reverse complement strand
GAACGCGGCAATCAGCGGATGGATCCTCGACCCGGACCGCAAGAAGATGTCGAAGTCGAAGGGCGACGTCGTCACGCCGATGTCGTTGTTCGACGAGTTCGGCAGCGACGCGGTCCGCTACTGGGCCGCTTCTGCCCGACTCGGCACCGACGCGGCATTCGACACCGGCCAGATGAAGATCGGCCGCCGGCTCGCCATCAAGCTGCTCAACGCATCGAAGTTCGCGATGTCGTTCGGCGTCACCCCCAACCCGGCCGCCGTCAGCGAGCCGCTCGACCTCGCGCTGCTCGCCGCGCTGTCCGAGGTGGTCGCCGGTGCGACCGCCGCGTTCGAGGGCTACAACCACACTCGCGCCCTCGAGCTCGCCGAGACGTTCTTCTGGACGTTCTGCGACGACTACATCGAGCTCGTGAAGGAGCGCGCCTACGGCAGCCGCGGCGACGCGCCCGCAGCGTCTGCGAAAGCGGCTCTCGGCACGACGCTGTCGGTACTGCTTCGGCTGTTCGCGCCGTTCCTCCCGTTCGTCACCGAGGAGGTGTGGTCGTGGTGGCAGGAGGGTTCGGTCCACCACACCAGCTGGCCGTCGCAGGACGAGATCGGGGTCGACAGTGCCGTCGATCGGCACCTGTTGGGCCTCGTCGGAACCGCGCTGTCACAGGTGCGCGGTGCGAAGTCGGGCGCGCAGGTGTCGATGAAGACCGACGTTGCGCAAGCCGTGGTCCGTGGCCCGGCCGCTGACCTGGACCGACTGAAGCTGGCCGGCGATGACCTCGCGGCAGCCGGGCGAATCGCCGCACTCAGCTTCGAGGCAGCCGAGTCGAGCGAGCTGACGGTCGAGGTCAGCCTGTAAGCGTCGGCTCTGGCCGTGCCGTGAACGCACCGCGCCATCCGCGCCGACGAATGGGCTGCTCGACCAAGTAGTAGAACAGCGCCGAGCTGACCGCGATGAGCAACGTGTCGAGCGCGATCATCGGGTACACGCGCAGGTTCGGCAGCCCCTGTGCGACCGCGATGATGACGATGGTGTGGACCAGGTATGCCTCGTAGGAAATCTGGCCGATCACGACGAACGGCTTCCACCCGAGCACCCTGCTGATGACGGACGGACGGTCGGCTCTCGCGATGCAGTGCCCGATCAACAGGCAGGCAAGCAAGCCGTATATGACGTAGCCGCCGCGGTACTCGAAGCTGGGATGCCCGTTGAGCTGGATCGAGGCGATGACCATTCCGGCCAGCCCGATGAGCGCAAGCAGCGGAGAACGAAGCACCCGCCGTAGTCCGCCGTCTGGGTTCGCAGTCAGCTCATACCCGAGCGCGCAGCCGAGCAGAATGCTCGGGAGCTGGGTCGGCGTTGCGTAGAACATGCGCTGCGGTGGCTGGTGGGCGTAGAGGATCGCTGACACGCAGAGCCCGATCAGCAGCGCGATCCCAAGAGCGAGCAACACGGCACTTCGCCGCGCACCTCGCCGGATCAAGGCACGAAGCCCAATCGGCCAGGTCAGGTAGAACTGCTCCTCGATGCCGAGCGTCCACGCCGGTCCCAGCCACCCGATGCCGCCGCTGATGTTGAACAGCACCCAGTTGCCGAAGAAGACGGCAACGGATCCGAGGGCCAACCACGGATGGGTGCCGAGCGGTGATGCCTTTGCCGTGCCGGTCCACAACAGCTCGGCGATCGCGATCAGCGGGAGCACGGTGACGAGCGCCGGACCCAGCCGGCGGGACCGGCGCAGGTAGAAGCTCTTCAACGAGATGGCGCCGCTGCGCGCATGCTCACCGACCAGCAAGCTCGTGATCAGTGCACCTGACAGGACGAAGAACATCTGGATGTTCAGCGTCAACGGACCGACGCTGCCCAGCCAGCGCGGTGCGCTCGGCCGGAACTGCAGGAACAGCGCATAGTGGGTGAGGATCGTTCCCGGCAGGCTCAACCCGCGCATCCCGTCGAGGGCAGGTACGTACCGCAGCCGAGGAGACGACGGGATCGCTGCGAGTGGCGGCGGTGGGGCAGTCATTCGCTCGTCAGAGGTAGGTGTACCGACTCGCGATGCCGGCCGTGCTGGTTCCGGCCTTGGTCACCACGCGGACGGCGACCTGCAAGCCGTGCAGCTGGGCGAACGCGGTACGGACGGAGACCATGTGCGCGGACGGCGTCACGATCCGCAGCTCGGTGCTGCTGACCCGCGTCACCTGCTGGGCCTGCAGGTTGTTGAAGAACACTTTCGCGTGCCGCAGGAAGTGGGTGCCGTGGATCGTCATGGTCGCGCCACCGGCGATCGGACCGGTGGGAGGAGCCAGCGCCGTGATGGTTGGTGCCGCCAGGAGCGGATGTGCGCCAGCCACGGTGGTCCCACCGCCGAGCGTGCCACCGGCGACGGTCCCGCCGGTGTTTGTGCCGACGCCCGTCGCGCCACCACGGCCGGAGACCGGGTCGGCCACGTTCTGCGCGCCCTTGCGGTTGAGACCACGGCTGACCTCGGCCGGAGCGCCGAGGTTGCCGTCGCCCGGTTCCTCGGCCGCGATGACCGGCTTGGTCGGAGCCTCGCCGGGCGAGGCGGTTCGGGCGGCCACGATCCCCACGCCGACGATGGCGAGCACACCAGCCATGGAGCCCGCGATCGCAAGGCGGCGAGCCGGCGCGGTGAAGGCCGTCCCTAGCGCCGGCTTGCGGTTGGCACGGCCCGCGAAGGCGGCCTTCCAGCCGCGCTTTCGGATCGGCGACTCGACCAAGTAGTAGAAGACCGCAGAGATCCCCGCGACGATGATCGTGTCGAGGGCCATCATCGGGTAGACGTGCACCGTCGGGAACGCCCGCAACATGCCGAGGATCACGATCGTGTGGATCAGGTACGCCTCGTAGGACATCTGTCCGACGACCACGAACGGCTTCCAGCCAAGCACCTTGGTGATCAGCGTGGGTTCGGCGGCCCGAACGAAGCAGTGGCCGATCAGCATGCAGGCGAAGGTTGCGTAGACGGCGTACCCGCCCTTGTAGAGCGGCGCGGGGTTATGTACCAGGTAGATCGACGTCGCCACCATGCCCGCGAAGCCCGCGAGGGCGACCAGCCGGGAACGAACGAGCTGCGCAACCCGGCCGGTGGGATTCGCGGTGAGCTCGTATCCCAGCACGCATCCGAACAGGATGCTCGGCAGCTGGACCGGTGTGGCGTAGAAGGCGCGCCACTTGCCCACGTGGCTCTCGATCATCGTGGCACCGATCAGCCCCCCGGCGAGCACGACCGCGAAGCACGCGTAAAGCGCACCGCGGCGCATGCGGCGACGCAGTGCCAGCACGAGGAGCGACGGCCAGGTCAGGTAGAACTGCTCCTCGATTCCGAGCGTCCACGCCGGTCCAAGCCAGCCGAGACCGCCGTTGACGGCGAACAGCACCCAGTTGCCGAGGAAGATCGTGACGGCTCCGAGCGCGACGGCCGGGTGATTGGCCAGCGGTGAGCCGGCCCGGTCTCCTGACCAGAAGACCTGGAGGACGCCGATCACCACGACGGTGGCGAGCAGCGCGGGACCGAGACGACGCGATCGGCGCAGGTAGAAGCTCTTCAACGAGACCGCGCCGGTGCGCTGGTGCTCAGCGACCAGCAGACTGGTGATCAGCGCACCCGACAGCACGAAGAACATCTGGATGTTGAGAGTGAGCGGTCCGACTCCGCCAAGCCAGTGCGGGGCGCTCGCGTTGAACCTGAGAAACAGTGCGTAGTGGGTGAGGATCGTGCCGGGAAGGCTCAATCCGCGCATCCCGTCCAGCGCCGGAATGTAACGGAGCCGGGCAGCCGGGTTCGCCGTCGCGACACTGCTCACTACACGCACCGGACCCAACGGGAGAAGACCTACATGACGGGTCACGACTGTAGGCGAGGAATCGAGCTCCGCCCTAGGGACGAACGTCCCTAGATGTGGCTATAGGTACGTAAAGCGGCTGGCTGGGCCAGCCTCGCTGATCCCTCCGGGTGTCCTCACCGTGACGGCGACCGGGACCCGCTTCAGCTCTGCCTCCGACTCGCTCAGCTTGAGCAGTCGCTCCGGCGGAGCGGTAACGCGCAGGGTGGAGCCGTCGACGTAGTCGACGCGGCTCAGCCGGAACGAGCCGAAGTAGACCCTGACTCCGGGCGCGAATCCCGTCCCGTGGATCGTGACGGTGGTGCCGCCGGGCAGCGAACCGACGGGCGGAGTGAGACCTGTGATCGTGGGGACGGCGAGGTAGGCGAACCGAGCCACGCAACCCCCGAGGCAGCCGACGGAGGTGGCGTCCCCGGGTGCCTCAACCGTGACGGGCACCCGACCTGCTTTGGTGGTGGCCGGCGCAACGGCCCAGATCTCGCTGGGCGAGATGATCGTGAACGTCTGCGCCGGTACGCCGCCGAACCGGACGCTGTCGACGTTGCCGAGGTGCCGTCCGACGATGGTCACCGTCGTACCCCCGACGAGTGGACCGGCAGCGGGGCTGACCCGGCTGACGACCGGAGCACTGAGCAGGGCGCCGGTCACCTGCCGCGGCGTGGCCGCCCCAGCCAGGGCGGGAGCGCCTCCAGCCGGCCGGCCAGAAGGCTCCGTGACGATCCCGGGCCGGGCGGACCCGGCGGGTGCGACCGGGTTCGCGCCGGGTTGCGCGACGACGGTCTGCCCGCCCGTTGACGTCGGTCCCGAGCCGGTGTCGGTCACAGCGATGGCGGCAATCAGCACCAGCGCCGTGGCTGCCGTCACCAGGCCACCGGCTACGGCGAAGGGCTGGCGCGCGAACGCGCCGCGGACAGCGGGTACCGGACGACGTGCGGCCTCGAAGAACTTGCGCCAGCCGTCGCGGCGGATCGGCTGCTCGACGAGGTAGTAGAAGGACAGCGAAAGCGCGGCGACGATCGCCGAGTCGAGCAGAATCATCGGGTAGACGTGCAGGTCGGGCAGCGCGCGGGCAACGGCGATGATCACGATGACGTGGATCAGGTACGCCTCGTAGGAGACCAGACCCAACACCCTGAACGGCCGCCAGGAGAGCACCCGCGTGACGATCGTCTCCTCGTCCGCGACGACAAAGCAGTGGCCGACGAGCAGACACGCGATCAATGCGTAGACGAGGTAGCCGCCGCTGTAGATGTAGTGATCGTGGTCAGCAAGCGCGATCGAAGCGAGGACAGTGCCGGCGAAGCCGGCGATCCCGATCGCTCGGTAGCGCATCAGCCGAGCGATCCGGCCGAGCGGGTTGGCGGTGAGCTCGTAGCCGAGGGCGCAGCCGACGACGATGCTGGGCAGCTGGGTCGGAGTCGCGTAGTAGGTCCGCGCGCTGCCGTAACGGTGGTACAGGAAAGTCGCGAACGCGATGCTCAACAGCGCGGCGGCGCCGAAGGTCATGAGGATCGCTCCGCGTGACACCCGGCGCTTGAGACAAAGCTTCAGCAGGATCGGCCAGGTCAGGTAGAACTGCTCCTCGATGCCGAGCGTCCACGCCGGACCGAGCCATCCGATGCCGCCGGTGACGCGAAACAGCACCCAATTGCCGACGAAGGTCGCGACCGCCGCGAAAGCGAGCCACGGGTGGGAGCCGAGCGGCGACGAGCCGCGACTGCCTGTCCACGCCAGCTCGGCAAGGAGCATCAGCGGCAAGACGGTGACCAGCGCCGGGCCGAGCCGGCGCGAGCGACGCAGATAGAACTGCTTCAGCGAGGCGGTCCCGGTGCGTTGGTGCTCCGCGACCAGCAAGCTCGTGATGAGCGCACCGGACAGCACGAAGAACATCTGGATGTTCAAGCTGAACAGCCCGACGTGGTGCATCCAGCCGGGCAGTCCCGGTCGGTTGTTGAGGAACAGCGTGTAGTGGACCAGGATCACGCCGGGCACCAACAGCCCGCGAATCCCATCAAGTGCCGGTATGTAACTGACCCGGCCCCCCAGGCGATCCGGCATCAGGCTGACTTCTCGCGCCGCTCCCGCTTCGGTGGCTGAGCGTCGCGCGGTACGAGCGTCGGGTTGACGTTCTTCAGCACGACCTCGCCGTTGATGACGACCTTGGCGACGTCCTTCCGGCTGGGCACGTCGTACATGACCGACAGCAGGACCTCTTCGAGGATTGCGCGCAAGCCTCTGGCGCCCGTGCCGCGAAGGATCGCCTGGTCCGCGATCGCATCGAGTGCGTCGTCGCTGAACTCGAGCTCTACGCCGTCGAGCTCGAAAAGCCGCTTGTACTGGCGGACGAGCGCGTTCTTGGGCTCGGTGAGGATCCGGATCAGCGCCTCGCGGTCGAGATTGTGAACGCTCGTGATGACCGGGAGCCGGCCGATGAACTCGGGGATCATGCCGTACTTGAGGAGATCCTCCGGCATGACCTCGGCGAACGTGTCCGTGGTGTCGATGTCACGTTGGCTGCGGATGTCGGCCGCGAAGCCGATTCCCTTCTTGCCGATCCGCGACTCGATGACGTTGTCGAGGCCGGCGAACGCGCCGCCCACGATGAACAGCACGTTCGTCGTGTCGATCTGGATGAACTCCTGATGCGGGTGCTTGCGGCCGCCCTGCGGCGGAACGCTCGCGGTCGTGCCCTCGAGGATCTTCAGCAGCGCCTGCTGCACGCCCTCGCCGGAGACGTCGCGGGTGATCGACGGGTTCTCGCTCTTGCGCGCGATCTTGTCGATCTCGTCGATGTAGATGATCCCGGTCTCGGCCTTCTTGACGTCGTAGTCAGCTGCCTGGATCAGCTTGAGCAGGATGTTCTCGACGTCCTCACCGACGTAGCCGGCCTCGGTGAGGGCAGTGGCGTCCGCGATCGCGAACGGCACGTTGAGCATCTTCGCGAGGGTCTGCGCGAGCAGCGTCTTCCCGCAGCCGGTCGGGCCGAGCAGCATGATGTTCGACTTCGCGAGCTCGACGGGCTCCTTGTCGGTGCCGCCCGCCTGGACCCGCTTGTAATGGTTGTAGACGGCGACGGACAGCGTCTTCTTCGCGGTGTCCTGGCCGATGACGTAGCCGTCGAGGAACTCGAAGATCTCCTTCGGCTTCGGCAGCGAGTCGAACGAGACGTCCGAGGACTCGGTGAGCTCCTCTTCGATGATCTCGTTGCACAGGTCGATGCACTCGTCACAGATGTAGACACCTGGACCGGCGATCAGCTTCTTGACCTGCTTCTGGCTCTTCCCGCAGAAGGAGCACTTGAGCAGGTCGCCACCGTCACCGATGCGTGCCACTCGCTCTCCTCTGTGCTGGCCGAGCTCTGTGCTTACGAGCTTGGGTTGGAGCCGTGCCTGGGGCGGCCGGCGCGGGGCGCTGGCCTGGTACGACGGTATCGCGCCAACCCGACATCGCGCCCCTAAAACACCCTTCTGATCGACCGGATGGCGCGGGTCTCAAGCGGAGGTCTAGGCGGGTCTGACCTGGGTTGATACGCCTGGGGCGAGCGTGACAGGGCTACGAGGGGCTCGGGACCGCCGTCAGCTTGCGGCTGCGGATGACCTCGTCGACGATGCCGTACTCAACCGCCTCTTCGGCCGTCAGGATCTTGTCCCGCTCGATGTCTTCCTTGACCTGCTCCGGCGTGCGCCCGGTGTGCGTGGCGATCAGGGACTCGAGGAGGCTCCGCATCCGGAGGATCTCGCGGGCCTGGATCTCGATGTCGCTCCCCGAGCCGCCACCCTCGCTGTAGGGCTGGTGGATCAGGATCCGGGAGTTCGGCAGCGCGAGCCGCTTGCCCGGCGTACCGGCACCGAGCAGCACTGCGGCAGCGGATGCGGCTTGGCCGAGGCAGACCGTCATGATCTCCGGCCGGATGAACTGCATGCAGTCGTAGATCGCCGTCAGTGCGGTGAACGAGCCGCCGGGCGAGTTGATGTAGATGGAGATGTCCCGGTCCGGGTCCATCTGCTCCAGGCACAGCAGCTGCGCCATGACGTCATCCGCGGACGCGTCGTCGATCTGCACACCGAGGAAGATGATCCGCTCCTCGAAAAGCTTCGTGTACGGCGAGAGCTCCTTGAAGCCGTAGCTGGTGCGCTCCGTGAACGTCGGCAGGATGTACCGCGACTGCGGCGCCTGTCGGGGGTCGTACATGCCGGTCTCTCCCAAAGTCGTCATGTCAGGACACCGCGCCGTCGGACGGCACCTGGTTGGCTCGGGCGACGACGTGGTCGACGAACCCGTAGTCCTTGGCCTCATCGGCAGTGAACCAGCGGTCGCGATCGGAGTCGCGCTCGATCTGCTCGACGGTCTGACCGGTGTGGAAGGCGATCCGCTCCTGCATGGTCTTCTTCGTGTAGAGCATCTGCTCGGCCTGGATCGCGATGTCGCTCGCCGTACCGCCGATCCCACCCGACGGCTGGTGCATCATGACCCGCGCGTGCGGGGTGACGTAGCGCTTGCCCGTCGCGCCCGCGCAGAGCAGGAACTGACCCATGCTGGCCGCGAGGCCGATCCCCACGGTCGCGACGTCGTTCGCGATGAACTGCATCGTGTCGTAGATCGCCATGCCGGCACTGACCGAGCCGCCCGGTGAGTTGATGTAGAGGTAGATGTCGCGGTCCTGGTCCTCCGCGGAAAGCAGGAGGAGCTGGGCGCAGATCTGGTTCGCGATCGGGTCGTCGACCTGGCTGCCCAGGAACACGATCCGCTCACGGAGCAGCCGTTCGTAGACCGAGTCGTTGAGGTTCAGGCCGGAGCCGTTTCCTCGCATCACCGGGTTCAGATCGCTCATGACACGACACTAACCGGCACCCGAGCCGATTCCTTCCCCGGTACACAGCCTGTTCGCTGTGAGCACAGTCAGTTCGCCGAGACGTGGCGTTCACATCCCGGCAATCTGACCAGGGCAGAGTGGGGCAACCGACTAAGAGGAGTCTCCCTGTGTTGCTACGCGCCCGCGTCAGCGTCCTGGACCGGCCCGGCGCTCTGCTGTCGATGGCGAAGGTGATCGCCGACACCGGCGGCAACATCGTCGACATCGAGGTCCTCGCCTCAGCCGATGGCCGCGTGATCGACGACTTGGTCGTCGATCTGCCGGACGGATCGCGAGAGGGACTGGCGGCGAAGCTCAGGGCGACCGGGGCGGAGGTGCTCAACGTGCGCCGCACGGTTCAGCTGAACGGCCAGCGGCGCGACCTGGACCTGCTCGCCCGGATGGCCGGCAACCCGACGGAGGCCGTCGTGAGCTTTGTCGCGCTGGCGCCTTCGGTCTGGAGTGCGGACTGGGCGGCCGCGGTCACCGACTCAGGGGTGGTCGTGAACGCGACCCCCGGTGCGCCGAGTCCGCTTCCGGATTCGCTGCCCGAGCCGATCGGACCGCTCCCCCGACGCGCGACCGTTCGTACGGCGGAGGACCGGTCGCTCGAGGTTGTCGGAGTGCCCTGGGCGGGATTGGGCGCCGAGCGCATCTATCTGGGTCGCGCCGATGGCCCGACGTTCCTGCAAGTGGAGCTGGTGCACCTGCGCCGGGTGGTCGAGCTCGCCGTCGGGCTGACTGGCGCGGTGCTGACCGCCTAAGCGGCGCTACTCCTCGGCGTCGCCGTGGTCGTGACCCTCGTGGTCGTGGTCGTGGTCGTGGCCCTCGTGGTCGTGCTCAGCCTCGGCGTCGCCGCGACCGGACAGCTTCTCGAGGTCGACCGGGCGGCCTGAGGCGTCAGTGATCTTGGCGCGCTCCATGACGAGGGCAAGCGCCTTGCCTCGCAGGATGTCGGCCATCAGCGACCCGAGCGCGCCCTGGTTCACCACCTGCTGGGCGTAGGCGTCGGCCGGCACGCCGGCGCGTGCGGCGCGGCGCACGATCTCCCCGGTGAGGTCGGACTCGTCGACGCCGAGCTCCTCTTTCTTCGCGATCGCGTCGAGGACGAACTGCGACTTCATGGCCTTCGCGGAGCCGGTCTCGATCTCGGCGTCGAGCTCCTCCACCGTCTGGTCCTGGGACTTGGCGTAGTCCTCCTTGGAGATGCCGGCGTGGCCGAGCTGGTGGTCGAGGTCCTGCTTGCGGTAGGCGACCTCCTCGCTCAGGACGTTCTCGGGCAGCGGGATGTCGACCTTGTCGAGGAGCACGTCGAGGACCTTGTCGCGCGCCGTGACGCCCTGGGTCAACGCCTTCACACGCTCCAGGCGACTCTTCAGGTCGCTCTTGAGCTCCTCGATCGTGTCGAACTCACTCGCCATCTGCGCGAAGTCGTCGTCGAGGTCAGGGACCTGCTTCTCCTTCACCGCACGGACGGTGACCGTCGCCTGCGCGGCGCTGCCACCCTCGGACCCGGTGCGCAGCTGGGTCTCGAACTCCTTCGACTCGCCGACCGACAGACCGGCGATCGCGTCGTCGAGCCCGGCGACGAGCGAGTCGCTCCCGACCTCGTAGGACAGGTTGTTGGCGCTTGCGTCCTCGACGGCCTTCCCGTCGACGGTGGCGGAGAGGTCGATCGACACGAAGTCGCCGGAGGCTGCGGCGCGCTCGACTGTCGCGAGCGTCGCGAAGCGGTCGCGCATCCCCTGCAGCTGCTCGTCGATCTCGCTGTCGCTGACATCGGCGTCCTCGACCGACACCGGCAGCCCGACGTAGGAAGGAAGGTCGATCTCCGGACGCACGTCGACCTCGGCGGTGAAGACCAGGTCCTCGCCGTCGGCGAAGTTGGTGACCTCGATCTCGGGTTGACCGAGGATCTCGACCTCGTTCTCGCGGACCGCGTTGCCGTAGAGGGTCGGGAGCGCGTCGTTGACCGCCTGCTCGAGCACGGCCCCGCGACCCACCTGCTGGTCGATCAGGCGCGGCGGAACCTTGCCGGGACGGAAGCCCTTGACCCGGATCTGCTGCCCGATCTTCTTGTAGGCCTCCGTCATGGCGGGCTGGAGCTCGTCGAACGGCACCTCGACGGTGAGCTTGACGCGGGTCGGGGTGAGGGTCTCGACGGCGCTCTTCATTGGGGCGCAGATCTCCTGAACAGATAGATGGATCGGTGTGCTGTCGGGGCGGGGAGACTCGAACTCCCGATCTCCTGCTCCCAAAGCAGGCGCGCTAGCCACTACGCTACGCCCCGCGGCTTGCCCTGCGATCTTAGGTCGGGCGGCCCGCGCGGGCGTAGCTCAATGGCTAGAGTTCCAGCCTTCCAAGCTGGCTATGCGGGTTCGATTCCCGTCGCCCGCTCTGCAAAGCGGCACCGGATCGAGCGGTTCGCATGTGACATGCGGGTCGTGAATCACGACACCTATGTGACATGCGTGCCGTGAATCGCGACACCTATGTGACATGCGTGTCGTGAGCCCTCGATGTCGGTGAACAGAAACGTCACCACCCCGCGTCAACGCCACGAGGACAGCCTGACGCACCCTCGCGCCCACGCTGTTACAAAGCGACAAGCCAGTCGACGAGGAGCTTGTTGACGATCTCGGGCTTCTCCTGCTGCACCCAGTGGCCGCAGTTCTCGAGGATGTGGCTGCCTCGCAAGCCCGGCAGACTCTCCGGGAACCGCTTGATCGCGTTCTGCCCCCAGATCACCGGGCCGTCGCGGTCACCGCCGATGAACAACGACGGCTGCCTGATCGGGGCGCCCGTCCAGGCCCGCAGATCGATCCAGTCGCGGTCGACGTTGCGGTAGCGGTTGAGCGGTCCCCGGAAGCCGGCGTACTGGAACTGCTCGGTGTAGTAGTCCAGGTCGGCTTCGCTGAGCCAGCCGGGCAGCGAGTCCGGCAACGTCACGCGGTCCAGCAGCATCTGACCTTTGGCCTTGGTTGCCGTCGTACCGCCGTCCGTACTGCGATGCGCATCAGCGGATGCCCCGATGTAGAACTTCAACAGCGAGGTTCGTACGTCGGCCTCGAACTCCCGCTCGGCGCGTCCGGGTTGCTGGAAGTAGGTGATGTAGAACTCTTCCTCGAGCCCGGTCATCGTGCCAGCCAGCTCGCCCATCTTCGCGAACGCCTCGGTCGGGCAGGGCCCGCCGGGCGCGTTGTAGGGGACGCTGAGCATCGCGACCGCGGTGAACCGTTCCGGGCGCAGCAGAGCGGAGTGCGCCACGATCGGCGAGCCCCAGTCGTGACCGATGAGGATCGCGGTGCCGTCCGGACCGGCGAGGGTCTCGACGACGCCGACGTTGTCGCCGACGTGGTGCACCATCCCGTAGGCGTCGACTTCGTACGGAGCGGACGATCGGCCGTAACCGCGCACGTCGATGGCCACCGCCCGAAAGCCGGCCTCGGCAATCACCGGGAGCTGGTGACGCCAGGAGTACCAGGACTCCGGGAAGCCGTGAACCAACACGACCAGAGGCCCGGTGCCCTCTTCGACGTAGTGGATGCGCGTACCGCGGAACTCGACAACGTCATGCTTCACGCGCGAGACGTTATCGCTGGCTAGGGTTCACGGATGCTCGTCTGCTCGATCGACCACGAGCTGCTCGTCAGCTGCGAGGCGGCTGCGGTTCGGCGCAACGTCGATCTGTTCCAGCGGGTGGACCCGGACCTTGCCGTGCCGAACAGCCGATGGAGCGCGCACGACGTGGCGGCGCACTTGGTCACCATGGCCGGCCGGTATCTCAACGCCGACCGGAAGCTGGCGAGAACCCGACGCGAGCTCGAGGAGATGAACGACCGCGAGATCGCGGACTTCGGTACGGCGACGATGGGCGAGCTGGTAGGGCGGCTGCGCTCGCGCGTCGCCAAGTACAACGTCTTCTGGCCCGAGCAGGCCCTCGACGAGATGTTCCCCTACCGGGAGGGCTTCCCGCTCGACGCGGGCACCCTTCGAAGCAACTGGATCGCGGAGCTGCTGGTCCATGGTCGCGACGTCGCCATCGCGGCAGGCGAGCAATGGCCGCTCGACGACACCAGCTGCCTGCTCATGCTTCGTGTCCTGGCGCAGGTGCTGCCCAGGTACCTGCACGTCGCTGGTGCGGACGACTACTCGTTGGTGATTGCGCCGGGCGGCGGCATGCCGTTCTCGATCCTCGTCACGGATGGCGTCGCCCGGATCGAGCCGAGCGCGATCTCCGACAGCGACCAGATCTCGGGGTCGCCGGCTGCTCTGGTGCTCCTTCTCTACCGTCGGATCGACCTGGCGGAAGCGCAGCAGACGGGCCTCTACGTGTCCGGCGACGCGCTCCGAATCCGGCGGTTCCTGGATCGACTCGACAAGCCCTGACCACGGCCGTCACAACCCAGTCGGCACCAGCCGAACCCTGCGAACGGCCCATCCGACAAGTGCGATGGCCGCTGCTGCGAACGCCGAGCTGCCGATCATCGCTTCGGCAGTTGTCACGTCGAGGTGCGCTGAGTTGAAGAATCCGACCCATGCGTAGGTGAGGGCGGCTCCCGAACCGAGCGCGACCACATGGACTTGCCCCCAGTCCTCGCGCCGGCTCCAGTTCGCGACGAGCCAGACGCCGAAGAGTGTGAGCGTTGCGAACGTCAGAACGTCGAACCAGGGTGAGACTGCGATCACATACGCCGTGAGCAATGACTCCACCCAGTAGAGGCTGGTCACCGCGAAGGCCACGATCCCGGTGATCAACGGACTCGGCGCCCGCCCTGACCCGGCTGCCGGGCGTGGCAGTCGAAACGCGACGACGACCAGCCCGAGAATGACCGCCCACGTCACGGCGAGTTGGCCCGGCGAGGCGAAGAAGTGGTTCTCGTCGGCCTGTGCCCACGTAAGCAGAACCGAACCGGCGACGAAGACGACTGCAACGATCACCAGCCCCCGGGTCCGCAGCCACGGCCGGTTCGAGCGGTCGAATGCCTCGACCAGCGCAATGGGAGTGCAGATGCTCCACACCGTGTGCAGCGCGATCGATGCAAGGAGAAGGGACAGGCTCACGCCGGTGCCGGGGACCTCGAGCAGACCGTCGAACGAGGAGAGGCCCAGATACCCGGGGTTATAGATCATCTGATCGATCGGGCCTTCCTCGATGACGGCATAAGCCGTCGCAAGAACCGCGATCGTCGGCCATCCGCGGCCGGAGCGCCGTGCGACCTCTCGGATCAACAACGCGCCGCCGCCATACATCGGTGCGAGCACGAGGATCGCCGCGAAATCGGACGCCGGCTGGTTGCCGAGCAACCACTCTCCGACGCCGGGCGCGAGGAAGAACAACGACCAGGCGAGTCGCAGCACCACTCGACGCTAGACGGACAATGACCTGGGTGAGGGAGGCCAGACACGGTGACGTCGTATGTGTTGATCCCGGGCGCGGGCGGTGACGCGTCGTACTGGAGTCGCGTCGTCCCGCTGCTCGAGCAGGCAGGGCACGAGGCCGTCGCGGTCGACCTCCCGGGACCTGATCCGACAGCGGGACTGCCGGACTACGCCGACCTCGTCGCCGCCGCTGCGGCCCCGTTTCCGAGCGTCGTGCTCGTCGCCCAGTCACTCGGCGGCTTCACCGCACCGATGGCCGCAGAACGCGTGCCCGTCGATGAGCTCGTACTGGTCAACGCGATGGTGCCGGTGCCGGGCGAGACCCCCGGCGAATGGTGGGAGGCGACGGGCTCGGGACCAGCACGCGAGGAGGCGGCACGCTCCGGTGGGTACGGCGAGTTCGATGTCGACACCTACTTCTTGCACGACGTCGACCTGACCGGGCTCACCGCGGACAGCGCGCGCGAAGAAAGCGATGCGGTCTTCGGCACGCGTTGCGAGTTCACTGCCTGGCCGCAGCGAGTGCGCGTCCTCGCCGGCGCCGACGACAGGTTCTTTCCGGTCGCCTTCCAGAAGCGGGTCGCAGACGAGCGCCTCGACATCGTCGCCGACGTCCGGCCCGGCGGCCACCTGATCGCCCTGGCACGGCCACAGGACGTTGCCGACTATCTCCTCGCAAACACGTGACCGCGTCGATCGACCCGATGCCGCCGGTTGCGGTCGGCCTCTCTATGCCATGGGACGCGCTCGTCGAGGATCCGATCGCGGCGATCGGTGCCGCCAGGACGGCGTACGGCGACACCTTCGTCGTTGACAGTGCGGGCGACCCGTACCTCTTCACCTTCGACCCGGTTGGTGTCCGGTCGTTCTACCGGCTGCCCGAGGTGGCGGCGAGCAAGGGAGTCGCCGACTGGCGAATGTTGCGGCGCAAGATGCCCGACGAGATCTTCGATGACCGACGCGTCCTCCCGCACGCCCTGTTCGCCCGCGACGACGTCACGAACTATCTCCACAACCTTCAACTCGCTCTCGCCGAGGAGCTCGGCCAGCTCGGCGACTCCGGCGAGCTGGATGTCTTCGTCCTGGCGCGGCGGCTCGGTCACCGGCTCGGCTTGCGCTCTTGGGGCGGACCCGCCGCCGCGGCGGACCGCGACTTCGACGCGCTCGTCACTGCGTTTGACGCCCTTGACGGATCCGAGGCGTTCGTCCGCCCTGACGTGACGGCGGCCCTGTCGGCATCGGACAAGCGCACGGAACGAGCTGCTCTCACCTCGATCACCGAGATCATTGGCGCGACGGTCGATGGTTTCGACGACCAGGCTGGTCATCCGCTGTTCGCCCGCGTCGTCGCGGCGTGGCGCGACGAGCCGAACGACGTCGCACGCGTCGGCGTCGCGCGGGATGTCGCACTCATCCACATCGCGTCGATGTCCAACCTGTTCGCCGCCTTGGGTTGGGCACTCATCGACCTGCTGGCACACCCCGATTACGTCGAACGGATCCTTGCCGGTGATCAGGCCCTCGCCGACAGCGCTGCGTTGGAGTCGACCCGGCTCGCTCAGCGATCGCTGATGGCCCGCTATGCAGTGGCGCCGACGCAGCTCGAGACGAGCGCAGGAACCATTGCGGTCGCAGCGGGCGTGACGATCGCCACGCTACTTCCGCTCCTGAACACCACCGCCGCACCCGGTTTGACTGAATGGGAGCCCGAGCGGTGGCGACGATGGCGGCTCGCTGACACCTCCGCCCTCGCCACAGACGAACTGGTCACTGCTTTTGGCCACGGCAAGCACTCGTGTCCGGCACAGCCCTTCTCCCTTGCCGCGATGACTGCGGCGACCGCGACGATCCTGCGCAACTTGACCCTCACCCCGCACTGGAACGAGCGGCCACAACCCGAACCCGCGCAGATCGGCGGCGTCGCGCGAGCCGCCAGTGCTTGCGTCGTCACCTACGCCAGGAACTAGACCTTCGCGACGGTCAGCAGCACGACCGAGTCTTCGAGCGCGGTCAAGCCATGGCGTGCCGCAGGGAGGACGATGAGGTCACCGGTTCGGCCATCCCAGCTGTCGTCACCGGCGGTGACCCGGACCCGGCCCGACAAGACGTGCAGAGTCGCCGCACCTGGGCTCTCGTGCTCCTTCATCTCGGTGTCAGCAACGAGCGCGATCACGGTCTGACGCAACACCTGCTCGTGACCACCGAAAACGGTGTTCGCCGCACGTCCTCCGTTGCGGCGCGCCTCTTCGAGCTGCTCCCGGGCGATCGCCTCAAGCGACATCTTCTGCATGTCCGCACCCTCTGCCCAACCGAGGCAGGCGTCAATCAAAGTCCGCAAGGACAGCCCGCACGATCGAGCGCCGGGTCGCGCACCTGGCAGGCATCGAGTGCCAGTAGTACGGGAAGGTGTTGACCGCCAGGCCCAACGCCCAGGCCCGGCCGCGAAGCCACGTTGCCTCGTCAACACCAACCGCATCGCGAAACGTCGTGCGCGCTGCGGGGTCGAGCAGCTCCCACGCGACGATCAGGTCGACTGTCGGGTCGCCGACTCCGAGCCCGCCGAAGTCCAGCGCCGCCTCGAGGCGGCCGTCCTTCAGCAAGATGTTCTCGGCCAGCAAGTCGCCGTGGTACCACCGCGGCGCAGGCCGGTTGTCGGCGCCGGGCAAGGTCATCGCGTCGCGCCAGACCGCCAGCGCGCGATCGAGGTCCACATCGAGGTCGGGAATCGCCCGGCATGCCTCGAACGCCGCCCGCACGACCGGATCGAACAGCGCCAGCGGCTCACCGCGGTACCACTGCAGAGACAGGTCGGCGGAGGCGTCGGCGGGCACTTCCGCCATCTGCAACGCCGTCACCAGATCAGCGAGGTCGCGCGCCAAGTCATCGCCGCCACCACCCGCCGCAACCTCGCCGTCGATCCAACGGACCACCGACCAGCGTTCGGGGTAGCCAAACGCCGGCTCCCCCACCATTACCACTTCGGGTACCGCGACTGGCAGGTGGGGCGCAAGCCGTGGCAACCAGAGCGCCTCTTTGTCGATCGCGGCCGAGCCACCCACCAAGCGCGGCAGCCGCACCAAGAGATCGGCGCCTAGGCGGAACAGCGCGTTGGTAGATCCGGAGGAAGCCGACGGCTCGACGTCGAGTGCGGCCCATTCGGGACGGCTCGCGGCCGTCAACCGGCGGACGAGAGACTCATCGACCGGAATCTCGCCGGCGTGCAGCGGACCGCCCATTCAGATCCGGCTATCAGCCTCGGACCGATTCCGGAACCACTGCGCGATGCCCGGCATCTGTTGCTCGAAGTCACCGGGCGCCGACACGTTGAGCATCCCGGCACGCTGATCGGATCGGTTCTCGAAGTCATGCGGCGTGTTGCCCGGCACGAGCACGAACGATCCGCGCTCCGCCTCGAACCACTCGTCCGCGACTCGGACATGCATCGTTCCCTCGAGGACGTAGAAGACATCGTCCTCGGAGTGCTGGTGGGTACCCGGGCCCTTGGTGTGGGGCTCGAGCCACCACTCGGAGATGGAGTACTGCGCTCCGGTCTCGCACCCATCAGCCTTGAACACGGCCGACAGCGGCCCCATCGGATATGACCGGCCTTCGCCGGGCCCGAGCACGACGGGCTGACGCCGTGTCGGCTTCTCGCTTCCCGCCATGAGACGGACGGTACCCAGATCTGTCAGGCTCTGGTCCGTGAACTGGGCGGGCGCGGTCGTAGTGGTCACTGGTGCTTCACGGGGAATCGGCGCGGAGGTCGCGCGGCAAGCCGCCGCGAAGGGCGCACGACTCGGGTTGCTCGCCCGCAACGAACCAGAGCTCAAGGAACTCGCCGCAGAGCTGCCGACCGACTCGCTGGTCATCCCGGTGGACGTGACCAGGAAAGCCGACCTGATCAAGGCGCTACGACGCGTCCGCGACGAGCTCGGGCCGATCGACGTACTCGTGAACAACGCAGGCATCGGCGCATACGGCCCATTCACCGACGGCGGCGCCGATCAGCTCGACGAGCTCTGGCCGATCAACGTCGCCGCTGTCGCGCACGGCATGGCCGAGGTGCTCCCCGACATGCAGAGGCGCGGCAGCGGAACCATCGTCAACATGACCTCGATCGCCGGCCGCATCGGGGCGCCCGGCGAGGCCGCCTACTGCGCCAGCAAGTTCGCCGTGGTCGGCCTGTCCGAAACCGTCCGAGCCGAGGTCGCCGACTCGGGCGTCAAGATCTGCCTGATCAACCCTGGTCCGGTGCTCACCGCTTTCGGCGAGGCGCGTGGCCACCCCTACGACAGGGACTTCCCGAAGCCGGTGTCAGCGGCACACGTCGCGAAGCTCACCATCCGTGCGATCGATCGAGGCACTCCGGAGATCTTCATTCCCCGGTGGTTGCGGCCTTCTTTGATCTTCAAGAACCTCGTCCCGCCACTGTTCGACCTCGGTGTCCGGCCCGAGGCGCGTCGAATGCTCAAGAACTGGAAGGCAACGCAGTAGCCGAGCCGAGCGGAGCGCCGCTCGCGGGCAGGACTCGGGCATTCTGGGACGAAACTCACCGGTAACCCGCTCATCTTTCGAAGGACGCCCACAATGAACGTCCGGCGCGCTGCTGTCGGTCTCGCCTGTCTGTCTGTCCTCGGCACCTCGGTGTCCGTGGCGTCCGCGGCAGCCACGACCTCGGGCATCCGGCTCGTCCGGACCAAGGCGGTCCTGCCGGGCCTGGCCAACGCCACCCGCGTCGGCGCCGCGCCGGCCGGCACCGTGCTGACCGTCGGTCTCGGGCTCGCCCACCCGAACGCGGCGCTCGAGGAGAAGCTCTACAAGCAGCTGTACAAGCCGAGCAGCCCGCTCTACCGGCACTTCCTGACGCCGCAGCAGTACCGGGCACACTTCGCCGTGCCCGTCGCGACCGAGCGGGCAGCGGCGTCATGGCTGCGCTCGGGCGGCTTGAAGATCGAGACCGTCTCGGGCGCCCGCGACTACGTCACCGCGACCGGCACGGTCGCGCAGGTCGGCACGCTGATGCACACGCGGTTCGGCGCGTTCCGCGTTGGCACGCTGCACTTCATCGCCAACGAGGTGGCCCCTGAGGTCCCCGCGAACCTTCCGGTCACGGCGGTGCTCGGCCTGAACACCTTGCGCCGGATGTGGACCAGCAACCAGGTCGCGCGGGTCGACGCCGCCAACGGCATCACGCCTGCAGCTCCGCACGCGAAGGTCAAGAAGGGGCCGTACACGGGCGAGCTCTACGCGCGCAACCTCTGGGGCGTCTACAACCTGCCGAAGACCAACCAGGGCGAGGGGCAGACCGCCGGCATCTTCATGGAGGGCTACACGAACAGCGTCGTCGCGAACCTGCGGCTGTTCGAGCAGCACAACAAGTTCCCGCAGATCCCCGTCCGGACCGTCCAGGCCGACGGCAAAGGCACACCCGGGGAGTACGGCGACAACCTGGGCGGCACCGAATGGTTCCTCGACGCCGCCGCGATCACCGGTATGGCCCCCAAGCTTCGCGAGCTCGACCTCTACGACGTCAAGGAGCTGTTCGACGCGTCGATCGGCGCGGGGATCTCCACCTGGGTCAACGACCCCAAGGGCCCGCAGCAGATGAACGCGAGCTTCGGCGAGTGCGAAACCTCACCGGCCAACCCGGTTCTGGGGCCGCTCGCGCAGCCGCCGTTCTTCTACGGCAGCGAGGCCGGCGACGAGCTCGAGCCGGTGGCCGAGCCGATGTTGCGGCAGGCGAACCTCGAAGGCCGCACCCTGTTCGCCTCCACCGGTGACACCGGCGGATCCTGCCCCGCGATCGTCGTGCCCGTCCTCGGTGCGGGCAACGGCCTGACGCCGCAGCCCATCCCGGAGCAGAACTACCCGGCGGCGAGCCCGCACGTCACGGGTGTCGACGGCACCACCGTGACGACGACCACCCAAGCGCCTCGGATGATCGCCACGCACCGGCAGAGCGAGGTCGGGTGGACCTACTCCGGCGGCGGGTCGAGCTTCTGGATCCAGCAGCCCGACTACCAGAAGGGCATCCCCGCGATCAACATCCCGTGCGTCGTCGATCCCAGCGGAACGCCGTACAACCCGGGCACGCTCTGCCGCGGTGTCGGTGACATCGCAGACATGTCGGGCACCGTGATGTCCTACGACCCGAGCTCGTTCCTCGCCTCGAACTTCTACGAGATCGAGGCCGACATGACTGACAGCAGCAACGGCGGGACCAGCCTGTCGTCACCGCTCGCGGTCGGCATGTGGTCCCGGATCCAGGCGGCCGCGCCGACCCGCAAGGGCCTCGGCTTCGCGAACGAGACCTTCTACCGGCTCGGCAAGAGCAAGACCTACCACCGCGACTTCACCGACATCACGAAGAGTGAGACCGCGGGTGGCAACGTCTACTACCGCGCCGGCGGGGGCTGGGACTACGTGACCGGTTGGGGCGCCATGAACGTGAAGAACCTGATGCAGGACGTCGACCACCGCCTCACGCCGTCGTTCCCGAAGCCGCAGCGCAAGCTCCACCTGAAGCTGAACGGCTGCGTCGCATTCACGAGCCCGTCGGGCAATGCGACCAACCCGCTGTACCCCGGCGTGAAGGACGCCAACAACGACATCACCAACGCGGCGCTGCATGTGTCCGGCAAGACACTGATCGCCACCATCTCCGGACAGAACCTGTCCACCACTCCCCCGCTCGGCGCAGCGGGTGGCAAGTCGTTCCTCATGCTGTGGACGGCCGGAAAGACCACGTACTTCGCCGAGGCTGACGTCACCGTGCAGGGCGGACTGTCGTTCGTCGACGGCATCTCGAAGACGAGCTACCAGCCGAAGCACACCATCACCGGCTCGTTCCGCTCCGGAACCGTCACGATGCGGGTTCCGCTGAAGGACGTCGGTAACCCGAAGCGCGGCACGATCCTGAAGTACCCGTACGCGATCTCGGTCTACAACCTCTCCGGCGCGACCCCGGCGACGAATCCGCTCGGCTTCACCCAGGACGTCGCGACCGCGCCGCAGCCCGGGCAGGGCCTCAAGCTCGGCGCGCGCTGCCGCGCCTGAGCTGACCCGTGAAACCCCGCCGGACGCGATGGTCTGTCGCGCTCGCTGCTGCGCTCGCCGCGCCTGCGATCGCTGCGCCGCTGGCGATCGCTGGCACGAGCCCCGGTGGCGCCGGAGTGAACACGCAGGCCTGCCGGCGCACCCACGGAGTGATCGCACGCACCGACGGCTGGACCTCGATCCGGCCCCCCGCCAACCTGCTGCCGCTGCTCGGCGCGACGGCTGACCCCCGAGTGCTGCGCCGGATCTACGCCTGGAACGCGACGTCTGTCGCGCGCTCGGACGACGGCGGCTGCTCGTGGCGCACCGTGTTCGATGCCCCCGCGACGGTGAAGAGCATCCCCGGCGGTGCCGCCGCGAGCCACGTCACGCAGGTCGCGGTCGCTGACGGCGTGTGGGTGACCACAGCAACAAGCGCGGGTCGCGTTGGTACGTCCACGGTGTGGCACAGCGCGAACGGCACCGGCAGCTACACGTTCGCCGGCGCGGGACTGCCGCCGGCCGCGACGGTGACGCAGCTGCAGCCCACCAACAAGGCCGGTGTGGCCTATGCGCTGGTGCAGACCGTGACGGACTCGCAGCTCTACGCCTCATCGCCTGGCCTGGGCAACGAGATCACCTGGCAGCACCGATTCGTCCCGGGTCTCGGCTCACTCACCGCGATATCCGCCGACCCGAACATCGCGGACATCATCGACGTCGCTTCGGCAAACGCCTACTCCCGCTCACCGAACGGCGGTGACAGCTTCACCATCACGCGCCGGACTCCGGGTCGGATCACCGCGATCGACGCCTCCGGCGCGAACCTCGACGTCTACCTGGAAAGCGGCAGGTTGCTCGCGGTTGCAGGCGGCCGCACCCGAGCGATCGGCGCCCCGTCCGGTGTCCTGAGTGCCACGCACGTCTCGCTCGAGCCCGGCGTCCGCGCGATCTCCACGCCGCACGGCGACTACGGCTACGACCCGACAAAGCACAAGTGGCAGCTGATCAGCCCGCTCGGTCTGGTCGCCCAACACCTACAGCTGGTGGCTCCGGCACTTCCACCCGTGCTGTATGGCATCGCCGCCGGATTCATCTACGAGCTGCCGCTCTCCTTTCCGGCGGCCTTCATCACCGAGCCACCGCTCGCCCACCGGCCCGGCGAAGCGGTGTCGCTGCACGGCGTAGCGGGATTCGGGAGTACGAAGCCATCCTTCGCTCCCGCCCCGCACATCGTGACGCTGCAGGTCGGGCAGAGACAGGTCGCGCACTACCTGCTGCGGGTGCCGGCAAGGTCGGGACCGCTCGATGTCGACTTCCTCGTTGACACGACGAACAGCATGTTGCCCGCGATCTCCGGCCTGCGACACGGCATGCAGCAGATCATCGAGACGCTCAGCCACACGACGCCAAACCTGCAGGTCGGTCTCGCGGACTTCCGCGACTACAACGACGGTGAGGGCATCTCGCTGCCGGGCGGCAGCGGACAGATCGCCGGCGGCCTGCTGCACAAGCACCACCTGTACGTGCTCGACCAGCGGATCGCTCCGGTCGGGCCCAGCCTCGGCCGGGCGCTTGGCCGGCTGTCCGCGGCGGGGGGCGGCGATGTCGCCGAGGCCGACACCACCGCGGTGAT
Source organism: Mycobacteriales bacterium (assembly GCA_035545635.1). GTDB lineage: Bacteria > Actinomycetota > Actinomycetes > JAFAQI01 > JAFAQI01 > DASZTV01. The sequence goes on along the minus strand of DASZXY010000024.1, from coordinate 176,665 downwards.
GCAGGCGATCACCGGATCGGGCGTCCCCGGATGGGTCGAACCCGGTCAGGAAGCCGGCTTCCGCCCTGACGCCACCAAGGTGATCGTGTTGATCACCGATGCGCCGATGCACCTGCACTCGCCGTATCCGACTCTGACGGCGACCACCGACGCGCTCCGCGCGTATGACGTACGACTGGTCGGCATCAGCATCAACGATGGGCTCAATGACGCGGCCGCCGACCTGCGCTCGCTGGCGTCCGGTTCCCGGACCGACGCACCCGAAGGCGGTCTCGCCTGCCACGCCGACGGCCGTCCGGACGTTCCGGCCGGCGCGCCGATGGTGTGCAGCGTGCCGATCACCGGGGCGGGGATCGCCGTGCTCGCCGGTCCGGTCGCCCGGCTGATCGAACAGGTTGTCGCTCCCGGCCTGCTCTCGGTCCACCTCCACTCGAGCCGGCCTTCCGTCGCGTCATTAGCCGGCGCCTCACGCGAGCACGCAAACCTTCACGCGAAGAGCCGGCTCCCGGTCACCGTCGTCTACAACTGCCCGGTGTCGGCGGCCGGTAGCCGGACACCGATCAATCTCTCCGGCGCGGTCGGCAGCACGACGGTGGCCCACACGTCGGTCGTCCTCCGCTGCCTACCCACCCCACCGACTGTCGCCGTGCCGCCGGCAGTCGTCGTTGCGCCGGCGGTCGCCGCGCAGCCCCCGCCACCCCCGCTCACGAGCAACATCAACCCGAACGTCAACCCGGGCACTGGCGCTGCGACGAACGAAGAGCAGCAGAGTCAGCTCGCCCTCGCCGACCTGAACCAGAGCGCGGACACCGAGCCCGCGGTCAACGACAACGGTCCTGACATGGGCGCACCGATGCTCTACGCCGCCGCGTTGCTGCTCACCGGTGCGGCAGCACTCGCATTCCGCGTCCGCACTCAGCCCCAACCGAACCTCGCCCGGGTTCGCCGGAAAGGAACGAGATGACCACCCCCGAACCGAGCGGGCAGAAGAGTCGCCGCGATCCGATCGCGACGGCGAGGACCGCCGTCCGGCAGTGGGCGCGCACCCGCGCCATCAAAGGTCGCGGCAAGACACAGCATCGCGGAACCGCCGCGTTGCTGCTGTTCGCGCTGCTCGTCCTGCTGGCCGGCTTCGGCTGGTCGATGTCCTACCTGTATGGCGGAACTGACCCTGGGCGCAGCGTCGGCCTCGGCGTCGTCAGCACGATGGCGCAGGAGGGGCGGCTCTCGCAGGTCACGTTCCGGGACTTCGACAACGTCGTCGTGGCGCACTACGGACCGCTACCGGTTCCCGCCCCGGAGCAGACGAAGAAGAGGCACCACAAGTCCGCCAACGACGCGAAGGGCGCGAAGGCGGGCAAGGCCACGGCCACGCCAACGCCAGCCCCTGGCGCACTGCCTCCCGGTCCGGTGCCTGCCACAGAGCAAGGGGTGCTGCACGCCGCCGTACCGGGAGGCGGGCAGGCTTTCCAGGCACTCGGCAACGTCCTGCGCGACACCGATACGCCGTACCTCGTCGACCAGCAAGGCTCGAAGCATGCCGTGCAGGCCGTGTCGACGTTCCTGCTTCCGCTGATGGTGCTCGCGGACCTGTTCGCCTTGCTCTTCACCGTCACCCGGGCCGGCGGATCGGCGATCGGTGAGGTCATGGTCTTCGGCACGATCGGTCGCGGCCGGCTCAAGCGCGGAGAGTCGACGATCAGCTTCGAAGACGTCGGCGGCGCTGACGAAGCCGTTGCGGAGCTCCGGGAGGTACGCGACTACCTCGCCGATCCCGAGCGCTACCAGGCCCTCGGTGCTGCACCGCCGAAGGGCGTCTTGCTGTTCGGTGCGCCCGGCACCGGAAAGACGCTGCTCGCGAAGGCGGTCGCCGGTGAGGCAGGGGTGCCGTTCTTCAACGTCGCCGGCGCGGAGTTCGTCGAGTCACTCGTCGGCGTCGGCGCCGCGCGTGTCCGCGACCTGTTCGCCCGAGTCCGCGCGGCCGCACCCGCCATCGTGTTCATCGACGAGCTCGACGCAGCCGGCCGCAAGCGGGGCGCCGCGTCGGGCGGCGGCGGCTCCGACGAGCGCGAACAGACCCTCAACCAGCTCCTCGTCGAGATGGACGGCTTCGAGATCGCCCAAGGCATCGTCGTCGTCGGCGCGACCAACCGGCCCGACATCCTCGACCCGGCGCTGATGCGCCCCGGCCGGTTCGACCGGCACATCACCATCGACCGGCCCGACCTCGAGGGCCGCGCGCACATCCTTCGGATCCACGCACGCGGCAAGCCACTAGCCGCCGACGTCTCACTCGACGAGGTCGCGCGCCGCACGCCGGGATTCACCGGCGCCGACCTCGCCAACGTGATGAACGAGTCGGTGCTGCTCGCGATCCGCGACAACCGCCGAGAGGTGACGGTCTCCGACATCAACGAGGCCGTGCAGCGAGTGCTCTCCGGACCGAAGCGACGTGGCCGGCTGCTCAGCGAGGACGAGCGGCGCCGGCTTGCGGTGCACGAGGCAGGGCACGCGACGTACGTCGCGGCGCACGGCGACCCGTCATCACTTCACCGAATCTCGATCCTGGCGCGCGGCGCAGTCGGCGGCACGACACAGGTTGCGGCCGACGACGCCGCAGTGTTGTCTCGCGACGATCTCGCTACCCGCCTTGCCGGCCTCGTCTCAGGCCTTGCCGCCGAAAGGCTCGTCCTCGGCAGCGGCTCGACCGCTGGTGAGCCGGACATCGCTCGCGCATCGGTGCTGGCGCGCGACATGGTCGCGCGCTTCGGCCTGTCGGACCGGATCGGACCGGTGCGCCTCCTCGCGCCATCCGGAGCCGGGTTTCTCGATGAGGACACCCCGCTCGCCGACGTGTCCCCGCAGCAGCAGGAGATCCTCGATGCGGAGGTACGACGCCTCGTGGATGCCGCGGTCGCGTCGGCAACGGATGTGTTGCGCACCCACCGTGCCGGGTTCGACGCCCTGGTCCAGCAGCTGCTCGACCAGGAGACGCTCGACGGCGAGGCACTTGCCGAGGCACTCGGCCGAATCACGAAGCCGGTTCGCAAGGCGACAACCACACGCAAGGCGACCGCCGCACGCTCGCAGCGAAGGTGAGTCAACTCACACCTGCGTTTTGCCGGCCCGATGCGGGCATGCCAAAGGGATAACCCCTGAAAGCAAACCGCGAAGGAGCCTGCGTGAGCACCGGAAACTCGGGACTCGGAATCACCGATCGCGTCAAGGGCGCGGCCAAGCAGGTCGCTGGAACCTTGACCGGCAACGACGACCTCAAGCGTGAGGGCGAGCTCCACCTCGACAAGGCCGAGGCGGCAGCGGAAGCCGCGAAGCTGGAAGCCGCCGCCGAGCAGGAGCAGCGCAAGGCTGAGGTGGTCGAGCGTCGGCAGGAAGTCGAGACAGAGCACCACCGCCTCGAGGCGGAGATCAAGGCAGACGCCAAGGAACAGCAGATCGAGCGCGACCGCGTCGTGGCGGAGCAGGCGGTCCAGCAGGAGGCAGCCCGCCGGGAGGCCGCAGTAGAGCAGCAGGAAGCCGCGCAGCGAGAGGCGCTCGACCGACAGGAGCGCCAGGCGGCAGCCGAGCGTGCCCACGCCGAGGCCGACGCGGCGCAGCTCGCGGCCAAGGCCCGCGAGGCCGAGCGGGCTGCCGAAGCGGCCGACCCCGACGACAACAGCTGACTGACCACCAAGAGGAGGCAATTCCCGTGATGGGCGCAATCCGCACGATCCCCCGGACCGTGACCACCGGATACCTGCGAGCTCTGCGCGCGCCGCTTTCAGCGGCCGAGCGCATCGCCCGCCAGCAGGACAACGAGAACTGGCCGCCGACCGTGGCCTTCGAGCGCCTCCAGGCCAAGCTCGAGGGCGCGGCCGGCATCGCCTTGCGCGACGACGAGCTGCTCGAAACGGCTCGGCTCCGCGAGGAGAAGGTCGAGAAGCTACGCGAGGCGCAGACCCTCAAGAAGGCCTCTGAGCTCGAACGGCAGCAGGCTCGCGACGAGGAGCGCAAGCGCGACGCCGAGATCGCCGTGCAGCGCGGCAAGGCCGCTCGGGCCGCCGACGAGCGAAAGAACGTCATCGAGGCCGAAACCGAGCGAAAGAAACGAGACGCCGAGCAAGCAGCCGCCAAGAAGGAACGTGCGGTCAAGGCACAGGAGGCGGCTCAGCAGAAGGTGATCGACCGGCGCGAGCGTGCCACCAAGGCCGAGGCACTGCGGGCGGAGTCGGAGGCCCTCGACCTCACCGACGAGGCGCTCGCGGCGCGCGAGAAGGTCGACCTGATCGAAGAGACGATCGAAGGCAACAAGGAAGCGCGCAAGACCGCTGGCACCTAGCGCAGCAAGACGTTCAGCGACGAGGGCGACGGGCCGCCGTACCTGATCTGGTAGGTCCCACCCAGCAGCTTCGGCAGCTGGACCGGGAGCGGCGTCAGGTGCGGCGTGTCCGCGGTCGACAGCGTCACGCGAAGCCGGTCGCCTTTCGCGATCGTCGCCAGCGTCGGGAAGATCTCGATCTCGTAGGTAGTGACCTTGCCCGGCACCACGGGCTCGGCCGATGCACGGGTGTAGGGGTGGTACGGCATCACCCGGATCCCGTTCGATGACCAGCTGCGCTTTGCGTCGACCGCGCGAAGCGACCCGAGCAGTGCGCCTTGGGTCAACGGGTAGGACCGGCCGCTCGGGGTCACGTCGTCGACAGTCGCGATCCATTGGCTGTCGGTCGTGGTCGACGTCGCGTAAACCGTTGCGCTGATCGGCCCCGCAATCGTCTTCGCGGTGGTGAATGGCGCGCTCGTGAAGCTCACCTGGCCCGGGCCGAGCTTCGAGAGGGTGTCGTCGTCAGCACATGGCGCCATGAGGCCCGCAGTGTGCGACGGGATCGAGATGCCTCCCATCGCCCACTGGTCGACCGGCCGGCCGCATGGGCTGCCCGCGGGCAGCCAGTCGATCGACGTCGACCCCGCGGCCGGGAGCTTGGTCGTCAGCGACCCGTTGCTTCCGAGATAGAACCGCGACGCCTGGCTGTCGGCGAACGGATAGGTCGTCGTCTCGTTGAACGTCCCGGTGCCGAGGTCGTAGTAGTGCAGTGGTGTCGGGGTGTGCGCCATCCCGGTGCGCTTGTGCTTGAGCCAGGTGTCGAACCACTCGAGCTCGAGCTCGTCGACGCCGACGCTGGAGCCGTTGAGGTGCTCCCACGGCCCATCGATCAGCTGGTAGCGGCCTGTCACCTTCTGACCGGATCGCATCGGTGTGGCGATCGGACGATGCGCCCACGCGTTCTGCAGCGCTGCGTAGTTGAGCGGCTCGCCGTGCTGGAAGATGTCGAACTCGCCACCGATCAGAAACGCCGGTATGCGGTTCGCGACGATCCGCTTCAGCAGCTGCCCCGGCGCTCGGTCTTTCCAGTAGGTGCCGTCATAGGTCTGCGGCCCGCCGGCGAGCGTGCTCGCCGTGAAGGCCGCGTGGTAGCTCGCCAGGCCGTTCACGTGATCGGTCTCGATCGACGCGAGCTGGCTCAGGAGGTCCTGGTCGCTCGTCGTGTCTTGCAGGGGGTTGGCGGTGTTGAGTGCTCCGGTCAGCCCGAGGTAGGCGGTGCTGAACTCGGCGTCCAGCAGCCCGCCCATGAACGCCGTGTCGCGATACGAGTCGTTAGCCATGACCAGCGGGAAGATCGCCTTCAACGGCGAGTGCTTGCCCACCGTGCCGGCGAGCAGTCCCTGGTCGATGCCGAGGTACGACGGACCGTAGGTGCCCACCCGGCCGTTGGAGTGCCTGAGATGGGCTGCCCAGTTGAGGACGCGGATGGCATCGCGCTGCTGGATCGGGTCGAACAGCCCCCACTGGCCGTTGGAGTCTCCCGTCCCGCGCACGTCCTCGACCACGTTGAGATAGCCGCGCTGAACCAGGTAGTTGTTGGCACCTCCGGTGACACTGCCCCCGCCGGGGTTCTGCGCAGTGCCCGGTCCGCTCGAGCCGCCGGAGCCCTTGCCGTACGGCGTCATCGTCATGACGACCGGAAACTTGCCCTTCGCCGGCTTGCCGTGGGTTGTCGGGTAGATCAGGTTCACCCGGATCGTCGTACCTCCGGCACCCCTGACCGCGATGTTGTTGTGCGATGCGGTGCCGTAGATCGCCTTGCCCGGGTGCCAGGTGCTGTGCGGCGAGGTGCTGGACCGCACGACGCCGTCGGGCAAGGTAGGTGCCAGCCCGACCAGGCTCGCGGGCGCGTCCAGCACCTTCGGGCCGTCGCTCGGCAGCGCGGTGGGCGCAGCGGCCGATGCCGCGGGCAGACCCGCGGCGCCGATCACCAACCCGAGACCAACCGCCGAGATCAGGGACTTTCGGGCACGACTCTGTTGCGCGTTGGTCACAGCCCCATGATCGCGCTCAGACCGCAGACTTGACGACGCGGTGCTGGTTGGCGGCGTCAAAGGCGTAGAAGCTGATGGAGCCCTTGGTGGAGGCGTGGCGCCGGTTGACCACGATCTTCACCTTGCGCTTGCCACCCTTGAACGTCTTGCTGGTGGGCTTCCCGAGACTCCAGGTGCAGCCCTTGAGCTTCACGTGTGTCAGCTTCGTGATCTTGCTGCCGCGCGCGACGAGGGTGATCACGACGCGTGTGGGGTGCTTGCCCGTCGCCGACTCGTGACTGAAGCCGGCCAGCGGCTTGTGTGCGGTACTGCCATGCGTCGAGGTCGGGGTGGGCGTCGGCGTGGGAGTGGGTCTCGCCGTCGTGTGCGTTGCTGTCACCGTCGGTGTCACGGACACCGTCGAGCTCACCGTCGGGGTGACGGTGGCCGTGCTGGACGTGGTTGTTGTCGCACTGGGGCTTGCCGTCACGCTCGGGGTTGTCGACGCGCTCGCGCTGGGCGAAGCGCTGTCACACAGGTCCGGGATGGGGATCGGGACCGGGCACGGGATGATCGCCGGAGCTGCCGCAGGCGCGGCATGGGGCGACGCCTCGGCAACGATGATGCCGACGCTGGCCATTCCCGCTGCCAGCGCGACGCCAGCGAGCGCGACGATGGCGGCGCGGTAGCGCGCCCTCGACGTTGGTTGCCGCATGTCGGCCTCCCGTTACTTTTTGAAGGTGTAGTCCCAAACTCCTCGGCCATAGGCGCCGAGAACGAGATGTTTCCCGTCGAGCGACAACGCCATGCTCCGGAAGGTGACCTCCGGCAGGCCGGTGCCGAACCGCTTCCAGTGCTTGCTGCCGGCCTTCGCCGTGAAGACCCCGACGTCGGTCGCCGCGTAGAGACGGCCGGCACGGAGGATCAACCGGTGCACGTCGGCCCGCGGCATGTTTCCTGTCACGTCGTGGAAGGTAGCGCCGCCGTCGTGACTGACCAGCACCTTTGCTGATCCCACGGCCTTGTCGCTCGCGCCCATGACGATCATTTTGCGCATTCCGACGTAGATCGTCTCGGGATCCTTCGGATCCACCGCGATCTCACCCACCTGCTGGTGCGGCAGGCCCTTTGCCGCGGCCATGTGCCAGCACTTCGGGCTGGCCACCGCCGACACGCAACCGGGCTTCACGTTGGTCGCGATCTTGGTGATGACCTTCTTGGGCGTGGCGGCCGATCCGGTGGCCAGCGACGGCCGGCACAGCGAGCAGAACGCGACGTAGGACGTCTTGCCCTGCGTGGTGACCGCCGTGGAGTCCCACGTGCCGTTCGGCGCCTTGCCAGGGGTGAAGACCGTCTTCCAGGTCGAGGCGAGGAGCTCCTCCTGCGTGGGGTCGTAGGTGTTGCTCGCCATGCCGAACGTCGTCTCGTCGACGTTGCCGGCCGCCGCGATCAGATGGTTCGGATTCGTCCGGTCCACCCACCACGGCGACAGGAACGTTGCGCCGGTCGCGTTGTCGTCTGGAGTCAGATTGATCGTGTGCTTGAAGTCGTCGGTCGTGCCGAGAATGGTCTGACCGTCGATGCCGCAGTAGTACGAGTGCGCGTTCGCGCCCGGGTAGACATACACGCCGTCACCGCCACACACCTGGTAGGCGCTCCCGTTCGGCATGACGTGAGCGACGCCGTTGTCCTGCAGCGCAAGCAGGTACGAGCCGTCTTGCAGCCGCGTGACGTCCCACGGCAACACGGTCGCCGGCGCGTTGAGCGACTTCCAGGTCGAGTTGTCGAAGCCCTGGTAGGCCACCCCCGTCGTGTCGGTGACGCTGTGCGCGTTCTGCACCCACCAACCACCGTCGTTGCCGCTGTAGAACCGCTCACCGTGAGGGGTCACCGCGATCGCCGCGCTGTGCTGGTCCGGGTGGGTGGTGCCCTTGCCGTACTCCGGGATGATCGACGGGCAGGCGACGCCGTTGCTGTTCGGGATCGTGTTGAAGTAGGTGAGGAAGCCGCACACGTTCGCGTACTTCTCAACCGCCGTCCAACTCGTGCCAAGCGGGACGTTCGTGTTCGTCGGCCCGTGGTACTCGCCCGTGTAGGCCTCCTCGAGACCGATGTACACGCGGTTCGGATCCTTGCCGTCGGCGAGGACCCAGTTGTTGTACGACGCCTGCACACCCGCGGCGTAGCTCAGCGGGTAGCCCACTAGACCCGTTGCTGCGCCGAGGGTCGCGGTCAGCGTCTGGGCATCCGCCTGAAGCGCCCACGACTTGCCGTCGTCGTTCGAGCGGTACAGCCCGTTGAGCTCGGTGTTGCCGTCCACGACCACCGGCAGCACCGGGTTGTCCACGGTCAGGTGGTCACCGTTTGCGAGGCCCGCGTCCTGGACCAGCGCCCACAGGACGCCTCGGCCGCCGCTCTGCACGGTGCTGTAGGACAGGCTCACCCGGCCAAGCGGGTCGCTCGAGGACAGCGGCTGGTTCAGCTGGGAGTTGCTCGCCATGTACTTGAACGTGCGGCCGTAGTTGGTGGAGCGGTACAGGCCGTTGCCCGGCGCGACCACCTTGCCGCCGTACGACTTCTTGCCGAAGGCGTAGCCGACGTCGACAGTCACCTCGCGCGGGTTGAACGGGTTGACCGCGATCGACGCAAGCCAGTTGCCGAGCCCGTACTTCGCGTGGGTCGGCACGTTGACGCGGTGGAAGCTTCTGCCCCGGTCGGTCGAGCGCCACAGCCCGTAGGTCGTCCCGACGAGGACGTCGCCGTTGCTCGGGTTCACGGAGACCGCGTTGACGCCGTACCCGTGCACGTTCGCCTTCGGCCGACTCCAGGTCTTGCCGCCGTTGCGCGACACGTAGACGCCAGTGCCGGCTGCGTCGTCGGACAGCGTGAAGATCGAAACGCCGGTGCCGAGGTAGAGCAGCTTCGGGTTGTGGGGGTCGACCGCGATTGCGCCGACCGCCTCACGCGCGATCTTGCCCTCCGTGATGTTGTGCACCGTCTTGCCGCCATTGGTGGTCTTGTACAGACCGCCGATCGTGCCGAGGTAGACGGTGTTGCCGGACCGGTCGTTGGGGTCGACGACCATCGCCGTTCCGATCCCGCCGACGGCACCGAGCAGCTCTGCGCCGCTTCCGGTGCCGAGGATCGACTTCACGCCGTTGAACGGGCCCTTGTTACGCCAGGCGCCGCCAGTCTCGCCGAGCTTCTTCGCCTCGCTGGTCAGCCGAAGGAACTTCTCGTCGGTGTTGCCCTGGTAGAGCACGTTGCTGATCGGCTTCAGCGCGATGCCCTCGTCGCGGCCGGACTCCTCTTCCTCAGCGTCGTTCTCGCCACCGACGGCTTGGCTCGCCAGCGTCTGCGCACTCAGGGTGCGGCTCGGGTACAGCCGGTGCGCCCAGAACTCGGCGCTCGGGATGCCGATCGCCGGAGCGGTCCCCTGGCTCGAGCCCGATCGCGCGATGGCCGTTCCGGTGCCCGTCAAGGTCACGAGGACGGACACGGCGGCGAGCAGACGATGGCGGCTCATGCAGGCACTCCTTGCTGACGCAAAGCTGGAACCCGCCCAGGCTATTCGCGATTTCGGCGATCCGGTCCTTCTTGGTCCTCCCGCTTCCAGCCATAGCGAGCCGCCCGATCGGCTAGCGGGCCCGGCTCGACCTCCCACCACGGCCGATCTGCGGCGGGCTCCTGGTCCACCGGCGTCAGAGCGCGGCGGCGCGCCTCAGCGACGTCGAGCGCGGCGTCGACCTCCTTGGCGTGACGGGCATCCTCCCGAATCCAGGCCGCGAACAGGATCGCCACGAACGGCACGGCGACCACCTCGGCCACCGTGATCATCAAGCCACCACCGATCGTCTGGTCCCACGAACGGGTCGGGCCCCACGACCGGGTGACCGTGCCGTAGTAACCGCCCGCGACGAGCGTGCTGCTCGTCATCACCGCGATCCCAGGGATGGCGTCGAGCAGCCCGTCGATCGCCGCGAAGGTCATCCGCACCGGCTGGGTGCACCAGAGCGGAAGGATCTCGACACCCAGCAGCGGCAGAGCGAACAGGCACCCCGTGACCACGAGCTGCAGGTCGAGCAGCCGCATCACGACCGCGTCGCGCTCAGCGGCCCCCAGGTAGCCGGTGTAGAACACGACGAACTGGGTCGCCACCGCCAGCAGCGGCGCGACCGCGGGGAAGGTGAGCACCCGGACCGGCCAGGCCCGCAGCAGTCCCTGCCAGCGCGCCGCACCCGCCGGTGACAGCGCCGCGCTGACGAGGCCGACCGGGTCGCCGAGCCCGAGACCGACCGGGACGATGGTCAGCAGGACGGTGACTCGCAGCGCCATCGGCCACAGAAGCACCCGTGAGTACACGGCCAATGACGACATGGTCGCGACGACGACCAGCCCGAGCCCGAGTCCGACGAAGGCGACGACGCGTACGACGGGCCACGCGTCCCCCTGGCGGCGCACCCGACGCACCGCCAGCAAGTACGCGCCGAGGACGAGAGCACACGCGGTGGCGATCCACGGATCCATGTCCCACGTGCCGAAGAATCGGCTGACCGTGAGAGGCGGCAGTCCGGTCATGGGTAGTACTGTCCCGCGAAGGATCGAAGGGGGAAGCAATGACGCAGGGACAGCCACCGGCCGGTTGGTACCCGGACCCGCAGGACGCGACGCAACAGCGGTACTGGGACGGATCCGCGTGGACCGGTCACACCGCGGCTGCCGGCGCAGCGGCTGTCGGCGCCCCCACCGGTGATCCGGCTGCGGCGGCTGCCGGCCCTCCGACCGGTGATCCGGCTGCCAGCGCTTCCGTCCCGACGGATGCGGCGCCATCGTGGACCATGCCCGCCGACGGCGGCATGGGCGTCCCGGTCAGCACCAAGAAGTCCTGGTACAAGCGCAAGGCGCTGATCATCCCTCTCGTCATCGTCGTCGCGCTGTTTGTCATAGGGATCGTGGTCGCCCTCGTGAACGGCGTCGACCACTCGAACGAGCTCGAGAACGCCATCAAGGACGACGGGCAGACGCAGCTGCAGCACTCCCTCGATTCGGATGTTCCCGGTGCCAAGGTCACTATCAACGACGTCTCTTGCGTCGAGACCGGAAGCACCCAGAAGTACACCTGCCAGATTCACCTGACGCTGACCAGCCCCGATGGGAGCCAGACGCTGAAGCTCCTGCAGCACGCGACAGGGACCTGCGACAAGAACGTCACGACTCACTGCCTCTGGAGCACCGTCGGCGACCCGGTGAAGGACAACAGCTGACCCGACGACAACCAAACACCCTCCTGATCCGTTAGGGAGGGCGTGACCCCAGCCCACACCGCTCGAACGACGCTTGCCGCCGTCATCGCCGCCACGCTCGCTTTGGGCGTATTTGCGGCGTTGTACCGGGGCCCGCTCGGAGTTCACGCGGCTTCGAGCGCGGTCGCCGACCACAGCGACGGGCAGAGCCTGAAAGCGCTCCTCACCGGCCCGTTGTCAGCAGCGTCGTTGCAGAGCCGTCCCGCCCAGGTCAGCGAGGGCGCCCCGACCCGCCTGCTTTCCCCGTGTCGTAGCAACCGGTCAGCACAGTCCGTCAAGGTCAGCATCAAGCAGCAGCACCTGTGGGCCTGCCACCGGGCCCACTTGGTGATGAGCACCCCGGTCACCACCGGTCGGTCGCAACCGGGCGACGCGACCCCGCGCGGCACGTTCGCCGTCGAAGCGCGAGTCGCGAACACCACGCTGCGCCCGGCAAACGGCAACAAGGTCCACGTGACCTACTGGATCCCGTTCAGCCACAACATCTACGGCTTTCACGACGCTCCGTGGCAGTCCATGCCGTACGGCAGCAGCCGCTACCGGACCGAGGGCTCGATCGGCTGCGTGCACGTACCGCTGAACGCTCTGCGCGACCTGTTCAACTGGGTCAAGCCGGGCACGGCCGTCGAGATCAGCTGATCGTCGTCAGCGCCCGCTGGAAGAGAAGTGCTGGTAGTCCGGACTCGAGCTCCAGCGCCCGCCCCAGCCCCAGCCGACCGCGTCGAACGCGCGGACGACCGGACCGCCGGCGAAGATCATCCCGCGGCGGTGCTTCGAGCGGTCGGCGTACTTCGCCCCTGACGGCGGCAAGACCTTGCCGTTCAGGCGGTACGGGTTCTCCCGCGGGTCGACGTCGACCGCGCTGCCGTAGGCGTGTGCCGACCACGTCTTCGGCCCGTTCGCCACGGCGTAACGGCAGTTGAAGGCCGACGTGTTGTCGTGCGCCATCGACTTGTCGTCGCTCGCGCCGTACTCCGACACCGGCTCGACCCGCCGGATCGGGAAGTGTGCGTGCCTGATGCTCCGGAACGCGACCCGTACGGCGTGCAGTGCTGAGACGTTCACGATCAGCACGCCGCTGTGACGAAGCCGGTCGAAGCCCCAGAAGCGCACCCGTAGGGCGCGCAGGTCACGCGGCGGCACCGGGCAACCGCGGTGCCAGCTCTTGCCGAGCTGCTTGGCAGTCACCGGCGCGACGCCGTGCGCGTCGAACTGAAAGTCAGGAGAGGAGGACAGCTGCGTGCTTTCCACCTGAGAGGCGCGAACGTGGGGAGTCGGCGACTGAGCAGCGGTGCACGACGCCAATGCCGCGAACACGACCGTGACCACGCCGGTTAGTGGGCTCGCCATGAGGCCAGACTAGAAGCGTCATGAAACGACGTCTGCCGCTCTACCTGCTCGTTGCGGCCCTGACCGGAGCGGGAGCCGTCCCAGGGGCGACCGCGAAGACCGACCGAGCGTCAGGCCACGCCTTGCCGACACGACTGAACGGCGTGCACGACGCGACCCAGGTGGTCTCGGTCATCAGCAGCGGCTACGGCGCGACGACTGCGACCGTCCGCGCGTTCGAGAAGCGCAACGGCAAGTGGCGCCGGGTCTTCGGTCCCGCGTCGGCGTGGATCGGATACGGCGGCTTCGCGCCCCTGGGGGCGAAACGCGAGGGCGACGGGCGCACCCCGAGCGGCTCCTACACGTTCTCCTACTTCTTCGGCACTGCCCCTGATCCGGGGGTGCACTTCCGGTGGCGTCACGCGCACACCTACGACTACTGGGACGACGACTCGACCAGCCCCCGCTACAACACCTGGGTCGACACGCGGCACCAATCGGCGGGCCGCTCCCCCGAGCCGCTGCACGTCCGGCCCTACCGGGACGTCGCGGTGATCAACTACAACGCGTCGCGCACACCGGGCCTCGGCAGTGCGATCTTCCTGCACGTCACCCACCACAGCGCGACCCACGGCTGCGTCTCGCTGCCACGGCGCCAGGTCATCCGGCTGCTGCGCTGGCTGCGACCGAGCCACCACCCGCGAATCATCATGGGAACCGCCGATACCGTGACCCGGTGACGTCAGAAGACAAGGCGGGGCCGCTTCGCGGCGTGAAGGTGATCGAGCTCGCCGGCATCGGCCCGGCGCCGTACGCCTGCATGCTGCTCTCCGACCTGGGAGCCGAGGTTCTGCGGCTGGAGCGCGCGACGGGGACGTTCGGGGTCGCCGGGGGGTACGACATCCTCGCCCGCGGCCGCCGTAGCGTCGCCGTCGACCTGAAGGCCGAAGGCTCCAAGGAGCTCGTGCTCGACCTGGTCAAGGAAGCCGACGTGCTGATCGAAGCGTTCCGTCCCGGCGTCGCCGAGCGGCTCGGCGTCGGCCCGGATGACTGCCTCGGCTCGAACCCGCGCCTCGTCTACGCGCGGATGACCGGGTGGGGGCAGGACGGACCGCTCGCGAACCGGGTCGGCCATGACATCAACTACGCATCGATCACCGGCGCCATCGCGGCGATCGGCGAGAAGGACCGCAAGCCGGTGCCTCCACTGAACCTCGTCGCTGACTTCGGTGGCGGCTCGATGTTCGCCGTCATGGGCATTCTCGCCGCGCTGCTCGAGCGCAACACCAGCGGGCAGGGTCAGGTGATCGACGTCGCGATGGTCGACGGGGTCACCAGCCTGCTGTCGATGGCGCACAGCCAGCGCAGTGTCGGCATGGGTGTCGACGCGCGCGGGAGCAACCTGCTCGACGGCGGCGCGCCGTTCTACGACACCTACAAGTGCGCAGACGGCGAGTACATGTCGGTCGGCGCGATCGAACCGCAGTTCTACGAGGCGCTGAAGCAGACCCTCGAGCTGCCCGATCTCCCCAGCCAGGCCGAGCGCGACCGTTATCCCGAGGTGCGCGAGATGCTCGCGGCGAAGTTCGCCGAGAAGACTCGCGACGAGTGGGCGGCGATCTTCGACGAGGTCGACGCGTGCGTTGCGCCAATCATGTGGCTCACGGAGGCACTTGACCACCCGCACCTCGTCGCCCGCGAGACGCTGGTCGATGTCGGCGGCGTGAAGCAGCCCGCTCCCGCTCCGCGGTTCTCGCGCACACCCGGCAAGGCCGGCGGTCGGCCCAAGACCCCAGGGTCGGACACGGTCGAGGCGCTGAGCGACTGGGGCATCGAGGACACCCGCGTGAAGGAGCTCTTGGATAGCGGCGCGGTCACCCAGGCCGAACCGAGCTAGGCCGGGCGCCAGGCAAGCAATGTGCCACTGCATTGCCAAACGAGGCAGATTTCGCCGGAATCGTTGGGGCAATGCCACATTGCTTCAGGTCCGCCAGATCAGGACCAGGGCTCGGTCGTCGGAGGCATCGGGAGAGGCGTCGTCGAGCAGCCGCCTGGCTCCCCCGTTGAACCCCCGCGGGATGAGTCTTTCCGCTGCGCCGACGAGCCGGTCGATGCCCATCGCCAGATCTCGCCCCGGCGCCTCGACGAGTCCGTCGGTGTAGAGCAGCAGGGCGTCGTACGGGCCGAGCTCGCCATCTGCTGAGCCGAAATGCCCTTCCGGCAGCAACCCGAGGACAGTCCCGTCCGGCTCGACCACCGACCAGACGCCCGCCCCGCCGGAGTAGTGGACGGCCGGCAGGTGACCGGCATTCGTGAGCCGGTACTTGCCGCTGCTCAGCTCGAGCGTCAGATGCAGTGCGGTCGCAAACCCCTCATCCCAGTCCTGGCGGATGAGGTACTCGTTGGCTGCGGCGAAGAAGCGCTCGGGGGACACCGCGCCGAGCAGGCCGCCAAGTGCGCCCGACAGCGTCAGCGCACGCGTCCCGGCCTCGAGTCCCTTGCCCGAGACGTCGACGAGCACCAGCTCGAGCGTCCGGCCGCCGTCGGTCAGCGCCGACAGCAGAAAGTCCCCACCAAAGGTGACGCCGCCGGCAGACTGCTGCTCGACCTCCGCATTCCAACCCGGCGGTAGCGGCGGCAGGTCACCTTGCCGCCGCAGCCGGTCACGTAGCTCCAGCAGCATCGCCTCGCCGCGGCCCGCAGACAGACCGAGGCGCTGCCGGTCCGCCGACTGCTTGAGGGCGATGGCGGAGACGATGGCGAGGACCACGTACGAACCCGGCCGGATCGTGCTCTGCCCCACACCGACGTTCTCGGCGATGAGTACGGCGTAGGCGCCGACGATCACGACCAGCAGGGGTACCGGCTCCACCAACAGCCCGGCGAGGATCACAGGGACCACGACGGTCAGCGAAGGAAATGCGTTGGCACCGAACAGGGCGTTGAGCAAGAGCACCAGGCCGGTGAGCGCAACGACACCCACCTCAGCGAAGCGGCGGTTGCGCAGCGACTCAGGGGCAGCGAGCACACCGAGCCTGCGCTTCGCGCGTTCGGCCACGCTGGCGCCAAGCGGCGCGGGCTGCCCCATCCCCGCGACCCTAGTAAAGGCTCCTGATCATGGGGCGTCCTCGCGGCGAGGTGGCAGAACTCCGGTCCGCTCGTACTCGCTGAGCAGCTCGATCCGCCGAACGTGGCGCTCGGCCTCGCTGAACGGCTCGGCGAGGAACGCCTCCGCGAAGCTGACGGCGACATCCTCGTCGTACATGCGGGCCCCGAGGCTGAGCACGTTGGCGTTGTTGTGCTCGCGGCCGAGCTTCGCCGTCTCTTCGCTGAACGCGAGCGCGCAGCGCACGCCGGGCACCTTGTTCGCGGCGATCGCCTCGCCATTGCCGGAGCCGCCGATCACGATCCCGAGGCTGCCCGGATCCGCTACCACCTTCGTGCCGACGAGCAAGCAGTACGGCGGGTAGTCGTCGGAGTCACGCAGCTCGTACGGCCCGCAGTCCTCGACCTCGTGGCCCAGCTCGGCCACTCGCTTCAGCAGGCGTGACTTCAACGTCCAACCGGCGTGGTCGGACCCGATGTAGACGCGCACTACAGCTGAAGGGACTTCGGCTGCAGGAACTCCTCGATGCCGTAGCGACCGAGCTCGCGACCGATGCCGGACTTCTTGTAGCCACCGAACGGCGCCACCGGGTTGAACGACCCGCCGTTGACGTCGACCTGACCGGTCCGCATCTTGCGCGCGAACGCGATGGCCTTGTCCTGGTCGCCCGCCCACACCGCGCCGGCCAGACCGTACTCGGAGTCGTTGGCGATCTTGAGCGCCTCTTCCTCGTCGGAGTACTTGATGATCGACAGCACCGGTCCGAAGATCTCCTCCTGCGCGATCGTCATGTCGGTCGTCACGTCCGCGAACACCGTCGCGCTGACGAAATGACCCTTCTCGTGTGGACGGTCGGCGCCACCGACGACGACGCGCGCGCCCTCGTCGATGCCCTTCTGGATGTAGCCGACGACCCGCTCGCGCTGCGTGCCGGACACCAGCGGCCCGAGCCGAGTGGACTCGTCGAGCGGGTCGCCGGTCGTGTACGCCGCGGCACCCTCAGCCGCCAGCTCCACCGCCTTGTCGTACTGCGACTCGTGCACCAGCATCCGCGTCCACGCGGTGCAGGTCTGACCTGAGTTGATGAAGCAGTTGGCGAGGCCGACCTTCACCGCCTTCTCGAGGTCGGCATCGGGAAGGATGACGTTCGCGCTCTTGCCGCCGAGCTCGAGCGCAACCTTCTTCACCGACGGCGCTGCGAGCTCCGCGACGCGCGTGCCGGCCCGGGTCGAGCCGGTGAACGACACCATGTCGACGTCCGGGTGCGACGCGATCGCCTCACCGACGGTCGGACCGTAGCCCGTGACGAGGTTGACGACACCCGCCGGGAGCCCGATCTCGTGGATCGCCTCGAAGAGCAGGTACGCCGACAGCGGCGACACCTCGCTCGGCTTGAGGACGACGGTGCAGCCGGCCGCGAGCGCCGCGCCGATCTTCGCCGTCACCTGGTGCAGCGGATAGTTCCACGGAGTGATCGCGCCGACGACGCCGACCGGCTCGAGGACGACGGTCGAGTTGCCGATCTGCTCGGACCACTTGATCTCAGCCACCCCCGTGGCCGCGGTGCCGATGTCGGCGAGCGGTAGGCCGGCTTGGACCAGCTGCGAGAACTTCAGCGGCGCGCCCATCTCGGCGGAGATGCAACGGGCGATCTCATCCATGCGGCTGGCGAGCGCCTCGCCGAGACGGCCGAGGTACTTCGCGCGCTCCTCCGGATCGGTGGCAGCCCAGCCGTCGAAGGCGGCCTTCGCGGCGGCTACCGCGCGGTCCACGTCAGCAGCCGTGCCGGCGGGCACCTTGCCGATGATCTCTTCGGTCGCGGGGTTCTCGACCTCGATGAACTCGTTTCCCGAGGGGGCCACCCACTGGCCGTCGATGTAGAACTTGTCGCGCGTTGTCGTCTCCGTCATGGCCGAAGCGTATTCCCCCGGCGGGTAGCGTCGCGAGGTGCGTGTTGAAGCCGTCGTCTTCGACCTCGGCGGCGTCCTCGCCGAGTTCAGCGGGGTCGCGACGATGCGCGACCTCGCGAAAATCTCCTCCGACGAGGAGCTCTGGGCACGCTGGCTGGGCTGCGAGTGGGTTCGCCGGTTCGAGCGCGGCCAGTGCAGTCCGGAAGCCTTCGCCGACGGGATGGTCAACGAGTGGCGGCTGCCGATGACCGGTGCCGAGTTCCTGGCCACCTTCGGCGACTGGGTGCAGCAGCCTTACGACGGCGCCGAGGAGCTGGTCGCTGAGACGGCGGAACGGGTCTGCGTCGCGATGCTGTCCAACATGAACGCAGTCCACTGGGACGGCGTGGTCTCGACCTGGCCGCTGATCAAGCGGTTCGACCATGTGTTCACGTCGTTCCAGCTCGGCCTCATCAAACCGGATGCCGAGGTGTTCCATCACGTCGTGGATGCCCTCGGCGTCGAGCCGTCGCAGGTCCTGTTCGTCGACGACAACATCATCAACGTCGAGGGCGCGCTGAGCGCTGGGCTGCAGGCGCAGCAGGTCCGAGGCGTCGCCGAGGCGCGGGCCGCGGTCAGTCGAAGCTTGGGCGCTGATCCCGGGTGCGCTTGATCTCGTAGAAACCCGGCGTCTGGGCGACCAGCAGCACGCCGTCCCAGAGCTTGCCTGCGGCCTCGCCGCGCGGGACGGGCGTCACGACCGGCCCGAAGAACGCGGCGCCGCCGACCCGGATGATCGGCGTCCCCACGTCCTGACCCACCAGTGCCATGCCTTCGTCGTGCGACGTCCGGACAGCTTCGTCGTACGACGTGTCGTCCATCGCGTCGATGAGGTCAGCAGGAAGACCGGCCTCCGCGATCGCGGCCTCGATGGTCGGCCGGTCCTTCGGCAGCTTTTCCGGGTGGAACCGGGTGCCCAACGCGGTGTAGAGGGGCCCCACGACCTCCGGTCCGTGCGCCTGCTGCGCGGCGACGCAGACGCGCATCGGCCCCCAGCCGAGAGCGATCCGGTCGAGGTAGTCCTGCGGCAGGTCGCGGCCTTCGTTGAGGATCGCGAGGCTCATCGGTCGCCATCGCACCTTGACGTCTCGGACCTGCTCCACCTCGAGCATCCAGCGCGAGGTCAGCCACGCCCAGGGACACAGGGTGTCGAACCAGAAGTCGGCGATAGTTTCCATTCGCAACGACCCTACGCGCCCTACGCTCAGGCAGCGTGACTGCCGAGAACCTGACCCTCGTTGAGGCGGAGGACCGACGTCGTGTCCTCGACGTGGCCCTGTACGACGTGGAGCTCGACCTGACCACGGCGATCGCCGAGCCACGCCGGTTCCGTTCCACGACCACAGTGACGTTCAGCTGCATCGAGCCGGGCGCCACCCCGCACGTCGACATCACGGCGGATCTGATCGAGTCCGCCACCCTCAACGGGTCGCCGATCGACGTAGGGCAGGCGTTCACCGGACAGCGCCTGACACTGCCGCCACTCGCGGCCGCCAACGAGCTGACCGTCGTCGCGCAATGCGTCTACTCCCGCACCGGTGAGGGCCTGCACCGCTTCGTCGACCCGGTCGACGACGAGGTCTACCTCTACACGCAGTTCGAGACGTTCGACGCGCATCGAATGTTCGCGTGCTTCGACCAGCCCGACCTCAAGGCGACGTTCCGGTTCGTCGTCGATGCGCCCAGCCACTGGACCGTGCTGTCGAACATGCCGAGCCAGGTAGACGGCGGCCGCCACACCTTCGACCCGACTCCGCGACAGTCGACGTACATCTCGGCGATCGTCGCGGGTCCCTACGAAGGAACGACGGACTCGCACGACGGCATCGACCTGGGCGTCTACTGCCGCAAGTCGTTGTTCGAGCACCTCGACCCCGACGACATCTTCGAGGTCACGAAGCAGGGCTTCGACGCCTTCCATGACCTGTTCGACACCCGCTACGGCTGGCCCAAGTACGACCAGATCTTCGTGCCCGAGTTCAACATGGGCGCGATGGAGAACGCCGGGTGCGTCACCTTCACAGAGGACTACATCTTCCGGTCGCGCACCACCGACTACTCCTACGAGCGCCGAGCCGTCACCGTCCTGCACGAGATGGCGCACATGTGGTTCGGCGACCTCGTCACGATGAAGTGGTGGGACGATCTGTGGCTCAACGAGTCGTTCGCCGAGTACGTCTCCACCTATGTGACGGCGAGCTCGACCCGCTGGCCTGATGTCTGGACGTCGTTCTGCAACATCGAGAAGACCTGGGCATACCGCCAGGACCAGCTGGCGACCACCCACCCGATCGCCGCGGCGATCCCGGACATCGAAGCGGTATCGACGAACTTCGACGGCATCACCTACGCGAAGGGTGCCTCCGTCCTGAAGCTGCTGGCTGCGTGGGTCGGCGAGGAGGCGTTCTTCTCCGCCACCCGGGCTTACTTCGCGAAGCACGCGCACTCGAACACCACGCTGCAGGATCTGCTCGACGCTCTCGAGACCGCGAGTGGGCGTGACCCGACCGCGTGGACGCAGCAGTGGATCCAGACCGCCGGCGTGAACACGCTGCGAGCCGAGTTCGAGATCGACGACGACGGGCGCTTCACGTCGTTCGCCGTACGTCAGGAAGCGATCGAGGAGCACCCGACGCTTCGGATGCACCGGCTGCGGATCGGTCTCTACAACGACGGCGAGGACGGGCTGCAACGCCAGCGTCAGGTCGAGATCGACGTCGCGGGAGAGCGCACCGAGGTCCCCGACCTCGTCGGCGAACGGCAGCCCGACCTGGTGCTGCTCAACGACGACGACCTGACTTACGCGAAGATTCGGCTCGACGACCGGTCCTGGCAGACGCTGGTGAGCTCGATCGGCCGGCTCACCGACCCGCTCGCCCGCACGCTGTGCTGGACCGCCGCGTGGGACATGACGCGCGACGCAGAGGTCGCGGCGGGCGACTACCTCGACCTGGTGCTCGGCGGCGTCGGGCAGGAGACCGAGGTCGGCACGGTGCAGAGCTTGCTCCGGCTGGCCTCGCAGGCCATCGACCCGTTCGGCGACCCGGCTCGCAGCGAGGAGCGGCGGACTCGGCTGGCCGCCCGCGCGTTCGAGCTGATGGATCAAAGCGGCGCCGGCAGCGACCTGCAGCTGGCGTTCGCCCGCGCGGCCGCCGCCAACGCGACCAGCAACGCGCAGCTCGAACGCGTGGCGGCGATCTTGGAAGGCCGCGAGCCAGTCGACGGCCTCAGTGTCGACACCGAGCTTCGCTGGCTGCTGCTCGGCAGGCTGGTGGCCACCGGGCGAGCCGACGACCCAGCAATCGACGCCGAACTGAAGCGCGACGACACCTCAGCCGGCCGCTGCCACGCACTGGCGCTGCGGGCCTCGCGACCGACAGCCGACGCGAAGGCGCAAGCCTGGCGGCAGATCGTCGAGCTCGACGAGCTTCCGAACGCCGAGCAGAACGCGACGATCGGCGGATTCGTCAGCTATGAGCAGCGGCACCTGCTGGAGCCGTACATCGACTCCTACTTCGGTGCGATCGGCGAGCTGTACCGCACCCGATCCACCGAGATGGCACACCAGCTGATCGCCGGGCTGTACCCCTACTGGTCGACCGACCCTGCGACGATCACCCGCACCGAGACGTACCTCGAAGAAGAACAGCCCGGTGCTGCACTTCGCCGGATGCTGCTGGAAGGCCGCGACGCGTTGGCGCGAGCGATGCGCTCCCGCGCTCGCGACGCCGAAAGCGCAACCTGACAGCGCTTCGATGTCGGGCGTCACGACGGTGGCCACGAGGACCCGTCGCGCGCATCGGAGTCGATTACCGTCGCGACCCGGCGCACCAGGTGCGGTTGCATCAAGAGGACCCCGAGCTCCCGGTTGTGCAGCAGCGACGCATCCGTGAGGTTCTCGGAACCGACGAACGCGACCGCACCGGGAGTGCCCGCGTCGATCGCCAGCAGCTTCGCGTGCACGTAGAGCGGGCGTTCGCCGTACATCACATGGATGTGCGCACCGACGCGCCGCAATGCGGCGAATGCGGGTCGCCACTTGTCCGAGTAGGTCATCGCGATGCTGACCAGCACCCCGCGATGCGCCGCCGAGACCAGCGCACTGACCATGGCAGGGCTGGTCAGCTCTTCGGACTCAAGCGCGATCGAGTGCCGCGCTCGGCCGACTAGCGCGAGCAGGTCGGCCCACGACTGACCTGGGCTCCACACCAGGTCGTCGCCCGGTGGGACGCCACCGTCGCCATGCAAGTCCGCCGTGAAGACGCTCTCGATCGCAGCGACATCGGTCGGGTCGACATCGACAACGGCGGCGTCTCGACTGGTCGCGTAGTAGCGCGCGGTGAGGTTGAGCGACATCACGACCGCCACCCGGTGGTCGATGACGAACGCCTTCTCATGCGTCGCGAAGTAGTGCGACGACGACCATGCCACGTGCACGCCGCGGCGAAAGAGGTAGTCGTACGCCGCCTGGTTGTGCTGCCGCTGCAGTCGTCGGTCGAGGATCAGCCGCACCTGGACCCCGCGGGCGGCATCGCCGGCGAGAATCTGCTCCGCGGTCGGGTCGTCGAGCTCGTACATCGTCAGGTCGAGCGACCGCCGGGGCGACCCCAGCAGCGCGTAGATCGGCTCCATCCCGTCGTCGGGCTCGACGATGAGACGGTCCCCCTCCGCCGCGGGCGGTGCGACCGAAGGCAGCGCAGGGCGCGGTCGGCCGTGACCCAACGAGTGCCAGCTCACGGCGAGGACAACCGCGACGAACGCCGCGACGAACCGGGAAGACCGCACGAAGCCACGGTCAGTGGTGGCGACGACAGTGTCGCCGCGGGCGTCAGCGGGCTGTGGACGCTCTCGGACGGCTGGTCACCTGTGCCTTCTTGGCAGCGACCTTCTTGGCGGGTGCCTTCTTCGCCGGGGCGCGCTTCTTGGCCTGCGGTGGATCTCCGCCGAGCGAGTCGATGGCTGGCGCTTCGACTTCCTCCGGTGACTTGCCGCCCGACGCGAGCGACTTGATCACCGCGAAGCACACCGCAACGACGGGCACGGCCAGCACGGCGCCGTACACGCCCTCGAGCACGCCGCCACCCGCGATCGCTACCGCCACCGCGAGCGGGTGCAGCTCGACATAGCGGCCAACCAGGAACGGCTGGAAGACGTGCGCCTCGATCTGGTTGTCGATGATCAGGATGCCGATCAGTACGACGCCCAACACCCAGCCCTGCGTCACGAAGGTGACCGCCACAGCCAGACCGCCGAACAGGAAGGCGCCGACGATCGGAAGGAAGCTTCCGAAGAACACCAGCAAGGCAAGCGGCGCCACGAGCGGCACACCCATGATCGCCAACGCGATCGCGACCACGACGCCGTGGAAGACGGCGATGATGAACGTGCCGCGGACGAAGCCGCCGAGCCGATCCCAGGCCTGCTCGCCAGCGGCGTGCACGCGATGCCGGCTACCCGCCGGGAACAGGTTCGCGAACCAGTTCCAGATGTTGTGGCCGTCGTACAGCATGAAGAACGTCATGAAGAACCACAGGACGATGCCGGCGAACGTCTCCGCAATGGTCGCGATGCCCGACAGGGCGCCGGAGGCGATCGAAGACTTGTGGTTCGTCAGATAAGTGGTGATGGTGTCCTCGAGATGCTGCGTCGAGGACGCCTTCACGTGCAGATCGACAGTGAGGAAGTGACGGAACTTCGTGACCGCCGCGCTCACCTGGTCCACCAGGCTGCCGTAGTCAGTGACGGCGCGGTTGACGACGAAGATGGCGACACCGCCGAACACGACGGCGGCCAGCAGGATGAAGATCCAGGTCGCGACCGCTCTGCTGACGCCGCGCCGTTGGATCCAGCTCACCGCCGGATAACCGAGCGAGGCGGAGAACAGTGCGGCAAAGAACGGCAGGACGATGAAGTAGAGCCGGTCCATGAACCGGATCAATGTCACCAGCGCGAAGACGACGATGAGGATGCGCCAAGCCCATCCGGCCACGTCCCTGAGCAGCGGGGGCACTGGCATCGGCGTTCGGGCGCCGTCCGCTGGGGCGTCGCTCATGGGTGCACTGTCGCATCGCGGCCACGGGTTTCCGTGGACCCGCGCCGGTGCTAGCGCACCTGAATCGGGTGACCCGCTGCTTCCGCCAGCATCCGGACGCCGGTCACGAGCCCCCCGGCAAGATCGCCGCCTGCGAAGGAGGTCGTCATCGACAGTGCGGCCAGCGCGCACGCCCGATCCGTCAGCCGCCGAGCGGCCGCCTCCCCGGTGACGATCTCCAGCAGCCGGTCGCTCGGCGACAGCACGATCAGGACGGTGTTCGCTGCCTGTGCGCCGAACGTCGCGTGCCGCGCCTCGGCCGCGTCGCGGATGTCTCCGTCGACCTCTCCGACGTAGACGGAGAACAGCAGTCCGGTCTCGGTCTGCGCGAGCTCGATTACCCGCTCGATGTCCTTACGCTGCTCGTTGGTGAAAGCCTCACCACTCGGCACTGGCGCCACCTCGCGCACTGTCTTTTGCGGCCATCCCGGTGGCACCGTCGGCGCTCTCGCCTTCCGCAGGCTCGCCGAACCAGTTCGTGCCGTGCTCCCATGGCTGGCCGGGTCGGTAGCGCGGCTTCTTCAGCGTCGACGGCAGGACCGCCAACGCGGCGATCAGCAGGAATGCCCCGACCGGGATCACGAAGAAGTAGAAGATCGTCAGGCCGGCGCCGAGCGAGGGCCCACCCGGCCCGCTGCCGTCGTCGCGGTGCAGCGCCAGAGCGGGCGCCGCAACCGTGAGCACGGGCAGGGCGACGCCGACAGCGATAGTGGCAAGGCGGGCAGCCGTGCGACGCCAGATGTTGCGGTTGTTCACGGCATGAAACTTATCTGACCGGCTTGCTTCACCAGCATTCCGGTCGCCGTGCCGACCACGGAACCGCCACCTCCAGTTGGGCTGCGAGCGCCAGGAGGGTTGCCTCGCCGTACGGCCGGCCGATGAGCTGGACCCCGATGGGCAGTCCCGCCGCGGTCCAGTGCAGCGGCACCGAAACCGCCGGCTGACCCGACATGTTGTACGGCGCGGTGAACGGCGTGAACCGCTTTTGCGCCTCGAAGTCCGCGGCGGGGTCGTCGTCGTCGCGCAGGCCGCCGACCAGCGCTGGCGGTTGCGCGAGCGTCGGGGTGAGGACGGCATCGAAGCCGTACGTCGCCTCGAGCTCGACGCGGGCGGCCTGCCGCAAGGTGGCGAGTGCCGCATAGACCTGCGCACCGGTGGCCGAGCGGCCGCGCTCCCGGATCCACCGGGTGAGCGGGCGGGTGTTGGCTTCGACCGACTCGTCGAACGGCAACGACAGGAACTCCTGCGACCACACCGTCTCGAAGGCCGGCACCAGCTCGGCGGTGAAGGTGGGGGTGTGGTCGATGACCTCGTGACCGAGGTCGGCGAGTGCCGCACTCGCCGCGTCGTACGCCGCAAGGCAGTCCGGATGCACCTCGGCATCGGCGATCACCGGCGTGGCAAACCGCCCGATCCGCAGTCGACCTGCCGAAGCGTCGCAGGCCGCGACGAAAGTCGCTGTCGGCGGCGGAGCCCACTGCCAATCGCTGGCCGCCGGTCCGGCCATCGCGTCGAGCAGGGCGGCAGCGTCACGGACGGTTCGGGCCAGCGGCCCGTTGACCGCAAGCCCGCTGATCTCCGAGGAGACCGGAGCGTTCGACACCCGGCCACGCGACGGCTTGACGCCGAACAACCCGCAAACGCTGGACGGAATGCGGATCGAACCGCCTCCGTCGCTGCCCTGAGCAGCCGGGACCAGCCCGGCCGCGACTGCGGCAGCCGCTCCCCCGCTCGAGCCGCCGGCCGAGCGGGTCAGGTCCCACGGCGTACGCGCCGGCGGAGCAACGTCGGGCTCGGTGTAGCAGGGCAGCCCGAACTCGGGGGTGTTGGTCTTGCCAAGGTTGATCAGGCCCGCGGCCTTCAGCTTGGTGGTGACCGCGTCGTCGATGCCGAGGTCGATGCCGGGCAGCGCCGACGTACCGAATCTGGTGACCACGCCTGCCACGAGGTTGAGGTCCTTGATCGCTGTCGGGACACCGTGCAGTGGCGGCAGGTCCGCGGCTCCGTCAGCGACAGCCTGCTCGGCAGCGCGCGCGGCGTCCATCGCGGACTCCGCGGTCACGGTGACGAACGCACCGACCGTGTCGCTGAGCTTGTCGATGCGCGCGAGGTAGTGCTCGACGAGCTCGACCGGCGACACCGACTTGGCCCGGACCGCCGCGGCCTGCTCCAGCAGAGTCAGGTCGTGAAGGTCAGCCATCCATCAGCCGCCGTTTCCCGGCACGACGGGAAGGACGACGGAACGACCGGCCTCCGTCGTACACACCTGCGTCGCCTCCGGCGCGGTCGTCGAATGCTTCTCGCCGGGCGGGTAGACGAGAATCGACGCGGAGGTCGCGACGTTGCAGTCGGCGGGCGAGAAGTTGCCCGGGTCGGGGATGCGCAGCTGTGCGTTTGCAGCGTCGCCCGGTCCGAGTGTGACGACTGCCTTCTCCCCGCCGCGGCGGTCGGCAGGTTGCCCGAGCGGGTTTCCCTGGGCGTCGAGGAAGGACACTCCGGGGTAGCCGAACATCGTGCACGCCCGCTTGCTGTGGTTGGTGAAGACGAGCGGAAGGATCGTCGACCCGGCGGCGCCCTGGCCTTGGCCGATCGAGAAGTCGAGCTGCGAGAGCCGGCAGTCCTTGGACGCCTGAACTGTGCTCGAGAACGACGGCGTCGGCGTCGCGGACTGACTCGCGGACTCCGACGTCGACACGCTGGGGCTCGAGGTGACCGGCGGCTCGGTCGCCGCGGTGTTGTCGCTGCCCCCCGAGGAGCTGCTGCTGCACCCCGCCACGACAAAGGCAGCGAGAGCGAGTCGGGCGAACCATGCGCGTGCCGTCATGACACGGACCCTATTCCGATCTTGTTGCGGCCGATCCAGTCAGGCGCTGGCCGCCTCGGTGCCGTCGACGACATCCTCGCCGAGATACGGCCGCCACTGCGGTGCCATCCGGCCGGTGCCGAGCACCCGCCAGGCGATCCCGGTGGGAGCCACTGGCTGCCGGGGCATCCGCCAGCCGAGCTCCGAGATGGCGCGATCGGCCTTGGCGTGATTGCACCGCCGGCAGCACGACACGACGTTCTCCCAGACGTGGCCGCCGCCGCGGCTGCGCGGGATGACGTGATCGATGCTCGTCGCGGGTGCGAGGCAGTACACGCAGCGCCCACCGTCGCGCGCGAACACCGCGCGGCGCGTCAGTGGGACCGCACCGCGGTACGGCACCCGAACGAACCGGGCGAGCCGGACCACGAGCGGCACTCGCAGCGCGAGCCGCTCGCTGTGCAGCTCGTCATCGGAGGACTCGACCGCGACAGCCTTGCCGGTGAGGACGAGTACGACGGCGCGACGTTGGGAGACCACGCACAGCGGCTCGTACGTCGCGTTGAGCACGAGCGCGTGAGCCACTGCCGCCTCCTCGGTTGGGCTCAGCGTACCCAGCAGAAGGCGCACCCGCGCCGTACTTTGCGTCGCTGCGCCTACCGTGAAGGCATGGAACGACCCGGGCCACAGCCGATCCACATCGAGGGGATCGACTCAGCGGCGACGTTCTATGACGCAATCGGCGGCCACGAGACGTTCGAGCGGCTGGTGAGTGGCTTCTACGCCCGGGTCGCGAACGATCCCGTGCTGACCGCGATCTACCCGGACCATGACTGGGCCGGAGCGGCGGAACGGCTGATGCTGTTCCTCGAGCAGTACTGGGGTGGGCCCCGGACCTACTCGGAGACCCGCGGACACCCGCGGCTGCGCGCGCGCCACGCCGAGTTCCGGATCGACGTCGCCGCGCGCGACCACTGGCTGATGCACATGCGCGCCGCGCTCGACGACCTCGAGCTGCCCGCCGAGGCGGACGAGACGCTGTGGTCCTACTTGACCCTGGGCGCGGACGTCCTCGTCAACTCGTAGCGCTGGAGTTCGACGTGATCAGCGTGAGCCCGAGCACCTTGAGGGCGAGCTTCACCGGGGTGAAGTAGAACGGGCACTGGCCCTCCTTCACTTGCCCGCCTGACAGGATGCCGACCGCGTACGCGAAGCCGTTGTTGTAGACGTAAACGGGCGATCCCGAGTCACCCTTGCGCGACGTGCAGTCCTGGCCCGTCGCCCGCCACTCGTTGCCGATCGTGACGTGGCCGCTCGCCGACTTGAAGCTCACGTCCTGCGAGCCGCCGACGATCGTGAAGCCGCAGTGCTCGCCGGTCGCTGCGCCGGAGTAGCAGACCTGCATGCCGGTGTCGGGGTCCATCGCGCCCGCGACGGGGATGG
This sequence comes from Mycobacteriales bacterium, assembly GCA_035545635.1. GTDB lineage: Bacteria > Actinomycetota > Actinomycetes > JAFAQI01 > JAFAQI01 > DASZTV01. Next base: position 148,290 of record DASZXY010000024.1, on the reverse strand, counting down.
CGGTGCGCGTCGACCGTCCCCCGGTGAACAACAGCGCTCGTGCGTTACGACCCGAGACGAGCGACGCGAAGGCGCTGTCGCCGTTGGGCCCGACAGTGTAGTTGCGTCCCGACACCTTGCCGAGCAGGTCGCCGGGTGCCGTCGAGTCGTTCGGCAGGCTCTGGGTCTGCTGCACGAAGTACGCCGGACCACCGTTGAGCGTCGCGACGCAGTGTCCCGCGGTCAGCGCGCCTTTGCTGCCGGTGCGCACCGAGCGCACAGAGAAGGCCAAGGTGCATCCGCTGCCGCTGTCCTGGCCGCTGTGCTTGCTCCACATGAACACGCTGCCGCCGGCGATCGCGACATCGCTGGTCCGGCTCTGGCGGCTCGCCGCTTTTGACACGTGCGACCCGGCGCTCGCGGTGGCACTCGCGAGCATGAAGGCGAGCACCGCGAGGCTCGCGGTGAGGAGGCGTCCTCTCATGCCGCCGTCCTCGCAGTACCCACGGCAAAAGTCCGCCGGAACGGGAAGACAGTGGTCCCGTCCGCGCCAGGCGGGTACGCCGCCCGAAGTCGCTCGCCACACTCCGCCAGGAATGCGTCGATGGCGACGTCGTCGCCTTCGAGCGCAGTCAGCACCGGACGCAACGCTGTCCCCTTCACCCACTCGAGCACCGCGTCACTTCCGCTCAACCGGTGCAGGTATGTGGTCTGCCAAACGTCTGGCTGCAGGCCGGCCGCCGCGAGCGCATCAAGGTACGCCGCGGGGGGCTCGACCGCCGCCTCCCTATCCGCATCGGCAGCCAGCCGGTCGCGCCATTGCGCCGACTGGCGCAACTCCCGGATCACGACGTGCGACGGGGAGTCGAAGTTCGCCGGGACCTGGAAGGCGAAGCTGCCGCCGGGAGCGAGCCAGCCCGCGATCTCCCCGATGAGGTCGAGGTGCCCGGGAATCCACTGCAGGACGGCATTCGCGACGACCACGTCCGGGGCGCGCTGGGCTGAAGGTGCACCGGGCAGCCAGGACCGCAGATCGGCGCACACATAGGACAAACGATTCAAAGCGGTCTCGGATTCGGCACGGGTGATCATCTCTTGGGAGCTGTCGACTCCGATCACATCGGCACCGGGCCACCGTTCGGTAACTGTCCGGGTCAGCGTCCCGGGGCCACATCCCAGATCGATGACCAGCGAGGGCGCCGCCACGGGTACCCGGGCGAGCAGGTCGAAGAACGGCCGCGACCGCTCGTCGGCGTACCGCAGGTACTGAACCGGGTCCCAGCCCGGCTCGCGTTGGTCCGGCACCCGGCTAGTCGCGGCCCAGCTTGCGGTAGGTGACGCGGTGCGGCCGGGCGGCCTCCTCGCCCAGTCGGTCGACCTTGTTCCGCTCGTAGTCGGAGAAGCCGCCCTCGAACCAGTACCACTTGCCGGGCTCGTCCTCGGTGCCCTCCCAGGCGAGGATGTGCGTCGCCACCTTGTCGAGGAACCACCGGTCGTGGCTGATCACGACGGCACACCCAGGGAACTCCTCGAGGGCGTCTTCGAGCGATCGCAGCGTCTCGACGTCGAGGTCGTTGGTCGGCTCGTCGAGCAGCAGCACGTTGCCGCCGGCCTTGAGCGTGAGGGCCAGGTTCAGCCGGTTGCGCTCGCCACCCGACAGCACGCCCGCCGGCTTCTGCTGGTCCGGCCCCTTGAAGCCGAAGGACGCGACGTATGCGCGGCTGTTGATGTCGGTCTTGCCGACGATGATGTGGTCGAGACCCCCGGAGACGACCTCCCACAGCGTCTGCTTCGGGTCGAGCCCACCGCGCCCTTGGTCGACGTAGGAGATCTCCACGGTCTCGCCGATGACGAGCTCGCCGCCATCCGGCTTCTCCTCGCCGACGATCATCTTGAACAGCGTCGTCTTGCCGACCCCGTTCGGACCCATGATCCCGACGATGCCGCCGCGCGGGAGCGAGAACGACAGGTCGTCGATGAGGACGCGGTCGCCGAATCCTTTCCTGAGGCCCTTCGCCTCGATGACCTGCGAGCCGAGCCGCGGGCCGGGAGGAATCTGGATGCCGCCGTTCTCGACCGGCTTGACCCGGTCGGCCTCGGCGACCAGTTCCTCGAACCGCGCCAGCCGGGCCTTGCTCTTGGCCTGCCGGGCCTTCGGGTTCGACCGCACCCACTCGAGCTCCCGCTCGATCTCCTTCTTGCGCTTGATGTCCTTCGCACCCTCGACCTTGATTCGTGAGGCCTTGGTGTCGAGGTAGGTCGTGTAGTTGCCCTCGTACGGGTAGGTCCGGCCGCGGTCGATCTCGAGGATCCACTCCGCGACGTTGTCGAGGAAGTACCGGTCGTGGGTCACCGCAAGAACGGCGCCCGGGTAGGCCGAGAGGTGCTGCTCGAGCCAGTTCACGCTCTCCGCGTCCAGGTGGTTGGTGGGCTCATCGAGAAGCAGCAGGTCGGGCTGCTCGAGCAGCAGCTTGCACAGCGCGACCCGGCGGCGCTCGCCGCCCGACAGCACCGTCACATCCGCATCACCCGGCGGGCACCGCAGCGCGTCCATCGCCATCTCGATCCGGCTGTCGAGGTCCCAGGCGCCCGCGTGCTCGATCTGCTCCTGGAGCACCCCCATCTCGGTGCCGAGCTCGTCGGTGTACTCGACGGCCATCTTCTCGGCGACCTCGTTGTACCTGTCGACGAGCGCCTTGGTGGCGGCGACTGCCTCTTCGACGTTCCCGCGGACGTCCTTGGTCTCGTCCAGCGGCGGCTCCTGCAGCAGGATGCCCACGGAGTAGCCCGGGCTCAGGATCGCGTCGCCGTTGGAGGCCGTGTCCAGGCCCGCCATGATCTTCAGGACACTCGACTTGCCGGCGCCGTTGGGTCCGACCACGCCGATCTTCGCACCCGGCAGGAACGACAGCGTGACGTCGTCGAGGATGACCTTGTCGCCATGCGCCTTGCGGACGTTTCGCATCGAGTAGATGTACTGAGCCACGCGTCCAGGCTACGGATTTTGGGTTGATTTCCACCTCCCTCCCCTTCCTATGCCGGCCGGGTGAGCGCACGATCGCGCTTTCTCGGCGGCTCCGACGGCCTCGGCGGGTACGCCGGAGGCGCGGCTGCGCTGGCCGGGTTCGCCTACTTCAAGAAGTCCGACCCCTTCACCGCACGGCTCGACTCCCTGCCGACGCGCACCATCGATGTCGCCGCCACCGGAGTGCCGGCGGCCCCCGACGTAGCCAGCTATGCGGCGACCTCCGCCACAACCGGGGCGCCGGCACTATGGGCATCGGCGTCGAGCGGGGTCTCGGCAGCCGCAGCTGCCGACCGCGACGGACGGCGCAGGTCTGCCGGCCAGCGATTGAGGTCGGGGCCCACCGCGAACGCATCGATCTCGTAGACCGTTCGCTGCTCGCCTTCTTTGGTCTCATACGTGCGCATCAGGAACCGGCCGAACACGACGACGCTGTCGCCCTTGCGCAGGCTTGCGAGAACATTGGCGGCCAACCCGCGCCAGCACGTGACACCTATGTACATAGGGTCGCCGTCCCGGAACTCGCCGGCTTCCTTGTCGAACCGCCGCGAGTTCGACGCGACGCGGAGATTCACCACGGTGGCTCCGTTGGCGGTGGTGCGAGGCACCGGGTCGGCGGTGAGGTTGCCCTGCACCGTCATGTAGGTGTCCATCGGTACTCCTTCCTCATGGACCGGCACCCGCCGGCCCCACCACGGTGCGGACGAGCACCGACGAGCGCCGGACGCGCAAGTTCCGGCTGTGGACGACCGGCACCCGAACGGTCGCTGTGCAAGCCGATGTGGCACCGTGTCGGCGCATGGCAGAGCAGGACTTCACGGGCCGGGTTGCAGTCGTCACCGGCGGCACGCGCGGCATCGGCCTCGGCATCGCCGCCGAGCTGGTGGCGCGCGGCGCCTCGGTGTGCATCACGGCGCGCAAGCCGGATGAGCTCGACGCCGCCGTCGCGGAGCTGGACCCCGACGGCGCCGGGCGCGCTATCGCAGCTCGCGGCAGCGCCGATGACGCCGAGCACCAGCAGGCCGCTGTCGACGCGACCATGCAGACCTTCGGCCGGCTCGACTACGTGATCAACAACGCGGCGGTCAACCCCGTCTTCGGGCCGATGATCGACTACGAGCTGGCCGCCGTACGCAAGATCTTCGAGGTCAACGTCGTGGCGGCTCTCGCCTGGACGCAGCTCGCCTGGCAGGCGTGGCTGAAGGACAACGGCGGCGCCGTCCTCAACGTCGCGTCGATCGGGGGCATCCGGACCGGACCGGCCCTAGGCGCCTACAACGCGAGCAAGGCGGCGCTGATCCACATGACCAAGCAGCTCGCGCAAGAGCTGAGCCCCGGGGTGCGGGTGAACGCCATCGCGCCCGCGGTCGTGAAGACGCAGTTCGCCCGGGCCCTGTACGAAGCCGACGAAGCCGCCGCGGCGGCGCGTTACCCGCTGAAGCGGCTCGGCGTACCGACCGACACTGCGAAACTCGCTGCCTTTCTGCTCTCCGACGACGCATCCTGGATCACCGGACAGACCGTCGCGATCGACGGCGGAATCCTGAGCGCAGGAGGAGTTTGATGACGGACCGGGTCGCCCTCGTCACCGGATCGACGTCGGGAATCGGCAAGGCCGTCGTCGAGCGCCTCGTCGGTGACGGGTTCAAGGTCGTCATCAACTCCGCGAAGTCCGTTGACGCCGGCAAGGCGATGGTCAGCGAGCACGGCGAGGACAAGACCCACTACGTGCAGGCCGACATCTCGGCGGACGGCGATGCGCAGCGACTGGTCGACGAGACGATCGCGAAGTTCGGCCGGCTCGACGTACTCGTCAACAACGCCGGTACGACCGTGCGAATCGCGCACGAGGACTTCGAGGCAGCAACCCCAGAGATCTTCCGGCGGTTGTATGACGTCAACGTCGTCGGCACGTGGCAGATGTCGGTCGCCGCGGCCCCTTTTCTGAAGGAGACGGGAGCCGGCTGCATCGTCAATGTGACGTCACTCGCAGGCGTGCGACCCCTCGGCTCCTCGATCCCCTACGCCGCGAGCAAGGCGGCGATCAACCACCTGACGCTGCTTCTCGCGAACGTCCTCGCCCCCGCTGTGCGGGTCAACGCCGTGGCACCCGGTCTCGTGGACACCCCATGGACCGCCGACTGGACCGATCTGCACGAGGGGATCAAGTTCATGGCGCCGATGCAGCGCGCGGCGCAGCCGGAAGACGTCGCCGAAGTGGTCGCCACGCAGATCGCATCGACCTACGTCACCGGCCAGATCTGGGTGATCGACGGCGGCCTCAGCCTGCGCTGACCCGGCCCGATCGCCGCTTGCGCTTCACGTCGTACATCGCCGCGTCAGCTCGCTCGAGCAGCGAGTCGACGGTGTCGGCCGCCGTCGACACCGCATAGCCGATACTCGCGCCGCGGAGCTGTCCAGCAGTCGCGGTGACGATCGCGTCCTCGAGGCGTTCCACCAGTACGTCGACCATCCGGGCGCGCAACCCGATGCAGGCCACGACGAACTCGTCGCCGCCGATCCGCGCGACCAGATCGCCATCGCGGACGGTCTCACTCATCGCAGCCGCGGCGCTGCGCAGTGCCTCGTCGCCCGCGGCATGCCCAGCCGTGTCGTTGAGTTCCTTGAAGCCGTCCAGGTCGATGAAGCACACCGTGACCGATCGCTGTGGCGAGCCGTGCAGCAGCCCGCCGAGACGGCGCAGGAACTCATCCCGGTTGGCCAGACCGGTCAGCGCATCCGTGGTCGCCTTGTGTGTCTGCGCCACGTAGTTGTCGGCGAGCTGCAGGGACAGCGCGATGAACCCGGCCATCGCCTGCAGCGCAACGGTGTCGTCAGGACCGAACAGGCCCGGCTCAGCTCCGAGCACCTTCAGCACGCCCTGGCAGCGGTCCCCATCCAGAAGCGGGACGACGACCATCGAGCGCAGCCCGATCCGCCGGCATGCCTCACGGTCAACCCGGTCGTCAGTCTCTGAGTCCTCGCAGATCAACGGCGACGCCGCGGCGACGCACAGCCCTGAGAGGCTGCCTTCGCGCTGCAGCCGGACGCCGATGTGGGGCGAGGCGATCCCGGTCGCCGCGGCGTAGACCATCTCGTCGCCCTGCACGATCTCCACCACCGTGCCCGCGGCGCCGGTCAGCTCCTGGCTCGCCGTCGCGACCACCTGCATGACGCGCTCCGGCTCGCGTTGCGCCTGGGCGATCTGCTGCTGGACGTCGATGATCGCGCGCGCAACGTTGAGCTCCGCGCGAAGCCGGTCCTCGACCTGCGTCACGCCTTGATCATCGGCACGATCGCCCAAGGGATTACCTAGAGACCGAGGCCATCTGACAGCGCGGAGTTGCCCGCGTTGACGAGTGGTGCGATCCGCACTGCCATCTCCACGAATCCGTCACCGATCATCGCGCCCGCCAAACCGCGCGCGGCGACACCGGCGATGATCGAGGCGAGCTTGAAGCAGGCGAACGCGACATACCAGGGCATGTCCGAAAGGTCTCGCCCGCTTGTCTTGGCGTAACGGTCCAGCAGCTCGCGGCGAGTCGGGAACCCAGGCAACGTCGTCACGGTCGGCAGCACGCCGGCTGTCAGCTCGCTGGTCTCGTCGCCCGCGTCCTGCCAGTAGATGTAGAACATGCCGAGATCGGCGAGTGGGTCGCCAAGCGTCGACAGCTCCCAGTCGAGGACCGCCGCGATCTTGCCGGGGCTGTTCGGGTCGAGCAGCACGTTGTCCATGCGGTAGTCGCCGTGGACGATCGGACCGGTCGGCGCCTGCGGCACGTTCGCCGTCAGCCGCTCGGCGAGCCGGTCCAGGTCGCTCCCCTCGCCCTGGAGCGCATCGCGCGTCGCCTGCCACTGCGTGGTCCACCGCTTGATCTGGCGCTCGAGATATCCGTCCGGGCGCCCGTAGTCACCGAGCCCGATCTCGGCCGGCACGACTGAGTGCAGGTCGGCCATCACGTCGATCAGGCCGTGAGCGATCGCCAGCCGCTCTTCGTGAGATTCCGCGTAGCCGTCGGGAAGGGAGTCCCGCACGATGTGACCCTCAACGCGCGTCATCACGTAGAACGGCGCCCCGATCACCGCTTCGTCGGTGCACATCGCGAGCGTCGGCGGCACGGGCACAGTCGTCGGCCCGAGAGCCGTCATCACCCGGTGCTCGCGTCCCATGTCGTGCGCGGTCGGTAGCCGGTTCGACAGCGGCGGGCGCCGCAGCACCGCCTCTCCCGCCGCAGCCGAGACGCCGAACGTGAGGTTCGACTTTCCGCCCGAGATCAGCTCCAGGCGGCAGTCGCGCCAACCGTCGTCGCCGAGCTGCTCAGCGAGATAGCGGCCCACCGCTTCGTGCGGTGCGGCCTGCTCGGTCAGGGATGCAAGATCCGCGTCTGTCACGGGACGGTACGTTACCGACATCTCACCCGACCCACTCCTCGCCTTCGACGCGGCGCACGTGTGGCATCCGTACGCCGCGATGCCCGCCAGTCCCGCGCCGTATCTCGTCGAGAGCGCGAGCGGGGTCCGGCTGCAGCTGGCGGGTGGCACAGAGCTGATCGATGGGATGTCGAGCTGGTGGGCCGCGATCCACGGCTACCGGCACCCGGTCCTCGATGCGGCCGCCCGCGCGCAGCTCGACCGGATGTCGCACGTCATGTTCGGCGGACTCACCCACGAACCAGCAATAGCGCTCGCCGAGAAGCTGATAGCGGTAGCCCCGGAGGGGCTGAGCAACGTCTTCTTCTCCGACTCCGGATCAGTCGCTGTCGAGGTCGCCGTCAAGATGGCGCTGCAGTACTGGCAGGCCCGCGGCCGACCGGCTCGCAACCGGCTGCTCACGGTGCGCGGCGGCTACCACGGCGACACGTTCATGGCGATGTCCGTGTGCGATCCGGTGGGCGGGATGCATCACCTCTTCATCGGGGCATTGCCCGAACAGGTCTTCGCCGAGATGCCGCCGGCAACAGCCGGTGACGAGGGTTGGCAAAGCCAGACCGCAGAGCTCTTCGAAAGACACAGCGACGCGATCGCCGCGGTCATCGTCGAGCCCGTCGTGCAGGGTGCCGGCGGGATGCGGTTCTACGACCCGTCGTACGTCGCGGAGCTGCGCCGGCTGTGCGACGAGCACGACGTGCTGCTGATCCTCGACGAGATCGCTACCGGCTTCGGCCGCACCGGCACGATGTTCGCCGCCGAGCACGCCGACGTCTCCCCCGACATCATGTGCGTCGGCAAGGCGCTCACCGGCGGTTACCTCTCGATGGCAGCAACACTGTGCACGTCCGCAGTCGCCGACGCGATCAGCGCCGGCCCGGGCGGCGCGTTCATGCACGGCCCGACCTTCATGGCGAACCCGCTCGCAGCCGCGATCGCAGGAGCGAACCTCGACCTGCTGCAGAACAGCGACTGGAAGACCGACGTCAAGCGGGCCGAATCCGCGTTGAACGAAGGCCTCGCACCGGCCGCCGACCTGCCCGCGGTGGCGGACGTACGAGTGCTCGGCGCGATCGGCGTCATCGAGCTGGTCGACCCGGTCGACGTCGACCGGGTCACGAAGCGGGCGATGCAGGACGGCGTGTGGCTTCGGCCGTTCCGTAACCTCATCTACGCCATGCCGCCCTACGTATGCACCGACGACGACCTCGCGACGATCAGTCGCTCGATGGTCGCCGCCGCCGGCGCATGAGCCCGGCCTATGACTCCTGGCTGCGCGAGGCCGCGACGCGGCGAGCCACGGCGGGCTTGGAGCGGCGGCTGACCCACCGCGCCGACAACGCGCGCGTCATCGACGTCGCCAGCAACGACTACCTCGGGTTGGCCATGGATCCGAGGGTGACCGGCGCGGCGGCGGCAGCCGCCACCAAGTGGGGCGCCGGGTCGACCGGGTCGCGGTTGGTGACGGGAAGCATTGAGCTACACCGCGATCTCGAGCGTGCACTGTGTGCCTTCGCGGGCAGTGAAGATGCCCTCGTCTTCTCCTCCGGCTACGCCGCGAACCTCGGCGCGATCACCGCACTGGGTGGGCCCGGCTCCCTGATCGTGTCGGATGCCGACAACCACGCCTCGATCATCGACGCCTGCCGGCTCTCGCGCTCCCGCACTGTCGTCACACCGCATCGCGACCTCGCCGCCGTCGACCGAGCACTCGCCGACCGGAGCGAGGCAAGAGCGATGGTCGTCGTCGACGCGGTGTTCAGCACCGACGGAACGACCGCCGACGCAAGCGCGCTTCTCGACATCTGCCGCAACAGGGACGCACTGCTGTTGATCGACGAAGCGCACTCTGTCGGAGTGATCGGCCGAGCCGGTCGCGGCGTCGCCCATGCCGCAGGCGTCGTCGACGACGCGGTCGTCGTGAGAACGGTCACGTTGTCGAAGGCGCTCGGCAGCCAGGGCGGCGCGGTCGTTGGCTCCAGCGCGATCGTGGAGCATCTGGTCAACACGGCCCGCACCTTCATCTTCGACACCGGCCTCGCACCGGCGTGCGCCGCAGCGGCACGAGCGGCGATCGACATCCTCGAGACCGAGCCCGAGCGGGTCGAGCAGGTAGGCCAGCGCAGGGACGAGATCGCGACCGCCCTCGAGCTCGAAGCCCCCGACGGCGCGGTCGTGTCACTCATCCTCGGCGACCCCGCACTCACCGCCCAGGTTGCCGACGACTGCCGTCAGGCGGGAGTGATCGTCGGCTGCTTTCGCCCGCCCTCCGTCCCACCAAGCGGCAGCAGGCTGCGGATCACGGCACGGGCAAGCCTCACCGACGTCGACATCAAGGAAGCAACGACGGCGATCCTCGAGGCGATCGAACGGCGACGATGAGACGCCTCGTCATCACCGGCACCGGCACCGAGATCGGAAAGACGATCGTCACCGCGGCGGTCGCGGCCCTCGCGCACGCAGCCGGCGAACGGGTGGCCGTCGTCAAGGCGGCCCAGACCGGCATCGAGCCCGGCATGGAGTCCGACATGGAGGTGGTCGAGCGACTCTCTGGAGTCGGTGACGTGCACGAGCTCATCCGGTTTCCCGCACCGTTGGCGCCGGCGAGCGCGGCGAGGCTGGCCGGTCTGCCTACGCCGCGCGTGACGGAGCTGGCGCATCGCGTAAAGCTCCTCGATGACAGAGACCTTGTGCTCGTGGAAGGCGCAGGCGGCCTGCTCGTGCGCTTCGACGACGAGGGCGGGACGATCGCCGACCTCGCGGCCGCCATCAACGCCGCCGTCGTCGTCGTCGCGCCCGCCGGACTCGGCACCCTCAACGCGACGGCACTCACCTGTGAGGAGCTGCGGCGAAGGTCCCTGACTTGCGCGGGTGTGGTCGTCGGCGCGTGGCCGACCGAGCCGGACCTCGCCGCAAGGACAAACCTCGAGGACCTACCGGACTACGCGGGAGCACCGCTTCTCGGCGTCCTCCCAACGGACCTGGGCACAGCGGACAGGCAAGCCTTCCTCGATGCGGCGCGAGCAGGACTGGCACCAGAGCTCCGCGGCAAGTGGCGCGCCGGCTAGCCCCGCGCGTCGTCCGGCGGGGCGCCCGGCTCGTCGGATGACTGGTAGCGGCCGGCTCGGCCATCAGCCGGCAGCACGACCTGGGTGCCGCGACTCGTGGCGAGCAGATCGCCATCGGTCGACTCACCGCGATAAAGCTCGGCCGCGCAGAACACCACCCGCCGAGTACGGCGGACGACCCAGCCCTTCGCAGACAGCGTCCCGACCTCAGCCGACCGGAGGAACTCGACGCGCAGGTCCGCGGTGAGGAACGCCTGGTCGCGGTCCAGCACCGTCCAGCACGCTCCCCCCATCGCGGCGTCCAGCAGGGCCGTCACGAGTCCGCCTTGCACGATCGGCCCGCCTGCGGTGCGAAAGCAGTAGTCCGGCGTCGCGTCCCACGCGATCGTCGTACCGCCCGGCTCCCAGGCGAGCCGGCGATAGCCGAGCGTCGCCCACAGGTGCGGCGGCGTGGCACGCGCGTGGTCCCACTGGTCCGCATCGGCGAACCGCTCACCCGGCGCAATCAGTGGCCGGCCCGGCGAACCGGACCGGCCACTGTCTGCGTTGCTGTCGATCAACCGGACGGAACACCGTTCGCCGGGGCGGTCGCCTCAGCGGTGGTGTAAGGCGTGATCCCACCGGAGCCGTCATCCGTGACCATCGGCGTGCCCTGAAGCTTGATCGCCAGGCCGTTGATGACGCCCATCTGCACGCCGGTCATTCCGGAGTGGTCGTCGGATGAGTACGCGTACGGCGTGAGGTTCGGGCCGGCGAACTTGTTCGCCTCGACGGCCGCAACCAGGCTTTCGCGGGTCGGGTTCTCTCCCGCCGCCGCCAACGCCTCAGCGAACGTGTACGCCGACGCCAGGCCGTACTCGATGTTCCCGTCGAACACCGGATACTTCTTGGCGAGGTACTTCTTGTAGACCTTCTGGAACAGCTTGATCCAGCTGTTGCTCGGGTCCGACGGCGATGGCAGGTAGCCGTCGGTGATGATGCCCTGGATCAGGTCCTCGCCCTTGACGGTTGTGCCGCCCTCCTTCGCAAAGTTCGTGATCAGGCCCGCGAGGGTCGCCGGGTCGGAACCGACGCTACTGACGACGAGCTGCGGGCTGAACTGCAGCTGCAGCGACGTGAGCTTCAGCAGCGCGGTGAACGCCGGCACCGTGAAGGACACCAGGACCTGGACGCCCGCCTTCTTCAGCTTCGTGACCTGCGGCGCGATCTTGATGTTCGTCGGGTCGTAGCGCTGGATCGATGCGATCTGGTTGGCCGGGACCTCCTGCTCGAAGCCCTTGATGCCGTTGTCACCGAAGTCGTCACCTTGGGCGAAGATGCCGATCTTCTTGCCGGCGAAGTTCTTCTTGACATAGTCGCCGAGGATCTTGCCCTCACGCGTGTAGTCCGGCAGCCAGCCGAAGGTCTGCGGGTGCTCGCTCGGGTTGTTCCAGCAGAGGCAACCCGACGCGACGAAGAGGTCGGGCACGTTCTGCTGGTTGAGGAAGTCGACGACAGCCTCGTGGGTCGGAGTGCCGAGGCCCTCGAAGACCGCGAACACCTTGTCCTGCAGGACGAGCTGCTTGGTGTCGGTCGTCGTCTTGCCCGGGTCGTATCCGTCGTCCAGGTACTTGAAGTTGATCTGCCGGCCGTTGATCCCGCCGTGGGCGTTGACGTACGTGAAGTACGCCGCCGACGCGGGCGCGATCTCCGAGTAACCCGGAGCGGCGATGCCGGTCAGCGGCTGCGTGCTCCCGATCAGGATCGAGTCCGCGGTGACGCCGGGCGCCGAGCTGCCATTACCGGCTCCGCCTCCACCGCTGCTGCTCCCCCCGCAGGCGGCGACTCCGAGCGCGACCACCGTCGCGGTGGCGAGCAGCCGCACAGGCCCCTTTGCCATGTGTCCTCCGTTCGCTGGTCTGGTGCTGGCGGGAACCTATTCCGAATCCGGTTCGCTGCCTAGTTACCGGTTGGTTTCGTTCTCAAGGCGTTACGCCCGACCATGCCCAGCCGACGGAGCAATCCGTGGATGCCGAGCGGGAAGAGCAGCATTCCCACGATCAGCCCCAAGCCGTAGACCGCTTGCGGAAGGTTGTTCTTGATGTTGTCCGACAGCGACAGCGCCCTTGCCAGGTCGGTCGACCAGAACGGCAGGAACGTGATGATGATCGAGCCGTACACCGCGCCGCTGAGCGTCCCGAGGCCACCGAACACCGCAGCGGCAAGCAGTGACAACGACAGCGTCAGCGAGAACAGATCCGGCAGCACGGTCAGCTGCAGGATGCCGAACAACCCACCCGCCAGACCGGCGCATGCCGCACTGACGACGAACGCGAGGATCTGCACGCGCGCCACCAGGAGACCCGCGAGGGACGCGGCGATCTCGTCGTCTCGCACCGCGCGGAACGCGCGGCCGACGCGGCTGGCGGAGAGGTTCGCGAGCAGAAACAGCGTGATCACCGCGGCGATCACGCACAGCCACGCCTGCCAGCGGAAGTAGTTCATGTTGTTCGGCGGCGCAGGCGCATTGACCGAGATGCCCGAGTGACCACCGAGCGTCTTCTGAAGGTGCGAGTACTTCGGCAGGACTGGCAAACCGACCGCGAGTGCCAGCGTGATGCCCGCGAGGTAAGGCCCTCGCAGCCTGGCGGCCGCCACACCCACCAGCGCTCCGGCGATCGCGGATACCAGCACCGCCGCGACCAGGAACAGGACAAGTACCCCGTTGCTGCGGGTGTCGTGGTGCTTGAGCAGCAATGCGACGGTGTAGGCGCCGACGAACATGAAGGCGCCGTTGCCGAGGGAGATCTGTCCGGACAGCCCGGTGAGGATGGTCAGGCCTGCGACAGCGCACACGTACATCGCGATGCTCGCGAGCTGCGTATTGCGGTACTCCGACAGCCCTTGGCTCACCAGCAGAAGTACCCCGAGGCCCGCAACCGCAGGGATGCCGTGCCGCAACACCATCGGCGCCCGGTGCCACATGCCGCGCGTCATACGCGACGCACCGAGGCCCGGCTGAACAAGCCGTTGGGCCGGATCATCAGCACCACCAGCAGGAGCAGGAACACGTAGAACGCGTCGATGTCGTTGCTCACGTAGTTGTCGAGCAGCTGCTGGATCACGCCGACGCTGATCCCACCGGCAACCGCACCAACCGGTGAGTCGAGCCCGCCGATGATCGCGGCCGTGAAGCCGAAGATGAGCAGCGGATCGAACGCGTTGGGGTTCATGTAGTCGGGCTGGGTGCCCGCGATGAGCACTCCCGCGAGAGCCCCGACCATCGCGGCCAGTCCCCAGCCGAGGGTGAGCATCCGGCCGACCCGCACTCCGAGCAACCGGGCAACCTCGGGGTTGAACGCACTCGCGCGCATCCGCAGGCCCAGAGGTGATCGCTGGAACAACACGTACAAGCCCAAAAGCACGACAAAGACCGCGATCACGATGAACAGGTAGTCGGGCGAGAACAGGATCACCTGATCACCCGCACTGTAGTAACGCAGCGAGAACTCGGGGGCGAACGAGTCGAGGCCGTTGCCCCAGATCATCCCCGCAACGGCCTGCAGCAGCAGCAGCAACCCGAGCGTGACGATCACGGGGTTGAGGGGTGGACCGTCCTCGACCGGGCGGACCAGCACCCGCTCCGACACGCCACCCAGCACGAATCCGGCCAGCATCGCGACCACGAGGCCGAGCCAGTAGTTGGCACCGTGCTTCACCACGAGGTCCCACGCGATGAAGGTGGTGAACATCAACATGCCGCCTTGCGCGAAGTTCACGATTCGCGTCGAGCGCCAGATCAGAACGAGCGCTAGTGCAACTGCGGCGTAGAGCGTTCCGTTGGCGATCCCGTAGATCACGAGGTTGAGGAACGTCATCTAGAAACCCAGGTAGGCATGTCGGAGCTGTTCGTCGCCGGCCAGGTCGTTCGCCGGGCCCGATGCAACGACGCGGCCGAGGTTGAGCACGACCGCGGTGTCGGCGACGGAAAGCGCGCTGCGGGCGTTTTGCTCGACGAGCACCACCGTGATTCCTTCCTCCGAGCTGAGCCGGCGAAGCGTGGCCATGATCTGCGCGGTGATCCGGGGCGCGAGCCCCAGCGATGGCTCGTCGAGCAGCAACAGCGTCGGGCGGCTCATCAGCGCCCGGCCGATTGCGAGCATCTGTCGCTCGCCGCCGGACAACGTGTCCGCAGCCTTGTCGCGGCGCTCGGCGATGGGCGGGAACATGTCGTACACCGATGCGAGACCTTCACTCGTCGTACGGCGACGGTCGGATCGCCACAGGGCACCGAGCCGCAGGTTCTCCTCGACGGTGAGCTCGGTGATCACGCCACGACCTTCGGGGACGTGTGCGATCCCATAGGTCACGATCCGCTCGACCGGCGCCGACACGAGGTCGTGGCCGGCGAAGTTGATCCTGCCCGCGGACGGGCGGACCAGGCCGTTGACGGTACGCAGCAGTGTCGTCTTGCCGGCCCCGTTGGCGCCGAGGACCGCGGTGATCTGACCTTCGGGAACGTCGAGGGTGACGCCGTCCAGCGCGCGGACCGCGCCGTAGGTCGTGACCACGCCGTCAAGAGTGAGCATCGCGTCGTTCCGCACGTGAATGAACAGCATCGCGTCGTTCCGCGCGTGAATGAACATCGCCAACCTCTTGGGTTGACGCGTCGATCTCCTCGCCGAGGTAGGCCTCGAGCACCTTGGGATCGGCCCGGACCTCTTCCGGAGTGCCGGTTGCGATGCAACGGCCGAAGTCGAGGACGACGATCCGATCGCACACGGCCATGACGAGGTCCATGTGATGCTCGACCAACAGGACCGAGGTGCGCTGCTTCAGGTCGCGAACGAGCGACGCCAGCTCGTCCATCTCATCTGCAGCGAGCCCTGACGCCGGCTCGTCGAGCAGTAGCAGCGCCGGCTCCGCGACCAGGGCGCGCGCGAGCGCGACCCGCTTCTGCACGCCATACGGAAGCTGACCGGGCACGGATCCCGCGAAGTCCGCAACATCGAGACGGCGAAGCGCATCCATCGCCCTCTCCTTGAGCAAGCGCTCGTCGCGATCGCTCCATGGCAGGCCGAACAGCCCTGAGGCGAACCGGGCGCGGGCATGCCGGTCGGCGCCGACGAGGACGTTTTCGAGGACGGTGAGGTGCGGGAACAGGCCGAGGCCCTGCAACGTGCGTGCGATGCCAAGGCCCGCAAGCTGGTGCGACTTGTGTCGGCGCAGCGGTTCGCCTCGCCAGCGAAGCTCACCCTGCGTCGGACGGACGAATCCGCAGACGACGTTGAACAGCGTCGTCTTGCCGGCGCCGTTCGGGCCGATGACTCCGACGACCTCGCCCTGGTCGACGTTCGCCGACACCTGGGTGAGCGCGGTGAGGCCACCGAACCGCACGCTGACGTTCTCTACGTCGAGCAGCCTCACGGAGGCGCACACTAGTCGCGCGAGGCCGGTTTGGGCACGTAAATCGTGGTGGTTTCGGCGAGTCCGCGAAGCGTGACCTCGTCAGCAACCACCCAGCCGTCGTCGCCAACCGCGCGGACCAGGGAGGCAGACGCGGCGACGCGGCCAGGCAGCTTCTTGGCGAGCTCACCGAGTCTCGCTGCCTCATTCACCGGCGTGCCGATGACCGTGTACTCGAACCGGCTGGTCCCGCCGATGTTGCCTGCGACCACCTCACCGGAGGCCACGCCGATGCCGAAATCGATCTCCGGAATCGCTTCCGCGACGCGGGAAGCGAGGGTGCGAGCGGCAGCAAGCGCGCGAGCAGACCGGTCCGGCAACGGCGCCGGCGCGCCGAAGATCGCAAGCGCCGAGTCGCCGGCGAACTTGTTGATGAAGCCTTCGGCGGACTCGACGACATCGATCACCACGCCGAAGAACCGGTTCAACAGGTCCACGACATCCTGGGCCGGCTTCTCCGCGGCGATCCGGGTCGACCCGACGATGTCGATGTAGAGAACCGCGACGTCGCGCACCTCGCCGCCGAGCTCGACGCCGTTCTCGAGCGCGCGACGGGCAACATCGACCCCGACGTGCCGGCCGAACAGGTCGCGCAGCTGCTCGCGCTCGCGAAGTCCGGCGGCCATCCGGTTGAACCCAGCCTGTAGCAGTCCGATGTCCGTCCCGTCGTACACCGGAACCGATACGTCCAGCTCGCCGCGCTCGATGCGCGCGAGAGCCCGGCGCACCGACACGATCGGGTCCGCGGTGGCGCGGGTCACGAAGAACGTCGTGATGAACCCGGCGAGCAGGCAGTTCGCCCCCAGCACGGCGGTGGCAATCGCCAGGTCGCGTCTGGTGCCGACGTGGTCGACGATGCTCGCCACCCCGAGCAGGACGACGCCGAGCACCGGAGCGCCCGTACCTGCGACCCAGGTCATGATCGAGCGAACCGCCACCGACTGGGCGATCTTCTGCGGGTGATCCGATGCCGACAGCGCGCGACCCGCGGCCTCGCGCAGCAGCAGCTCGGAGAACCGGAAGGCCACGGAGCTCGTGATCACGCCGCTCAGCCCGACGATCGCCATCATCCGCAGGCTTCCGTCGACCGAGTGTCCGACGGTCAGCGCGCCGAACAGCAGCATGCCCACGAACCAGAGCAAGCCGATGCCGCGCGCCAGCATTCGTGGGCCGCGAAGCACGATGAGCTGCTGCTCCGGCGTCGGCGGTTGCTCCGAAGGCAGCCAGTCCCGCAGGCTCGCCAGCGAACGGATTCCCATTGCGGTCCCGGCGATGACCGCAACGGTGCCGTAGATCGCCGCGACGATGACGTACGTCGTCACCGAGCCCGACGCGGTGAGGGCGTTCGGCTCGGGAACGACGTAGAGCGCGACCAGCGCCGTTGCCGCGGCACCCACGATGTTGAGCAGGGTGAGCGCTGCAATGAGGCTGACCGTCGTCCGGAGGAGGACCGCGGCGCCGGAGCGCCACCACCGACGCCGGACGGCGACCAACTCGGCATGCCTCTCGGCATGCGCCGCGAGATGACCGCCACCCACGCGCGCCCGGCAGGGATCGAACCTGCGACCAACTGCTTAGAAGGCAGTCGCTCTATCCGCTGAGCTACGGGCGCTCAGTGCATGGAAAAAGGGTATTGCCCAGCGAATGAGAAGGTTGACGCCATGACGGCTGGCTCGCGGACGGGTGACGCGCTGGTCTGGATCGACTGCGAGATGACCGGGCTCGATCCGACCACGCACGTTCTCGTGGAAATCGCTGTCGTCATCACGGACGCGGAGCTCAACGTCCTGGACGAAGGGCTCGACATCGTCATCGGCGCCGACGCTCACCACCTGGTGGCGATGGACCCCGTCGTCCACGAGATGCACGTCGCGTCAGGTCTGCTCGACGAGATCCGCCGCTCCGCGACCTCGGTCGAGCAGGCCGAGGAGCAGGTTCTCGAGTACGTCCAGAGGTTCGTCCCGGAACGCCGCAAGGCGCCCTTGTGTGGCAACACCATCGCCACCGACCGGAGCTTCATCACCGCGTACATGCCTCGGCTCGACGACCATCTGCACTACCGGATGATCGATGTCTCATCGATCAAGGAGCTGGCCCGCCGCTGGTATCCCCGGGCGTACTACAACGCTCCGGCCAAGCACGGTGGTCACCGGGCGCTCGCCGACATCCGAGAGAGCATCGACGAGCTGCGCTACTACCGCGCCACGGTGATGGTTCCGGCCCCGGGGCCGGACTCGGAGGCGGCCAAAGCCGCGGCAAGGTCGCTCGGGCTCGGGTCGCCGGAAACTACGGACGAGGCGAAGCCGAAGTCCGACTAGACTCTGCGCCGCGGATCGGCTCGCCGAGCCGCGAATGGTGGGCGTAGCTCAGTTGGTAGAGCACCTGGTTGTGGTCCAGGTGGTCGCGGGTTCGAATCCCGTCGCTCACCCCAAGAGAGGTCGTACGTGGTCGGCAAGCTCGGCCCGCACTGAGGCGCCGGACAGTACGACGTCGACCATCGTCACCGACGTGTGGGTGTGTCCTCGCGCACGCACGTGCTTGACCGGGACACCCGCGGCCGCAAGCGCCTCCGCGTATGCGACGCCCTCGTCGCGCAGCGGGTCGAAGTCCGCCGTCATGATCACCGCGGGAGGCAGCCCGCTCAGCGAGCCGCGTAGCGGCGAGGCGACAGGGGACAACCGGTCCGAAGGCTCGGCGTACCGGTCCCAGAACCAGCTCATCACCTTGGCGTTGAAGATGTCGCCGTCGCGGTTCTCGTCATACGACGCACGGGTCAAATCGCAGTCCGTCACGGGGCAGATCAGCAGCTGACCGGCAATCCCAGGCCCACCCGCGTCGCGGGCCTTCTGGGTCGCGACGGTCGCGACGTTGCCCCCGGCGCTCCAGCCCGCGACGAGCAGCCGACCCGGGATCCCGCCGAGCTCTGTCGCGTGCGCCGCCACCCACTCGACGGCAGCGAACGCATCCTCGGCCGCAGCCGGGAAGAGGTGTTCGGGCGCGTGCCGATAGTTGACCGACACCACGACTGCCCCGGTTCGGTCGCACAGGTCGCGGCACAGCGGATCGTCGGAGTCGAGGTCGCCGAGCACCCACCCACCGCCGTGGAAGTAGGCAATGACCGGATGGGGTCCCGGAGTGGCCGGCCGGTACAGCCGATACGGCAGTGGTCCCGCGGCACCTTGCAAGGTCCCGTCGACGACCTCGCCGACGGTCGGCCCTGGCATCCGCGTCGTCTGGAGAACGGCCATCAGGCCGCGCGCATCCGTGGCCGACATGGTTTCGAATCCCGGCAGACCGGTCGCCTCGATGATGTTGAGCACGATCGCGACGTCGGGCTGTACCTGCCGTACGACGCCGTCGTTGCAGTCGGTGCCGGCCGGGCCGGTGAGTGTGAAGCCGAGGTAGCGACGCGCCGTGACCTCGTCACACGCGGCGCGATACGCCTCGACTCCACCGACATACGGGTAGAGCAGCCGTGGCTTGCCCGGCACGTTGGCGCCGACGTACCAGGAGTTCGCGAGGTCGGTGAGCGTCAGGCCCGCGCAGTCGGCGACGTGCTGGTTCCAGCCGTCTTCCGCCGGCTGCGTCGGTTCGATGGACTCGTAGCCCTGCTCGCGCAGCCAGTCGAGGCAGTCGGCGACCCAGTCCACGTGCTGCTCGATCGACACCGCCATGTTCGACAGCACGGATGGGCTGCCCGGACCGGTGATCGTGAAGAAGTTCGGGAAGCCGGCGGTGGTCAGCCCGAGGTACGTCGACGGACCGTCGGCCCACTTCTGCTTGAGGGTCACCTCGCCGCGACCGGTGATGTCGACGTTGACGAGCGGGCCGGTCATCGCGTCGAAGCCGGTCGCGTAGACGATGGCGTCGAACGACATCGACTCGGTGGTGGTGTCGATGCCCGTTTTGGTCACCTCGACGATCGGGGTCTCGCGGACATCGACCAGTCGGACGTGCGGCTGGTTGTAGGTCTCGTAGTAGTTGGTGTCGAGGCATGGACGCTTGGTGCCGAACGGGTAGTCCTTCGGACACAGCGCCTCGGCGACTTTCGGATCGCTGACGCGGCTGCGGATCTTCTCCCGGATGAGTTCCGACACGACGTGGTTGGCGGGCAACCGGGAGCTCTGGTCGTTGAAGACGCCGAGGATCGCGAACAGCTCGCCTTCGGCGTAGCGCTTCTCGAACCGCTCCCGTTGCTGCTCCGGCGTCATGAGCAGCGCGAAGTGCTCTTCGTACTCACCGGGGATGCCACCGGGCGACCACTTGGCGCGGTCGCGGTACATCTCGCGATCGGCCGCGATCTGGGCGAGACGATCAGCGGACGCCGGACCGTTGCGCGCTGGGATCGAGTACGCCGGGGTCCGCTGGAAGACAGTGAGCGATTCCGCCTGTTCCGCGATGTGTGGAATCGCCTGGATCGCCGATGACCCCGTGCCGATCACGGCGACGTGCTTGCCGCTGAAGTCGACACCAGAGTGCGGCCACTTGCCGGTGAAGTAGACCTCACCGGTGAAGCTGTCGACGCCCTCGATGTCCGGGCGCTTCGGCAATGACAGACATCCGCTCGCCATGACGTAGAAGCGAGATGTCACGTCGGCGCCCGTGCTGGTCCGCAGCCGCCACACGCGCGCTGCCTCATCCCAGACCGCACTGTCGACCCGGGTGCCGAACTCGATGTTGCGGCGCAGGTCGTACCGGTCCGCGACAAACCGGAGGTAGTCGAGGATCTCCGGCTGCGTTGCGTACTTCTCCGACCACGTCCAGGCCTGCTCGAGCTCCGGGTCGAAGCTGTACGTGTAGTCGGTGGTCGGGATGTCGCAGCGCGCGCCCGGGTAGCGGTTCCAGTACCAGGTGCCGCCGACGTCGTCGGCCTGGTCGTAGCAACGGACGTCGAAGCCCAGTCCGCGCAGCTTGTGGATCAAATAGAGCCCGGCAAACCCTGCACCGACTACAGCGACGTCGCAATCCGCAGAGCGCGTCTCAGACACGCCCGCAACCTTCTCACCTAGCCCGCGACCTCGCGAATGACCTCATAGACCAGGTCCGGGCGCCGCAGCTGTTCGGCATGGACGGCGTTCGGCCAGCTCTCAACGCGGGCGCCGATGGCGCGGGCCATCTCGTCATGAGCACGACGGACGGCGTGCGACGCGGGACGGTCTGCAGTAATCAACACGCAAGGAACTCCGAGCGGTCGAAGCCGCGCGGTGAGCGCGGCGCCATCGGTGACGAGTGTGTCCAGCGCACGACGAGTGGTGACGATCGACGCCGAAGCGACCAGCGCCTTCTGACTGGTACGAACCGCTTCGCCCTCGGCGAGGTGGGAGCGCATGGTCAGAAGCCGCCAGACGCCGCGATCCAGCGAATCGCCGATCAAAGGCAACCGTCCAGGAGCAGCGAGGACGCCGAACATGCGCCGGGCAAGGAGGCAGACCGTGGCGTCGTTGAACGGCGTCGGGTCGATCAGCACGAGGCCGGCGATGAGATCCGGGTGATCGGCTGCGAGCTGGACGGCAAGCGCACCTCCGAGGCTCTGCCCGACCACAACGGCCGGCCCGATCGCCAGGTCGCGCAGCACCTCGGCGTACGCCGCCGAGCCCGATGCGAGCGTCGCCGGACCCGCAGCCACGTTGCGCCCGGTCCCCGGCCGGTCGTACAGCACGATCCGGTTGTCGGGGAGCTCGCGCGCAACGCCGGGCAGGAAGTTGCGGCTGGTCGCGGCACCGCCTGGCAAGACGAGGATCGGTGTACCGCGATCACCGATTACGTCGACGTCTGGTCGGGTCGTCATGTCAGATCGGGAAGGTCGAGCCGTGATAGGCGAAGCATCGACATCCCGGGTTCCACGCCAAGTCGCGCCCACCTCCGGGAAGGGCGAAGTTCGTCTCCGACAGTCCACTCACGAAGCCGGCGGCCATCGGGTACTTCCGGCCGAGCGCAACGATGCCGCTTCGAATCGACGCCGGATCGAGCCCGTTACCTGACTTGGCGCCTCGTACGCCGAGCTGCAGCCCGTCACATATCGCCAAGCCCACCGCCTCCGCGAACCGGTGACCCGCGAAGTGCTGGGCACCCGCCGCCAACTCCGCGAGGCACTGCTTGGTGCCCGGCCCCGGCCCGGGATCGCGCTGCGCATCGGTGTCGATCGACGGAATCCACCCGAGCCCCATCGCCCCGGCCATCTGGCGCGGCGGGCCGTTCGCACGAAGCAGCGTCTCCGGCGCGGAGTACGTGGTAACGCCGTAGCGCGGATAGAAGCCTTGGGTGTTGGCAGCAACCCCGAAGAAGTACTGAAAGGTGTCGACCCCGATCACGTGGGTGACGTGGTCGGCCTTGAACCGGAACACCGCGGCCGAGGCAGCCGCTGTATCTGTTGCGGAGCTGTACTCGTAGTGGTCGCTGGCGATCCCGGCCTGTTTCAGCGCGCCCAGCAACGCTGCTCCGATTCGGCCACCGGTCGGACCGGTTGGAAACAGGACGCCGACCTTCACGGGGTTGGTGCCGGGCTTGCCTGCCAGGCTGTTCCAGCCACCGAAGTAGTGCTGCGCCGTCAGCCGGTCGATCAGCACCGGGATCAGCCGGGTCAAGCTGACCGACAGCGTGTTGTAGAAGTAAGGGGCGAAGGATCGTTGCGTGGTGTCGTCGAACGGCGCGGTAGTGGTCGAGACGAGCGGCACGTGCGCCCGCGCGAAACAGCTTCGGAAGCTGTCGAGGTCGATCGTGGCGTCGGTGTTGACGACGCTGATCACCCGGTGGTCCTGGGTGAAGAAGACGCAATCCGCTTGAGCGGCTCCTGCCGGGTCGGAGAGCACGTGCGCCGACGAGTCGTCTTTGACGATCAGCACGACCTGGCGACCGAACAATCCCCCCTGCCGGTTCATCGCCGCGACGATCGCCTTCGCGTCAGCGATCTCGTCCCCGGGGTCGAGCGAGATGCCAAGGGCATGAATCGTGCCGGCAGCATCACTCGCGGTCGTGATCCCGAGGTACACATGCTTCGCATCCCACCCGGGGCCGGCGGCAGGAATCGCCGACGTCGACATCGAGGCCGAAGGCCGGGACGAGCGGGACGGCGAGGAGGAGCCGCCGCTTCGCGGCGACGAGTGCAACGACGAAGGGCGGGAGGCGGGCATTGTCGGGGATGTCCCGGCTTGAGCAGGCTGGCCGGACGACTGGTCATCCGGCGCCGGCGTCAGACTGAGGCCGTCACCGCCGACAGCGGCCGGTGGCACGACGCCCGATGTCGGCTCCTGCACCTGAATCGTGCTCGCGCAGCCAGTCAGGGCGACCAACGCCAAGGCGGCAACCGAACCTGGGAGCCGGCGCACTAGGGCCATGGAATCGACCGTACGGTCGAGCCCCCGCAAACCGGCTTGTATGGCCGCACAATCCGGGCAGGACCGGGTTGGCCCCGCGTAGAAGTCTCGACCTTGTGAAGAAGATCGCCGCCGCCCTGCTCCTCGTCACCGGTCTGGCCATCCCGCTCGGCGCCACAAGCGCGAGTGCCGCGCCCAGGGTCGACGCCCACGGAGGCGCCCGGCAGGCCTACGCGACCGGTCTTCGACCAGGAGCCCCCACCTCCCTCGTGAACGGCGCCGGCCATCGCGTGTCGAAGCAGCCGGCGGACTCGCTCGGCGGCGTCGTGTTCCGTGACGTGAAGCCGGGCAAGGGCTACCGCATCGTCCAGGCGGGCGCGAAGTCGGCCGCGATCACCGTGCATCCGGACACGGACAAGCCGTGGGACCCGAGCGTCTACAACCAGTCGATCCCCGACCACGGCTACGGCTACCTGACGACGCGAGACGGCACCAAGCTCGCCTACGACGTCCACCCGCCGACGAGTCCCGCAGGCCTCGGACTGCCCGACGTCACTCTCCCGCCGGGAATTCCGGACTACGCCCCGCCGTACCCGACCCTCATCGAGTACGCCGGCTACGGCTACGCCAACCCGGCGGGCCCGGAAAGCGGTATTGCGATCCTCGCGAACCTCATGGGCTTCGCAGTCGTCGACGTCAACATGCGCGGCACCGGTTGCTCCGCCGGGTCCTTCAACTTCTTCGAGCGGATGCAGTCCCTCGACGGCTACGACATCGTGGAGACGGTCGCCCGCCAGCCATGGGTCAAAGGCCACAAGGTCGGCATGGAAGGCATCTCCTACGGCGGCATCAGCCAGCTGTTCACCGGGCAGACCGACCCGCCGTCATTGGCAGCCATCGCCCCGCTGTCGGTCATCGACGCCACGGCGACGACGCTCGAGCCTGGGGGCATCCTCAACGACGGCTTCGCTGTCGCATGGGCCAACGAACGGCAGTACCAAGCCCGCCCGGCGGGACCAGACGGCGGGCAGACCTGGGCCTACAAGCGGATCCAGGCCGGCGACAAGGTCTGCAAGGCCAACCAGGTCCTGCACGGCGAGGCCCAGGACCTGCCGGCGACGATCGCCGCCAACACGCACTACCACCCGGCGTACGCCGACACGCTCGACCCGCTGACCTTCGTGCACAAGATCAAGGTGCCGACCTTCATGGCTTGCCAGTTCGAGGACGAGCAGACCGGCGGTCACTGCATGGACCTCGCGGAGCACTTCACCGGCACCAAGGAGAAGTGGTTCACCTTCACCAACGGCGTCCACGTCGACTCTCTCGACCCGGACACGTTCAACCGCTGGTATGACTTCCTCGAGCTGTACGTCGCGAAGCAGGCGCCGCTGCTCAACTCGGCTGTCATCAAGGCAGCAGCTCCTGTCGTCTACCAGGAGGCGATGGGCTTGCCACAGAGCGCAGTGGTGACCCTTCCGGTCGACCCGATCCAGCTGGACCCGACGTACGACGCGGCGCTGGCCGACTTCAAGTCGCAGCCCTCGATCCGGGTCAACTTCGACAACGGTGCGGGCACCGATCCGCTGGGTCAGTACACCGCCGGCGACCCGTACTTCGGGTTCAGCAAGGACTTCTCGAAGTTCCCGATCCCGAACACGAAGGCTCAGCGATGGTTCTTCGGGCCGAAGGGCACGCTCACCGCGAAGCCGGCCGGGAGCGGCGTCGACAAGTACACCTCCGACCCCTACGCCCTGCCGCTGAACGACTTCATCGGCAGCACCGGTGGCGGCGGCCTGTGGGGCAACGCGTCCCAATGGCACTGGAACTGGAAGCACAACCCGTCCGGCACCGCGGTGTCCTATATGACGGCGCCGCTGAAGACGGACACGACAGTCGTCGGCGCGGGCTCGATCCAGGTCTGGGTGAAGTCCTCGAGGCCGGATGTCGACCTTCAGGCGACGGTCAGCGAGATCACGCCCGACCGCAACGAGGTGTTCGTCCAGGGCGGCTGGATGCGGGCGAGCGAACGCAAGCTCGAGACCCGCAAGCACACGATCTTCGCGCAGCCGAGCACGCTGCTCGCCCCGGTGCCGAGCTTCCGTCAGCAGGACTCACGGCCGATGCCCAAGGGCAAGTTCGTGAAGGTGACGATCCCGCTGTACTACGAGGGTCACGCCTATCGTGCGGGCAGCCGGATCCGGATCACCATCGCGGCTCCGAACGGTGCCCAGCCGATCTGGTCGTTCCAGCACCCGCAGCCCGAGAAGGGGAAGACCACCAACGTGGCGATCTCGTTCTCGAAGTCGCGGCCGTCGTCGCTTTACCTGCCGGTCATCCCGGGCGTCTCGGTGCCGACCGGCTTGCCCGAGTGCGGCAGCCTTCGCAACGAGCCGTGCCGGCCCTACGCGAAGACCGCCAACCAGAAAGGCTGACCCGCTAGGCCAGGATGCGGCGTACCCGATAGACCGACAGCGAGTCTCAAGCGCTGAACAGACCTCGCGCGTACCAATCGCTCTGGTCGCGCACACCTGGCAGGGCGAAGAAGTAACCACCGCCAACCGGTGAGACATAGTCGATCATCGGCTCGCCGATCAGGCGCTTCTGCACCGCCTCGAACTGCGTCTGCAGGTTGCGCTGGAAGCAGTTGAACACCAGGCCCATGTCGAGGTTGCCGTTGAGGTCGACTCCGCGGTCGTAGTTGTAGCCACGTCGAAGAATTCGTGAGTACTCCGAGGCTGTGGTGCGCGGGTTGGCGAGCCGGATGTGGGCGTCGAGCGGGATGACCAGGCCGTTGGGGTCGTCACGGTAGTTGGGGATGTCGTCTTCCCGGTAGCCGTCGAGTGGCGCACCGGTGTCACGCTTGCGGCCGATCATTCCTTCTTGTTCCTCGAGCGAGACCCGGTCCCAGAACTCGATGAACATCTTGATGATCCGGCACACGTGGTAGCTGCCCCCGGCCGCCCAGTCCGGCTCCTTGCCGTCACGTTGCACCCAAAGCAGCGCGCGAGAAACGAGGTTGCTGCTGACGTTGGGGTTCGCGATGCCGTCTTTGAACCCGAGGTGGTTGCGGGGTGTACCCGAGGGGCGGGGCGGTGCGATGAACCCGTCGATCCGCCAGCGAAGCTGCATCCCACCGCGGGTGTGCTTGGCGATGTCGCGCAACGCGTGGATCGCCACGTCAGGACTACCCGCGCAGATCTGCAGGAGGAGATCTCCCCCGGTCTGGGCGCGGTCGAGGTTGTCGTTCGGAAACGGGCGCATCGGCGTCAGATGAATCGGCTTGCGGTCGTGAATGCCGAACCGTCCGTCGAACAGCGACGAACCAACGCCAACCGTGATGGTGAGGCCGTCGGCCGGCACTGTGGGCCCGACCGTCCCGCTGTCCGCGGGCGGCGCTGAGGTGCCGAGATCGTGCGGCTTTCCGCCGGCCGTGAGGAACCGCGCGCGACTCGTCAACACCTTGAGCAGCTCGATCACCCCGGCGCGATGCTCAGCCGTGACGTCGAAGGCCGCAAAGCAGCCCGCGGGCGGTGCGGGCGTGGTGATGCCGGCTTGGTGCGCCCCGTGGAACGGGACGGCGGCAAGCTTGGCCCCAGGACCGCCGTTCGGGTTCCTGGCAGCCGGGCCGTCCTTTTGCAAGCCGGGGCGCGGGATGGGAAGTGCGGCACCGACCGCTGCCAGGCCGGAGCCGGCGAGGAAGTTACGACGATCGAGGTTCATCAGGTGTTTCCGATTCGCAGCAGGTCAGGGATGGGAGCGAGCCGCTCGTCGGCCTGGCCGGCGGCGGCGTTGATCGTCTGGCGCTGCCGGCGCGACAGGGCCTTGATTGCGGTCCAGTGGCCGTGGTGGCGACCGGTCCTCGCAACTGCCGTGAGCCGCGAAAGATCGTGGCGGGCCTTGGCGACGAGGTGGGCTCGGCGCTGCTTGATCAGCGGCGCGAGCAGGTTGAGCACCTTGCGGGTGGCCTGCACGTCTGCAGTAACCGAGGCGAGGGCCGTGCCGCTGCCGTACTCATCGTTGCCGCTCAGGCTGTCGCGTACTGCGTCTTCGATGATCTCGTGGCTTCGCAGCACGAACCCGCTCGCGCCATCGACGTCGGTCGGGATCGCCTTCTTCAAGGAGACGTGAGTCAGCGCCGCCACGGCGCTTGCCAGCTTTGCGGAGTCGGTTCGGGCCGCGGCGAGGCTGTGCCGGCGCCAGAGATCCCACTCGACGCGGTGAAACCCAGTGAACTTGGCGCTGCGCACGCCCCCGTCGTGGCCCGCAGCAGTTCCGTCGATCCGCTGCCCGAGATCGCCGAACACACCGTAGGCGCTGTTGTCCTGGCCGATCCGCAGCCAGATCAACCGCGCTTCGAGCCAGGCCTCCTCCGCCGCGGCGCGATCGCCAGCCCCGATTCGCGCCCGCAGCGCGCGCACCGCCGGCACCAGCGCATCGACCTTTCCGTGCACGTAGTGGCGGTACTTGCGAAGGGCGGGCGCGAGATCGCTCGGCTGCAACGGACGCGGCGCGGCACCAGCCCTTGTCACGTGCGCCGGCGCGGCGGCGACGTTGGCCGGCGCGAGCGTCGTACCAAGTCCGAGCAAGGCCGCGAGGACGAAGGCTGGGGTTCTCACGAGTAGCGATAGTAAGGGTTGCCTTACCTATGCGCCAGAGAGGTTGGCAGGAAGTTGTTCGCCGGGTGGCGAACTGGAACCATGACTATGACGCTGGTGTCATAGATGCCCAAGTCCCGGAAGGCCCCGCATGCGCAGCAAGGTCGCGATCGTCTCCTTCACCGGCGTCGTCGGCGTGGTTCTCTCGATCGCCGGAGCCGGAGCCGCTTACGCCGTGAGTGGCGGCGGATACAGCTCACCGCAGCAGGACTGCCCGTGGGACGCGAGCGAGTGGAACACCCCGCAGTACCAGACCTATCCCGGGTGCCACAACGCGCAGCTGACCCTCGAAAGCGGCGGCATGACGAATGGCATGCCGAACAACCGCTACAACAACTCACCGCGCCACGGCGAGCACGGTGCCGCCAACACCACGTGGCTGCAGTTCGGCATCGACCAGTCGCCCAACGACGAGAACTCCAAGGGCACCGGGACTCTGTACTCCCTCGGCTATCCGGGCCAGAGCTCCGCGACGCATTCCGGCTGCCTGTCCGTCAACACCGACGGCACCAACGGAGGGCCGACCCCGGAGGGCAAGAAGCCGGTCCCGGTGAGCAAGGCCGCGAACCAGCAGAAGTACGGCTGTGGCAACAACAAGAAAGGTGCGGGCTTCGCGCTCAACTGGGACTACTACCAGTTCTACTGCCCGATCGCGGCCGCGATCCCGGGCTTCCCATATGCCTGCCAGTCGATTCCCGGCGGCGACATCGGCGAGAACAAGCTGACCCCCGACACGGGCACGAAGCAGAACCTCACGAAGATCCTCAGCGAGGGATTCATCCTCTACTACGGCATGGATGACAACTCCGACAACGGCGAGCACGACGGCGAGGGACCGCTCAGCTCGCCGCAGACGCAGGGCTCCGAGGTAGGCCCGTCTGACGGCGGCGCGGTCATGATCGCCTTCACGCCGTACCGTCTCGCCGAGTCCGGCACGCTGAGCCAGCCTGAAGGTCTGATCAACGCCAGCACTGGGTTCTGCGCGGATGGAATCTGCGCGGGTGCGACCAGCGAGAAGCAGATGATCTACCAAGGCTGCAACGCGAACACCGGCAACGATGCGAAGAAGGTCCGCTGCAAGAAGGGCCGCGAGAACTCCCAGCGCGACTCCTACGACTACTCGGGCAAGAAGTGGGACCCCGAGACGTGCAACAGCGGCGGCGAGCAGGACCAGCCCCGCCACAAACCGCAGCCGGACGCCCCCGCTAACTGCAACTCCAACCAGGCGCACTCCTCGCCGGGTGGCCCGAAGCGGACCAAGGGCGGGATGGACTACTGGCGTCGGCAAGAGGCGCACACCGTGAGCAACGAGCCTGGCTTCCAGTTCTTCGAGGACCCCGACGCGATGGGCTCACCGGCGCTGCCGCTGTACCCGCTGCCGGCGATCTACGCCGGCACGTGCGGTGTCGTGCTCGGTGGCGGTGGCGCGGCGATGCCCGCATCTCCGCTGACCAACAAGGCGCACCAGCTGCAGATCAAAACCGGCTGCTAGGACGTGGCCTTGAGACGCCCGAGCCTTCGGGCGGTGGGCGTGGCTGTCCTGGTCGTGGCGCTCGCGTTCTCTGCGACGCTGGCCGGGATCAAGTGGCACCGCGCCGACCAGGTTCAGGCGCAGCGCGACGATCGCGCGGCGCTCACGGCGCGGGCCGTCGGAGTCGCCACCAGCCTGTTCACGTACGACTACCGCAACCTCGCCGCGACTGAGCGGTATCTCAGCGGTGCCGCCACCGGTGGCTTCGCCCAGCGCGAAGCCGCGCACGACGCCGCGGTGCAGGCACAGCTGCGTGCAGCCAAGGCGGTTGGGTCGGCGACGGTCAAGGAGGTGAGCGTCTCCGACATCGCCGACGGTCAGGCCACCGCCTTCGTCGTCCTCATGACCCACGTCACGAGTACGACGTCGGGCTCGGCCGACAGCGTCGCCTACCTACATCTCCACCTGGTTGAGGTGGACGACGCCTGGAAGGTCGACGACGTACAGAATCTGAAGGCCGCGAGCTAGGCCTCGAGCTGGCTCGCGAACCGCTCGGCGACCTCGAGGTAGCCCGCGACCATCTCCTCGACGACCTCACGAGCGGGCTTCACGCGGTCCATCAGACCCACGCCCTGACCGACGAAGTACGTCGCGAGCGACTCGGCGCCACTGCCTTGCGTCCGCGCGTCACGCGCAATCCGTACCTGGGCGTTGGCGACGAGCATGCTTTGCAGTGGCATCGGCAGGGGCGGGGGCGCATCGGCCGCCTCCCACTCGTCGGTCCACGGGGTGCGGAGCATGCGGGCGGGCTTCCCGGTCAGCGAACGTGAGCGCACCGTGTCACTCGACGTCGCGGTCAGGAACTTCTGCTTCACGACCGGGTCCGTCTCGGCCTCCGCGGTCGTCAGCCACACCGATCCGCACCAGACGCCCTGAGCGCCGAGCGCCATCGCGGCAGCCACCTGCTCGCCGGTCACGATGCCGCCTGCGGCGAGGACCGGAGTCGGTGCGACCGCCTTCACGACCTCGGGCACGAGCACCATCGTCGACACCTGGCCGGTGTGTCCGCCGGCTTCGGTGCCCTGCGCGACGATCACGTCGACGCCGGCGTTGACTTGGCGCTGCGCGTGCGACTTGGCCCCCACGAGGGCGGCCACGACGATGTCGCGAGCGTGGGCGCGATCGATCAGCTCCGGTGTCGGCGGCCCGAGCGCACTTGCGAGCAGCTTGATGTCGTGGGCCAGAGCCACGTCGAGCAGCGTCGAGTTGGCCTCGGGCGAAACGCTCATCACGCCCCGCCTGGGCATCGGGTCGCCGGAGAGCTCGGGTACACCGTGCCGGCTGAGGATGTCGTCGACGAACGCCACCGTGTCGGGCGGGAAGAGGTCGGTGGCCGTGGGTGGCGCCGAAGCGCCGGCCCGGTCCGCCGAGGTATCGGCGAACTTGACGGGGAGCAGCAGATCGACGCCGTACGGCTTGCCGCCGACCTGCTCGTCGATCCAGGCCAAGTCAACCTCCAGGCCCTCCGGGCTGTGCGCGACCGCCCCCAGAACCCCGATTCCCCCGGCGTTGGTGACGGCCGCGACGACGTCGCGACAATGGCTGAAGGCGAAGATCGGGAACTCGATCCCGAGACGGTCACACAGCGGCGTACGCATGCCGCATTCTCGCACCACCCTTGCCGGGCGTGACCTGCGCTTTTAGGGTCCCGAGGGTGATGCGCCATCGCGGGGGCCCGCCCCGCGCTGTCTGTCTCGCCGCCGCCATCGCCGTAATCGTGTTCGCAGGACCGGCGCAGGCGGTCTCGAGCACCCGGACGCATGTCGCAACGGCGGGAACGACCGATGCGACGGAGTTCATCCCCGGGTCGGCCGTTGCGACGTCGCAAGCCTTTCAGCTCGACCCACGCGATGCCGGCCTCGCAGCGACGATCACGATGGGGCGCTCCGTCGCCCAGTACCGCAACAATCTCGCGCAGGCCTCCGCTCAGGCGCTGGACCTCGGCCTGATCGGGAGCTCGCTGACCGTGCAGTGCGGGGCGACGCCGCCGGCCCTGACGCCGGACCAGCTGCCGAAGCCCATCACCGCCGAGTCCAACGCGGGATCGGCCGAGTCCAACGACAACCTCGGCGGGTCGTCAACCCAGTTCGCCACGGCGGTCGGCGGCAAGTCGCACGTCGTGGCGACTCCCGCACCGAACGAAGACGCGGTGGCCACCTTCGACGGCGGCCGCATCGAGATTCCAGGCGTCATCTCGGTGCACGGTCTGTCCAGCGGCGCCCACGCCCATCTGTACGAAGGGCACGCTCGCGAGTCCGACTCGACCGCTGACGTCGCGGGAGTCGATCTGGGCCCGGTGCATCTCGGCGGCCTGCACTGGGAGACCTCGGTACGCAGCGGCACCAACGCGGCCTCCTCCTCCACCTTCACCGTCTCGACGATCAGCATCGGCGGCACGAAGCTCCCGACCGCCTCCGCTGGGGCGCTGCTCACCGCGTTC
This sequence comes from Mycobacteriales bacterium, assembly GCA_035545635.1. Lineage (GTDB taxonomy): Bacteria > Actinomycetota > Actinomycetes > JAFAQI01 > JAFAQI01 > DASZTV01. The sequence goes on along the minus strand of DASZXY010000024.1, from coordinate 116,403 downwards.
GATGCGGTGAACAAGGCCCTCGCGACCACCGGGCTTCATGTGACGATCCCCGAGGTCAGCCACGACGACGACCAGCTCGCGATGACGCCGATGTCGATCGGCATTCTGCACAGCGCGCTCGGCAAGATGCTGCTCGTCCCGATCCTGAACATCGTTCACACGGTCTTCGACCCGGTCGCGGATGCGATCAACAAGTCGTTGTGCACCTTCGGCAGCCTCTACGGCGCGGTCAACCTGATGATCGCCGCCCTCGACGGCGTCGGACAGTTCAGCATCAACCTCGGTGGCACGACCGCGAAGACGGACGACTCGACGTACGCCGACCCGTTCGGCGACGGAGGCGACGGTAGCGGTACCGGAACCGTCAGCCCGGGTGGGACGACGGTCCCGCCGCAAAGCGGCGGAGCCGACAGCGGTGACGGCGGTCCGTTGCCGACGGCCTCCGATGCCCCCGCGCCGGTGCCGAGCCCACAGGTGGCGCAGCGGGTGCACCACGTCGCGATGGTCTGCTCCAGCACGAGCCCCGCGAAACGCCCGTCGTGCAGCCAAGGGGCGGGGCTGGCCGTCGGGCTGATCGCTCTCGCTGCCCTGGGCGGCATCGCGGGAACCGACTACTTCGTCGTACGACGACGGCACCGACTCGCGAGGATGGCGATCGAAACGTGAGCTCCAACCCACCGCCGCCGGTACGCCCACTGCTGCGCGGCTACGGCCCGCTCGCGTGCCTGCTGGTCGCCTTCGTGCTGATGGCTGCCTTTGTCCCGAGCGAGGCGCCGCAGCGGATCACGGTGACCCAGACCAGCGACGTCCAGCCGGGCACCATCGGCTCACCGGGCTCGAGCGGCGTCGCGCCCCCGGTCGACACCGGCGGCAGCAAGAGCGGCTCCGGGGTCGGCGGCGTCGTCCCCTCGACGTCCGCGACCGGCGCTCCGATCACGGCGCCCAAGGGCTGCAAGGGTCCGCAGGTGAAGGGTGATCCGTACTCGCCACCTTGCGTCTCGTTCTCGGGCAACAACGGCGGTGCCACGACGCGAGGTGTGACCGGGTCGACGATCACGATCGCGTTCCGGATCACCGGCGACCCGACCTTCCAGCAGACGCTCGCCCGGATCGGTGGTGCGCAGTTCGACGACACGCAAGCCGACACCAACCGCACGATCGAGGGCCTCGCCGACTACTTCAACAAGAACTTCCAGTTCTACGGCCGCAAGCTCGTGTTCAAGTTCTTCAAGGGCCAGGGCTCGCAGAGTAACGAGCTGCTCGGTGGCGGTCAGGCAGCCGCAGCTGCCGACGCACTGCACGTCGCCAGTGGCATCAAGGCGTTCGGCGACATGAGCGCCGGCACCGAGCCTTACGCCGACTCACTGTCGCGCGACAAGGTCATGAACTTCGGCGTGCCCTACATGTCCCAGCGCTGGTTCGAGCAGCGCGCGCCGTACTCGTGGAGCATCGCGACCGACTGCACGGGCGTCAGCGAAGCGGTGGCCGAGGTCGGCGTTCGCTCGCTCGCCGGAAAGAAGGCGGTCTTCGCAGGCGACGCGATGAAGAACGACACCCGCAAGTTCGCGACGATCGCGCCGGACAACCCGTGGTACCAGGAGTGCGTCCAGAACGGCGCCAACATCTACAAGCGGGCCGGCCAGCCGGTGCCGATGAACGTCCCGTACCAGCTCAACCTGGCGACCCTCGCGAACCAGGCCGCCAGCATCATCTCGAAGCTGAAGGCCAACCACATCACGACGGTGGTCTGCGGCTGCGACCCGATCCTGCCGGTGTATCTGACCCAGCGCGCGGACGAGCAGAACTACTTCCCGGAGTGGGCGGTCGTCGGTGTCGCACTGACCGACCAGGACATCGTCGGCCAGCTGTTCGACCAGTCCGAGTGGCAGCACGCTTTCGGAGTGACCTACCAGGGTCCGACGCTGCCGTTCCCGGCAACTCTCGGCTACGCGGCGTACAAGTCGGTGCGCAATGACGAGCCGGCGCAGTTCGTGAACCTGATCTACGCGCAGATGTACATGATCGCGCTGGGCATTCAGCTCGCAGGACCGGATCTGACCCCGGACAACTTCGAGCGCGGCATGCGCTCGTACCCGACAAGCCAGACGAGCGAGTTCGGCACCTGGGGTTTCCCGCCGGGGCACTACTCACCGACGCTCGACGGCGCGGAGATCTACTGGGATCCCAACGCGACGTCGGTCTACAACAACCGTAAGGGCGCGTACATCTTTGCGAGTCGGCGCTACACGCTTGACGCGCTGCCGAGTGGCAACTTCCCGCACACGCCGTACCACGGCAGGCAGTAACCGTCATGGTGAAGGTCCCCGACGTGGTCAAGCGCCACGGGGCGGTCAGCACGGGCGCCGCAGTGGTGCTCGCGGTCCTCCTGACCTGCCTGATCTCGCCGAGTCATGCGCCGTTCGGCATCGTGATGCAGGGCACGTTGTTCGGCAGCATCATCGGGCTACAGGCACTCGGCCTCGTGCTGACCTACCGGTCCGACCGCATCATCAACTTCGCCTACGGGTCGATGGGTGGAGTGGGTGGCAGCATCGCGGTGCTGCTGTATCTGGGCCAACACTGGAGCTGGCCGCTCGCGATCGCGGCCGGGCTCGTCGCGGGTGCGCTGTTAGGAGCGCTCACCGAGCTCCTGGTCATCCGACGGTTCGCGAACTCGTCGCGACTGATCCTGACCGTCGCCACGATCGGCCTCGCGCAGGTCCTCGGCGGCGTACAGCTCCTACTACCCAACTGGCTCGGTGGTCCATCGCTGGTCGGCGGCTTCTCCACCAGCCTGTCCCATCACAGCCTGAACGTCGGTCCTGTGCTGTTCAACGGCAACGACCTGGTGACCGTTCTCGCCGTGCCGGTCGTGATCGTCGCGCTCGGGTGGTACCTGCTTCGCACTGACTCCGGCATCGCGGTCCGGGCAATCGCCGACAACCGCGAGCGCGCCCTCCTGCTCGGAGTTCCGGTACGCCGCATGGCGACGATCGTGTGGACTGTCGCCGGCCTACTGGCCACGATCTCTGTGATCCTTCCGGCGCCGTCGCAGGGTCTGACGATCGACGCCGCCGCCGGCCCGACGCTGCTGCTCCCGGCACTCGCCGCAGCCGTCCTCGCCTACAAGGAGTCGCTGCCGATCGCGGTCCTGTCCGGGATCGGACTCGGCCTCCTGCAGCAGCTCGTGGCGTGGAACTTCACAAAGGCGTCCGCCCCGGACGTCGCCTTCCTCGTTGTGATCCTGCTCGCCCTGCTCGTGCTTCCGAAGCGCGCCGGGCGCCGGGAGGGAGCCGAGGAGATCGCGCTGACGGCCGGCAGTCGGGCGCGGGCGATCCCCGAGCAGCTACGCGGCCTCACCGAAGTCGTCGCGTCCAATGTCGGCGGCAGAGTCGTGCTGGTCGCCGGGGCGATCTTCATACCGCTCGCATTCAGCGCGTCCGGACTGCTGATCCTCAACACCGCCGTGATCTACGCCATCATCGCGGTGTCCCTGGTCCTGCTGACCGGTTGGGCTGGCCAGGTCAGCCTCGGGCAGTTCGCGTTCGTCGGTCTCGGCGGCATCTTGGTCGGCAACCTGATGAACCGCTGGAACCTCGACTTCTTCGTCTGCCTGGTCGCGGCGGCCGCGGCCGGCGCCCTCCTCGCCGTACTCGTCGGTCTGCCCGCGTTGCGAATCCAGGGCCTCGACCTCGCCGTGACGACGCTCGCCCTCGCCGTCGCCGCAGACGCGTTCTTCTTCAACCCGACGAACTTCGCATCGCTGATCCCTGGCAACATCACGCTCCCCGTCGTCTGGAAGCGGTTCAACCTCGACGTCAACAGCGGCTCCGCACACGCAGCCGTGACCGCTGAGCGCACCCTGTACTACCTCTGTCTCGGGGTCCTGCTGGTGGTCATCGCGGTGGTGCTCGGGCTGCGTCACACCCGGCCCGGCCGGGCGATGATCGCGACGCGCGACAACCCGCGTGCAGCTGCGGCGATGTCGGTTCCGACCACACGGATCAAGCTGGTCGGCTTCGTCGTCGCGGGTGCGATCGCGGGTGTCGCCGGCAGCCTGCACGCCGTCTTGCTGAGCGCGATCGGTGCGGGCACCTACAACCCGGCCGAGAGCCTGAAGGTCTTCTCGATGGTGATCATCGGCGGCGTCGACTCGATCACCGGCGCACTGCTCGGCGTCGCCGTCATCCAGCTCGCGGTGCACTTCTGGCCGCAGTACCAGCTGATCATCACCGGCAGCGCGCTGTTGTGGATCCTGCTGTTCGTCCCTGGCGGCCTCAGCTCGGTGGTGTTCAACCTGCGCGACCGGCTGCTCAAGCTGGTCGCGAAACGGCGGGGAATCGATCTGACTGCGTCCGCGGACCACGCAGTGAGCGAGCCGATAGCCGAGGAAGCACCGAGGGCGAAGCGCGAGACGACCTCGAACGCGATGTTGCAGTGCACCGGCGTCGAGGTCAGCTACGGCCAGATGCAGGTGCTCTTCGGCGTCGACCTCGACGTCGGCGAGGGCGAGATCGTCGCGCTGCTCGGCACCAACGGCGCCGGCAAGTCGACGATGCTGAAGGCGGTCGCCGGTCTCGTCTCCGCTGCTCCCGGCAAGGTGTGGTTCGACGGCAAGGACATCACCAAGCTCAACACCGAAGCACGCGCCGCGATGGGCCTGTCCCTCGTGCCCGCCAAGGCGATCTTCCCGTCGCTCAACGTCGCCGAGAACCTGCGGGTCGCATCCTGGCTCGTGCGCAAGGACAAGAACCAGGTCGCAGCCGGCCGCGACCGCGCCTTCGAGCTGTTCGGGCAGCTGGCCGAACGCGAGCGCCAGCTCGCAGGAACGATGTCCGGTGGCCAGCAGCAGATGCTCTCCCTCGCGATGGCGTTGCAGTCCAAGCCACGCATGCTGCTGATCGACGAGCTCTCACTCGGCCTTGCCCCTTCGGTCGTCGCGCGCCTGCTCCAAGTCGTCCGCGACCTGGTCGCCGAAGGCGTGACCGTCCTGATCGTCGAGCAGTCGGTCAGCGTTGCCCTCGAAGTGGCCGAGCGCGCGGAGTTCCTCGAGCGCGGCACGGTCCGCTTCGCCGGGCCGACCAAGGATCTGCTCAAGCGGACCGACGTACTGCGGTCCGTGTTCATCGGTGGCGCCTCGGCGATTGCAACGACCGCGAACGGCAACGGCAAGCGACCGCGAAAGAAGTCGGCGGCGGCAGAGACGAAGGAGCTCGCCGAGCTGCTCGCGCGCCCGACCGTCCTCGAGTGCTTCGACATCGGCAAGTCGTTCGGTGGCGTCCGGGTGCTCAACGACATCGGGCTGCAAGTCCACAAGGGGGAGATCGTCGGACTGATCGGGCACAACGGGGCCGGCAAGACGACGCTGTTCGACGTCATCTGCGGCTTCCTCGAGGCGGACGGCGGACGCGTCCTGCTCGGGGGTTCCGACGTCACGGACTTCGGGTCCTCCGACCGCGCGATCATCGGCCTTGGGCGCTCGTTCCAGGAAGCGAGGCTGTTCCCCGGCCTCACCGTCGCGGAGACGGTCGCCGTCGCCCTCGAGCGCCACCTGGACTCGCGCGACCTCGTCGCTGCGGCCCTCCGGCTGCCGGCTTCGACGCTGTCGGAGGAGGCGGCGTCCGAGCGGGTCCGGGAGCTGCTGGCGAAGCTCGGCCTCACGAAGTACGCCGGGACCCTGGTCGGCGAGCTGTCGACCGGTACCCGACGCATCGTCGAGCTCGCGTGCATCCTCGCGCAGCGACCCGCCGTCGTACTGCTCGACGAGCCAACGGCCGGTGTCGCGCAGAAGGAGACCGAGCTGCTGGCGCCCTTGTTGAAGCAGGTACGTGACGAGACCGGCGCGACGATGCTCGTGATCGACCACGACATGCCGCTCCTGACGTCGCTGTGCGACCGGCTCGTCGCGCTCGAGCTCGGTCAGGTGATCGCGGAAGGCGCTCCGGCAAAGGTGCTGGAGGACGAGCGCGTCATCGAGTCCTACCTGGGTGTCGCCGGCTGACCTGCCGCCATACGATCCGCAGGTGCGAGTTGTCGTCGCCGGCGCGGGTGGGGTCGCCGGGCGAGCACTGGTCCCACTCCTGGCCCGTCATCATCAGGTCGTCGGACTGGACCGGCCCGAAGTAGCGCCTGCCGATGGGGTCCAGTGGCTGGTTGCCGACATCCGCGACTGGCGAGGGCTGCAGAACGCGCTCGCCGCGGTCCACCCGGTCGATGCGGTGGTGAACCTGGTGATGGCGCCGAACGCCGGCCTTGGTGACAAGGACCAGGCGCGGATGCACTTCGACGCCAACGTCACTGGAAGCTGGACGCTGCTCAACGAAGCGCTCGCGGGCGGGGTCCGGCGGTTCGTCTACGTCTCGACGCTGAACGTCTACGGCGATCTCACTGTCGGGGTCCACGACGAGTCGGATGACCTGCTTGTGAACCAGACCCGCGACGTGGTCGAGCCGTACGGGTTGACCAAGCTGCTCGCCGAGCGCGTGCTCGAGTACATCTGCGCGACCCGTGACGCGACCGGTGTCGCGCTGCGGCTCGACGGCCTCCACGTGCCGGGCGTGATGGAGCGCGCAGGCACTCACATCGAGGACCTCGCCGACGCGATCCACGCGGCTCTCACTCAGCCCCTGACGGGGTTCGCGACGTGCAACCTCACTGCGCGTCCGGCGCATCGCAACACACCAACCGACCGTGCGAAGGAGCTGCTCGGCTGGACCGCGCAGCACACCTTCGACACCGAGCCCGAAGCCGGGAAGTGGACGACCCCGCTCACTCCCCCGCTCGGCTCAGTACCACTCCCAGACCTCTAGCAAGACCCGCCACCCCGGGTTCGGCGTGATCGCCGGTGGGTGCCAAGCGTCGTACTGGTTGTGCGACGCGGCTTGCTTGCGCTTCAGCTCCCCGAACCGTCGCGCGATGTGCTGCACCTGGTATTCGATCGTCGTGAAGTAGGACAGACCGCTGTAGGAATACGGGCTCGCCGGGCAGAGGAAGTTCGGGAACAGCGGGATTGACAGGCCCTCGTAGGCGCAGAACCGGTTGTCCCGCCACCTCTTGCCGAGGTCCGGGTCTGGGGCGACCCCGATCTGCCCTAGGAACTCAAGGCAGGTGCCACGCGTCGTACTGGTTGTGCGACGCGTCTTGCTTGCCGTGACTCTCGTCTTGGTGGCGACCGGATGTCATCGAGCGAGCCACGATCCCCCCGCGCTCACGGCGACCGCGAAGATTCAGCCCGGCGTCGGTCATTGCTCGAAAGCGCTGTTCAGCTTCAAGGTGCCGGACAGCCCGACCCTGGCGCGGATTGGACCGACATCGGTTGATGTTTGTCAGCTGACGACGGACGGACAGCTGATCGCCGCAACCGGTGGCGCGCCGGATCAGACCATCAGGATCGCCAAGGCGCTCAGCGCATTGCCCGAGTGGCACGGACGCGTCGTCAACTGTCCGGCCATCCCGCCACACCCGATGCAATCCGGGTTCCTTTTGCACTACGGCAGTGCGGGCCACGTGTTCGTTCGGTTCGGTCCGTCATGCGGAGCGGTGGCGAGCCTCGACGGCTACCGCTTCGACGAAGGACTCCCCGCCGACGTCAGCGAGCTCCTGACGTTCGCGCACGGCCGAACCGCGGTTCCTTCGATGCACCCCATCGCGCGGTGCGGTTATCGACCCGACTTCCAGTGTTCGCATGTCACATAGGTGTCGTGAACTGCGACACGCATGTCACATAGGTGTCGTGAATCGCGACACGCATGTGACATAGGGGCGACGTGTCACAACACGCATGTCTACCCACACGGCTCTTGGCTCGGACCCTGGGGGCAGACTTCGACGCATGGACACCGAAGCGATGGACAGCGTCGAGCTCTCTCAAGGAACGATCACCTATCGCGCTGCAGGCCCGGCCGACAGCGCGCACCCGCCGGTGGTCTTCGTGCACGGCATCCTCGTCGACAACCAGCTGTGGACCGCGGTCGCAGACAAGCTGGCTGAGGGCGGTTACCGCAGCTACGCGCCGAACCTGCCGCTCGGTTCGCATCGGCAGGCGATGAAGCCGGATGCCGATCTCAGCCCGCGCGGTGTCGCAGGCATGATCAACGACTTCATGGCGAAGCTGGGCCTCACAAACGTGACACTGGTCGGCAACGACACGGGCGGCGCGCTCTGCCAGTTCCTGATCGACACCGACCACAGCCGCATCGGCCGGCTGGTCCTCACGAACTGCGACGCGTTCGACGTCTTCCCGCCCCGCGACTTCAAGCCGCTGTTCATCGCCGCGAAGCGCCAGGCACTCATCAAGCCCCTCGCCGCTTCGATCAAGCCCACGGCGCTTCGGCACAGCCGACTCGGCTACGGCTTGCTGTTCGCCCGCAAGCCGGATCCGGCAATCACGAGCAGCTGGATCACCCCGGCGCTGACCGACACGCAAGTCCGTCGCGACATCGCGAAGCTGATGCGCGCGATCCACCCCAAGGACTTGCTCGACGTCTCGACCCGGCTGAAGGCCTTCGACAAGCCCGTGCGCATCGTCTGGGGAGCCGCCGACACGAGCTTCCGGCTCAGCCTCGGCGAGCGGCTCGCGGCGACCTTCCCGCACGCCAAGCTCACCCACATCGAAGGCGGGAAGACCTTCGTCTCGATGGAGTTCCCCGACGAAGTCGCCGAGGCGATCGGGGAAGCTAGCTGAACTGGTAGTCGGTCAGCGGGAAGCTGCTCGCCTCCCGGCGGGTGTTGTACGTCGAGGTCGGGCGCAGCACTGCGGCCTCGCCGTGCTGGTTGAAGTAGTAGCTGCGCGCCGGGCCACAGTTGCCGTTGTAGAAGACCGAGTCGCCCAGCAGCACCGTCATGCGGTCCAGGAAGTCCTCGTTCGCCTTCTCCGTCACCTCGAAGGTCGCGGCCTGCTTGCGCTTCAGCTCCCCGAACAGTCGCGCGATGTGCTGCATCTGGTACTCGATCGTCGTGAAGTAGGACAGACCGCTGTAGGAGTACGGGCTGGCCAGGCAGAGGAAGTTCGGGAACAGCGGGACCGACAGGCCCTCGTAGGCGCAGAACCGGTTGTCCCGCCACCACTTGCCGAGGTCGCGTCCCTCACGGCCGATCACCTCGAACGCAGGGAAGTTCACGTCCCAGATGTTGTAGCCGGTCGCGAGCACGAGCGTGTCGATCGTCGTCTTGGCGCCGTCGGTCGTAACGATGCCATCCGGCTCGAAGCGTTCGATCGGCGTCGTTTCGAGATGGACGTGCGGCAGGTTGAACGTCGGGTAGTAGTCGTTGGAGAACGTCGGGCGCTTGCAACCAAAGGAGTAGGTCGGCGTCAGCTTCTCGCGCATCACCGGGTCCTTGATCGTCCGCTTCATGTTGCGGATCGCGAGGCTCGCTGCCCGCTCGTTGAAGCGCTTCAGCTGCCGGTACCGAAGGACCCCCGCGACCATGAGCACCTCGAGCAGCGACGTGCTCGCGAGCCGGGCCGCACGCTGCGTGACCGGGAAGCGCGCGAACAGCCGCTGCACCGACTTCGGCATCGCGAAGTCGTTCTTCGCGGTGACGTAGATCGGAGTGCGCTGGTAGACCGTCATCTCGCCCGCGAGCTTTGCCACCTCCGGGATGAGCTGTACGGCGGTCGCGCCCGTGCCGATGACGGCGACGCGCTTGCCCTTCAGGTCGTAGTCGTCGTCCCACTTCGCCGTGTGCAGAACGTCGCCGGCGTAGTCGTCGATGCCCGGGATCTCCGGGCGGTACGGCTGGGAGAGGTAGCCGGTCGCCGCGACGACGAATCGTGCTGTGACGGTCTCGCCGCCGGCGAGGTTGACGACCCAGCGGTGCTCTTCCTCTTCCCAGCGGGCACCCTCGACCGCCTTGCCGAAGCGCATGTGGCGATGCAGGTCGTACTTGTCCGCGACATGCAGCGCGTAGCGCTTGAGCTCCGACCCGGGCGCGAACAGCCGCGACCAGTACGGGTTGGGCTCGAAGGAGTAGGAGTACGTCACGGACGGGATGTCGACGGCAAGGCCCGGGTAGTGGTTCACGTGCCAGGTGCCGCCGAGGTCGTCTTCCCGCTCGACGATCAGGATGTTGTCGTAGCCCTGCCGCTTGAACTCGATCGCTGCACCCATCCCGCCGAAACCGGCGCCGATGATGACGACGTCATGGTCAACCGCTGCGCTCATTTGACGTTCGCCGCGAGCTGACCGTTGGTGCCGAACAGCTCCTTGGTCCAGTAGTCGAGCAGCTCGGTGTTGTCGTGGTCGTTCGGGTGGAAGCCGACCCGGTTGTAGTCCTTGATGCAGGCCACCATCTCCTTGCCGAGGAACGGAGAGGTCCGCAGCTTCTTGATGCTGCGGAACAGGGTGCGCGGGTTGTACGTCGCGCGGTCGGCGAGCATCGACAGGATCGTGTGCAGGGTGGTCCCGAAGATGAACGACCACGTCATCATCCGCATCACGCGGATACGCATCTTCTCGGTGCCACCCATGGCGCGGTACACGTCGAAGGCGACTGCCTTGTGCTCCGACTCCTCCACCGCATGCCAGAGCAGGACGTTTCGGACCTCGCCGTCACCGAGCATCTCGCGACAGCGCTCGTCTGCCAGCAGGCGTTCCGCCAGCGACGCTGTGTAGTGCTCGAGCGCAGCCGTGATCGCGAGCTGCACCATGTGCGGGGCACGCCGCTCGACGCGAGCCAGGTCGGCCTTGCACAGCCGGTCGACGCGGCGGGTCGGGTAGCCGAGCTCCTGCAACCGCTCGTTGAGAGCGCGGTGCTCGCGGCCGTGCATCGTCTCCTGGCCGGTGAAGCCCTTCACGGCCTCCTGCAGCTCGGGGTCGGTGATCCGGTCGGCGTAGTAGCGGACCGACCGAACGAAGAAGTCCTCGCCCTCCGGGAACATCGCCGAGAGGATCGCGACGACGTGACTCATGATCAGGTCGCCGTCGTTCGCGTAGTGGCGGTCAACGCGACCCGGTGCGTAGTTGAACTTCATCCGCCGCGTCTTGATCGCGCGCTTCGGTGTGGCTCCGGCTGGGACAGACATCACGCTCATGACTTGCTCCGGTCCTGGTCAGTAGAGGTGAACGACGCGCTCGTGTCGAGCATGTTCAGGGCAAGGATGTTGAGGAACTCGCGGACGGCTTGGGCGTCGCCGGTTGCCTGCGGACCGGCCATCGATCCGAGCGCAAGGCCCGCGAACAGCGCGTGCACTGCGCGCAGGGCTTCTTCGATGAACGGCACCGAGGCGAGGGTCGGGAAGTAGAGGAGCACCATCTCCGCGGTCACCGCGGCAATCTGGTCGCCCATCTTCACGAGGACGGGCATGAGCTCCGGGTAGTTGCGAGAGACGACGGTCAGCTCGATCAGTGCGAGGCCGCTCGGGTCGTCGTAGAACGACCACAGGACTTCCAGCGCCCGCTCCGGCGTACGCCGCTCGGGCGCGATCGCCTCGATCCTTGCCCGGAACTCCGCCCCGCGCCGCTCAACGAGCCGCTCCGCCGCGGCGGTCACCAGGTCGGCCTTGGTCGGGAAATGGTGGGCGAGCGCGCCGCGGGACGCCCGGGCGCGACGGACCACGTCGTTGGTGGACATCCGGCCGTAGCCCGACTCCGCGAGGCATTCGATGGTGGCGTCGAGCAGCCGCGCGCGCATCTGCTCCGCCCGCTCAGCCTGCGTGCGGCGCGGCGGCGTGTCCTTGGCGCCTCGCGCCGACGCGGAATGGTGCCTCGGCATCACCGAACCGTACGGTGAAATCAACAAACAGGCAAGCCTGCCCGGAAGTGACGTGAGTCACTCGCCTGCCCTTCGGGCACGCTGGTTGCCGTGGACTCAGCGGAGCGGCTTGCGAAGTATGCGGATGTGATCGTGCGGGTCGGTGCCAACGTGCAGCCCGGACAGACGGTCTTCGTCCGTGCCGACATCGCCATGGCCGAGGTCGCGCGAGCCGTCGCCGAGGCGGCGTACGTCGCCGGCGCCAGGCGCGTGATCGTCGACTACTCCGACGTCCATGTCCGGCATTCGGCGCTCAAGCACGCGCCGATCGAGGGACTCACGACCGCGAACGAATGGGAGCTGGCCAAGGCGCGTTCCCTCGACAGCGGTGACGTCGCCAACATCGCGCTGACCGGCAACCCGGCACCGCACCTGTTCGACGGGATCGACCCGTCCCGCCTCGCGGCCGTGCCGCTCGAGCTTGCGATGGCCTCGCGCACCGCCGTGAACAACAACAACCTCGCCTGGACCGTCGCCGCCGCACCGAACCCGGGCTGGGCCGAGCAGGTCTTCGGCGAGCCCGATGTCGAGCGGCTCTGGGAAGCGGTTGCCGTCGCCTTCCGGCTCGACGAGCCCGATGTCGTCGGCGCGTGGCGAGAGCATCACCGCAAGCTCACCGACCGCGCGGCAGCCGTGGGAGCCCTCGGCCTCGACGCCGTTCGCTACCACGGCGGCGAGACCGATCTCACCGTCGGCCTCTTGCCCGAGGCGGTGTGGACCGGCGGCGGGTTGACCACCAACCGTGGCGTCATGACGATGCCGAACCTCCCCACCGAGGAGGTCTTCACCAGTCCCGACCGGACCCGCGCCGACGGCCGGATCCGGCTGACGCGGCCGCTGGTCATGCCACGCACCGGTGCATTCGTCGACGGGCTCGTCGTCGAGTTCGAAGGCGGCCGCGCCGTCGATGCTCGGGCCTCGCGCGGCCAGGATGCCGTCAACGCCGAGTTCGACACCGACGACGGGGCTCGGTCGCTCGGCGAGGTCGCGCTCGTCGACCGCGACTCGCGGGTTCGCGCGGCCGGCGTCGTCTTCCACGACACGTTGTACGACGAGAACGCCGGCTCGCACATCGCGTGGGGCCAGAGCTTCCCCTTTGCGCTGAAGGGCGGCCTCGAGAAGACCGCAGAGGAGCTCTACGACCTCGGACTCAACCGCTCGGTCGTGCACACGGATGTCGTTGTCGGTGGACCGGGAGTTGACGTCGACGGGATCCGCGGCGACGGCAGCGTCGTACCGCTCATCACGAACGACGAGTGGGTCCTGCCGGTCTAGCAGACCGGACGCCCAGCTTCAGGCCCGGTTCGCACCGCAACGAACCGGCGCGCCGATCGCATGTGACATACGTGCTGTGACAACCCGCACGTATGTCACACAGGTGCTGTGAATCGCGACCCTCATGTGACATAGGTGTCGTGAATCGCGACCCTCATGTGACATACGTGCCGCGAGTCACGACCCTCATGTGACATAGGCGTCGCGGACCGCTGGCAGTGGGGTCCTCACCATACGAGTCTGACGCTCCAGACCGTTACCGGGTTGCACGCAGGAGGAGCGGCCACCGATACCGCCCGTATGCACCGCCACGGTGGCGGAGCCGGCGGTTCGAGAAGGGCAGTTCTCGGTGGCTGGCTAGCTGTTGCTAGTGGGCTTGCGGAGGGTGGCAAGCATGCTGCCGGTCATTCCGGTCCGCTTGCGGAACACCGAGTCGACCACCGAGAAGGTGCCCTGCAACAGGAAGCTGCGCGGGCCACCGTAGAAGATCGAGACTGGCGGGAAGACGGCGTCCACCCACTTCGCCGTCGGGTAGCGGTCCTTCAGCGCCGAGTGCATCGTCCAGGTCCAGAACACCGGATTGAGCTCGTGGTCGATCGCGACGCACTCGAGCCCGACGTGCTCGGCGACCTTACGCATCGCGTCACCGTCGAAGAACCACCAGTGCCTCGGGAAGTGGTTTCCGCCCCAGTGCCCGCGAAAGCGCTTGGCATCCGCTGAGCCGAAGTCGGGACATGCGGCAAGGAACACTCCGCCCGGACGCAGAAGCGCCGCCGCGTTGCGCGCGAAGACGACCGGGTCTTCGACATGTTCGATCACGTGTCGCGCGATGACGACGTCGAAGTACCCCTTCGGAAGCTCGACGTCCTTCTCAAACGCACCTTGGACGGTCTTGTGACCGGCCTTCGCCGCAATCGCGAGTGCGTCGCCGTTGATGTCCAGACCCCAGGTCTCGAGGTCAGGCCTTGCCGCTCGGTAGTAGTCGAGAATGCGCCCGTCGCCACAGCCGACGTCGAGGAGCTTCACCTTGTCGCCCGCGGTGACTGCGGCCCTTTCCAACGCCGTTTCGAGAACGCTGGCGGCGTACCTCTGCGACACCTTCTCCTTCAGGCCGATCTCACCGTCGGTGCCGCGGCCGCTGACCATGTTGTAGCTGTAGTACGCCGGCGGATAGATGGTGTCGAGCTCGCTGACATCGGGACACGGGTCGAGCCGGCCGAGGCCGCACGTGTCGCACTTGACGACCGCGAACGTCTCGTCGGTCGTGTCCGGGTACTCGTGCTCGCGACCCCGCCACAGCAGCGTGGCGTCGGTGTTGCCGCACAGCGCGCACGGCCGGCGTACGGTCCGGAGGCTCACGGCAGCGACTTCAGATGGGTGATGAGTGCCGCGAAGTAGGACCTGCGCAGGAGCCGCGACGTTCCCTCGTCGCGCGCGGCGAGACGGCGCGCGGCCTCGGGCAGCTTCTTCGCTGGTATCCACGGGAACAGGTGATGCTCCGCGTGCCAGTTCATGTTGTACGGCGAGACGTAGGCGCCTTCCGCCTTCGGCGGGTCAACCGAAACTCGTCGTTCGGGGTAGCGCGCAAGCTCGTCTCCCACCAGCGCGTGATCCACGTAGTTACGAACCACTACCGCACCCGAGGTGATCGTCCCGAGTGGCGCAAGCCAGAGCAGCGGATAGGTCCACCATGCCGTGAGCCGCGCGAACAGCGCCCACAGCCCGACCTGGACCAACGCGAGGTCGCGCTTGTCCCGGCGGGCCGTCGGCTTGTCCACCCACGTCTCACGCCGCCGGATCGTCTTCACGCCGTAGATGCCGGTATAGCCCTCGACCAGGTGCCGCAGCAGTCCGTTTCGCGTCTCGAGATGCGGACCCTGGTGCAGCTGCGAGTCAGGGTCCTCGGGCGTGTTGAGGAAGCGATGGTGGCGGAGGTGCTGAGCGCGGGTGGAGCGGAAGCCCGACCCGCACGGCGCCGCGGTGGCAACTCCCATCACGTCGTTGAGCTTGCGGTTGCGTGCAACCGAGCGGTGGATCGCGTCGTGCTCGACGTTGAGCAGCGCCTGCTGCCGGGACGAGATGACCGCGACCGCGGCGATTGCCGTCGCTGGCGTTCGGCGCTTCCAGAACAGCGCGACCGAACCGGCAACCGCGGCCCACGAGATCGCGACATAGCCGAGGTTCCACGCCTCCGCGGCGGCGTCGATGCCGAGGTCGTGGAAGTCCTGCCGCACGCTGCAAGGCTAACGGCGGACTATTGTCACAACTACTGCCAGATGATAGGAAGTCGCGGTGAATCCGGCCGGCTGGACCGACTTGTCGGCACGGGCGTCCTTCGCCTCTCACCGGCTGATCGGGTGGATCTACTGGGACCCGATCGCCCTTGCGAACTACCAGGCGCTTGGCCTCGAGATGGGTGGCATCACCTACATCGCCAGCCGATCTGCCCCACTCGCGCCGGCCGGCGCGCAGGTCGTCGCGGCCACGTTCTACTCGATCTCACCTGAGTTCATCGCCGCAGCGCTCGCGGTCTCCGAACAGCACACGACGTACGACGCGATCATCGAGGCTCGTAACTCGGCCGTCGTCGCCGGCCTGCGCTCGTACGTGCCGGAGATCTGCGACGGTCTCGCCGCACTCGCCCCTGCGCTTTGGGCTGCGGCTGACGCCCTGCCGGTCTCCGGCCGTGCGTTGTTCGCTGCTCATCGGCAGCAGGTTCGTCCTGCCGACCCGCTCCTGTCCGCCTGGCTCGCGGTCAACTGCATCCGCGAGTGGCGGGGCGACACGCACTTCGCGGTACTCGCGGCCGAGGACATCTCGGCGACGCAGGCCGGGTTGCTGCACAACGCCTTCCTGAACTACCCGAAAGACTGGATTCCGCGCAGCCGCGGCTCGGACGATGCGGCGCTCGCCGCTGCCTACGCCGCGCTCTCCGAGCGAGGCCTGGTGTCAGACGGCGTCGTCAACGATGCTGGCCTCGCGCTTCGGGCTCGGATCGAAGAGCGGACCGACTCACTCTGCGAGCTTGCCTGGCGGCTGCTCGGCGAGGACCTGACCACGGAGTTCCTCTCCCTCGTAGAGCCGGTTGGTGATCGGCTTGTTTCGCGGATTGACGAGACTGCTGGCACCGAGTGGATGCCCGCCGCACGGGAACGGAGAAGCTGATGGGCGAGACGCTGGACTATGCGGACCGGCTGTGGCGTGGCGAGGAGGAGATCACCAGCGGGCATCAGCTGTTCGCGAATCTCAGCCTCGAAGAGGTGACTGACGGCGTCGCGTTCCTGCCTACCTTCGCGAATGTCTCAGCCTTCTCGACCGACGACGGCCTGTTCATGGTCGACACGGGCGCGGAGATGATGGCCTCGATCATCCATGGCCAGATCCGTGCCTGGTCGGACAAGCCGCTGCACACCGCCGTCTACTCGCACGGCCACGTCGACCACATCTTCGGCGTTCCGACATTCGCCGCCGAGGCCAAGGACAAGGGCTGGCGCGCGCCGCAGGTTGTGGCCCACGAGGCGCTCCCCCACCGCTTCGACCGCTACAAGATGACTGCCGGCTACAACGAGGTCATCAACCAGCGGCAGTTCCAGGTGAAGAACCTGAAGTGGCCGATGGAGTACCGCTACCCCGACGTGACCTATCGCGACGCCATGACCCTCGTCGTCGGTGGCATGACGATCGAGCTGAACCACGCGCGTGGCGAGACCGATGACCACACCTGGACCTGGGTTCCGGAGAAGAAGGTGCTCTGCTCGGGCGACCTGTTCATCTGGGCTTCTCCCAACGCGGGCAACCCGCAGAAGGTGCAGCGCTACCCGATCGAGTGGGCGCACGCCCTTCGAAAGATGGCGTCGCTCGGCGCGGAGTTCCTCCTCCCTGGTCACGGTGTCCCCGTGGTCGGTGCGGACCGGATCAAGACCGCGCTGCTCGACACCGCTGCGCTGCTCGAGTCGCTGCATGAGCAGACCGTCGCGCTGATGAACCAGGGTGCCCGCCTCGACGAGATCATCCACACCGTCAAGGCGCCCGCCGAGCTGTTGGAGAAGCCGTACTTGCGGCCGGTGTACGACGAGCCGGAGTTCGTCGTCCGAAACGTATGGCGGCTCTACGGCGGCTGGTACGACGGGAACCCGGCCTCGCTCAAGCCGGCACCCGATGCCGTCGTTGCCTCGGAGCTCGCTTCGCTCGCGGGCGGGGCTTCGGTGCTGGCCGATCGCGCTGCCGCGGTTGCGGCGGCCGGCGACGAGGACGCGCTTCGGCTAGCCGGCCATCTGGCGGAAATCGCTGCCTTGGCTGCACCGACGGATGCAGGTGTTCACAAGGTCCGCGCCGAGGTCTTCGCTGCCCGCGCCGAACTGGCGACGTCGACGATGGCCAAGGGTGTGTTCGCCTGGGCAGCGTCCGAGTCGCAGCGGCAGTCAGAGGGCTCGTAGCACCTTGCGGTAGCGCGCCTCCAGGAACGAGTAGGTCGCGAAGACCAGCAACCCGCAGGCCACGACGACGAGCAGCAGCACTCCCCACCACCGGCCGGCGAGCGCGCCCAGCAGCTGGTCGAGGCCCTTCGCATGGCTCGGGTCCGACTGCGCTGCCGCGACGAGCAGACAGACCCCGATCGGCACGAACACCAAAGCCCGCGCCGGGATGCCGACTATCGCGGCCGCACGGACGAGCGTCTTCACCCAGGTAGGCGCGCCCCGTAGCTGCATCCCGTCGGCGTACTCGCTGGTCAACGCCGTACGGATCTGGTTCGCACAGATGCCGATCACTACGACACCCAGGACGATGACGATCTCGCGGCCACCAGGAAGCGCGAGCAGATCACCCGCCGTTCGGTGCTGCGCCTTGTTGCTGCCACTGGACTTCTTCCCCACGGCGTACGAGATCGGGATCCAGGTCAGCGCGACGTAGAACGCACCCTGGCACCCGGTGCTCACTCGTCGCCACGCCGATGGCTGGTCGTCGCGCCAAGCGCCCCACAGCCGCGTGACGCCGAACGCGAAGAAGCCCAGCGCGACCGCCGAGATCACCGCTATCCCCATCGGGGTGGAGGCAATCGTGGTCAGGGCGCCGTTGGCGTCCGCCTGCGGCCCGGAGCCTCCCGTGGCAGCGAGGTTCACCACGAGACCGGCGAGCAACAGGTAGAAGCAGCCGCGCGCAACCAGCCCGACTCGGGCCGCGCCGGCAACGACCCGCTCGGGCTTGGTGGCCGAGCTACGTCGGCGCGTGGCGGTCGCGGGCATACCGACTACCTGCCCGTTGCGAGGTGGTCCACTCGTCCGCGAGAACGGCGTGCAGGTGCTCGTCGTGAAACTGCCCGTCGCCATACCGGTAGGACTGTCGAAGCGTTCCCTCGAGCTTGAACCCCAGCTTGCGCGCAACCGCACACGACGCCGGGTTCTCGACGGCGTGGTACAGCATCACGCGGAACAGGCCCAGCTCGCTGAACGCGTGACTCACCGCGAGTCGCACGGCGGCAGTCGCGACGCCGCGGCAGCGCGCCCATGGCGACACCCAGTACCCGACCTGCGCTGAGGCGTGCTCGCGCACGATCTCGTGCACGCTCACCGAGCCGAGCAGCCGATCCGTGTCGTCTGTCACCGCCCAAGATGCGTGTAACCCGTCCGACCAGTCGTTTCGCCGCTCGTACCACTCGCGAGCGCCTGCCTCGTCGCTCGGCCCAGCACTCCACCACCGCATCTGCTGCTCGTCCCACGACGCCAGGAGGTCTGGAATGTCGCCCTCGCAAAACGACCGCAGGCGAACACCGTCCACGGTGGCAGACCCTAGCTGCGACGAGCTAGCGACCGACCTCGTGAAGCTCGATGCCGTTGCCGGACGGGTCGGAAAGGAACGCCTGCCGGCCGGTCCCGACCGCGAACGCATCCGTGACCTCGAGGCCGGCTTCGCGGAGCTCGGCAATCGCGGCGTCGATGTCGTCGACCTGCACGGCGAAATGCTGACCGACGTTCGCCGGCGTCCCGCCCTCGATGAGGTGCAGCTGCTGGCCGCCCGCATCCAGCCAAGCGCCCGGGAACCCGAAGTCGGGGCGGTCGTTGCGCTCCACGAACCCGAGTCGTTGGGTATAGAACGCGAGCGCCTCGTCGACGTCGCCCACGTTGATCGACACGTGGTGCACAGCAAGCGGCTTCACCGGCTCATCAAAGCAGGTCGCTGAGGTCCTCCGGGACATCGGCGGCGTACTGCTGGAGCACGTCGAGCGGGACGATCTCCAACGCGCGCTGGTTCGTCGAGGCGAGGACCACAGGGCACGCCATGCCGTCGAGGTGCGCCTGCAGCCAGCGTGCCGCGACGACGCACCAGCGGTCGCCCGGGACGAGGCCCGGAAAGTGCCACTCGGGTCGCGGCGTGACGAGGTCGTTGCCCACCGCCACCTGGTGCGCGAGGAACTCGCGCGTCACGACGGCACAGACCGAGTGGTTGCCGACGTCCTCGGGACCGCAGTTGCAGCTCCCGTCGCGGTAGAAGCCCGTGACCGGGTCGGTGCCGCACGGCTCGAGCGGCTCCCCCAGAACGTTCAGCTCCGCTTCCACGATCCGAGCCTGTCACGAGCGCCGGAACCATTGCGCCCCGGGAGGCATCCAACCAAGGTGGCAGCCATCCGTCGGACGCTTGCGGCCGGCACCGCCCTCGTTGCGATCACCGCATGCAGCACGGGCAGCGGCGGCAAGGCGCATCCCACCCTCTCGAGCTCGCCCCTCCCCGATCGAGCCGGCCCCGGCGTCGTCACGGGCTGGCTTCTCGCGGTGGGTGGGCCGGCGGGCGCGGCAAACGATCCACAGCGAGGACGGCTCGTGGTGCGACGGGACGGCCGCTTGATCATGACGATCCCCGTCGCGCAAAACGGCCGCTACCGGTTCGACGTCCCTGCGGGCAGCTACTCGATCCGCAGGTTCTCGCCGCAGTTCAACGATGGCACCGAGGCCTGCCAACCACTCGAGCGGATCGTCAGGGTGCGGGCGGGTACGACCTCACCCATCAACGTCTACTGCCAGCGCAGGTAGGTCAGGCGGCGGCCGCAGTCGCGGCGGGCGAAGCGGCCAGGTAGCTCAGCGCCGTCTGCGTGTCGGCTTCCTGGGACGGGTGGTAGCTCGCCTTGCAGTAGCGCGGGACGGCCAGCACCAGCAGCGACGGCATCGGCAGCAGGCCCTTCTTCGCTGCACGGCGGAAGTCGCGGAAGGTCGGCAACGGCCCGTGGTACGTCGGGTCGGCCCGGCACAGGTAGCGCATTCCACGCCGCCAGAGATACGCCATTGCGGCTGCCGACACGATCATCGTGCGCAGTCGCGAGAACCAGCTGTTGTGGACGGCACGGAAGACGTCGAACGCAACGCTGCGGTGCTCGACCTCCTCAGCGCCGTGCCAGCGCAGCAGGTCGAGCATCGTCGGGTCGGCACCCGCCGCATCGAGCGCCGGCGAGTCGAGGATCCAGGCGCCGAGGACAGCCGTGTAGTGCTCGATCGCCGCGATGATCGCAACCCGCTCGAGCAGCCAGCGTTTCCGCGGAATGAGACGCATCGACCTGTCCCCGAGCAACTTGGTGAACAGCCAGTCGACCCGTCGCGTGAACGGATCGGGGTTGAGTCCGTTGGCCCGGAGGTGGTCCAGGACGGCCGCGTGCGCCCGCGAGTGCACTGCCTCCTGGCCCATGAAGCCCTTGACGTCCGCCTTGAGACGCTCGTCCTCGATCAACGGCATGACCTGCTTGTAGACGTGGACGAACCATCGCTCACCGGCAGGCAGCAACAGATGCAGCACGTCGATGATGTGCGCGGCGACCGGCTCGCCGGGAATCCACGCCAGCGGCGTCGGCTCCCAGTCGAAGCTGACCCGGCGGGGCTTGATCTGGGCCGGCGGGCGCGGCTGACTCACTTCACCTCGACGCGAGCGATGCGGCGCATGGCGGCCGGTGACAGGCGAGACAGGAAGCGGGCACCCACCGCTTCCGGCGTGACCGGGACGACCGGCTTACGCTCCCGGACCGCCTTGACGATCGCGTCGGCGACTTTCGACGGTGGGTAGTTGCGGCGCTTGTAGCGCTTCGCCATCTTCTGCCCTGCCTCACGCTCCTCCTCCGCGCTGACGCCGACGTAGTGCGTCGAGGTCGTGATCGGGGTGTTGATGAGGCCCGGGCAGATCGCGGAGACGCCGACGCCGTAGTCCGCGAACTCGGCACCGATCGACTCGGAGAGCATCAGCACGGCCGCCTTGGTCGTGGAGTACGCCGCGAGCATCCGGCTCGGCATGTAGGCCGCCGCCGATGCGACATTGACGAGGTAGCCGCCCTCGAGCCGCTCGGCCATCGCGGCACCGAACAGCCGACACCCGTGCACCACGCCGAGCAGGTTGATGTCCACGATGCGCTCCCAGTCGGAAGCGGTCGTGTCGAGGAACTTGCCCGCGATCCCGATGCCGGCGTTGTTCACGACGATGTCCGGTACGCCGTGGTCGGCGATGACCCGCTTCGCAAACTCTTCCATCGAGGCGACGTCGGCGACATCGACCTGGTAGGCGTGCGCCGTCACGCCGGCCAACCGCAGCTCCGAGGCGGTCTCCTCGCCTGCGTTGTCGTTGAGCTCCGCGATGATCACCTCGGCGCCGAGCCGGCCGAACGCCAGGGCGGTCTCGCGGCCGATGCCGCTGCCAGCGCCGGTGACGACGACCAGCTGGTTCGCGAACTCGTCCGACCTGCTTCCTTCGCTTGCCGCGTCGACGCGGTGACGGCGGAGCGCTCGGCTTTCCGGCTCGCCTTCCACATGGGTGACGAGATCCGCAATTGCGTTCGCGACACCTTCCGGTGACTTGTGCTGCACCCAGTGACCGGCTCGCACGCGACGGACCCAGAGCCTGCCGGTCCACTGCTTGAGGTCCGACGTGGCGAACTTCGGCGACACGTAACGATCACCGGTCGGCGCGATCACCTGGACAGGCACCGTGGTACGCCGCTCCCGCGGATGACGCAAGCCGGGGATGATGTTGGCGCGGTAGATCTGCACGCCACGACCGCCGTCTTTCGACAGCGTCGGCGCAGGCCACGGGTCTCCCTCGCGCTTGGGTAGCGACTCGATGCGCCGCACTGTCGGCTCGAACGTCTTCGCCATGCCGACTCGCCACATCAGCGGGATGAAGCCCGGGATGTGCATCAGCGTGAGGTACCAGGACTTCGTCGACTGCTTGAGCAGCGCTGGCAGGCCCCGCAGGTTGCGCCGCGCCCGCAGCCACGCGGCGGCATGGTCGAGCGACGGGCCGGAGATCGACGTGTAGGACGCAAACCTCGATTGCGTCACCGGGTCGGTGATCGCCTCCCACCCCTGCACCGAGCCCCAGTCGTGGCCGACGAGATGCACCGGCGTGTGCGGTGACACCGCATCCGCGACCGCGCGGATGTCTGCGGCGAGCAGGTCGAGCTTGTACGCCGACCGGCGACGCGGGCGGTCGGACTCACCTGCGCCGCGCACGTCGTAGGTCACGACATGGAACCGGTTGGCGAGCTCTGCCGCCACGCTCTCCCAGGTCGCCGATGTGTCGGGGTAGCCGTGGACGAGCAGCACAGTCGGCGCATCGCGATGGCCGCGCTCATGGACGGCGAGCTTCACGCCACCGGACTCGACGAAGAAGGTGGCAACCGCCACGCCAATCACCCCGAACACTCGGATCGGACTAGTAGACTCCCAATCTAATAATGACTCGCCGCCGACTTTCAATAGCCGATCGCCGATCGGAGCTGATTGCTGCCGCGCTCGAGCTGTTCAGCACGAGACCCGCCGCTGAGGTCACGCTCGACGACGTCGCCGCACGGGCCGGAGTCTCGCGTGCGCTCGCCTATCGCTACTTCGGTGGCCGCAATGAGATCTACGTCGCGGCGATGCGTACCGCCGCCGACCAGATGCTCGCGCTGCTCGACCCGCCGCACGATGCGGCGCCGCTCGACCGGCTGGTCGAGGCGATCCGGCGCTTCTTCGACTTCGCCGAAGAGCACGCGACCGGCTTCCAAGCGCTGCTCGCGGGACACCCGGCCGCGCAGGACGGTGCGATCGGATCGATCGTCGAAGAGGTGCGCGCCGCGCTGTACGACCGCCTCGTCGAGGGAATGGGTATCAAGCGAGTCAGCGCCGAGCTGCGGTTGGCACTGAACGCATGGATCGCCGCAGCCGAGTCATCCGCGGCGGACTGGCTGACCCACCGCGACCTGCCGCGACAGACGGTAGAGGACTTCCTGCTCAGCCAGCTGTACTCCGCGCTCACGGTGACCGCGGCCCGCGATCGCGAGGTCGCCCGGTTCATGGAAGGCCTGTCGTGACTGAGCCCCGGATGTCCTACGCCGAGTTCGGCGCGGCCTTCGTCCACGAAGCCGTGACGCCCGAGCGGATCAGCACCGTCATCCACGGCATCACCGGCGAGGCCGTGAAGGTGGGTCCGCTTGCGGCCGGCCCCGGTGGTGTCGGGACCGCGAACGCGGTCGGCCACATCGGCGAGCCGACGGTGCTAGTCACCGGACACGACCCGCTGAGCTACCAGGTGTCACTCCCGGCGAAGCTCCAGGTCGATGTCACAGCCGCCGGGACCAAGCACCACTTCGACGTCGACGCGACGGTCCGGGTATCGATCACCATCACCCTCGCTCCGCCGCTGTCGATCTGCGTCGTGCCGGAGCCGCCGACCTACCGCGACGTCGACGTCGTGGTTCATCCGAAAGGCATCCAGGCACGGGTCCTTGCACGCTCGGGCATCGTCGAGAAGGAGATGCGCAAGAACATCGCCCGCTACGTGCGCGATCGCATCTCGACAGAGGTCGCGGCGTTCGAGACTGTCGACTTGCTGCCGCTGATGACCGCGGTCGCGAACCAGCTCACCGGTTAGGGCAAGACCACCTTGCTGATCAGCCACTTGTCACCGTGGCAGACCAGAGTCATCTCGACACGCTGAGCGTCGTCGTGCGAGCCCTTCGCGTTCACGATGGTCTGGTTGAGGAACAGGACGACCACTGCATGCGTCGAGCTGATCGACGCCAGGCCGGCGTTGATCACCTTCGCGGTCGAGCTCGCCTTCGCCTTGGTCAAGGTGTCGCGCAGCTGTCCCGTGGTGCTGCGGTACTGCGAGAGGAACGGGTCGACCGCGTTCGCCTCGGTGGCCGCGAAGTCGGCGTCTAGCTCGTCGTACCGGTACGTCGCAAACGTGATCGCGTAACCCCTTGCCGCCTGCAGCGCCCCTTGCTCGTACGACGACAAGGTGTGCTCGAGCTTCGCCTTGTCCTGCGTGACCTGGTGCGTCCTGACGCCGGCTACGACTGATCCTGCGATCAGCGCTGCAGCGGCCGCGCCACCTAGCACCGCTCGTGCGGCGGGCAACCTGACGGTCACCTCTCGGCCACGCTCGTTCATCGGGCTCCTGTCGTGTAGGCGGCGTGCCAAGTGTCGTCCCCGGGCGGGCGCGGCGCGTTGGCGGACCCGCGCTGCTGCTGGATCGGCAGCGGATGCGCGCAGTAGCCGTTCGTGATCGGCGGCCCACGATGTGGGTTGGTCGGCGCGCGGCGGCGGGTGTGCCCGTACGCGCAGAACGTGCCCGGCTGGTCGATCAGCTTGAACAGCACATGGTCGCCGTGGACGGAGGTGGCAAGGGCCCGCAGCCCGCTCGGCAAGGCGATGACCAGAGCCTTGAGCCCCGGCAGCCGCGCGACCGCGATCTTGCCGGTGGTGACGAGGTTGGCCAGCAGGGTTCCGATGTCGTGCGAGTCGTTGAGGAGGACCGGCGCGACCGCTCGTGTCGCCTCTAGCGCTGCCTCGACCAGCCGCGCCGTCTTCGGGTCATCGGCGCGGATGGTGTCGGACAGCTGACGCAGCGACGTCGCGAACGACCGGAGGTCGTCGTTGTGCGCTACCTGAGTGTCGAGCAGCACGCCCGCGGACCGCAGCAGGTCGATGGTCTGGGGTGTGACCGACTCGAGCTGCGTGACGAGGTCCGAGCTGTGGTCGATCAGGGCACCGAGGGCAGGACCGGTCCCTGCAAACGCGACGCTCAGCTCATGGAAGACGGTCTGCAGCTGGTTCAGGTCGACCGAGTTCGAGAAGACGGTGACGGCCTTGAGAAGCTCGGCAAGCGACGGCGGGCGCACCGTGTCGGCTAGTGCGATGACCGAACCCTCCCGCAGGTATGGCGGCCCCGACCCGGTCGGTTCCATGTCGATGTACTGCTCCCCCGCCGGCGAGCGGTCGGCAACGACCGCCTTGGTGGCCGTCGGGATCTGCACCGAGTCGTGGATCTCGAGGTTGGCCGCGATGCCGTCGCCGGTGATGTCGATCGAGCTGACGGTTCCGATCGGGACCCCGCGATACGTCACCTGACTACCGGGGAACAGCCCGCCGGTCACCGGCATCCGAACGACGACCCGATAGCTCCCCTTGAACGTCTGCGACCCGACGACGCTGAACATCACGTAACCGAGGCACAGCACACCCACGAGGGCGAAGAGTCCGAGCCGGCCGACCGGCAGCCGCATCCTCATGGCACCTTGATGTTTCCGACGAGGTTCAGGTAGTCGCCCGGGATCGCGCGGTTCAGCAGTCGAGCGAAGTCGAGCAGCCCCTGCAGCGTGGACCCCAGCTTGCCTCGCAGCGAGACGAGGGTGTCGAGTGTCGGGGCGAGGTCGTCGAGGTCGGTCAGCAGCGTTCCCTGCACCGAGTCGAGGACCTGCGTCGCCGTCTCGCCTAGCGTCGACAGCCGTGTCAGCAGCTCCGTGAACCCAGCCGTGTCGGAGTGCAGGTCCTTGATGCCGGGCGCCAGCTCTTTCAGCGCGCGGATGATCAGCCGGTGCTGTGCGGCGAGCTGGGTGGAGAGATTCGCCACCGCTCTGAGCGTGTCGTCGATGGCTGCAGAGTGCGCGTTCAGCTGACCGAGCACGTTGTTGAGCCGTGCGATCAGGGCCTTTCCGGTCGCCGCCCTGCCGTGCAACGCGGCGTCGAGCTCCCGCACGATTGTGGAGATCTGCCCGATCCCACCACCGTTCAGCACCGCGGAAAAAGCGGACAGCAGGCTCTCGACGTCTGGTGAGCGCGACGTATCACTGGCCGTGATCGTCGCGCCGTCCTGCAGATACCCGCCGTCGGGCAGGTAGTCGGCGGACCTCCGACCAGCCGGCGCGATCAGGTTGACGTATTCCTCGCCTAGCGGCGTCGTCAGGGCGAGCTCCGCCTTGGTTCCTTCGGGGAGCTTGACCTCCTTGCGAATCACCAGGTGCACGTAGGCCTTGAAGCCGTGCGTGGTCATCGAGGTGACCTTGCCGATCTCGACGTCGCGCAGCTCGACCCGGCCGCCTATGGGCAGCCCGGACGCGTCGTCGAACACGGCGGTCAGCTCGTACGACGGGCCGCTCACGCTGCGGCCGACAGAAAAGTTCTGCAGGCCGGGGCCGCAGCCGGCGGCGGCCAGCGCGGTGGCGATGACGATCGCTCTGTGGCGGCGGCGCATCGCCACTCGAACATCTCGCCTCATCGCTGTGCTCCGAAGAGCTTCTCAAGGCCGGTCGACTGCGATTGGCTTCCCGACCTCTCTCCGGTCAGCAGGTTGCAGACCGGCCCGAGCGCTGCGCAGATCTGTGCTCGCAGCTGGTTGTTGATCACGTAGCTCTGCCCGACGTCCGCGTGACGCACGATGATCGCGCCGTTGCGGCCGACCCGGGCGAGGTTCTGAGCGCCGAGCGGCAGGTTGTCGAGCGTCTCGATCAGCGCGCGCTGATGGCGGAGCAGCACGCTGGTCGCGATCGCGAGGTCGTGGACGTCGCCGTGCAGCGCGTCGCGGTGGGAGCGGATGAAGGATGCCAGAGCGAGCAGCCCGGTCGACAGGTTGTCGACCACCGATGTGATGTCTCCGCGCTCTTTCGCCAGCTCTTCCGTGGCAGCGGCGAGGTCTGCCTCGAACGAGCTGATCTTCGCGGTCCGAGAGGCGAGGTTCTGGCTCAAGGAGTCGAGGTTCTTGATCAGCACCGCGAACGCGCCACCGTCAGCGGTGAGCGCGGTGGTGGCGCTCGACAGCCCCTCGATGCTGTCGCGAATGTTCTGCCCGTTGCCGTCGAGGTTCTCGGACAGCACCTTGATCAACCGGCCGACCGCGCCCTTCGCGCCGGCTTCTTTCGGGCCGAGCGCGTTGAACAACGTGGTCAGCGAGCCGACCAGCTGGTCGAACTCCGCCGGCTCGTGGGTGCGGCTGACCGGCAGGACGTAGCCATCCGGCATGGTCGGACCGCTGCCGTTCCAGGCCGGGCTGAGCCCGACGTAACGGTCGCTGATGACCGACGGCGGGACGATGAACGCTTCTGCGTCGAGCGGGACCTTCGTGTCCGCCGGGAGGCTCAGCACGACCTTCACCCGCGACGGCTCCGGCATCACCGAGCTCACGCTGCCGACCGGCAGGCCAAGGATGTCGACGTGGTTTCCGGCGTAGATGCCGTTGCTCTCGTTGAAGTACGCCGTGATGTGGATCCGCGACCCGCCGCTCACTACGTGGAGCGCGACGACGAGGGCTGTTGCCGCGATCACCGCTATCGCGGCTGTCGCAGCTGCCAGGAGCACTCTTCCCCTGCTCATCAGCGGTGCTCCATCATCGACAACCCTGGGCTATCGAGAAGCCGCACAGCACGTTGTCGGGCAGGAACAAGTACGGCAGGTTGATGTCGATGTAAGGGCCGTCGCCAGTCGCATTGGTGAGCCCGCGGCTTGCCGGCGCAAGCAGCTCGATCGCGCGAGCCAGCACGTGATCGTCCTTGCGGAGCAGTGACGTCACGACGTGCAGGCGCTCGAGCAGCGGTCCGAGCGTCGCGGCGTTGTGGTGGATCAGGTGAGTCAGCTGGTCACCCAGCGCTGTCGCATCGACAAGCAGCGAGTGGACGATGTCGCGCCGCCGGTGCAAGGTCTGAAGGACGGCGTCGGCATCGGTGAACAACGCATCAAGGGTGTGACGCTGCGAAACGAGCGTCGCCGTGACATCTCGCGAGCTGACCAGCAGCTGCTGCAGCTGCGATTGGCGCGAGACAAGTACGTCTGAGATCCCGGCAATCCCCTTCAGCAGCCGTCGGGTTGCCGTTGGCGTGTGGGCGAACGCCGTACTGACTGTCCGTAGAGCGCGGCGCAGGGTAGGGATGTCCAGACCACCGACGGTGTTCGAAAGGCCATTCGTCACGTCTGCCAAGTCGAAGGGAACCTTGGTACGTGATACCGGGATCGGCTCGCTGGTCGACAGCTCACCGGCGCCCGCCGGGGTGAGCTCGACGTACTTCGTCCCCAGCAAGGTCGCGACCTCGATGGAGGCAGTCGTCTCCGCGCCGACGTGAACGCTCTTCGGCAGGGTGAAGCTGACCCGAATCACGTCGCGGTCGAGATCGACCCCGGTGACGCTGCCCTCAGGGATACCGGCCACCCGCACCTCGTCCCCGCTCGACAGGCCGGCGGCTTGGGCGAAGTTCGCCGAGTAGTGGCGATCCGACGACAGCGCCGGCACTCTCGGCAGCACGACTACGGCGAGCAGGATTGCGACCAGCACCGCCGTGCCGACCGCGCCGAGCACGAGCGGGTTCCTCGATCGCAGCGGTCTCATCCGCCCGCTCCCACAGGGGCGGATCGGCAAACGGCGGAGTGCCACTTCTTTCCATTGACCACGACCGGCACGATCAGCTTCCCGGTCTGGACCGTGTCGGCGCACACGTAGCCGTTGAGCCAGGTGCCATAGCCGAGGCTTCGGGTGAACGCGGCCGCTGCGCCGGGCAGCGCCTCGACAGCGGCAGCCAGCAGCTTCTGGTTCTTCACCAAGGTGCCCGCGACGAGGAACAGGTCGGAGATGTCGTGGTGCAGGACCGGCTCGCCCTTGCGAAGCAGGTCCGACAGCGACGCCGCTACTGCGTCCACCCCAGACAGCGCATCTCCGATGCGTTGTCGGTCGCCGGACAGCCCTCGCGTCAGTCCAGCCAGCTCGTCGATCAAGGTCTTCAAGTCGCCGTTGTGGTCGGCCACGCCGCTCAGCACGACGTCGAGGTTGTCGACGACCTGCGCGATCAGCGCGTCACGCTTGCTGAGGTTCCCAGTCAGCCGAGCGATGTTGTCGAAGAGCGCCGTGATGCTCGCGCCGGAGCCCTGAAACGCCGACACGACATCGGCTGCTAGCTGGTTTGCCTGCTCTGGGGTCAGCGCATCGAACAACGGCTTGAAGCCGTCGAACAAGGCCGTCAGTGACAGCGCAGGTTGGGTGTGGTCGGGATAGAAGACGCCGCCGGCCTGCATCGTGGTTGTGGACGGCGCGGTCTGCTCCACCGCGAGGAAACGCGCACCGAGCAGGTCCTCGTAACGGATGACGGCGCGGGCACCGGTCGTGAAGCGCTGCGCCCGGTCGACCTTGAACGTCACGACGGCCGCGTCGGGATAGCTCCGGCCGTCCGGATACACCGTGTCGCCGGACAGCCGCAGACCCGTCACCTTGCCGACCCGCACCCCGGCGATGTCGACCTCGTCCCCGGCTCGCAGCCCGGAGGCGTCGGTGAACAGCGCACTGTAGGTGTAGGTCGACTTGCCGAGCGGGCGGGTCACCGTGTTCGTCACGACCAGCGTGAGGACGAGTGAGAAAACGACGAACAACGCGAGCTTGATAGCCGCCGGCCTGATGCTCATCGGTGAACCCCAGGACAGTTCGGGCCGGAGGCTCCCGGATACCGCGGGCAGTCGGCCGCGGTGTAGCCCTTGCTGTCGACGGGCGACAGGTCGGGCTCGACGACGACCTTCAGCCACGGCCCGAAGCCGAGCGCAGTCGCGGCGCCGACCAGGAAGGCGCGCAGCTGAAGCACGCCTTCGATCAACGTTGCGTTGTGGCTTCGCAGCACCTGCGCCACCGGCCGAAGCAAGTGCACGAGCCGCCTGAGCTTGCGCCGGTTCTGTTCGATCAGCAGCTGCGTCTTCGCCGCCACCGGCGGCGCCTGCGCAAGCACCTTTGCGATGTCCGGCTGGCTGGTGGCCAACAGCTGAGAGGTTGCGATCGCGTTGTCGAGAGTCCGCAGCAGGTCGGGCGCGTCGTGCGAGAGCTCCTGCGCGACCGTGCCGACCGTCGTGAGGTCGTGGATGAAATCGTGAGTGTGCGGTGCGAGCCGCGCCGTGTAGTCGTCGAGTTGATCGACCAGCCGCCCGAGCTTGGCGCCACGACCGTCGAGCGCCGTGCCGATCGCGGTCAGCGTCGCGTCGAGCTCGCTCGGCTGCACCGAGGTGAGCAGTCGGTATCCCGCGTCGAGCGCCTCGTTGAGCTCGACGGTCGGCGTCGAGGTGTCCGCCACGAGGTGCGCAGGCAGCCGCAACGGGGCGGTGATGTGCGCCGGTGGGACCAGGTCGACGTACAGGTCGCCGAAGACGCTGCGTGGCACCAGCCGCACCGTGACGCCCTCGGGGATCTTCGACACCTGTCCCGGGTCGAGCTTCAACGTGAGAACCGCATCGTGCAGCGTGCGCTCGACCTTGCCGAGCTCGCCAACGAGAACCCCGCGGTACTCGACCTCCGAACCGGGTCCGAGCGCCGGGCCGGCCTGCGGGATCGTCGCGGTCACGACCTTCGACGTCGAGAATGCGCCGAAGCCGTAAGCGACGCCGACCACCGACATGCCGCCGACGATCGCTATGAAGAGCAGCCCGGCGACCGCCGCGCGAGCGCGGCTCATCCGGATATCCGTACTGACGGGTTCGCGCCGTACAGCACGAACGTCAGGATCAGGTCGACGATGACGATCGCGACGATGCTCGCGCGAAGGGCGCGACCAGCCGCGCGGCCGACACCTTCCGGTCCGCCGCTCGCGGTGTAGCCGTAGTAGCAGTGGACCAGCGTGACGATCACCGCGAACACCACGGCTTTCACCAATGAGTAGAAGAGCTCCTCGACCGGAAGGAACCGGTGGAAGTAGTAGAGATAGGTGCCCTTCGACTGGTGGTTGAGGTAGACCACCTCCACCTCGGTCGCGACGTAGGACGCGAACAGGCCGACGAGATACAGCGGTACGACGGCAGTGAACGCGGCGAGAATGCGCGTCGACACGAGGTAGGGCACCGACGGGACGGCCATCACCTCGAGGGCGTCTACCTCCTCGGAGATCCGCATCGCGCCGAGCTGCGCGGTGAAACCGCAGCCGACCTGGGCGGCGAGTCCGACGCCGGCGACGATCGGCGCGATCTCGCGGGTGTTGGCGTAGGCGGAGATCACTCCGGACAACGGGGCGAGGCCGATGATCTGCAGCCCCTTGAACCCCTGCAGGCCGAGCTCACTGCCGGAGAAGAAGGACAGCGCGAAGATGACGGCGACCGTGCCGCCTCCGACCAGCAGCGCACCCGAACCGAAGCTGATGTCCGCGACGAGCCGCAGCACCTCACGCCAGTACCGGGCGCCCGCCCGTGGCAGCCACGCCAGAGCGCGCGCGTAGAAGACCAGCTGGTTGCCCAGCTCTTCCAGCGCGTCCACGACGCGGTTACCTGCTCGCGCTGCGCGTCGCACCGCTCTCGGCGGTGCCAGCGGCGCTCGCTGTGTGGTCATGGCCCGTGGGGCGGGACGAGGATCAGATAGATCTGCGAGATCACGGTGTTCGCGACGAACACCAGCAGGAAGCTGATCACGACGGACTGGTTGACGGCATCGCCGACGCCCTTCGGGCCGCCCTTGACGGACAACCCCTTGTAGCCGGCGACGAGTGCGGCGATCACGCCGAAGACAGCGGCCTTGATCTCGCCGACCACCAGGTCACTGAACTGGGTGAACTCGGTGAAGGTCCGCAGGAAGCTGCCCGGCGTGCCGTGGCCAACCCAAACCTCATACAAGAACCCGCCGGTCACGCCGACGAAGAGCACGATCCCGTTGAGCAGACAGGTGACGACGATCGCGGCAGCGAGTCGCGGCGCGACGAGCCGCTCGAGCGGAGAGATGCCCATCACCTCGAGGGCGTCGATCTCGTCGCGGATCTTCCGGGCTCCGAGATCGGCGCAGATCGCGGAGCCGCCGACACCTGCGATCATCAAAGCGGTGACCAGGGGGGCGGCCTCGCGCACGATCGTGAGCGCGTCGACCGCTCCGGTGTAGGAGTCAGCGCCGATCTGGTGCGCGATGGAGCCGACCTCGACGGCGACGAGTACTCCGAACGGAATCGCGACCAGTATCGCGGGCAGCACGCAGACGCTCGCGATGAACCACGCCTGGCTGATCGCCTCTCGCCAGGGAAAGCTGCGACGCACGATCCCCTGCAACCCGGCCAGCATCGTGTCTCCGGCGAGCGCGTACAGATCGCCGGCAGCACTGAGCCCGGATCCGGCCGACGCGATCAGCGCCGCGCCGCCGTACCGTCGCTGGGTCATCAATCGATCTAGCGAGCAGCCTCGGCGCCGCGCTTCAGCGCCTCGAGCGTCGCCTCCATGTTCGCTCGGTTGTGCTCAGGCCGGTTCCACACCCCCATGACCGGAGCGGAGCCCTTCTCCATCCACCAGGGCCTGAGATCGGTCCAGGTCTCGGTGACCACCGTGGCAGTGCCGGTGTCCTTGAAGTCGTAGGCCCAGTCGGCGATCGGCACGGCAGCGAAGGTCACGCGAAACGAGAAGCGCTTGCCGCGGTCAGCCTCCGTGACCTGCACCGTCGTCGACCAGCGGCGCCATCCGGAACGGTTGCTCCCGCGGAACTTCGCACCCACGGCCGGACCGGTCGCCCCGCCGATCCAACGGCCACCGGTGTTCTCGGGGCTCCAGTTGCCCATCTCGGTGAGCTCGGCGACGAGGTCGTACAGCTTCTGAGCGTCCGCGTGAATCTCGGTCGAGACCTCGACCTGCTTATCTGCCATGGCGGACATATTGGCCTATCTAGGCGTTTCGGGCCTCCTCGATCGCGGCGATGTCGATCTTGCGCATCGTGAACATCGCCTGCCGCGCGCGCTCGGCACGCTCCGGATCCGGATCGCTCAATGCCTCGAGCAAGGCCGTCGGGGTGACCTGCCAGGAGACCCCGAAACGATCCTTGAGCCAGCCGCACTGACTCTCCTCGCCGCCGCCCTCGAGCAGGCGAGACCAGTAATGGTCAACCTCAGCCTGATCCTCACACGTGATCATCAGCGAGAACGCCTCGTTGAGCCTGAAGTGGGGCCCGCCGTTGAGCGCGACGTAGGTCCGGCCGTCGAGCTCGAACTCCACGGTGAGCCCGTCATCCCGCACCACCCGGCAGTTCGGCAGCACTTCGGCGTAGAACGTGGCCGCCGCGAGCCCATCGTCGTTCGCAAACCATAGGTACGGCGTGATCGCTGTCATGCCTCATTTGACGACGCCGAGCCGCGGAAGTCATCGCTCAGACGTATAGGAGGCAGTGGAGGCACGGCGAAATGATCTCCGTGCGCACCCGGCTACTGGCGACCACCGTCGCGGTCACGTCGCTGCTTGCCGGCGGATCGCTCGCCTTCGGCTCACCCGCCGTGGCGCGCTCTGCCGGTTCGAAGTCGTCGTCTCACACGCGTTGCGGTTCACATCCTTGGTGCAACACCGAGCTGTCGGCGGCCAAGCGGGCGCACCTGCTGCTCGCCGCGATGTCGCAGGCGGACAAGGTCGGGCTGCTGCAGGGAAACGGCTCGCCGGACGTCGGAATGCCGGCCGTGACAGCGACGGACGGCGCCGTCGGGCCCGGCGGCATCGGGTCGGGCAGCGCCAAGGCCTCGGCGATGCCCGCCTCGATCGCGTTGGCCGCCGGCTTCGACAAGAAGATGGCCAACACCTACGGCAAGACCGTCGGCAGGGGCGTCCGGCACCGGGGCTTCGACGCGGATTACGGACCGACAATCAACCTCATGCGAACGCCGCTGGGCGGCCGGACGTTCGAGGCGTACGGCGAGGACCCGTACCTCGCGGGGCAGATGGCGGTCGGCTGGGTCCGCGGCTTCCAGTCCGAGGGCGTGATGGCCGACCCGAAGCACTTCGTCGCCAACGACCAGGAGGGTCAACTCGGCGTCTCGCCGGGAACCGGTGTGATCGGTGGGCGATTCATCGTCAACGCTGTCGTCGACGAGCGAACCCTGCACGAGGTCTACCTGCGACCGTTCGAGGCTGCTGTGAAGCAAGGCCACGCCGCGTCGGTGATGTGCTCGTACAACCAGGTCAACGGGGTCTACTCCTGCGCGAACAAGCTGACCCTCACCAACGTTCTGCGGAAGCAGTGGGGCTTCAAAGGCTTCGTCTTCTCCGACGCCGGTGCGTGCCACGAGCCCAACCAGGACATCGCCGCCGGCATGAACATCGACATCCTCGGCACCTGTTACACCTCGCCCGAGGTCGACGCCGAGCTCGCCGCGGGCGTCATCACCGAGAAGCAGCTCGACGCGATCACCTTCAACACCCTGCGAGCACTCTTCATCTGGGGGTTCTTCGACCACCCCACCTGGCCGAAGGACATCAACCTCGACAACGTGAAGGCCGACGCTGCCGTCGCGGACCAGACCGACGAGCGCGGCACCGTGCTGCTTCGCAACCGGGGCGTCCTGCCACTTCGCCGGAAGCTCGACAAGAAGATCGCCGTCATCGGCCCGGCCGCGAACCAGTACATCCTGGGCGCCGGCTCGTCACAGGTGAAGCCGTGGTTCACGACCACCGCGCTCCAGGGCATCCAGGCCCGGGCGAAGCAAGCGGGCGACACCGTGACTTATGACGACGGCAGCAACCCGGTCGCGGCCGCCGCACTCGCCAAGAAGTCCGACATCGTCATCGTCGTCGCCGCCGACAGCGAGTCCGAAGGCGTCGACAAGCTCTGCATGTCGCTCCGCGCAACCTGCACCGGCGGACAGCAGACCCCACCAGCCCCGCTCGCCAGTCAGGCAGCCTTCGGCAACCAGGACGCCCTGATCGAGCAGGTCGCCGCAGCTAACCAGCGGACCGTCGTCGTGCTCGAGACCGGCGCGCCGGTGCTCACGCCATGGCGTCACAGCGTCGCCGCGATTCTCGAGGCGTGGTATCCGGGCGAGGACGGCGGCACCGCAATCGCGCGCGTTCTATACGGCGACGTCGATCCCGGCGGCCGACTGCCCGCGACGTTCCCGCGCTCCCCCGGCCAGCTGCCCACCGCGGGAAGCACGGCGCAGTACCCCGGGACGGTGAACCCAAAGTCCCCCGCCTTCCTCGCCGCGCACTACAGCGAGGGGGTGATGGTCGGCTACCGCTGGTACGACGAGCACCACCTGAAGCCCGCCTACCCGTTCGGCTTCGGTTTGTCGTACACGAAGTTCAAGTACTCGCACTTCCGCGGTACGGCGGGCGGCAAAGCACACTTCAACGTGACGAACGTCGGTCATCGCGCCGGCTGGGCGGTGCCGCAGGTGTACGTCAGCGTCGAACCACGACCGCACGTTCCCGAGCCCCCGCAGACCCTGGCCGGGTTCGCGAAGGTGTATCTCCAGCCCGGTCAGACGCGGCACGTGGCAGTGCCGATCGACGAGCGTGCCTACCAGTACTGGGACGTCCGCCGGCACAGGTTCCGCGACGTCCCGCTCGGGTGTCAGGAGACCAATGTCGCCACGTCGTCTCGCCATCACGTGTTCGGCGTCGCCCTGTGCGCCTCCCACGGCTGACACCGGCTGCCGCTGCAGCATTCGTGGCGGTTGTCGGTCCACGGTTCCGGGTAGCCGGATGCTCAAGGTGCACGTCGACGGGCGGGTTGCCCGTTACCAACGAGACGGCTCGATCGTCATCTTTCATTATGAAGGCGCAACGCGAACGCGCCGCAGACTGGGCGATCAGCTACGAGGGCGGTGCCGGCTGATCAGACGCATCGGCGCAATCCTTGCGCTCCTCGCCGGCTGCGCTGCCACCGCAGTCGTACCCTCGCTTGCGCCATCCGCCGCTGCGTCGACCGGACCGTTCCGCGTCGTTGTCCTGTCCGGCAAGCCGGCCTGGATCTCCGGACCGAAGGCGCTCGTCGCCGTTG
This sequence comes from Mycobacteriales bacterium, assembly GCA_035545635.1. Taxonomy (GTDB): domain Bacteria; phylum Actinomycetota; class Actinomycetes; order JAFAQI01; family JAFAQI01; genus DASZTV01. The sequence goes on along the minus strand of DASZXY010000024.1, from coordinate 80,409 downwards.
TCGTGCCCACACGATCCGACCTCGCGTCCGTCGAGGTCACGCTCGGCAGTCACGACGTCACGCATCAGCTCACGGCCGACCGAGTGCAGGGGCTGCTCACCGGCGTGCCGGCACTCAACCGCGTCGGCCTCTCGCGCGGCTCGGCCGCACTGGTCGGTCTCGTTCATCTGACACCAGGCACCCACCTCCTTCGCGCCACTCTGTCGAGTGGGCGAAGGGCGTCCGTGCGGGTCACCGACTACGCAGACCGCGGCCCGATGTTCGCGGGCAAGCAGGTGATGCCGTGGTTCTGCAACGACCAGCCGACGCGGGAGAACCGCGCTGCCTGTCTCGTGCCCACGCACTACGCGTACTACTACTTGCCGTCCGGATCGGCCGGCGTCGGAAACCACCCGAGCGTCGGCGCGCCACCGTCGTCCAGCCAGTTCGTGGCCTACAACGTGCAGGACCCGCCGTCACCTGGATCGATCGCACGCACGACGACCGACGAGGGCGTGACGGTGCCGTACATCGTGCGGGTCGAGACCGGCGTGGTCGATCGTGACACCTACCAGATCGCAGTGCTTGCGACGCCGAAGCAGTCGTACACACCGTGGTCCCCGCCACCGGCGTGGAACCACAAGGTCGACGTCGAGATCGGCGGTGACTGCCGGCCCTGGCACGACCAAGCGAAGCCGCTCACCGTCTTCGACGCGCATGCGCTGGGCCGAGGCTTCGCCGTCGTGACCGGTGCACTCGACGTACTCGGCAACAACTGCAACCCCGTGGTCGCCGCGGAGGCGTTCGCGATGATCAAGTCGCGGCTGGTCGACGAGTACGGCGTGATCCGCTACACGCTCGGCGAAGGCTGCTCGGGCGGCTCGATCATCCTCAACGCGATGACGTCGAACTACCCAGGGCTGGTCGACGGGACGCTGCTCATGTGCAGCTTTCCTGACATCTGGCAGGTGGTGCAGCAGGCCGAGGACTGCCACCTGCTCGACAAGGTCTTCGACGCACACCCCGGGGACTGGTCGGCGGCGAAACAGGATTACGTCACCGGCTTCCTCGAGCCGACGACCTGCCGAGGCTTCTTCGACGGGGCACAAGGCAGCGTCAGCGCGAAGGTTCCCGACTACGCGCAATCGCTACTCGACCCGAGCCGCGCGGCGAGCTGCACGAGCAACTCGGACACGACCTGGGTGTACGACGCCGACACCAACCCGGGCGGCGCGCGGTGCACCCTGCAGGACTACCAGGGCGCGATCTGGGGGCAGCGACCGCGCAACGTGTGGACATCGCCGGAGCGACGCATCGGGCACGGCTTCGCGAACCGGCCCTTCGACAACGTCGGCGTGCAGTATGGGCTGACAGCGCTCAACGCCGGCCAGATCACGGTGCCGGAGTTCCTCTCGCTCAACCGGGAGGTGGGCGGCCTCGGCATCGACTGGAACCGCACCGCCGCCCGCAGCGTCGCTGACCCGCAAGCGCTCGATGTCGCCTACCGGACCGGCCAGGTTCTCGATCCGCACGCCCAAGCCGGCGTGCCGATCATCGACTTGCGCGGGCACGACAACGAGGAGATCCATCTCGACATCGACAGCTACGTCCAACGCGCACGCCTCGACGCCGCGACTGGCGGGCATCGCAACCAGGCACTGTGGTTCGAGCTCGGCGAGGACGCCCAGGACCCCAGCGTGACGGCACGGGCGTTCAACCAGCTCGACGCCTGGCTGGCCAACATCGAGGCCGACCGCACCGGTCGCAGTCTTGCCGCCGAGGTCGCCGCCGCTCGGCCGGACGGCGCAGCCGACCAGTGCTGGACGATCGGACTGCAGGTCCTGTCATGGGACCAATGCCGAGGTCTGTTCGCGCACGGTACGGACCCCCGGATAGCGGCCGGCGGGCCGATGCAGGACAACGTCATGAAGTGCCGGCTCACCGCTCCCTTGCGCTCGGCGTACCACGCCACGTTCACGACCTCCGAGTGGCGGCGACTGCACGCCATCTTCCCGGGCGGCGTGTGCGACTACAGCCGGCCGAGCGTCGGCTCGCACCGGTCGGAGACGTGGCGCAGCTTCGACTGAGGCGGCCATTACTCCATTCGGCCCCGTTTACCGCCGCCAGTCGGCGTGCTTAGGCACGAGTTGAGCGGGCATGCCCTCGCCGGAACTCGAAGGGACGGCGGGGTCGGTGAGCAAATCTGCCGAGCTCCTGGTGAATCCGGGGCTCGACGGGGTCAGGGCCGCACGCCGACTGACCACGTCGACGTTGCAGAGCCTGCCCGCTGAGATCGCCTCCGACGCGGAGCTCGTGGTCACGGAGCTGGTCACCAACGCCGTGCTGCACGGCGAGCCGCCGATCTCCTTCCGGCTCCGGGGCCGACGCGACCGGGTCCGGATCGAGGTGGTCGACGCCGGGCGCTCGATGCCGCTACGTGGCCGTGGAGCGTCGGAGGGCATGACCGGCCGAGGTCTCGCGGTGGTCGAGTCCCTGACCAGCGCATGGGGCATCGAGCCGGCAGATGAGGGCAAAGTCGTCTGGGCCGAGCTCGGCAAGCCAAGGCGACGGACCGCTCGACGCATCGCGCGGATGGACCTGGATGCGATGCGCGCGACCTGGCGCGGACGCGACCCGCATCCCCGCTACGAGATCCACTTGGGCTGGGTGCCGACCGAGCTGCTGGTGGCAGCGAAGGCACACATCGACAACATCGTGCGCGAGATCACGCTGATGCAAGCGCCGTCCGACGACGCCGAGCGGTTGCCGTCGGACACGATCGGGCTGCTCGCCCGCGTCACCGAGGACTTCGCCGAGGCACGCAACGAGATCAAGCGTCAGGCGCTCGATGCGGCTCGCCGCGGCGACGTGTTCACCGACCTGACGCTGCACCTGCCGGTCGCTGCCGCCACAGCCGGACTGCGGTACCTCGCCGCGCTCGACGAGGCGGATCGCCAGGCTCGCAAAGCCCGCCTGCTCACCGTCGCAGCACCGCCGTCCCATCGGCTGTTCCGCGAGTGGTACGTCCGGGCTCTCGTCGAGCGGCTGCGCGCGGCAAGCAGAGGGGAGAAGCCGCCGCCGATCAAGACGTTCTCGTTGGTGCTAGCGGATGAATTAGACCATTTGACCGAAATTGATTCCTCCGGTGGGGTGTACTAACGCAACGCCTAGATCACGGGGGTGACATGAGGCGGAGATGGGGGTGGCTAAGCCTCGCCACCCTGGTGGTGCTGCTAGGCGTGACCGTCGTCGTGTCCTTGACCGTGCGCGGCGCCGTCCACCACCAAGAGAACCGGCTCCTGAAGGAACGGGCGAACGAGGTCGCCCTGGTCCTGAAGGAAGCCGTCGACTCGCTGTCGAGCCAGGTCGAGACGGTTGGTCGGGTCATGCAGGCGACCGACAACTCCCCCGCCGCCTTCCGTCGAGCGAGCGCAGCACTGGTGAACGACTCGAAGGGCAAGGACACCCTCGTTCTGCTGCGCCAGACCTCAGCCGGTTATCAGGTCGAGCTCGTGAACGGACCCGCCTACCAGGTGGGCCAGACCCTCGCCGGATCCGTCGCCGCAACCCTCGACCGGGCTGGGGTAAGCGGCAAGGTGCTGCCCACGCCGGTGATGGGAGCCGGCGCGAACCGCACCCTCGGCTTCGCACTCGGCCCACCCATCGCCCCCGACGGAACCGTGCTCTACCTGCAGATCATCCTCGGCGACCTGAGCCCGCCGCAGGCGGCGAGCACTGCGCCGTTCCACGAGCTCGACACGGCGTTGTACGACGCGCCAACCCCTAACCCGACGCAAGCGCTCGTAGCCACCCGTACCGACCTGCCGCTTCAGGGCGACGTCCGATCGGTGACGGTGCTCGCCGGCGCAACTCCATGGTTGCTTCAGGTGCACGCGATCCATCCGCTGGTCGGGACCACCACCGCCAAAGCGCCATGGCTCGCCCTAGGCGGTGGGCTCCTCTTGTCGGTGTTGCTCGCCACCGTCGTCGAGATCGAGACACGACGCCGGCGCAGCGCGCTGGCTCTCTATCGCACCGAGCACCAGATCGCGGAGGGTCTGCAACGCAGTCTGCTGCCGTCGCTGCCCACGATCGGCGGCCTCGAGATCGCGGCTCGCTATCTGCCGGGCTCGGCGGCCCAAGAGGTCGGCGGCGACTGGTACGACCTGTTCGAGCTCGAAGGCGACCACATCGGAATCGCGGTCGGCGACGTTCTCGGTCACGACATCGAGGCCGCTGTACTCATGTCGCGGGTCCAAACCGCGCTCCGCGCGCACGCCATCGCCGGTGAGCAGCCTGCGCAGGTGCTGGACCGCCTCGACAACCTGGTCACCAGCCTGAACACCGATCGGCTCGTCACGGTGTTCTACGGCGTGCTGGGGCCGGCCGGGGCAGACGGCGAGCGGCAGCTGGTCTTCGCCAACGCGGGACACCCACCGCCGTTGCTGCACGTGACCGGCGGCGGTGTGGTCGAGCTCGACGACGCAGCCTCGATGTTGCTGGGCGCGCCGGCGCTCAACGAAGCCCCCCGCGATCAGCAGTCGGTTCCGATTCGTGCCGGCTCAACCCTTCTGCTCTACACCGACGGGCTGGTCGAGATACCCGGCGAGTCACTCACCGACCTGATCGCGGATCTGAAGCTGGCCATGTCGTCGAGTGCACAGCGTGGAACGACGAACGAGGTGTGCGACCAGCTGCTGGCCACGATGCGACCCGAAGCGCTCCGCGACGACGTGGCGATGCTGGTCGTTCGCCTTGCCGACCCGGTGGGCGGGAAATCCGGCGCCGACCCACAGCCCGCCGGACGTGGTCGAGGCGCGAAACCGTAGCAAGATAACGGCGTGAGAGCCGAGGGGGGCCCGGCTGCCGCCGTCGCCCGCTGGGGAGCCGTCGCGGCGGCTGCGCTCGGTTGCGTCGTCGCGGCCGGCATCTACGCCGGCGCAGCGCCGAACGGTGATCCCGAGGCGGCGTACTGGTGGCAGCCCGAGCCGGTGTCGGGGCTCATCCCCGTCCCGGGCGTCCCATCGAACGGCCTCTACGTCGCAGCCTCGCCGACCGGGCCGCAGGCGGAGTCGGCGTTGCGGTTCAGCGTCGCCGACCCGACGTCGTTCGTCCGCATCACGTTGCACGTCTCCAACCAGGAGCGGGTCGGCAAGCCGGCAGTCGTCGCCTACCCGGCGACCCGCCACTGGCAGACCGGCGGACCGCAGCCTTGGTCCGCACGACCGTCGTACCGCTCCAGCGCCAAGCCGGTGGGCGGGGTTTTCAGTCGTCACGGCGAGGTGATGACGTTGACCTTCCCGGCCCATGAGGCTGCGAGCGGCATCGTGCTGCTGCCCAACCCGAACGTGTCTAACTCCTTCACGATCGCGTTCGCCCCTCCGCGCTCCGCCGACGTCACAGTGCGAGCGACGCCAACCAACGCGCCCTCGGCATCGTCGAGCGCAAGCAGCTCCCACCGGCCAACGCCACACCGGTCGCATCACACGTCGAGCCCCTCGTCACACCCGACGCATCCACACAAGACCCGCAAGCCGTCGAAGTCGGCGCATCCGACCAGGCCTCCGACGACGGCGTCGCCGACACCCACGGGAACGCCCACGCCGGCGTTGCCGGCAGGGACCTCCGGGTCGAGCCACGGTGCGCAGATCGCAGTGATCATCGCGGTGCCGTCGGCCGCGGTTGTGCTGCTCCTCTTCTGGTTCTTCCGCCGCGCCGCCAGGCGGCGTCCACTGGAGCCGAGCTAGCCGCGGCGCAGGACCACGCGCGTCGCGCGGCGAACCAAATCACGTGAAGCGCACCGCTGTTGTGGTCGGCACAGTCCTGTTCGCCACCGCGTCCGTCAGAACGGCCGCCGCCGTCGCACCGGGCAGGACCCACGTCCGTCCGGCCCATGCATCAGCCGCGCCCGCGACCAAGCACGCCGCCGGCTCGGCCGACGTGTCGAGCTTCGCGACCCAGCCCGTCGTACTGACCGGCGCCGACTTCCCCGCTTGGTCGGGCGGACCCGAAGTCACGGCTCGGGTACCGCAGCCGCCGAACTACTACGGCGTGGCCAACACCCAGGGCGACCTGCCGGCCTTCTTGCGGAGCTCCTGCTACCAGGAGGCACCGAAGCCCGACGTGAACGGCTACGTCGACCGGTTCCACAACGACCACAGCTGCTTCCAGCCGAGCCAGCTACCGGTGCGCACCCTGCGCACGGGCGTCCCGGTCAACAGCCTGCGCGGGTACGCGTGGACCGGTAAGCGCTTCGTGCAAATCCCGTTCCAGGTCGACCAGATGTGGAATCACTACATCTCCAACAACGCGTCGGGGTTCGCGGTCTACTCCGGCACCGACGAGTTCCAGACCTACCAGTTCGACTACGAGCCATTCCTCCGATACAGCAACCGGCCACTGCCGAAGCGGTGTGCTGCCGGGAAGGGCGCGGCGACGCCGGGGTGCATCCCGCCCGGTCCGCACCAGCTCGCGCAAGCGGGCATCGTCTGCAACGCGATGGCTCCCAGAGGCATGACCGACCCGACGCCGGACCCCAACCACGGCCTGATCAACAGTGACCAGCTGGCGTTCATGGCACGCGACGCCCGCGGCGCCGCGCCGGCATCGGCGAAGCTGCCACGCGGCATCGTCGCGGCGAACCAGGTCACTGTGGTCGATCCGTCGTCGGGCAAGACTCGCTACGCCTACGTGATGCAGTCCGCACCGAAGGGCAGGACGTGGGCGGTCCGGTCGCGCTACACCGCGAAGAACTCGCCGTACGTTCGCTACACCCCCGATGCCGACGCGAACACGTTGGTCTACTCGCAGAGCTCCTACGGCGACTACGGCAACGCCCGCTATGGGCCGGTGTGCACACCCGACGGCCAGGCCGTGATCGGTCAGGGCTTCCGCTACAACGCCCACCACGACGTCGTCCTCGACCCGAAGACCTACGTGCAGCGCCGCACCGTCGACAACGCCACGGTCACGACGCCGCGCTACCGCTTCCGGTTCGACGGCCGCTGGGTGATGGACGACCTGCAGGTCTCGAAGAACGACAGGGGTCTGACCCGCAGCAACTACGGGCGCAGCATCGTCGACCGGTTCAAGGCACGCGCATTCCAGCAGTCACCCGGCGGCCAGACGCCGTGCTGCGGCTACGAGGACGAGCAGAACAACTGGGGTGGCTCGTCGATCACGATGGGCATCAAGCGGGGTCCGGTGCGCGACATCCGCGTGACATGGGGTTCGGACTCCGGGACGAACGTCACGCGCACCGACATCTTCTACGCGTACACGATGGTCCACGACTTCGGCGTTCGCGTGCACCCGATCCCGCCGCTGGACGGCATCTACTCGCAGTGGGACATGGCGGCGGGTGCTGTCACCCGCTACTACAACCCGTACAACCCGAGGGGCGTGCCGGTAACGGGCATCAACCCCGTGCTGTACGGCGACACTGACGTCCACGTCGGTCCCGACGGCATCTCAGAATCGAGCAACGACAAGCTCGGCCGGCTCCAGGAACAGCTGACCGGCGGGAAGCCGATCACGGTCGGCAACCCGAACAACGACACCTGCGACTCAGATGCCTGCATCTACGACTCGATCAACCTGCCGGATGTCACGTACTCCGGCGTGCTGCCGGACGTGCTCGGCTGGGAGGAGATGACGGGGCCGGCCGGGACGATGGTCGAGAAGTGGGGCCTTTCGCAGAACCAGCCACTTTCTGCGGGAGATGCACAGGGTGCGCTCGTCGCGGAGCCGTACTACGTCGACGACTCCTGCTTCGACGATGGGACCGGAGCCAACCCTGGTCCCCACGTCGAGCTGCGGAGTGCGGACGAGCCCACAACGTGGGGCTTCGCCGACGTGGACGGCAAGCCGGTCGCCGTCACGCCGGCGCCCGCACCGGCGGACCGGTTCCACGGCGCTGTGCACGAGGCTGGTCGCACGTATCGCGGCTCAGTCGCGTATCCGCGTCGATGCTGGAACCACAACCTGGACGGCACGCCATACAACATCCGCGGCACCGTGACGTTCGACCCGTCGAAGAAGGTGCAGCGGCCGGACCCCGCACCGGATCCGCACTTCAGCCCGCAAGGCGACGTGCGCTACCTGCAGGGAGACGTCGCGACTCACGGGCAGCACATGCTGTTGCTTGCGGAAAGCGACAACGCGACGCTGACGACCGCGGTGGACGAGGTCGATGCCGCGGACAACCAGCTGATCCTGCCGCCAGGCGTCGGCAACGTGGGAGACGCGGCATCGCGCGCGTACCTGCTGCCGATCACTCTCGCGGTAGTGACGCCCTTCTGATCGACAGCTTTGGCGGCTCGGCCAACGTCTGGAAAACGACGCAGTAGCGGCGCGTCGTCTCGATCAGCGCGTCGAGGTCCTCCGCCGGGGCGTCGGAGGCGAGGTCGAAGAGCAACCGCACGTCGCTGAAGCCGACCGGAGCGTCTCGGTCGATCCCGAGGGTCCCGCGAAAGTCGAGGTCGCCCTCCGCCCGGACCGTGCCCTCGACGTCGATACCACGTGCGGTCGCGACCGCCCTAAGCGTCACGCCGGCGCAGGCCACGAGCGCCTGCAGCAGCATGTCACCGGAGCAGGCGAGGGTCCCGTCTCCGCCGGTCGCGGGGTGAAGACCCGCCTCCACCATCGCGGCGCCCGTCGTTACTGAGCACGCAACTGTGGATTCCGCGAGTGACCCCGCTGCCTGCAGCGTCACCACCGCAGCAGCGGGATCCTCGCGATAGCGGTCTTTGAGCGGCTGTTGCGCTGCTCGAAGGCCGGGTGCATCCATGCGTTCAGTCGCCCGACTCAGTTGTCGCCGGTCGACGGGTCGATGACCGCGGAAATCTTCGTGACGGTCTCGGCGGGGAAGCCACCGCAACGCGCGTGCTCGAAGATGATGTCCGGGTCCGGCGCGTGGTACACGCAGTAGATCTTGTCCTCGGTGACGTAGCTGTGGAGCCAGTGAATCTCCGGTCCGAGGCCCGCCAGCACCTGGTTCGACTTCTGGCTGATTCCCTGCAGCTCCTCCGCGGACAGCTTGCCCGCGCCCGGCAGCGGCCGCTCGATCACGAACTTCGGCATTACCCCTCCTCGTGGTCTTCTCTGTTGGTCCGGGTGTGTTAACGTACCGTCAGTACGTCAATCACATTCCGTCGGTACGCATTAGTCCATACCGCCGGTATGTATGTCAAGCGGATCTTCGAGGATTCTTCGAATGGCGACGGTGAGGGCCGACAAGCGGGCCGCGCAGGCGGCGGAGACGCGCGATGCGCTGCTCACAGCGGCGCGCGAGCTGTTCGGCGAACAGGGGTACGCCGCGACATCGACCGAGGAGATCGTCGAGCGGGCCGGTGTCACGAAGGGTGCGCTCTACCACCACTTCTCCGACAAGGTGTCGCTGTTCAAGGCGGTCTTCGAGCAGGTCCAGCTGCAGGTCTCAGATGCCGCTGTCGCTGAGTTCCTCCAGCCCGACTCCTGGGAGGCGCTGATCGCCGGATGCCGCCTCTGGGTGGAAGCGCACTCCGACCCCGCCGTCCGCCAGATCGTGCTTGTCGACGCGCGCGGCGTGCTCGGCTGGGAGACCGCGCGCGAGATCGAGACCCGCTACAGCACCGTCGCGTTGCGCGGCGCACTACGTACGGCGATGAACGCCGGCGTCATCACCCGTCAACCGCTGCGCCCACTGGCAGTGATGCTGATCGGCTCGCTCAGCGAGGCCTGCCTCTTCCTCGCCGCAAACGCGGAGGACCCGATCGCCCGCACCGATGTGGCGGACCTCATCGTCACGCTGCTCAGCGGGATTCGGGTCGAAGAAAATCTCGCGCCGGCACGAAAGCGCGCGTAGTCACTTCGAGTCATCTTCGCAAGCGAAGTCCAAGATGCCCGTATCCGGGACATTCGAAATCCGATATCCCGGTCGTGCGAAGAGTTGCGATCTTCACGTCGGCGGCGCTCGGAGCGGGCCTGGCCATCGCGCCTGTCGCGAGCGCCGCGTCGGCGCAATGGGGACATGACTGTCCGGCTGCTGAGTCCTTGGTGCCAGGCGCGACCTGGCACACCCACAAGCTCGCGCCAGGCGTCAGTCTGTCCGAAGGCACCAAAGCTGACAGTCGCGGCGTCGTGAAGATGCACGTGCTGCGCATCAGCGTCACGCAGCCGGGTGTCTCCATCCAACCGCTGCGTCACGCGATCGCGCAGCGAACCCCGTTGAGCCGGCTGGCAGCGGGTCACGCCCATCTCGTCGCAGCCGTCAACACCGGCTATTTCGATTTCGCCACCGGAGCCCCGACGCAGCCGCTGATCGTCAGGGGTGAGCCGCTCGTCATCTCGACCCGGCACGAGCGCGTGATCGGCTTCACCTCGACCGGGACCGCGCAGGCCGGCAGCGTGCACCTCGCCGCGACCTTGTTCGCAGGCAAGCAGGCCCACGACATCGCCGGGATCAACGAGGGCGATGCCAAGGACGGCATCGAGGCGTACAACAGCGCTTGGGGTGCGCGGACGGTCCCAGCCGGCTGGCAGGCAACCGCCCGCGAAGTGGTCGGCGCGAAGCTCGGCGCCAACGCCGGCCGCGATGTTCGCGTGCCGAAGAACGGCTTCGTGGTCATGTCCCACGGTCAGACCGCGACTCAATGGCTGTCCTCGCTCGCGCCCGGCTCGGCCACAGGGCTGGCCGGAAAGGTGCGTACGACGACGAAACGGCCGTTCGAGCAGGCGTACGGAGTGGGCGTCGAGCTGGTGCAGCAGCACGGCAAGGCGCGGACCGGCTTCGCCTGCGACAGCGCGAACACCAGCCAGCCGGCGCGTACGGCGTATGGCATCGCGGACCACGGCAAGACCTTCGTCATCGGCGAGGTCGAAGACCACCCTGGCACCAAGCTGCACGGGCTCGACAACGACCAGATGTCGGCCTTCATGGCGCAGCTCGGAGTCGACAAGGCGTTCAACGTCGACGGGTCCGGCTCGACCGAGATGCTCGCGAAGCTACCGAGTTCCGACACCCTGAGCCAGCGCACGTACCCGGCGGACGGCAAGGAGCGTCCGATGCCGCTCGGACTCGGGATCTCCTACGTCAAGCCAAAAGTCGTGCACCGGCCGCGTCCGCGGACGTCGGGGTAAGGGTCGGCCGAACCGCTGCTTCGACCGAATCCTTCGAGCCGGCAACGACGAGGTACTCCGTGTTCCGCAGGTGGGACACCGTTCCCACCTTCCGGCCGCGCGGGTCGTGGATCCCGATCTGAGCACCGACGTAGCGCTTGCTGTCGAACCCGAGCATCCGAACGTCGGCGTGCCCTGCTTCACGCAACCAGTCAGCGATCTGCTGCGGCGTGACCCACGCCTCGTCGTTGTAGGAGACGATCACCACGTCAGCGGAGACGAGGGTCAGCACGTCCCGCAGCGCGCCCGGCATCTCGCGGCGCCGGTTGAACACGCTCTTCGTCTCGGCATCGCGACTGTCGAGCCGCTTGCACGCCACGCCGTAGTGCGCCGGCTCATCCCAGCGGACGAGCGTCTCCCACACGTGGTAGTTGGTGAAGTAACGGTGCTGGTTGTACGGCGGGTCGATGTAGGCCAGGTCGACCCGCGGCAGGTCACGCACGACCTCGAGTGCGTCACCTCGAACCGCCCTGCCCGGACCCGAGAGAAGCTCCGGCGGTCGCAGCTCGAGATCGCGGTGCGAGCGCGGCGCCCACTGCTTGAGGTAGGCCATCTGCACTCCGGTCGTCGAGTCCACCCGGTCGGCAGCGAGCAGCAGCGCGGCGAGCAGGATCGGGTACAGCGACGATCGTGCGTAGCGTTGCTCGATCGCGGTACGGATCGCGTCGACCCGCGTACCGTTCTTCGGCTGGAAGAAGCGGGCGTCCTCGCAGAAGGTGCGGGTGAAGTAGCCGCGCTCGCCGGGGAGCGCCGACAGCTCGGCGAGCACCGTCCGGAGCGCTTGCTGGTCGACGGAGTCAGCGTCGGCGGCGATGAAGCACTGCGCCAGTACCTCCGTGTAAGTGGCGATGTCCACTGCGGTGACATGAAGACCACTGCGCTTGAGCTCTTGGGCGACCCGGGTCGTGCCGGCGAACAGGTCGACGGCCGTCCTTGCTCCCACCGCACGCGCCATCTCGCCGAGCACGGGAACGAGGGTTCGCTTGGAGCCGAGATACTTGATCACTGTGCTCCAAGTATCCCGGATGTCACCCCGCGCGTTGTGTAGGTGAGGACGGGTCCGGCGTCGAAGGTTGGTTTCGTGAATCGCAGGTTCGGGGTGTGCGCAGCCACGCTCGCCGTCGTCTCAGCGGGTTCGGTGGCCGCGTCGGGCTCAGCGCCGTCGGCGCCGCGCGGTTGTACGGACTGGCGTCAGTACGGCAACGGCGCCAACCACAGCTTCTCCGCCGCGCCCGGTTGCTCGACAATCACCTCGTCCAACGTCGCGACAATGCTGCCGAAGTGGTTCTTCCACACCAATGACTCCGTCACGGCCTCCCCCGCGGTGGTGGGCAACAGCGTCTACGTCGGGGCGTGGGACGGGAAGTTCTACTCCCTCAACGCAACAACCGGCAAGCCGCAGTGGACGTTCGACATCAACGTCACGAACCCGGTCGCGTTCGGGCAGATCGTGTCCAGTGCAGCGGTCGAGCCGTTCGACGCCGGCGACGGCAAGTCGGAAGAGGCCGTGGTGTTCGGCGGGAGCTCCTCGGTGTGGGCGCTCGACGCCCGGACCGGCAAGCTGCTCGCATCAATCGAGCTGGACCCGCGCAAGCCAGCGTTGCGCAAGAAGCAGCAGTCGGGCCCCAACCCGCCGACCGTCGAGATCGAGTCGTCTCCCGCGGTCGCGGACGTCCGGGTCCACGGACATCTGCAGCGCCGGATTTTCGTCGGCCTCGACGTCCACAACGACAAGCGCGTCGGACGGACCGGCGTCGTGGCACTGCGGCTTCTCCCCACGGGCGAGGGCCGATGGCGGTTCAAGCCGCTGTGGAAGAGCGACGCCGAGACCAACCGCACGTACTACGGCCGCAAGGGCCTGACCGAAGGGTCCGGCCAGGGGTGGGGCTGCGGCGACGTGTGGTCATCGCCCGCCGTCGACACGAAGACCGGCGTGATGATCTACGGCGTCGGCAACTGCGACAACGCCGCGCAGGCACGCGCTGCCCATCAGAACTGGGCCGAGTCGTTGATGGCAGTCGATGCGGCCACCGGCAAGTTCTTGTGGCGCTACGCGCCGGCCGAGCACCAGGGATCGTCCAACGCGGGTCTCAACGAGGCCTACCTCGACGACGACTTCGGGGCCTCCGTCAACATCTTCCGCAATGCGCACGGCCAGACGGTCGCCGGTGACGGCTCCAAGGCGTCGATCTACTTCGCCCGCACCGCCCGGACCGGCAAGGGCCTATGGCAGACCGAAGACGGCTCCCCCGGCAACTTGTCACAGGGCTTCGCGGTCGGTGGCTTCATCGGCTCACTTGCTGTCGCGTCCAACGCTAACGGCACCGCCACCCAGATCGTCGGCGGAACCGCGATACCTATTCCGTTCAAGAACGGCGGAAACTGGCCGGGCGCGGTCGAGAACGTCCACTCGTTCGACGCCAACACCGGCAAGGTGCTGTGGAGCGATCGGCTGGCCGCGCCGACGTACGCCTCGACGTCGGTGGTGAACGACATCGCACTGGTGCCGCTCACCGTCGCGAGCTCGGTCGTCGCGCTCGACCTCAAGACCGGACTGCCACTCTGGGTCGGACCCGTGCTCGGCCCGCCATCGTCAACAGCGGTCGTCAGCGGCTCGTCCATCTACCTCGGCACCGGGACCAACGAGACCGACCTCGAGTACAAGGCGCTCGGTCTCGCCGTACCGCCGACGGTGCAACGAACGATCGGACAGTCGCCGCTGTCTCCGCTGTCCGGCGTCCAGGCCTTCCAACTCGCTGCGGGATAGGTCGAGCGAAGCCGCCACGAAGATCGTTTGCCGCATGCGGAGCCGGGAATCTCCCGCATGCAATGGCAAACGCTGTAGAACCGATCGAATCCACGCGTTCCGCGCACGACCGTTGGGACCGCGTCGGGGCGTGGATTCGCCGCGGCGCGATGTGCCTGCTCACTGCTGTCGTCATCGTGGCGCTCTGCAACGTCGTCGGACAGCGCGCGACGACCGCCCTCGCCTCATCGCAAGGGGCTGACCTGCAGCTTCGCGCGCCGGACGCGGCGCGGCCCGGCTTGCTCTATCAAGTCCGGATCTCCGTCACGGCCAAGACCGTCCTGCCCAAGACACAGCTGGTGCTGAGCTCAGGGTGGATCGACGGGATGACGATCAACACGATGGAGCCGAGCCCAACAAATGAGACCAGCGGGCCGGACGGCTCGCTGGTCTTGGACATCGGCTCGCTGCAGCCAGGGCAGACCTGGGTGCAGTATCTCGAATACCAGGTCAACCCGACCAGCGTCAGTAGACGCCATCAAGTCGTGACCGTTCTGAGCGACACCCAGCCGATTGTCTCGCTCCAGCGAACGATGACGATCGTGCCGTGATGGGAGCAATCTGATGGACCTCGCGCTCCGCGGAATCATCCTGTACTGCTTCGTCGTCTTCGTCATGCGGGCGGTCGGAAGGCGGGAGCTGTCGTCGCTCACGGCAGTCGATCTGGTGCTGCTCATCGTCATGGGAGACGCAATCCAGCAAGGACTCACCCAGGACGACTACTCGGTCACCGGCGCGGTCATCGTCGTATCCACATTCGCCGTGATGCAGGTCGGAGCCGCTTACCTGGGGTTCCGTTCCCGGTTCTTCCGCCTTGTCCTGGAAGGCGGACCCGTCGTACTGGTCGACAACGGCGAGTTGGTGGAGCGAAACCTCCGTCGTCATCGCCTCACTCCCGCCGATCTCGCGGAAGAGATGCGCCAACAGCAGATCATGTCGTTCGCAGACCTGCGCTGGGCGATCCTCGAAGCCAACGGCAAGATCAGCTTCATCGAGCACAAGTCTCTGCAAGCCGCAGGGTGATGGAGTCACGTATCAGCCCTGCTTCGCCGACCCGATCGCTGCGGCGATCCGCTTGCTGACCGCCGGCAGTTTCACGACCTGATCGCGCGCCGCGTCAGCCGCGAGCGCCTTGCGGGCAGTGGTCACATCACGAGTCAGCTGATGCTGGGCTTCGGCCGACAGCGCAAGCCGGTGATCCGGCAACGCCGCGAGCGCTCTTGCGCAACCGGCGAGCGCATGGCTCGCTGCGGCGTACGGCAAGGGTGATTGCCACCGGACCGGGAAGACCCGCAGCCAGCTCAGTGACTTCGCCGTGAGCTCGGCGCTGTGAGTGCTCTCCCGGATCAGGGCGACCGTCGCGGGCGGGAAGACCGGCTCGTCTCCCTGCAGCCTCGCCGCGATCGCCCCGAGGGCGATCGCGAGCTGCCTGCGGATCACGTCGACGTTGCGAATCGGAAACACGAGCCAGGCTCCGACGACCCCGATTCCGGCGCCGATCAGAATGCCTTCCAGCCGGTCGAGCAACAGGTGATTGCCTTGCTCACCATAGAAGCCGTAGAGCAGGGCCAGCGCCGCCGTCACGCCCGCGGCCCAGAACGCGTAACTGACCGGCCGCAGCCACAATGCGACAGCGAGAACCGCGAAAATCGTGACGACGGACCAGTCGTCGTGGGCGGGGAACGCGTTCGCCAGCGCGGTCGCGATCAACGTTCCACCAGCGGCGCCCGCGACTCGAAGTACTGCTTTCTGGGTCACGTCACCACGGCCTCGGCTGCCGCTGCTGACGATGAACGCGGTCAGCACCGTCCATGTCCAGTGCACGCCGAACATGGATCGTCCTGCGGCAAAAGCGCCGGCCAGTGCGCCCGCCATCTGCAACGCCAGCTTGGTGCTCACCGGAACCCGTCGGTACCACGGACGACCGGTTGTCGCGGACCGTGTCGGAACGGGCGCCGGCCTAACCTCGACCGGCTTGACCGGCAGTGCGCCGGCGCGTTCCGCGATGACGCGCGTGACGCGGACTGAAGTCAACGCGATGAGGGCGACGATGGCGCCCCACCAGCGCGACGGCGCTCCCGGCCCGATCGCTACGACGGGCCCGGGTGCGATCAGCGTCGCGGTGAGGGCGGTCGAGACGAGCGTCCCGGCGCGACGACCGACCTCGCCGAACTGCCGCAACAAGATCGCGCCGGACATGCCGACGACGAACAGCGTGTCGCCGAGGTTCGGGTGCGTAAACATCCGCGTGCCGATCTCGGTCGCGCCGACGGCAAAGAACGGAAGGAGGATGAAGCCCAGCAGCATCGAGCGGTGCCGCGAGTGTCGGTCAGTGAGCTGGCGTCCGACCGAAAGTGACAGGACCACCGCCAGCAGAACGCTGCTCGTCGTGAGTCCGGCCCCGTGCTTGAGCGCGAGGGTGCAACCGAAAGCAAGCAGCGTCCCCGCCAGCGTGACTGCCGCTTCCCGCGTCCTCGCGCGGCCGGGATCCGAGAACACCGCCATGACGAGAGGAACGCTACTGCGATGCTTGCGCGATGATCACCGACTTCACAGAGATCGGGTACGACGTCGCTGACGGAATCTTGACGATCACACTTTCCCGCCCGGACGCGATGAACGCCTTCACTGCGGTGATGGCCAAGGAGATGCTGCAGGCCTTCGACGCCGCTGACGCGGATGACGAAGTCCGTGCGGTCATCGTGACCGGCTCGGGTCGGGCGTTCTGTGCCGGCGCGGACCTGTCGGCCGGCGGGCAGACCTTTGACGCCGAGCAGCGCGGCCAGGGCCTGAACGAGGCGGCGCGCGACGGTGGTGGGTTGGTCAGCCTACGGATCTACGAGAGCAAGAAGCCGGTGATCGCCGCGATCAACGGCGCGGCGGTGGGCGTCGGTCTGACCATGACGTTGCCGATGGATGTCCGGGTCGCAAGCGAGGCGGCGAAGTTCGGCTTCGTCTTCAGCCGACGCGGGATCGTGCCGGAAGCCGCCTCGAGCTGGTTTCTGCCACGAATCGTCGGCCCGTCACAGGCCGCCGAGTGGTTCTACTCAGGCCGGGTCTTCAGCGCGGAAGAAGCCCTGGCCGGTCGCCTGGTCCGCAGCCTGCACCCTGCGGATGAGGTTGTCGCCGTGGCGCGGTCGATCGCGATGGAGATGACCGAGTCGACCTCAGCAATCAGCGTCGCGTTGGCCCGCCAGATGATGTGGCGGGGCCTCACCTACCCGACGCCGTACCGCTCGCACGTCGCCGACTCGCGCGGTATCCACGCCACGGGCCGCAGCCGCGACGCGATTGAAGGCATCACGTCGTTCCTCGAGAAGCGCGCGCCGAGGTTCCCCGACAAAGTGAGCGCGGACCTTCCTGACATCTTCAGCGACCCGCAGCCGTCATGGGCCGCCGACATCCTCTAGGAGTCGAGACCGATGTCGAGGGTCGGCGCAGAGTGGGTGAGCGCGCCGACCGAGATGTAGTCGACGCCGGTCGCCGCGACGGACGCCGCACGCTTCAGGGCGAGCCCGCCGCTTGCCTCGAGGACGACGTCGGAACGAGTACGCCGAACGAAGGAGACAGCATCGGCGAGCTCTTCGTCGCTGAAGTTGTCGAGCAGGATCGAATCGGCGCCGTTGGCCAGCGCGTCGAAGAGCTGGGTCATGTCGTCGACCTCGATCTGGATCGACACGTCGTTGCTGCGATAGGCCTTCTGCACCCGCTTGAGGGCGGACGCCACCCCTCCCGCGGCCGACACGTGGTTGTCCTTGATCAGGACGCCGCCGTCCAGGCCACGTCGATGGTTCACGCCGCCTCCGCACCTCACGGCGTACTTCTCCAGATCACGCAAGCCCGGAGTCGTCTTGCGGGTGTCGCGGATTTGCGCCGTCGTACCGGCCACCGCATCGACCCACGCCCGTGTCACGGTCGCGATCCCCGACAGGTGACCGAGCAGGTTGAGCGAGAGTCGCTCGATCGCAAGCACCCCGCGCGCGGACGCCTCGATCGTCGCTATCGTCTGGCCCGGCTTCAGCCGGGCGCCGTCCGACACGGCCGGCGTCAGCACCGCGTCCTTCTCGAGACAGTGGTCGACGATCGCCGCAAGCACCGGCATACCCGCGATCACGCCAGGCGACCGGGACACGTAGCGGCAGGTCAGTCGCGCCTCCGCCGCGACGGTGGCGTTCGAGGTGAGGTCGCCGGCTGTCCCGAGGTCCTCCTCGATCCCCCGTTTGATGACGGTCAGGACGTCAGTGGGGTCGAGGCCGGCGTCGCTGAGCGCCCGCTTCGTCGCCGCGCGAATCAAGCTGACATCACCAGCGCCCGCTCGGGTCCCGCGACCGGGTGACCGGTCTCATCGAGACGCACCGCGATCCGGTGACGCCAATCCTCGGATGGGCCGGGGAAGTCCGAACGCCAGTGGCAGCCACGACTTTCCTGCCTGGCGGTTGCGGCGGCGACGATGGCGGTTGCCACCGTCCACCGGTTGGCGGCCGCAACGGTGGCCGCCGGATCACCGGCGGGCCGCAGCAGGCCGTGCAACGTCGCCTCCGCCGTGGCCAAGCCGAGGCCTGACCGACGGACGCCGGCGTAGCGACTCATCGTCGACCGGATGATCGGTGTCGCTTCGTCGGCAACCGCGGGCATCGGCGCACTCTCACCATCGCCGGCTGCACGCTCAGGCAGGGAAAGCGTGAGTGCGTCCGCGGCGCGAGCACCGAAGACGAGGCCCTCGAGCAGGCTGTTCGACGCCAGCCGGTTCGCACCGTGAACCCCGGTCGCTGCGCATTCACCGACGGCGTAGAGGCCAACCACGTCAGTGGCACCGTCACGATCGGTGCGCACTCCGCCGCAGAGGAAGTGCTGCACCGGCCCGACCGGGATCAGCTCGACCGTTGGGTCGATGCCGTGATCGCGACAGATCCGGTACGCCGTCGGGAACCGCTGTTTGATGTCACCCCCGAAGCCGGTGGCGTCGAGACCGACCCAACCGACCTCGTCGATCCGGCGCGCGACCACGTCGCGGGGCGCGAGGTCGGCGAGCGGGTGGTGACCGCGCATGATGGCGTCGCCCTTGGCGTCACGAAGGACGGCGCCCTCGCCACGCAGCGCCTCCGAGATCAGCGGAACCTGACCGATGCCTTCGACCCGCAGCCCGGTCGGGTGGAACTGCACGAACTCGATGTCGACCAGCGTCGCGCCGGCTCGAAGCGCGAGCGCGAGCCCGTCGCCGGCGACTTCGGACGGGTTCGTGCTGGCACGGAACACCCCACCGACCCCGCCGGTCGCCAGGACGACCGCACGCGCGGCAACCGCCTCGACCGATTCGCTGCTGCGCAGCTCGAGTCCGGTCACCTGACCACCGTCCGCGGACAGCAGCAGATCGACGACGGTGGCGTTCTCGCGGATGTCGAGACCGGGTGCGTCGACGATCGCGGCAACGAGCGCCCGACTCACCTCCGCCCCCGTCGCATCGCCGCCGGCGTGAAGAACGCGGTCGCGATGATGGCCGCCTTCGCGCGTCAACGCGTAACGACCGTCAAACCCCAAGTCGAATCGGGCACCGTCGCCGATCAGCCGTGCCACTGCCTCGGCTGCGCCGTTGGTGAGGACGTCGAGCATGTCGTCGTCGCACATGCCGGCGCCGGCAACTCGAGTGTCGTCCGCGTGCTCGACCGGCGAGTCATCCAGCCCGACCGCCGCCGCGATCCCTCCCTGCGCCCACGGGGTGCTACCGGACCGCAGATCGCCTGCCGTGACGAGCAGCACGCGGCGGCGCCCGGCCAGCCGGAGCGCGGTGGTCAGTCCCGCCACCCCGGACCCGACGACGACAACGTCGTACTCGCTCATGAGCTCACTCCCCGCCGCCCGGGTTGCCGATCGCCACCATCCGCTCCACCGAGCGGCGGGCAGCGGCTGCGACATCGGCTGGAACGTCGACCTCGTCGTGACCGTCCCGCAGGCAACGGAGCAACAGTTCCGGCGTGATCATCTTCATGAACTTGCAGGAAGCCTGGGGATTCATGGGGACGAAGTCGACGTTCGCGTTGAGCCGCCGCAGCTGGTGGAGCATTCCGATCTCGGTGGCGACGAGCGCCGTCCCTGGCCTCAACGTCGGCGCGATGTCCGCCATGCCGCCGGTGGAAAGGATGTGGGTGCGATCCGCCGGCAGATCGCCGGTACTGGTCAGCCAGAGCGCCGACGTCGCACAGCCGCACTCGGGGTGGATCAGCACCTCCGCATCGGGATGGCTCGCGACCTGATCGCGCACGTCGGACGGGCTGATGCCGGCGTGAACGTGGCACTCCCCCATCCAGATCTGCATGTTGGTGCGACCGGTCATCCGTTGCACGTGTGCACCGAGAAACTGGTCCGGGCAGAACAGGACGGGAGTGTCGGCGGGGATCGACGTCACCACGTCGACGGCGTTGGACGACGTACAGCAGATGTCGGCTTCGGCTTTCACAGCCGCACTGGTGTTGACGTAGGCGACGACGACCGCGCCCGGGTACTCGGCCTTCCAGGCGCGCAGCGCCTCGGCGTCGATGGTGTCGGCCAGCGAGCATCCGGCCGCGGCCGTCGGGATGCGCACCGTCTTGGTGGGCGAGAGCAGTTTCGCGGTCTCAGCCATGAAGTGCACGCCACAAAAGACGATCTCGGCGGCGTCGGTATCCGCGGCGATCCGCGACAACGCGAGCGAGTCGCCGACATGGTCGGCAACCTCCTGGATCTCCGGCAGCTGGTAGTTGTGCGCGAGCAGGACTGCGTTGCGCTTGCGCGCCAGGGCGCGCACCTCGTCCCGCCATCCGGGCGCGGGCGTCGTTGCTTCCACCGCCGTCAGCGTCGTGGTCACCGCTGCCTCCTCGAGGTTTTCGCCTGATAGACGATTACCTGGCACAGACCGTAGCATCCTCGCGTGGCAAGGGCGGCGGGTGAGGGGTCGCTTCCCGACTGGCAGACCTATCCGCACGAGGTCCTTGCGGTGGTGTTGTCGGTCCGCGACGGTCGGCTCTCGGTGCTGATGTGGCAGCGAGCGAAGGCTCCGTTCGCGCGGCGATGGGCGCTACCGGGCGGCGGGGTCCTCGCCCACGAGCGGCTGCGGGCGGCCATCACGCGGCATCTCGCCGAGAAGGTCGAGGTGCGCGAGCTCATGCACCTCGAGCAGCTCGCGACCCACAGCAACGTGCACCGCGACCCGCGTGGTCGAGTCCTGGCGACGGCGTACCTCGGCATCGTCCCGACGTCGGCGACCCCGGTGCTTCCGGCGGACACAACGTGGCAACCGGTCGACGAGCTGCCCGCCACGGCGTTCGACCACATCGACTTCATCACCGCAGCGGTCGAACGGCTCCGCGCCAAGCTGTCCTACACGAATGTCGGCCATGCCCTCGCGCCGGACGAGTTCACCCTCGCCGAGCTGCGCGACATCTTCAGCGCCGCACTTGGCTACCCGGTCGCGCAGACCAACCTCGCGCGCGTGATGGACCGGCGCCATCTCATCGAGCCGACCGGCCGGCGCAGCGCGCCCGGGCACGCCGGTGGCCGGCCGGCCATGACATACCGCTTCCGAAGCCGCGAGCTGTCCGTCACTGATCCGTTCGCAACCCTGCGACCCCCTCGGCGGAAGCGGTAATGAGCCCGTCCTGCTCCGGCGTCAGCCGCTGAGCCATCGTCAGGGCACCGATCGCGGCGGCAGCGCCCAGCGCGACGACGATGACAAACCACACTCCCCACAACCCGTGGCCGATCAGCGGGGCGGCCGTCACGGGACCGATCGTTGACGTCACGCCGAACGTCATCGATGCGACGGCGTTGTAGCGGCCGCGAAGTGCGTCGGTCGCCAGACTGTTGGTCAGCGCCGACATCACCGGCGACATCATCATCTCGCCGAGGGAGAAGACGATCCCGCACGCGATGACACTGGCGATCGCCGCTCTGCCTCCGCCCCCGCCGATGGCTCCGGTTACGAGTACTGCCCACGACGTCACGATCACGGTGGCAGCAAGCGCGAGCAATCGGCTGCGGCTTCGTCCTTCGAGGTGTGGCAGCACCAGCAGCTGGATGAAGACGATCGTCATGCAGTTGGCCGCGAACGCCCAACCCACCACGCGCGTGGATACGTGCGCGACGTCCGCCGAGAAGGCCGGAAAGCCGTACTCGAGCTGACCGTAAGCGCACGACATAAGCAGGATTCCTACGACGAGGAAGCGCAGGAACACGCGATCCCTCAGCAAGGTGCGATAGCCCTCGTGCGCCGGCTCCTCGGGATCAGGCGGCACCACGTCACCGATGTCGCGCAGCCCGGCGATCATCAACGCGCTGATGATCCCGGTGCATCCAGCGATGGCGTAGAGAAGCTCGAAGGAGCTGGCGCGATGAACGTCGGCAATCAGGCCACCGAGCAGGCCGCCCAGTGCGATTCCCAAGTTCAACGCGACGAAGGTGACGCCGAAGAAGCGCTGTCGGTTCGCCTCGGGCGTGGCCGTCGCCATCACCGTGTTGAAGGCCCCGATCACGGCCGGGCCGCCTGTCGACCCAACCGTGGCCACCAGCAACGCCTGCCACACCGAGTGCACGAATGCGTACGACCCGAGCCCGCACGCCTCGAGGAGCGCCAGTCCGACGAAGACGCGCCTCGAGCCGAGCTTGTCGACGAGCACGCCGGCTGGGCCTGCGATCGCCAGTCCCGTGATCCCGATCCACGCGCCGATCACCCCGACCCAGGTCGGATCGAGATGGCGGACATTCGTCAGGTAGATGAAGAGGTACGGCAGAACCAGGCCCTGACCAGTCGTGGCAAGCAAGATGCTCCCGAACAGCATCGGCGCGTGCTTGGTCTCAGCAAGCGTCGAGCGCAGCACGGTGATCCCTTGATCGCGATGGTCTGCGGTGCAGACGGGCCACCGGTCAGCGTTTCATCGCGACACGATCACGTCATGTCGATTCTCGGACACCGGCCCGAGGTCGGGGTCCAACCCAGCCCCACCCTGGTCAGCCCGCGATCACCAGGCGCTCGACGCGACGGAAGGTCGCCGAGCACCCGCGCTGCACATCGAGGGCTGCTTCCTCGATCGGCATCGGCAGATCGAGCAGACGATCCAAGATCTCGGCCGCCTCGACCCGGGCAAGCCCAGCACCGGCGCAGAAGTGCCGCCCGCTTCCGAACCCGATGTGCGGGATGTGTCGATCGAGCTGGATCCCGTCAGGGCTTGCGTAGACGCCAGGATCGCGGTTCGCCGCACCCAGCCCGATAAGTACTTGCTCCCCTGCAGCGATCGACATCCCGTCGACGATGCAATCGGACAACGCGATGCGACTGGCAATCTGCACCGGGCTGTCGTAACGAATCAGCTCCTCGACCAGTTTCGGCATCAGCTGCCGGTCGGCTCGAACCGCTCTTGCAGTGTCGGGATGCTGGTGCAAGGCGATGACCGCGTTGCCAACGAGGTTCGCGGTGGTCTCGTGCCCGGCAGCGAGCAGGATCAACGTGAGCGGGATGACCTCCTCGGCTGGCAGGCCACCCTCGTCGTCGAGCAGCGCGGAGATCAGGTCATCTCCCGGCGCGGATCGCCGCTCTGCAATCAGCGGTACCAGCTCGAGCATCAGAGTGAGGCCGGCCGCTGCACCTTCCTCAATCGCAGCAGCATCCGCAAGCGGATCGAGCGTCGCCACGAGGAGCGGCGTCTGGTCGCGCAGGAGCGGCGCGATATCCGCGGGTGCCCCTAGGAGCTCGCACATGACGGCGATCGGAACCGGATAGGCGAGGTCTGCCATCACGTCGACGGATTCGTCAGCCGAACCAACCGCAAGATCGACGATCTGCCCGACGCGATCACGAATCCGCTCGACATTGCGGGGCGTGAAATACCCACTGATCGCCTGGCGCAGCCAGGTGTGCCTGGGCGGATCGCTCATCAACACGGAACCGAACTCGTAGTCCCCTAGAGCGATCGCGCCGACCCGTTCCATGAGCTGCGGGCTGCTGCGCGGATCCGAAGACCAAACCGGCGACGGCAGAATCTCGGCGGCGAGGCCATGACTGACCACCATCGCGACATCCAGACCATCGAGCCGCGCGATCGAACCTTGCTCACGCAGCCGCCGATAGTCGTCGTAGGGATCATCCAGCGACAGCGGCCATACAGCGGCTGCGTGGCTCATTGGGCGTAGACCCAGTCCGGCACTGCAGGTAGCGGGCTCCGGGCCCCCCAGAAGGCCGCGTCAGCCTCACCCATCGGCGTACATGGCGCGCCCGCGAGGTCCATCTCCTCGTAGATGCCGCGCCAGTTACCGGTGGGCTCGAGCTCGCCGAGGACCGACATCAACCCGACATCGACGCGCGACATGAAGATGAAGTCGCGCGCAACCTGCATCCGCCGCACGACATCCGCCGACGGGCCAAGCGGAGAGAACTCCGTGAGCACCGTCTCGCTCACATGGTCCCTCGTGATCCTGAACGGCTGCGGAGCGGTGAGCATTCGCATCGGAGCCCCCCACCACGCGAGGAGGTCCTCGCCCGACGGCGCCGTGGCTTCGTCGAACAGACCGCTCCGAATGAAGCGGTCCCGGATGACCTCGCCGTTTCCGAGCACGGCGGCCCGGACGACGTCTTGCATCAGTGCGACCTGCGCTGGGTCGAAGCGCTTGACGCATCCGAAGTCGAGGAACGTCACGGTCCCGTCGTCACCGAACAGGTAGTTGCCCGGGTGAGGATCGGCATTGAAAAGGCACAACCTGCGAAGTGAACCGAAGACGAACCGATAGATCACCTCGGACCACTTGTCTTTCAGGTCCTGATCGGCATCGAGTGCCTCGATCCAAGGTCGCCCCGTCGCAAGGTCCTGAGTGAGCACCCGCTCAGTCGAGAACTCGGCAACCACTTCAGGGATACGGACGAACGGATGTCCGCGATACGCATCGGCGAAGTCCTGCTGGTTCTTCGCCTCGATGCAGTAGTCGAGCTCCTCGGTGACTCTTTCCGAGATCTCCGCGGCGACGAGCTTCGGGTCGATCTGCGACATCCCCGGCATCACCGACCGCAGGAACTGGAACAGAACAGCGATGAGCTCGGCGTTCTTCAGATCGGTGCGGATCGCCTCGCCCACGCCGGGGTACTGAACCTTGACTGCGACCGGGCGACCGTCCGGCAACGTCGCCCGGTGCACCTGGCCGATGGACGCCGCCGCGAACGGCATTGCTTCGAAGTCTCGGAACACCTTGTCGGGGGGAGCACCGAGCTCTGCGGCGACCACCTCTGCCGCGAGGTCGGGCGCCATCGGCGGGGCCTGGGCCTGTAGTCGACTGAGCGCGGTCTGCACGATGCGCTGGCTCTCCGGCGGGATCGCGGCACCGAGCGGCACGAACGACACCAGCTGCCCGACCTTCATGAGCGCGCCCTTCGAGCGCCCCAACGCCTCGACGTACCGGTCGGCCCGGCGGGCAAGCCCCGTAACCGAGTCAGGATCGGAGTCACGCCGCAGCGCGGCGATGACGCGATCACCCGTAGCGCGGGCCGCCATGCTCGCCAGCGGGGCGGCGCGGCGCAGTCGCCCGTTGGTGATGCCGTCCCGGCCAGTCGCCATCGTGTCTCCTAAGTGTTCACTTAGCAGGAGTCACGATACGCTTAGGAGCGTGGCAGGGACAACCGGGGTCACGATTCCGACTCGGGAGCGCATCGTCGACGAGGCGATGCGGCTGTTCGGCCAGAACGGTTTCCGCGGAACGAGCATCGTCCAGATCGAGAAGGCCGCCGGTCTGACGCCTGGCGCCGGCGGGCTCTATCACCACTTCGCGTCGAAAGACGACGTGCTGGTCGAGGGCATCCGCCAGCACCTCGCACGGATCGCCGCGTTGCGAGAGGTGCGCGCGATCCTCGGAGACCTGGGCGACCTGCGCGCCGAGCTCACCGTGGTGGCGCGATTCACACTCGCTGAGTTCGACAACGAGTCTGAGCTCTTCCAGATCCTTGCGAGCGAGGCGCGACGGCGACCCGATCTGCTCACCAATGCCGCCGAGTCAGTGATCGCATCCACCCACGAGACCTTCGCCGAGTGGCTTCGTACGAAGAGCGCGACGATGACGGCCGAGCGTTCACGTGCTGTCGCAAGCCTCGCGATGGGTGCGCTGCTGTCCGGCCGGCTCACCAAGCATGTGATGGGTGTCGAGCCCGGCGTCGATGACGAGACCGTCATCCCCCTATGGGTCGACATGGTGCTGGCCGCCATCGGATAACGAGTCCGATATTCGGGCAGCGGATTCAGCTTGATACGAGACGATCACTGGGTGGGGACGTTCGCGGACGACATCGTCGTCCGCTCGCAGGGATCGGGTCGCTACGACGCGAGCCTCGATGACGGCTGGAGCATCGTGCGGTTCCCTCAAGGCGGAATCGTCGCTTCGTTCGCGCTTCGGGCCGCCGAGGAGGAGATCGACGCCGCCGCGCTGCGCTTGCGCACCTGCACGACGATGTTCGCCGGAGCGGTGTCGCCGGGCGAGCTCGAAATCACCGTGGAGGTGCTCCGGCGCGGCCGCACCGCCACTCAGGTCCGGTCCGAGATCCGCAACGCCGGGGCCGACAGCGGAGCCACGGTTCTCGCCGTCTTCGGCACGTCGCGGAAGGGACCGACCTTCACCGACGTGACGATGCCGGTCGTGCCGCCGCCGTTGGAGTGCCCGTCGTACCGCGATCCCCCGCCGCCCGGAGTCGAGTCCTGGGACCCGACTCCGTTTTGGGAAAAGGTGGAGGGCCGCGTCGGGTACGGCGGCCGGCCGTGGGACCGGTTCGAGTCGACCAGCTCCGACACCGCGAGCTGGTTCCGGTTCGACGAGCCGCCGGTGCGTGATGATGGCTCGCTCGATCCACTCGGCGTCGTCACGCTCGCCGACCGGATGCCCAGCAGCATCGCCGAGCGGCTCGGCAACCAGGGTCCGCCGTGGTTCGCGCCGAGCGCGGACCTCACGGTTCATCTGTTCGAGCCGCTGCGCACCGAGTGGATGCTCGGCCACGACCGGGCGAGGTGGGCCGACGACGGATGGGCCTCTATCGAGAGCATGCTCTGGGACGAGAACGGCGTGCCGGTCGGCTATGCCACCCAGATGGTGCTCTTCACCTATCTCTAGTCCGCGACGACCTCTTCGCCTGCTGCCGCAGCCGCCTGCTTGCGAGCCATGTCGGCGGGCTTCATGCCGCCTTGGATGACCTGCTGGATCAGCCCCTGAACGTCGCGGCTCATCGACGCGAGCGTCACGAGATCGTTGGAGCTCTGCCAGTGCACGCGCATGCCCATGAGCTCCCACGCCCGCTTGATGTTGGCTTTGGTCGCCATCAGCGTGGTGAGCGGAGCCTGGGCGATGTGACGCGCGATTGCCTCCACCCGATCCTCGAGATCATCACGCGCAACGACCTCGTTGATCAGGCCGTACTCGAGCGCCTTCTGCGCGTTGACCGTTTCGGAGGTGTAGAGGTAGTACGCCGCGCGGCGCCAGTTCATGAAGACCCACGGCTCGATCGAGCACTCGCCCGACGGCATGCCGAAGCCTTGTAGCGGCGGGTAGCCGAAGTACGCGTCATCACTGGCGATCACGATGTCGGTGGTCAGGCCGTAGTGCGTTCCGCCACCGACGCAGTAGCCGTGGATTTGCGAGATCGTCGGCTTCGCGAACTCCCAGAGGTTCATGATCGGCTTCACGAACAGATCCGCCTGCGCGTGCCACGCGTTGCCGCGGACCGCTGACTCCCTGGCGAAGCTCGGGTATGTCTCCTGCATGTTCGCGACGATGTGACCGGAGCAGAAGCCCTTGCCGTTGGCCTTGAGGATCACGACCTTGATGTCGTAGTCGCATTCCGCCTCGCGCAGCGCGGCATCGACCTCCCGGGCCTGCGTCTCATCCTGGGCGTTGGCCTTCTCAGGCCAGTTCAGAATGATCCGAGCGATCGGACCGTCCTTCTGGAAGATGATCCGCTCACGGGTCTCGTTCAGTTCCATGCGCGGGACGTTAGCGGGTCACTGACACGAACGTCAGGTTGGCCCCCGGCCGGTTCTTGCGTGGGGTGCCTCAGCTCGCCGGAGCCTCGAGAATCACAACCGGAATATCGCGGTCGGTGTTCTTCTGGTAACCGGCATAGCCCTTGTAGGCCTTCACAGCCTGCGGCCAAAGCTCGGCCTTCTCCTCGGGTGATGCGGTGCGCGCGCGCATCGGCTTCGTCTCACCATCGATGGTGACCTCGATGTCCGGGTTGGCCGTCAGGTTCTTGTACCAGTCGGGGTGCTCCTGCGATCCGCCCTTCGACGCGATGATCACGATCTTCTTGTCGTCGTGAATCGGCGTGGTCAGCATGTTGGAGAAGGTCTTGCCGGACTTGCGGCCCTTTACATGGATCTCGAGGGTCTTCATCCCGGCGACCGTCTTGGGGAACCGGCCACCGGTGATCGCGAGCAGGAAGCGGTGGCCGTGCTCGAGCGTCCACGCGCCCGCACCGATGACCCGATCAGACGTTGGCATCCGAACCCCCTATCCCCATGGACCAACCCGAAGCGGCCCACGAGGATGTTCCCATGTCGCCTGACAGCTCCTCTACGACGTACGTCGACGCGGTGCGCCGCGACGGGTTCGCGATCATCGAGGACGCGTTCGACGCCGACCTCGCCGACGCGATCAGGAACGATCTCGACCGGTTGGAGCGCGACCTGGGCGTCGTCCCGGCCGGCAACGACTTCGAGGGCGCCCGCACCTTGCGGATCTACAACCTGCTGGTCCACGGCGAGCTCTACCAGCAGATTCCGCTTCACGAGACCGTCCTGCCGGTGGTGGAAGGAGTGCTCGACGCGGGCTGCCTGATCTCCTCGCTGTCCTCGATCGTGATCTGCCCTGAGGAGACGGCACAGCCGATCCACGCCGACGACATCCTGATCCCGCTCGAGAAGCCGCACGCGCCAATCGTCTGCAACACGATGTGGGCGATCACCGACTTCACCGACGCGAACGGCGCCACTCGCCTGGTGCCCGGATCGCATCTGCGAGAGAACCCGAAGTACGGCGGCGACTACGACACCGTCCCCGCCGAGATGCGCAAGGGCAGCGTCCTGGTCTGGGACGGCGCGCTCTGGCATGGGGGCGGCGCGAACCGCACCGACGAGCGGCGCTACGGGATCGCGATGAACTACTGCGCCGGCTTCATCCGGCAACAGGAGAACCAGCAGCTCGGCGTGCCTGCAGACCTTGCTCGCAAGTTCCCGACCCGGCTTCAGCAGCTGCTCGGGTACGACGTCTACAACGGCCTGATCGGCCACATCGACAAGCAGCGCCCGCTCGATCTGCTCATGAGCGACGGAACGCTCTCGCCAATGGTTTGGGACCTCTAGGCGGTGACAGCACCGCGGCCAGATCGTTGCCGCGGCAGGCCGTCTGCGGTCACGACGATCCGGTCTCTCCCTTGTCGCTTGGCGCGGTAACAGCTCGCGTCGGCCGCAGCCGAGAGCGCCCTCGCGTCGGCCGCGTGCACCGGGTAGGTGGCGATGCCGAGACTCAGCGTGACGGGAGCGTACGAGCCCACGAGCCCGGTCCGGACAGCGCCGCGGATCCGCTCGGCAAGCGCGCCGGCGACGAACGTGTCGGCACCCGGCACGATGATCGCGAACTCCTCACCGCCGATTCGGTAGGGGCTGTCCACCCGCCGGCACTGCTGTTGGATGACGTCGGCAACCTGTCTCAGCACCTGGTCGCCGACCGGATGCCCGCACCGGTCGTTGATCGCCTTGAAGTGGTCGAGGTCGGCCATGATCAAGGTGAGCGGCGCGCCGGAGCGCTGAGCTCGGGCGACCTCGGCGTCGAGGTCCTCTTCAAACGCCCTCCGGTTGAGCAAGCCGGTGAGAGCGTCGGTGCGCGCCTGGCTCGCGAGGATCGCGAGAAGTGCCTCGGCCTGGCGGCGCAGGAACGCGACGCTGAAGCCCACCACCGCGACGGTCGCGCTCAGCAATGCCCACCGCACCCATGGGACCGGTCCTCCGGCCGCGCGCAATGCGAACAGGTAGCCCACCGGCACCAACCCGATCTGCGGGATCGCGCGCAGCAGCGGCAGGAAGTGACACGACAGGACCGTGACCCACAGGTAGAACAGCGCGTAGGGGGTCGTCGAGTTGCCGCTTGCCGCGACGACTACCGACGCGCAGAAGACGCCGACGTAGCCGTTGAGGTCGATTGCCCAAGTCGGGAGATTCCGGCGAAACGCCAGAAACCCGAGGAACATGGAGTAGCCGAGCGCGACGATGAACCAGTCGGGAGCCAGCCCGGAGCTTGGTGGAGGGGCGATCACGAGGGTGACGAGGTAGATGCTGGTCCCACCGCCCCAGACCCCCAGCAAGGTCCGGCTGATCAGCAGACGGCTCGCGACAGGTGCCCGCGCGGCGGCGAGGTGGCCCTGGTCGGTAGCCATACCGCCCGATCGGCTGCCGCCGACGGGATGTGAGCGCTAGTCCGACTTGGCCTTCTTCGTGGAGCCGTAGCCGCGCTTCATTGCCGCCTCGATGACCTTCTGCAGGTCCTCATCCGTCAGCAGCTTCGGCGTACCCAGGTTGAGCGCCCGCGCATAGAGCTCGCAGCTCCACTCGAGCATCTCGAGCGTCTCGCACGCGGCAGCGATCGTCTGACCGTGTGCGACCGAGCCGTGGTTGGCCATCAGGGCAGCGGTCTTGCCCTCGAGGGCCGCGACGACGTTCTTCGCCAGCTCTGGGCTGCCGAAAGTGGCGTACGGCGCGGTGCGCACCGATCCGCCGAGCATCAGCTGGCTGTAGTGGATGACCGGCAGCTCGTCGTGGGTGCATGCGACAGCCGTGGAGGCCAGACCGTGAGCGTGAGCGACGGCCTTCGCGAACGAGGACTTGTAGACCAGAAGGTGGAGCTCGGTCTCCGAGGTCGGCGCGAGCTCACCCTCGACGATCTCGGCGTCCAGGTCGATCACCGTCATCATCTCCGGGGTCAGCTCCTCGAGCACCCCGCCCGTCGGAGTGATGACCACGTGGTCCCCCGCCCGGATCGACAGGTTCCCGGCAGTGCCGGTGACGAGCCCCTTCGCGGCGACCCGATGGCACGCCGCAGCGAGCTGCGCCCGTTCGTTCTCCAGCATTTCGCGTCCACACCCCTCTGCTATCCGCGCTCAGCGCAGGAACGGTATAACCCCAATGGAGTAATCAAGGTCGGAGGTCCCGAACCGAATAGTTAATTGTGCGGGGGGTAAGAGGCTCAGTCGGCCTCGTGCTCCTCGGGGTTCTCGGCTCCGCGAGCGTGGGGATCGCCACTGCCGCCCCTGTCGCCGCCGAGTCGGTGCGCACCTTCTACATCAGCGCCTCAGGCGACGACGCCAACGCCGGGAACAGCCCCGCGACCGCCTGGCGCACCCTGCGGCCGGCGAGCTCAGGCGTCCTGGCCGGGGACACCGTCCTGCTCGAGGGGGGTTCGACGTTCGTCGGCCCGCTCTCCCTCGACAGCCGGGATACCGGGGTGACCGTCGGCTCGTTCGGCACCGGCCGCGCCCGGATCCTGGGTCAGGGCGCCTCCGGTGTCATGGGTTACGACGTCGGCGGCATCACGATCCGCGACCTCGACCTGGTCGGCGACGCCGCCGCCTTCGCGAGCGACGGCGGGGTCAACCTCTACAGCGACGAGCCGGCGGGACGCCGTCTGTCCGGCGTCACGATCGACCACGTGACGGCGAGTGGGTTCAAGAACGGGGTCGAGATCGGCGGCGCGAACCCGGGCGCCGGCTTCGGCCAGGTCCTGATCAGTGACGTGACCGCCAACGGCAACCGCGACGCCGGAGTGATCACCTACGGCCCCGCGTTCAACCCGAGCACCCCGTCGTACGCGAACTCAAACGTTCGCGTCGTCCGCACGACCGCGAACCGGAACCTCGGCAACGCGGCCGACAACCTGCACAACTCCGGGAACGGGATCGTGCTCGGGAGTGTCGACGGCGGATCGATCCTGAGCTCGACAGCGCGTGGCAACGGCACCCTGTGCGTCGCCCCCGAGGGACCAGTCGGCATCTGGACCTACGACTCGCGAGGAATCCGCATCGCTCACAACACGTCCACCGGCAACCGCACCGGGGGCGACGCCGACGGCGACGGCTTCGATCTCGACCAGAACGTCTCCGACTCCTCCCTCGAGCACAACACATCGACCGGCAACGACGGAGCGGGGTACCTGGTCTACGCAGGGCAGGACAATGCGACGACGGGCAACGTCGTGCGCTGGAACAGCAGCGAGGGCGACGCAGGCAACAACAGCTGGTACGGCGGGATCACCCTCGCGGGCGAGGTCCACTCAGTGACTGTGACGGGCAACACCGTCGACACGACGACGTCGGCATCGCACGCACCGGCGCTGGCGATCAAGTCCGGGGTGACCGCCGCGAAGATCAGCAAGAACACGCTGCGCTCCGCGGCGGGTTACCGCGTCATCGCGCGTAGCTGAGCTGCCTGCGAGGGCTGCGACTGGTGCGACGGGCACCCCGCCTGCGCGCGTTCGCCAGCATGTGCCGGACGACGACGGTCACGGTGACCAGGAAGTACGTCACTGCCTGCATCAGCAGGACGATCGTCATTCCCAGCGCCCGCTCGGGGTGCGGGGCAAGCGCGATGACGAGGAGCGGCTCCACCGTGAGCGCGATGAGCGGCGAGAGGTACTT
Source organism: Mycobacteriales bacterium (assembly GCA_035545635.1). Taxonomy (GTDB): domain Bacteria; phylum Actinomycetota; class Actinomycetes; order JAFAQI01; family JAFAQI01; genus DASZTV01. Next base: position 47,794 of record DASZXY010000024.1, on the reverse strand, counting down.
CACGCTCAGCGGCCGGGCGCCGTTCAGACCCTTCGGCGTCACACGGAATGGTTTCGGCGCCGCTTTCCGCCCGGCCCACATGCCCTGGAAGAACCCCCAGGTCGTCCACGGCCAGCGCGCCAGCTGGAACAACGCCATGTCGAGCGACCACAGCTTCGCGCCGACCGGGCGCAGCACCCCGCAGCGGCGCAACCACGACAGCGCCCCCATCAGGCACAGCGACGGCAACCACATGTGCAGGTAGAACTGCAGGAAGCTCGTGTTGCCCCAGACGACACCGGTCAGGACCGCGTACGGCGGCAGGGCGATCGCGGCAACGCAGACGATCCCCTGGACGAGGTAGAAGAACAGCGCGAACGACATCCGTGTCCGCGCCTTCCACGGGACCGTGCGGAACTTGCGTGGGGCCCATCTTGTGAGGATCGTGCCGAGGCTGCGGGACCACTGCAGCTCCTGGGTGATCATGTCGTCGAAGGTCTCCGGACCGTCGCCGTGAGCCTCAGCGTCGATCGCGAAGGTGCCGGACCAACCCGCTGATTGGAGCCACAGCGTCGTGGAGTAGTCCTCCGCGAGCTCCGGCCCGAGGCCGCCGACCTCACGCAACGCGGCGGTGCGCACCGCGTAGTGCGAGCCGATGCACAATGGCGCCCAGCCACCGTTGGAGCCGGCCTGCACTGCGCCGTGCAGGGAAGCCTCGCGATGCAGTCGACCGTTGACGGTCCAGCCCTGCTCCTGGTTCGCGTCGCAGATGCTGGGTGCCGCGACGTAGCCGATGCTCGGGTCTGCGAACGGCCGAACCATCTCCCTCAGATAGGTAGGCGAGGGAACATGATCGGCGTCGAGCTGCGCGACGACGTCGTACCGGTCGTAGCCGTAGTGGTCGTAGAAGTAGGTGAGGTTGCCCTCTTTGCTCTTGGTGCGCCGCGGCCACGTCGGTTGGTGGTAGTCGGCGACCCCGTACCTCGTCGAGACGTGCACACCGTGACCGCGGCACCACCGCAGCGCCTTGCCACTCGGCCGCTCATCAGCGAGCCACACGTCATAGCGGTAAGGCATGTCCTGGGCGAGCATCGCCCGCAGCGTCTTCTCAACCACGGACCAGGGCTCGGCGGGCGCCTTGGTGACAACGATCGCTACTCGGAGCTCCGGGAACGGCAGCGCGGGGTTCGGGCGACAGATCCGGCAGGCGAAGAACAGGAAGTATGCGCCGAGCAAGAACAGCCATGCCATCGCCGCAGTGCCGACGCCCCGACCCAGCGTCCACGCACCGCGCGAGGGCGCCAACCACCACAACCAGAAGAGTGCGGAGGTGCACAGCCATCCGGTCACCAGTAGCCGCAGCACCGCCTCTTGCTTTCGACTGAGGACCGGCACCAGGTAGTGGGGGCGTTTCGCCGTGACGCGGTCCTCAGCAGCGAGCTGCGGCGGGACCAGATCAGTGACTGGCTCGTGAACCGTGAGAACGGGTGCTGACACGAGGACTCGATCCGTCGTACTACTCCGACGGCTTACGGCGCTTCACCGTCCGCGGGGCGCCTGACTAGTCCAACCGCCAGCCCCCCGACGACGAGAAGCACGACGGCAATCGCGACCATGATCGCGATGTGGCTAGCCCCCGTGAACGGAAGTGTGCTGACGACCTTGGCAGGTGCGGCCCCCCGTGTGAGCGCGTCCCCGCCGACCAGGACACCGACGGTGGTGACGCCACCCGTCCCCGCTGAAACGCTCATGGCGCATCTCCCTCTCGGCGTCTCTGGGCACGCCGAAGAAAGCGGTTTCAAACCGCGTGGTTCTGAAGGATTGTGACCATTCGGTCACGGCGGGGAGATGCCCACCGGATTGGCTGTCCACACCCAAAAGCAATAGGTCATTCGGGTGAATAGCGTGCGTGGTGCGCCGCCAGGGACTCGAACCCCGGACCCGCTGATTAAGAGTCAGCTGCTCTAACCAACTGAGCTAGCGGCGCCTGCTGCCTAACACTAGCAAGGACGTCTCACCACTGGCTCGGGAGCGCCACGCCACCGCTCGTCGGAGTCTTGCCGCTGCGAGCCGCCGGCAGCGAGTGGTACGGCAGCAGCGGAACGCTGAGGGCGGATGCGCCAGTGCCGGTCAGCGAGACCGTGTAGGAGCTTCCCGCCAGCTCGGCGACATGGACCGCGCGCGGCGCGCACCCAAGCACCGGCGCCTCGATCTCCGACAGCTTCTGCAGACAGGTCTGCGGGTCCGCCTGGGTAGCCAAGCGGAGCTCCAGCCGATGCCCGGGCGCGAGCGACCACACGGTCGGCTGCAGCGGGATCGAGTAACGCGTCAGGACGCCCGGCGCGACGGGGGTGTCGCGGCGCAGCGACATGAACGGACGCATCGGCAGTCCGTTGCGGTCGCGCCACGACCGCGCCCCGTCCAGTGCGCGCAGAGTGCCCATCAGGCCGCCGTGGGTGATCTGAACCGACGACCCGCCGGGTGCCACGTCGTACAGGTCGGCCATCAGCTCGAGGTTGGTCCCGGTGGATCGAGCGGCGACCGTCACAGCGGCCGGCCCGGCGAGCGTCGCACCCTGACGCAACGGTGCCGAGCGATAGCTGACCGTCGTTCCTGTATCGGTGGGCGGTCCCCACACCAGATGCGACGTTCCCTTGCCACCCGGCGTTCGGCTCAGACCGTGTGGACCGAGGTAGAGCCTCGTGTAGTGGTTCGTCATCGGGTACGAAGCGGCGCTGACCCAGCTGCGGTTGCGTTCGAAGAGATGCAACGGCGTCGCCGTGTGCGTCGGCAGCCCGGTGTGCTCGCCCTTGAGCCAGGTGTCGTACCACTCGAGCTCGATGCCGTAGTCGAGCCCGCCGCCGTGGTGCCACTCACCCGTGATCGCCTGGTAACGCCCGGTCACTGGTTGCCCCGGACGCAGCGGCCCGAACGGGTTGCGATGGAAGTAGGCGTTCTGCAGCGCCGCGTAGATCTCGAGTCCACCGAAGCCGTTGTCCAGCCATCCGTCGTACAGCAGTGCGGGGATGCCCGCGCGCACGATGTCCGTGGCCTGCTGGACGTGGTCGCGGTCGAGCCAGAACTTGCCTTCGTACGCCGAGTCGCCACCGAGCTGCGAGGCCAGGTAGACCGGGATCATCGACGACTCGTTGGTGACGCCGAGCATCGTGCCGCCGGCGAGCCCGGCGCCCACCCAGGCCGGCGCGGGGATGCCGTTGTCGGAGTAGACGTCGCGATAGACGTCGCCGGCGATGCAACCGGGAACCATCGCCTTCACGGGCTGATGCCGCCCGTAGCGCTTGCCGAGCAACGCGGCTGTGTAGAGCTGCGTCTGCCCGAGGTACGAGCAGCCCTGCAAACCGACCTTGCCGTTCGACCCAGGAAGGTGCGCGGCCCACATCACCATGTCGACGCCGTCGCGCGCGTCCCGCGGGCTGAAGAACCGCTCCTGGCCGTCGAGCGACCTCCCCGAGCCACGTACGTCGACCGACGCGAAGATGTAGCCCCGCTGCACGAAGAACGCGCCGGGCCCGGTTGAGCTCAGCAGATCGGCGGAGCCCAGCCCGACCGAGTACGGCGACTGCGTCAGCAGTACGGGAAACCTGCCGGTCGCGCGGGCCTGCGTCTGCGGATCACCCGGGTAGTACACGTCGGCGACCAGGCGCACGCCGTCGTCCATCGGCACGAGGACGTTCTTCTGCGCGACGATGCTGTAGCGGGCGGGACCCGGGCGCCACTTGCCCCCGGGGTACGGCGACGACGACGGCGAATGATGCGTGGCCGCGAAGACCGGCGTGACCGAGGCCGCCAGCAGCGCCACGACGGCCGCCAGCACCGCAGAACGCCCGCGCCTGATGACGCCGCTCATGACGCCCGTTCGGCACGAGTCCTCGCGGCGGCAACCGCGACAGCGAGGTCGTCGATCACCAGATGAATCGAGTCCCGGTCACCGGGAAGGTCGAGGGACAGCTCCCAGGCGTGGAGCGCGTCGTTGACCCGGGTAGCGAGCCGCAGCCCCGATGGCGACAGCGAGAGGATGACCCGGCGCCGATCGGTGCGGTCCACCGAACGGCGTACCCAGCCGGCGGCTTCCAGCCGGTTGAGCGCCAGCGACATGCCGCCCGACGTACGACCAAGCACCTCGCAGATGGCCGACGGCGCGCTACGTCCATCCGGTGAGCGCCGAATGACGGACAGTACGAGGTAGTCGGCGAGCCCAATTCCCGCCGCGCTCGTGATGTCTTCGAGCGCACTGGTGACCGCGATGTTGAGCCGGACGATCCGCGCCATCAGCCCATCGGCCGGCAGATCAAGAGAAGGTGGCCGCGTCACGACGCGATCCCGAACCGCTCGAGGTCGTAGCAGTCGATCGCGTTGCCACGCAAGAACGCGTGGCACTCGTCGGCATCCATGTCCGCGCCGGCGCAGAGCCGGTGCGCTACCGCGCGGGAGTTGGGCCAGGTGCCGTCGGTGTGCGGGAAGTCAGTCTCGAACAGGATTGAGTTCAAGCCGACCGCGTCGCGGCTGCGCAACCCGTGCTGGTCGTCGAAGACGCAGCCCCACACCCGGCCGCGAACGATGTCGCTCGGCGCCTGCGGCAGGTCGACGCCGCCGACGCCGTCGTGCCACACGATGTCCATCCGCTCGAGCAGGTACGGCATCCAGCCAACTTGGCTCTCCGCGAAGGCGATCTTCAACGTGGGGAACCTCGACAGCGTCCCGGAGAACACCCAGTCGCACAGCGCACCTTGCGCGTTCTGGGCACTGAGCGACATCGTGGTTGCCAGCGGTGCGTCGGGACTGGTCGTCGGCATCGATGAGGACGAGCCGATGTGCATCGACACCGTCAGACCGGCTTCCTCGCAGACCGCCCACAACGGATCCCACGCACCGGAGTAGAGCGAGGGCAGGCCCAGCTTCGCGGGGCCTTCGGTGAACGCGATCGACGTCGTACCTCGCTCAGCGCAACGCCGCGTCTCCTCGGCCGCCAGCTGCGGGTCCCACAGCGGGACCAACGTGAGTGGAAGCAACCGGCCGCGGCCGTCTCCACCGCACCAGTCGTCGAGCATCCAGTTGTTGTAAATCTGCACGCACTGCAGCGCGAGGCCCTTGTCCGGGCGCTCCGCGAAGCCCTGGCCGGCAAACCGCGGGAATGTGTTCGGGTAGTTGATAGCCGCCTCGACGTGGTTGGTATCCATGTCCTCGAGCCGGGCCTTCTGCTCGTAACAGCCCGGGCGGAAGTCCTCGTAGACCGCAGCGATGTTGGACTGCTCCTCCTGCGGGATGCCGGCAGGCGCATGCAGCAAACCCGTAGGGACGGCCAGGTCCTCGTAGAGCCACACGTCGCACCACTGGCCGTCGTCGGCGTCTCGCGTGAAGCCGTAATGGCCGCCGACGAAGTCGAGCCGCACCTTCTCGCGCACGACACGCGGTCCGCGTTCCCGCACGCTCGACGGCAGCTCGTCCTGCCAAAGGGTGCGTGGCTCGAGGATGTGGTCGTCGACCGAGATGATCGGCGGCAGGTCTTCCGCCGCCGGCGTCGTCACTTCTCCACCCACGAGGACCGAAGGTCCTCGAGCCATTCGGGGTAGTCGAGCGGTACGTCGGGCAGCGCTTCCGCGCCGTGGGCGGCAAGCGTCTGCTGGAACGAGTCTGGATCGTCACTCCAGGACCGCGGGTCGCCGAGCATGACCTCGAACAGCACCGCGCCCTGATCACCCGCGCGAATCGGACCGAACTGAGCACCGAGCGGAAGCTCCACATGGGTGCCGGCCGGGCAGTGCCGCTCGCCGAACCACAGCTCGCCCTCGATGACGAACAACACGTGCGGGCTCAGGTGGCCATGGCGACGCACGATCATCCCCGGGTCGTATTTCGCATACAGCGACAGGTACTGCGGGTCTGGGCTGAACGACAGCCACTTCTCCCAGACTGACGACTCCGACCCGTCGGCATTGCGCTGCCGTCGGCACTGCTGCCACGGCACGTCGGGGTCATCGAGATGACGGAACGTGGGCTCGAGTCCGGCCACGGCTGGGCTCATATCGGCGGCCATGAGGCCCCTTTCGACAAAGTAACTTTCGGGAAAGCTACTCAGCCGCGCCGCCTCACGCCAGCGACCGGCCCCTTCCCAGGCGGAAAGACGCGGACGGTGAAACCGGTCTTCACCGGGTAGCCGTCGGCGTCGAGGATTCGAGCGACGACGTGATGGACGCCGATTCCGAATCGGTGCGTGACGATGTAGGGCTCGACGTCGTCACCCGAGAAGTTGTGAAAGCCTGAGATCACGCCGAAGCTCCAGTGCACCGTGCCGGTCGGGTTCTCCTTGTAGTCGAAGCTGCCGGCCGGCAGACCGTCTGCGGTCGTCGCGCTCGGCAGGTCCGGTGGCGCGTAGGTCGCGATCATCCGCACGGTGGCCTTGCCGTCCTTGCCTGCGGCCGCGACGAACGGTCCACCGATGACCTGCAGCCCGGCGTACAACGCCTGCAGCGGCTGGACGGGCACGGGTGCGATCCAGCGGTGCCGCGTCGCGAAGCCGAGCGCGGAGAGGTTCTGCTCCTGCCCGCCGACGACTGCGTCGCCCGTGACCGCAGACGCCGAGTTGGTGAACGTGTCCGACGGATAGAGCTCGGTGAACGGCGTCACGTACGCCGGGTAGAAGTAGCCGAGATCATCCTGGCCCTTGGACAACCCGACGACAACCGCGCCGGGCGCGGCAACCGCCAGCGTGTTGCGCACCTCAGGGAACGGCTCCCCCGGCATCGAGACATACGCGATGTTCCCCAGCCGCAGCGCCGTGAGCGGGGTGCCGACGTCGAGTCCGGTTTGGTACGGCGGGGTGTCTGCGCGGTCGATCGGATACTCGAGCGCGTTCTGCACCTGCTGCTTCTGCTGGACCGGGAAGTGGTTGGCGGCGACCAGTGCCAGCAGTGCTGCACCCGTCCCGGGGATCTGTACCAGCTGCTCGGAAGCGGCGATGCGGGCGCTCGTCACCGGGCGCGCGCGGGCAAGCGCTCGGTCGACCAGGTTCAGGACGTTCGCAGCGAATACGTGGTCCTCAGCGACGTCGGTCGCCTGTACCGGCGTCTCCTCCCGGCCGAGGGTTCCGGGGCCGACGATCGATGTGCCGCCGAGCTGGCGCTGCAACGCCGCGTGCACCAAGCCGAAGTAGTCGGTCGTCAGGTGCCGAATCCGAGCGCCGTTCACGATGTCGCCGTGCGCCGGCACGGTCGCGTAGGTCGCGATCGTCTTGCCGGACCTCGGGCTGACCGCTTGCAGCACCGTGAGGAGGGGGTCGTCGGCCCAGCCGGGGAAGCCGTCGTACTGCGCCGCCGCTACGAGATCGAGCGCCGATGCGTCAGCAGTGCCGAATCGAAGCACGGCGGGCTTGGCATTCACGGCGGCCCGGACCAGTGCCGTGCGCTCCGCCTGCGTGACGGCTTTCAGGTAGGGCGTCGGTACCGGACCCCACAGCCCTTCGAGGGTCGGCGCGGAGTGACTGTGTGTCGCCTGAACGATGATGTGCGACGCCGACAGGCGCGGGCCAAGGCGCCGGGCGTTGATCGCTGCTGCGGCGGCAGTGCGTGCCGCGGTGATGCCGAACTGCGGACCCTCTTGGTAGGCCGCGAACTCGGCTTGCGCGTCGACCAGCGCAAGCTCGATCGCCTGGTGCCCGTTGCTGATGTAGAGCGCCCGAACCGACAGCGGCGGGCCGATGACGCTGCCCGGCTTGATCGGCGGGCTTGCGCCGAAGCCACCCGAGTAGACGGTCACCTGCGGGTTGATGCCGACGACGGCAGCACCCACCTGGAATACCGGGGTCTTTGGCTTCGGTCCTGCTTCACCGGTCGCCGTCGCGCCATACGTTGCGAGCAGCGACGCCGCCACCACGACCGCCACCCGTAGTCGCATACGAGAGGATTCGCCGAATCCCCTCGGCTTGCCTGCCGCAGACTTGGTCTCGATGAGACTGTTCGTTGCGGTTGACCCGCCGTCCGATGAGAGGGCACGGCTGCTCGACTGGCTGGCATCCGGCAATCTCGACAGCGCACGGCTGCGACTGACGCCGAGTGAGCAGTGGCATCTGACGCTGACCTTCTTCGGCGAGACACCGGCGGTCGTCGTCCCAGAGCTGGCCGAGCGGCTGCAGCGCGCCGCGCAGCGCTCCCCCGAGCTTTCGTTACAGCTGACCGGCACCGGGTCGTTTCCCGCGGATCCGGCTCGTGCCCGGGTGCTGTGGGTGGGAGTCGACGGCCACACTGCCGAGCTGTCGCGGCTGGCCGAGCGGGCCAATGCCGCCGGACGTCGCGTCGGCCTCGACCTCGAGGTCCGCAAGTACCGCGCGCACCTCACGATCGCGAGGCCCAGGCAGGGCCCTATCGACCTGACCGAGACCCTCGCCTCGCTCCCGCCCTACGTCGGAGAGCCCTGGCGGGCGACCACCATCCGGCTAGTCCGGAGCCACCTCGGACCGCCAGTTCGGCACGAGCTATTAGAGGAGTTCCCGCTCGGGTAACTAGCTATCCAGAACCCTGACATTCGTGTCATATGGAGTAGCGACAAGGCCTCAACCCACCCCTACGCTGGACGTCTCATGTTTCACGCCTACGGAATCCTCGCGGTCGCGCTTTCGTTCGCGACGGCGTTGTGTTTCGCGGGCGGCTACGTGCTCCAGTACCACGAGGCGCACCAAGCGCCGGACCGGTTGTTTCTCTCGCCGTTCCGGATGCTGATCGAGCTCGCAAAGCATCGAATCTGGGTCGCCGGAATCATCGTGATGATGATCGGCAACGGCCTGCAGGCCGCCGCTCTCGCCATCGGCAGCCTCGCCGTCGTCGAACCGATCCTCTGTACGGCGCTGCTGTTCGCGCTCCCGCTATCGGCCGCGTGGCGGCGCGAGAAGCTGTCGCGCCGTGACTGGACCGCGGCACTCTCGGTCTGCCTCGGACTCGGGCTGCTGCTCGGCGTCGGCTCGCCGAGCATGGGCCGGCCGAGCATGCCGCAGAGCGAGTGGATCCTCGTGACGCTCGCGTCGTGGGGCGCCGCACTCACCTGCGTCTCCGTCGGCAAGCGCTGCTCGGCACCTGCCCCCCGCGCCGCGTTCATCGGCGGTGCTGCGGGAATCCTCGCCGGGCTGCAGGATGCCCTCACCCGCTACTGCCTGCACGAGATGTCCGCCCACGGGATCTTCTCGCTCAGTCTGTCGTGGATCCCGTATGTCCAGGTCCTGGCCGGCGTATTCGCGGTGTCGCTCATGCAGTCGGCGTACAAAGCCGGTCCGCTCACCGCCGGCCTGCCGCCGATCGCGGTCGGTGAGCCGGTGGTCGGCATGCTGATCGGCGTCATTGCCCTCAACGAGCACCTCAACGCCTCGCCGGCCGCGCTGACCTTCGAAGTGATCGGCGGGCTCGTGATGATCGCCGGCACCTGGACCCTAGGCCGCTCGCCGCTCGTCCTCGGCCGCAACCACCCCGCCCGCCTCGCGCAGGAAGCGATCGCTTCGGCCCACGTCGCGGTCCAGCAGCTGGAAGCCAAGCTGCAGCCGGTCAAGGAAGCGGCTCAGCGTCCCCGGTGGGCCAGGGTCCGGATCGCCTCCCTGCAGGCGGTCACGATGTTGCTCTTCTTCCGTCGCAAGTAGGGCCATCGACGGGACCTTTGCCACCCCGTAGCATTCCCTGACACGCGTGTCAGGGAAAGGCCACGGGGTGGACGACGAGCAGCACAGACCGAGCCGGCGACAGGTCGTCGCGGCAGCAGGGCTCGCACCACTTGTCTCCCTCGCTACACCGGCGCTCCGGGCCGGGGCGGCGACATCTGCCGGCGCCGCTGCCCAGCACCACGACGAGTTCCGCTTCTTCACCCCGCACGAGGCTGCCGTGGTGAAAGCGGCCGCCGCCCGCCTGGTTCCGGGTCCCGACGACGACCCGACCGAGAAGCTCTACGACTCCCCCGGCGCGACAGAGGCGGGGGTCGTCTACTACATCGACCACATGCTTGCGGCGTTCTCGTTCAGGGTGCCGAAGATCTTCGCCGGCGGTCCGTGGAGCGACCGGCACGGTGGTCACGAGGACCACATGAAGCACTTCGTACCGCTCGCTCCGCGCCAGCGCGTGGCGTGGAAGAAGCGAATCGCGCAGCTGCAGAAGGCCTACCGCAAGGCGGTGAAGCAGCTCGACGCCGCGGCTGGCGGCAGCTTCGCGACGGCGCCGGCTTCGAAGCAGGACCAGGTCCTTACCGACCTGGGCGATGTCCGTGACCTGATCTTCGGCCACACCATCGAAGGCATGTACTCGGTCCCCGAGTACGGCGGCAACCGCGCCGGCAACGGTTGGAAGGGCATCTACTGGCCGGGGGATGCGATGCCCCGCGGCTACACCGCCAACGAGGTCGAGAAGAGCGACGGGCTCGACGTCGCGGTGCTCACGCCCACCGAGATGGCGCTTCTCGGCGACCTTGGCCTCGTTGGCGCCGCGCGGCGCGCCGGCCGCCGCCGGTTGCTGGGAACGAACCGGCTGAGGCAGCTCGATGCGTGAACGCGCGATCGTCATCGGCAGTGGTGCCGGAGCTTCGGTGACCAGCATGGTCCTGGCCCACAACGGCTGGGATGTCGTCGTGTTCGAGAAGGGTCCGGCCTACATCCACGGGTGGGAGAGGCCCGGCCCGATCAAGACGGTGTTCTCCAACGACGAGCTGAAGTTCGACCGCAACTTCGACCAGCCCGACCCGATCTCGGAGCCGCGCACCTTCCGCAACAAGGCCGGGGACGCCCTGACGGTCGGCGTTGTCGATCCGCTCGCGTCGGTCGTCGGTGGCGGCACCACGCACTGGGACGCCAAGGTGCCGCGCTTCTGGGACATCGACTTCTCGAAGCTCTCGATGCTCGGGCCGATCGACGGTGCAGACATCGAGGACTGGCCGTTCGACTACGACGAGATCGCGCCGTACTACCAGCGGATCGAGCGGCTCATGGGCGTGCAAGGCGACCAGGCGTCGATTCCGCAAGAGCCGACGCTGAAGCACGCACCCGGAAAGCGCGGCTTCGTCATGCCACCGGGACCACAGCAGCTTGCATCGACGACGATCGCCGACGGCTGCCGCACGCTCGGCCTGCACCCGTATCCGTTCCCGAGCGCGATCAACTCGCGGCACCACCTCGGCCGTCCGGCTTGTAACGACTGCGGTCAGTGCAGCGACTACGGCTGTCCGAACGGCGCGCGCATCGGCGCACTCGCCGTGATGCAGCACGCGGTGCAGACCGGGCACGTCACGATCCACGCCGACACGATGGTCGACAAGGTCCTGCACAACGGGAAGCGCGCGACGGCTGTTCGCTACATAGACAAGCGCGGCAAGCGCCACACCATGGACGCGAAGATCGTCGTGTTGTCCTGCTCCGCCATCGAGTCGTCACGGCTGGCGCTGCTCTCGCACCTGCCGAACCCGCACGACCGGATCGGCCGGGACATGATGTTCCACAGCTTCATGGACGGCTTCGGCATCTTCACCGCCCATCGGATGCACGCCTACCGCGGCCGGTCGATCACGCAGTGCTGCGAAGACTTCGCCGATCCCGACTTCCCGGGCGCTCGCGCGTTCGCGAAGCTGAACGGCCTGCCCTACATCCGCGGCGGAATCATGGAGATCGGCGGCAGCGAAGACGCGATCGGCGAGGCGCAGGAGTACCAGTTCATCCTCAGCGCGCTCGGCAACGCGCCCGGCGTGAAGCCGTTCGGCACGGCGTTCAAGAGTCTGATGCGCACCAGCCTGATCCGTGACCGGCTCGCCGGCGTCGACTGGATCGGCGAGGACCTCCCTTACGCGACCAATCGGGTCGAGCTCGACGCCAAGGTGAAGGACTACCGCGGCGTACCGGTGCCCCGGCTCACCTATTCGCAGGGCAAGCACGAACAGGTTGCGGCGGAGTTCTACCTGCCGCTCGTCACCGCCTTGCTGAAAGCTGCAGGAGCCGACTCGGTCAGCGCATCGCTCCCCGAGTCGATCGTCAACAGCCTCACCGGGGCCAACATCCCGCACGGCGCTCACGTCATGGGTGGCATGCGGATGGGCAAGAACCCGAAGACCTCGGCCACCGACGGCACCGGCAAGGTGCACGGCATGGAGAACGTCTTCGTCGCGGACGGCTCGGTGTTCCCGAGCAGTGGGGCGCAGAACCCGACGCTCACCATCATGGCGACCGCTCTGCGGAACGCGACCAAGAACTTCGGCAAGGGAGCGGACCACCTGGGCCGCGACCACGAGGAGGGCCCTTCCTGATGCGCGGACTGATCTTCGGCGTGAGTACGACGCCGGGCGACTCGCTGCCCGAGGACGCGAACGCCTACGAGAAGGCACTCGCGACGGTTCCGATGGACCTGCGCGACATCCCCGACCCGACGCTGCCCGCCGACGACTGGGTGATCCTCAAGACCAACATGTGCGGGATCTGCGGGTCCGACGCCAAGCAGGTCTTCATGGACGGCGACGGTGACTCGTCGATGACCGCGATGATCAGCTTTCCGCAGGTGCTCGGTCACGAGGTGATCGGCGAGATCGTCGAGGCCGGCTCCGCATCGGGCCGCACCGTCGGGGAGCGGGTCGTCCTCAACCCGTGGCTGTCCTGCGGTCCGCGCGGGATCTCGCCGATGTGCCCGTCCTGCCAGGCCGGCGACTTCAACCTCTGCCACCACTTCACCGAGGGACATCTCGCCCCGGGCATCCACACCGGCAACTCCTCAACCGCGAGCGGTGGCTTCGCAGAGCTGGTGCCGGCGCACACCTCGATGGCAATCCCGTGCCCCGACGATGTCGTCGACGAGATCGCCGTGCTGGCCGACCCCTTCTCCGTCGCGCTGCACTCAGTCGTCCGCAACCCACCCCCGCCGAACGGCAAAGTGCTGGTCTACGGCATCGGCGCCCTCGGGCTGTCGACGCTCGCCGTCCTCGCGAAGCTGCACCCCGACGTTGAGGTCGGCGCGATCGTCCGCTGGCAGCACCAGGCCGACGCGGCCGCACGGCACGGCGCGAAGGCGTTTTTCCACGACCCGACGACCGACCTGGTCGACGCGGTCGCCGACTGGGCAGAAGCGAAGCTGCACAAGCCGTGGGAAGGCCTGCCGATGACGTTCCCCGGCGGGGTCGATGTCGTCTACGACACGGTCGCGGATCCGAGGACACTCGAAGTGGCGGTACGTCTTCTGCGCGCCCGCGGCCGGATGGTGCTGACCGGGGTCAGCCAGTCCGGCCGGTTCGAGTGGAGCCCGTGGTACTTCAAGGAGCTCAACCTGATCGGCTCTAACGCGTTCGGGATCGAAGAGGTCGGCGGCGTCCGAAAGCACGCCATCACCCACTACCTCGACTGGGCGGCCAGCGGCGACATCGACATCAGCGACATGCTGACGCACAAGTTCACCCTCGACACGTGGCGCGACGCATTCGGTGCGATCGCCCGGCAAGGTGAGACCGGCACCATCAAGGTGGCGTTCGACTACCGATGAAAGCGGCGGTGATCGAGGGGCCGGGCCGGGTTTCCGTCCGGGACTTCGAGCGCGCTGAGCCGGGCCCGGGCGAGGTACTGGTACAGATCGAGTACTGCGGGATCTGCGGCACCGACCTGCACGGCGCCCTTGAAGGCTGGATGCCGCCGGGGACGATCCCTGGCCACGAGTGGTCCGGCAAGATCGCAGCTGTCGGACCGGACGTGGCTCAGTGGGCGGTCGGCGATCTCGTGGTCGGCGGGCCGCCGTGGTGCGGCGAGTGCGAGTGGTGCCGCACCGGGCGCCCGGCACTTTGCCTCAACGACCCGATGCGAAACGACAGCCTCAGTCATGCGGGCAACGACCTCGGCGGCGCGTTCGCCGAGTTCCATCTCGCCACCGCCGCATCACTTCATGCCGTCCCGGACGGCCTCGACCTGCGCACCGCGGCGCTGTCCGAGCCGCTCGCTGTCGCTCTGCACGGCATCACGCTCGCGAAGCTTCCGGACGGTCCTAAGGGCCGCAAGATCATGGTGAGCGGCGGCGGACCGCTCGGTCAGCTCGTCGTAGCCGCGCTGCTCGCCGACGGTGGCGACGACGTCACCGTGAGCGAGCCCGCCGAGACACGGCGCAAGCAGGCCACCGCGGTAGGCGCCCACCACGTGCTCGCACCTGACGAGCTGCCCGCCGTACCGGCAATGCCGACCGAAGCGCACCAAGACGGGTTCGACGTCGTCATCGAGACCTCGGGGGTGGAGGCGGCGATCACGACCGGCCTCGGGCTGCTCCGCCCGACCGGCACGCTCGTGCTGCTCGGCACCGGCGCGATGAGCGTGCGGCTCGATGCGATCCGTATCCTGCTCAACGAGCTCGTCGTGACCGGCGCCTACTGCTACGACGCGGGCGGCATCGACGCCGCACTGGCGCTGCTCGCTTCGGGCAGGCTTCGAACCGAGGCGCTCATGTGTCCCGACGACGTCGGGCTGGATGACCTGCTGGACACGATGCACCGGCTGCACGCCGGTGAGATCCCGACGAAAGCGCTGGTGAGACCTTGAGCTCAACACCCACTGAGGCCGGGACCAAGCAACACCCGCGGTTCAACCACGTCGCGATGACCGTGCCGGCCGACCTGCTCGACGAAGCGGGGCGGAAGGCGATCCTCGACTTCTACGGCGAGGTGTTCGGCTGGCAGGAGCTGCCGACGGAGACGGTCGACCGCAAGCGGCTCGTGATGATGGCCTACGAGTTCGGCCAGTTCGTCTTCATCGAGGCCGACGAGAACCCGATGACCGCAACCACGGTCGACCACTACGGCATGTCCGTGTCGACACTCGAGGAGCTCGAGGACTTCTACGCGAAGGCCAAGGCTTACAGCGAGAAGGACGACCGGACCGTGCTCGAAGATCGGATGCTCGACGACTTCGGGATGCTCGAGCTGCACGCGTTCTACGTGAAGCACATCCTGCCGCTCAAGGTCGAGGTGCAGTACTTCAACTGGAAGCAGCAGTGAGCAAGGCGACCGCGTCCGCCGCGGCGCGAGGAGGCGCACCGGCGCAGGAGCGCGAGCTCCGGGCGCAGGGCCGCAAGACCATGCAGCGCCTGCTCGCCGCGGGCCGATCGGTGTTCGAGGCGCACGGCTTCCACAACGCACGCGTCGATGACATCGTGAAGGCGGCCAAGACCTCGCACGGCACCTTCTACCTGTACTTCTCCAACAAAGAAGACCTGTTCAAGGCGCTCGCGCTCGACGCGGCCGCGGAGATGGAGAGCCTGGCCGCTTCGCTCGGCCCGATCACGCCCGACGAGGAGGGCCGCGAGGCGATCCGCGAATGGGTGACGAGATTCGTCGACATCTACGACGCGCACGGCAGCGTCATCCGGGCACAGACAGAGTGGGAGTTCTCCGACCGTGACCTCGGTCGCCGAGCACACGGCACGCTCGTGCAGATCTCGAGCGCACTGGCGGCAAGGATCCATGAGGTACGCCCGCTCGACGATCACGGGCTGGCGGAGGGACTGGCCTGCCTGTCGATGCTCGAGCGCTTCAACTACTTCCGTCAGGCCCGTCAGGTGGAGGTGTCGCGCGAGGACGCGATCGACACGCTTACCCGTGCGGTCTTCGAGGGCTTCTTCGTCCCGGATCGCCGCATCTCGCAGCGTCGAGTCACGGCCCGCCGGGTCCGCAAAGCGGGCTGAACGAGGCGTGGGCGAGAATAAGCGGCATGTCCGAGGCTGACACGGCTGTCAGGGTCGACCATGGCCCCGACGAACACGACGTACCCAAGGGCGGGCGCAGCGGGTTCACCGTGATCGAGGGTCGCCAGGTGCACTACCTGGAGTGGGGACCGGCGACCGCGCCTGCCGTCCTCGCGATGCACGGCGGCGGCCAGACGGCGTACATGTTCGAGGACATCGGCGCCACCCTGCGTGACCGGCTGCACGTCATCGCGATCGACCTGCCCGGCCATGGTGAGTCCGGGCCCCTCACCGAGGACGGCGTCTCGCGGCAGGCCTTCGCCGACACGCTCCCGGCCCTCATCGCCGAGTTCGGCGTTGCGCCTGTGGCGATCATCGGCGCCTCGCTCGGCGGCATCGTCGCGCTCACCCTCGCCGCCGCGCATCCGGAGCTCGTCTCAGCGATCGTGATGATCGACGTCGGGCACAAGCTCGAGCCGGCCGGCGTACAGCGAATCATCGACTTCATGACCAAGCACGAGTCCTTCGGGTCGCTGGAAGAGGCGGCGGTCGCGATCCAGGAGTACTTGCCGAACCGCAAGCCTTCACCGCCGTCTCGGCTGAAGCGGAACCTGCGGCAGCGCCCCGACGGCCGCTGGGTGTGGAAGCACAGCCTCGGCCGGATCAGTCGCGAGCGGATCCAGGAGGTCAACGAGAACTGGGAGAACGACATCCTGGTCGGCCTCGGCGACGAAGCCGCGACCGTCAACGTCCCGGTTCTCGTTCTGCGTGGCGCGTCGAGCGACGTACTGTCCGACGACGGCGCGAACGAGGTCACCTCGATCCTGCCGAACGCGCGACTCGCAACGATCAGCTCCGCCGGCCACCTCGCGGCCGGAGACAACCCCGCATCGACCGCCAACCTGATCAAGGACTTCTTCGAAGAGGTCCTCCCCACCGCTAACAAGTAAGAGGAAGGTCACACCTCATGGGTCTGCTCGACGGCAAGGTCGCCATCGTCACTGGCGCTGGCCGGGGTCTCGGGAGGACCCACGCCCTTCTGCTCGCATCCGAAGGCGCTCGCGTCGTGGTCAATGACCTCGGTGGCGAGTGGGACGGCGCCGGCACCGACAACCGCCCGGCCGCCGAGGTGGTCGAGGAGATCAAGGCGGCCGGCGGCGACGCGGTGGCCAACTACGAGAGCTGCTCGAACTTCAAGGCCGCCGAGAACCTGATCAACCAGGCGGTCGACACCTTCGGCGGGCTCGACATCCTCGTCAACAACGCCGGCATCCTGCGCGACAAGATGAGCTACAACATGTCGGAGGACGACTGGGACTCCGTCATCGATGTCCACCTCAAGGGCCACTTCGCGACGACGCACTTCGCCGGCTCCTACTGGCGGGCGCGCTCGAAGGCGGGCGACGAGGTCTACGGCCGCGTCATCAACACCAGCAGCGAGTCCGGCCTGTTCGGAAACGCCGGGCAGATGAACTACGCCGCCGCCAAGGCGGGAATCGTCGCGATGACGTGGGTGACCGCGCGGGAGTACGCCAAGATCGGCGTGACCGCCAACGCGATCGCGCCGCGGGCTCGCACCCGGATGACCGAGATGACGTTCTCGGGATTCGGCTCGACCGAGGAGGGCGCGTTCGACGCCTTCGCCCCGGAGAACGTCTCGCCGCTGGTCGGCTGGCTCGCCAGCCCAGCAGCAGCGAACGTCAGCGGTCAGGTCTTCGTCGTGTGGGGCAGCGAGGTGCAGGTCGCGCGCGGCTTCACCCTCGGCGGATCGATCGACGCGGGTGGCAAGGCGTGGACGGTCGACGGCCTGATCGAGGCCCAGTCAGAGCTGTTCGCCAAGACCGATCCCGGCGTCCCGCCGTTCCAGCTGCTCTAGGAGCCTTCCCTTTCCGATGGCGCTGATCCCCGACCAGTTGCGCTGGGTCGCCGAACGCATCCCTGCCGAGGATGCGTTCGTCGTCGACGGCATCGGCTCGATCACGTACGGCGAGTGGAACGAGAACTCGTCGCGGCTGGCCCACGGGCTGATCGATGCCGGCGTCAAAGCCGGTGACCGCGTCGCGCTGGTGCAGCGTCCCGAGGACGGCCTCGCGTTCGTCCAGACCTACAGCGCCATTCACAAGGCGGGCGCCGTCGCCGTACCGGTCAACGTCCGGATGGCGCCGAACCTGGTCGAGGGCGTGCTCAAGCACTGCGAGCCGACGGTGACGGTCGTTGCCCCCGAGCTGGCGCATCTCGCCCCCGGCGGCGTGGCCTGGGAGACGCTGCTGACTGACGACACAGCAGATATCCAGGTCGACCGTGACAGCGACGACCTCGCCGAGATCCTCTACACGTCAGGCACCACCAGCGCGCCGAAGGGCGTGGCGATCCGGCACAGCAACTCGGCGATGATCATCACCGCCGAGCCGAAGTGGACCGGCCGGCCGTGGCTGCACGCCTGCCCGATGTTCACGTTCTCGGGGATGACCTTCGTCTACCAGCCCATGCGGATGGGCATGTACACGCTCTACCTGGCGAAGTTCGACACCGGCTCGTGGCTGCGGCTGGTCGAGTCGGCGAAGCCGAAGTGCGTGTTCCTCGTCCCGGCAATGGTCGAGCTGCTGCTCGCGGACCCCGCGATGGCCACATCGGACTGGTCGGGTGTGGAGATGGTGTCGGTCGGGTCAGCCCCGATCGCACCGTCGACGCTGCTCGCCCTTCAGGAGCACGTGCCGGACGCGATGGTGACCAACTCGTACTCGATGACCGAGGCAGGAACGGCGTACTTCTTCATGCCGAAGGGCGAGCTGGTGAAGCACCCCGGGTCGGTGGGCCTCGCGGTGCCCCCGGCGAAGGTGCGCATCCTCGATGACGACGGGGACGAGCTGCCGATCGGCGAGATCGGCAACGTGCAGGTGAAGCCGGCCGGGAAGCTTCGCGAGTACTACAAGGTTCCGGCCGACCAGCAGGACATGTTCAACGAGGACGGCTGGCTACGCACCGGCGACCTCGGAAAGCTCGACGAGGACGGCTACCTGTACATCATGGGCCGCGCGAAGGACGTCATCATTCGCGGCGGGCTGAACATCCACGCGACCGACGTCGAGTCCGCCCTCTACGAGCACGACGCCGTACGCGAGGCCGCGGTCATCGGCGTCGAGCACCCGGTCCTCGGTGAGGACGTCGTCGCGTTCGTCGTGCTGACCGACGAAGGCGCCGTGACGCCGGAGGAGCTCACCGAGTGGTGCAAGGCGCGGGTGGCGGACTACGCCAGCCCGCGCCGCATCTACCTGGTGGATGAGCTTCCGCGAAACGCGACCGGCAAGGTCCTCAAGCGAGAGCTACAGCACCACCCAGCCCTGGGCTAACCCGCGGTGATCTTGACGTTATGCGCCTATCAGGGCCGCCGATGGGCGCACTACGTCAAGATCACGCAGGTATTGCGCCGAGGATGAGGTCGGCTACTCGGTGGCGCTGCCAGGCCTGCTTGCCGAGTACGAGGTCGGTTGCCTTCGCGCGCTTGTAGTAGAAGTGCGCCGGGCACTCCCAGGTGAACCCGACCGCGCCGTGAATCTGGATGCTGTTGCTCGTCACCGCGATCGCGGCCTCCGGCGCGAACGACTTGGCCATGCTCGCCGACAGCTCGCGGTCGTCGTCGTCGACATCCGAGCACCAGGCCGCGTAGTGGGTGATGACCCGCGCCAGCGTGAGCTCCTGAAGCATCTCGGCGGCGATGTGCTTGACGGCCTGGAACGTGCCGATTGGCCGGCCGAACTGGATACGAGCCTTCGAGTACTCGGCCGCGAGCTCGAACGTGGCCTCGGATGCGCCGATCAGCTCGGCGCAGAGCATCACAGCCGCGTCGTCGAGGATGCGGCGCAGCAACGCCGTTTGGTCGCCGTCGGGGCCGAGTCGCCTCGCCGATGTGCCGGCCAGCGCGAGCCGAGCGAGCTGGCGGGTCGGGTCGAGACCAGGAACGGCCTCTGCCTGCGCCCCGTCGACCAGGAACGCCGCGAGGCCGTCGCCGTCCTGCGCGACCACGATCACCCAGTCCGCGGTCGCGCCGTCGATCACGGTCGGCTTGAGCCCGTCGAGCGTCCAGCCGTCACCGGTCTTCGTCGCCCGCGTCGCAATGCTCGCGAGCGGGTCTCCCGCGACTGCCAGCTCCTCAACCGCGACGGACCCGCGCTTCGCGCCCGATGCGAGGTCAGGAAGCAAGTCGTCGGCACCCAGGCGGAGCGCCGCGATGGTGGCGAACACCGCCGAGGAGAAGTACGGCCCGGGGAGCGGGACGCGGCCCATCTCCTCGCACACGACCGTCATGTCGACCAGGCCAAGACCGAGCCCGCCGTGCTCCTCGGGGATCAGCAGACCGGGCCATCCGAGGTCCGCGATCTGACCCCAGAGGGCGTCGGGCATCCGGCCGCCCTCACCCGCCATCGCGAGCAGCTCACTGGCCGGCACAAAGCCGGCGAGGGCATCCCGGACCGCCTCGCGGAGGGCCTTCTGGTCGTCGTTGAAGTCGAAGTCCACGACGACATCCTGGGGGCTTTCGAACCCTGACGCAAATGTCAGGGAACTGTGTCTGCGTGCATCCCCGGCGCGATAGGTTCGGACCCATGGATTTCGCGTACACGCCGGAGGACGAGGCGTTCCGGACCGAGCTTCGGGAGTGGCTCGAGAAGAACATTGCGGCCTTTGACGAGCAACCCATCCCCGAGGTCCCGGGCATGACCAAGCTCTATGCGAAGCGCCAGGCGTGGCAGAAGGTCATGGCGGCCGGCGGCTGGGCGGCCATCAACTGGCCGAAGGACCTCGGCGGTCGCGAGGCCACCCTGATGCAGAACGTCATCTACTCCCAGGAGATGGCGAAGGCGAAGGCGCCGGGCATCTTCAACGCGAACGGCGTCTGGCAGATCGGCCCGATGATCATCCGCTGGGGAACCCAGGAGCAGAAGGACCGCTGGCTGCACGGAATCCTGCACGCCGAAGAGCACTGGTGCCAGGGCTTCTCCGAGCCGGAGGCCGGCTCCGACCTCGCCAACCTGCGCGTCATGGCGATCCGCGACGGCGACGAGTACGTCCTCGACGGGCAGAAGATCTGGATCACGACCGCGCACATCGCGAAGTGGGGCCTGTTCCTCGTCCGCACCGACGCGACGGCGCTCGAACGCGGCGCAAAGCACGACGGCATCACGGCGCTGATCGTGGACATGGAGACGCCCGGCATCACCGCCACCCCTATCACCGACATCGTCGGCGAGGACTCGTTCTGCCTCGTGACGTTCGACAACGCGCGCATCCCGGCGGACGCCTCCCGGCTCGGCAACGAGGGTGAAGGCTGGATGGTCGCGATGGGCACGCTGACCAGCGAGCGGGTCGGTACGGCGGGTCTCTCGATCACGATGAAGTCCGAGCTCGACCGCGCGGTCGAGTGGGCTCGTGAGAACAACCCTGGTGCTCTGGCCGACCCGGATCTCCGCGACCGGCTCGCGCGCGCCTACACGCAGATCGAGATGACGCGACTGCTCAACATGCGCGCGTTGTCGAAGGTGCTGAAGGGCGAGAAGGGCTGGCCCGAGGTGCAGATCGCGAAGCTGCAGTGGAGCCACCTCGCGCAGACGCTCGCAGAGCTGCAGGTCGACCTGCTCGGGCAGGCGGCGCTGCTCGCTCGTGGCGGACCGGATGCCGTCGACAAGGGCTCATGGACGCGGCTCTACAGCTACCAGCGCTACACCTCGATCGGAGCCGGCACGACGCAGGTGCAGAAGAACATCATCGCGGACCGCGCGATCAAGCTCCCGAGGAAGTAGAGGCAATGCCGAAGCCGCCGAACACTCTTCAGCTCGCCGGGTCCGCCGTACTCGTGACCGGTGCCTCGACCGGCATCGGCGCCGCCACCGCGCGTGCGCTCGGGGCGGCAGGCGCCCGAGTAGGCCTCGTCGCACGACGCAAGGAGCTGCTCGACGAGGTCGCGCAGCAGACCCGCGACGCGGGCGCACCCGATGTCGAGGTGTGGGCGGTCGACCTCTCCGATCTGCCGCTCGCGGAGAAGACCGCACTCGACGCCTGGAAGCGGTTCGATGGCATCGACGGTCTCGTCAACAACGCGGGCGCACCAAAGCGCAAGCACGTCACGCGACTGACCGCTGAAGAGGTTGAGTCGATCATGACGCTCAACTACTTCTCGCCCGTGCGCATGACCCTCGCGCTGCTGCCGCTGATGCGCGAGCGCGGCAGCGGGGTCATCGTAAACGTCTCGAGCCTCGCAGGCCGCGTCGCGCCGCCGCGCGAGTCCGCGTACGCCGGCAGCAAGTTCGCACTGAACGGCTTCAGCGAGGTCATGGCGGTGGACCTGTACGAAGAGAACATCCACGTGCGTGCGATCCAGCCGGGACCGATCGAGACCCCGATCTGGGGCGACATCCCCGGCAACGAGAAGGCGGCGTACGACGGCGAGTTCTTCCCACCGGAGGACTGTGCCGACGCGATCCTCGAAGCGCTCACCGGCGAGGGCTTCGAGCGCTACATCCCGG
The DNA here is from genome assembly GCA_035545635.1 of Mycobacteriales bacterium. Classification (GTDB taxonomy): domain Bacteria; phylum Actinomycetota; class Actinomycetes; order JAFAQI01; family JAFAQI01; genus DASZTV01. The sequence goes on along the minus strand of DASZXY010000024.1, from coordinate 25,626 downwards.
CGTCACTCGGCGACGTCGTGAAGATGAAGGCGCAGGACGTCGACGGCTTCATCGCCGGCAGTGCCGCGTTCGCGAAGCACCCCGAGGCCGTCGACCACGTCTAGCCGTGATCATGGCGTTTTAGTCACGACACGCGGGCGTGTCTGCCCACTTCGCCATGATCACGCGGGATCTAGTGAGCGGCGATTCCTCTGCCGCGCTCGCCGTCTTCCATCAGGCGCTTGATCTCGGAGACCTCTTTCTCGACTGACGCGGCGAACCACTTCTTCGTGCTGAGGTCCCACAACGCGCTGAACGGACGGCGCATCGCTATCTCCTCGACATGCTTCACGAAGGCGCCTCCCTCGCGGTCCTCGATCTCGAACCACGCGTGCATGTACGCCGGGACGCCGTGCTCGAGGACCACGTCGATGTCGTTGGGGGGCATCCAGCGGTAGCGCGTGATGATCGAACCCGGGAACTTGCCGAGGAACTTGCCGTCCTCCCGGGCGATCATGCCGTCCTCGGTGTCGGCGATCTTCGTCACGCCGACGACCTTCAGGTCCGCCTTCTTGTACTGCTCTGGATCGAGCACGAAGTCGAAGATGTCCTGGGCGGTCACTCCGGCGATGAACGCCGAACCCTCACCTCGGATCATGCGGGCATCTTGCCATGGGTAAGAGCATTAGCGTGAGCCTCGTGGCCGTCGAGTTCCGCAATCCGAACCGCAAGCGGGCGGCGGTCGCAGTCGGCATCTACGGCCTGGTCCTCGCGGTCGTCCTGGCGGTCGTGACCCGGCCGCTCTTCGCGGTCGCTGTCGGGGTGGTCACGCTAGTCCTCGCCTGGCGCAACGTGCGGTCAGGGCTGTTCGTCACCCACAAGGCCGTCGTCGCGCGCAATCTCGGGCTGGGCTGGCGGATGCCACTGAACGATGTTGCCGAGGTGAGCTTGATGTCGACCGCCACGGACGTGGCGCGCAGGACGAACGTGTGGGTGATCGGCGAAGACGGCAGCTGCCACCAGGTGACCTCACTGCACGGCAACCCGCTACGCGGTGAAGCTCTCGTGGCACGGATCCGCGACGCGATCTCGGAAGCGCAGTCAGCCGTCTAGCTCGATCTCGAAGTAGGCGCCGTCTTCGTCGTGCTGGATCCTGGCCGATCCGGCCCAGTTCTTGAAATCGCCGGTGCCCGCGTTGGGGACGATGTGACCGAACCAGGTGTCCGGGTCCGACTCGAGCCCGCCGTGCTGTACGACGAAGGAGCCTTCCTTGCCGTCATCGGCGCGGCCGCGGATCTGCTCCGTCGCGACGTACGAGCGTGACCCCTCCTCGGTGCCCGCCGACATGAACAGCGTCGTCGCGACGCCGGTGATGCCGGAGCTGAAGGTCTTGGAGAACACGAGCATTCCGACCCAATCGGCATCCAAGCCTTCGGCCTTGGTGGGCTCGGCACCGTCAACGGAGAACCTGGCGATCAGCGTCATGACCCCATCTTGCCCGGCTCCAGCAACCCGTCTGACGCCGCCGAGCTAGGCGGCTCTCGTTCGACGGACGCGGTCCAGGTACTCCCTGAGGAATGGCGCGGTCCGGCTCGACCGCTTCTTCGCGATCTGCTCCGGTGTGCCTGCGGCGACGACCTGCCCTCCCTCCTCACCTCCCCCGGGCCCGAGATCGATCACCCAGTCCGCGCTCGCGATGACGGCCAGGTCGTGCTCCACTACGACGACGGTGCTGCCCGCATCGACCAGGCGCTGCAGCTGGGTGAGCAGGAGAGCGACGTCGGCAGGGTGCAACCCGGCGGTCGGCTCGTCGAGCAAGTAGAGCGCATGGCCACGCTGTGCTCGCTGAAGCTCCGTCGCGAGCTTGATGCGCTGGGCCTCCCCGCCCGAGAGGTCGGTCGCGGGCTGCCCAAGGCGCAGGTACCCAAGCCCGACATCGCGAAGGGCTCGCAGACTGCGAGCCGCGCCGGGCACGTCGGCAAGGAAGGACGCCGCCTCGTCGACAGTCATGGCGAGGACATCCGCGATGCTGCGCCCCCGGTAGGTCACCTCGAGCGTCTCTGCGCCGTAGCGTGACCCACCGCACGCGGGACACGGGGCGTACGTGCCTGGCAGGAAGAGCAGCTCCACCTCGACGAAGCCCTCACCCTGACACGTCTCACACCGCCCCTCTGCAACGTTGAAGGAGAACCGCCCGGCCGAGTAGCCGCGAGCCTTCGCCGCGTCGGTCGCCGCGAACAGCTTGCGAACCGCGTCGAACATGCCGGTGTACGTCGCGAGGTTGGACCTGGGCGTCCGGCCGATCGGTCGCTGATCCACCCGCACCAGACGGTCGAAAGCTTCCAGTCCCGAGACGTTCTCGACAACCACCCCGCCCGCCGTCTCGCCCTCATCCTCCTCAAGGGTCGTGCCGACCCAGCGCCCCACGACCTCAGGCAGCACATGGCTGACGAGCGTGGACTTGCCCGATCCGCTGACACCGGTGACGGCCGTGAGGACGCGGAGCGGCAGCTCGACATCGAGGTCGCGCAGGTTGTGCCGACTGACGCCTCGCAGTCTCACCCAACCTGCTGGCGTTCGGCCGAGGCGTTCCACGGCCGGGGCTCGCCCAAAGAGGTAGTGCGAAGTCTCCGACCGTGCAACCCGTTCGAGCCCGGCCAGCGGTCCGCTGTACAGGACCTCTCCGCCGTGCTCCCCCGCCCCGGGACCGATGTCGACGACCCAGTCGGCGCGGCGGATGACGTCGAGGTCGTGTTCGACCACGAACAGCGAGTTGCCGCTCTCCTTGAGTCGGTCGAGGACAGCGAGGAGCGGCGCCGCATCGGCAGGGTGCAGGCCGGCGGACGGCTCGTCGAGCACATAGACGACACCGAAGAGACCCGATCGAAGCTGCGACGCGATCCGCAGACGCTGCGTCTCACCGGGCGACAACGTCCGCGTGGCGCGGCCGAGGCTGAGATACCCGAGCCCGAGCTCCACGAGCACCTCCAGCCGCGCGGTGATGTCCGCTGCCAAGCGCGACGCAGCCTCCGCCACAGCCGCGTCTGTGGCGTCCTGATCGGCGGTGCGAAGCAGATCGATGACCTCGGTCAGCTGCATCGCGTTGACCTGCGCAATCGATCGGCCCGCGAAGGTCACCGCGAGCGCCTCGGGACGCAGCCCCGACCCTCCGCACGCGGGGCAGACGGTTGCCTCGACGAATCGCAGCGCCCGCGCGCGCATTCGCTCGCTCTTCGAGTCCGCAAGGACGTGTCTGATGTGCCGGCGCGCCGACCAGAACTTCCCGTAATAGCCGTAGTCGACGCGATCCCGCTCAGGCTCGATCAGGACAGACGGTTGCTCGTCGGTCCACAGCAGCCAGTCGCGATCCTTCTTCTTGAGCTTCCGCCACGGGACGTCCACGTCGATACCCAGCCCGGCCACCACGCTGCGCAGGTTGGCGCCCTGCCACGCCCCCGGCCAGGCGGCGATCGCGCCCTCTCGAATGCTGAGCGACGGATCCGGCACCATCAGCGCCTCGGTCACGTCGTGCACCTGACCCAGCCCATGGCACTCCGGGCAAGCGCCCGCAACCGTATTCGGCGAGAAGGCTTCGGCCTCCAGCCTGGGTGCGCCGCGCGGGTAGCTGCCGGCACGCGAGTAGAGCATCCGGAGCAGGTTCGACACGGTCGTCAATGTGCCGACACTCGACCGAGTGCTCGGTGCGCCTCGGCGCTGTTGCAGGGCGACCGCCGGCGGCAAGCCGGTGATCTCCTCCACGTGCGGCGCGCCGACCTGCTGCAACAGCCGACGCGCGTACGGCGCCACCGACTCGAAGTAGCGCCGTTGCGCCTCGGCGTACACCGTGCCGAAGGCAAGCGAGGACTTTCCCGACCCGGAGATGCCGGTGAAGACGACGAACGCGTCCCGCGGGAGGTCGACGTCGACACCTTTCAGGTTGTTCTCGGTCGCCCCGCGGACCCGTACGAACCCAGGCGTCATCAGAAGGTCCTACCCGCAGGAACCTTCGCTAACGTGCCCGGGTGATCACGGTTGGCGTCGACCTGGCTGCGGACCCGAAGCGGACCGCCGTCGCCATAGTCGAGTGGATCGGCCGTGACGCTCGCCTGATCGACCTGCTCACAGCGGCCGACGACGAGGCGATCCTCGAGGTCGCTGTGCAAGCGGACAAGACGGGGATCGACTGCCCGCTCGGCTGGTCTGACGAGTTCGTCCAGTTCGTCAACGACCACCACACCGGGCGCGTGCCTGTCTCGCCCGTCGACGCGACTGCCCGGCTTCCACTTCGCTATCGCGCCACGGACCTGCTGCTGATCGAGCAGAAGCTCGGCCGCCCGCTCAGCGTCTCCTCAGACCTGATCGGGGTCTGTGCGATGCGGGCCGCGGGATTGCTGGCGGCGATGTCGAAGGCGGGGATCGAGATCGACCGTTCGGGGGTCAGCGGCGGCGTCGCGGAGACCTATCCCGCGGCCGCGATCCGGCACTGGGCGCTGGCGCAAGGCGGCTACAAGGGAAGTGCGAACGCCACAACGCTGAGCGCGATGGTGACGAAGCTCAAGCGAGGGCTTCCCCAGCTCGATCTCACGGCCTACGACCGCACGCTTCGACTGTCGGATGATGCGTTCGACGCGCTCATCTGCGCCCTCGTCGCCCGCGCGACGATGCAGTACCGCGCGACGGTCCCGATCCCGCGCGGGCTCACCCAGCGCGCACGCCGGGAAGGCTGGATCGCCGTACCAACCTGCCGCCTCCAGGAGCTACTCGCTCCCCCGGAGTTCCAGTAGCCACAGACGACGTTCAGCTGAGGCGTTCGATCACCGTTGCGTTGGCTTGGCCGCCGCCTTCGCACATCGTCTGGAACCCGAGCCGGCCGCCGGTGTCCTCGAGGTAGTGCAGCATCGTCGTCATCAGCCGGATGCCGGATGCACCGAGCGGATGACCAATCGCGATCGCGCCGCCACGCGGGTTGAGCTTCTCCGCCTCGGGCTTGAACTCTCGGTCCCACGCCATCGTGATCGACGCGAAGGCCTCGTTGACCTCGATCGCGTCGAAGTCGGCCGTCGTGAGCCCGGTCTTGGCATAGAGCTTGCGGGTGACCGGGTTCGGCGCGGTGAGCACCCACGTGGCGGAGTCCGCGCCCACGGCGAAGTGGCGGAACGCGGCACGCGGGGTCAGCCCCAGCTTCTCAGCCATCGCCGGTGAGGCGATGAGCATTGCAGCAGCACCGTCGTTCATCTGCGACGAGTTACCCGCGGTGATGTCTGGCGCGTCGTCCGGAGTGAAGTGAGCGCTCGGCAGCGACGCCATCTTCTCCGCCGACGTCTCGTGCCGGATGCCCTCGTCGTCGGTCATGACGACACCGGTGTCCTTGCCTTCCTCATCGCGAAGGTTGATCGGCACGATTTCGCGCTTGAACGCACCTGACTTCTGCGCTTCCGACGCGCGACGGTGCGACTCGATCGCGAACGCGTCCATCTCCGCCCGGGTGATGCCCCAGTCGTTGGCGATCTTCTGCGCCACCTCGAACTGCATCTTGAGCTGGTTGTCACAGGCCGCGAGGAACGCCGGCGAGAACGGGCCGGTGCCGCCGCGCGCGTTCGACGCCATCGGCGCGCGCGTCATCGACTCGACGCCGCACGCGATGACGAGGTCGTAGGCGCCCGCCATCACACCTTGTGCCGCGAAGTGCACGGCCTGCTGGGAGGAGCCGCACTGCCGGTCGACCGACGTCGCAGCGACGGTCTGCGGCAGGCCTGCCGCGACCCACGCGTTGCGGGTGACGTTGGTGCCTTGCTCCCCGCTCTGCGTGACGCAACCGCCGATGACGTCGTCGACGATCTCAGGGTCGATTCCGTTGCGCTCGACGATGGCGGACAGCACGTGACCAAGCAGGTCCGTGGGGTGCCAGCCGGACAGCGCTCCCTTCCGCTTGCCGATCGGCGTACGGATCGCGTCGAGGATGACCGCCTCGGTCATGAGAGCACCTCCGGGTTGACGCAGTTGACCGGCTTCTCTCCGGTCAGGATCGCCTTGATGTCGCTCGCGACGAGCAGCGAGTGATTGGCCTCGGTGTCATACGTCGCTCCGCCGATATGCGGCGTGAGGACGACGTTGGTCAGCGAGGCCAGGTCGCTCTTGGGGTCGAGCCACTCGTGGTCGAAGTGGTCGAGGCCGGCGCCGCCGAGGTGACCCGACTGCAGCGCCTTCACCATCGCGTCGGTGTCGTGAAGCGCCGCGCGCGCGGTGTTGAGGTAGACCGCGCCCGGCTTCATCATCGCGAACTGCTCGGCGCCGATCATGCCGCGCGTGGAGTCGAGGACCGGAGCGTGCATCGAGACGATGTCCGCCTCCTTGAGGAGATCCTCGAGTGAGTACGTCGCCTCCGCGACGTAGGGGTCGTAGGCGATGACCTTCATCCCGAGGCCCTTGAGCCGCCACTCGAGTGCGCGGGCGACCGCGCCGTATCCGACCAGACCGACGGTCTGGCCGGCGAGCTGCCAGGCGCGGAAGCGCTGGTAAGGAATCGTGCCGTCGCGGTAGATCTCACCGGCCCGGCACTCCTTGTCGGCGACGACCACGCCACGGTTGACCGCGAACAGCAGCGCCAAGGTGATCTCGGCGACGCCGTCGGCGTTGCGGCCCGGGGCACGCAGCACCGGGATGCCGGCTTTGGTCGCCGCCTCGACATCGACGTTGTTCGGGTCGCCGCGGGTGCAGCCGATGACCTTCAGCGGCTGGTCCATGACGGGGCCGTTGACGTTGTCCGACTCGCACACCAGGACGGTCGCGCCGACTTCCGCGATCTTGGCCGCCAGGTCCTCGGCGCTGTAGAGCTTGATCGGCTGCTTCTCGATCCAAGGCTCGTAGACGATGTCGCAGACCGACTCGAGGATCTCCTTGCCCTCCCCGCGCAGTGGAGCGAGCACAAGAGCGCGCGGACGATCGGACACGTAGGCCTCCTCGAGAGTGCAGCACGGGTAAGGCTGAGTGTCATGCCTTCCCTCCCATGAGAATATCGGGAACCTGACGCGCGTGTCAGGTTGGAGGGCAGGGCCGCATGAGCAGCGGGATCACGGTCGGCATCGACATCGGTACGACGTCGGTGAAGGCCCTCGCCGTGGATGGCGACGGGGAGATCGTGGCCCGCGCCCGGGTGCCCCACGACATCCACGCCCCCAACGTCGACGTCTTCGAGCACGACGCCAAGCAAGCGTGGGTCGACGGACCGCGAGCCGCCCTCGAGCAGCTTGGCGTAGCCGACTTCGACGGTGTCGCGATCGCCACCATGGTCCCCAGCTTCACCGCTGTCGACGAGGGCGGAGTGCCGTACACCCCGGGCCTCCTGTACGGCGACCACCGCGGCCGCGCGGGCCGTAACGAGGCGGACCTGCTCAACTCGCGCGAGTTCCGCTCGATGCTCGAGTGGACCGCGAAGCAGGCGCCCGAGGCCCACGGCTACTGGACGGCCCCGGCGGTCGCGGCTGCTGCACTCGGCGGCGAGCCTGTCGTCGACTACGGCACGGCATTCGCGCTCGCCCCGCTATGGGACGGCGTGTGGCAGGTCGACGCGCTCGCCGAGATCGGGGTCTCCCCCGAGCAGATGCCGGCCGTCGCCAGCGACGAGGAGGCGGTCGGGCGGATCTGTGGGGCCGCACACGGCGCAGGTATGGCCGACGCCTGGGCCGAGGCGACGGTCGCCGGCATCAACTCCCCCGGCGACGTCATGGTGATCTGCGGCACCACACTGATCGTCTGGTGCGTCTCAGGCGCGCCGTCGATGGTGCCCGGCATGTGGACGATCCCGCACCCGCTGGGCGAGCTGAGCATCCTCGGCGGGGCGAGCAACGCGGGCGGCATGTTCGTGAACTGGGCCCGCCGGGCGTTCGGTACGCCGAGCGGAGACGCGCTGCCGTCCGACGTACCCATCTTCGTGCCCTACCTGAAGGGTGAGCGGACGCCGGTTCACGACATCTCGCTGCGTGCTTCCTTGCACGGGCTCGACATCGGCCACGACGCGGCGGCGATCACGCGGTCGGCGTACGAGGCCGCGGCATTCGTCGCTCGCCGGCTGATCGAGCTGAGCGGCGTCGCGAGCAGCCGGATCGTGGCGAGCGGCGGAGGCACGCACGACGAGCACTGGATGCGTGCGCTCGCCGACTGCACCGGACTGCCGGTCGATCTCGTCGCCGTACCGGAAGGCGCAGCGCTCGGAGCCGCGTGGCAGGCGCGCGTCGTCGCCGGTCTCGACGAGAAGCACGACGTCGTGCGCTGGACCAAGCACGGCCGGCGCTACGAGCCGGACCCGCAGTGGGCCGGCCCGTGCGAGGAGCGCTACCACCGCTGGCTTGACCTAGCCAGCGTCGCGCGGGAGGCCTAGCAGGCGTTCGGCGATGACGTTGCGCTGCACCTCGCTGGTGCCGCCGGCGATCGTCAGGCAGCGGGTCGACAGGAAACCGCCGCCCCACATCGCCGCTGCCCCCGTCGCCGTCGCGCCCTCGGCGCCGAGCAGCTCGAGGCCGAACTCCTGCACGTCCTGCTCGTGTTCGGCGGCGGCGAGCTTGCGCAGGCTCGACTCCGACCCGCGCTCACCTCCGGAGAGCACGCGCATCGTCGAGCGAATCCCCAGCAGGGCAAGAGACTGCGCCTCGGCGATCAGGTACCCGGTGCGGTCAAGGGTCACCTGGTCGACATCGCGGTCCTTGATCAGCCCGAGCACGCTCTCGACCCCGATGCCGAACGCGGAGCCCGACGCCATCGACACCCGCTCGTTCGCGAGCGTCGTACGAGCCAGCCGCCAGCCGTCGTCCACCTCGCCGACCAGACAGTCACTCGGCACGAAGACCTTGTCGAGGAACACCTCGTTGAACATCGCGGCGCCGGTGAGCTCCCGAAGCGGACGGATGTCGATGCCGGGCGTGCTCATGTCGAGCAGGAAGTAAGAGATGCCGTGGTGGCGGTTGCCGTCCTTCCCCGCCGACGTGCGCGCGAGCAGGATGCCGTGCGTCGCCTGCTTCGCGAGCGACGTCCACACCTTCTGTCCGCTGATCAGCCAGCCACCCTCGGTCGGCTCGGCCTTGGTCGACAGCGACGCCAGGTCAGAGCCCGCGCCCGGCTCACTGAACAGCTGGCACCAGCTGATCTTGCCGAGGTACGTGTCACGCACGTACCTCTCGGTCTGCGCGGCGCTGCCGTGCTCGATGATCGTCGGCAACGCCCACGCGGCGATCGACAGATGGGTACGGCGGACCTTCGCCTTCTTGAACTCCTCGTCGATGACGACCTGCTCCACCGCGCTCGCATCGCGGCCCCACGGCTTCGGCCAGTGCGGCGCGAGGTATCCGGCGTCGGCGATCGCGACCTTCCGCGCGTCGTCGTCGAGACCATCCAGGCTCTTGATGAACTCCTGCACCTCGGCGCGATAGGCCTCCGCCTCTGCGGGCAGCTCGACGTCGAGCTTGCGCCGTACGCCGTCGATGCCCAGCTTCGCGACGGCGGTGCGCCACGCGCTCGTCGGGCCGATCAGCTGGCGCAGCGCCAGTGAGCGCTTGAGATAGAGGTGCGCGTCGTGCTCCCAGGTGAAGCCGATCCCACCGAGCATCTGTACGCAGTCCTTGGCGGCGTCGACCGCACCGTCGAAGGCGATCGATGCAGCGGTCGAAGCCGCGAGCCGGCCGTCGGCGTCGTGCGCCTCGCTGCGTGCGGCGTCCCAGGTCGCCGCGCGCATCAGCTCGGTGTGCACCAGCATGTCTGCGGCCTTGTGCTTGATCGCCTGAAACGTGCCGATCGGACGACCGAACTGCACCCGCTCCTTGGCATAGGAGGCGGCGGTGTCGAGGCACCATCCGGCGAGCCCGCAGGCTTCGGCGGCGTACAGCACGGCGCCGAGGGAGTAGACGTCGTGCTGGTCGAGCGCCAGCTGACGGTCGGCCGGTACGACGACACCATCGACATCGATCTCGACCACCCGACGAGTGGCGTCGAAGCTGTCGATCGGCGTGACCGTGCGGCCCTGCGTGTCGATGACGCACCAGACGACGCGGTCCTCGACCTTGGCGCGCAGGATCACGAGACTCGCGAGCGCACCACCGATGACGGGCCGTGCGACGCCGGAAAGGACCAGTCCGTCAGCGCCCTGCGTGGCGGCGACCGTCGGGGCCCCGAGAGCGACCGTCGCAACCGTCGAGCCGTCGACCAGACCAGGCAGCAGCTCCTTGGCGATGGCGCCGCCCTCACGCGCCAGGACGGCAGCCGCGTGCACCGTTGGAACGAAGGGCCCAGGTGCGACCGCGCGCCCGAGCTCCTCAACGACGACCGCCAGCTCGAGCAGGCCGTACCCCGCCCCGCCGTGCTCCTCGTCGACGTGCAGGCCGAACCAACCGAGCTCCGCCGCCGCGCGCCAGTAGGGCGGCAGCTCCTCCGCCGAAGCCTCGAGCGCGGCGCGCGGAACGGCCGGCGCGCAGTGGCGCGCGAGCATCTCGCGCGCGGACTCGCGCAGCGCCTCGTGGTCCTCGGTGATCCCGATCGGCATCTCGCGCTCCCTGCGTCAGGCGCTGTGTCAGCTGCCTGCGGCGAATGAGACCCTGACACGGGCGTCAGGTAGTGATCAGGGTACTTTGCGCCCTACATCCACCGCCATAGCGCTGGGCTCGACTAACCCCGGGAGACACCGTGAGCGACGAGGTCCTCACCGAACGGCGCGACAACGTGCTGATCATCACGCTGAACCGCCCCGAGGCGAAGAACGCCGTCAACGAGGGCCTCGCCAAAGGCGTCGCCGCCGCGATCGACGAGCTCGACAGCGACGACAGCCTGTTCGTCGGCATCATCACGGGCGCGGGCGGCACGTTCTGCTCCGGAATGGACCTCAAGGGCTTCCTCAAGGGCGAGAACCCGACCGTCCCGGGCCGGGGCTTCGCCGGTCTCACCCAGGCACCGCCCAGTACGCCGCTGATCGCCGCGGTCGAGGGCTGGGCGCTCGCCGGCGGTTGCGAGGTCGTCCTGTCGTGTGACCTGGTGGTGGCGAGCACCGAGGCCAAGTTCGGCATCCCCGAGGTCAAGCGCGGCCTCGTCGCGGGTGCGGGTGGTCTGCTGCGGCTGCCGAAGCGGATCCCGTACCACCTGGCGATGGAGTTCGCGATCACCGGCGAGCCGGTGACGGCGGAGGTTGCGAAGAGCTACGGCATGGTCAACCGGCTGGCAGAGCCGGGCAAGGCGCTCGAGGTCGCGCTCGAGCTCGCGGCGCTGGTTGCCGCCAACGGCCCGCTCGCGGTCAAGGCGACCAAGGAGATCGTTCGCAAGGCATCCGCGGAGTGGACCGAGTCGGAGGCATGGGAGAAGCAGGGCCCGATTCTCACACCCGCGTTTGCCTCCGAAGACGCCCGGGAGGGTGCGACGGCGTTCGCCGAGAAGCGACCGCCGGTGTGGAAGGGCCGCTGAAACCGGCTCCGACTTTCGCCGGTACGGCGTCCGGCCGATGGCTAGAGTTCCCCCATGCGGATCAGCAAGCTCGTCGTACCGGCCATCATCGGCGTCGCGGCCTCTGGGGCCACCGGCTTGACCGTGGCCTCGGCCTACCCGGCCGCCGACCACTCCTGCGGTCCGGCACACCGATATATCCAGGCAAAGAGCGCGACGGTCAAGGCACACCGGGTCGTCCTCACCGGAGTGCGTACGACGCTGGTTTGCGGCGGCCCGGACGACTCCTCGTTCCAGCCGGGCGGACGCCTCACCCTGAAGGTGCTCAAGGACGCGACCGTGAAGGTCTGGAAGATGCCGGAAGACCCCAGTCAGGGCACGAAGACGGTCGCCGCGACAGACCTGCCGCACTGGGTGAACAAGAACCGGAGCGAGCCGGTCTACAAGATCCATGGCCCGGCTAAGGGCGTGACCCGTCTCGTGGAGCAGTGGCACCCGTAGCCGCCACGTTTACGAGCGGCTCAGACCGGTCATCTATTCCTCCAGCGGCTGCGCCAGGACCAGTGGCGCTGGATCTCCCCGAGCGGAGACCACAGGCGGTCTAACTAGTAGGAACCTCGCGCCAGGGCCACTGATGTGAAAGGCCTCGCCCAGCAATGGCGGAAGTGCTCGCGTCCGTACGACGAGAACCCGGTCGCGGACCGCTGCGCAATCGCTCCTTGACGGTGACGCTCACCGGCGAGCGGGTCGACCCGCGAGTCGCGCGAAACCATGCCCGGCGCGCCCTCGGATCGATCCAGTCGCAGGTCGCCGACGACGTGCTCCTCGTCGTCAGCGAGCTCGTGACAAACGCCGTACTTCACGGCAAGGGACCGATCACCCTCACGGTGACCGTCGAACCTTCTGAGGTGGTGGTCGCCGTCACCGACCACGGCTCCGAAAGCCCCTCCTTCGCCCAGCAGCATGTCGACGACGAGGACGGACGTGGTCTGCGGATCGTGCAGCGGCTGACGGCGGCCTGGGATGTCGAGCGCGCCGCAACGGCGAAGACCATCACGGCCGTCGTCCGGCTGCACCCCGCGGACTAGCCGCTAGACCCACATCCCGTTCTCGGCGGTGAGGCCGAGATCAGGCCACTCGCCGACAGCCATGGTCTCCACGTTGGCGAAGCCGGTGCCGCCGCCGACCGGGTCCTCGACCCGGCAAAGCACGTCCCGCAGCTGGTGGACCTGCTTCGCCATCTCAGGTGCATCGAGGCCGCTGAGGTGCTCACCGTCGACGACGAGCGGGCCGGCCCACTGCCCCAGCATCCGACCGTTCCAGCCGAAGTAGCCGCCGGTGCCGAGCGCGAACCCCGTGTCCGAGACCGGGGTGACGGTGAGGGGTCGAGTCGAGCCGTCCTCGGCGAGCAGTGTGATCGTCCCTCCGATCAGCCTGCGGTTGTCGTCGCGGAACGCGAGCTCTTGCTTCGCTGCGACGAATCGGGTCGAGACGCCGTCAGGCAGCATCTCCTCGCCCTGCGACCGCACCTCCGCGAAGCCATCTCCTTCGCGTCGCTGCAGGAACGCGAACAGCGAGTACGGCGTGCCATCGGCGCGATGAAGCAGCATCGGCGCCCAGGTGACCAGCGCGCGATGCGCACGCGGCCCGCGCGGCAGGCCCGGCGTCGGCTTCCCGACGTCGGGGCGGATGCCCCACGAGTGGTCGCGCACCGAGAACGAGTTGTCGGGCGTGACCTCGGTCCGCGCTCCGTCGACTTCGATCCAGCCCTCCGCCGTACCCATCTGGTGGTAGCGGAGCGCGTCGTGAGTGACCCGGTAGCCATCCGGCGATCGCTCCGGCCACGGGACCTCGAGGGACGGCGGTACGTCGGCCCGCCAGGTGAGGTCGAAGCTGATCGCCGCGTGCTCGGTGGCTTCGAGCACCGCACGCACGGACCTGAGCGGCTCGACCACCTCGTACCGAAGCGGGCCTGCGGCGGTCTCATTCGGCGCGACCGACAACGTGCGGCTGGCCCGCACCGTCCACTGGTCGGTGCCGCGCGACACCCCGCCGGCGCTGTCGTAGACGCCGCGGTTCGTGTACTTGCCCAGCCCGAAGCACGCCTGCAACGAGCCGTCACGCAGGTGCACCGTGGACCAGACCTTCTCGGTCCAGTTCGGATCCGAGGATGCGACCGATGCGAAGGTCGCGACGGTCTGGTGCGTGAAGTACTCGTCGGCAGGGACCAGCGGCCCTGTGCTGTCGATCAACAGTGCTGCCTGTGGGCCACTGGTCCCGGTTGCCGACTAGTCGATGCCGGAGGTCGTGACGTCGGTCGCCAGAGCGCGAAGCGCTCCGACCGTCGCGTCCTCCTTCTTGATGTGCGCGAACGGGTCGTAGTTGAAGGCTCGCATCGCGTTCTGGTAGGTGATCTTGTTGATGTGCTCGTCGCTCACACCGTCGAAGTGCTTCATCACGGCCTCGGGAGCCTGCGGCCACATCGAGTCGGAGTGCGGGTAGTCGCACTCCCACGTGATGTTGTCGATGCCGATGATCTCCCGGTTGATGATGCCGGCCTTGTCGTCGATGAAGCAGAACGTGAAGTTGTCACGCGCCCGCTGGCTCGGCAGCTGGTCGCCGAAGTCCTGACCGGTCCAGAAACGGTGCCGCTGGTACACGTAGTCGATTCGCTCGAGGAAGTACGGCAGCCATCCGATGCCGCCTTCGGACAGTGCGAACTGCAGCTTCGGGAACCGCTTGAGCGCCGGCGACCAGATCAGGTTCGACGCGGTCTGGAACAGGTTCATCGGCGTGAGCGTGATCATCACGTCGATTGGTGCGTCGTCGAGCATCAGCAGCTGCGACGACGAGCCGATGTGCAGCGCGATCGTCATCTCGTTGTCGACGCAGGCCTTCCAGAACGGGTCCCAGTGCTCGGAATGCAGCGAGGGCCAGCCGAGCTTCGCCGGGTCCTCGGAGAAGGTCACCGCGTTGCAGCCCTTGGCCTTGACCCGCGCGACCTCCTTGGCCATCAGTTCCGGGTCCCAGATCGGCGGCAGCGACAGCGGGATGAACCGACCCGGGTAGGACCCGCACCACTCGTCGATGTGCCAGTCGTTGTACGCCTGGAGCATCACGTAGCCGAGCTCCTTGTCCTGGGCCCGGCTGAACAGCTGGCCGCAGAACTGCGGGAACGACGGGAAGCACATCGAGCCGAGGACGCCGTTGACGTTCATGTCACGGATCCGCTCGTGGATGTCGTAGGTGCCCTTGCGGATCTGGCTGTACGACGTGACGTTCATGTCGTAGTCCTCGGGCGGGCGGCCGGCGACCGCGTTGAGCCCGATGTTCGGGATCTCGTTGCCCTCGAAGACCCAGACCTCGTGGCCCTCTGCCTTCTTGACGCTCTTCGGCGCCTGGTCCCGCCACTTCTCCGGGACGTGGTTGTCGAACATGTTCGGCGGCTCGACCACGTGGTCGTCGACGCTCACCAGGATCATGTCTTCGACGTTCATCTGCCCTGCCTCGCTTCGCGATCCTGCACGCTTCCTGCCCTCACCTTACGACCTATTGGCGCGATGCGGAATCCCCTGTACGTTTTTCGAGAACATCATTACCAGGTGGGGAGCCATGTGAGTTCAGCGCCGTTTGATCTTGCTGAGACGGACCGGCTGCTCTCGACCACCCGAGCCGTCCGGAAGCGTCTCGACCTGGAGCGCCCGGTCGAGCGCGACGTCATCCTCGAGTGCCTCCGGCTCGCCGTACAGGCCCCCACGCAGAGCAACTCCCAGACCTGGCGCTGGATGGTCGTCACCGACCCGGACAAGAAGGCGATCGTCGCCGATGCCTACCGCACGGTCGGGCTGGCCTACCTCGAGCAGGCCGCCGGAGCGGAGCAGGACGCCCAGACCCAACGTGTCTACGAGAGCGCCGTCGCGCTGGCCAAGCTGCTCGAGCAAGTTCCGGCGATGGTCATCCCGTGCGTGAAGAAGGACTACGACCCGGCGCACGGCAACGCGGTCGCGGCGAGCGTCTACGGCTCGATCATCCCGGCGACCTGGAGCTTCCAGCTCGCGCTGCGCTCCCGCGGGCTCGGGTCGGTGTTCACGACGCTGCACCTGTTCCAGGACTCAGTCGTGGCCGAGGCGCTCGGCATCCCCGACGACGTCCTGCAGATCGCGTTGCTGCCCGTCGCCTACACGATCGGCACCGACTTCAAGCCGGCGGTTCGCCCGCCGGTCGAGGAGATCACGTACTGGAACACCTGGGGCGACTCCGGTTCGTGAAGGGTCAGCAGTAGCGGGCTACCGCTAGGTCTTCACAAACCGGTTGGAAGGGGCAGAGCGAGTGCAGCGGTTCGAGACGGTCTTCGAGGTCGATGCTCCCCCGAAGAAGGTGTGGGGCCTGCTGCACATGCCACCGCCTCCGGACGCCGAGAGCCCTCGCAAGGTGACCTACCCCGGCGGCAGCATGGAGATCTGGTCCGAGGGCGACTCGAAGGGCGAGGGCCTGGTCCGCAACTGCGTCTTCCGGGTGCCGAAGTACCTGCTCTCCGGTGGCAAGGCGCAGTCGTGGGAGGTCGTCTGGAAGGTCGTGCCGCTCGAGCGCGCGCACTACCGCGGCGTCGGCAAGCCGCTGTGGTCACGCGGCGAGGGCTGGCACGAGCTCGAGTCGCTCGACGGCGGGAAGCGCACGCGGCTGACCTTCGTCGAGACCTACCACGTCGTGAACCCCGTCGTACGGGTACTGCTCGAGAAGCGCGT
This sequence comes from Mycobacteriales bacterium, assembly GCA_035545635.1. GTDB lineage: Bacteria > Actinomycetota > Actinomycetes > JAFAQI01 > JAFAQI01 > DASZTV01. The sequence goes on along the minus strand of DASZXY010000024.1, from coordinate 9,487 downwards.
GCACCAGTTCATCTCGCGCGACAACCACAAGCTCTACCTCAAGCTGCTGTCGTATCTCGGCCCCGCAACAGAGATCAGCAGCAAGCGGACGAAGCTGCCAAACCCGGCCCAGTAGAACCAGGACGGGAGCTGCCCCTACGACAGCCCGTAACCGTCGACGAACGTCTCCTTACCCGAGCTCTTGTTGGTGGGAACGGCGACTAGGTCATAGCCCAGGCCGATACTAAGGACCCTCGAGACGACCGGTCCGGCGCCCTCCTGCAGGGCGCAGTCGAGCACGATGCTCGGCAGGTCCAGCCGCACTGGGCTGTCATAGCTAGCGATGGCCAGCTGCCCGCCGGAGCAGGACCCGTGCACGGTCCCACCGATGGGATCACGTCCGCTCACCGGAACGGTCGCCTCGATCGCGCCATAGAGAGTAGGACCGACCGATCCCGTCGGCAGGCCCAATAGGTCTCCACCGATCGCGCACCAAGGCAACGTGCCACTGAACGGGCCGAGCGTGAGGCGCACGGGGACGGCACCCGCTCCGAGATCGGCCGTGCCGCTCAAGGTCAGCTGGCCGATCCGGTACGGGATGTGGAGGGAGACGGAGGGGCATTCGAAACCGCCGCTGCGATTGATCGAGAAGCTGCCGGTGACAACGCCGGCGCCCATCGTTCCCGCCGAGGCCGGCGAGGCGGTCCAGAAGACCCCGGCAAACACGAACACTGACAACGAGGCGCCGATCTTCCGCAGCCGTCGCATTGGTCCCCCTTTGCGGGTCACCATACCTACGGGACCGCCGATTTTCGAACAACGTTGACATTCGGATAGCAGTGTTATTCGATTTCGGTGTGCCGACCCGGCTGAGTCGCTCCGAGCAGGTCAGGCGCAACCGCGCAGCGTTGCTCGATGGCGCTCTCGACGTGTTTCTCGAAGCCGGGTACGTCGGCGCCACCGTCGAGGCGATCGCCGAACGGGCCGGGTTCTCAACCGGTGTCGTGTACTCGCAGTTCGGCGGCAAGCCCGACCTCTTTCTCGCACTGATCGAGCGGCGGATCGAGGAGCGCGCCGCCGAGCACGAGGCGGTGATCGCGGGGCTGTCCGGCGCCGCCGTCATCCACGCGCTGATTGCGGCGAGCGGCAAGGACGCGAAGGCGCACCCTGGCTGGACCCGCGTCCTCATCGAGTTCCGAACCCTCGCGGCTCGTGATCCTGAGCTGAACCGCCGGTACGCCGACCTTCACACGACGACAGTGGAGCGACTGGCAGAAGCGATGGCGCACAGCGGCCAATCCACGACGCCGGCCGAGATGACCGTGCCGGCCCGGCTCTTCCTCGCGCTCGGCACCGGGCTGGCGTTGGAACGAGCGGCCCACCCCGATGCGGTCTCGGACGAGGAGGCGGTCCACGCCCTATGCAAAGTCTTCGGGATCCCGACACCATGAGCTGGCAGGACTACCGGGACGTGATCAGCGCAGACGGGCAGGTGGCGCTTGCCGAGCACGTCGCGCGATTGACGGCCGACGCGTCGACGATTGCCGAACTGCAGGAGGCGGGCCTGCAGCGCCTCCTCGATCACGCGGTCGCGAAGTCTGCCTTCCATCGTGATCGGCTCTCCGGAGCCGACCTTGCGTCAGTGACGCCAGCCGACATGTCGGCGCTGCCGGTGATGACGAAGGACCAGATGATGTCGTCGCTCGACGACGTCTTCACCGACCCGAGACTCACCCACGATCGGGTCGAAGCCGCTCTCGCCGAGACAGACCAGCACCCGGTGCCGATCGACGGCGAGTTCATGTCGCTCGCCACGGGTGGCAGCTCGGGGCGCCGAGCCAGCATCACCTTCGACCGCGAGGGCCTGATCGGGTACCTCGCCTGCCTCGCGCGACCGATGGCCGCGCGACTGCAGGAGGTCGCCGGCGACGGCCCGCTTCCCACGCTTACGCTCGCGATGGTCGCGGCGGCATCTGCCCGGCACGCGACCAACGCGATGTCCCACTTCGCCGCAGGCAGCCTGCCCTTCCGCTTCGAGCACGTCCCGGCGACGCTGCCGATCGCCGAGATCGTCGCGCGGCTCAATGCGCTGCAGGCCCCGGCGCTGATGGGCTATGCCTCTCTGATCCACCGCCTGGCGATCGAGCAACGTGCCGGGCGACTGCAGATCGCGCCACTGTCGGTCTCCGCGACGAGCGAGACGCTCGACGACTCGATGCGCGAGACGATTACCGAGGCCTTCGGCGTCGCACCGGTCAACACGTTCGGAGCGACCGAAGGTCTTGTCGGCGCGAGCCCGCCGGGCGGTGAGGCAATCATCTTCAACACCGACGTGTGCATCGTCGAGCTCGTCGACGACGACTACCAACCCGTGCCAATCGGTACGCCGTCGACGAGGATCCTGCTGACGAACCTTTACAACCTCGCGCAGCCGTTGATCCGCTACGAGATCACCGATCGATTCCAACAGGTACCCGGCCCGAACGGTGGCGGGCTGCTTCACGCGATCGTTCACGGCCGTCAGGAGGAGCCGCTGCGATACGGCGCCACCGAGGTCCATCCGCACGCGATCACGACCGTGATGGTGGCCGCGCGCGCCGTCGCGGACTACCAGGTGCGACAGACGGCAACCGGACTGCACCTCGACCTGGTCGCTGAGCCGGACATCGACGAACCGGCGCTTGCCGAGGCACTGGAGTCCTCGCTCGGTCGCGCCGGGCTGGCTGGCGCGACGATCGAGGTCAACCGTGTCGACCAGCTCGCCCGCGACGAGAAGACCGGCAAGGTACGCCGCTTCATCCCACTGCAGTAGCTAGCGCGTCGCTGCGGTCTTCGCGTGCACGCGTTGGTTTCGCTGGTAGCGCTTGCGGGTCTGCACGAGCCGCCCGGCCAGAGCATCCTTGGCCGCACTGCGGACGATCGGATCCGGGTCCGCCTCGGCACTGGTTTCGACCGCCTGGCGCGCCAACCCGTCGCCTGACGCGAGTCGCATGAGCAGAGGAATCGCCTTCAAGCGCAGCTCCGGGCTCGGGTCGCTCCGCAAGACCTCGAGCAGTCCTGGCACCACGTCCGCCACGCATAGTGCCTCGTCCTTGCATGCCTCACATGCAAGCGAGTGGAGTGCTGCATTGCGGACGAACTCGATCGGATCCCGCAACGCCGCCGCGAAGACCGCCATCGACTCGTCGTTGGCGTAGTGGTCGAGGAAGAACAGACACCAGCGGCGAACGAATGGATCGGGATGCCGCAGTGCCGCAGCGTGAAGCTCGGCGAGGGGGGCGCGACCAACGATCTTGACGCGCTGCCGGGCGGTGCCGCGGGCATAGCGCGCGAAGAAGTCCTCGACCACCCGGGCTGCCTGCAAGTCGAGGCCGGTCTGCGTGTTCACGCGTGGATTGTGAAGGAGTCGCGGCGCTAGGGCCCACCGGATTTCCTTCACAACCCCTTAGCGAGTGAAGAGGAACGCCCCGCCCGGTACGCCGCCGCCGATTCCGCAGATTGCGACCTCGGCGTCCTTGATCTGCCGCTCCCCCGCATCACCGCGGAGCTGAGTGACCGCCTCGTGCACGAAGCCGAAGCCGTGCAGGCGCCCTGCTGAGAGCTGGCCACCGTGCGGGTTGACGGGGAGCTCGCCGTCGAGCGCGATGCGCTTGCCGCCTTCGAGGAAGTCCTTGGACTCACCGAGGCCGCAGAAGCCGAGGCCCTCGAGCCAGGCGATCGTGTTGAAGCTGAAACCGTCATAGAGCAGCGCGACGTCGACATCTTCGCGGCTCACCGACGCGCGGCTCCAGAGGTGTGCCGCGGGGCCCCACGCGTTCGGCAGGTGGGTCATGGTGCCTTGGTCCCAGGACTGGCGCTCGGTGATCTGCGTGCCGGCAGCATCACAGAAGATCGGCGTCGACTTCAGGTCTTTCGCTGCGTCGCGCGCGGACACGATGATCGCGGTCGCACCGTCGCACGGCACGTCGCAGTCGAACAGGCCCAGCGGCGTCGAGATCATCCGCGCCGCCATGTAGTCGTCCATCGTCATCGGGTCGCGGTAGATGGCCACGGGGTTCAGTCCCGCGTTGCGCCGGTTGTTGATCGCGATCTGGCCGAGCATCTCGCGGTCGGCACCGAACTTGGCGAAGTACTGCGACGCCTGCATCGCGATCCAGTTGCCGGCGCTCGACGCGCCGTACGGGATTCGCCACTGGAAGTCCCCGCCGACCGATCCACCCTTCGGCAGCGGAAGCCCGCCGGTGCGGAGCAGCTCGGTGTTGGTCGCCTCCCACACCGTGCGGAAGCAGAGCACGTGCCTGCAGAGGCCGTTCGCCACCGCGAGCATCGCGTTGACGATGGCGCCGGTCTGGGCCGACTGCTCGAGACCGCCGTTGTGCCAGGTCGGGTGGATGCCAAGAGCCTCTTCGATGACCGGCACCCCACCTTCGGTGATGCCGCCACCGCCACCCATGCCGCCAGGCCAGGTCGCAAGCCCGTCGATGTCGTCGAACGACAGACCCGCGTCCGCGATCGCGGCCTTGCACGCCTCCACTGTCAGCGACACCGGGTGCCGCATGAGCCGGCGGCCCACTTGCGACATCCCGATGCCGGTGATCGCGACCTTGTGCTCGTACCGCTCGCTCGAGACGGGCGGACGTGTGACGACAACCGGCGGAGCCACGAGATCGGCAACCGGCGCGTCCGGCTCGTCGATCGGCGCGAACAGCGGGAACCAGATGCCGTCCTGCTCGAGGAACTGCACCTTGACCCGCATGCCGACCCGAAGGTCGTCCTCAGTGACGCCGACGAGGTTCGTCGTGATCCTGACGTGCGGCGCCTCGTCGACGATCACCACCGCGATCGGGTACGGCGGCGCGAAGTTCGGCATGAACATCTGGTGGTTCATGGTCACGCCGACGACCGTCGCCTTGCCGCTCACCGCGGTCCACGTCAACGCGTCGCCGTGGCAGTCAGGGCAGATGGTCTGCGACGGGTGCAGCAGCTTGCCGTCGTTGTCACACTTCGGCAGCCGCAGCTCGCCGACCTCGCCGCCGGTCCAGAACGGTGACGTCCAGGGCGAGACCTCAGGCCGAGGCCGCCTCGCCTCGAGCACGGTTTCGGTCATCAGGTGGCAGGGACCGCGTACGACTTGGTCTCGAGATACTGCTCGAAGCCCTCGTCGCCGTTCTGCCGGCCGATGCCACTGTTCTTGTAGCCACCGAACGGCGTGTCCGCGCCGTACCAGATCCCGCCGTTGATGGTGACCGTGCCGGTACGGATCCGCTTCGCAACGTTGAGCGCGCGGCCCTGGTCGGCCGAGGTGACCATGCCGGACAGGCCGTATTGGCTGTCGTTGGCGATCCGTACGGCGTCGTCGTCGTCCTCGAACGGGATGACGACCAGCACCGGGCCGAAGATCTCCTGCTGCGCAATCGTCATCGAGTTGTCGACGTCAGCGAAGACGGTCGGCTCGACGAACCAGCCCTTGGGCAGATGTGACGGCTTGCCGCCACCCAGGACGAGGCGAGCGCCTTCCTTCACACCGGTGTCGATCAAACCGAGGACGCGCTCACGCTGCTTCTCGCTGATCTGCGGCCCCATGAAGTTGTTGGCGTCCGTCGGGTCTCCGTAGCCGATCGTCTTGAAGCTCTCCTCGACGAGCGCGAGGCCCTCGTCGTAGCGGGAGCGCGGGAGCAGCATGCGCGTCGGCATGGCGCAGCCCTGTCCAGCGTGCGTGCAGACCGTCAGCGAAGCCATCGCGAGATTCGCCGCGAAGTCGGCGTCGTCGAGCATGATGTTCGCGCTCTTGCCGCCAAGCTCCAGGAACAGGCGCTTCAGCGTCGCGGCACCCTTCTCCATGATCCGCTTTCCGGTCGCGGTCGAGCCGGTGAAGGAGATCAGGTCGACGCGCGGGTCGGTGACCAGCTGCTCACCGAGCATGTGATCGGACGAGGTCACCACGTTGACCACGCCCGCCGGGATGTCGGTCTTCTCAGCGATGATCCGGCCCCAGCGCGTGCCGCTCCACGGGGTGTCGGGTGCCGGCTTCAACACGACGGTGTTGCCCGTCGCAAGCGCCTGGCCGAGCTTGTTGATCGTGATCTCGAACGGGAAGTTCCACGGCGTGATCGCGCCGACGACGCCCACCGGCTCCTTGGTGACGAAGCGCTGCGATCGCGAACCGAACACCTCGGCGACGCCGAGGTCACGTTCCCACTGGAACGACTCTGCGCGGTTCGCCGGCCAGAGCAGACCGTCCTGCAGCGGCGCGTCGAGCTGCGGACCGTAAGTGATCAGCAACGGCGTACCGACCTCGGCGATCAGCTCCTGGCGGATCTCCTCCTGCTCGGCGACGAGCGCCTCGTGGAGCTGACGCAGGCACTTCGCGCGGAACGCGTGGTCGGTCGCCCAGCCGCTCTCGTCGAAGGTACGGCGCGCAGCGGCGATCGCTGCGTCCATGTCCTCCGCGGTGCCGTCGGCGACGACGCCGAGGACTTCCTCGGTCGCCGGGTTGATGTTGTCGAACGTTGCGCCGTTCGATGCCTCGCGCAGCTCGCCGTCGATGTAGAGCCGGCGCTCGCCGATCTGATCCGCCATTACTTCTTCACCTTTACGGGGACGTTGTGCCAACCGGACACATTGGTCATGGACACTCGCGCGAGGCCCTCACGGACGACCTCGTAGTCGGGCATGAAGTCGAGCAGCATGTCGAGCGCGATCCGGCTCTCCATTCGGGCAAGGGCGGCACCCAAGCAGCTATGGATGCCGTAGCCGAAACCTACGTTGACCGCCTGACCGGCGGGCCGGTCGAGGTCGAACTTGTCGGGATCGACGAAAGCGCGCTCATCACGGTTCGCGGCGGCCGGCACGATCATCACAGCTTTGCCCTTGGGGATCGTCACGCCGTGCAGCGTCGTCTCCCGCTCGGTCCAGCGCACCATGTACTGCGCCGGCGCCTCGTAGCGGAGCAGCTCCTCGACGGCCTGCGGGATCAGTGAGCGATCGGCCTTCAGCCGCTCCCACACCTGCGGGTTGTCGGCGAACACAACCGCCGCATTGCCGATCAGCTTGGTGACGGTCTCAGCGCCCGCACCACCGAGCAGGCTGCAGAACCCCGCGATCTCGGCGTCGTCGAGCGCCATCTCGGTGCCGTCCTCTTTCGGCACCCGCGCGGCGATCAGCGCGCTGATCATGTCGTCCCTGGGCTCCGCCCGGCGCTCCTGAATGAGCTCGAAGTAGAAGACGCCGCCGGCGATCCCGGCTTCCATGCCTTCCTGCGTCATGTGGATCGAGCCCGGCTCGCGCTCGAGGCTCTTGTCGATCCAGATCCGGATCTGCTGACGGTGCTCCGGCGGAACGCCGAGCATCGTCGTGATGATCTCGACGGGGAACAGCGCGGAGAAGTCCTGTACGACGTCGAAGCCCGTCGGATCGACCTGCGACAGGAACTTCGTGATCGTCTCGCGCACCATCGGCTCGAGTTTGTCGACCGCCTTCGGCGTGAAGACCCGGTTGACCAGGCTGCGCATTGTGCGGTGCTCCGGCGGATCCATCAGGATCACGAGCGGCACCGGCGGGGCCGTGCCGGTCAGCACCATGCCGAGGTCGATACCGCGCGCGGAGGAGAACGTCTCCGTGTCGCGATAGGCCGCGAGGACGTCTTCATGGCGTGTGATCGCGTAGAAGTCGTACTGCTCGTTGTAGTAGACGGGAGCCTCGTCACGCATCCGGCGATAGGTCTCCCACGGCGCGTTGTAGAAGTCGTCGGAGAATGGGTCGAACTCGACCGGGCCAGAGGTTTGGGGCACAGCCGTCTGCGTCACAGAATGGCCCCCTCGTCCTTGTACTTCTCGATCTGCTCCCACTCGACGCCCGCGTCGAGGAGGATCTCCTCGGTGTGCTGGCCGTGTTCGGGACAGCCCGGCGGGACGACCTGCACGCCGTCGAACTGCACGGGGTTGACCGGCATCGCGAACTTCGCGCCCTGCATCGACGTGATCTGCGGGATGTAGCCGTTGGCGATGACGTCCGGGTCATCGTGCAGCTCGTACGCCGACTGCACCGGACCCCACGCACCTGACAACGGCTCCAGTGCGACGATCCACTCCTCGAACGTCTTGCTCGCGAACACCTCGTCGAAGATGCCGATGAGCTCGGCACGGTTGGTGAACCGGTTCATCGGCTCGGCGAACCGCTCGTCGGTGACGAGCTCGGGCCGGCCGACCACCTGGCAGAACTCCGGGAAGAACTTGTCGCCCTGCAACATCATCAGGGTGATGAAGCGGCCGTCTTTCGTCTTGTAGTTGCCGACGAGGGCGTTCGGCGCCTGCGTCCGGTCGAACTTCGGGATCGGGTCCTTGTCGTAGAGCTTCGAGCTCGTGACATCGGGGCTGAGATTCCACGCCGCCAGACCGAGCAGCGACACGTCGACCACCGAGGGCTGTCCGGTGCGCTCCTTCTTGAACAGCGCAGCCACGATGCCGCCGGCAATCGTCATGCCACCCATCACGTCACCGAACGCCGGCCGCGGCGCCACGATCGACTCGGCGTTGGGCACGCTGAGCGTCAGCTGCTGCCCGACACCCCCGCGTGACCAGTACGAGACGCCGTCGTACCCGGGCTTGTCGGCGCCCGGACCCGCGGGCCCGTACGCCGAGCCGCGGACGTAGATGACGTTGGGGTTGATCTTGCGGATGTCGTCGAGGTCGAGACCCAGCTTCTTGCGGACCTTCGGCAGGTAGTTCGTGACGAAGACGTCGGCGGTCTCGACCAGCTTGTAGAGGACTTCCTTGCCGCCGTCGGTCGTGAGGTCGATGCCGATCGACTTCTTGCCGCGGTTGGGCATCTCGATCATGTAGTTGACGCCGCCCTTGCCGGCCGGCACCAGGCCCATGGTGATCAGGCCCCGCTGCGGGTCGCCACCCTCTTTCGGCTCGACCTTGATGACGTCGGCGCCCCACTCCGCGAGCACCGCGCCGGCCGCCGGGACGAAGGTCCAAGCCGCGACCTCGACAACCTTCACTCCGGCGAGGACATCGTTCAACAAGCTGCTGCTCCCCTGCGTGCTAGTGGTGTGGGCGGCTCAGACGCCGGCCGGAACCTTGAGCTTGAACAGCTCGATCATGTTGCCGCCCATGATCCGGGCGATCTCGTCCTGCGACAGCCCCTCGAGGTCGTCGACGTAGCTGATCGGGTCGGACAGCCCCTCGGGGTGCGGCCAGTCGGAGCCGAACACGATCCGGTCGGGACCGACCAACCGTGCGATGTCGACGAAGTTGTCTTCCCAGAACGGGCTGATGTAGACGCAACGCTTGAACGCCTCGACCGGGTCCTCGCCGAACTCCTGCGGCATCTTCTTGTAGACGCTGGTGAGGTTGTCGAACAGGCCGGGCACCCAGGCAGCGCCGTTCTCGATCGACAGGATGCGCAGCTCGGGGTTGCGGGTGAGGGCACCGTGGCAGACCAGCGCGGTCATCGCGTCCTCGATCGGGCGGTGGCCGGTCAGCGCCATGCGGAACGCGGTCGG
>DASZXY010000023.1:0-110402 GCA_035545635.1 Mycobacteriales bacterium | reverse complement strand
TCATGGGCCGACACGACCCGTCCAACCCGCGGGCCAGCTACTGCGGCAACGGCACGCTGTCCGGCTGCCGCGCCGTGCTGCGGCGCGCCCTGGCCGGCGCCATCGCCGGCCTCGTGAAGGCCGACGGCGGCAATCCCGCGCACTGGCGCATGCCGGTGTTCTGCGGCGGCAACGGAACCTGCGACGAGAACTCGATCACCACAGCCGGCGCCATCAGCACGCCGGAGCAGCCGTTCGAGAACCGTGGCACCTTCCACCAGGCCGTCGAGATCCGCTAACCCCCCCCCGCCGAACTTGCGAAATCGGCCCGTTTTCGGCGGAGAAACGGGCCGATTGTGCAAGTTCGCGGGGACCGGTGGTGAGGTGGAGCCATGAGCAACCGGCTCGCGTCCTCGACCAGTCCCTACCTGCTGCAGCACAAGGACAACCCGGTCGACTGGTGGCCGTGGGGGGATGAGGCGTTCGCGGAGGCTCGTCGTCGCGACGTCCCGGTGTTCCTGAGCGTCGGCTATGCGGCTTGCCACTGGTGCCACGTGATGGCGCACGAGTCGTTCGAAGACGATGCGACCGCGGCGTACCTCAACGAGCACTTCGTCTCGATCAAGGTCGACAGAGAGGAACGTCCCGACGTCGACGCGGTCTACATGGAGGCCACGCAGGCCATGACCGGGCAGGGCGGCTGGCCGATGTCGGCATTCCTCACGCCGGACGCCGAGCCGTTCTACTGCGGTACCTACTTCCCGCCCGCTCCGCGCCATGGGATGCCGTCGTTCCGGCAGCTGCTCGGGTCGATTGTCGACGCGTGGCAAGAGCGGAACGCCGATGTCCGGACCTCGGCGGCCGCCATCGTGTCGGAGCTCAACCGTCGCGGTGATGAGTCGCCACTTCGCGGCGCAGCGATCACAGCCGAATGGCTCGATGCGGCGGCAGCCCGGCTGTCGACGGACCACGACGACGCGCGAGGCGGGTTCGGCGGTGCGCCGAAGTTCCCACCGTCGATGGTGTTGGAGTTCCTCCTTCGTCACGCCGCTCGCACCGACAGCTCGCGCAGCCTCGAGATGGTCACGATCACCTGCGAGGCGATGGCGCGCGGCGGCATGTACGACCAGCTCGCAGGTGGTTTCGCGCGCTACTCGGTCGACGCAGCCTGGGTGGTGCCTCACTTCGAAAAGATGCTGTACGACAACGCCTTGCTTGCCAGGGTCTATCTCCACTGGTGGCGGCAGACCGGCTCGCCGCTCGCGAAGCGAATCGCCGCGGAGACCTGCGAATGGATGCTCGCGGAGCTCGCGACGGCTGAAGGTGGGCTCGCGTCGTCGTTGGACGCGGACAGCGAAGGCGAGGAAGGCAAGTTCTACGTCTGGACGCCGGACGAGGTGGGGCCAGTCGCTGCCGACATCTTCGCCGTGACTGCGGCCGGCACGTTCGAGCACGGCCAGTCTGTGCTGCAGCTGCTGCGTGACCCGGACGACGCCGCGGTGTACGCCGACGAGCGACGGCGGCTGCTGGAGCTCCGATCCATCCGCGTCCGCCCCGGACGCGACGACAAGGTTGTCGCCGCCTGGAACGGGCTCGCCATCTCCGCCCTTGCGGAGTGCGGAGTGCTGCTGAACCGAGGCGAGTTCATCGACGCCGCGACCGGATGCGCAGAGCTGATCGTGGACCGCCACATCGTGGACGGTCGGCTGCGGCGGGCATCGCGCGACGGGGTCGTGGGTGCCCCCGCGGGAGTGCTCGAGGACTACGGCTGCGTCGCCGAAGGACTGCTCGTGTTGCATCAGGTCACCGGCGAGCGCAGGTGGCTCGACGTGGCCGAGCAGCTCCTGGACGTCGCCTTGACGCACTTCGGTGACGGCGAGGGCGGCTTCTTCGACACCGCCGACGATGCGGAGCAGCTGGTCCGGCGACCCCGCGACCCAACCGACGGCGCGACACCCTCGGGCACGTCGTCGATCGCCGCCGCGTTGCTGGGCAGCGCTGCTTTGACCGGCAATGCCCTACACCGTGAGGCCGCCGACCGTGTCGTGGCGTCGGCCTCCGACCTGATCGAACGCTTTCCCCGCTTCGCCGGTCAGTCCGCCGCAGTTGCCGAGGCGGTGCTTGCAGGACCACTGGAAATCGCCGTCGTCGGGTCGCCCGAGCTTGCCGCCATCGCACGACGTACGACGTCGCCCGGCGCAGTGGTGGTCACGGGCGGGGACTCGCCGCTGCTCGCCGACCGACCGGCAGCTGCCGCGTACGTGTGCCGTGGGTTCGTCTGCGACGCACCTCTCGGCGACCCGGTGGCTCTGGCTCACCGCCTCGGTGTCGCGCCCATCTCCGACACGGGGACGTAACACGGCGGTCATAGCCTTCGGCGATGGGCGACCTGCTCGGTGACTACCTCCGTCGCCAGCGCGTCACCGGTGCGTACGACGAGGTTCTCGCTCCCGATGGCTCTCCGCGACCCGGCTACGAGGCGATCGTCAGCGCGATCGAGGCGCTGTCCGCATCGGATCTGATGGCTCGCGGCGGAGCGCTGTCCAGCGCCTTCACCGACGCCGGCGTCACGTTCTCCTTGTCCGGTGAGGAGCGGCCGTTTCCCCTGGATGTCGTGCCTCGGGTCTTCGCCCCCGCCGAGTGGGACCGAGTCGAGCGGGGCGTGGTGCAGCGAGTCCGTGCGCTCGAGGCGTTTCTGGCCGACGTGTATGGGCCGTGCCGGGCCGTTGCCGATGGAATCCTGCCTCGACGGCTGGTGACGACGTCGCGGCACTTTCAGCGCGCGGCGTTCGGCATCGAGCCGGCTAACGGGGTGCGAGTGCATGTCGCCGGGATCGACCTGGTTCGTGACGGCGCGGGCGAGCTTCGTGTCCTCGAGGACAACCTGCGCACGCCGTCTGGCGTGAGCTACGTCCTGGAGAACCGCCGCACGATCGCGCGGGTGTCGCCCGACCTGTTCGGACCTCAACGGGTGCGCCGCGTGTCGACGTATCCGGCGCACCTGCTCGCTTCTCTCCGTGCAGCCGCTCCGGACGTCGACGACCCGACGGTTGTGGTTCTCACTCCGGGTGCCTACAACTCGGCGTACTTCGAGCACTCGTTGCTGGCCCGGCAGATGGGGGTGGAGCTCGTCGAGGGGCGCGACCTCGTCTGCCGCGGGGGAGAGGTGTTCCTCCGGACGACGTCGGGTGAGCAGCGGGTTGATGTCATCTATCGGCGAATCGACGATGAATACCTTGATCCGCTTCATTTTCGACCCGACTCCGTGATTGGTTGCCCGGGTCTGCTCGGAGCAGCCCGCACCCGCTCGGTGGCAATCGCGAACGCAGTGGGCAACGGCGTTGCCGACGACAAGCTGGCCTACACCTACGTCCCCGCGATGATCGAGTACTACCTCGGCGAGACTCCGCTGCTTCGCAACGTGGAGACCTACCGGCTCGAGGATCCCGACGTGCGCCAGTTCGTGCTGAGCCGACTCGACGAGCTCGTTCTCAAGCCGGTCGACGGTTCAGGGGGTTATGGCCTGGTCATCGGCCCGGACGCCGATGACCAAAAGCTCGCGAGGCTTCGAGCCGATGTAGAGGCGGACCCACGGGGCTGGATCGCCCAGCCGGTCGTCCCGTTGTCCACGTCCCCGACACTCGTCGACGGCGAGCTCGTGCCGCGCCACGTCGACCTGCGCCCGTTTGCCGTCAACGACGGGGACCGCATCTGGGTCCTCCCCGGTGGGTTGACCCGGGTGGCGCTGGTCGAGGGCAGCCTCGTCGTCAACTCCAGTCAGGGCGGCGGCTCGAAGGACACGTGGGTGGTCAGTGACGGCGCTGCCCAGGTCGAGGCGCCCGCTGCGGCGGAAGTGCGCTCCGGAACCGCGCTCAACGTCCCTGTGCCCGCTCTCGGACCGCGACTGGGTCAAGCGCAACAGCAGCAGCAACAAGGGGCGAGCGGCAGGCCGCCATGTTGAGCCGGATCGCGGAGTCCCTGTTCTGGATCGGCCGCCTCGTAGAACGTGCCGAGGACGTGTCGAGGCTCCTCGACGTGTCAGTGCATCTCCTCCTCGAGGACTGGTCGGGCACTGATGCCGAGATCTGCCGCGCGCTGCTCGACGTCGTCGGTGTCGAGCACGACCTTGGTGATGCCGTGGACCCGCAGGCGGTGCTCGATCGGCTCGCCTACGACCGCACCAGCCCGGTGTGGAGCTCTCTGGAAGGCGCGCGGGAGAACGCGCGAACGGTTCGCGAGGTGATTCCGTCGGAGATGTGGGTGTGTCTCAACACGACCTACATCGCCTTGCCCGCTCAACGCAGTCGCGCGCGAGACGCCGGACCCTCGGCCTTCTTCACCTTCGTCAAAGACCGAGCCGCGCTGTTGTCAGGGCTGGCCGACGGCACGATGAGCCACGACGACGGCTGGCGCTTCGTGGTTCTCGGGCGCAACTTGGAGCGCGCCGACATGACGGCGAGGGCGTTGTCGTTGTTCCAGGTGGTCGGCGACCGGGCGACGTCCGCCGGCGCGCTGTTGCGTAGTTGCGCGGCGTATGAGTCCTACCTCCGGACGTATCGAGGTGTGCTCGACCCAGGTCGCGCGACCGGCTATCTGCTGCTCGACCGGTTGTTTCCCCGGTCGGTGTACTCGGCGCTCTCGGCGGCGGAGCGGCGACTGGCCGACCTGTTGCCTCCAAGCGACTCGCGGCTGGGTGTCGTCGACCCAGCGCTGCTTGCGTTGGGGCGGATGCGTACGACGCTGGAGTACACCGGGGTCGACGAGGTGATGGACGACCTCCCCGCGCGGATTGCGGCGATTCAACACGGTTGCGCGGTCGTCACCGAGGCGGTTGGCGAGCGTTTCTTCCGCGCTTCATCGACCATCGAGTGGGTGTCGGGCGGCGTGTCGTGACCTGGCGCCTCGAGGTGGTTCACCGCACGCACTACCGCTATGCCGACCCCGTCCAGTCGTCGTACAACGAAGCCCGGGTCACGCCGTCGAGTGACGAACATCAGGTCGTGGTGAGCAGCCGCTTCAGCACCGAGCCGAAGGTCGCCGTCCGCCGTTACGTCGACTACTGGGGCTCGCAAGTCAGCGAGTTCGAGGTCCTCGAGCCGCACCTTGACCTCACGGTCACGAGCACGATGGTGGTGGAAACTGAGGACGCTACGGGGCCGCTCGCCCACGCCGGCTGGCTGGATCTGGCCGACCCGGCCGTGACCGACGAGTACGCCGAGTACCTCGCCGCCACGGACTACACCGCTGCCGCTCCGGAACTCGTGGCCGCGTCGCGTGAGCTCGCGGCAAGTTGTGACGCACCGGCCGAAGCCGCCGCCGCCGTGTCGAGGTGGGTGAACGGTCAGATGTCCTACGTGCCTGGCGCCACCGGGGTCCAGACCGATGCGCGCGAGGCATGGGAGGCACGTCGCGGGGTCTGTCAGGACTTCGCGCACGTCGCGATCGTGGCGCTGCGCGCGATGGGTGTGCCTTCCCGCTACGTCTCGGGCTACCTCCACCCGGCACGGGAGGCGGGGATCGGTGAAGGCCGTGCAGGCGAGAGCCATGCGTGGGTGGAGGTCTGGACCGGGTCGTGGTGGGGGTTCGACCCCACCAACCTCGAACCGATCGGTCATCGGCACGTGGCCGTCGCCCGCGGTCGTGACTACGCCGACGTCTCCCCGGTGCGTGGCATCCACGCCGGCGGCGGCGCTGCCGAACTGGAGGTGGAGGTGACCTCCACCCGACTCCGCTGAGCGTTGCGTTCGCTCGTGGCATAGCCGGATTGCTGGACACTCCGATGCTGTAACGGTGTAATCATCATTACAAGCCGACCACAGGAGGTAGTCCATGGCAGAGATCGCAGCGTGGTTCGTGGGACGGCTGCCGTCGGAATGGCTGACGGGCGATCCCACGGTGACTGTGGACCGGGACGAGATAGTCGCGGTGCTCCCGATCGCCTCACCCGAGCCGGCGGCGGAGGCGAGCGAGGACACCGCCGCGAGCGCGATCGCCGGACGGATCGCGCGCTTTCGCGAGGAGACCCGCGAGCAGCGAATCCGGATCGCACAGGAGGCCGAGCATCGCTTCGGTCGCAAGGTCAGCTGGGGGGTGGAGTGCGGTGACCGCAGAGCGCTCTTCACCACCGTCTCCACGCCCGTCATGACCCGGCTCCGGCAGCCGGAGCGTTCCGTCCTCGACACCCTCGTCGACGCGGGCGTGGCGCGCTCCCGGTCTGACGCGCTGGCCTGGTGCGTGCGGATGGTTCGCGACCACACGGAGGACTGGCTGGGTGAGCTGCGAGACGCGCTTCGAGAGGTCGAGCGGCTCCGCGAAGCCGGACCGGCCGCAGCCGCCTCATGACACCCGGGCGGTCGTAGCGCGCATACAGAACGCGCGTTATGCTTGTTCCTTTCCCACCTTCGACCTGACGTGCCGCGACTTTTGCGAGCACATTCCCCCGGGCACAGGTGACGCGTACAGCCGGTAGGAGAGGTGCATGACGATCGCCCCGTCGATCCCGGGCCTCGATGAGGCCCCGACCACGCATGGGGGGCTCGTCCAGTGGGTGCGTGACACCGCCGCGCTCACGACGCCGGATCGGGTCGTGTGGTGCGACGGGTCCGAGGAGGAGTGGGACCGCCTCACCCGGGAGCTCGTCGCCGCCGGCACGCTGATCCAGCTCAACCCGAAGCTGCGCCCGAACTCCTTCTACGCCAAGTCCGACCCGAAGGACGTGGCTCGAGTCGAGAGCCGGACCTTCATCTGCTCCGAGACCGAAGAAGCTGCCGGTCCGACCAACAACTGGCTCGACCCGAGCGAGATGCGCAAGAAGCTCGACGGGCTGTTCGCGGGCTGCATGCGCGGCCGCACGATGTATGTCGTCCCGTTCTGCATGGGTCCGGTCGGCTCACCGATCTCCGCTCTTGGTGTCGAGATCACCGACTCGCCGTACGTCGTGATCTCGATGAAGATCATGACGCGGATGGGGAAGGCCGCCCTCGACTCACTCGGGTCGGACGGCTTCTTCGTCCCCGCGGTGCACACCGTCGGCGCCCCGCTCGAGCCCGGCCAGGCCGACGTTCCGTGGCCCTGCAACGAAGAGAAGTACATCGTCCACTTCCCGGAGACCCGCGAGATCTGGTCGTACGGCTCGGGTTATGGCGGCAACGCGCTGCTCGGGAAGAAGTGCTTCGCGCTTCGAATCGCGAGCGTGATGGCGCGCGACGAGGGTTGGTTCGCCGAGCACATGCTGATCTTGCGGCTGACCTCTCCGGCGGGTGCGGTTCGCTACATCGCGGCCGCATTCCCGAGCGCCTGTGGCAAGACCAACCTCGCCATGCTGCAGCCGACCCTGCCGGGCTGGAAGGCCGAGACGGTCGGTGACGACATCTGCTGGATGCGGTTCGGTGACGACGGCCGGTTGCGGGCGATCAACCCAGAGGCCGGCTTCTTCGGCGTCGCTCCGGGTACCGGCGAGTCGACCAACAAGAACGCGATCGACACCCTCAACGCCAACTGCATCTTCACCAACGTCGCGCTTACCGATGACGGCGATGTCTGGTGGGAGGGTCTGACCGACACCCCGCCGGCGCACCTCATCGACTGGAAGGGCCGGGACTGGACGCCCGACTCCGACGAGCCGGCCGCCCATCCGAACGCGCGCTTCACCGCGCCGGCGTCGCAGTGCCCGACCATCGCGCCGGAGTGGGAGGACCCCGCGGGGGTGCCGATCGACGCGATTCTGTTCGGTGGTCGTCGCGCCAGCAGCGTGCCGCTTGTCACCGAGGCATTCGACTGGGAGCACGGGGTGTTCCTCGCGTCGAACGTCGCGTCGGAGGGCACCGCAGCCGCGGAGAACAAGGTCGGCGAGCTGCGCCGCGATCCGTTCGCGATGCTGCCGTTCTGCGGCTACAACATGGGCGACTACTTCGCGCACTGGCTGGCGATGGGCAAGAAGACCGACGCGTCGAAGCTGCCGCGGATCTACTTCGTCAACTGGTTCCGTAAAGACGCTGAGGGCAAGTACGTCTGGCCCGGCTTCGGCGAGAACAGCCGCGTTCTCAAGTGGATCAGCGACCGCATCGAGGGCACGGCCGAGGCTGTCGACACTCCGATCGGCCGGCTCCCGTCACGTGAGGCGCTCGACGTAGACGGGCTGGGGCTCACCGACGAGCAGCTCGACCTTCTGCTCACCGTCGACGTCGAGACCTGGCGCGAAGAGGCAGCGCTGGTGCACCCGCACTACGAGCGGTTCGGGTCGCACACGCCGAAGGCACTGTGGGACCAGCTCGCTGAACTGGAGTCACGCCTCTCCTAGTCCAGTGACCAGACGACATCAAGGGTGACGGTCACTGCCTGCTTGCCGGCTTGGATCGGCAGCGCCTTCGCAGTCGCGAATGCGAGCCCGTCGGCCGCGTAGGGCTGTGGCTGGGTAGACGCCTCCGTCGACTCCTTGATCGACATCACCTTCCCGAGGTGCTCGCCCGCGAGCGTGGCGTCCGTCTGCGCAGCCTCCTGCGCCTGCTTGAAGGCGTTCGCGCGAGCGTCATTGAGCGCTTTGGACTTGTCCGAGATGTCGAGCGAGATGCCGTCGAAGCTCACCGAGTTGCCGGCCGCGCCGGTCACGGCGCTCAGAACGTTGCCTGAGTGCTTGAGCGGGAAGATTCGCACCGACATCGACTCACTCGCGTCGTATCCGATCACATGGCTGTGGTCGTCGTACGCCGGATCGAGCTCGAGGTCGGTCGTCTGCAAGTCGGACGCCTTGACGCCCTTTCCGGTCAAGGTGGACTTGACGCGGTTCATGCCCACTTGGACACCGTCGAGTGCGGCTTGAGCCGAGCCTTGACGGCTGTGCACGGTGAGACTTGCGATCAACGTGTCGGGAACACCCATCCCGGTGCCCTCGCCGCTGACGGTGATGGTGTGCGTTTCGGTCGTCGACGCCGCGGTTGCCGGCCCGCCGCCCGAGTCGACGGCGACGACAGCCGCTAGTGAGGCGGTGAGGATCGAGAGCAGGGCGATCGTGACGATCCCCGCGCGGGAGTTGAGGCGGTTCATGGAATGTCCTGTCTGTCGACGGCTTGTCGATCAGACGTACGCGGACCCGAATCGGTTTCGGCGTAACCTTCGACTGTGAAGGTGCGCAACCTCGTGTACGGCGTGTACGAGCGCCGTCTGGTCGCGAACCTGGCCGGAGCCCCGCGGCCCCGTCACGTCGGCGTCATCCTGGACGGCAACCGTCGTTGGGCGCGGTTGGCCGGTGCCGACGACGTCGCCCGTGGGCACCAAGCCGGCGCCGACCGCATCACCGACCTGCTGGACTGGTGCAGCGAGACCGGCGTCGAGGTCGTCACGTTGTGGTTGCTCTCCAACGACAACTTCACGCGACCGTCGGAGGAGATCGCGCAGCTGCTCGCGATCATCGAGGAGACGGTGCGAGTGCTCAGCGCGCCCGACAAGTCGTGGCGAGTCCACCCGCTCGGTGCGCTCGACCTCCTCCCGGACTCGACGGTTCGGGTCCTCAAGGAAGCCGCCGAGGCGACCCGCGACAAGACCGGACTGCTGGTCAACGTCGCGATCGGGTACGGGGGCAGGCGCGAGATCACCGACGCGGTGCGCTCCCTGCTGCAGGAGCATGCGACGCGGGGCGCCTCCCTCGAGGAGGTTGCCGACGTACTCGACGTCGATCACATCGCGGACCATCTCTACACGAAGGGACAGCCTGATCCCGACCTCGTGATCCGCACTTCGGGCGAGCAGCGGCTGTCGGGCTTCCTGCTCTGGCAGACCGCCCACTCCGAGTTCTACTTCTGCGATGCCTTGTGGCCGGACTTCCGGCGGATCGACTTCCTGCGCGCGCTGCGGTCCTACGCCCAGCGCGAGCGACGTCACGGCGGATAGGGGCACTCCGGCGCGGCCGGCCGCCTCGGCCTCGCCAGTTCACTCGCCCGACACCCGCAGTCGGGCGTGTCGGTAATCGAGTCTCGCCGGTCCGAGTCGTACCGTCGGCGTTGATGGTCGGCCAGCCCGCCGACCGGGTTCCCGGAGGCCACGTGACCCCAGCCGCGACAAGCGCCGCTTCTGCCACTGCCCGGACCACCGCGAAGCGACGCAAGGCGGCAGCCACCGCCGAGCGGCGCGCGTTC
This sequence comes from Mycobacteriales bacterium, assembly GCA_035545635.1. Lineage (GTDB taxonomy): Bacteria > Actinomycetota > Actinomycetes > JAFAQI01 > JAFAQI01 > DASZTV01. The sequence goes on along the minus strand of DASZXY010000023.1, from coordinate 100,293 downwards.
GTCCTCGACACGAGTGTGCTGCTTGCCGATCCGTCGGCGCTCGGCCGCTTCGCCGAGCACGAAGTGGTCCTGCCGGTCGTCGTGATCGCTGAGCTCGAGGCGAAACGCAACCATCCGGAGCTGGGCTGGTTTGCCCGCCAGTCGCTGCGACTGCTCGACGACTTGCGCGCGCATCACGGCCGACTCGACCAGCCGATCCCGGTCAACGAGGTCGGTGGCACGGTTCGGGTCGAGCTCAACCACAGCGACGCGAGCGTACTGCCACCCGGCTACCGGCAAGGCGGGAACGACGCCCGCATCCTCACGGTCGCCTGCAATCTCGCCGCTGACGGGATCGACGTCGTCCTGGTCAGCAAGGACACCCCGATGCGGATCAAGGCCGCCAGCATCGGGATCGCCGTGCAGGAGTACCTGGCCGAGCAGGTCGAGTCGGGATGGACCGGCATGACAGAGCTTGACGTCGCAGGAGACGACGTCGACGCGCTGTACGCCGAGGAGACGCTTGATCTCGAGGCAGCCAGAGAGCTCCCGTGCCACACCGGCGTCGTCCTGCTGTCCGAGCGCGGAAGTGCGTTGGCCCGAGTCGCGCCGGACAAGTCCCTGCGACTGGTGCGCGGTGATCGCGACGCGTTCGGCATTCACGGCCGAAGTGCCGAGCAGCGGATCGCGCTCGACCTGCTCATGGACCCGGAGATCGGGATCGTGTCGATGGGCGGCCGGGCCGGCACCGGCAAGTCCGCCCTCGCGCTGTGCGCCGGCCTCGACGCGGTACTCGAGAAGCGCCTGCACAAGAAGGTCGTCGTCTTCCGCCCGCTCTACGCGGTGGGAGGCCAGGACCTGGGTTACCTGCCTGGCAACGAGGCCGAGAAGATGACCCCCTGGGCGCAGGCCGTTTTCGACACGCTCGGTGCGTTGGTGCCGGAGCACGTGATCGACGAGGTCATGCATCGCGACATGCTCGAAGTGCTTCCACTGACCCACATTCGCGGTCGCAGCCTGCATGACGCCTTCGTGATCGTCGACGAGGCGCAGTCGCTCGAGCGTGGCGTGCTCCTGACAGTGCTTTCGCGGATCGGTCAGAACTCCCGGGTCGTCCTCACCCACGACGTCGCGCAACGCGACAACCTGCGGGTCGGGCGGCACGACGGCGTCGCCGCTGTCATCGAGGCGCTGAAGGGCCACCCGCTGTTCGCCCACGTGACCCTCGTGAGGTCAGAGCGGTCGCCGATCGCTGCGCTCGTGACGGAAATGCTCGAGGACTTGGCTCTCTAGGGCAGTACGGTCAGGGCATGGGAAACAAGGACAAGGGCAGCCGCGAGTCCAAGAAGCCGAAGGCCAGCAAGAAGCCCAAGGGCGTGCCGGTCCCGCAGTCGACGATCATTGCGCCGAAGCCGCCGGCCAACGACCCCAAGTAGCACCCAAGGCCCCGCTGTTGCGGCACGATCAGCACACGACTGATCTGACGATGTGTGCTGCTCCGAACTAGCGGCCGTGGGGGTAGGCCATGGCGAGGACGTCGAGTGCCTGGTCGAGATCAGCCTCGCTGACCTGGTTCTCGCCATCTCCGACAAGCCCCAGGTCGTGAACTGCCTGCCGGACCGTGATCCCGTCGGCGACAGCCTTCTTGGCCACCTTCGCGCCGTTCTCGTAGCCGATGTGGCGGTTGAGCGGCGTCACGATCGACGGTGAGGACTCGGCGTACTCGCGGCAACGCTCCACATCTGCCGTCGTACCGTCGATGCAGCGGTCGGCTAGCAGTCGCGAGCAGTTCGCGATCAGCCGGATCGACTCGAGCAGGTTCCGCGCGATCACCGGCAGCATCACGTTGAGCTCGAGGTTGCCGGCGGCGCCGCCGAACGCGACCGCGGCGTCATTTCCGAAGACCTGGGCGACGATTTGGCAGACGGCTTCAGGAACGACCGGGTTGATCTTGCCCGGCATGATCGACGAGCCCGGCTGCAGATCCGGTAGATGTATCTCGCCGAGTCCGGCGCGGGGGCCCGACGACATCCAGCGGAGGTCGTTCGCGAGCTTGTAGAGGCCGGCGGCGATCGTACGCAGCTGGCCGCTTGCCTCGATCAGCGCGTCGCGCGCGCCTTGGGCCTCGAAGTGGTCGCGGGCCTCCGTGAACGGCAGGTCCAGCTTCTCCGCAAGCACGCTGATGACGCGTTGTGCGAAGCCGGCCGGCGTGTTGATGCCGGTGCCGACCGCCGTGCCGCCCAGCGGCAACTCGGCGATGCGCGGAAGCGATGCCTCAAGCCGCTCGATTCCGTAGCGCACGGCGGCGGCGTAGCCACCGAACTCCTGGCCGAGGGTGACCGGTGTCGCGTCCATCAGATGGGTACGGCCGCTCTTCACGACGTCGGCCCACTCGGTCGCCTTGCGCGACAGCGACGCGTCGAGGTGCTCCAGCGCGGGGATCAAGTCGCGCACGATCGACCGCGTGGCGGCGATGTGAATCGACGACGGGAAGACGTCATTCGAGGACTGCGATGCGTTGACGTGGTCGTTCGGATGCACGTCCCGGCCGAGGGCCCGGCTGGCGAGCGTCGCGATGACCTCGTTCGCGTTCATGTTGCTCGAGGTGCCGGACCCGGTCTGGTAGACGTCGATCGGAAACGCGTCGTTGTGCTCGCCGCGCGCCACCGCGTGTGCGGCTTCGGCGATCGCGTCAGCAACGTCCTTGTCGATGACCCCGAGCTCGCCGTTGGCGATAGCCGCAGCTGACTTGATCGCGCCAAGTGCGCTGATCAGAGCCGGGTCGATCGTGACGCCGGACAGCGGAAAGTTCTCCACCGCGCGTTGGGTCTGGGCGCGCCACAGCGCGTTCTTGGGCACGCGCACGTCGCCCATGGAGTCATGCTCAATCCGGAACTCTTCCTCTGCCATGGCTCCATTGTCCCGCGACGGAACGAGCGTGAGTTGTGGGGTGGCCCACAGTGGCCGCTGACTACCGGCGGCGCCCCATCTCGCCGACCCAGTGCGCAAGCGGTCCGGCCCGGTGCACCGCTCGAAGCCGTCGCTCGGTGGTGTCCCGCTGGGTCCGCGTCGTGACGATCAGCAGCTCGTCTCCGGCGCGGATGAGGGTGTCCGAGGCAGGCACGAAGGTCTGTGTGTCTCGGATGATCATCGTGACGACACTGGGCTTGGGGAGCCTGAGCTCGAGGATCGAGACGGCGTTGAGCTTCGAGCCGGTCGGGATGGTCATCGCGAGCAGCTCGGCGTCGAGCACGTCGAGCGGCGCCGACTCCACGGCGATCTCTCTCGTCGCCTCCTTCGGGCTGAGGTTCAACCGCCGAGCCAGCGGCGCGAGGCTCGGGCCCTGGACCAGCGTGTAGATCGTCACCAGCAGGAACACGATGTTCAGCAGTCGCTCGCTGTCCGGCACGTCGCTCACCATCGCGAACGTCGTCAGCACGATGGGCACGGCTCCGCGAAGCCCCGCCCACGAAACGAACGCCTGCTCACGAATCGGAACCCGGAACGGCAGCAGACTCGCGAGGACGCTCAACGGGCGGGCAACGAGCAGCAGCACCAGGCCGATCAAGATCGCCGGCACGATCTGTGCGGGCAGCTCGCTGGGTGTCACGAGCAGTCCGAGCAGGACGAACAGCCCGATCTGAGCAAGCTGCGCGAGACCTTCGGCGAATGACCGGGTGGCGGCGCGGTGCGGCAGGCCTGAGTTCGCCAGCACGAGGGCGGCGAGGTACGCCGCGAGGAAGCCGCTCGCATGGGCCGCGCCAGCGGCTGCGAACGCGACGATGCACAGCGCGAAGGTGGCCAGCGGATACAGGCCGGAGGCCGGCAGGGCCAGCCGGGGGAGAGCAAGCCCGCCCAGGCGCGCAACCGCCAGACCGATGACCGCCCCGACGGCGAGCTCGTAGCCGAGGTGCCAGATCAGCGACCACGCGTCGAGGTGGAACGGCGTCTCGCTGAGGACGAGCACTAGGATCACCGATGGGGCGTCGTTCAGGCCTGACTCGGCTTCCAGCAGCCCGGCGGTGCGTTTCACGATCGGCAGGACCCGCAGGACAGAGAAGACGGCCGCCGCATCGGTCGAGGAGACGGTCGCGCCGATGAGCAGCGAAAGCTGCCAGCTCAGGTTGACCAGCAGGTGGGCTCCTACGGCCGTGATCGCAGTGCTGATTGCCACGCCCAGCGAGGCGAGGACGCCGGCCGGCGGAAGCGAGCGTCGGATGTCGGTCCAGCGTGTGGTGAGACCACCCTCGATCAGAATGATCGCCAACGCCGACGTACCGAGCGACTGCGCAAGCTGTGCGTCGTCGAACCGGATTCCGAGTACGTCCTCACCGAGCAGTACGCCGAGGCCGAGGAAGAGCAACAGGCTCGGCAGGCCCACTCGCGCAGCGACCCGCGTGGCGACAATGCTGACGAGGACGACGAGGCCGCCCGCCAGCAGCGCGAGGTAGAGATGCTGCAGGCTCACGAACCCTCCGCTCGAGTGGGAGTCTATGGGCGGCACCGAACGAAAGAGTCAGATGCGAATCGCGATCGCGGGCGCCGGCGTGGTTGGCCGCTCGATTGCTCATGACCTTTTCGAGATGGGTCACCGCGTGCTGCTGATCGAGTCGAGCAAGCAGGGTTACGTGCCGGAGCGGGTGCCCGAGGTCGACTGGCTGTGGGGCGACGCCTGCGAGCTCCACACCCTGGAAGCGGCGCACATCGGCAGCTGCGATGTCGCGATCGCGACTACTGGTGATGACAAAGCCAACCTGGTCTTCTCGCTGCTGTCGAAGACCGAGTTCGCCGTGCCCCGCGTGATCGCCCGCATCAACGACCCTGACAACCACCGGTTGTTCAACGACGGATGGGGTGTCGACGTCGGCGTCTCGATGCCGCGAACGGCGGTTGCCGTCGTCGAATGCGTCGCGATCCTCGGCGGGTTTGCCTCGGAGGCTCACTCCAAGGTTGCCGGCGCGGGCTAGTGCCGGTCGAAGTCGACGGCGCTGTACTCCCGCAGCTTTGTGAGCTGGTGGTCGCTGTGGATCGAGCGGATGGTTCCGCTCTTCGAGCGCATCACGAGTGAGTGGGTGGTTGCACCCCCGGCGCGGTAGCGGACGCCTTCGAGCAGCTCACCGTCGGTGACGCCGGTGGCCACGAAGAAGACGTTGTCGCCCTTCACGAGATCGTCGGTGCTCAGCACCTGGCTCAGGTCATGTCCCGCATCGAGCGCGCGCTGTCGCTCCTCGTCGTCGCGCGGCCACAGCTTGCCGAGGATGACGCCGCCAAGGCACTTCACCGCGCACGCGGCGATGATGCCCTCAGGCGTGCCGCCGATGCCGAGCAGCAGGTCCGCGCCGGCCCCGTCGCGAACGGCCATGATGGCGCCGGCCACGTCGCCGTCGGTGATGAACTTGATCCGCGCGCCGGCCTCACGCACCTCCTTGACCAGATCGTCGTGACGCGGTCGATCGAGGATGATGACGGTCACGTCCTCGGCCGAGCCACCCTTGGCCTTCGCGATCGCGTTGATGTTGTGCTCGACCGGTGCGTCGATGTCGACCAGGCTGGCGGCGGCCGGGCCGGTGACAAGCTTCTGCATGTAGAACACGGCCGATGGGTCATACATCGCGCCGCGGTCAGCGACCGCCATCACGGCGATCGCATTGCTCATGCCCTTTGCGGTGAGGGTGGTGCCGTCGATCGGGTCCACGGCGACGTCGCACTCCGGGCCGCTGCCGTCGCCGACGCTCTCGCCGTTGTAGAGCATCGGCGCTTCGTCCTTCTCGCCTTCGCCGATGACGACGACTCCAGCCATCGCGACGGTGGAGACGAGCTTGCGCATGGCATTGACGGCTGCCTGGTCGGCGCCGTTCTTGTCGCCTCTGCCGACCCACCGCCCGGCAGCCATGGCGGCCGCTTCGGTGACGCGGACGAGCTCGAGCGCGAGGTTGCGGTCGGGGCGTTCGCTCATACATCGATCCTGCCATGCGCCGCGCCCGGCCGGGCTGGCACAGTGAGCATGTGACCACTGCCCGGGGCACCGCTGACCGAGGTGCCGGACGTGCTCGGGCGACTCGGACGGCGCTGCTGACCGCAGCCCGAGAGGCGTTCGCAGCCGGCGGCTTCGCCGACGCCAACATCACCGATGTCGTCGCCCGGGCGGGCGCGAGCGTCGGCAGTCTGTATCACCACTTCGGCGGCAAAGCCGACCTCTACCTTGCCCTGTTCGAGGACTACCAGATCCGCCAGGAGCAGCGCGCGGCCGACGCGGTCCGCAAGGCGCGCGCCGACGGCGAGCACGACTCGATGAAGCTGTGGCTGGTCGGAGCGCAGGCCTATCTACTCGGCTGCTGGGAGGAGCGCGATCTTGCGCGGGTCTTCCTCGATGGTGGCGGGCCGCCCGGCTTCGAGCTGATCGCCCGACGGCGTTATCGCGAGTGGGTGCGAGTCAACACCGTGTTGCTCAACACCGATGACGAACCGCTCGGCGAGACCTTGGTCGTCGTACTGACCAGCGTCGTCGCCGAGGCGGGCCGTGAGGTCGCCGTGCAAGAGAACGAGGAGACGGCCGTGCGGCTGGCGGGGGAGTTCGTCGAACTGCTCGGCCGCATCGGCAAGCCCGCCGACGTACCGGCGTAGACCGCTACCACCGGCCGCGGTGGACGACGTCTGACACATCCCGGCGCCGCGACCGCAGATCGCGCCGCGGCGCGTCGGCGGACTCGTGACCGAAGCAAACGACCCCGACGACGTCGTGGTCACTCGGGACCGCGAACTCCGCGCGGAACGCCGGGATCACCTCGGGCGCCATGCCCATGAACAGCGCGCCAAGGCCCTCATCAACCGCCTGCAGCAGCATCAGCAGCGCGACCATGCCGGTGTCGACATGCCAGAACGGCACCGGCCAGCGGCTCTCGTCGCGGTCCGTCCAACCTTTGTCGGGCTGCGCGTACCGATCGAGGTAGGCGCGCTTGCAGGACAGCGTCACGGCGATCACCGGAGCACGCATCACCCCTGCCCGCGTCTCCGCCGGCCAGCTGGCCGTCTCCTGTTCCGTCTCGGTGACCGCCCAGAACCGCTCACGGTCGGCAGCGTCGGTCAGCAGCAGGATCGCGTAGCCCTGGGAGAACCCCGCGGACGGCGCACGCAAGCCGGCATTGACCACGCGATCGACGACTGCCGCATCGACCGGACGTCCGTCGTAGTGACGCACCATCCGGCGCCGGCTCAGGACCTCGGCAAACTCCATGGGTCTTTCATACTGGAGCTCTCCTACCGGCTGCTCTTGTTGCCGGCCGCACGCCCTTGCTATCCGCGCAGGTGCGAGCGCTCATGCTCCAGCAGCCACCGCTTCGAGGCCAGGCCGTAGAAGTAGCCACCGACGGTCCCGTCCGCGCGCAGGATGCGATGGCACGGAATGATCGGTGCGATCCGGTTGCGAGCACACGCGCTTCCCGCGGCCCGCACGGCCCGCGGTCGACCGATGCGTTCGGCGAGCTCCGTGTAGGTGATGGTCTCTCCCGCCGGCACCTCGCGCATGACCTTCCACGCCGCCTGGAGGAAGTCGCCACCAGGCTGCTCGATCGCGAGGTCATCCATCGCGGCGAGGTCACCTTCGAAGTACGCCGTCAGCGCCCGACTGATCGGACCGAGGTCGCGGCGCATCGTCGGCTCGCCGTCATCGACGCGGGCCGCCATGTTTTCGACGGAGGCGAAGCCGGCGGCGACGACGACGCCGTCACGCGCGATCACCGAGAGTGATCCGGTGGGAGTGGCGATTGTGGTCGCGTCGAGGGTCATCGAGCTGCCTCCGTCGTGAGCAGGAAGTCGGTCCAGACGTGCATTGCTGCGTAGGCGCGCCACGGGCTCCACCGCTCAGCCTTCGCCCCATCGGCTCGGCGCCGCAGTACGAGGTCGGTCGCCGGGTAGGCGTCAGGGTCGCCGAGCGCTCGCATCGCGACGTACTCCACGGTCCACGGCCCGACGCCGGGCAGCGCGAGCAGCCGGCTGCGCGTCTCGTCGCGGTCGCCGGTCGGGTCGAGCACGAGCTCGCCGGATGCATGTGCGACTGCCGCTGCGCGAAGCGATGTTTGCCGTGACGTGGTCAGGCCGATGCCGTCGTACGACGCTTCGGCGAGCGCATCGGCTGTCGGGAAGCGATGGGTGAGAGTGCCGACCGGCGCATCGAGCGGCTTCCCGTACGACGCGACCAGACGTTTGGCGAACGTGTGCGCTGCCCGTAACGACACCTGCTGCGCGACGATCGTCCGGACCAGCAGCTCGAAGCCGTCGGTCGTGCCGGGGACCCGTAGGCCGGGCCGCGCACGGACCATCGGCGCGAGCAGCTTGTCACGGCCGAGCACCTCGTCGACTGCCGTGGGGTCGGCGTCGGCGTCGACCAGCCGGCGGCATCGGAGGACGGCGTCGGGCAGGGCGCGGACGTCGTCGACAGCTGTGGTCAAAGTGACGCCTTCAGGTTCGAGCCGGAGCGTCGCGACTCCTCCGCTCGCGAGGACGCGCCGGTACTCGCAGCCATTGAGCTCCTCGATGCCGGGGACGAGGTGTCGGCTCAACCAGTCGCGCAGCGCTTCGGCGGCGAACGGCTGCCGGACGCCGAGTCGCAACGTGAGGGCGCCGGTGCCGGGAACGTCGCGCACCGGGCGACGGCGAAGCTCGCGGGGCGGCACACCGAAGTGCTCGCGCATCGTGTCGTTGAACTGACGCAGACTGGCGAACCCGGCCGCGAAGGCGATGTCGCTGATCGCCAGGTCGGTGGCGTCGAGCAGCAGTCGCGCGGTCTGTGCGCGCCGAGTCCGGGCGAGGGCGAGCGGTCCGGCCCCGACCTCGGCGACCAGCACGCGGTGCAGGTGGCGCTCGCTGACGTGCAGCGAGCGGGCCAGTGCCGGCACGCCGCTGCCCTCAGGTCCCGAGCCGTCGAGTGCGCCCGCCGCGATGGCGCGCAGTGCGCGCGCGGCGAGGTCGCCGCGGACGTCCCACTCCCGCGAGCCGGGCGCCGCCTCGGGTCGGCACCGCTTGCAGGCACGGAAGCCGGCAGCGACGGCGGCTGCGGCGCACGGGTAGAAGCGGACGTTCTGTCGTTTCGGGGTCTGCGCGGGGCAGGAGGGCCGGCAGTAGATGCCCGTCGTGGTGACCGCGGTCACAAACCGACCATCGAAGCGCGCGTCGCGGCTGGCGACGGCTCGATAGCAGCGCTCCGGGTCTTCGTGCATGCCCCTATCCTGCTCTGTCGCGGGGACCATCTCTGGCGGTTTTCGGACATCGCCGTCGGATGCCCGAAACTAGGTGACATGAGCGGTGAGGACGTCGCGCGGCCGAAGCGCGCATCAGCGACCGTCCTCGACATGGTCCGCTCATTGGGGTTGATGCTCGTCATCGTGGCGGCAACGTTGATCTTCGTGCCGGGGCTGCTGCATCCGAGCAACTCGCAGAAGGTGCAACCGGTTGCCTTCGCAGACGACGTCCGAGGCTTCCGGCAGGTGACTGGCGTGCCCGCGCTCACGCCAGAGGGGCTCGACTCGGGTTGGTACGCCAACTCGAAGAACCTGACCTACAAGGGCTCGAACGCCACGCTCTACATCGGCTGGGTCTCGCCGTCGAAGAAGTACGCCGGCCTCTACGAGAGCACCAAGTCCGACATCAGGGTCAGCTCGTCGAGAGCGGGTGATCGCTCGGTTCGTCGCAGGATCGGCAAGCTCACGATCCTGATCACCGGCAGTGCGTCGCAGGCAGAGCTGACCGAGCTCGCCGACTCGCTCGGCTCCTAATCGGCCTGCGGGCGCGCCGCGTCCAGCCGTGCCTGTGCCCCGTCAAGGCGTTCTTGGCAGATCTTTGCGAGCGCCTCACCGCGTTCCCACAACGCGAGTGACTCCTCAAGGGTGCTGCCACCGGCTTCGAGCTGGCGCACGACCTCAGCCAGCTCGTCGCGTGCCTGCTCGTAGCTGAGCGGCTTCTCCTCGCTCACGTCCGCCGCCCCGCCCCCCGCCCAGAAGCGGAGCCGGCTTCGCCGGCGCTGCTCATGGCCTCGGTCACGAGGTGAAGTGTCCCTGCCGCCACGCGCGCAGTCAGCGCCTCCCCCTCGCCGACGGCAGAGGCATCGCGGACGACGCTTCCGTCGGCACGCTGCACGACGGCGTAGCCGCGGTCGAGCGTTCCCTGCGGTGACAATGCGGTCACCTGTCCCCGGAGGCCGGCCAGCTCGGCCTGGTGTTGGGTGAGCAGCGAGAGGGCGGCCCGGTCGGCGCGTTCGCGGAGGTCGTCGACGATTGCGTGCCATCCGGCGATCACGCCGTACGGATCGCTGATCGACGGTCGGCTGAGCATTGACTCGAGGCGATGCCTTTCGGTGTCCACGCGCTGTGCGACGCAGCGTCGCGCCCGCGCCAGGAGGGTCTGTATCCGTTCGCTCTCCTCGGTGAAGTCGGGAACGATGCGCTTCGCGGCATCGGTCGGGGTCGAGGCGCGAACGTCGGCGACATGGTCAAGCAGAGGGGCGTTGGCTTCGTGTCCGATCGCGGAGACGACCGGGGTGAACGCGGCTGCGACAGCCCGGACAAGTGCCTCGTCGGAAAACGGGAGCAGGTCCTCCATCGAACCGCCGCCTCGCGCTATGACGATCACGTCGACTTCCGGGTCGGCGTCGAGTCGGCCGAGCGCGTCGATGATCTCGGTCACGGCGTACGGCCCTTGGACAGCAGCGGCCTCGATCCGGAACTGGACCGCCGGCCAACGGCGGGTGGCGTTGTCCACGACGTCGCGCTCGGCATCGCTCGCCCGGCCGGTGATCAGGCCGATGCGCTTCGGGAGGAACGGAAGCGGTCGCTTTCGCTCGGCAGCGAACAGACCCTCGGCCGCCAGTACGCCGCGGAGCGCCTCGATCCGCGCCAGGAGGGCGCCGATGCCCACCGGGCGAACGTCGGAGGCCGAGAAGCTCAACGACCCACGCTTGGCCCAGTACTGCGGCTCGCCCCACACGACCACTCGCGCACCCTCGGTGAGTGGCGGCTCGAGGTCGTCGATCAGCCGGGCGCTGCAGCTCGCTGGGACCGACATCTCCACGGAAGTGTCCCGGAGCGTGAAGTACGCGGTCGCTCCGCGCCGTCTCACTTCGGTGATCTGCCCCTCGACCCAGACGCGGCCAACCTTCGCGACCGCGTTGAGGAGCGCCTGAGCCAGGTTCCGCACCTGAACCGGCGATTCCGCGGTCGTCTGAGGCGGCATGGCGGTCAACCTACGATGGATTCATGACGGAGCACGCTCGGCGACGGGTGCTGTTGGCAGCGCCGCGCGGCTACTGCGCCGGCGTGGACCGTGCGGTGCAGACCGTCGAGCGGGCGCTCGAGCAGCACGGCGCACCGGTCTACGTCCGCAAGCAGATCGTCCACAACAGCCATGTCGTCGCCGGGCTGGAGGCCCGCGGCGCTGTCTTCGTCGACGAGACCGACGAGGTTCCCGAGGGTGCTGTCGTCGTCTTCAGTGCGCATGGTGTGGCGCCGTCCGTCCACGACGAGGCGGCGCAGCGCAACCTGCACACCATTGATGCGACCTGCCCGCTGGTCACGAAGGTTCACGGTGAGGCACGGCGGTTCGCCCGCGAGGATGTCGACATCCTGCTGATCGGTCACGAGGGTCACGAGGAGGTCATCGGGACCACGGGTGAGGCGCCGGAGCGCACCCATCTCGTCTCCGGGCCGGACGCGGTTGCGACGATCGAGGTTCGCGATCCCGAGCGGGTCGCGTGGCTGTCGCAGACGACGTTGTCGGTCGACGAGACCCTTGCCACCGTCAAGGCGCTTCGCGAGCGTTTCCCCGCGCTGATCGATCCTCCGAGCGACGACATCTGCTACGCCACGCAGAACCGGCAGACCGCGGTGAAGCAGATCGCCGCCGACTCCGACCTGATGCTCGTGGTCGGGTCGACCAACTCCTCGAACTCGGTGCGGCTGGTCGAGGTCGCCCTCGACGCCGGCGCTCGCGCGTCGTACCTCGTGGATGACGTGAGCCACATCGACCAAGCCTGGCTCGACGGTGTGTCGACCGTCGGGGTCACCAGTGGTGCGTCCGTCCCGGAGGCACTCGTTGCCGACGTGCTGGCGTGGCTCGCTGAGCGCGGCTACGACAACGTCGAGGAGGTGACGGCCGCGGAGGAGCGACTCGTGTTCGCGTTGCCGCGAGAGCTGCGGAAGGCGGGTAGCGCCGCTAAGGCGTGAAGCTCGATGAGCCGAGGGGCTCGGTGTAACCGAGCATGCTGAACCCGCCCGCCGACATGCAGACCTTCCAGCCGCCCGGGATCTCGTGCACCAGGACGACGGAGTAGGGCTGCGCGTCACCGCTGACGGGGACGAGCTCGCCGTGAACCTGGGCGGCCTCCGCGGTGCCGATCGGGCCGATCGACTGGTCCACCTTGTTGATCGAGGTCACTGTGGCGTGGTCGAGTCCGAGCCCGAGCTGCGCCATCGCGGCGTCTCCCGCCGTAGCCAGATCTGCTTCATCCACCTGGGCTCTGTCCGCCTTGCATAGTGAGTCATAGACGCCGCTCCAGTCGTGGTGGGAGGCGTCGGTCATCGTGTGCTGGATGGCCTTGGTGACCGCGTCCTGGTTGACGGTCATCAGCCAGTTCCAGGCGAAGTGAGCAAGGATGAGGTCGACGATGACCAGCGCCACCGTGCGCTTCCAGGTCAGCCACTTCGGCCAGTGGAACCGCCTCCGCTTCGGCTCCTTCTTCTTGGTGTCGAGCTCCGACATCGCGTATCGAAGGGCATCTCGGCCCTCGATCGACGGCCGGCTGCTGTACTCGGCGTACGAGGGCGGGGCGATCCCCAGGGTCGGGTCAGGTCTCGAGCTCTGACCCCAGTCGTCCACGACTGGATTATCGGCACGCTCAGGCGCCGATTGATGTCCGCCGTACGGTCAGGAACCGGTACGACGGTCGCGTTCCGGCTCGTTTCGGACGTTGATCCCGTAGTCCTCGATCCGCCGGGCGTCGTCGAGCCCCGGAACCGCAAACAGCGAGGACGCCTCGTCGGCCGAGGCGATCAGCTCGGGCTTCGCGAGCGGCCGGATCGTGTCCTCGATGCCGGTGAGCTCCTTCAACGGCTCGTCCGTCACGTTCATGTCGTTGAGCTTGCGTGCGGTTGACATCACCTGGGACTCGAGCGAACCCACCGTCTTGTTGTAGTGGTCGACCGCACTCGTGAGCGAGCGGCCGAGGCGGTCGACGTGGCCGCCCATCGTGCCGAGCCGCTTGTACAGCTCTCGGCCAAGGTCGAAGACCTCGCGCGCGTTGTCGGCGAGCGCTTCCTGCTGCCAGGCATAGGCCACCGTCCGCAGCACCGAGATCAGCGTGGTGGGAGTCGCGATGTGGACGCGTTTGCGGAAGGCGTCCTCGAGCAGCGTGGCGTCACGGTCGAGCGCGGCCGCGAGAAACGCATCGCCGGGAACGAAGAGGACGACGAACTCCGGGGCGGGGGAGAGGTGCTCCCAGTACGCCTTGCCGGCGAGCGAGTCGACGTGCTGACGAAGGTGCTTGGCATGAGCCGCGAGCCGCTCTTCGCGGATCGTGTCGTCGCTGGCTTCGTGCGCCTCGAGGAACGCGGCGAGAGTGACCTTGGCGTCGACGACGATGTTCTTGTCGCCGACGAGCTTGACGACCAGGTCCGGGCGAAGCATCCCTTCTGAGGTCGAGATGGAGCCCTGTTCGACGAAGTCGCAGCGGTCCAGCATTCCTGCGTGCTCGAGGCATCGACGAAGAGTGAGCTCGCCCCACTGACCGCGCGCCTGCGGCTTGCGCAGCGCGCTGACCAGCGCGGCGGTCTCGGTCCGGAGCTGGTCGCCGGTCGAGCGCACGAACTGGATCTGCTGGCTGAGGACTGCCTGCGCGCTCTCGCGCTTCTGCTCGATGTCGCGCAGCTGCGCCTCGACCTTGCCCAGGGTCTGGGTAAGCGGAAGCCCCGCCTGGCGGAAGCGGTCGTCCGCCAGCTCGAGGAACTGCTGCCGGTTGGCCTGGAGCGCCTCGTTGGACATCCGGGCGAACGCGTCCTTGAGCTGCGCCTCCGCCTCTGTGAGTGCCTGCAGCCGGGCGCCGGTCGCGGCGAGCTGCTGCTCGGCGCGATTCGCGCGCTCGGTGGCGGCTTCCCGCTCGGCTCGAAGCTCCGCGCGTTCGGCCAGGGTGCGGTCGCGTTCGGTGCTGGCCGCGACAAGCTCGCCGCGCAGCAGCTCGCGGTCGGACATGGCTGCGTCGCGCTCGGCCTCAGCGGTCTCGACGAGCCTCGCTCCGCGGGTCCGCGTGACCTGAGCGCCGATGCCGAAGCCGAGGAAGATCGCCGCGACGGCGACGATGGCTACTGCAAGCGTCATGTCCGAATCGTCGCGTGACCATCCGACAATTTCTCCGACCGACGCACCTTCCGAGCCCCCAACTTCAGCGTGATCATGGCGTTTTAGGCAGACACGCCAGCGCGTCTTGACCAAAACGCCATGATCACCGGGATTTCGGGGGAGCGGCGTACCTGACAATGGAGATGTGGGTCTTTCCATCGGAATCGTCGGGCTGCCGAACGTCGGGAAGTCGACGCTGTTCAACGCGCTGACCGAGAACGACGTGCTCGCGGCTAACTACCCGTTCGCGACGATCGACCCCAATGTGGGCGTGGTCAACGTGCCGGACGCGCGGCTCGACGTACTCGGGAAGCTCTTCGAGAGCGCCAAGATCGTGCCCGCGACGGTCACGTTCGTCGACATCGCCGGCATCGTGCGCGGCGCGAGCGAGGGCCAGGGCCTCGGCAACAAGTTCCTCTCCCACATCCGCGAGGCCGACGCGATCTGTCAGGTCGTCCGGGCGTTCGCGGACCCGGACGTCACGCACGTCGACGGACGGATCGAGCCGGCCGACGACATCGCAACGATCAACACCGAGCTGGTCCTCGCCGACCTGCAGACCATCGACACGAGGCTGCAGCGGCTCGAGCGCGACGCGCGGATGAAGCCGGAGAAGCGGGCCGAGCTCGTCGCGGTTCAGGCAGCTCGCGCCGTACTCGACGAAGGTCGGCCGATCTCGAGCGACCCGTCGCTGGATCGCGAAGCGCTGCGTGAGTCGTTCCTGCTCACCGACAAGCCGTTCATCTACGTGTTCAACGTCGACGACACCGATCTGTCCGATCAGGGACTGCGCGACAAGCTCGCCGCGTTGGTCGCGCCGGCGCCCGCCTTGTTCGTCAGCGCGAAGCTCGAGTCGGAGCTGATCGGTCTGGATGCCGCAGATGCCGCCGAGCTGCTGGCGGAGTACGGGCAGCCGGAGTCCGGTCTTGCGACCCTCGCCCGGGTCGGCTTCGAGACGCTCGGGCTGCAGACCTACCTGACGGCCGGGCCGAAGGAGTCGCGGGCCTGGACGATCAAGAAGGGTGCAACCGCGCCTGAGGCGGCCGGCGTCATCCACACCGACTTCCAGAAGGGCTTCATCAAGGCCGAGATCGTGTCGTACGACGACCTCGTCGAAGCCGGCTCGATCGCGGCTGCTCGCGCTGCGGGCAAGGCGCGCATCGAAGGCAAGGAGTACGTCATGCAAGACGGCGACGTCGTGGAGTTCCGCTTCAACGTGTAGTCGAGCGCATCGTGCAGGTCAGCGCGACACGGGTTGACCTGCTAGGCAGCTCCGGACGGCGGGACCGAACCACACGGCGAGCAGCGCCCTCAGCTCGCGGGCAGACCGCGGCGGCCCAGGGTCGACGATGAATGACTGCAGTGTCCGCAGGTAGATCTCGATGAGGCGTTCGGTATTGCGCGGCGTCAGCTTGACGGTGTTCCAGTCGACGGGAAGCTGTTCGAGCAGCTTGCGGGTCAGTCCAGCGGGGACGGCAGACGTGAACTGCTCGTCCAGCGGGACCGCTCGGTTCTGGACGAGCAGCAATGAGAGATACCGCTCCTTGAGAAGACGCTCGATCGTGAACGCCATGCATTCGACGAGCATGTCGGCGGGATCATTCATCCCCCTCACGCGGGCCGCGAGCTGGTCGACGAAAGCGTCCGCGGCCGCAATCGAAACAGCGCGAAACAGGTCCTCGGTACTCGGGAAGAGGCGATAGACGGTCTGCCGGGTCACCCCAAGCTCGGCGGCGACGTCGGACAAGCTGGTCTTGGTCGGGCCGTGCCGGTCGATACAGCGCATCGCAGCGCTGATGATCCGGTCGCGCGCGTCGTCGTCGTCGGTGGGTGGGTCGCCCTGCCACGCCCGGTTCCTCACGGTCTTCCGTCCTGTTGGGCTGTCACGCCTTGCGTATTCGGCCGGTGTGAGTACGGTACTCAATCATACATCTCGGACTACTTCTGTATGACTCGTATGAGCAGGTGAAGATGACATCCAGCGACGTTGCGCTCGACGGGCTGTTCTCTGCCGCGACCGTGGATGACCCGCACTCGTATTACCGCGAGCTGCGGCGCAACGATCCCGTCCACGAGATCGACGGCACCGGGACGTACGTCGTCACTCGGATGGACCTCATCCATGAGGTGATCGCGGACCCTGCGACCTACTCGAGTGCTGCTGGGGAGTACCTCCACCTCGGCGATTGGGAGGCACCACGGCTACGTCCTCCCATGACGGACATGCCGGCTGACGTTGGAGGCTCGGCGGTAGCCACGACCGACCCTCCGGACCACGGACGGCAGCGCAAGGTCGTGGCTCGGCGCTTGTCGACCGCGAACATCCTTGCGATGGAGCCGGAGTTCAAGGCCCTGGTCGACCTCGCCCTGCGTGACGTCGGTGTCGACGGCCGGTTCGAGTGGATGTCTCAGCTCGCCGAACCGCTCCCGATGGTCATGGTCGCTCGCATCCTCGGACTGCCCGACGATGTCGCGCCCACCCTGAAGCGACAGGGCTACGCGATGGTCGAGCGGATCAGCGGGTTCGTGCCGGAGGACCAGATCAAGCCGCTCGAAGACGAGGGCGTCAACGGACTTACCCCTGTGATCGAGGCTTACCTACAAGCGAAGGACGGGGCCACTGCCTACGACAACGGCCTGATCGGCATCGTCAAGACGGCAGTTGACGACGGCGAGCTCACCGACCTCGAAGCGTTCGGAATCCTCAGCGTGATCATCGCTGCGGGTGGAGAGTCCACGACCGGCCTGACAGGCACCGCCGCCCGCATCCTCGCCGAGGATCCAGAGCTCCAGCAACAACTTCGCGAAGACCCGTCGCTCGTGGCGACCTTCATCGAGGAGTCCCTGCGCTTCGACCCGCCGTTTCGGGGTCACTACCGGGTCACCACCCGCGATTGCGAGTTAGGAGGCACCGTGCTCCCTGCGGGCTCGCATCTGCTTCTGGCATGGCCCGCCGCTAACCGCGACGAGGCGGTGTACGACGCCCCTGACGAGGTCCGGCTCGACCGACCTCGCGCTCGACATCATGTCGGCTTCGGCTGGGGCATTCATCTCTGTGTGGGTGCTCCGCTTGCGCGGATCGAGGCAAGGATCGCGATCGAGGCGCTCCTGGCCCGGACCACCGGTTTCCGTGTTGATACCGACCGGCTCCCGCTGCGCTATCACCCAAGTCTGCTCGTACGGCGCCTGGAGGCACTTCCGCTAGTGCTGGACCTCCGATGACTCGGGTGCGGCGACGGCGGCAGCACATCGCTCGGGTGGCGGCAGCGGTCGCCGCCGTCCTCATCTCCGCTGCGTGCGGCGCGCGGGTTGCGCCGTACTTCCCGCCTGTCTCCAATGTCGGGTCAAGCAGCGAATCGACGGGAGCCAGCGATGTTGCGCCAGCGCCGATCGCGAGCGCACCCGACACCGCCGTCAGTACGGCGCGGGGACACCGCGGGGTCTCCTCCGGTCGCCCCTCCCGAAACGCCCAAGCGGGCCGCGCGACGAGCGCGCCGGCGGCTCCCTCAGTCGCCGCCCTGACCCCCGCGACGTTCGACTTCGACCCTAAGGCGGAGGCGTCGTACTGCACCGGTACGAGCGGCAACCGGGCGTCAGCCCCCGGGGTGACCGCGACGACCATCACGCTGGGCAACGTAAGCGGTCTGACCGGCCCCGTGTCCGGTGTCTTCGAACCCGCCGTTCACGCCGTCCAGGCCGCGATCAGCGCGGTCAACCATTACGGGGGCATCTGCGGACGACAGCTCAAGCTGCTGGTTCAGGACGATGGCCAAACGTCCAGCGCGCACACATCCTCGATCCAGTACCTCATCCCCAAGGTCCTCGCCTTCGTCGGATCGACCTCCGACGGCGACAACGGGGGCGTTGTCGACATGGAACGGGCACACGT
Organism: Mycobacteriales bacterium; assembly: GCA_035545635.1. Taxonomy (GTDB): domain Bacteria; phylum Actinomycetota; class Actinomycetes; order JAFAQI01; family JAFAQI01; genus DASZTV01. The sequence continues at coordinate 82,046 of DASZXY010000023.1, read as the reverse complement.
GCCTGACATCGGCAAGGCCGCCAACGCCAATCGCGGCAACACCACGAACTACTGGTCGGTCGATGGCGGAAGCTACATCGTCAAGCATGGCCGTGCGTTTCTCTACACAGCGTTCGTAAAAGGTCTGAAGACCTACCACGAGCTCCCCAGGGAGATTGCTCTGGTCGCCTACGACATTCCCGTCGCCGCCGATGTCGCGGCCGAGTCGGGCGTGCTGTTCGAGCATTACGGGTCACACCTCTGCTACCGCAACCTGTCGGTGCCGCCAGCACCCGGTGCAACCATGGCGTCGATCGTCGCCGCGATCAAGGCCCGCGGCTGTGACGGTATCTACGCGGTGATGGATGTCGTCGGAAACGCCGACATGTTGCGTGACATGCAGGCGCAACACTTCCACGCCAAGGTTCTGACGACACAGGGCGCCTACACAAGAGATCAGATATCTGTCGCCGGGGAGGATGCCGCGCAGGGATTTCAGGTCTACATCCCGTCGGTCCCGCTCACCGACCCAAACCCGACGATGTCGATGTTCAAGCAAGAGCTCTCGACCTACGCACCCGGTACGGCGACTAACGAGTTCGGCGTTGAGGCTTGGGCTGACACCCAACTATTCATCTACGCGTTGCTCAAGGCGGGACGCAATCCGACTCGCGCCGGCGTCACGCAGTCGCTCGAGTCGATCGAGAATTGGACGACCGGGGGAATGTTCGGGCCCTATACCCCGAGGGAGCACGGGACGTCTCACTGCTACATGGGCGCGTCGGTCCAGGGCAGCGACTTCAAACGGTTGTGGCCACCGACAGGTTTCGTGTGCACGGATGAGCTGATCGACGTCGGCCCTGCATAAGGGTGAAGGTGCGACGTTTCGCTTCAACGTCTAGCCTCTCGCCTGCTGACATCGACTTTGAGGCGAAAGGCACGTGATGGGGATCTGCGACGGGCGGATTGTGGCGATCACCGGAGCCGGTAACGGCATCGGTCGCGAGCACGCGCTGCTGTTCGCCAAAGAGGGCGCCAAGGTCGTCGTCAATGACCTCGGTGGCGCACGCGACGGCACCGGCAGTGACACCGGTGCTGCCCAGGCAGTGGTCAACGAGATCATCGCCGCGGGTGGCGTCGCCGTTGCCAACACCAGCAACATCGCGACCCACGCCGGCGCGAAGGAGCTGGTCGATCAGGCGATCAGCGAGTACGGCGACATCCATGTCGTGGTCAACAACGCCGGCATCCTGCGCGACCGGATGCTCGTCAACATGACGGAGGAGGAGTGGGACGCGGTCATCGCGGTCCACCTCAAGGGAACCTACGGCGTCAGCCACCATGCGGCCGCGTACTGGCGTGACCAGTCGAAGGCCGGCAAAGAGGTCAACGCGCGGATCATCAACACGTCCTCGGCGTCGGGTGTCTTCGGCAACCTCGGCCAGACGAACTACGGTGCCGCGAAGGCGGGCATCGCCGCGATGTCGATCATCGCAGCGGGCGAGCTGGGGCGATACGGCGTGACCGTCAACGCAATCTCGCCGACGGCGCTCACGCGCATGACGGAGGACCTCGCCGGGTTCAAGGCGGAAGGCGCCGCAGCGGCGCTCCCGCCTGCCGGCATCTCGCCGCTCGTCGTGTGGCTCGGGAGTGAGGCGTCGGCTGGAATCACTGGGCGCGTCTTCGGCGTCCGTGGTGGCCGGATCACCGTCTTCGAGGGATGGGTGAACGGGCCGGCCGCCGAGACCGACGGGATCTGGGACCCGGCCGCACTGTCCGAGGTGATCCCCGGCCTCGTCGCTGAGGCCGCTCCCAACGCCGGGATGGACGGCAACCGGCGGCCCTGACCGCCCCAAGCACGGAAACTCCTCGATCCAACACACAAACGTTCCAAGGGTTGCCTCCTGAGGCGGTCACCCTGCCTCAGGAGGCACTCAGCCGGAACGTTGGTGTCCTATTTCGTTGACGGTGGGACGTCGAGAAGCAGGACGTCGTACTTCTCGATCGATGGCGGCTCGAGCAGGATGCCGTCGAACGCGGAGACTGCTGCGGCCCGCAGCCGCGCAGCCGCGTCGTCGGCGGCTTGGTCCGACGACCACAGCGTGAGGGTCACAGCCACATCGTCGTTGTGATACATCGCCACCATGCCGTGGAACGACCCGGTCGCCCGATACGGCTCCAGCAGCTGACGCCAGATCCGCTCCACCTCGGCTGCCGATCCGCCGCGGACCCGTGCTGTCGCGATTCGTCCATGCATGGCGGTTACTCTTCCACCCACCCAAGTGGATCAAGGTGGGCTGATGCTGGACGGCAAGTCGGTGCTCGTTGTCGGGGTCGGGCCTGGTCTCGGCAAGGAGATCGCGCGCGTCGCGTTTCGGGACGGTGCAAGCGTCTTCCTCGCGGCACGCCGTGAGGACAACCTGCGCAGCATCGCCGAGGAGTTCGATCCAACTGGTGATCGAGTGGCCTACCGACCGACAGACATCGCCGATCACGACCAGCTTCCACAGCTGATGGACGCAGTCGTCGAGCGGTTCGGCAAGCTCGACGGGCTCGCGATCTGCGCCAGCGCCGACAGCGGAATGGGTGGCATCGAGAGCACGTCGGACAAGCAGTGGCGCACGACGTTCGAAATCAACGTGTTCGCAACGGCCGCGACGGTACGCGCCGCGTTCCCGCATCTGAAACGGCAGGGCGGCGCGGTCGTCTTTGTCGGCTCGCAGCAGTGGAACAACCCGTCGCGTGACGTGCCGCAGCTCGCCTACGGCGCCTCAAAGGGCGCTGGCGTCTCGATGATGTATGGCATGGCCCATGAGCTCGGTGCGCACAAGATCCGGGTCAACACCGTCGTGCCGAGCTGGATGTGGGGACCGAACGTCGGCCTGTACGTCGACTGGCAGTCCGGCGTGCAAGGGCGACCCAAGGAGGACATCCGCGCCGAGCTCGACGCGAAGTTCGCCCTCGGCGAGATGGCGACGGATCGTGACGTCGCGGAAGCGGTGGGCTTCCTGCTGTCGGACCGGGCGCGCAGCATCACGTCCCAGACCCTGCACGTGAACGCCGGAGAGTTCCCGCGATAGCCCTTGTCCGTGTTACAGCTCGCTATAGGCCGCGCGCACACGGACAAGTCAGTGGTCGGTCTCGATTCGCAACGTGTTGATGAAGGTCGCAAGCATTCCGTAGTGGCCGGCGAGCAAGAGGAACTCGATCGCGTCGCGTTCTGACAGGTGCTTGCGGAGCGCGTCCCATGTGGCGTCATCGAGGTTGCGGTCAGCGTGAAGCTGGTCGCAAGCCGACAGCAGGGCCAGATCTCGGCCGGTCCACTCGTACAGGTCCGGACTCGTCGCCCGCGCGATCTCGTCCTCGGTCAACCCGGCGCGCTTGCCCAGTCGGCGGTGATGGTCGAGTTCGTAGTCGCAGCCGTTGCGCCACGCCGTACGCAGGATCACGAGCTCGGTGTCGCGACGCGGCAGCTTTCCGCGGGGCATCATCCGGCCTGCGAAGAACAGCCAAGCGCGGAACAGCGACTTGTGCCTCGCCATCGTGGTGAACAGGTGCGGCAGGCCGGGCACCTTCGCAGCCTTCGCGCCCGCGGAGATCATCGTCCAGTTGGCAACGCCGATGTCGCGGCGGCCACCTGGAGCAATGCGCGGCTGGGTCATGAGTCGGTCTTCATCGCGCGGTACATGCCGGCGTTCGCCACCCGCATGAAGAGGTCGTAGACGTGTGGCGTGAACCGCTTCATCAAATAGAGCAGCCGAATGTCTGTCGAGGTGTAGACGAGGTAGCGCTTCGCGATGACGCCCTTGATGATCGAGGCGGCGGCCTGTTCCGGCGTTACCGCTCGCTTCTCGAAGCGCGCCCTGAACTTCTGGAACCGCTTCCCGGAGGTGTCGATGCCGGCGACCTCGACGGTGCTGGCAAGCGGCGTCGCGACACCACCGGGTGCGACGAGGCTGACGCCGATCTTGTGACGTCGCAAGTCGTAGCGCAGAACTTCTGACAGCCCGCGCAACCCGAACTTGCTGGCGCTGTAGGCACCATGCCACGGCAATCCGGCGAGCCCGGCCGCCGACGACACGTTGACCAGATGGCCACCTCGACCGGCTGCCACCATCTTCGGCAGGAACGACTCGATGACGTGGATCGGACCCATCAGGTTGATGTCGATGACGGACTTCCACTGTTCGTGGCTCATCCGCTCGACGGTTCCCCAGATCGCGATCCCTGCGACATTCATCACGATGTCCGCCGCGACGGCCTGATCGTGTACGCCGTTGGCGAACCCGCGCACCTCACCGATCTCGCGGATGTCAAGGGCTCGTACTACGCCGACGCGCCCGCCGGTCTCCTTGATCAGTGCGGCGGTCTCGTCGAGCTGTGCAGCATTTCGGTCCGTGATGTGCAGGATTGCGCCGAGGTCGGCCGCGGCAATGGCCACCGCGCGCCCGATGCCACTTGCGGCACCGGTCACGACGACATGCTTGCCGTCGAAGGTCGGATGCGGGTTCACGAGCTCTCCGTCATGTGGAAGGTGAACATCTTGTCGGCGATGATGCGCGCGCCGACCGCACCTTCATCCTGGTTGTTGTTGATCCACTCTTCGAACGCCGGTCCCTGAATCGGCACGTAGTGGTCGAGCATCGCCTGTTTGAGCAGCGCCCCATGCGTCGGGTCGGAGAAGTCGAACAGCTCGGCGCGCCCGTGGACGCTCACCTGAAGCGACTCTCCCGGCAGATGGGTCGCGCTGATCGCGGGTCGTGCCCGCAGGTGCCGCATCCGCACCGAATCGGGGCTGGTGCTGAAGTACCAGGCGCCGTGAAGGAAGTAGCCGTCGACAGCGCCGGTCAGCGGACGGCCGTCGGCGGTCACGGTTGCGACGGTCAGCAGTCGCATGCCGGTAAGTCGTTCACACAGCTGGGTCGCTGTCAGACGGCGCTCGGCGTCGATGATGCCGCTGAGGTGTCGGCCGCCGCCCGCCGCGCTGTCGTCGAGCAGACGTTGAAGTGCGGCGAGCTCCTCTGCAGTTTCGAACACGGGCGGGACGCTAGCGGAGCTTGCCCGCAGACCGGCTAGTCAGTGGCGGCGAGCAGGCCGTCGACTCGGTGTGCGTACTCGACGTCGAGATTGGTCACGCCGCCGGCCGAGTGCGTCGACATCATGATCGTGACCTGGTCGCCGGCGATGTCGAGGTCGGGGTCGTGGTTCAGCTCGCGAGCCACGCGTTCCATCTCCTCGAGCAGCGCCGGCTGCTCGCCGGCCGGGATCGTGACGGTACGGATGATCGCGGCCCGGTCACCGTGCCAGCCGCTCAGTCCGGCCAGAGCTCTTTGCAGCTCCTGGTCATCGAGCAAATCCGCCATCGGGTCCTCCTCGCATCACGAGCTGTCCCCTCCGGCATAGCCTCCCACCGTGCCAAACAACATGCCGGAGCTGGATGAACCGGCGCGCGGGTCCGCGCGGCGGATGCTGCTGGTCCACGCTCATCCGGACGACGAGACGATCGCCACCGGCGCCACGATGGCCAAGTACGCCGCGGAGGGCGCAGGCGTCACACTCGTGACCTGCACGCTGGGCGAGGAGGGCGAGATCCTCGTCCCCGAGCTCGCCCATCTGGCGAGCGATAAGGATGGCGGCCTCGGCGAGCACCGGATCGGCGAGCTCAACGCCGCCATGGCGGCGCTCGGTGTCACGGACCACCGCTGGCTCGGCGGGCCTGGGCGCTGGCGCGACTCCGGGATGATGGGTACCCCCACCAACGACAGTCCGGCGTGTTTCTGGCAGGCCGATCTCGATGCCGCTATCGGCGAGCTGGTGAAGGTGATCCGCGAGGTACGCCCGCAGGTCGTCATCGGGTACGACGACAACGGTGGTTATGGGCACCCCGACCACATCCAGGCGCACCGTGTCACGGTCGGAGCCTTCGAGGCCGCCGGCGATCCATCGAGGTATCCCGAGGCGGGCGAGGCATGGACGCCCAGCAAGCTGTATGAGACCGCGGTTCCGCGTTCGCTCCTCGAGATGGCGTACGACGCGCTCAAGGAGATGGGTGACGAGGCACCGTTCGGGGTGACCTCGCCCGACGAGCTGACGTTCGGGGTGCCGGACGAGCGCATCACCACCGCGATCGACGCCCGCGAATACCTGCCGGCCAAGGTGGACGCGATGCGCGCCTACCCGACGCAGATCGAGGTCGATGGTCATTTCTTCGCCTTGTCGAACGACGTCGGTCAGGGACTGTTCGGGCTCGAGCACTACCGCCTCGTCACCGGCCCGGCGCCGGCTCCTGGAGAGAAAGAGGCGGACCTGTTCGCGGGCGTCTGAGCCCCGCCGAGCCGGCGGCGACGCCTTCTACGGGGTCGAAGTGCTCCGCGGGGCGTAGGGACTGGCCCTAGCCTCGTGCTGTGTCGGAGCCGGAGCCGGGGGCTGAGCCGGAAGCCGAGCCCGCAGCCACCGAAGGCTCCGAACCCGGACGTTCCGGACCGGTGGAGCTCACGTTGCGGATCGCGACGTACGTGGTGCTGTTCGGCGTCGGCCTACTGATGGGGACCGTCGAGGCGTTTCTGGTCCCGCAACGGCTGGCCGGCGGGGTCGAGGGGCTCGCGGCGGTGATTGCGGTGATCGGGAACCTCGGGGTCGGCCTGCTGGGCGGGCTCGGCACTGGGCGTACGGCCGGGGCGATCGCTCCGGCAGCGGGGTGGTTCGCGGCGCTTGCGGCGGTTACTGTCATCGCTCCAGGCGGTGACGTCGTGATTCCCGGCGCGCTGCCCGTCGATCGGGGGGTTGTGGTGGTCGGCGTGATCACGCTGTTGGGGGGACTTCTGGCATCGATCGTCCCGATTGCTCTGACTGGCCGCTTCACCACACGGGTGAATCGGCCGAAGGGAGACTCGTGAACGACTCACCGCTGCGATCCGTCGCCGACGAGCCGGCGCTGGATGGCGATGTCGCTGCGGCGACCGACGCGATCGTCGCGCGCCTGTCGGGCGGGCGGTTCGCGGTCGAGCTGGGCAGCGTCGCGGAGGTCGGCCGGGCACCGGGCATCACCCGCGTGCCGGGTCTTCCGACCTGGCTGGCGGGCGTCGCCAACTGGCGCGGCCGGATCCTGCCGGTGCTGGACATTCGGGGACTGCTTGGCGGGGACACCGAGCCGCTGGACGAGCGCGCTCGGCTGCTCGTCCTCGCCGAAGGCTCGATCGTCGTCGGCTTGCTGGTCGACGCTGTCGAGGGCACGACCATGCTCGGCGACGACGTGGCGGCCTTTCCGCCGGTGAGCGCGCCGAACGGGAGCGGCCTGCTCAGTGGGCAGGTGCCTCGGGATGACGGACCGATCGCCGTTCTCGACGTGGCGGCCGTCCTCCGGCTGCGGGACAGCCTGCCGCGCGGCCGCCGCACGGCGTAGCGGCTAAGCGATCGATGGCGAGGAAGGGATCAGCGTGACCACCGAAGCTCCGACGGCCCGTGGGGCAGTCCGCGTCGTTTCGGCGGTGGACTACAGCCGGCGTCTCGCGATGGTTGCCGCCGGCTCGACCTGGGTCGGCATCGCCTTGGCGCTGGTGGGTGCGGTCGTCCTGCACCGCCACCCGGCAAACGGCATTCACGTCCACCTTCACGCGGTCTACATCTGGGAGGGCGTCGGCGCGTTCAACGCGCTGTTCATGACGGTGCTGCCGAATCTTGCGGCCAACAGCGCGCACATTCGTAACCGGATCGCCATCTACCGCGTTCTGCTCCTGCTCTCGACGATCGTCTCGGTGAGTGGCGCGGTCGCGATCACCGGTGGGCTTCGCGGACCGTTTTGGATCCTCTATCTCCCCGCGCTGCTGTTCGCCGCGACGACGCTGCGGCAGTGGCAGAGCGTCCTGCTCGGCGTCGCCACCGCGGGCGCACTCGTCATTTCATCTCAGATCGCGCACAGTCTCGACTCATCGACCGTCGCGTGGATGGTTCTCGTGCTGCCGGTGTTTCCGGCGATCGCGTGGTTCAACGGCGCGTTGTCGCAGTCGATCTGGGCGATGCGGGCGATGGCCCGTGCGGAAAGAGACGAGCTGCAGGCGCGAGTTGGCGACCTGTCGAAGGTGCTGTCCAAGGCGGCCGAGGGGGACCTGACCGTCCAGCTCGCGGCAGCCGACGCCGACCACGAGGCACTCGAGCTGCTGTCGGGCGCCTTCTCCTACACGCTGACGAACCTGCGCAACCTGGTCGGCCAGATTCGAAGTGGCGGCGAGCAGATCGGCGCTGCCGCGGGCGAGCTGCTCGCGACGGCTGAGGATCATGCGGCGTCGGCAAGCCAGCAGTCCTCAGCGGTGACCGAGACGACCTCGACGATCGAGGAGCTCGCCGCGACCGCGGCACAGATCGCGGAGACCTCCGAGGCCGTGGCGCGGTACGCCGCCGAGACGCTTCGCCACGCCGACGACGGGCGTACGGCGGTGCAGTCCAGTGTCGACGCGATGGACCAGATCGCCACTCGCGTCGACTCGATCGCTGCCCGCGCGCTGTCGCTTGGCGGCAAGAGCCAGGAGATCGGGCGGATCCTCGAGGTGATCAACGACCTCGCTGACCAGACCAACCTGCTGGCGCTGAACGCCGCGATCGAAGCGGCTCGCGCCGGCGAGCACGGACGCGGGTTCGCCGTCGTTGCCGCCGAGGTCCGCAAGCTCGCCGAACGCGCGCAGGAGTCGACCGGCCAGATCGCCTCGATCGTCGCCGAGATCCAGTCCGAGACCAACGCGACGATCATCGCGAGCGAGGAAGGCTCGAAGGAGGTCCGTACCGGATCCGATCTCGCACGCGGTGTCGTCGAGGCGCTCGAACGGATCAGCGGCATGGTCGACGAGACGACCACCGCCGCAAAAGAGATCTCGATCGCCACCCAGCAGCAGCGGTCGGCGTCGGACCAGGTCGTGTCCGCGATGACTCAGGTGTCTGACGTGTCCCGTCAGTACGCCGTCGGGTCGAAGCAGGCCGCGGCCGCGGCGGCCGAGCTGAACAACCTCGCTGCTGAGCTGCGCGCATCGATCGCGGCCTTCAAGGTCGGGGCGTAGGCCCGCGTGCTGGACAGCACGCTGGACCCACCTCCCCCTGAGGGACGTGCGCCTGCCGAGATCACGACCGCTCTTCCGCCGGACGTCGAGCGGCGGCTCGCCCAGCTCGTCGGGATCGAGCCACTCGACTTCGCGGACGACGAGCCGCCGATCCCGGGGCTCTACAGCCTGAGAAGCGAGCTGCAGTTCCGACGGCGCGTGCTGCTCGTCGCCCAGCAGGTCACGCTCGGCGGCCTGCTCCTTCTCGCCGCTTGCGCGACGGTCGCGGCCCGCGTCGACTCCAAGTCGCTGATCGTCCACTCGATCCCGGTCATGGTCTGGGGGCTGGCGGCCGCCGTGTCTGCGGTGTCGCTCGCCGGCATGGTCACCGACCCCACCGTCACCGCCAGCATCAGCGCCGGGAAGCGTCGGACCTTCGGCGCCGTCCTGATGGCGGCGTTGCTGGTCGCGCTGACCGGCGTGGTCTCCAACGCCGACGGCGTGGCCGGTCCGGCGTGGGTGTTGTTCTTGCCGCTCGTCGTCGTCGCGGGTGCTGTGCTGGGACCCGTCATCGGTCTGGGTGTCGGCGCGCTCGCAGCCGGCGGGGTCTACGCGGCTGCCGGCTTCTCTCACACTCTCGACGTGGCGGGGGTCGGCGAGCTGATCGTGATCCTGCCCGCGTGCCCGTTGTTCGGATGGGCGGCCGGTGGACTTGCCGGGCTCGCCCATGACGCCGTGGACACCGCGTTGCGGCAGCGCGCCGGGCTCGTCGGCGATGTCGGGCGCCTCTCCAACCTCCTCAACACCGTTGCCGAAGGAGATTTGTCGCGCGTTCCCGCGCTCGACAACCCCGCAGACCAGGGAACAGCGACCCTCGCCGTCGTCTTCGCCGACACCGTGCTGTCGCTGCGGCGGCTGGTAAGGCAGCTCTCGGATGTGGCGGACCAGCTCTCGGGCAACGCGACGGACCTGGCGCGCACCGCCGAGCAGCATGTCGGCACGATCGAGCAGCAGGCGACAGCGGTCGCACAGACGACCAGCACCATCGAGGAGCTGGCGACGACTGCGACGACGATCGCGAGCACGGCGCTGCTGGTTGCCCGCTACGCCGGCAACGCTCGCCGCGACGTGGATCTCGGTCTCGGCTCGGTCGGCAAGGTCAGCGAGGCCATGGGCGTCATCGGCCGCCGCGTCGCGGAGCTCGGGCTGCGCACCAGCCGGCTCGACGAGCGGGTGAACCGGATCGCTCAGACCACCCGGCTCATCGATGAGCTGGCGCGTCGTACGACGATGCTTGCGGTGAACGCGTCGATCGAGGCGGCGCGGGTCGGCGGCTACGGCGACGGGTTCGCGAGCGTCGCGTTCGAGATCGCCGCACTTGCCGCGAAGGCCCGCGCGGCGACTGCCGACATCGCGAACATCGTCGCGGAGCTCGAGGCCGGCGTGGCGGCCACCGCATTGGTCAGCCAAGAGGGGATCGAGGCCGTCGAGCTCGGCCTCGAGCGCCAGATCCTGGTCGACCAGGCGCTCGAGCTGATCAGCGAGCGGGTGAACGACACCGCGGACGCGGCCGACCGGATCACCGATGCGACCAAGCAGCAGCGGCTCGCCAGCGACGCCGTGGTGGAGGCGATGCGCAAGGTGGCCGGCACGAGCGAAGGCGCCAGCTCGGCCACCCGGAGCCACGCGGCCTCGGCTGCCCGGCTCCGGGACCTGATGACGACGCTGAGAGGCACGGTCGGAAGGTTCAGGCTGGAGTGATGTGCGCCGATGACATCAAGGTGAACTGTGCGCAGAGGGGGGATTGATGCCCGGCTGGGCGGATGATCCTGAATTGCTGGCGACGTTCCGCGGCGAGGTCGAGGAGCGGGTCGCGTCGCTTCAGGCTGGGCTGCTCGCGCTCGAGGCTCATCCCTCGCCGCGCCAGGTGGTCGCCAGCCTGTTCCGCGATGCCCACACCGTGAAGGGCTCGGCCCGCATGATGGGCCTGTCCGAGGTGCTCGCGGTCGCGCACAACGCCGAGGACCTGCTGGGCGCACTCCGCGACGGGCGGCTGACGGTCCGCCGCGACCTGGTCGACCTGCTGCTGGCGTCCTGCGACGGCATCGCCGGGGCTCTCCCGGGCGTCGAGGAGCCGGTTCCCGAGGACCACCTCACGGCGCTCGCCACCGCCATGCAACGCGCCCTGGCCGGCGAGGAGCCGGTCGTCGTACCTCGCTGGGACCCCCGCTCGGTCGAGGAGGACGACGGCACCGACGAGAACAAGCGTCGCGGCGTCGACTCCGTCCGCGTCACCACCGCGAAGGTCTACGAGCTGATCGACGTCATCGGTGAGGCGGAGCTCGATGCCCGCCGGCTGGAGCGGGCGAGCGACGGCATCAACGCCATCGCCAGCGACAACTCGCGGTGGCTGCGATCGCTTCGCGAGTCGCTGCACTCCGCGACCATCGACGAAGAGGCGTCGCTTGCGATCACCCGGCTGACTGCGGTCGACGATCAGCTCCTGGCCGCCGTGCGCGACCTGCGTGAGCTCGCCGAGGACTCGCACAGCCGACTCGCCGAGGTGCGTGACGGCGCGATGGGCCTCGCGATGGTCCCGGTACGACGCGTCGTCGCCGGCCTGCCGCGCGTGGTGCGCGACCTCGCCGCCGCGACCGGCAAGGACGTTCGGTTGATCCTCGAGGGCCAGGACGTCGAGCTCGACAAGCAGGTCCTGGACGGCGTCTCCGATGCGCTCAAGCACCTGGTCGTCAACGCCGTCGACCACGGCTGCGAGCAGCCTGCGGAGCGTGTCGCGGCTGGGAAGCACGCCCAGGCGACGGTGACGGTCACCGCGCGCGCGTCCGGCGGCACCGTCGTCATCGAGGTCACGGACGACGGCGTGGGCATCGACGAGGACCGGTTGCGCGCGGCCGCGATCGAGCGCGGCGCCCTGTTGCCCGACTCGCTGCTGTCCGGCCAGGCGCTGATGAACGTCTTGTTCCAGCCGTCGTTCTCCACGGCGACGGAGGTCACGGAGACCTCTGGGCGCGGTGTCGGCCTCGACGTCGTACGCAGTGCGGTCGAAGCGCTCGGCGGCCTGGTCGAGCTTCACACCAAGCCGGGCGCGGGGACGACGTTCGCGCTGACCCTGCCGGTCACCCTCGGCGTGCTGCGCTGCCTGATGGCGCGCGTCGGCGTCGAGCGGTTCGCGCTTCCGGTACCCGGCGTCGTCGAGTCACTGTCGCTGAAGAACGCCGTGGTTCACGAGCTTGCCGGCAAGCCCGTCGTCGTGCGTCACGGTGAGACGCTTCCGCTGCTCGACCTCGGTGCGGCGCTCGGTGTGCCCGGTGACCGCGACGCGACCGCCGCGGTCGTGGTTCGCCACGGCGAACGGCAGGTCGCGTGGGCTGTCGACGGTCTCGAGGGTGAGCGAGAGCTCGTCGTGAAAGACCTCGGTGCGTTTCTTGGCCGTCCGCCGGTGATCAGCGGCGCGACGATCGACGGTGACGGCAGCGTGGTCTGCCTCGTCGATCTCCGCGAGCTCAGCGACGACAGTGACACCGGCACCCCCGCGTACATCGCGATGCTCACCGGAGTCGACGCCGGAGCCACCGAAGTCCAGGTGCGGCCGCGCGTCCTGGTCGTCGAGGACTCCGTCGGTGTCCGCGAGCTCGAGCGCGCGATCCTCGAGGCGGCCGGCTACGAGGTCATCACTGCGATCGACGGGTCGGAGGGCGCGGCGTACCTGCGCGAGAAGCCGACCGATCTCGTCCTGTCCGATGTCGAGATGCCGGGCATGGACGGATACCAGCTGACTCGCACGATCCGTCGTACCCGTGGTTGGGAGCACGTGCCGGTCGTGATCATGACGAGCCGAGTTGCAGAAGAGGACCAGCGCGCCGGTATGGAAGCCGGGGCCAGCGCCTACCTGCTGAAGACGCAGTTCGACCAGGACCAGCTGGTTCAGACGGTGCGCCGTCTGATCGGGCGATAGGAGAGATAGCGAAATGCCGACTGTGGTCATTGCTGACGACAGCCCGACCCTGCGCCGAATCCTGACGTCCGTGCTCACGAAGGAAGGCTTCGAGGTCGTGGTCGCCGACGACGGCGTCTCCGCGGTGCAGCAGGTGTTCGCGACGATGCCGGACGCGATCGTCCTCGACGTCCAGATGCCGCGCGTGTCCGGCTATGTCGCTGCCCGGCTGCTCAAGGACGACTGGCAGACCGCTGACATCCCGGTGATCCTGCTGACCTCGCTCGACGCGGCGAGCGACCGCTACTGGGGTGCCCAGACCGGTGCCGACCGCTACTTCACGAAGGACTTCGAGGCGCCGCAGCTGGTCGTTGCGGTGCGCGAGGTGATCCAGGCAGCGAGCGAGGCGGCGGACGGCCGGCGCAGCCTGCGGCCGGATCCCGTCGAGCTCGGCGACGACGACGTCATGTCGCGGGTGTGTGACCTGCTCGACCGCAAGCTGTTCGAGACCTCGGTCGCGGCGGAGGTCACCGCGCTCGCGGCGACGCTCACCGGCTTCGAGCAGACCGTCGCGGGTGTGCTCGATGTGCTGCGCCGGTTCGTCGACTACGACCTCGCGTCGGTGCTGCTGCTGGAGGAGCGCACGGCGTACGTCGCAGTCGCGCAGGAGACCTCGCAGGCGCAGTACGCCGAGCTGCTGGGGAGCGCGACCGACGCGCTTGCGGCGGTCTCGGGCGTTCAGCTCTCGGTGAGCGACCTCGAGCTGCGGTTGGCCGACCCGGAGAGCCTCCTCGGCGAGGAGGACGAGCGGGGGATGGCGACGTTTCTGTCGATGCCGCTCAAGGGCCACGGCGGTCACATCATCGGCCTGCTCGCGCTGTCGAGCGGTCAGAAGAACGCGTTCGGTGAGACGGCGCTCGCGACGCTGCGTCTCGTCGACGGGCCGGCGGCGATCGTGATCGACAACGCCCGCCTCGCCCAGGTCCGCTCTACCGCCTAGCCCACCGTCCCGCCGCGTTCCGCGTCCCCGGGATCGCATGTCACATAGGTGTCGTGACTTACGGCCCTTATGTGACATAGGCGCTGCATTTCGCGACACCTATGTCACATGCGTGCGAGGTGTCACAACACGCATGTGACATGCGAGCGTGCCAATCGCGGCGGAAGGGCGCCGCGTGGCCTTCGTCACATTGCCGCGAATTGGGTTGACACGCTCTAAGTTAGCGCCGGTAAGTTAGCGCCGTTATCTCAGCAAGGGGGAGTCATGCTGACGGCGCTCGCGAATCGTGGAATCGCCCGACCCAAGCGGGTCCTGGGCATTGCCGGAATCCTGCTGTTGATCGGCGTCGTGTTCGGCGCCCCGGTCGCGTCGAAGCTCGGTGCAGGCGGCTACAACGACCCCAACTCGCCATCAGCCGCCGCGCGAGACCTGCTCGCCGACAAGTTCCACACGGGCAACGCAAACCTCGTCCTCGAGCTGCAGTCGCCGGAAGGCGCCGACTCTGCCGCGATGCGATCGGTCGGCCTTCGCGACGTGAAGGCGCTCGCAGCTCACGACGGAATTGACCACGTCACCTCCTACTGGTCGGCGTCGAAGCACGTGGCGGCCGCACTGGTGAGTCCGGACCACAAGGCGGCGCTCGTCGTCGCCCATGTCGCCGGCAATGACTCCGTCGCCCCCGACCGCGCTGCCGACGCCACCGACCCGCTGGTCGGGGTTCACGGCGGCGTGACGGTCAAAGCCGGTGGCATCGCCGTCGCCTACCACCAGGTCAACGAGACCGTGAAGTCCGACCTGACCAAGTCCGAGATGGTCGCCATCCCGCTCACTGTCGTCGCGCTGACGCTCGTCTTCGGCAGCTTCGTGGCTTCGATCCTGCCGGTCGCCGTCGGGCTCGCCTCGATCATCGGCACGATGGCGGTCTTGCGCGGGCTCGCTCTCTTCACCGACGTCTCGGTCTACGCGTTGAACATGACGACCGCGATGGGTCTCGCACTCGCGATCGACTACAGCCTGTTCATCGTCAGCCGCTACCGCGAGGAGATCGGCAACGGCCTCTCGCCGAGTGACGCCGTACGGCGCACGATGCAAACGGCCGGTCGCACCGTGCTGTTCTCGGCGCTCACGGTCGCACTCTCACTCGCCGCGATGCTCGTCTTCCCGCTGTATTTCTTGCGCTCTTTCGCCTATGCGGGCATCGCGGTGGTCGGCCTGGCCGCCATCGCGGCCCTCGCGATCCTGCCAGCGGTGCTCACCCTGCTCGGCGACCGCGTGAACGCGCTTGACCTGCGGGCCTGGCTGCGGCGGGTGTTGCATCGGCCAGAGCCGGTCGCGAAGCCGATCGAGGTGACGTTCTGGTACCGCTTCGCTCAGTTCGCGATGCGTCGTGCGGCACCGGTCGCCGTGCTGGTGACGGCGTTGCTCGTCTTTGTCGGGCTGCCTTTCCTTCACGTCAAGTTCGGCTACCCGGACCAGCGCGTGCTGCCGCCGAGCTCGTCGGCCTACCAGGTAGGCACCGACACGCTCACGAAGTTCCATGCCGGCACCGGCGCGACCATCAACGTGGCCGTGCCCTCCGTGCAGGGCAAGGCGGATGAGATCGGGGAGTACGCCGCGAAGCTGTCGAGCATTCCTGGCGTGCAGGGCGTCGAGTCCGCGGCCGGTGAGTACGCCGACGGCGTCCAGGTCGGTCCGGGGAGCAAGGCGATGCGTTCGGGTGAGGCCACCTACCTGACGCTCGCCGGCACCGGCGACCCGCAGTCGAAGGCAGTGAAAGACACCCTCACGGCGGTGGAGGCGGTTCCCGCGCCGTGGCCGGTGAACATCGGCGGCCAGACCGCTGAGGATCGCGACAGCCTCGACGCGCTCAGCCGCGCGATGCCCTACGCGATCGCGATCATCGCCCTCGCGACGTTCATCCTGCTGTTCCTCTTCACCGGCAGCATCGTGATGCCCGTCAAGGCGCTCGTTCTGAACACGCTGTCGCTGTCAGCGACCTTCGGCGCGATGGTCTGGATCTTCCAGGAAGGTCACCTCGGCTCGTTCTACCCGGATCTCACCGTCACCGGCTTCCTCACCCCGACGATGCCGCCTTTGATGTTCTGCGTCGCCTTCGGGCTGTCCATGGACTACGAGGTGTTCCTGCTCTCGCGAATCCGTGAGGAGTGGCTGACCTCGGGTCGGACGACGGCCGACAACCAGCGCGCTGTGGCGCTTGGCCTTGGTCACACCGGCCGGATCGTTACGGCCGCAGCGGTCCTGATGGCAATCGTGTTCGCGGCGATCTCTCGCGGGCAGGTCGCCTTCATGGCACTGTTCGGCACCGGTCTGACGCTTGCGGTCCTGATGGACGCGACGATCGTCCGCGGCACGCTGGTTCCCGCCTTCATGCGGCTTGCCGGTCGGTGGAACTGGTGGGCGCCGAAGCCGCTGGCGCGGCTGCACGAGCGCTTCGGGCTGTCGGAGGAGGCGCATCTTGATTCGGCCGCGCTCGAGCCGGTGGCGGTCGGATGACCGCGCCGGCCGTCGTACGACGCCGCCGCTCGCAACGGGGGAGCGGTGAGCAGCTGCGGGCCGAGATCGTCGCGGTCGCGAAGAGCCTGCTCGCCGCCGCCGCCTCGGTCGACGACGTCTCCATCCGCGCGGTCGCCGATGCGGTTGGCGTCACACCGCCGTCGATCTACCTGCACTTCGCGGACAAGAACGAGCTGATCGCGGCGGTTGTGGCGGACGTGTTCGAGGAGCTCGATGCGGCCATGCTCGACGCCGGTGCCGAGGCAACCGGACCGATGCAGAGGCTGCGCGACTACGGCATGGCCTACGTACGGTTTGCCGTCGACCACCCGGAGCACTACCGGCTCGCCGCGATGGACCCGTGTCCACGCCCCGATGTCGACGAGGTGCTGGCTAACTCGGCGTTCGTGCACTTCAACGCGACCGTGGTCGAGTGCATCGAAGCCGGGATCTTCCCGGCGGGCGACCCGCTGCCCATCACGCTCGACCTGTGGTCCGCGGCGCACGGCATCGCGTCCCTGATGATCGCGAAGCCGTTCTTGCCGTGGGGTGACCGAGAGGCTGCTGCCGAGCGGGTGCTGTGCGCAGCAGCGCTAGGTCACGCGACTGTCGGACTCGTCGGCGAGCCCGCGACTCCGGCGCGGATCACGGAATGGATCAAGCGGCGTCGACCAGGTCGGCGTATTCCGGGTGGTCCTCGATGAAGGACCGCACGAACGGGCACTGCGGGACGACTCGCATGCCCGCCGCCTTAGTCTGATCCAGCGCTTCGCGGACCAGCCGGCCACCAAGGCCGTGACCCTCGCGGTTGGGGTCGATCTCGGTGTGGATGAAGGTCCTCGTGCCGTCGCTGTCCTGGAAGCGGCTGTGCCCAGACAGCTCCCCGTCGAGAAAGATCTCGAACCGGTGCCGATCAGCGTCGAGACGCACCTCGACCTCGTCGTTACCCATCAGTCGACCTCCAGCTTCTCAACGTTGCGCGACGGGTTGCGGATTCCCAGTGCACCAGTCGTACCCGCCACGACCAGGCAGACGACACAGGCGATGACGGCTTGATGGAAGGCGTGCACTGATGACTGTGATCGGTGAAAGCTGTCACCGACCAGCGTGTGCGCGACGACCACCCCGACCACACCGATGCCCACCAGGCCGGCAACGCGAGCGACGGCGTTGTTGATCGCCGACGCGATGCCGGCGTCGGTGTCGTTGGCCTCGGCGAGCACTGTGGTGGTCAGCGGAGCGACCGTGATCGACAGTCCGAGCCCGAACAACAGCAGCGCCGGGAAGACGACGCCGAGGTACGACGTGTGGAGCCCGGCCCGCAACAACCAGAGCACACCCGCCGCCGCGACGATCGGACCGCCGCCCATGAAGAGGCGGGGTCCGAGGCGGGCCGACAGCGCGCCGAACCGGCTTGACAGCACGAACATCACGATGGTGATCGGCAGCGTGGTGAGACCGCTGCGAAGTGCTGAGTAGCCCGCGACCTGCTGCAGGAAGATGACGAGGAAGAACAGCAGAATCGACAGCCCGCCGTACATGACCAGCGTTTCGATGTTCGCCGCCGTGAAGTTTCGTGAGGCGAACAGCTCGAGCTTCAGCATCGGGTGCGCGGCACGCCGTTCGTAGACCACGAAGCCGATGAACAGCGCGACGCCTGCGATGAGCAAGCCGAAGATCAGCGGACTTCCCCATCCCCGATGTGGCTGCTCGATCAGCGCCGCCATCACGCCACCGAGCCCGAGCGCGCACAATGCCGCGCCTGCGAGGTCGAGCCGTCGGTCGGCGACAGGCGGGACATGGGCCACGGCCAGCACCACGAGGGTGATGGTGGCGATCACCAGCGGGACGTTGATGGCGAACACCCATCGCCAGGAAGAGAAGTCGACGATCCAGCCACCGAGGAGCGGACCAGCTACTGCGCTGATGCCTGTCCACGCCGTCCACGCCCCGATGGCGCCACCCCGCCGATCGGCAGGAAAGGCGGCAACGATCACCGCGAGCGAGCTCGGAGTGACCATCGCGCCCGCGACGCCTTGCAGGGCTCGTGCGGCGATGAGCACGCCGATGTCCGGTGCAATCGCGCAGCCGAGCGAGCAGATTCCGAACGCCGCGACGCCGATGCCGAAGACCTTTCGCTCCCCGTAGATGTCGCCGAGCGAACCGCCGACGAGAATGAACGAGCCGAGCAGCAACAGGTAGGCGTTGACCACCCATTGCTGCGCCGCGAGCCCGCCTCCGAGGTCGCGCTCGATCGCCGGGAGCGCCACGTTCACGATGGATCCGTCGAGCATGACCACGCTCGTGCCGACGATCGCGGCCAACAACGTCAGGCGCTGCGTACGGCTCATCTGACACAGTCTCTGGTATGTCCGGACCGGTCGAGGCGACCGAGGCACCACTGACCCCTGACTGCGGGACCGCTGTCCCTGCGACGGTGGAGGTTTCGGACGCCCGTGAGGCAACGGTCGGCGCGACCCACGTCCGCCGCGCGTTGCCGCAGCGGACTCGGCGAACCGTCGGCCCGTGGTGCTTCGCCGACCACTTCGGGCCGCTCGAGGTTGCGGACGACGTCGCCTTCGAGGTCGGGCCACACCCGCACATGGGACTTGCGACCGTGACCTGGCTCCGTGCCGGTGAGCTGGTCCATCACGACAGCCTCGGTAGCGAGCAGCCCATCCGGGCCGGCGAGCTCAACCTCATGACGGCCGGTCGCGGGATCAGTCACAGCGAGGAGAACGGCGGGCACTACCGCGGCGAGGTCGAGGGTATCCAGCTCTGGCTGGCGCTGCCGGAAGCGACGCGAGACGGAGTCGCTCGGTTCACCCATCACAGCGATCTGCCCCGCGTCGAGGTCGGCGACGCCGAAGCGACGGTCGTGGTCGGCTCGTTCGCCGGGGCGACCAGCCCCGCTGTCGTGGACTGGCCGACGGCTGGCGTCGATCTCGCGCTGAACGGTGACGCCGTGGTCCCACTGGACCCGGCCTGGGAGTACGCCATCGTCGTGATGGCCGGCGCCGCTTCCGTCGGCGATGCGACGCTCGTGCCGGGCAAGCTCGGGTACCTCGGTGCCGGCCGAGACGACCTTCGGATCTCCCCAAACGAGGGCTCGCGATTGATGCTCTTGGGCGGTCAGCCGTTCGAGAGTCCGATCGTCATGTGGTGGAACTTCGTGGCGCGTTCGACCGAGGAGCTCGAAGCGGCATACCGGTCCTGGCTCGCCGACGACGAGCGATTCGGCACCGTGGCCTCGCAGCTGGCGCGGATCCCGGCGCCGGCGCCGTACTGGTCTCGCGCCTAACGGCCGCGACGAGGCGGCGCTGTCGGTCGAGATCGAAAGCGCAGTGGACTACAGCGTGAGCCGGCCTGATGCGGCGTACGCCGTCAATCGCTGCGCGAGGTAGCCGCCGTCGTCGTCAGCCGAGTACGACGGGATCACCGACGTGCCCGATGCCGGCGGATCGGTCTTCCCGTCGCCCGCGGAGTCGCACGGGCACGTGAACTCGGGAGCTGAGTAGCCCGGCCCGAACAGCAATCCCATGACGCCCGCGTCGCGCAGGCCGGTGAGCCGCGCGCGACTCTGCGGGTCATCGCCGAGCAGGAACTGCACGTAACGGTCCTGCCAGTGGAAGTCGGTGTTGTCGACCGCCCGCATGACCGTGTTGCCCGCAGGTATCGAGTCGAGCACCACACGGTCACCCGTCGCGGACACCATGTCCGCGACCCAGTGCTGCAGGGTCGTGATGTCGGACGGCCGCGCAACATATTCGGGCCCGATCTTCGCCCCGTCGCCGTAGCCGACCGTGTAGTCGATGAAGTCGAACTTGGTGCCGAGCCGGCCGTAGAACTCCTTGAACGCCTGCTGGTACTGCGCGAGGACTGGGTCGGAGGGCCGGTTCGGGATCAGGTAGTCACCGACGCCGTAGGAGTCGACACTCCAGCCGAGCTTGACCTGTGGCGCCAGCGAGTTGCGCAGCGTCACCCAGGCCTGCGCCCACCCGGCGAAGCTGTTGGGAAGGCCACGCAGCTCCGTCACGCCGGAGCTGTCGACCGCGGCTGGAATCGCACGAGGGTCGTTCCCACCGGCGGACTGGACGTTCGCCGGCACCGACAGGTCGACCACGAGGAACACCGGCTTGCCGACCGACTCGAGCTCCTTGAGCAGCTCGATGGTCGACTCCCAGTACGGCTTCATCAGCTTCGGCGAGCGAAGGATCTTCAGCACGCCCTTACCGCTCTGGTCGTCGTTGAGGTGACCGGTCGTGCGCAGCATGTACGTCGACAGGTAGGGAACCGCGCCGGTGGCCTGTATGTCCTGCACCTGGGTGGCGGCAGGCGCGGAGCCGGCCAGGGAGCGGAAGTCCGCACCGGCCACGGGGTCACCCGTGAACGTGTAGGAGTCCAGTGCGCCGGAGCCGAACTCCGCGACCGACGTGACGCTCGGTACGGCGACGCCGGCGTTGAGGTGGTCGCCCCATCCGGCGGGGACCGGCGGCAAGGCATCGGGCGCCGACTTCGCTCCCGCCGCGGCGTGCGGCGACTTGGACGCGAACGGGTTGTTGCCGGTGACCACCACGGCGCCCCCGGCGGCACCTGTCGCAACGACGGCTGCGAGCGAGGCCAACGCCAAGCGGCGTCGTGATCGGGGGCGCGGAGACTTCGGAGGGCGCGCCTTCGTCGGCTTGGCTGGGATGAGCGGAACGGCTCCGGTGGCGCCCGCGCGTTGTCTCGGTGGCGTTCGTTGCAGCGGAATGCCGGTACGAGCGAGCCAGTCCGATCCCCACGCGTCGAACGCGGCCGCGTCGATGGCGTCCGCCGCGTCGAGACACGTCGGGAACCGGTTCTCGATGGTTCGCGCCAGGCCCTTCATGACCGCCTCGGCCAACCTCGGTGGGAGGTCGGGGACAAAGCCGGTGACCGGACGCGGGTCCTCGTTCGCCCGCTTCAGCAGAGCGGCGTGCAGTGTCGGCTGGGGCTCGTAGGGCACTTGCCCGGCGAGCAGCTCGTAGAGCACCGCGGAGGTCGACCAGACATCCGTGTGCTCGCCGATCCGGTCGGGCTCGGTCAGCTGCTCCGGTGCCATGTACGCCGGCGTGCCGAGTGCGATGCCGGTCTGGGTCTGCCGCTGCGACCGATCCCCGACGATTGCGGCGATCCCGAAGTCCGTGACCCGAAGCCGCCCGTCGCCGGCCAGCATCAGGTTCTCCGGCTTGACGTCGCGATGCAGCACGTCGTGGTGATGGGCGTGTTCGAGGCCGTGCAGTGCGGCGAGGGTGTACGCGCAGGCGGTCTGAGGGGGGAGCGGGCCCAGCCGGGCCCGGTCGGCGATCGTGCCACCCGGCAGGCGCTCCATGACGAGCGCGCAGACGTCGTTGATCTCCACGTAGTCGTAGACCCGGACGACGTGCGGATGGTCGAGGGCCGCGAGGACCTGGGCCTCGGCGTTGAAGCGGCTCCGGGCGTCCTCGTCGTCGACCAGCTCCGGTCGGAGCCATTTGATCGCGACTGATCGGTTCAGCCCGCGGTGGCGGGCCTCGACCACCGTTCCCCACGCGCCGCGGCCGAGCACGGCGCCGACGTCGTAGGAGGGCAACGCGCTGCGCAGCGCCCCCAGATCGCCGTCCACGTGCTCTTCTCGCCCCCCGCCCTGACGCGAACTGACGGCGTCAGCGCTACCGAGTGCCACGCCACGTCTTTCGGACCTACGATACGGACGCGATGCCGGATGTATGGGTCGTCTCCGCCCCCGGATCCCCTGATGAGCGGGCGGTCCGCGTCGACGGTCGGCTCTTCCTCGGGCGCGAGTGCGCCGGAATCGACGACGGGCACCGGCTTCTGGTCGAGGAAGCCGCGGTGTCTCGGGACCACGCCGAGATCCGGGTCACCGTCGATGACGTCCGCGTCATCGACCGATCCACGAACGGCACGAAGGTCAACGCTCGGCTGATCGAGCGAGACGAGTGGCACTCGCTCGTCGATGGCGACGTGGTGACCATCGGGTCCACCGACCTGACGCTGCGGGTGATGGAAGAGCCCGCCGCAACCGCCGTGCGGCACAGCGCGACGGAGCGCGCCACGGCAAGCGGGCGGATGGCGGTTGTCGTGGGTGACATGGTCCAGTACACAGCACTCACCGAGTCCAACGGCGCGGTCGCGGTGGCGGCGTCGGCCGAGCAGCTGTGGCGCGAGGTGCGTCCGCTGGTCATCGAGCACGGCGGCACCGTGAACAACTACGCGGGGGACGCCGTGCTCGCGACCTGGGATGCGAAGGACGACGAAGGAGTCGCCGCGGCCGTGCGATGCGCGGTCGCCGCAGACGCGGCAGTCGCGGAGCGGGCGAGCGGGTTGGAGCTGCGCGGGCTAGATGGTGGGCCGATCACCATGGGTTGGGCGGTGACGGTTGGGGAGGTTGCAGTCGGCCGTACGTCGCCGAGCAAGTTCGCGGTCTTCGGTGACGCGGTGAACCTGGCGTTCCGGCTCTCCGGAATCGCGGGGCGCAAGGGCATGCCCACGGTGCTTGTCACCGAGGACGTCGCCGAGGTGGCACCGTCCGAGGTCGTGCTCGGTGCGCCCACCGAGGTAGAGGTGAAAGGCAAGACCGGGGCCACCCCGGTGCGCGGCGCGCAGATCAGTCGAGACGCCAGCTGACCGGTCGCGACGGGTCTGGGTCGTAGCGACACGCCGTACCGGTCGACACCGTGTCATTGAGCAGCCGAGCCAAACCGACATCGACAGCACGGATCTTCTCGACTGCGTTCGCCACTGCCTTGCGGACGGCCACCCGGGCCTTCTCGTCGGTCGAGCCGACCTCTCGTGATCTGCCACCGAGGCCGCTGGCTGCTTGGAGTTCGCTGACGAGCCTCGATCGTTCGGAGTCGATCCGCTCGAGCCGATCGACGTCATCTGCGGCGGAGTCCGCTTCGTCGTCGAGCTCGGCGAGCCGGTGGCGATAGGCGGCGGCGGCCTGCCGATCGAGCAGCGGACCGGTGCTTGCGTCGCGAATCCCGGCACCGGCGTGCCCCGCGACCGCAGCCGACAGCTCGACAGCGCTGATGCTGATCCCGGGCCGCGCCAGGAGCAGTCGCAGGTACTGCAACCCCTTCAGCTCGCGGATCTGCACCGTCGCACCCTCGTGGCCGACCTCCCAGACTCCGCCGCCACCCGGCCGCAGCACCGCCGCGCCCGATGCCGCTCGGTCCGAAGGAGTAGACGCACCTTCGAGGCGGCGTAGCAGCCAGCTCGCGCCGATTCGGCGGTAGCTGGCCGCAGCGCTCTCCCGGAAGGCGACCGCGGCGTCGCGCGCCCCGACGACATTCGATGCCATCGCGAGGTAGTCGTCGACCACTCCGGCAAACTTCACCGCGCCCGCATCGACGACTCCGCGAGCCGCATACGGCGTCAGTGCCTCGATCGCGCGCTCGCACAAGACTCGATCGCCTAGCGTGGCCGCCACCTCGGTCAGACAGATGACCGTGAACATCCAGTCCACGCCGCCGGCGATCCCGTCGAAGCCGTCGGGTGCCAGCTCTCGCAGCAGCCGGGCAGCACGGTCGTGGTCACCTGCGGTGAGCCACATCAAAGCGCCCTCGGCCGCGACGACCGTCACGCCTTCTCGCTCGCCGTACTCCTCGTAGACGGCCGCCTCCTCGGCGGCGCTGCCGCGGTCGCCTCGCTGCCGCGCGATCGAGCCGGTGATCGCATGCTCGAGGGCGAACGCGTCCGGCTCGCCGGCGGCTTGGCCCGCCGAGATTGTTTCCCCCAGCGCGCGTGCCGCGAGGTCGGTGTCGCCGACGAGCAGCGCATACATCGCCCGCCGCGACGACGCGAAGAACCGCACGCGGTCCGAGTCGGTCTCCTCGGCGAGCGTTTCTAGGCCGCGCAGCTGGCGGCGTACCGCGACGATGTCGAGGGCCTCGAGGGCGGTGGTGAGCCGCCACAGATAGGCGTTCATCTGCACTTCGGCGTCGCGAACGTGCGCCACGACGTCCTCCAGCCGCTGGGTGATAGCCGCCCGCTCCACGAAGTCGTCGGGACCCCACTTCGTGAGGAGCTGGGCGTCGAGTGCCGCCGCGAGCAACGCGGGATCGGCTGCCGTCTCCGGCGCGGCGAGCGCTTCGACGACGAACGGCTCAGCGCGCTCCGGCGCCATGCCGTAGGACCAAGCCCGGGCGATCGCGATCGCCAGCTCGACGCGTCGCGTCCCGACAGACCGCTCGTACGCGGTGTGCAGAAACGCCGGCAGCCGCCCCGGGACCGGACCGAACTGCTGGAGCTCGGTCAGGCCCAGGGCGGCGACTGCCATGGCGTCGACGTCATCGGCGGCGACGGCGGCGTCGTACGCCGCGACGAGCTCAACCCGCCGGGCCTCCGGTCCACCGTCCCCCATGGTGCGGATCGTAGGCCGCGCCGCCGGGCGTCGCCTTGGTCACGCCGAGGCGCCTGCGGCGGCCATGTTGGCACCGACGACGGCCATCGACGCCTGCAGCTCGGCGGTTGGGGTGAACTCGATGACCTCGCACCCCGTGTGTGGCCACGGCAGATGCCCGGGCCGGCAGTAGTAGACGTCGCCGGCCTCGTAGACCTCGGTGGAGTCGGCGTAGCGGACCTCGAGCCGGCCGGAGACGACGATCCCCCAGTGGCGGGCCTGGCACCGGTCGTCGGGCAGGCCCTTGAACAGCGGCGCCGGGTCCATCTCCGTGTGGAACGTCTCGAAGCCAACCGTGTAGTCGTCGAGCTCGACGTAGCGCGCAGTGATCGGCACCTCGTCGACGACCAATGGCGCTTCGTCCTTGCGAGTGCGTGGCATGACTACCTCCCAATGGCGGATCGATCTGTCAACCAGGAGGCGTGACGCCGAGCGTCACAATGTGACTCGACGGCTACTTCGCGTAGCTCCCGCCGTCTAGCGGTGTTCGGGGTTGGGAAAGTCGAACCGGCAGCCGGCGTCCCACTCCGACCGCTGGTTTCCGTGTGCGGGGATGCCACCTGCACCTGTGATCATCCGGGCGAGATGCAGGAGGTTCCACGTCATGAACGTGGTGTTGCGGTTGGTGAAGTCGTTGTCAGGTCCGCCCGAACCCGGATCGAGGTACGACGGTCCGGGTCCGGCTTCGCCGATCCAACCGGCATCGGCTTGCGGCGGGATGACGTAACCGAGGTGCTGAAGCGAATAGGATGTTCATTGCGCAGTGCTTCACGCCGTCCTCGTTGCCTGTGACGAGGCAGCCGCCCACGCGCCCGTAGTACGCGTACTGCCCGGCGTCACTGAGCAGGTGCGAGTTGCCGTAGAGACGCTCGATGATCTTGGTGCAGACCGAGGACTTCTCGCCGAGCCAGATCGGGGTGGCCAACACAAGAATGTGCGCCGCCTGGACCTTCTCGAAGATGGCCGGCCACTCGTCACGCTCCCAGCCGTGCTCAGTCATGTCCGGCCAGACACCGGTCGCGATGTCGTGGTCGACAGCGCGGATCTCCTCGACTGCCACACCTTGGCGGCGCATGATCTCCATCGAGATCGCGGCGAGTCCCGCAGTATGCGATTGCTCGGGCGATCGCTTCAGCGTGCAGTTGATGAACAGTGCGCGCAGATCGGTGAAGTCCCACCGGTCCTGCTGGCACAGCTCCTCGGTTTTCGGAGCGAGCTCGACCACGCCACCCCCTGCGTTCGTCAGCTGTTGGTGTCAGCGTACGACGGTGATCAAGCGCCGGCCGCCGCCTCAACCTTCTGCGCTGTCGTGAGCAACAGCTCCTCGCCGCCAAGTGGGCCGACCAGTTGAAGGCTGGCGGGTATCGCCGAACCCTCGGTCCTGATCGGCTGAGCGGTGCACGGAGTTCCAGCCGCGTTGAACGGCGTGACGTGGCTGGTGATCTCGATCGCGATCCCGACAAGGGTGTCGGGCGTGATGTCCTCGATGCGCGGCGGAAAGATCGGCAGGGTGGGAAGCGCGAGGAGCTCGACCCGGTCGAACAACCGCAACACCGACTCGCGCCATTTCGTGAGCTGCTTGCGGATCGCGTCGACCTCAGCCGTGAATGCGGGCGACATCGCCAACATTCCGGCGATGTCCTCGCCTACCGCATCAGGGTTGTCCGCGACTAGTCGAGCGTCGCTCGCGACGATCTCGTCGAAGTACACCGGGGTCCACACATCGGCGC
This sequence comes from Mycobacteriales bacterium, assembly GCA_035545635.1. Lineage (GTDB taxonomy): Bacteria > Actinomycetota > Actinomycetes > JAFAQI01 > JAFAQI01 > DASZTV01. Next base: position 55,417 of record DASZXY010000023.1, on the reverse strand, counting down.
CGCCAGCGATCGGCCCGAAGTCGATGTCGACCGGATTGAAGCCTGCTTCGCGAAGTGCATTGTCGACGGCGGCCTCGATCCGGGGATCGCCGCTCGTGCGGACGCGACCGACTGTGGTGGCAGCGCTCGGTGCTGAGGCAAAGCCGGGTTCGAGCAGCTGCATGCCTTGGATGAGCCCGGCGATCGTCGTCGCCATCGGACCGACCGTGTCGAAGCTCGGTGCCAGCGGCCAGACGCCGTCCAAGGACACCCGCCCGTACGTCGTCTTGAGACCGCTCGTCCCGCAGCACGCCGAGGGCACCCGCACGGAGCCGCCGGTGTCACTGCCCAGTGCGACGTCGGCGTCGTCGTAGGCCACGGCGGTCGCCGATCCGCTGCTCGATCCGCCAGGGATCAGCGCCGGGTCCAGCGGGTTGACCGGCGTGCCGAACCACGGGTTCGTTCCGAACGGAAGCATCGCGAGCTCGTGCAGGTTCACCTTGCCGACGATCCGCGCATCCGCGGCACGTGCACCGGCCAGACAAGGTGCGTCTGCCGACGCTGGCTTGGCGGTGCGTTCGACCGCACGTGAGCCAGCCGTCGTCGGTACGCCTTCGACGTCGATGAGGTCTTTCACGGCCAGCCGTGGGCCGGTGCCGGTGCCGTCGAGCTTCGTGATGAACGTCGTCATGCCGCAGAGCCTGACGCATCCGCGTGCGAACCGCATCGGGAGAAGTCCCCATCTCCCTCTGGCGGCTAGACCGAAGCAGCCGGGAGCAGTCCCTGCTCGATCGCGAACAGCGCCGCCGCGCCGCGGGTGGAGGCGCCGATCTTGCGGTAGATGTGCTGAACGTGGTGGTCGGCCGTCTTTGCCGAGATCACGAGCCGCTCCGCGATCTGGCGGGTCGTGAGCCCCGTCGCCAGGTGCCGGAGCACATCGACCTCACGGGCGGTGAGCCCGGCGGGCAGTGCGGGTCGCGCAACCCTGCGGTGACCGGCGGCAGCCAGCACGCGCTCGACGGCCTCGGCGTCGAGTCGGCCGGCCGCAGCCTCCCGCCGAAGCTCAGCGGCGGCGTCGTCGGCGGACATCGCGGGGCGGTGGGGACGGTCGGAGGTCATCGCCTGGTAGCTGTCGGCTGCCGCGACTGCCCTCGCCGCCACATCGAGCTCGCCGGCGGTCGGCCGCCGGTGGTAGCCGGATCCATCGAGTCGCTCGTGGGCGCCGCCTGCAGGGACCGAGAGCGTTGCGGTGAAGGGCACGCGGCGCAGCAGCTGATCGGTGACCATCGCGTGCGTCTCCATCCGTTCGCGCTCGTCGCGGGTGAGCGGTCCGGGCTTGTCGAGGATGCTGTTCGGGACCGTCACCACGCCGAGGTCGTGAACCAGCGCTGCGGCTTCTGCGAGCGGCCCCCCGGCTTCCAGTGCCAGCGCGGCGACAGCGCGCGAGTGGCCGCTTGTCCATGGCGACTTCAGGTCGGAGAAGTCGGCGAGGACGAGCAGAGCGCTGTGCACCTCCGCTTCTGTCAACGCCGTTTCCTTCGGCGCGAGCGCGAGCGCGCTGTCCCAGGGATCGTCGGCGAGGATCTCGGCGTACCAGTCGCTGCCGTGCGCGACGACGAGATCGGTGAGGACGGGGTCGTAGGTCTTGCCGCGCCGTGCGCGGATCGTGCTGATCGCCGCCGGCGTGTCCGTTGCACGCGCGATGGCTTCGAACTCCTGGGCGAGCTGCGTGACTCGCATCGGTAGAGGGATCGCGAGGCCCTTGCAGCCGGCCGGGAAGCCTCTGCCGTTCCAGCGCTCGAAGCTCGTCGCCAGCGCGGCGCGCACCGACTCGTCGACGCCGAGCCGGCCCGCCAGGACGTCGCTCACCTCGCAGGCGGTCCGGAAGTTCATCTCCATCGCGGCGCGCCCGGTGGCCAGGACGCCGAGCAGTGCACGCACTCGGTCCAGGCCGTGCCGTCCCGGCCCGGCGTGGGCCAGCATCAGCCGCACCATCTCGGGCGGCTTCGCGTTGTCGGCGAGCATCGCCTCGGCGCGCAGCTCGATCTCGTCGCCGAACAGCTGGGCCATGTCGAACGCGTGGCTGGTGCAGCCGAGGAACCGCAGCGCGCCGGTCCACCAGCACGTCTCGAGCTCCGCCCGGGTCGCGCCGGCAGCCTCGGCCAGGCGCTGGCCCAAGACCGTCGCGCGCAGCTGGGCTCCCGACGGTTGGGCGAACGCGTGGTCCTGTCCGACCGCCAGCAGCGCCGCGATCTCGGCGCGGCTCACCCCCGGCTGCATGACGACACGGTAGAGGCTCGCGATCCGCAAGATGGGGAGTTCTCCCGACGCGCGGCGCCGGTGATCAACGGGACCCTCGTGACATCCGGCGCAGGTGTGCGCCACCACTAGCGAGGGAGCGAAACCATGAGCGCTCAGAGCGACGTTGCAGTCCTGTTCGACCGGCTCTGCAAGGCTTGGACGACCAACGATGGCGCCGAGCTCGGCGCTTTGTTCACCGATGACGGGACGCTGATCAACCCGTTCGGTCAGCGCGCCGACGGCCGCGACGAGGTGACGGCGATGTACGGCGAGTACTTCGGTGGTCTGCTTCGTGGCACGGCGGCCACCTTCGACATCGAGACCGTTCGCTCGATCACCGACACCGACGCTCTGGTCGACGGCCGGCAGCCCATCACCGCGCCGGACGGCGCCGTCGTGCTCGACGTGCATGTCACGGCTCTGGTACGCCGCGTTGACGGCGACTGGCGCTTCGTCGACGTGCGGCCGTACGCCTTCGCACAGCCGCCCGCCTGATCGACGACCTCACGCGCTCCGCCACGCCGGGACGACCCACAGGGTGAACCGGGTGATCGGTAGGAAGCCGAGACGGATGAACCCTGGTCGGCTGAAATCGCTCGTGAAGGCCACGGCGGGCAGGTCCGGCGCGTCGGCGCGCCGTGCGTCGACGAGGGCCTGCCACACGCCGCGACGGCGCGCCTCCGGAAGCGTTGCGGCGAGACAAAGGTTCACGACGCCGTGCCCGACATGGCTCGCGGCGACTGCGACTGGGGTGCCGTCGAGGTAGCCGATCCGGTAGACGACCTCGCTGCCGGCGAGCGCGGCTCCGAAGGCGGTGTGGGGGGCCGAGCCCGCCAGGTCCGGGACGGGGTAGCCCTCGATGACGATGCGTTCCACGAGCGCGATGTCCTCGGCGGTCTCGGCGACCCGCACGGACACACCCGCGCCCAGCTCACCGTCGGTTGCGCTCGAGTTGGGCTGCGGTCCCTGGGCAACGAACATCGGATGACCGACGAGATTCCAGCCGCGTACGGAGAGGTCGGTCGTCGGCCAGACGGAGAGCAGCAGTCCGGGTGAGTGGTCCCGGTAGAACGCAGAGATCTCGTCCAGGGCCGGGTCGTCGTCCCCGGTGAGTGGGCGCATCAGCGTGGCCTGGTTGAGGTAGGGCGACGGGACACCGGCGTCGGTCAGCGCAAGGTCGGCGCACCGATGGGTTCGCCCGCCGACCGCCTGCGCGACCCGGTCCTGCATGTCGGCTTGGTTGCACAGGAATCTCCGCAGGAGCGAGTCTTCCACCGGGGTGCCGGCCTGCCAGCCCGACTCGAGTGCTTCGACGGTCGTCATTGTTGCCTCCCATAGGTGGTCTCAACCGGAAGGCGTGACTCTTCGCGTCACATCGTGACGTCGCCCGGACACAAAACCGATGACTTCATGTCGCTCTCACCGTCTACCGTGCGACGAGGAAGAAGGAGTCGGACCTGATGACGGAACGCAGGCGCTGGATCGCGTTTTGGATCCTTTGTCTCGGCGAGCTGATGGTGGTGCTCGACAGCACCGTCGTCAACGTCGCGCTGCCGTCGATTCGCAAGGATCTCGGCTTCAGCGAGGAGTCGCTTGCCTGGGTGGTCAACGGCTACATGCTCACGTACGGCGGCTGCCTGCTGCTCGGCGGCCGTCTCGGTGACCTGTACGGCCAGCGCCGGGTGTTCATCACGGGAATCACCGGCTTCACACTCGCGTCGATCGGCTGTGGGCTGTCGAGCTCGCAGACGATGCTCGTGGCATTTCGAGCAGTGCAGGGAGTCGGTGGCGCACTCGCCACCGCGGTCGGCTTCGCACTCGTCGTCACGCTGTTCAGCGAGCCGGCGCAGCGCGCGAAGGCGATGGGCATCACCGGCTTCGTCGCATCCGGCGGGGGAGCGGTCGGAGTCGTGCTTGGCGGTGTCATCACCGATGCGCTGAGCTGGCACTGGGTGTTCCTCGTCAACGTGCCGATCGGCATCGGCGTCTGCGCGCTGGTCCTGCGCCTGGTCGACGAGACCTCGACCGCCGCGACCGGGCGGCGCCTCGACGTGGCCGGCGCTCTGGTCGTCACCAGCGCGCTCATGCTGGCGGTGCACACCGTCGTGAAGGCCAACTCGGCCGGATGGGCCTCGTTCGAGACGCTCGGTCAGCTCGCGCTGTCCGGCGTGCTGATGGCGGCGTTCATCGTCATCGAGTCGCGCGTTTCCGTGCCGTTGGTGCGCCTCGGCCTGTTCCGGTCCCGAAACCTGGCGGTGTCCAACGTCGTCGGCGTGCTGTGGGCCGGGAGCATGTTCGCCTGGTTCTTCATGACGGCGCTCTATCTGCAGCAGGTCCTGCACTACACCGCCCTCAAGGTCGGCCTCGCCTTCCTGCCAGGCAACCTCGTGATGATGGGCTGCTCGGTGTCGCTGTCGGCGAAGCTCGTCATGCGCTACGGCTACCGGCTGCCGCTCGGCGCCGGGCTCGGTCTTGCCGCCGCAGGCCTCGCGCTGTTCGCTCGCGCCCCGCTGCACGGTTCGCTCGCATTCGACGTGCTGCCGGCCATGGTGCTGCTCGGCTTCGGCGGAGGCATCGCCTTCAATCCCGTCCTGCTCGCGGCGATGGATGACGTCGATCCGGAGGAGTCCGGTCTGGCCTCCGGTGCCGTCAACACCGCATTCATGATGGGTGGCGCGCTTGGCCTCGCGTTGCTCGCCAGCATCGCGGCGTCGGCATCCCACGGCGACTCGTCAGCCGCCGGGCTGCTCAAGGGCTACCACGTCGCCTTCGCGGTGGGTGCCGCTCTTTCAGTTGCCGCCGCGGTGATCGGCTACCTCGGTCTGCACGAGCGGCCCGCTGACGACGCGGACCTTGAGCTCGGTGCGTTGACTGGTGACGAGGCGCTCGCTTCCTGCTGACGTCTCAGGCGAGTGCGAACGACACCAGACGCTTGGTGACGTCGAGCTGATCGATCCGGACGTCGACTTCCTGACCAAGTGGCAGGTCGTCGCCATTGAGCCGGGCTCGGACCGCCGGATCGCGTAGCTGCACCTCTCCTTTGGGACCAGGCTCGACGACAACACCGCGCAGCACCTCGCCGCGCCTGCCCTCGAGAACCAAGGCCTCGGCCAGGTCCACGACGGCGCGATCGACGGCATTCGCGTGGCGATCCGCGTCGGCCATCTCGTCTGGAAGCTTGGGCAGCGCGTCGCGGACCCATGCCGGAATCTCGGTCCCGGCGATGAACGCCAGGCAGCACTCGCTGACGTAGCGATCCGCGAGCCGTCGAAGCGGTGCAGTCGCATGCGCGTACGGCGCTGCGACGGCGGAGTGTGTGGTTGAGGTAGGCGGCGTGCCGTCGAACGCGACGTACGCAGCACCGCGGAACAGCACCGCCGCGAGCCGTACGAGGGCCGCCTGCGCCGGCTTGGTCGGGTCGAGCCCCGCAATCACGTCGGCGTACGCCGCGCTCTCCGGCCAGTCGATCCCGAGCGCTAGCGCGGATCGGCGCAAGGAGGCGACCGTGTGGGAGTCGGGGGGCGGCATCGTCCGCAGCAGTCCCACGCCGCCGTTCAGCATCAGCTGCGCTGCTGACATGCCGGTGAGCAAGGACATCTGCGCGTTCCAGTCCTCGACCGGCAACGGCGCGCGGTAGCTCAACGTCCAGCTCGAGCCGTCGCCGCTCACCTGCTGCTCGGGCTCGGGAAGGGAGATCGCGCCGCGGGCACGTGCCTGCTCCTGCCGAATCCGGCCGAACTCTTCCAGCAGCTCGTAAAGGTCTCCTCCACCGCTTCGCTGCACCGAGTCGTAGTCGAGCTGCGCCCGGCTACGGACCACGGCCCGTCGTACGTCGACGTCAGTCGGCGCCCCATCGGCATCGACGTCGATTCGCCAGAGGACGGCGGGCCGATCCTGGCCGGGCAGCAAGCTCGCGGCGCCTTCCGACAGCGACGGCGGGTGTAGGGGAGCTCGCCCGTCCGGGAGGTAAAGCGTCTCGCCGCGAACGTGGGCCGCTAGGTCGATCGGGCCCCCTGGATCGACGAAGGCAGCAACGTCGGCGATTGCGTAGTGGAGCCGAATCCCGCCCTTGATCCGCTCGAGCGCAAACGCCTGGTCGAGGTCCCTCGACCCTTCCGGGTCGAGAGTCACCAAACTCAGGTCGGTGGCGTCGGCCCGGCCAACACGTGTCCAGGCGGTAGCGGCGTGGGTCGCGGCGGCCTCGACTTCGGGCGGAAACGATCCGGGCACCTTGAACTCGGCCCGCAGCTGAGCGAGGTACGGGTCGATGTCGACGCCGGTGACGACGGTTCGGCGCATCAGCCGAGGATGTCAGGCAAAGACTCGCCGGGCTCGTCGCCTCTCGCCGGACCAGCCGCAGCTGCGATCCGCTGCAGCCCGACCTCCAATCCGCCGACCAGATCACCGACGGCGAGCAACGGGACCATCGCCTCGATGACCTCTTGGGCGACTGCGTCGGAGACGCGGTCGGAGATCTGCTGCGCAACGACGCACTCGACCCGCCGAACAGCGGGCGCTACGTACAGCATCACCGCGGGACGAGTGTGGGCGCCCGCGGCCTGGAACAGCTGCTCGGCATGTTGCCGAGACTCGCCGTCGCCTGGACCGAGGTAGACGCAGACCTGGAGCCCGGTCTCGGCTTCGACCCGCTCGACGGCTCGTGCGAGCCGCGCACGATCCGCCTTGCGGAGGCGGTCACCAGCTCCCACTGGCGCCACCTCCTCCGGAGGAGCCGCCACCGAAGCCACCGAAGCCACCGCCACCGCTGAATCCGCCGCCCCCGCCCCCGCTCCAGCTGCCGGCTCCCCAGCCAGTTCCCATGAAGATAGGAGAGCGACCGCCCCTTCCGCCTCGGCGGAAGGCGCTCGTGACCGCCATCACCATGACGAGCAGGAAGAGGAGAAAGATGACGATGGCGATCGTCTCGGGCATCCCGGTGTCGCTCGTCCGCGAACCGGGTTGTCCGCCGCCGTACCCGCTGAAGCCCTGAGGTTGGCCGGCGGCGTTCGGCGTAGGGTCACCGAGCGCTGCGCGCACCCCGCGCTCACCGGCGCGGACCGCAGCCGCGTAGTCGCCAGCTTTGAGGCTGGGCACCATGTCGTTGCGGATGATGTCGTCGGCTTCGATGTCGGTCAGGGTCTCCTCGAGGCCACGTCCGACCTCGATGCGCAACTGCCGGTCATCGATGGCGACGACGATGAGCACCCCATCGTTACGTTCGGCGCTGCCCACACCCCAGTCGCCGAACAGGTCGTTCGAGTAGTCCTCGATGCTTTCGTTGCCCGTGGTGTCGACGACGGCGACCGCGAGCTGGTGACCACTTCGTTCGGCGTACGACTCGAGCTCAGCCTCGATCGCGCGTCCATCAGCAGCTGAGATGTCACCGGTGGCGTCGACGAAGTAGCCGGTGGGCGCGGGGAAGCCCGACGCGTGGGCGGCCGGGACGGGCAGTACGCCGAGTGCGGCAGCGACCACCGCCGCGAGGCCTGCCCGCACGCGGAGGCTGGGCATCCTCAGTGGGATGGCGACGAGGCGGTGGACGGTTCCAGGTCGACGGTGGGTGGCACGTCTGAGCCCGGCGCCGCCGCGAAGGGCAGTCGTTTGTCGAAACCGAAGATGCCGGCCACCATGCTGCCGGGGAAGTGCCGAATCGATCGGTTGTACTCGTTGACGGCGAGGTTGTAGTCGCGGCGTTCCTGCGCGATGCGGTTCTCGGTGCCTTCGAGCTCGACCATCAGGTCGTGAATCCGCTCGCTGCTCTCCAGCTTCGGGTACTGCTCGACGATCACGAGCAACCGCGACAGCGCCGACTCCAGCTGGTTCGACGCGGCGACCTTGTCGTCGACGTTCTGGGCGTTGCCGTACTGCGTGCGGGCCTGCGCGATCTCACCGAAGACGGCGCGCTCCTGACCGAGGGCTGCTTTGACGCTGTTCGAGAGGTTCGGGATGAGGTCGAGGCGCCGTTGCATCTGCACGTCGACGTTCGCGAACTGGGTGTCAACGGCCTGGTCTTTGTCGACTAGGGAGTTGTAGGAGCTGACGATCGGAAGGACGACGACCAAACCGATGGCGACGACCACGATCAGCGGAACCAGCCACCGAGGACGGCGTGACCATAGAGCAGAGGACGATTCGAGAGTCATGGCCGCAAAGTCCCCCAGTGCTAGCCGCGAAACTGATGCCAGGCGCACCGGACCCCGAAGGATCCTCGTTAGTAGCGGGGGCAGGATTTGAACCTGCGACCTCTGGGTTATGAGCCCAGCGAGCTACCGAGCTGCTCCACCCCGCGTCGGTGAGGCCACGATAGCCCGGCTCCGGAAAATGCGGCAAACCGCTGTGATTGCAGCCGTTCCGGCTAGAGCCGAGAGGCCGGAAGGGTGACCTGGGCGGGCCGCGGCCGCGGAATCCGGACATTCGCTGCGGCCGTTGCGCTGGCGAGCCAGTTGCCTGCGTCCGGCGCCGGCATCGGCTTGGCGAACAGGAAGCCCTGGATCAGGGTGCAGCCAAGGTCGCGCAGCTTGCCCAGTTGACCCTCGGTCTCGACGCCCTCGGCAACCGTGGTGACCTGTAGCGTCTCGGCCAGCATGACGATCGCTGTCACGATCGCGTTGTCGACCGCGCTGGTGTCGATGTCCTTCACGAAGGAGCGGTCGATCTTCACCACATCGATCGGGAACCGCTTGAGGTAGTTCAGTGACGAGTGGCCGGTTCCGAAGTCGTCGATCGCCACCCGGACGCCGATGTCCTTGAGTCGCTGCAGCGTGTCGATCGACCAGTCGATGTCGCGCATGGCCAGCGTCTCTGTGATCTCGAGGCACAGCCGCTCAGCAGGCAGCTCGGCGTCGGCGAGGGCAGCGCGCACCTCCTCGACGAGATCGCCGTCTTGGAACTGCTTGGCGGAAAGGTTGACGCTGACCCCCATCAGCACGCCTTCGTCGACCTCCCAGCGCTTGCACTCCTGGCATGCATCGCGCAGCACCTGCCGGCCGAGCGGAAGGATCAGCCCCGTCTCCTCGGCGAGGGGGATGAACTCACCTGGCGACATGAAGCCGCGTTCCGGATGGACCCAGCGGACCAGGGCCTCCGCGTCGACCGGGCGCCCGGAGATCGCCTCGACCAGTGGCTGGAAGTAGACCTGGATGTCGCCGTTCGCGATCGCAAATCGAAGGTCGGTTTCGAGGTCGAGCTGTTCCGCTGAACGGCTGCTGCCGCCCTCGTACTGCTTCCAGCGGCCGAAGCCCTCAGCCTTTGCCTCGTACATCGCGAGGTCCGCGTCGTGCAGCAGGTCGTCGCCCGTTGCATCGGGGCGCGACACCGCAACTCCGATCGACAGGCTCGCGATGATCGTCCGATTGGGCCCGACCTCGATCGGGACCTCCATCGCCCGCACGATCCGACTCGCGACGTCATGCGCTTCGCCCGGGCCGCGCACGTCCTCCAGCAGCAGTGTGAACTCGTCACCTCCGAACCGGGCCACGGTGTCGCCGTCCCGAATCACGGTGCCGAGCCGTCGCGCGATCTCGTTGAGCAGCCGGTCGCCGGCCTGGTGACCGAGGCTGTCGTTGATGAGCTTGAAGCGGTCGACGTCGGCGAACAGTACGGCGCTGCCGCCGGAGCGCCGTACGTCACGCAGCAGCGCCTGGTCGAGCCGGTCGATGAAGAGACGGCGGTTCGCCAGACCGGTCAGCTGGTCGTGGAAGGCGTGGTGGGCGAGCTGCTCCTCGTAGCTGAGCCGCTCGGTGTCGTCACGGAACGCCAGCACTGCGCCATCGATCCGGTCGTCGTCCCGCGTCGGAACGCAGGTGTAGCTGATCGGCAACGCGGTGCCGTCGAGTCGGGTCAGCGTCATCGAGGCGTCGAGCGGGCTGCCCGAGTGCAGACAGCGTCGCACCGGTGCGAGCAGCTCAGCGGCGAGCGGGTGCGTTGCATCGAACGCCGCAACGCTCAGCCCGAGCAGGGACTCGGCGGCGGCGTTCAGGAACGTCGGCTTGGCCTCGGTGTCGAACGCACAGACGCCCTCCGCCAGATTGCCGAGAATCGCCTGCATCTCGAGGCGCTTCGTGTGGACCTCCGAGAACAGCTCGGCGTTGCGCATCGCGCCACCGGCGATCGCGGCAATTGTGTGCAGCAGCTGGACATCGGCATGGTCGAGCGGCTCGCCGGGGTTGCGGCCGGTGACCACCAGCCAGGAGTCATGGTCGGGGATCGCTGCTGAAACCCCGCTTGCCTGATGCGGCAGCACCCGCGCGTCGGCGCGAAGCAGGCGCGACGCGACGGCCTGGACTGCTGCAGTGACCGTGCCGCCGCTCATCGCGCTGTTGATCTCGCGGGCACCGTCGAGCAAGCCCAGTACACGATCGCGGTCGCGACGAGCATCGAAGTGACCGGCAAGCACCTGTCGGAGCAACACGAAGACGATCGGTACGACGACCAGGGCCCACCGATAGCTTGCGGCCGCGAGTCCGGCAAGCAGCCCGCATGACGTGCCGACTGCGATCAGCAGGAGGCGGGTGCTCAAGCCCTCGGTCCAGAGCGTGATGAACGGCTTGCCTGTGACGACCTTGAGCAGCGTGCCCACAAGAACGGTGTTCACGACGGTGAAGACCGCGATTCCGGCCAGGATCGCCGGCGCAAGCAGTGGGGTGAGCCGGCCGGGTGTGCGACCGATCGCGTCCGCGATCAGGATCGCAGCAGTGGTGGACAGCGTCAGCTGTGCCGTGTTGAACAGTGCTTTCACGGGCTCACGTCGTCGCCAGATCTGCGCTGCGAGCTGCGTGACCCCCGACAGCAGGATCGCCGGTCCGGTGGGGACGAGCGCGATGACGACCGCGAGCAGCCCATCCGCGAAGCTCACCGCTTCGGAGTAGTTCCGCCCGTAGATCAACAGGGGGTACCGATCCGAGAGCAGCAGCATGGTGCCGAGTGATGCGAGCGCGGCGACGCTGCCCGTTCCGGAGCCGGCGAGTCTGGTCGACGCCCAGCAGAGCGCGGCCGCAGCCGCGAGGGCCGCGGCCGCGATCACGAGTCGGGCTCGGGCGGGGAGTGCCGGATTGCTCATGGCTCAGTCGGCACCGTTGTTGTTAGTTCCATGAGGACGCGTTCCAGGAGCTGGCGTTCCACGACGACGCGTTCCAGGAGGACGCATTCCACGATGAGGCGTTCCAGGAGGAGGCGTTCCAGGACGACGCGTTCCAGGAGCTGGCGTTCCACGACGACGCGTTCCAGGAGCTGGCGTTCCAGGACGACGCGTTCCAGGAGGACGCATTCCACGATGAGGCGTTCCAGGAGGAGGCGTTCCACGACGACGCCGTGACGTCGGTGCTGTAGTTCGCCGCGTTCCAGCTCGAAGCCGTCCACGTCGAAAGCAGCGGGATCGAGACACCTGGAACCAGGGGTATCGCGACTGAGGCCCAGCGCTGATCGAGAGAGACCGGCGCGCAGTTCGCGGCGTCGTAGACGTCAAGAACGCCGTGGCCTTCCTTGGTCGCGTCACCGGTCGGACCAGGCGTGACCGTAGCCAGCATTCGCGCTTTGATCTCGTCCGGCGCGGCGTTCGGGTTCTCCTGCGCGATCAGCGCGGCTGCGCCGCTCACGATCGCTGCGGAGAACGACGTACCCGAGCCGACGAAGTTGGAGCTCCCGACGGCCGCGCCCGGGAAGGACTGGGCGATGAACGAGCCAGGCGCCTTAAGGCTGACAACTGATTGACCGCTGGCGACCAGATCGGGCTTGAGCCAGGCGTTGGCCGCTGTCGGCCCGGCCGAGCTGAATGACGGAATGCTGTCGTCCGCAGGCGAAGCGGTCGCGCCATCGTTGAGTGCACCGACGGTGATCACGTCCGGGTCGTCGCCCGGAGCAGTGATTGTGCCGGCAGCTGGGCCCGAGTTGCCGGCGGACGTGACGACGGTGAGCCCGGCGTTCCACGCCGCCTCGACCGCCTGGTCGAGCGGGTTGAGTTGCGTCGGTCCCGTCGGCACCTCGCCGAGTGACATGTTGAGGACCTTGATGCCGTACGTCGTACGGTTCGCGATCGCCCACGCGACGCCCTGGATGACGCGCGCGACGTCGGTCAGGCCCGTCGTGCCGGCGACCTTGACGGACACCACCTTCGCGCCGGTCGCCTCGCCCGCGTAGGCCCCGCCGGAAGAGCTGCCGTCACCGGCGATCAGTCCCGCGACAAAGGTGCCGTGCCCGTAGCCGTCCTGGAGCGGACTGCCTTCGCCGGAGAAGTCGGCTCCGCTCACGAGCCGGTTGCCGAAGTCGGGAAGCGCGGAGACGCCGGTGTCGAGGACAGCGACCCCGACTCCCGTGCCCGTGACGCCGGTGTCGGCGAGGGCGCTCGCGCCGCTCGCGCTGCGGTAGGAGTTGGCCGCCGGTGCGGTCGCCGGCAGCGCGCCGACGAGACCATCCACTGCCACCGGAGCATCGGGGCTCGTGACGAGCCCAAGCGTCTGAAGCAGGTTGAGGGTGTTCGACGACGGAACCTGCGCGAGAACGCCGTTCACCAAGGGCAGCGTCGTGAGGGTGCGCCCACCGGCGACGCCGACCAGCGTCTGAACGATCGGCACAGAGGTGCCTTGAACGATCACAGTGACAGGGGTGGCGGCTGCAGTTGCGGGTGCGGCTGCTGCGAGTCCGCCGGCGAGGATGCCACCGGAGGCGACGAGCGCTACGAGCCTGCGTGCAGAGACGTACCGGGTCCATCGCTGATTGGACACAAATTCCTCCCTCGACACCAGCGGGCTGGGACCGCTGTTGCGCTCTGTCGAGCATGTCGGGAGGTGCCTTCCAACTAAATAGCGGAGCATTGCTATTTAGTGGCGTTCGGCATGGCTCAGGTTAGTTACGCGCTTCTAGTCACCTGTCCGATTGGTGGCTTTTGACCGGCCGTGCCCCTAGCCGCTCGGCTTGTGGTTGCCGTTGGCAGCGGTGTTGATCTGTTCGAGGTCGTGTTTGAGCGCAGCCTGCTTGCGGCCGTACTCCGCGAAGTCACCTCGTCGCAGCGCAGCCTCAGCGTCCGCCTCGTCGTGTTGCGCCTGCGCGATCAACGCGCGCAGCTCAGCCGACGTCGGCGACGGGGTCGTCGTCGGTGGCGAGCCGCTGCTCTGCGTCGGGGCGGTGGGCGCGGTGCCTTTCACCCCGAAGACCTGGTTGATTGCCGCATCGAGCGTGGGCTGGAAACCGAAGTTCCCTCCCGAGTAGGCGAGGAACTTTCGGAGTACCGGGAAGTTGGTTCCGCCCGACGCCTGCACGTACCAGGGCTCGACGTACAGCATCGAGCCGGCGATGGGGACGCTGAGCAGGTTTCCCTTGATCACCTGCGACCCGCCTTGGTCGAGCAGGCTGTGCTCTTTGGAGATGTCGGCCTGCGAGTCGAGCTCGTTCTGCACCTGACCGGGCCCGGCAAGCCCCGCGTTGGCGGGGACGGTCAGCATCGTGAACTTGCCGTAGTCGGGTCCTGGTTGGGAGTCGACCGACAAGTACGCCGTGAGATTCCGATATGTGAGCGAGACGAGCGGTGACGTCAGTGAGAACACGGGCGCAGTCGTCCCGCCGTCCGGCGACACCGTCAGGTAGTACGACGGCTGCGGCACGTTGCCTTGGTCAGCTGCGAGTGTCGGGTCGTTCGGGACGTTCCAGAACTCGGTCCCGTTGTAGAAGGACCGAGGATCAGTCACGTGGTAGTGAGCGATGAGAGTTCGTTGCAGATTGAACAGGTCCTCGGGGTAGCGCAGGTGCGGTACCAGCGCTGTGGGAATGGCCGATTGCGGTTTCACGACGCCGGGAAAGGCCTTCTCCCAGGTCTTGAGCACCGGGTCCGGCGTCAGGTCAGGCTGCGCAGCCGTGGGCTGCTGGTTCCACTCGTAGAGCGACACCTGACCGGTGTAGGCGTCGACGGTCGCCTTGACCGAGTTGCGGATGTAGTTGATCTGGGAGTTCCGCTGGGCTGCGACCGCTTGCGTCGTGGTGTTCAGAGAGGTCCTGGTCGACGAACTCAGTGACTCCTGCTCCGAGTATGGGAAGCCGTCTGTCGTCGTGTAGCCGTCGACCACCCACAGCACCTTGCCGTCGATGACCACCGGGTACGGGTCGCCGTCGAGGGTCAGCCATGGCGCGACCTTCGACACGCGAGCCCGCGGATCGCGGATGTAGAGGATGCGGGACTTCGGGTTGACCCCGCTCGACAGCAGGATGTTCTTGTCCCTGAACTTCCAGGCGTAGAGCAGCTGCCGGAAGAAAGAGCCGACGGGCACGCCGCCACTGCCTTGGTAGGTCGTGTTCTGCTGGCCGGTCCCGCTGTCGCTGGGCAGGTCGAGCTCGCGATCCCGAGTTCCGTTCGGGGCGCCAACGATCGAGTAGTTGGGCGCGCCTTCGCCGAAGTAGATGCGCTGATAGGTCTTGTTCTGGGCGCTCGTGCTCGCGGGGGGCTGGAGGCTGCTGATGGCGCCTTGCGGCGGGAGGTCCGACTCGACGAAGTCCGGTGATCCGTCGGGCTGCGCGCTGTCCGCTGCCGCCGCGACGACGCCGTAGCCGTGGGTGTAGACGAGGTGGTCGTTGATCCAGTTGCGCTGGTTGGGCTGCAGCCCAGCGAGCGAGATGTTCCGCGTGCCGATGACGACGTCGGTCGGCGCGCCCGCCTTGTTGAGCTGGTACCGGTCGACGTCGAGTGAGTCGTCGAAGGCGTAGAACGATCGCTGCTGTTGAAGCTGTTCGAAGGTCAGCGACACCACGTTCGGATCCAGCACGCGAAGCTGGACGTCCTTGCCGACCTGGCTTCGCTGCTGGGCGGGGGTCAGCGTGGAGACGCCGGCGTACTGCTTCGTGGTCACGGTGTCGGGCCCGATGCCGAAGGCGTACTGAGTCTGTTGAATGTTGCGCCCGATGTATGTCGCCTCGAGGTCCTGTGCACTCGGCTTGACCTTGAACTGCTGAACGAGCGCTGGGTAGGCGCCGCCGATGACCAGTGCGGACACGACCATCAGCCCGAAGGCGACGGCGGGCAGCATCCAGTTGCGGGTGTAGACGTTCGCGAAGAACAGCAGTGCACAGATGATCGCGACGAAGGCGAGGATGGTCTTTGCCGGCAGCACGGCATGGACGTCGGTGTAGGACGGACCCGTGACGCTTCCTCGACCCGAGAAGGCCAGGCCGTACCGGTCGAGCCAGTAGGCGACAGCCTTGAGCAGGACGAAGACGCCGAGCAGGACCGAGACGTGGACCCGGCCGGCGGGAGTCCATTTCGGGCCAGGGGTCTGCACCCGAAGCGAGCCATAGAGGTACGCCGTCACGAGTACCGCGATCAGTGAGACGGCCACCATCGCGAACAACATGCCGAGGACGAAGCGCTGCATCGGATAGGTGAAGGCGAAGTACGAGACGTCCTTGTGAAACTGCGGGTCCTGGTGACCGAACGACGTGCCGTTGCGCCACATCAACCAGGTCTGCCAGCGCCGCGACGCGGCGGCGCCGCTGATGATCGCGATCAGCAGCGCCACGCCGGCGAGCGCGAACACCCGAGCCGGGTGGATCAGCTGGCGATAGCGGTCCAGCTGTTGCTGCTCGGCGGACATCGGCATCGACTTCGGCCGCAACCGATAGGCGACCACGATGTTGGCAGCGACCAGCAGCCCCATGATGCTGCCGAACAGGATGAACAAAACGATCTGTGTCGTCAGCCGGCGGCTGAAGACCGACGAGAAGCCGACCGATCGGAACCACAGCAGGTCGGTGTAGATCGAGGCGAAGACCGCCCACAAGATGAACAGCAGGACGATCAGAGCCGCTGCTGCCGCCGCGATCCGAATTCGCCCGGTGATGGCTGGCATCTGGGGTCGCGGTGGGCGCGGCCGCCGCGGCATGCTGAACGTCACCTCCGCAAACTATCGGTTGGTTAACCGCGGGCTATTGGTACCTCGATCGCGAAGTCCGAGCCCTTGCCGGGCTCGGAGCTGACCTCGAGGGTCAGCCCGAGCGCATCTGCCACGCGGGTCACGAAGCCCAGACCGAGCCCCATCCCGCCGACCTTGCGAGTGTCTGACGAGTCTGCTTGGGAGAAGTCACCCATCAGCTCCGCGAGCCGGTCGGTATCGATGCCCTCGCCGGCATCGCGGACGGCGATGCTGACCGACCCGTTGGCGGTCCGCGAGGCCGCGAGGGTGATCGACGTACCGGGCTGGGTGTACTTCACCGCGTTGTCGGCGAGCTCGTCGAGCGCCTTGCTCAACCAGCTCGAGTCGACCTCGATCGCGGGTAGCTTCGCAGCGACCCGACGGTGAAGATCGTCCGCGCGGTCGGGGTAGCGCTCGCGCCACGCGGCCAGACGCGCGTCGACCAGCTTGTCCACGGCGATTTGGTCCTGCTGCGGCGATACCCGGCCTGCGTCGAGGGCGGCGACGTCGACCAGCAGCTCGACCGCGCGGCTCATCCGCGCAGTGCCCGCGAGGATTTCCGCCACGAAGCTCTGGATCCGCTCGGGTGGCAGGTCCGGGCGGCGGGACAGCATCTCCGCGTACCCCCGAATCGGGGTCAGCGGCGTGCGCAGCTCATGGGAAACCGTCGACAGGAACTCGGTCTTGAGCCGCTCGACCTCTCGTTCCCGGGTCCGGTCGGAAAGTACGACGACCTCGCCGCGCTGGTCGGCCAACGGAGAGCGGGCGAGCCGCACCGGGATCTGCTCGCCGTCTGCTCGGTGCAGCGTCGCGTCGGTAACCAACGGCGACTCGCCGCGCGGCAGCAGCGCCGCCCCGTCAGCGCCGCGCGCGTCAACGACATTGGTAAGGATGTGGCCGACGACCTGGGACTCGCGCCTGCCCAGCAGCTCGA
Source organism: Mycobacteriales bacterium (assembly GCA_035545635.1). Lineage (GTDB taxonomy): Bacteria > Actinomycetota > Actinomycetes > JAFAQI01 > JAFAQI01 > DASZTV01. The sequence continues at coordinate 38,314 of DASZXY010000023.1, read as the reverse complement.
GCGCCATCGGGTTCGCGGCGACGACCACACCTTGCCGGTCAGTCGTGACGAGACCGTCGGTCATCGAGGAGACGACTGTCTCGAGGCGACCGCGCAGCCGGGCCTCCTCGACGGCGGCGGTTCGCAGATCTCCGGTGAGCCCGCGGAGTGAGGTGGTCATCGCGTCGAATGCACGGGCCAGCTCGCCGACCTCGTCGGTGGATTCGACGGTGACTTCGCTTTCGAGGTCGCCTGCCCGGATCCGCCCCGCGGCGACGGTCAGCCTGCGGACCGGGTCCGCGATTCGCTGCGCCATGAGGAAGGCGAACAGCGCAACGGTCACGAGCACCGCGAGCGCGGTGATGACCAGTCGTCGCAGCACGCTTCGCTGTGCCGCGAGTGCCGCGCTCGCCGGCTGGCTGATCGCGAGCGTGGCGATGCGCCTGTCATCGATGTTGTTGATCGGGACGAACGCCACCGATGGGGCGGTTCCCTGCGAGGGAACGACGTTTTCCGTCCTGGGCCCTTCGGTGTCGACTTTGGTTGCGCGCGCCGCCGCCAGCACCTGCGCGGCGTCAGGTGATGTCAGGCTGCTGGCGAGGACGACGTTGTTGGCGATGATCGAGACGTCGTAACCGACTTGCTCTTCGACGGTCGCCAGGTACCGGGCGACGATCCCGATGCCGTAGATCGCTGCCGAGGTCGGCTTGACCTGGGCACTCGTGGTCGGCGGAACTGCGGCGATGATCGCAAGGCGTGCGGGCGCGCCGTGAAGGAGGATCGGGCCGGAGGCAGGAGTCGAGATCGTCTTGCCGAGATGCAGCACGCTGTGCACGATCTTGTCGCCTGCGAGCTGGATCAGTGCGAGGTCGTCAAGCGCGTGCTTGTTCGGAGCGAGCAGCTTGATCCCCGATCCGTGCTGGTAGATCGCTGCGAAGTAGTTGGCGTCCTCTGAGAACAGCTTCAGACCTGACACGCACGTCTTGCCGGGACAGTTGCCCGCGATCACGGTCGCGAGCAGCCCGGCCCGCGCCTGGAGGGCCTGCAGAGAGTGCGCTTGTGCCTCGGCGACCAAACGCAGCCTTGTGGACTGATCGCGCTGGACCTCGCTGGCGACGCCGATTCCCACGATCGCGACCGCGCCGACCGCCATCGCGACGACGCCGGCGACGATTGCACCGACCACCTTGCCCAGCAGGCTGGTTCGTGCGACGAGCGCAATGGCAACGATGAGCGCGACACAACCCGCACCTCTGGCTGACAGCTGCGCCAACGCGAAGTTAGTGCTGGTCGCGCTGCGCTCTGCCAAGGCGGCCGCGATCGCGGTGAGACCCACACCGCCCGCGATCCAGGCGCCAACGCGCCGATCAGCCCGCCAGCCGCGTGCCAACGCGGCGGCTGCCGCGACGATTCCGACGGTTCCGCCGGCGATGGCAAGCGATGTGCTTGCGCCCAGTGGAGCGGTGATTGCCGGCAGTGAGATTCTCGGGCGCTGAGCGGCTCCGTCAGCAAGTCCGATCAGGATGAGCGCGAGAGCGATCAGTCGAAGCAGCGCTATGCCGTCGGATGACGCGACGTCGAGATGCAGCGAAGTCAGGGCGTCTGCGGCCGCCATCGCCAGCGATGCGACGACGACGATCGGCGTCGTACGACGTACGAGCCCCGGAAAGCAGCAGGCCGCCGCGAAACCCAGCCACACCGCTACCGCTGCCAGCTGGACGACGCCGAGCAGCGCAAACGGGACGGCGGGCGCCATTCTTGGCAGGGTAGAGGAGTCAACCCCAAAGATTGACGCCTAGCAGTGTGGAAACGCGGTGCTGCCGGACTTGATCGCTTCGAGTGCCTCGACCGCACCACGCAACGTCTTCACGCTGACGAGGGTCAGTGACGACGGCGCAGCCGCCTTGGCATCGATGCATTCACTCGCTGGAGCGAAGAACACTGTCGCGCCCGCGCTCACCGCGGCGGCCACCTTCTGCTGAATTCCACCGATTGGTCCGACTTTGCCCGACTTGTCTATCGTGCCCGTGCCCGCGATCGTTCGCCCGCCCGTGAGACCGCCGGGGGTGAGCTTGTCGATGATTCCGAGGGCGAGCGCGGCGCCCGCGCTGGGCCCGCCGATCACGTCCGGGTCGAGTCCGATCGACACGTTGATGCCGTTGAAGACAGGCCTGGCGCCGATCGTGATGCCGAGGCGTGACCTGCCGTTGGGTCCTTTCGCGGTCTGAACGGAGAAGCTGTGCTGCGTGCCCCCACGATCGACGACCAGGGTCACCGCGGTGCCTGGCTTCAGGGCTTGCACGGCATCGACGAGCTGTTGCGGTCTGGTGACCCGCTTCCCGTCGGCGGACAGGATCAGGTCGTTGGACTTGATGACTGATGCGGCGGGCAGTCCCGCCGCGACGGATTCGACCACCACCAAGGTGCCGGTGGCCTTGTAACCGAGCTCCGTCATCGCGGCGATGATCGCGTTGGTCTGTGACTGCGCCATCTCGTTGGCACCGGCCTGATGCACGGCCTCGCTTGATTGCCCCGGTGGACACTGCACCTGCTGTGGCTCGACCGTCTCGTGCGAGTTGAACCACGACTTGATCGCGTCGAGCAACCGCGGATGCGCGTTGCAGTCTCCCGGCGAGAGCGCGACTGTGGTCAGGTAGAGATGCCCGTCGGTCGGCTGCGTCTTGGCGCCGCTGATCTGGATGACGGGTTGGCCGGACTGTCCGTCGCGACCGTCACCGGCGGGCACCGAGCCGAGGGTGTCCGCGACGGGACCGGGCGAAAGCACGACGTACGGGACGGGCAGCTGCGAAACCGCCACCAGCATTCCCAGCAGGAGCACCGTAGCGACGCAGAACGTGACGACGCGACGGTTCATGACGGTAGAGACTAGGGCGCGCTAGCGCCACGAACCTGAACGGATCAGGGTCAGGAGCGCGCGAAGAAGCCCATGCTGCGCCGACCCGTCGCAGAGGGCACGACCTCTTCAGTCGTCGGGTCGACGACGTTCGGGTCGACCGGGGCGGCCTCCGCCGAGTCGGCAGGCGCAGGCAGATCGGCCGGGTCGTCCTTGACGAACGTCTCGGTGATCGATGCCCCACCGGCCGGCGCCAGTGGCGCGGCGGCGAACTGAACGCTCGCAACGGGCGCCGGCATGTCCTCGAGGGGCGCCGTCGCCTCTTCCTCGAGTGCGTTGAAAGACATCGATGGCGCAGGGGTGCCGGCGTCGAACGCCGTACCCAGCGGAGGTGCATCCGGAAGTGGCGGCGCGTTGGTTGCCATCGCCGGTTCGAGGAATCCGGCGGGCGGTGCCGGGGGTGTGGCCCCGAACGGAGCCGCGGGGTCCGGCGCCGCCGGGTCCGACGCCGGGTCCGACGCCGACGTCTCTCCGCCGGAGACCTCGACGTGGTAGTAGGTGCGCATGCTGAGCGTGACCGGTGACAGCGAGTAGACCGAGAAGTCGGTCACGCCTTCGGCGTTGCGGAGGTGCTCGGCGAAGCTGACGGCGTCCTCCAGCGAAGCCACCCGGCGAAACGCCGGCACGCCCTGGGCGGACTGGTAGAAGACCACGTGCTCCATTGACGATCCCTCTGCTGGCGGGCAGGACGGAAGAACCCTGCTATCCCCATGTCGGCACCCGGCACGGGTCGGTTGAGGTAGATGATTCTGCTGCGTCGGCCTGAGATCAAGCCGCCTGCTTCCGAGCGCTACTGAAGCTAGGAGGCGCGTCGCGCCGTCTCGCGCGCTTCAGCGGGTCCCGAGCGCCGCCGGGTCGGCTGCTCGATCACGCGCACCGGACGGCTGAACGCCTCCTTGAAGCGCTCGCGCTCGGCAAGTGACTGCTCGGTCTCGACCGGGCCGCGCGGCCGCGCGGCCCAGTTGACCCACACGATCGCGATGAGGGTTGCGACCGCGGGTACCCCGAGCCACGCCAGCACACCCACGCGAATCAGTGTAGGGGGTTCGATGCGGTTCGCGCCGCACTCAGCGGCGACGGTTTCGGGATCGCGCAAGTGCCAAAGACCCAACAATTGCAAGGGTTGCGCCTGCTCCCGCTGCCGCCCGCGTCGCATATTTGCGGTCGACGACCACGAGGCCACGACCGGCTCGTCCACCTAGCTGGTTGAGATGCTCCTCGAGAGCGGCCTTGTTGGACCAGCGCGGCGACCAACCGGTAGCGCGCATTCGTTGCGACCCGACGACCCACGGATGTTGCAGGTATTGCAGGTCACTTGCGGGTCCGGACAGGGCACCGATGCGATGCAGCCGCTCGGCCGTCGCGAACGCAGCCGAGGCCGGCAGCACGACTGACCGCATGCGGGCCAGCGTCTCGACCTCCCCGCGCTCCAGCCAGCCTTCGGACCCGACGGTGACCGCACCCGTGACGAGCCCGGTGCTTGCGGCTGCGAGGACGTCGAGCAGGTCGTCGTGATGGCAGAACTGCCACAGGCATCTGCCGTCACGGATCGCAAGCAGGCGGACGGCCTCGAACAGCCCAGGCAGAAGGAGATCCGTCACCGGCCCGATCAGCGAGGCGGGCCGCACCGAGACCACCTCGAGCTCACCTTCGCTGACGGCCTGCCGCGTGGCCGCGAGCCGCTCCATCGCGAGCCAGTCCCCGACGAGCCCATCTGTCGCGGTCGCGGCGAGCGGGGCATCTTCGTCGAGGGGCACCGCATTGGCGGCCGTCGCGCCATAGACCATCGCGCTGGTCAGGAGCACAACGCGCCGTACGCCGGCGGCCTGCACTGCGTCCAAGAGCAAGGTCGTGCCCGTGATGTTGGTAGCGCGGCGTTGCTCCGCGGGCGCGTCGGTCGAGCGGTCGACCGCGAGATGTACGACGGTGACGACGCCGTCGAGCTCGGCCCCGAGCTTGGGCGTGACGCAGTCGATCTCGACGACGTCGGGCTTTGACGGGTGGTCCCGAAGCCGAGCGACGAGGGCGGCGCCGAGCGGTTGACTGGCGCCGGTGACGGCGATGCGCTCGGTTCGCCTACGGCGAACCTGGCCACCGCCCTCAGTCACGTCTTCATCTTGACGCCTAACGTGGGGTCATGACTTCCCCGCCTTTCGGGTTCGGTCCGAGCGGCGACGACGATCCGGCCAAGCCTGGCGACCCGTTCGCGGGGCTGGGCGCGACGCCCGATCTCGGGGCGATGCTTCACCAGCTCGGCGACCTGATGTCCGGCGAGACCGGCCCGGTCAACTGGCAGGTGGCTCGGCAGTCCGCGATGCAGGTGATCGGTGCGGACTCCGGGACCACAGCCGCGGAGGGCGCCGAGGTCGCCGACGCGATTCGGCTGGCCGACCTCTGGCTGGACCCGGTCACTGCGCTGCCGTCAGGCGTCGTGTCGACCGAGGCGTGGAGCCGGCGCCGATGGCTGGAGGCGACCCGCCCGGCCTGGACCGAGCTCGTGGAACCGGTCGCGGCGCGAGTCGGCTCCGCGATGGGGGAGGCCATCCCGGAGGAAGTCCGCGCCATGGCCGCGCCGCTGATGGGTGTCATGACCCAGGTCGGCGGACTGATGTTCGGCGGTCAGGTTGGCCAAGCGCTCGGGACGCTTGCGACCGAGGTCGTCTCGTCCACCGATATCGGCATTCCGCTTGGGCCGCCAGGTGTCGCCGCGCTGCTGCCGGAGTCGGTGCGTGCCCTCGGCGACGGGCTGTCCGTGCCGGCCGACCAGGTGCGGCTGTTCGTAGCACTGCGGGAGGCCGCGCATCAACGGCTGTTCCGTCACGTGCCGTGGTTGAGCGCGCATCTGTTCTCCGCCGTACGCAGCTACGCCGAGGGCATCTCGATCGACACCAGCCGCTTCGAGGATCTGGCCACGAGTGTCGATCCGAGTGACCCCGAGTCACTGCAGCGCGCGATCGGTGAAGGGCTTTTCGAGCCGACCGCGACGCCTGCTCAGCAGGCGGCGCTCGAGCGGTTGGAGACCGCTCTGGCGCTCGTCGAAGGTTGGGTTGACACCGTGACGGCCGCTGCGGCTTCCAGCCAGCTCCCCAGCTTCGCGGCGTTGCAGGAGACGATGCGCCGTCGTCGAGCGAGCGGCGGTCCGGCCGAGCGCACCTTCGCGACGCTCGTCGGCCTCGAGCTTCGTCCTCGACGGCTACGTGAAGCCGCGACCCTGTGGCGGACGCTCGCTGATCGGCGCGGGGTCGAGGGACGCGAGGCGGTGTGGTCGCACCCGGACCTGCTCCCGGGTGCGGCAGACCTCGACGAGCCCACGGTGTGGGCCGAGCGCGGTCCGGACGACACCCTGGACCTCAGCGAGTTGGAGTAGCGCCCCACCCGGTCGCTGTGTCGAAGCCTTCGAGGTAGCCGCGCGCGCGTTCGAGTCTTTCGTATCCCTTGAGCTCGGCCCAGAACGCCGGCCCATGTCCCGGCACGATCAGATGTGCGAGCTCGTGCAGCAGCACGTAGTCGACGACGTACTCCGGCATCCGGCACAACCGCCGCGACAGCCGGATCGTGCGGTCCAGCGGCGTGCACGAACCCCAACGTGAGTTCATCGTGTCGACCCAGCGGACGCTGGCCGGGACGGCGCGCCCGCCTAGGTAGGACTTCGACAGCCGCAGCGCCCGCTCGTGCAGCTCGCGATCGGACGGGGTCGATCCGGCTTCCTTTGCCAGCACCCGCTTGACCAGGTCGTCGACCATCTCCGCGACCTCGGCGCGCGTCATCCGGGCCGGCACCGACACCACGATGCGGTCGCCCTCGCGGTGCGCAGAGGCGGTCCGCCGGCGCTTCGTGCTGCGCCGGACCTCTACCTCGGGCGGAGGCGGCGCGGCGTCACTCACGAGCTCGAACGGCAGCGGATCGACGGCTGGGTCGTTCATGTCTCGGACGGTAATGAGCCACAGTGACGACATCCGGTCAGACGCGCGAAAAACTTCCTGTGCACAGCCGGTGCATTGCGTCATCGCAGGTCATCGCGGCGTGGCGGGAGTTGTCCCGGGCCGTGTCCACACCTGGTGGACAACGGCGTCCACAACGACACCCCAGCCTGTCCCCACTGCGTCCCCAACTGTGTCCACAGGGCGCGAGGGACCGCCGTTGACGGTGGCATCAGCGCTTCCGTACGGTCGTGTCCAACGGAGCCCCCGTGGCAGACCGGGCAGACGTTCGCAAGGGGAAGGCGAACGGCTGTTTGGAAAGCCCGGGGGCTTCGTTGCGCTCTGCACCCGCAACGCACCCGAAACCCCCTGCGCCGCAAACCCGCGGTGATCTTGACGAAGAAGCCGCTATGACGGCTTCTTCGTCAAGATCACGGGGCTATCTGCCTTGGAAGTTGGGGGGGCGGCGTTCCTTGACCGCCGCGAGTCCTTCGGCGAGGTCCGCGCTCGCGAACGTGATCGGCTGCGCGAGCGCCTCGTACATCAGCGCGTCGTCGAGGCTGCGCGGCGTGCCGTTGCGAAGCGCCGCCACGGTCAGCCGCACGGCGATCGGCCCGTTGCCCGCGATCGTCTCCGCGACCTCGATCGCATGGTCGCGGACACCGTCCCCCTCGATGACGGCGTTGACCATGCCGAGGCGCAGCGCTTCGGCCGCGTCGAAGCGGCGCCCGGTCAACAGCAGCTCGCGGGCGTTGGCGATCCCGACTGTCGCCGGCAGCAGGTACGTCGCTGCCATTCCGGAGTGCATGCCCATCGTCGTGAACGGCACGGACATGGTGGCGCCCGCCGCGGCGTAGCGAAGGTCGCAGGCGAGCGCGACGCACAGCCCGGCGCCGATGGCATGGCCGTTGATCGCAGCGATCGTGGGGACCTCGAGGTCGCGGATCGCGAGCCAGGCCCGGTAGAAGGGCAGCATCCGATCGCGGATCTTCGTCACCGTCAGCTCGTTGGACTCCCCGATCCAGGAGAGGTCTCCGCCGGAGCAGAACGCGGTGCCCTCGCCGGTCACGACGACCGCTCGGACGTCGGAATCGGCCCGCAACTCGGCGATCGCGGCCGTCCAGGCGGCCGTGAGCTCGTCCGTCATGGCGTTGCGACGCTCGGGGAGCGCGAAGGTGAGCACGGTCACACCACTCGGCCGCCGTTCCACGCGTAGGGGTGCGCTCATCGCCGATCTCCGCTCGAAAACTGACCGAATCCGATTCGGTTTCTGGTCCGTACGCCGTCCCGGAGGCTAGCCGCACCGGCTCGACGCACGCTCGAATACCGCGATTTTGAGCGTGGCGACGGTAGCGTTGATCTCAGGTTCGGCCGGTCCCGGCCGGCGGCGATCGATCGAGGAGGACGAGATGGCCGACACCTACGAGGGCTACTGCGTGAAGTGCAAGGAGAAGCGTCAGTTCGAAGGCGAGATTCGGACCAGCGAGTCGGGCCGCCGCATGGCGCAGGGTCCGTGCCCGGTCTGCGGCACCAAGGTCAACCGCATTCTGGGCAAGGCCTAAGCAGCTAGCTCCACTCACGTACGTCGAGAGGGCGTCCGGCCGTGCGGCCGGGCGCCCTCTCGCTGTCTGCTGTGGATGGCGCAACGCACGCTCGGTGCAGGTGACGGCACGCTCCGCGCGCCTCGCACCTCAACCGCCTCAAGGGAGTCAAGCGTGCGACCCGTCCTCAAGCCAGCATTGCGCCGGTTGTGGCGCGACCCGTCCACCCTCCAGCTCGGTGTCGACCCGCGTCACGCGGTCGTCGTCAGCGGGGTCGGCCCGGCTGACCGTGAGCTGCTGAGCCTGCTCGACGGCAGCCGTGAGACTGACGTCGCGCTTGCAGAAGCCGGCCGTCGCGGTCAGCCGCCGCAGCGTGGCGCCGCGCTTGTCGACCTGCTGAGCGAGGCCGGCGTGCTCGACGACGCTGAGCTGGGTGCGCCCGGACCGGCGAGCGTGGGCCGGCTCGTTCCCGATCAGCTGTCGTTGTCGCTTTGCCACCCTGAACCGGGCGGTGCCGCACGCGCGCTCGCCGCTCGACGTGCCACGACGGTCGAAGTGCTCGGCGCGGGTCGCGTTGGCGCGACGCTGGCTGCGTTGCTCGCTGCGGCAGGCGTCGGCCGAGTCGTCGTCGACGACCCCTCGTTGATCCGCCCTGCGGATCTCGCGCCGGGCGGAGTCCGCGCCACCGGCGTGCACCATCGCCGCGGTGACGCTGCGAACGCCATCGTCAACAGTCTGCGTACGGCAGACCTGGGACGACCCACGGACGCCGAGTCCAGCGCCGGCTCATCGGGTCGCTCGCTGCTCGTGCTCGCGCCGGCCGGCGCTTCGCTCGCCCCGGACTGGCTACGCCGAGTGCGGCGCCGCCCGCACGCAACGGTGATGGTGAAGGAGACCACCGCGCAGATCGGACCGCTTGTCGTGCCCGGTCGCAGTCCGTGCCTTCGTTGTGTCGAGCTGGCACGCGCCGACCGTGATCCCGCCTGGCCGGTGCTGGCCGCGCAGCTCGTCGGCGATGCCCGCGCTGTGGCACCGTGCGACGTCGCGCTCGCCAGCGCCGCCGCTTCCCTCGCCGCGCTGTTCTTGCTGGCGTGGATCGATCAGCCGGATGCGTCCTCGCCGCTGGTTGGCGGCACGATCGAACTGGGCCTTGCCGAGCTCGCGTTGCGCCGGCGCACCGTGGTCGCGCACCCTGACTGCGGCTGTCAGGCAGCCGCATAGCGGAGCGGCTCTGCTGGGCGATTCCCCGTAGCGGAGCGGCTCCGCTTGGTCAGAACTCGGGGAGCGGGTCGATTCGGCGGGTTCGCTGCCAGCGCTTCGGCGGGGGTGGCGCTGGCCGCTGCGCCTTCGCGCCGGCGATCACGCCGACGATCGCATGTGCCACGGCGCTGAACTCGACGTGGGGCTCGGTCTGCGGCTCGGTGAGCTCATCCGCAGCCGGCCGTGCGCCGAGGGACGCGAGGTCGCCGAGCACCCGGACGCCCGATGCCTCGATCGCAGCTGCCGCCCTCGCGCCAATCTCCGCGGCGCGCTCCAAGGCCCAGCCGGGCGTTGCGATCGGAGTCGGTTGCGCGAGCCCGCCCCGCGCGGCGGCGAGCCGCGGCAGGAGCCCTGAGCGCACGACCTTCGAATACAGCTCGTCGGACAGCTGCTCCCCGGCGAAGTGGATGTTGATCCGCCGCAGCAGCTCGGCCTCTGGCCAGGTGAGGGAGTCGTTGCGTTGCCCCGCGCCCGTTGCGACAAGGAAGCCTTCGGGCAGGGCGAGCAACCACTCGAACTGCCGGAGCAGAAGATCGTGGTCACGGCTGTCGACCACGATCGCGGTGACCTGCGACGGCCCGACGATCGACGCCCACCTGGCGATGACGGCGTCGTGGCGGTGCCGAATCCAGAACCACGGGGTCGGGGACTCGTACGGCGCGCCGTTCAGCGTTCCTTGCAGCCAGCCTTCGTAGTCGCCGACATAGCCGTCCTTGACGTACTGCTGCCAGGCCGACGGCAGGATCTTGGCGAGTGGTCGCAGCGTCGCGACGACGTGCACCCGCCTCCCCCCGAGCCCGCGGACTACGCGCTGTGCCTGCTTGTCGGTCGCGCGACACAGCCATTCGCTGCTCACGAACACGCGGTCTGACCGAGCAGCCCTCACCTCCGAGACGAGGTCGCGCCATGCCGCCATCGTGACCGGGGCATCGCCGGTGTTGCCGCGCGCTTCGGTGACCGCGATGCCGGCACTCTTGTGGTAGCGCTCGCTACCCGGGTAGACGACGCCGTTTGCGCGCAGCCGCTCGCGGTCGGAGTGGAACGCGCCCTGCAGCGACGTCGTACCGGTCTTGTCGAACCCGATGTGGACCAGGCACCCGCCTGGTGGGATCGCCAGATCGCTGGGAATCTCTACTTCCGGTTGTCGATCGCCACGTAGTCGCGCTCGGTGGCGCCGTTGTAGATCTGACGCGGGCGGCCGATGCGGGTGTCGGAGTCGTTGATCATCTCGCGCCAGTGGGCGATCCAGCCGGGCAGCCGGCCGAGCGCGAACAGCACGGTGAACATCTGCGTGGGGAAGCCCATCGCCTTGTAGATGACGCCCGTATAGAAGTCGACGTTCGGGTAGAGCTTGCGCTCGACGAAGTAGTCGTCGGCCAGCGCGATGCCCTCGAGCTCGATCGCGAGGTCGAGCAGCGGGTCCGAGACGCCGAGGGCCTCGAGCACCTCGTGCGTCGCCTGCTTCACGATCGCCGCGCGTGGGTCGTAGTTCTTGTAGACCCGATGACCGAAGCCCATGAGCTTGACGCCGGGCTCCTTGCTCTTCACCCGGTTCATGAACGACCGCGTGTCACCACCGTCGGCGGCGATCTCCGCGAGCATCTCGATGACGGCCTGGTTCGCGGCGCCGTGCAGCGGGCCCGACAGCGCACCGATGCCCGCGGCGATGGAGGTGAACATGTTGGCGTTCGCCGAGCCGACCATCCGCACCGTCGACGTCGAGCAGTTCTGCTCGTGGTCGGCGTGCAGGATGAACAGCATGTCGAGCGCCTTGGCCATCGCAGGGTTGACCACGTAGTCCTCGGCTGGCACGCCGAACGTCATCCGGATGAAGTTCTCGACGTAGCTGAGGGAGTTGTCCGGGTAGAGGAACGGATGACCGACCGACTTCTTGTGGGCGTATGCCGCGATGGTCGGGAGCTTGGCCAGCAACCGGACGGACGAGACCTCGACCTGCTCTGCGTCGAACGGGTCGAGCGAGTCCTGGTAGAAGGTGGACAGCGCGCTGACCGCGGAGTTGAGGACGGCCATCGGGTGGGCGTCGTGCCGGAACCCGTTGAAGAAGTCACGCAGGTCCTCATGCAGCATCGTGTGCTTCTCGATGCGCGACTTGAACTCGTCGAGCTGGGTTTGCGACGGCAGCTCGCCGTAGATCAGCAGGTACGCCGTCTCCAGGAACGTCGAGCCCTTGGCGAGCTGCTCGATCGGGTAACCGCGATAGCGCAGGATGCCGGCGTCACCGTCGATGAAGGTGATCGCCGAACTGCAGGACGCGGTGTTGCCGTAGCCGAGATCGAACGTGACCCGGCCCGTCGTACTCAGCAGGCTGCTGATGTTGACGCCTGCGGGTGCCTCGGTGCCATCGACTGCCTCGAGCGGCATTACGCCGCCCGGGTGGGTCAGCTCGTAGTCGGCCATTTCACTCCTTGTCGGGCCATGCCCGCGAATAAAACTCGTCGGGCTGTGCCTTTGCCGGGGGGCAAAGCCCTCGATGACGTCGTCGATCAATGAGAATAGAGGGGTGTCCGACATCCCGAAGTGGGCGATCTCGCGAAGCGTAAAGCTGGCGAGCCTGCCACTGGGGGTCGCGGGGCGCGGTGCGATCGGTCTCGGCAAGCGGATCGGCGGCCGGCCGGCGGAGATCGTCGCCACTGAGTTGCAGCAGCGCACGGCCGAGCAGCTGTTCAAGGTCCTTGGGGAGCTCAAGGGCGGCGCGATGAAGTTCGGGCAGGCGCTGTCGGTGTTCGAGGCCGCCCTTCCCGAGGATCTCGCGGCGCCATACCGGGCTGCGCTGACCAAGCTGCAGGACGCGGCACCGCCGATGCCGGGCTCCGCCGTGCATCAGGTGCTGGCCGAGGGGCTCGGGCCGGACTGGCGTGACCGCTTCACGGAGTGGAACGACAAGCCGGCGGCCGCCGCATCGATCGGCCAGGTTCATCGGGCTCGATGGGAGGACGGTCGCGAGGTCGCGGTCAAGCTGCAGTACCCGGGCGCGGGACCTGCGCTCATCGCCGATCTCAACCAGCTCGCCCGCTTTGCCCGGATGTTTGCGGTGCTCAGCCCCGGCCTCGACGTCAAGCCACTGATCAAAGAGCTGCGCGAGCGGGTCAAGGAAGAGCTCGACTACGGCCTGGAGGCGGAGGCGCAGCGGCAGTACGCCGACGCGTACGACGGTGATGCGGACTTCATCGTGCCGAAGGTGCTGGAGTGCAGCGGCAACGTGATCGTCACGGAATGGGTGGACGGCAAGCCTTTGTCGGCGATCATCCGCGACGGGTCCCCGCACGAGCGCAATCACGCCGCCCTCCTGTTCGCCCGCTTCCTGCTCTCCGGGCCGTCCCGTGCCGGGCTGCTGCACGCAGACCCGCATCCGGGCAACTTCCGGTTGCACGAGGACGGCCGGCTCGTGGTCCTCGACTACGGAGCGGTCAACCGGCTGCCGGACGGCTTCCCGCCGTCGATGGGCCCGCTCGGCCGGCTCGCGCTCGAGGGTCGTGGCGAGGAAGTCCTGGAAGGACTGCGGACAGAGGGCTTCGTTCCCGAGGGCTTGGACGTCGACGCGCAGGCGATCCTCGATTACGTGCAGCCGCTGCTCGAGCCGGTGGCCGCCGACACGTTCCACTTCACGCGCCGCTGGTTGCGCAGCGAGGCGGCGCGAGTCGCAGACCCGCGATCGCCGGCAGCTCAGCTCGGTCGCAAGCTCAACCTGCCGCCGACCTATCTGCTGATGCACCGGGTGGCAGCGGGAAGCTTCGGGGTGCTGTGCCAGCTCGACGCGGAGATTCCCTACGGTCCCGAAGTACGACGCTGGATCCCGGGCTTGGACGGCGACGCCTGAGGCCTGCCGGGTTGGGCGCTACTGGACCTCACGCCAGTTCGAGACCGTGACGGTCTGCTGCATCGTCGATGAGGCGAGCTGCTTGTCGAAGTGCACCGAGATCCCACCGGGCGCGGAGATGCTCCCGCAGATCATCGCGCCGTACAGGTCGAGGTGTCCGCTGACCACGCACGTCGCGTGCGGCGCGTAGATGACCGCTGACAGTGCCGTCTCTTGGTTGAGCCCGTCTCCGATCGTGATCGTCGACGAGCCGCTGTTGGTGGCGGTGTCGACGAGCGTCAAGGTTGATGGCGGTCGCGGCGCGTAACGCAGTGGCAGAGCTGAGGAGATGTAGCTGTTCCACGGCAGTGTCACGCCCGCGGCACCCAGTGACGGGACCAGCAGGTTGCCGCTGAAGCAGAGCATGACCGCGGAGGTCGAAAGGTTCGACAGGTTCGCCGTGACGGCGGCGTTCAGCGTCAGGTCGCCGATGACGTTGTAGACGGCGCCGGCAGCGAGGTAGTTCGAGCCGGTGACCGCTGAGGCGTTGACGCCGATGCCGCTCGAGCAGGACGTGCTGTCCGGATAGCTCAGCGCGGTGGCGGAGCGAACGACCGATGTCGATGAGCAGGCCGTCGAGTCGCCCACGCAGGTTCCTGCATAGTCCGGATTGCTGTAGCCCGAAGGCGCCGCGTCATCGATGTTCACCGTGCTGAAGTTCGCCAGGTCTGTGCCCTTCATCGTCAGGTTGCCGTTAGTTGCAGCCGGGCCGTTTGAGACGACGTTCGGCGTGCACATCGTGGTCGCCACGAGGCCGAGCACGCCGGTGTTGGGAAGCACGGCGCACTGTGCCAGTGAGTTCGAGCCGTTCGTGCCCGAGTCGTACTCGTCGACGCTGGAGCCGCTCCCGATGTTGAGGGATGAGTCACCGAACAGGGGTACGCCGTAGAGGCCGTTGACCGTGACCGTCTCCTGCACCTCACGTCGCAGAACCCCGCCGGCCGGCATGGAGGCAGTGCCTACCGAGTCGACCAGCCAGGTCCCGCTCGTGTAGGCCGCCGTCGTGCTGTAGCTCGCGCCGGTCGTGCTGTTCGTCCCTGTGATCGAGCTTTGTGACGTTGCCAGCGGCGCGGACCGGATGCGCGCGACCATCGAGTCCAGCCCTGTCTCGGCGCCGCTCAGTGCCTGCGCGAAGGCCTCGTCGTGGCGGGATTGGGCTTGTCCCTTGAGAACGCTTGCGAGTCCGACCGTCACGACGCTGGTCAGGATCACGATTCCGATCAACGCCAGCATGATGCTGCCCTCGTCGCCCGCTCCCCGGCGGCGCATCATGCGGCATTCCGGAGATCAGTACCGCTATCGGTCATCGTGAGCGCTGAGGCGAGGTACGGCGGGCGAACCGTGAGGCGGACCGTGATCGTGCCCACACAGCCGGCATCGATTCCGTTGCCGAGCGCACAGGTCGACGCGTCGACTCCGCTGCCGCTCGGGGCGGTATAGCCGGTGAGCGGTGCGAAGGAAAAGACCGGGCTCGTCGCGGTGTCGACGAGGTTCGTGAGCAGGGTTCGGGCGGGGATCGTCGTCGTCGAACCGTTGGCGTCGGTGTCCGTCTCTCCCCAGGTGAGCGTCGACCCCGTCACCTGGAAGGTCACAGTCCGGGTCACCGTCGACTCGACCTCGCGAAGCACCAGCTGCGTCGAGCTCGCCGACAGCAACGGGTAGGTCGAGCGGATCTCGCGGTCGATTCGCTGCAAGGCCGTCCGCATCTGCGCAAGCGCATCGTCCCGGTTCGCGACCTCGGTCTGCTTGTGCAGGCCGGTGACCGCTGCAGTTGTGACCATCCCGCTGACGATGCTGAAGATGGCCATCGACACGAGGAGTTCGGTGAGAGTGAAGCCGTCATCCGTCACGGTGCGGCGGCGCTGGCGCCTCATGCGAGTGTCGCCGTCAGACTCTGCGACGCGGTTGCGCCGTCACTAGCGCGAGTGAGCTGGAAGGTGAGGCCTTCCGACGTACCCGTCGACTTCATCGCCGATCCCGACGCGATCGTCCCTGTCCAGGTCGTGCCGTTGCTGCTGGTGAGCGTCAGGCTCTTCGTACCGGTCCCGCTTTGGTACGTCGCGACCACGCTGTCGGTCTTCGCGAGGTTGGTCGTCGTGCAGCTGACGCCGGCTGGAAGCAGCGTGTTACGCGTCAGAGGCACCAGCGAGATGATGTTCAGCCCGAGTCCGGCGACTGACACCGAGCAGCTCCCCGTGAACGCCGGTGCTCCGAGGATCGTCAATGTCTTGCTCGGCACGGCCTGGCTGCCGGGGACGGTTGCGGTGAACGGGATCGACCCACCGCTCGTCGAGACGACCTTCTTGATCGACGACGCCGCGATGGTGACCTGGAAGGTCCCGCTTCCGCCGGTCATGATCGCCTGGTGGGCTCCGTTGTCGTCGCTCCACGTGAGCGGGACGCACGTGGCGTTCGACAGGCCGGTCTCGGTCAGCGAAACGGTGACGTTGCTGGACGGCTGGCCCGCGCTCGACACCGTGACGCTCGCGGGCGAGATCGACAGGCTTCCGCTCACCAGCGTCGTTCCGCTCCCACCGCAGCTGCCGAGCGGGCTGCTCGCTGTGCTGACCGACATTGCGCTCGTGTCCGAGATGTTGCGGGCGATCTGGAGGGTGTGCTGTTGCCCGGCGAAGTTCCAAGTGACCCGAACCGTGGCGTGCACCGTCGAGATCGCTCCGCTGGCCGGGGTGGTGCATGAGTTAGGGCTGTCTGTCGGTGAGCAGACCTGCACGGTGCGGGTCGCGATGTAAGTGCGGCCGTTCGTGGCAGTTGCCGTGCTCGACGTTCCCGCGAGACCGACAAGTGAGCCGTAGGCCATGCCGCGAGCAGACTCGAGCGAGCCGTTCGCGACGTGCAAGGCCGTTGCTTGAGACTTCTCGAGACTCTGCTGCTTGATGTTGCTGGCCAGCTCGCTGAGCAGTGCGAACAACCCGATCGTGATGACGGCGATGCCCGCGATGACTTCGACCAGGCTCATGCCCGCGTCGTCGCGGCCTCGGTTTGCCCGGATTTGCAGCGACTTGCGGCGGCCGGGCGGTCTGGTACTCATTTCATTGCTAAATATCGGCAACGGCGCGGGTCCAGGCCTAGATCAAGACCGACCATTTATTGGGACTAGCAATAACTAGTCTGCGCCGTTCGGGTTAGTAGCGGCGGGGGTCCCGTAGGCCGGTCCGGTTGATCTGGTGCTGAGCGGGTGCT
Organism: Mycobacteriales bacterium; assembly: GCA_035545635.1. Classification (GTDB taxonomy): domain Bacteria; phylum Actinomycetota; class Actinomycetes; order JAFAQI01; family JAFAQI01; genus DASZTV01. The sequence goes on along the minus strand of DASZXY010000023.1, from coordinate 21,622 downwards.
TTACGGTTCGGGCGTGAACAGCGAATCGGGATTCGCCATCGAGCCGGTCTATGGGCCGGCGTCGCTCGGCGATTGGGACCCTGCCGAACAGCTCGGTGACCCGGGCGCCTACCCCTACACGCGCGGCGTCTATCCGTCGATGTACACCGGCAAGCCGTGGACGATTCGGCAGTACGCCGGCTTCGGCACGGCGAAGGAGTCCAACGAGCGTTACCACCAGCTCGTCAAAGCCGGCTCGACCGGTTTGTCCGTGGCTTTCGACTTGCCGACCCAGATGGGTTACGACTCCGACGAGGCGATCGCGGACGGCGAGGTCGGCAAGGTCGGCGTCGCGATCGACTCGATCGACGACATGCGCGTGCTCTTCGACGGCATCCCGCTCGGCGAGGTGTCGACGTCGATGACGATCAACGCCCCGGCGTCGTTGTTGCTGCTGCTCTACCAACTGGTCGGTGAGGAGCAGGGTGTCGCGCCGAGCGCCCTGACCGGCACGATCCAGAACGACGTGCTCAAGGAGTACATCGCTCGCGGGACCTACATCTTCCCGCCGAAGCCGTCGCTGCGGCTGATCACCGACATCTTCAGCTACTGCCGCTCGAACATCCCGAAGTGGAACACCATCTCGATCTCCGGCTACCACATGGGCGAGGCGGGGGCGACCCCCGCGCAGGAGATCGCGTTCACCCTCGCCAACGGCGTCGAGTACGTCCGCGCGGCCATCGCCTCCGGGCAGGAGGTCGACGAATTTGCGCCGCGACTCGCGTTCTTCTTCGTCGCTCGTACGACGTTGCTCGAGGAAGTCGCGAAGTTTCGTGCGGCCCGGCGGATCTGGGCGCGCATCATGCGCGAGCAGTTCGGCGCGAAGGATCCGCGGTCACAGATGCTGCGGTTCCACACGCAGACCGCCGGGGTGCAGCTCACCGCGCAACAGCCAGAGGTCAACCTGATCCGCGTGACGACGCAGGCGATCGGCGCGATCCTGGGCGGCACCCAGTCGCTTCACACCAACTCTTTCGACGAGGCCATCGCACTGCCGACCGCGAAGGCGGCTCGGCTTGCCGTGCGCACTCAGCAGGTGCTCGCCAATGAGACGGATCTCACCGCGACTGTCGATCCGCTCGCTGGGTCGTACGCCGTCGAGGCGATGACCGACGAGGTCGAGGCCGCAGCCCTGGCGCTGATGCAGCAGGTCGAGGACCTCGGTGGCGCCGTCGCCGCGATCGAGCGCGGCTACCAGAAGAGCGAGATCGAGAAGGCGGCGTACCTCACATCGCAGCAGATCGACGGCGGCGAGCGAGTCGTGGTCGGCGTCAACAAGTACACGATCGATGACGACGACGTCTACGAGCCGCTGCGAGTCGACCCGGCGATTGGCGAGCAGCAGGCAAAGCGCTTGGCTGCTCTGCGCGCCGACCGAAGCCAATCCGACGTCACCCGCGCTCTTGACGCTCTGAAGCGCGCCGCCGAGGGCACGGACAACGTTTTGCCGTTCATGCGCGAGGCGCTCATCGCTCGAACCACCTGCGGTGAGGTGTGCCACGCGCTGCGCGACGTGTGGGGTGTCTACGTCCCTGCGGATGCCCTGTGAGCGAGAGCAACATCGACCTAGCAGCGGCTGAAGCCGCTGCCGGCGCGCTGCTCGATGCGCTGGGCATCGATCACCGTGACGGCACCCTTGCGGGAACTCCGGGACGGATCGCTCGCGCCTACGCGGAGCTGCTCACCCCTCGGAACTTCTCGCTGACGACCTTCCCCAATGACGAGGGCTACGACGAGATGGTGATCGCGCGCGACATTCCGTTCACGTCGCTCTGCGAACACCATCTGCTGCCCTTCATGGGAACGGCGGTCGTCGCCTACCTACCGGCAGAGCGGATTCTCGGGTTGTCGAAGCTGGCCCGGGTCGTGGAGCTGTTTGCTCGTCGCCCGCAGGTACAGGAGCGGATGACGACGCAGATCGCGCACTGGCTCGATGACAACCTGGCGCCGAAGGGCGTCGGCATCGTGTTGCGCGCCGAACACACCTGCATGACCGTGCGGGGCGTCGGCGCGCGAGGGGCGTCGACCGTCACCTCGACCTTGCTGGGAAGGCTGCGTGACGATGCGCGCACCCGGTCGGAGTTCCTCACCCTCGCCTATGGGCAGCCCAGCGGCTGACAGCAAACTCACAGGTTTCTCTCACGCACCGCTAAGGGCCGCTCTTCACTCTGTCGCCAGCACCAGCCGGCACCGAGCAGGAAGAGCAGCCCGTGGCAGTACTGCTGAGACGTCTCACCCGCAAGTGGGTGATCGTGGGCGTCGCCGGCCTGGCCGTTCTCGGTGGCGGGTCCGCGCTCGCGGCGACGCAGCCGTGGCACAAGAGCGCCGACGCGGCGACTACGCAGATCGTCACCGCACGGCGTACGACGATCGTCCAGACGGTCGCGGCGTCGGGCACGATCAGCGCGGCAAAGGAAGCGGGTCTCAACTTTGCGGTGAGCGGCCGGATCACGCATGTGCTGGCCAAGGTCGGCGATGTCGTGCGCAAGGGCGACACGCTGGCGACGGTGGGCAAGGCCGCGTTGGTCCAGGAGCGATCCGCCGCAGCAGCCACCGTGGTCGCCGACGAGGCGAAGGTTGCCGCCGACTCGGCGGGCAGTGCGCAGCAGGCAGCCGACGCGGCTGCCCTCGCCGCGGCGAGGTCGTCGCTCGACAGTGCCCGGCAAGCGGTCAAGGACGCTCGACTGAAGTCGACCATCAACGGCACGGTCACCGCCGTCAACCTCACCAAGGGTGAGGCAGTCAGCGGGAGCAGTCAGAGCGGTCTCGGCAGCCAGAGCGGCGACTCATCGTCCGCGCAGATCTCCGTGCAGTCGACTCGGACCTTCGTCGTCGACGCGACCGTCGACGACACGCAGATCAGTGAGGTGAAGCGAGGCCAGGACGTCGCAATCACGCCCGAGGGCGCGGGCACGACCGTCGCAGGCACCGTGACATCGGTCAGCAAGGTGCCGAGCAGCTCGGCCGGCGTCGTGAGCTTTCCCATCACGGTGTCCCTCACAGGGCATCCGGCGGACGTCTATGCCGGGTCGAGCGCGACGTTGTCGATCACGACCGACAAAGCCGTCAACGTGCTGGCCATTCCGACGCTCGCGATCACCTACGACGGATCCGCCGCCAGCGTCGAGCTGAAGTCCGGTGGCTCGACCAAGCAGCAGACCATCACCGTCGGTCAGACCTATGGCCTGCAGACCGAGGTCAAATCAGGCCTGCAGCCTGGCGACCAGGTCGTGGTTCGCATCCCGACCTTCGCCCGAATCGGCACCACCAGCAACGGCAACGGCGGCGGCTTCGGCCGCGAAGGCGGCTTCCCGACCGGCGGCGGCTTCCCCGGTGGGGGCTCGTTCACCGGTGGCCCGCAGAGCTTCTCCGGTGGCGGCTGATGACCGCCTTGGCCCCGGTCCTCCACCTCGAGGACGTGCGCAAGACCTACAAGTCCGGCGCGCTCGAAGTCGAAGCGCTGCGCGGAGTCTCGATGTCGATCAGCCCGGGCGAGCTCGTGGCGATCGTCGGGCCGTCGGGGTCGGGAAAGTCGACGCTCATGCACATCCTCGGGTGCCTGGACGTACCGACGTCCGGGGAGTACCGCATCGGCGGCGAGGACGTCGCGCTGATGGACGAGGACAAGCTCGCCGAGGTCCGCAACCGGCGGATCGGCTTCGTCTTCCAGCAGTTCAACCTGCTGCCTTCGCTCACTGCACTGCGCAACGTGGAGCTGCCGCTGACGTACGCGGGCGTGGCGCCTGCGGAACGTAAGCAGCGCTCGCTTGCCGCGTTGCAGCGGGTCGGTCTGGCGGATCGGGTGGACCACAGACCCGGCGAGCTGTCGGGTGGGCAGCAGCAGCGCGTCGCCATCGCGCGAGCCCTCGTCACCGATCCCGATCTCGTGCTCGCCGACGAGCCGACCGGCAACCTCGACTCCGGCTCGTCGGCCGACGTGCTGTCCTTCCTCCAGGAGCTGCATCGAGCCGGCCGGACGATCGTTCTGATCACTCACGACGCCGATGTGGCCGGGACCGCGCAGCGCGTGGTTCAGATTCACGACGGCATGCTCACGTGAACTGGCTGGAGACCGCGCGCACCGGCCTCGAGGCGGTCAGATCGCACCGGATGCGCTCGTTGCTCACGATGCTCGGCATCCTGATCGGCATCGCTGCCGTCATCCTGACGGTCGGTCTGGGCGAGGGCGCGCAGAAGCAGGTGAAGGACCAGATCAACTCCCTCGGTAGCAACCTGCTGATCGTCTCGCCGGGGAGCTCGACCAGCAGTTCCGGGGTGCGGGGCGGCTTCGGTACCGCGTCGACACTCACCGCGCAGGACGCGGCGGCCCTGGACAACAAGCAGACCGCACCCGACATCGCCGCGGTGGCACCGACGAGCTCCACCGGTGAGGAGCTGGCTGCCGGGTCGAAGAACTGGACGACGAACGTCGTTGGCGCAACGCCCGCGTGGCTCGACGTCCGCGCCCGCGAGGTAGAGGCCGGCAGGTTCATCACTGCGGACGACATCGCGTCCACGGCGGCGGTGGTCGTGCTCGGCTCCGATACGGCAGCCGAGCTGTTCAGTGGGCGAGACCCCGTCGGCCAGACCGTGACCATCGGCTCGGTTCCGTTTCAGGTCGTCGGGGTCCTGAGCTCAGTCGGTAGCGGCTCGTCAGCGACAGGCGACCAGGATGACACCGCGATCGTCCCGATCAGCACCGCGTCGATCCGGGTTATCGGTGGCAGCTCACGCAACTCGGTGAGCAACATCTACATCGAGGCCACGAGCGGCCACACGATCTCTGCGGCGTACCAAGAGGCGAACGCCGAGCTGCTCGCGTTGCACGGCATCACGACTTCGACCGACGCCGACTTCTCGATCGCCTCGCAGCAGTCGTTGATCTCGACGGCGACGAGTGTGAGCAAGACCCTCACGATCTTGCTGGCCGGAATCGCCGCAATCTCCTTGCTGGTCGGTGGCATCGGCGTGATGAACATCATGTTGGTCTCGGTGACAGAGCGGATCCGGGAGATTGGTCTGCGCAAGGCGCTTGGTGCGACGCCTCGCGCGATTCGACGGCAGTTCCTGCTCGAGGCATCGGTGCTCGGATTCTCCGGCGGCGTGCTCGGCGTTGCGCTCGGTGTCGCCGGTGCGGTCGTGATTCCGCACTTCATCTCCAACCCGATCTCGATCTCTGGCTGGGCTGCGGCAGCAGCCATCGGTGTCGCCGTCGTGATCGGGATCAGCTTCGGCGTCTATCCGGCGACCCGAGCAGCACGTCTCGCGCCAATCGACGCATTGCGGACCGAGTAGGTCCTGACCATGAGTGGAGTCAAAGTGACAGAAAGCGCCCGCCGGGTCCCGCGGCTTGTCTCGATGACGGTTGGGGGCGCAGCCTGCGCGGTGCTGGTCGCAGCGTGCGGCGGCGGTTCATCGAGCGACTCGGCGACCACTGCGGGCAACGGTTCGAACTCTGCGGCGTCGACTTCGTTCGACTCCGTCTCGGGCAAGGTGATCGCCGCGTCGGCGGACAGCGCCTCGATACAGCAGACCAGCGGGCCTGCCACCGTCGACTTCAGCGCGTCGACCCGGTTCGTCTCGACATCAACCGCGTCACGGTCGGCGCTGGCCAAGGGCGACTGCGTGATGGTCGCGGCGACGACGGCGCCAGCATCCCGACTCGCGACCGGCGGCAGCTCGACCGCGACGACTCCGGCGATCCCCAAGAAGCTGACCGCGCGCTCGGTGACGATCACCAGCACCTCAGGCTGTCAGCAAGCCAACGGTCCGGGTGGGTTCAGTGGACGCCCCGGTGGCGGGTTCACCGGTCCACCGCCCGGTGGCGCGCTCAACGGGTCGCCTGGGCCGGTCCCCACCAGCACGACCGCGACGCGGCCGCAGCCCGATCGGACGGGAGGATTCCGGGGCCGGTTCGGCGGGGGCGCGTTCGGGACGATCACCTCGATCGACAGCAGCTCCTTCACGGTCAAGTCGTTGTTCGGGGGATCCACCGGGACTGCAATCACGACCGTGAAGACAACCTCGACCACGACGTACCAGCAGACCCGTACGGCGTCTGCTTCCGACGTGACCAAGGGCTCGTGCATCTCAGCGATCGGAGCCACCGACGTCAGTGGCGTGGTGCAAGCGCAGTCGGTGTCGATCACGGCGCCGGTCGACGGACAGTGCCGCACCGCCTCAGTCGCGCTCAACAACCGCATCGGTGCCGGCGGGTTCGGCGGGCAGCGTTCCGGTGGATCCTTCGGTGCGCCGCCGGCTCCCGGCGAAGGTGGTAGCGGCGGTGTCTGACAGCAACCGACGGCGGCGCCGCCGCAAGCTGGTCGTCGGTGGCGCGCTCGTTCTCGTTGTCGCGGCGGGCGGTACCGCATGGGGATTGACGAACCGCGCTGCCGCGGGCTACCGGACTGCCATCGCGGGCCACGCGACGGTCGTGCAGTCGCTTGCCGCGACCGGAACCGTTACTCCGGTTTCGCATGCCGACGAGTCGTTCCAGGTGGCCGGCACGGTCGCGAAGGTCAAGGTCAGGACGGGCGACAAAGTCCACGCCGGCGAAGTGCTCGCTCACCTGGACCGCTCACAACTACGTGCTGACCTGGCCTCGGCACGATCGACCCTGGCGTCGGCGCGCAACCGCTTGTCCTCCGACGCGACGGGCCAGACGAGCCAGGCATCATCCAGCTCGCGCGGTAGCACGCCGACGTTGCAGGCCTCCCACCCGGCGCCGGTTTCGCCTTCGCCCGCTTCGGGTGGCACGTCGAGCGGGTCGGGGGGACTGGCGCGGCTGCAGGCGGCGGTTCGTTCCGCGCAGCAGGCGACGGACAGCGCCCTCACCGATGCAGCCGACGCACTGGATGCTGCAAACGCGGCCTGCGGCCCGTCACCATCGACCGGGGCTTCCACCACGGCGCCTGCCGCGGACTCGAGCCCATCGCCCGAGCCCACTTCGACCGACAGCGCTTCCGGTGGTGAGGACTGCTCCACCGCGGGCGCCGCACTGCTCGCTGACGAGCAGACGGTGGACCGTGCCGAGCAGCAGCTTGCGGCCGCCGAGGCTGCCCTCACGAAGCAGCTCACCGCGATGCTCGCGGCCGCCCGCAACGGGTCGCAGAGCTCCGGCTCCGGGAGCTCGTCCCCCTCGCAGTCGGCGCCCTCGAGCGGCTCGACCGTCAGCGCGGCAGACATCGCCCTGGATCAGGCTGACATCGACCGGGCGCAGGCGACCGTCGCGTCTGACGAGGCAACCCTCGCGCAGGCGACCCTGCGCGCCGCGATCAATGGCCGGGTCGCCGCCGTGACCGTCGCGCGCGGCGACCAGGTGTCGGCGTCCTCGAGCACGGTCGCCATCACGATCACCGGGTCGCGCCAAGAGCAGTCGACGATCGGCCTGTCCGCCACGGAGATCCGGCGCGTCAAGGTCGGGATGACAGCGAGGGTCCTGGTCGACGGTCTTGCCAAGCCGCTGTCCGGACGCGTGGTCGCGATCAACTCGGCTGGGGTGCAATCCTCGAGCGGGACGGTCACCTACCCCGTGACCATCACGCTTCCGTCCGGTACGACCGCGGTGAGCGGCGCCGCTGCCGCCGTCACCGTCGTGGTCGCGACGGTCGGCAACGTCCTCAGCGTGCCGACCTCAGCAGTCCACTACGACGGCTCGACGTCGTACGTCGAGGTGGTGCGGAACGGCGAGCCGTTGCGCCGGACAGTCAAGGTCGGAGCAATCGGTCCAGGACTGACGCAGATCACCTCGGGCGTCACCGACGGCGAGCAGGTCGTGCTTGCCGACCTCGGCGCGGCGGTACCCAGTACGAGCTCGTCGCTGACCAACCGAGGGGGCTTCGGTGGTGGCGGGGCAACATTCGTCAGGCGATTCTCCGGCAGTGGCGGCGGGTCCTTCCCGGCGCCGCCTGCCGGGGCATCGATCGGCTGACACTGTGTAAGCCGAACGACCAGGATCGGAGGGACGCCGATGGCATCCGCAGACTCGGGGGTCGCCGCAGAGGCGCGTCTGCTTGTGGTGGACGACGAGCCGAACATCGTCGACCTGCTGTCGGCGAGTCTTCGGTTTGCCGGTTTCGAGGTTGCGACTGCATCCGACGGTCAACAGGCGCTGAAGCTGGTCGACTCCTTCCAACCCGACCTCGTGGTGCTCGATGTGATGATGCCCGGCATCGACGGCTTCGAGGTCGTACGACGGATGCGCGGGGGCAAGCAGCTGGCCCCTGTGCTGTTCCTGACGGCGCGCGACGCAACGGAAGACAAGATCGCCGGACTGACTCTTGGCGGCGACGACTACATCACCAAGCCGTTCAGCCTGGAAGAGGTCGTTGCCCGGATCCGCGCTGTGTTGCGTCGCGCGCAAGGCCCGGACGGGCACAAGCCGACACCGAAGCTCCGCTTCGGCGACATCGAGCTCGATGACGACTCACACGAGGTCCTCAAAGCGGGCCAACCGGTTGAGCTCTCGCCGACCGAGTACAAGCTGCTGCGCTACTTCCTGCAGAACCCGCAACGTGTGCTGAGCAAGGCGCAGATTCTGGATCACGTGTGGCACTACGACTTCGACGGCGATGCCAATGTCGTCGAGTCCTACGTGTCCTACCTGCGTCGCAAGGTCGACACGACCGAACCTCGACTGCTTCACACCATCCGCAGTGTCGGATACGTGCTTCGAATGCCGCGCGAATGAGCCGGCGATGAAGATACGAGGCCTCGCGGCGCGAACTCCGTTGCGGGTGAAGCTCGTCGCAATGGTGCTGGTGCTGGCCGCGGTTGGTCTGTCGATCGCCGCGGTGGCCGCGACCGCCTCGCTGCACTCCTACCTGATCGGCCGCGTCGACGATCAGCTGCAGGTGGCCGCGCACGGCATCGCTGATGGCTTCCGCTTCCGGCTCGGGCTGGACGGCAGCGGCGGACCTGTGCCGAATCCACCGCCGCCGCAAGGTGGCGTTTCCGTCACGCCGGGGGAGTCGTCATCGGGGGACCGGGGCGGCCGGCTGCCGAGCCCTTACTACGTCCGCGTGTACTCGGCGGACGGGACGCCTGCCGGCAGTCCCGACGCGGCCCCCCTCATCGCCCAGTCGCCGCCGAAGCTTCCGGCGTTGCGAGAGAACGACGATGCGGTGCGTTCCGGCCGCCCCTTCACGGTGAAGTCCGTGGACGGAGCGGGTTTGTGGCGCGTCGTCGCCGTGCCGTCGTCGGACGGCGACGGCACGATCGCGATCGCGACGTCGCTGTCCGACGTCAGTCACACGGTCGACCACCTGATCCTGCTCGAGGTGCTGATCGGCGCGGCTGCGTTGGCTCTCATGGGTGGAAGCGGATATCTGCTGATCCGGCAGTCGCTGAGTCCGTTGGTCGCCGTCGAGACCACCGCCGAGGCGATCGCGGCAGGAGATCTGTCACAGCGGGTTCCGCAGCTGCATCCACGTACCGAGGTCGGCAGGCTGTCCGCAGCCCTCAACGTGATGCTCGCTCGCATCGAAGACGCGTTCTCGCGGCAGCGGTCGTCGGAGCAGCGTGCGCGAGCGTCAGAAGAGCGGATGCGGCAGTTCATCGCGGACGCAAGTCACGAGTTCCGCACCCCGCTGACCTCCATCCGCGGCTTCGCCGAGCTGCATCGCATCGGCGGCGCCGACGCGGCCGACGTCGCGGACTCGATGGCACGCATCGAGGGCGAGGCAGAGCGAATGGGTCTGCTTGTCGACGACCTCTTGCTCCTTGCACGGCTCGATCAGGAACGGCCGCTCGAGCAGGCGCCGGTTGACCTTCTCGACATCGCCCAGGGCGTCGTGGGCAACGCTCGGCTGGTCGCCCCCGACCGCACCGTCGACCTCGCGGTAGATGCGCCGATCCCGCCGATCGTGATCGGTGACGAGGCGCGGCTCCGGCAAGTCGTCGACAACCTGATGCGCAACGCGATGACGCACACTCCGACCGAGGCGGCGATTCGGGTCAGGGTGGCTACCGATGCGGCGGCCCGCACCGCGACGGTGGAGGTTGCTGACGACGGGCCGGGCATGAGCGAGGAGGACGCGGCGCACGTCTTCGAACGCTTCTATCGCGCTGACCAGTCGCGCACCCGCGGCGCCGATGGCGCCGCCACGAAGAACGGCAGCGGACTCGGGCTGTCGATCGTCGCGAGCCTTGTCGCCGCACACGGCGGCACTGCGGCCGTTGCGACAAAGCCCGGCGAAGGCGCAACGTTCCGCATCGAGCTGCCCCTCGCCTTGTAGCAGCAATGCGCCATCGCTGTGCAGTTCCGCAGTGTTTTCAGGCAGTTCCGCACTGGAATGCCGCATTGCTTTCCACAGCAGGGCGGCGGGTCGCGTTCACCCCCAACCATCCCGGCCCGACCAGGTGGATCGCACCGGAACAGCCGATCTGCCGGCATGTTTGTCTCATTCGATGCCACCTTCGAACACCAAGACGGGCTGATCACCCGCCAGCAGGCTCTGGCATTTCTTTCTGACAACGTGCTTCGCCGTCGGCTCGGCCGGCACTGGCAGGTGGTCCTGCCGGGTGTGTACGCCGCCGATCACCGGCCGCTGTCGGCGCGCCAGCGGCTACGCGCCGCGCTCCTCTATGCCGGTCCGCACTCGATGCTCAATGACACGAGTGCCCTGCAGGTCTACGGCCTGCCGTTCGTGCCGAACGACTCCAACGTGCACGTCTTGATCCCCGACGCTGTTCAGCGACTGTCGCGTCAGTTCGTGGTCGCCAAGCGGTCGTGGCGGTTGCCCGTGCCGGTCATCATCGACGGCTTACCGGTGGCGCCCATGTATCGAGCGCTCTGCGAGCTCGGCGCTCGGCATGAGGACGAGCGAGATTCACTCGCGGTGCTCGCCGCAGCGGTGCAACAAGCGCGTGTCCCTCTCGCAGACCTGGTTGCGGAAGCGCATGCCGGACAAGCCCGAGGGAGGGCCCGGCTGCTTCGGGTGCTCGCGCCGCTGGAGTGTGGCGTTCGATCCGCTCCCGAGGCCGACTTTCGCCAACTGGTGAAGCGGAGCCGTGTCCTGCCAACGCCTCTGTGGAACAGCCTGATCCAGCTTCCGGACGGGAGGTGCTTCAGCCCAGATGCTCTCTTCCAGGACGCGGCGCTCGTCCACGAGGTGAATGGCCGGCGGTTTCATGCGCCCGAGGAGGCAGGAGCCGATGCCTTCGACGCGATGCAGCAACGCAATGACGCGCTCGTTGCGGCGGGGTTCGTGGTCTTGCACAACGCCCCGCGCCGGCTGCGCGACGATCCGCGAGGGGTCATGCGCGAGGTCGAGGAGGTGTATCGCCGGCACGCCAATCGGGGACTGCCGAGCGGGGTCACGCTGATCCGTGCCGCCCCGGCATGAGGCAGCTATGAGGCAGCTATGGGGCATTGCATGCCGATTCCAGGTCCTCGCGGCGTGGATCCGCACAGCAATGCCCCATTGCTGCCGCGTGGTCGCGGGGTCAACGGGCGCGGCCGGTTTCTGCGGCGACCGGCGTCGCGAAGACGGCGATCAGCGGGAACAGCGCGACAGCGCCGAACCCCCAACCGAAACCGTGCGCGGCGATGAGCGCGCCGAGCAGTGGTGGCGTAACAGCGGCGGTCAGGTTCTGACCGGTGTTCTGCACGCCCATCGCTCGACCGGCCCAGGCCGAGCCCGCGAGCTCCGCGGTGGCTGTGAAGCCGAGCCCGTTGTCTGCAACGGTGACGACGACCCCGATGCCGAGAGCGCCGACCGCGAGCAGCCATCCGTTCGCGGCACCGATGCCGGCGGCAAGCATCGTTGCCGCCGCGGCAGCCGCGACGATTCGCATCGGTCCGAGCCGACTGCCCGCTCGGTCGGACCAGACGCCAGATGCCACTCGACCGGCTGCTCCCGCAATCTGGAACACGAACAGCAACCGGCCTGCCGACGCCGTCGCCCAATGACGCTCGGTCACCAGATACGTGAGCGCGAACGCGGACACCGCGAACTGCGGGACGACGAGCATCGCGCTCGCGAAGTGCAGCCGCCACATCGTCGGGCCCCGGTACGGCGAGACCGCCACTGCCGCAGCGGTTGACGGCACTGGTCGCGGCGGGTCGACGACGTACAGCTGCACCAGGACAGCGACGATGACGCACAGCGCGGCCGGCAGCGCGACAGCCCAGCCGACGCCCCAGGTGTTCGCGATCGGCGGAAAGGTCGCGGCCGCGATCGCTACGCCGAGTGGCTGCGCGGTCTGTCGCCAGCCCATCGCCGTGCCACGTTCATGTGGCTCGAACCAGCCGAGCACCAGGCGACCGCCAGCCGAGTTCACTGACCCGCCACCACCGCCGGCAAGGACAAGCAGGACCAGTCGCGCGGCGTAGTTGTGGGTGCTCGCAGCGCCGAGCAGGAAGCCGCCCGCGAGCAGCAGCCCGGCGATCATCACTCCGCGCTCGCCGCGCCGGTCGACCAGCACGCCCCACGGGATCAGCGTCATGAGCAAGCCGATCGAGGGCGCCGCGACCAGCCACCCGCCGGCTGCCAGTGAGAGGTGACCTTCGTGGCGCAGCTGTGGCAGCAGCATCGGCAGGCCGTACATGTAGGAGCTCGCCGCGGCTTGCGCCGCGAGCCCGAGGGCGAGGATCAGCCAGCGGTTGGGCGATGTCCGGCCGGCCACGCACCGACCCTAGATCACCGTTTTGCTATTCGAAACCGTTATCTCACGATGCGAGACAGTCTGGCTCAGCCTGGCGAGGAGACGAAGACGTGTGCCGCGAGGGCGTTGTCCAGTGACACCGCGCGGTTGCCTTCGCCGAGCTGCATCTTCCCCGCCTCGATCCGTGAGATGACGAGCGGGCCGTTGGGGCGTAGGCCCGCACGGCGCAGCCGCGTCATCAGCTTCGAGTCGGACTGGATCGGCTCGCCGATCCGTCGTACGACGACGTTCGTCGTGTCCTTCGGAACCTCGGTGAGTGAAACGATGCCGCCGAGGAACTCGTTGGACTCGGTCGCCTCGCCGAGCTCTTCGAGCCCTGGGATCGGATTGCCGTACGGCGACTCGGTGGGGTGGCCGAGAATCTCGAGCAGCCGCCGCTCGACGGTTTCGCTCATGACGTGTTCCCAGCGGCAGGCCTCGTCGTGCACAAGCTGCCAGTCGAGGCCGATCACCTGGACCAGCAGACACTCCGCGAGGCGATGCTTGCGCATCACCCGGGTCGCCTCGGTGCGGCCCTTGTCGGTGAGGTCGATCCGGCGATCAGCGGTGACGGTCAGCAGGCCGTCGCGCTCCATCCGGGAGACGGTCTGCGACACCGTGGGCACGCTTTGTTCGAGCCGCTCCGCGATCCGGGCGCGCAGCGGGACGATGCCCTCTTCCTCCAGCTCGAGCACCGTGCGCAGATACATCTGCGAGGTGTCGATGAGGTCGTGGCCGCCACTCACCCGTCCATTGTCTACCGCTATTCGACGCGATGGGTTCGGACAACCTGCTCGTGTACGGTCGGACCGGTGTCCGAGCCGTCGGATGGTGACTCGTCGCCGCAGGTGACCGACTGGTTCGCGCGGCGTACCTCCGACATCGATTCCTGGCCGGTCGCACGGGTCGCGGCGGCCAAGTCCGGGACCCGGGTCGCGGTCGTATTGCCGGCCCGCAATGAAGAGGCGACGGTTGGCGAGATCGTCATGGCCATCCGCACCGAGCTGGTTGGCGGCATCGCTCTTGTCGACGAGGTGATCGTCGTCGACAGCGGGTCAGAGGACGCGACAGCTGCGGTCGCCGCGGACAGCGGTGCCCGGGTCGTCGGACTCGGTGACGTGTTGAGCGACTTCACGCCGCGACCCGGCAAGGGCGAGGCGATGTGGCGTGGCGTCGCCGCGACCGATGCCGACGTCGTGGTGTTCGTCGACGCCGATCTCGAGTCGTTCGACGCGGGCTTCGTCGTCGCGTTGCTCGGCCCGCTCCTCGCCGACCGCGACATCCACTTCGTCAAGGCTGCCTACGACCGGCCGCCGATCGACCCATCCGTTCCGAGCAATGGCGGCGGTCGCGTCACCGAGCTGATGGCGCGGCCGTGGCTGTCTGCCTTTTGGCCGGAGCTCGGCGGCGTGTTGCAACCGTTGGCGGGCGAGTACGCCGCGCGCACATCGCTGCTTCGTCAGCTGCCCTTTCGTTGCGGGTACGGCGTCGACCTCGGCCTGTTGCTCGACACCTATCGAGTAGCCGGCCTCGATGCGATCGCGCAGGTCGACCTGCGGCGCCGTTGGCATCGCCACTCCGATCTGCCGTCACTCGGCCGGATGGCGTCCGAGGTGATGCACACCGCGCTGGACCGGCTCGTCGCCGAGGGTCGGCTCCCTGCCGGCAGCGACATCGCCACGAAGCTGTGGCAGCCGGAACGACTGGAGGGCTCCGTCGCGTTGCGTTCGCACGACGTCGACGTCGCGGAGCGACCGCCGCTCGACTCGATTGCTACCGACTGAGCCGCCACCAGCCAGTGAAGTAGCCGACCCCGTACGGCGCGGTGTCAGCGAGCAGCTCCGACTCCGTGACTGTCGCACTGCCGATTGCATTCGCCACCCATCGCCACACCGGGGCGCCGGCGCAAAGCAGGTCGGCGGCCAGCTCCGGGTCGAGGCCGCCGAGCGCGGCGACATTTCCGTCGCGGATCGCTGCGGCGATCGACGCGTCGAACCCCTCGGCGCGATCGTCGAGATGGCCGGGTGCCTTCTCGGTACGGCGCGCCGAACCGTCGCCGACGACGAGCAACGCGTCGCCAGATGCAGCCGAGGGCGCCGACCCGTCGTCCGACACACCTACGTAGTTGCGCGCACCGGTCCAGCCGATGTCGTCGAGCAACCAGTCGCCGATGCCGAGTGACCACGGCAACCGCGGGCGCGGGTCGGCCGGGCGGCGCGGAACCCCGAAGCCTTCGAAGCCCCAGGTTGCCTCCGCCGGCCAGGCCTTGGCTGTCGCGACCGGCGCGACAACAGTGATCGCGGCTGCGGCCACCCCGACAAGTCGCTTGGCAACTTCGCGGCACGCGCCGCGAAGCTCCGCGTCGAGGTGGGCCGAGCCGCCGGCCACCTGAGGAACCAGAAGCGGTGCCGCCGGAACGAAGCCGACCGCGTGAGTCACGCGAGGGCCCGCCGGCCGACTGCGAGGTCTGCGTCGCCGCGGATGGCGGCGACCGTCGCGAGCACTCGTCGCGTCGACGTCACGTCATGAGTGCGGAACATCAGCGCGCCGAGCCACGCCGCCACAGCAGTCGCCGCGAGTGTGCCCTCGAGGCGATCGTCGGGCGGCAGGTCGAGCGCTTCACCGACGAAGTCCTTGCGCGACATCGCCATCAGCACTGGCCATCCGGTGGCGACGAGCACATCGGTGTTGCGCGTCAGCAGCAACGAGTGGCGGCTGTTCTTCCCGAAGTCGTGCGCCGGGTCGATGGCGATCCCGTCACGTCGTACGCCCGCCGCGACGGCCCCCTCGGCAAGGTCGACGAGGTACGACGTCGTCTCGGCCACGATGTCGTCGTACCAAACCCGGTGCGGCCGGGTCCGTGGAGTGTGCCGGCCGGCGTGGGTGCACACGTAGCCGGCGCCGTGACGCGCCACGACGGTGGCGAGATTCTCGTCGACGCCGCCCCAGGCGTCGTTGATCACATCGGCGCCGGCGCGGCAGACGACGTCGGCGACGTCGGCCCGCCAGGTGTCGACGCTGATCACGGCCTCCGGGTGCCGCTCGCGGGCGCCCTCGACGACCGGGAGCACGCGCTCGAGCTCTTCCTCGGATGAGACCTCGCCGCCCGGAGCGGCCTTGATGCCGCCGATGTCGACCACGTCGGCGCCTTCTTCGAGCACCTGCGTAACCCGATCGAGTGTCGCGGCGGTGCCCCAGTGCCGGCCCTTGTCGTAGAACGAGTCGGGCGTGGCGTTGACGATCGCCATCACCGCAAGCCGGTCAGAACCGAATTCTTGGCGACCCCAGCGCAGCGGGTCCGTGGCGGTGGGCACGTCGGCATGGTAGATACGCCTCACACATCGACGGCCGCCCGGCGGCCCGGCGGATCACGGAGGGTGCGCGATGGCGGGTCGTGGGGGCAGCTCACCGCTGGACATGTTGGCGCAGATCCCGCTGTTTCGGGGCTGTAGCAAGGACGAGCTCAAGCACGTCGACCGGGCTGCGACCCAGACGGAGTACGCCGCGGGCCAGGTCCTCTGCACCGAGGGAGCTGTCGGCCGCGAGCTGATCATGCTGATCGACGGCGACGCCGAGGTGTCGCGCGGCGGCACCGTGGTGACCTCGGTCGGCCCTGGCGACTTCATCGGCGAGATGTCGCTGCTCGACGGGGGTCCGCGCAGCGCGACCGTGACTGCGACCACTGCCGTCAAGGCGCTGGTGCTTCCGACCCGGGAGTTCTGGCAGGTCCTCGACGAGGTGCCGGCGCTGGCGCACCGTCTGCTGCGCACGCTTGCGGAACGACTCCGCGCGATGGACGAGCGCGCCTTCTAACCGACCGGCGGGCGGATGCAACGATGGCTCTGTGGCACTGGTCATCGTTGTACTGGTCGGCATCGCGGCGCTGACCGGCGTCGCGGTTCTGCTGGGAATGAGCGACTCCCCGCTCTCGACCGAGCCGGTGGACCGCCTCGACGACGGCCTTCCGGACGGCCAGCTCACGTCGCACGACGTCGGCGGGCTGCGGTTCCGGATCGGGTTGCGCGGCTACCGGATGGACGACGTCGACCTGGCGCTCGAGCGGCTTCGTGACGCCCTGCACGTCGCCGAAGCGCGTAGCGAGGCAGCCGAGCAGGCGCTGGCGGAGCGGTCAGTCGCGGCGAGGCCGGCCCGCACCCGGCGTCCCGCCAAGAAGGCGGAGACGCCTCCCGCAGACGGAGCCTGACCCCAGATGGCCGGGCGTGGGCCGGTGCGCGGGGACGACGGCAGGGCGCGCTGCCCTTGGGCGCTGTCGGCGCCGGAGTACGTCGACTACCACGACACCGAGTGGGGTCGACCGCTCACCAGCGATGACCAGATGTTCGAGCGGATGTCGCTCGAGGGCTTCCAGTCCGGGCTGTCCTGGCTGGTGATCCTTCGCAAGCGACCGGCTTTCCGCACTGCCTTCGCGGGCTTCTCGATCCAGGCGGTGGCGGACTTCGATGACAGCGACGTCGAGCGGCTGCTCGCCGACGCGGGCATCGTGCGCAACCGGTCGAAGATCGAGGCGACGATCTCCAACGCGAGGGTGGTCGGTGACCTACCCGGCGGGCTGCTCGCGTTCGTCCACGGCTTTGCGCCGACCGGCCGTCGACGCGCGCCGCGCACCCTCGACGATCTGCCGGCGAAGACGCCGGAGTCGATCGCGCTGGCCAAGGCGCTGAAGGCCCATGGGGTGCGGTTCGTCGGGCCGACGACCGCCTATGCCTTGATGCAGGCGACGGGCTTGGTCAACGACCACCTCGTCGGCTGCGTGGCGAGGACCACCTAGCGGCCGGTGAAGGTGGCGGGCTGCTTCGCGAGGAAGGCGGTGACCGCGTTGCGGTGGTCCTCGGTCCGGCCGCAGCGGGCCTGCGCCTCGGCTTCCCTCTGCAACGACTCGCTGAGTGAGTGGGAGCCGCCGAAGGCGAGCGTCTCCTTGATGGCCGCGTAGGCCGCGGTCGGGCCCGCGGCGAGCCGCGCCGCGAGCGCGACCGCCGTGCCGATCAGGTCGGCGGCCGGGATCACCATGCTGACCAGGCCCAGCTCGAGCGCCTGCGGCGCTGCGACCGGCTCGGCGAGCATCAGCATCGCGGCCGCCCGGCCGGTGCCGATCAGCCGCGGCAACGTCCACGACGCACCACTGTCCGGCCCGAGCCCGACTCTGGCGAACGCCATGAGGAAGGAGGCGTCGTCGGCGGCGATCCGGATGTCGCACGCGAACGCCAGCGAGGCACCGGCGCCTGCCGCCGGGCCGTTGACGGCAGCGACCACCGGCTTCGGCAGTCCGGCGATGGCCTCGATCAGCGGGTTGTAGTGGTCAGTGACCGTCGTGAGCTCGGTGTCACCCGCGTCGAGCGCCTCGGCGTGCTCCCTGAGGTCCTGGCCGACACAGAATGCCCGCCCGGCCCCGGTCAGCAGTACGGCACGCACGGCATCGTCGGCGCCGGCTCGGCGTACCGCCTCGAGCAGCTCGACCTTGAGCCCGACCGTCAGGGCGTTGAGCGCGTTGGGGCGGTCGAGCGTGATCGCCGCGACCGAGTCGGCGACTTCGTAACGGACGAGGCTCATCGAACGCTGGCTCCAGTGGGACGCGGACTCTGGGCGAAATGTCCTGGTTTGCCGCCCAATGTCGCTCAGCGGGAGCGACCGGTGGGCTTGGCCGGCGTTCAGACAGTACGCCGGTAGTCTTACCGAGCCCCAGGGGCACGGGCACAAGAAGGGTCGGTGGCGTGGAACCGCTCAACGACCCTGCCCAGGACGCGGGTGTGGACCAGCACCTGATCGCGGCCGTCGACGACGCACTGATCGGCGATGTTCTCGCCGACCTTCCCGAGGCGCAGCCCGACCGGGCACTGCAGTCGGCCACCGACTTCTCGAGCCTCTACGTCCGCCACCGCAGCGGTCTCGCGGCGCACGCGCGCCGCTATCTCCGTGATGCGCGCGACGTCGACGAGGTGGTGCAGGAGACGTTCCTGCGGCTGTTCCTCGCGATCAGCGAGATCGACACCGAGCTGCAGGCGATCGCGTTCGCTCGCCGCACCCTGACCAACCTCTGCATCGACCGCTACCGGGCCGACAAGCGGCGGCCGACACTGATCACGCTCGACGCGAGCCCGTACTTCGATCTCAACGGCGCCGAAGAGGAGCCGGACCCGGTGCTCCAGGCCGAGGACGCCGCGATCGTGCGCGAAGCGCTCGCCCGGCTCTCGCCGTTGCACCGCGCTGCGCTGGTCAAGCGCGAGATCGAGGAGAAGGCGCTGCCGCAGATCGCCGCCGAGCTGGGCGTCGCGGAGGAGAGCGTCAAGCACCTGCTGTTCCGGGCTCGCCGAGCGCTCCGCCGGCTCCTGGTCGGTACGTCGGTCGAGCCCGGTGCCGACCTCGCCGGCGCCGATGGGGTTCCCGGCGAGCCCAACCCGCTGGTACGCGGCGCGACGGTGATCATCCTGTTCCTGGTCGGTGCGCTCGTCGTGGCGACCGGCATCCGCCCGCTGCTTTCCGGTGGCGGCCGGGCCCGACCCGCCACCGGCGCGGTGGGGGCTCCTCAGCTCGGCCTGGCCAACCGCCAGGACCCTCCTGCTCCCCAGCGGTCACACCCCGCGTCGGTGGGCAGCCACCACCGGGCGCACCCGGCGGTGGCGTCTATTTCCGCCGCTTCGTCGCCGACCATCCGGATCGACCAGCCGGATGCGGAAACCCACCGCCCAGCTCGTCACACGCCGGTCCGGCACGCTCCGCGCGGCCACTTCCACCTGAGCGGCTCAGGTCTAAACGTCAGGTCGACCCCGAGGGTTATCCAAGGCGGGGTAGCTGCCGACGGGAGCGGCACCACCGTCGCGCTCTCGAGCTTCTCGGCCGACACCGACCACGGGTTCTTCGAGCTCACCCAGCAGGTCAAGACCTCGCCGACGTCGGGCAGCTCGGTCGCGGTGACGCCCTCCTTCGTGGTCGGCAGCGACGTCGAGCAACCTCAGCTCACCGGGTCCGCCGCGTCGGTGGACACCGAGTCCGACGGCACCGTGGTCGTCGACCTGATCGCAGGCGCCCAGCCCGACGCTTCGACGAACGCCTTCCCCTTGACCTCGCTGGTCGCCCACTTCGAGCTGACGCCCGACCTGTCGAAGGTGCTCACCGAGACGGTGATGCTCTCCACTCGCGCACCGGCCCATCCGGCGCCGGTCAGCACCCCAAGCCCGAATCCGCCGGGGGGCTCGGACGGAACGAGCGATCCGGGCACCAATGGCGGCGACGGCTCGGGCACCCAGCCCGCGCCCAGCGGGGCCGACCCGACGAACACCGCTTCGCCGCCCCCCGGACCGCCGGCATCCTGCCCTGGAGGCGACCCGGCCCCGCCCGCTTCGGCGCCGCCCGGCGGTTCCCCCGCCTGCACGCCTGCGGAGCCCCCCGCGAGCGACACGACCGCCTCGAGCGACCAGCAAGTACCCGCGAGTTAGGGCGCATGGTAGAAAATCTCCGGCACGTTGGGAGACGACCGGCTGTCGCTGGGCGCGTTCATAACGTGAGGAGGGGCCTTTCTGAGGCTCCGCCGACCTTTGCTGGGGGCGACGAAGGCTAAGAAGAGCAAGACGCGCAGCAGGCACGAACAGCTTCCCTCGCACCAAATTTCCACCCGGCGGGTCGGACCGCCGATAGAGGTCACGAAAGGACCCTGATGATTCGAACGACCAGGGCGATGGCGCGCCTGGCCACGCTGGCGGTAATCGCCGGCGGGGCGCTGAGCGCACCATTCGCCATCGGCACGGCGAGCGCGACGATTACGACGCCGCTCACCGCCGTGATCAACGGATCGATCGGCAGCACGCAAGACGCTGCCGCTCAGTCCTCCTACCCGAACGACGGTCTGGTCCGCTGGACCGCGTCGCACAACAACTCGACGATCTCGCTGGCGGGCACCGGGGCGTACTTCCCGAACACCGCCAACCAGGCCGCGGACGCGACGTCGAACGGCGACGCCACCGTCGGTAACGTCAACGTGACCAGCCCGACCACGGCGACCTGCCCGACGACGGTCTGCGCGGCGCACATCGGTGACAGCGCGGCGGAGGCAGTCAGTGTCTTCATCGTCGACCCGGCGGACGCGACCTCGGTCAGCACCACGGTCAACTTCAACGGCCTGTTCATCACCGGCTGCCCCGGCAGCGGCATCGACACGGGTCGCCCGGCCGGCCAGAACTACGGCACCCCGGCGCAGAACACCCCGCAGAACTGTGTGACGCAGGCCCAGTTCGGCCAGCCGCTGACCCTCACCGCGAAGTACCTCGCGGGTGGCGCGGGCGTCATCCAGAACACCCAGGTCAACATCTCGGGTGCCGGCAAGGCGCAGTTCTCCGGAACGCAGCCCGCCGGTTGCGACCAGGTCACCACGACCCAGGTCAACTGCACCTCGGACGCGACCGGCGCCTTCAGCTTCACGCTGGTGGACAACGGCAACGCCCCGCCTGCGACGGAGACGAACTTCATCACCGTTCAGACCCGTAACAGCACCGGCTCCTACCCGACCATCACGTCCCCGCCGGGCCCGAACACGCGCCCGACGCCGGTCGAGCTGATCAACGAGGGTCCGGGCGGCGTGACGCCGGTCCGTGTCAACCTGATCTCGAGCGACGTTCTCGCGCCGGACTCGGCCAACGCGGCCGGCCAGCAGCCGTTCGCCGAGCCGGGCGACGCGGTCAAGAACGTCTACCAGGTCGAGGGCTCCTGCACCCCGGTCGCTCCGGCTGTCACCTGTGACGGCACGGCGCTCTCGGGCGTCTCGGTCCCGGTCACGGTCGACCACGGCTTCATCACCCCGAACTGCACCCAGGGCGGCGTGACGAGCTACGCCGAGTGCTCCTTCGCCACGACGCCGACGGTTGGCGGCCAGGCGGGCAACCTGACCAACTCGGGCACCACCGCGACTCTCAGCACCAACGTCGCGGGC
>DASZXY010000022.1:0-56712 GCA_035545635.1 Mycobacteriales bacterium | reverse complement strand
GGTGCCGCCCGTAACGGGCGGCACCCCCACGCCGGTCGGACTACCTGCAGGTCACCTCTTGAGCGTGATCTTCTTCCTGGCGCCGGCCACCGAAACGGTCGCGACGTTCTTGCCCTTCGCCAGCTTGTGGAGCGGGACCTTCACGGTCGCCTTGCCGCGCGCGATGGAGGCGGAGAAGGTGTGGCCGTTGACCTTGACCTTCGCCGTACCCGTGGCGTTGGTCTTGATCTTCACTACGTACTTCTTGCCAGACTTCCTCGCTGATGCCGACACCGAAGGCGTCGAGGATGCGGTGAAGCTGTGGTTGAACTCGGTGTATGACGAGCCCGCCGCCGCGTGACCGGCTGCACCCTGGGCACCGAAGCTCGCCGGCAGGTAGGAGACGTCGACGACCTGGCTGCCCGACACCGAGGGCGGCACTGCCACGGACGCCTCACCGTTGACCAGGTTCGCCACTGCCGAGAAGGAAGCCGGCGATCCTGGCTGACCAGCGGCGGCAGGCGGCGCAACGACGACCTGAACGGAGCCGGCAGCGGCGTTGCTGCCTGACGCCACCGTCACCAGAACCTTGCCGCCGCTGTACTGCGCCGTGGTGGTCGTGGAGGGGCCCTCGCCCACACCGGTGCTCGCGTTCGGGTTGATGGTGTCGACAGTGTTGTTGTTGGCGACGCCGCACAGCTTGGAGTTCAGCGGCCATTCGTTGAGCGCCGCGATGTCCGCCTGGGCAGTGGCGTTGGTGCAGAGCCAGCCGGTGTTCGAGAAGATGCCCTCGAGCACATTCGAGTCGCTGCCGTACAGGAACGGCGTGGTCGCAGCGCCGGAGATCGCCTTGCCGCGAACCACGTTGTAAAGCTCGCGGTCCGCCGACCAACCGCCCTCGATGCGGAGAATCGGGGACTTCGAGTTCGCAAGCTGAGCACGCGCGTAGGAGAACATCTCGATCGCGTTGGGGTCAGCCTTGATGACCGATGGATCGTGCTCCTCGACGTTGACCGTTCCGGTCTTCCAGTTCGTGTCCGTGATCGGTGTGCTCGGACCCTGCCAGGTCTGGAACGCCGCGCTGTGCGACGTGGGGTCGTTGTCGGTGCCCGGTGCCTCGGAGTAGTTGTCGAGCTGTGCCAGGAAGGCCAACGAGGCGTTGAGGGTGCCTGACCCCGCCTTGGGCAGGTACGGGTGAATCAGCCCGTCCTTGCCGCCAACCTGGTTCCAGTTGGTGTACGTGCCGTTGTAGATACCGAGGACCTGCTGACCGGTCAGCGCGGCGGGAGCCGGACCCGCCGGGTTGGTCGCCGTCACGATCTTGTCGACGGCGAACGGCAGACCGATCTCACCGGCTGCGATGTTCGTGGTGTTGAGCGGGCCCGAGGACCGAGCGAATGCCACGTCCTTGAACAGCGGGTCTGTCGCGGTGGCAAGCAGGGTGCGACCGGAACCCGAGCTGTTCGGCATGACAGCGCTGGCGGGCGCCGCGGAGTCGATGACAGTGGCGGGCCGGGCAACGCCGACCTTCTTGCCGGTGTTGTCGGCGCCACAAGGGAAGCCGGAACCGTCTGGGTTGGATCCCAGCCCGGTCGCGGTCGCCGGGTCGGTGTCGCCGACACAGGCGTCGTAGTTGATCAGACGCGGGCCGGTCGCCACGGAGGAGTTGTAGTCGGTGGCCAGCTTGTCGATCAGGTACTGCGTCGTGTCGGAGCCGACGCCAATGATGTCGGTGCCGAGTTTCGGCGTGGTCGACGGGCCCCCATCGACCGCGCCTGCGGGCGCCGCCAAGCTGAGCCCGAGGCCAGTTATCGCCGCAGCGACGACCCCCAGCCGCACGCTGTTCCTACGAACGGACATCAAACGCTCCCCTTGTCGTGATCGTTCATTGGGTTGATGTGGGTTTTCACATCAAGTTGGGCAAGAGGCGGGTGACCTGATCGGTTACCCCCCAGGCCAGGGCGATCACGGCCGGCGTGGATATCAGCCACACCAGGACCGCCCTGAACTCTCGGCGCGCGGCGCTGATTGCCAAGACGAGGCCGGCGAGCATCGCGAGAAGCAGCGTCAGCATCGGCAAGGAACTTGTGTCGCGCGCCATCACCAATTCGGATGAAGGCACAACGCCGGCGACTGGGCCGTCGGGTTGCGCTTTGTACGTAATCGCATCCACGTAAACGGGAGTTGACGCACGCAAGAACGCCAGAAAGCCATTGCCCCTGGCCGTGACCAACGTCAACATTCCGCCGCGGGCGCCGGCCGGTGACTGCGGAACCGGGTCCCCAGCTCGACGTACGTCGAGGACCTTGTAGTCGACCCTGCCCTGGCCCATCGTCACCGTGATCGGGTCGCCGGGCCTCAGGTTCGCGATCTTGCGGAATGGCGCACCGTACGTGCTGCCGCGGCCGAGCACCCAGGACCATCCGAGCTGCCCAGGCAGCGGAGTGTCACGGAGATGACCGGGACCTGCCATCAGGTCACCGGACGCGGTCCCGTCCACCACGACCTGACTCAGGTGGATGGCCGGAATCGTGAGAAGAGCGACGGGGGAACCCGGCGCCACCGGCTTGCCTCGGTAGTCGAGCGCACCGGTGGGCGCCGTGGCTTGGGCGAGCTCTGAACGAAGCTTCGTGTACAGCAGATGTTGGCTGCGGGCGTGTGCGAGGCCGCCGAGGACGGTCAGCTGCAGCAACATCCACGCACACCCGAGCGTCAACACCGCGAAGGCTGACGAGGCGATCGAAAGCTTCTCGGCCGCTCCACCCGTCGCGATGGCCTGGCGCACTTCGCCCGGTTTGGCCGGCTGCGAAAGCGGCGCAACGTCGGGCGCGTCCGGCACCGCCGGAATCTGCCCGTCCTCGTCGACCGGGATCGTCACCAGGGTCACTTCTGACCATTGGCGCGAAGCCATAGCCGTGTGCCGGCCGTCGCAAGCCCGGACGCGACACCGAGCAGAAGCAACAGGGGCAGCAGCGATCCGCCGACCGGAGAGCTCACCGCGGCCGTCAACACCTTGGGCTGGGTCGGCAGCACCGGGGGAACGGCGGACGGGTCCACCGTTGTAGGTCTGGTCGGTATCGGTTCGGTGGTCGCGGCGCCGGGCCCCCCGCCGCCGCTGCTGCTGCCACCTGCGGATGGCGGTCCGGGGGCCGCGGGGGTGGGGACGGCAATGGGCTTCTGCGCAGCCACGGCCTTCGCGACCTGGAGTGCCTGCGCATACAGGCGCGCGGTGCCGCCAGACTTCGTGATCGGTAGGTAGCCGTCGGGCAGCTGACCGTTGGCGCGTCCCCGCACCTGCCCCTCAGTCGCGGAGATGTTGATGAACTGCGCCACATCGGCGGCCGTCGCTCTGGGAAGTCCTGAGGTCCTCGCGGCCGTGTAGACGATCGCCGTACCGGGATAGGCGGTCTTGCTGTTGCGAATTGCCTTCTGCGACAGGTCGAACGGCTTGAGCGCGGGGCCCGGCTTGGCCAGTTTCAGCGCGGCCGCCATGCCCGCGTCGTCGGCTGCGACGAAGTGCCCGGGCGCCGCCTGCAGCTTTGCCACGGTGAGGTCGAAACGCTTGGCGTCACCCAGCGTGACGATGCCGAGCATGAACCGATTGCCCAGACCCTCCGGCGCCGACCTCGTCAGCTGGAACGGCGAGGTCGAGGTGCCGTTGCCAGTGCATCCGGTCGTGACCATCGGCCAGCTGTAGAGCAACGCTGTCGCGATCAGCCGCAAGCTGCTGACTGGGCTGGCGGTCAGCGGCATGTACGGCGCCGGCGCGGCCTTGAGGCACGGGTTGTTGGTCGTCTTGTTGATCCAGGTGTCGAGCAGTGGCCAGGTGCTCACCGGGAGCTTGATGTTCCTGTAGAACGGGTTGACCCGCATTCCGGACGGATCGGGCTTGCCGTGGATGAAGGCCATCGCCTGCGGGTCCGAGGCGATGTAGGACGTGAGCTGCGCGATGACGCCGGAGCTCGTCGACAGGTTCATGATCGCCGCCGAGGCTTCGCTCCAGTGTGAGGTGTCGAGACCCGGGTTGAGCTTTTGGAACTCCGGATCAAGGTTGAGCGAGAGCGAGTTGTGCGCGAAGCCGGGGTGATCCCGCTGGACCGGGATCGACCCGGGATAGGACTCCGTCAGCAGCTTGGCGATCAGCCGCGCGTCGAGGTTGATCGTCTCCTGCTGCCCGGCATTTCCGGGCTTGTCGATGTCGAAGCCGATTCCCCAGCCGGTCACTGCGGTCGGCGCGTAGCCGACGTTGTCGTCATTCGCCTGCCGGGTCGAGACCTCCGAAGCCGCTGCCTGACCGTTGGACAGCAGTGCGTTGGCCGCCTGCTCCGGCATGATGTTGTCCTGCCAGTTGAACCGCTTCTTGTTCTGGCAGTACGCCGGGGTCCACTGCAGCGCTGCTTGGCTGAGCAGCTCGGAGCCATAGAACGGCACCGGCTTGCCGGCCGATGCGGCCTGGCAAACGCTCGGCGGCGGCGCGAAGTTCAGTGGCACCGGGATGCGTCGTTCCCAGTTCGAGGCCGACCACCAGAACGCCGGTGCGACCGCGTCCTGCGGCGCCGATCCCGGGTTGACCTGTCCGGGCGGGAGCTGGCCGGTCTGGTTGCACGCAGCGTCCTTGTCCGTCGCGGCGCAGTTGATGCCGTCGATCGGGATGACCTCGAGGGTGCACGCGACCGTCGAGGAGCAACCGAGTGACGCGTTGTCGAGGTTGGTGCGCGGGTCGAACTCGAAGGAACCGTCCCCCTGGAGGTTCGTGAAGGCGAACGCCTCGTTCGGGATGCTGACCGAGTTGACCGTTGCTTCGGGGGGCATCGACTGCGACGAGCAGCCCGCGTAGAGCGTTCCGTTCTCGGCCTGGAACGGCGTGATGTGGTAGTCGAACGTGTCGCTGACGTTGCAGTCATCCGGGACCCTTGAAGGGTCCACGCCGGAGACGTGCGTCTTGTCGGCGTCGGTCGCGTCCGCGTCCTGCTGCCAGATGCCCTGACCCGGGTCCGCCGAGGACGTGCGTTCGAAGTAGGTGTTGGTCCAGCAGGTATCCGGGGCTACGAGCTCGTCACCCGTCGCCCCGGGTTCGTTCTTCGAGTCGACGCCCCGACACTCCATGATCGCGACGGGGTACTCCTGCTCGAGCCCGGTCTCCCCGAAGGGGTTCAGCGCCCGGCCCGCGGTTGGGTGAGCTCCCGACCAGGTGACGCTGATCCGTTCGTGGTCCTGCAGGTTGGTGTGCTTGTTGACGTGAAGTCGGATGCAGTTCGTGTCTGCAGGCGTCCCGTCGCCGAACGTCCGCGTGATCGGCTCGGTGGCAGACCACGAGTCGTCGCTCGAGGAGGTCACGCCGTACTTCTCCGTGCAGTCCGTCAGCGACGCGCGACCCGCGTACTTGTCGGCGTGCCGGTGATGGTGATGGTGATGGTGATGGTGATGGTGATGGTGGTGGTGGTGTCTTGCGGCGGGTGTGGTGTTCGCAGCCGCAGCCGGCGGCAGCAGGCCCATGCCTGTGACCGGCAACAGCACCGCCAGTACGGCGCAGCGCGTCGCGCGAGGGCGCCGGATCACGCGGCGTCCTTTCGCCGGCGCAGCCACGCGACGTACAGGCCGGGGATCAGCACGATCGCGGCAAGCTCCACGACGGCGACGACACCGAACAGCTTGTTGCTGCCGTCACGTTGCGCCGAGAGCTCGACTGCCGTCGGCGTGATCCCGGCGAGATCGGTGGTACCCGAAGAGCCAGCGGACCCCGGCTCGGCGCTGTCGCCGCCCGTCACAGGCTCCGACGGAGCGCTGCCCGAGGCGCCGGCAGTCGAGGCGTCACCGCTCTTGGCACCCGGCGAGCGGGAGCTGGTCTGACCCGAGCCGCCCTTCGTCGTGGTTCCGGGAGCGACCGCCCCGTCGCCGCAGGGGGTTGCGGAGACCTTCTGACAAGCCAACGGCAGCGGCGCCACCTGAGCGAGATGGTTCGCCGCAAGATTGCCTTTGACGAAGGTGGGGTTGTCGCAGCTCGCCAGGTTGGCGGAGGGGTTCTTGATGTTGACGCCCTTGACCGGTGAGGGGTCAGCCTGCGGGCCGAGCTTCTCGATCTGGGTGAACGATGCCTTCACGAGGTTCAGGGGCAGCGGCGAGTATCCGTACGGCCCTGCCTTCGACTGCCCGGTGCACAGCGAGTAGCTGAGGAAGTCTGCGAGCGTCTGACGCTTCGCGGGCGTCATGCGCTGGTCTGTCGAGCTCGTCGGAATGATCATGTAGGAGTAGGAGGAGATCGGGTACGAGCGCGGGTCCTTGAACGTGTAGACCTCATCCAGGTTCTGAGTCAGATACGTGTTGGCGTCCAAGCCCGCGGGGTCGCAGGAGCCGTCCGCCTTGCAGCCGTTGATGCGCGCCTTGGTCAGGGCTACGGCGACGTTGTACTGGGTCGGCTGGACGAAATAGCCGTCCGGGTTCTCGACGTAGACCACCGGGTAGTGCGCATTCAGCGGATACGAGTACTCGGTGTAGCCGATGTCGCCGTTGCCTGCCGCGGAGTCGACGGTGTTCATGATGCCGTCGTCACCCGCGGCCGCGATCTGTCGTCCGGTCCGTGGGTAGATCGAGGTCAGGCCGGTGTGACCTCCGTTGTACGGGCCCCAAATGGACGGATACTGCTTGCCCATCCACAACGTGAACTGCGCTGTCGCACCGGATCCGTCCGAGCGCACCACCGGTGTGATGGGCAGTGACGGGAACGCGCGCCCGCCGTTCTCCTTGGCGATCTCCGGGTCGTTCCAGTTCGTGATCTTGTTGGTGAAGATCTTCGCGATCGTTTCGCCGGACAGGCGCAGGTTGTTCACGAGCTTGCCGGCGACGTGCAGCTGATAGGTGAGGGCGGTGCCGCCGGCAACCACGGGCAGGTAGGCGTACGGACGACTGCTGGCGTCCGTTTGATGGGTGACAGGGTCCTGACCCTGGTAAGGGATGTCGGAATCGGCGAAGTCGGTGACGTAGTTCGAGAAGTCCTTGCGCCCCTGCGACGAACCGTTGTTGTTGAAGGTGATCTGCATGCCCGACGCCGCGACGTCGGCGACCCACTGCTGGACGATCGTGTATGCCCAGGTCGAGCCAGAGCCCTCGATCTCGGCGTACTCGGCCACAGCCGGGTCCATGTAACGGAACGCGGAAAAGCACAGCAGCGCCAGTACGACGGCGACACGCAGCAGGTTGCGACGGAGACGAATCAGGTTGGCAGTCACAAGAGCTTCCCGCGGAGTCTTCGGAGGATCGAGGTCTTGCCGGTCGACGGCCGGGCGAGCATTCGCGCAGTGATGAAGAGGATCAGTACCAGGAGAAGCAGCGCGGCGGCGGCGCCGAAGGCACGCTCGACCTGGATGTCGATACCGCTTCGCGCCGCTGTGAAGATGAACAGCGGCAGCGAGTTCATGACGCCCGACGTCGGGTCGAGGTGGACGAACGTCGCGTTGCCTGACGTGATCAACACCGGCGCGGTTTCACCGACGCCACGCGCGATCGCGAGGATCAGCGCAGTGGCCAGGCCGGACCGCGCGGTCGGCAGTACGACCCGCCACACCGTCGCCCACCGACTGGCGCCGAGGGCGAAGGACGCCTCGCGAAGAGTTCCCGGGACGACGCGAAGGACCACGTCGGATGCCCGAGCGATGATCGGCAGCATCATGACGGTGATCGCCAGACCGGCCGCGAGACCCGACCGGGGGAACCCGAGGGCGATGATCCAGACCGTGTAGATGAACAGGCCGGCCAGGATGTCGGGCAGCGCCGTCATCGCCTCGACGACGGTTCGCACGACTCGCGCGAACCTGCCGCCGATCTCGTTCATGAACACCGCGGTGCCGACGCCGAGCGGCAGTGCGATCGCGGAGGCGATCCCGAGCTCGATGAGCGACCCGAGGATGGCGTGCAGGATGCCACCCTTGTTGAGCGGGTCCTGCGCGCCGACCCCAGTCATGTCGTCGAACCAGAAGTTGGCGTGGTGGAGCGCGGACCAGCCGCGCTTGAACACGAAGATCATCACCGAGCCGAGCGCGACGAGGACGATCACGGTGCCGGTCGACACGACCCACTGAGCGATCCGGTCGGTGATCTCGACGTTGCTTCCGCGAACCGCGGTGCCGACAGCCAGAAGGACGACGTTTGCGACGGCGGCAACGAAGATGAGCCAGAAGATGCCGTGCACCGGCAACAGCTGGTCCACCACGACCCAGGCGATGCCGAGTGCTGCGAAACGGGCTCCCCAAGTGAGGAACCGCTCCTCCGCCGGAAGCTGGCCGAGATTCGTCCGCGGCGTCGAGTGCGGATCGTCGTCCGGAGCGAACGTCGGGAGCGGAATCTCCGCTCCGAGTGCAGGCTGCAACAGAGTGCTCACGTTTCGGCCCCGGAGCGGCTTCGGCTGACGACGATCGCAGCGATCGTGTTGACCAGCAGAGTGATGACGAAGAGCACGAAGCCGGCGGTCAGCAAGGCAGACAGCTGAATGCCCGTCGCCTCACCGAACTGGCTGGCGATCAGCGCGGAGACGGTGTCGCTGCCGATCTCCAGGAACCGGCCTTTGATGATGAACTCCGGGCTGACGATCAGCAGGACCGCGACCGTCTCGCCGAGCGCGCGCCCGAGGGCAAGCATCGTTCCGCCGATGATGCCGCCCTTGCCGAACGGGAGCACGACGGTGCGGATCATTCCCCACTTGGTGGAGCCGAGGGCGAGGGCGGCTTCCTTCTCGCTCTCGGGTGTGAGGGAGAAGACCTGGCGCATGACCGCACACGCCATCGGGATGACCATCATCGACACGACGGTTCCGGCGATGAACGCGCTCGCGGTGTAGCGGCTGATGTCCGGGACCGCGGCGTTCGGGTCGGCGTCGACATGGAAGAGCGGGAACCAACCAAAATTGCGTTGCAGGAAGACGGCGAAGTGTGCGGCGTGCGGCTCGATGAGAAAGAAGCCCCAGAGCCCGTACACGATCGACGGCACAGCCGCCATCAGGTCAACGGCAGCGACGAGGGTCGACCGCAACCTTGGCGGCGCGTACTCGGTGATGTAGAGCGCCGTGGTGATGGCAAGCGGGAAGGAGATGACCATCGCGACCAGCGCGACCTCGAACGTCCCGACCAGGACCGCGGCGATGCCAAGCGTGTCCGTGCCCGGGTTCCATGCCTGTGTGGTGAAGAAGCTGAGTCCGTAGTGCCGCAGCGTCGGCCAACCTTGGTAGGCAAGGAAGACGCCGATGCCGCCCGTGATGAGCAGAACCGACGCGCCGATCGCGCGGAAGGTGTTGACGAAGACGGCGTCCCCACCGACGGGCTTGCGGGAGATCTTGCGGGGGTCCTGCGGCGCTCCTGCGGCCGATGGGTCCAGGAGTGCCGTCGTCACCCGAACCGGCCGTTTACGTAGTCGGAGGTCCGCGCGTCCTTCGGACGCTCGAAGATGTCCTCCGTCGAGCCGGCCTCGACGATCCCGCCCGGCGTACCTTGCTCGGCGAGGAAGAAAGCGCACTGTTGGGAGACGCGGGCGGCCTGCTGCATGTTGTGGGTGACGATCACGATCGTTACCTCGTCACGCAGTGCGGCGATGGTCTCCTCGATCCGCCGGGTCGATGTCGGGTCAAGCGCCGAGCAGGGCTCGTCCATCAGCAGCACGTCAGGGTTCACCGCGAGCGAGCGGGCGATGCAGAGCCGCTGCTGCTGTCCACCCGACAACGCGCCACCCGGCTCGTCGAGCCGGTCCTTGACCTCGTTCCACAAGCCGCCGCGGTGCAGGCAGTTCTCGATCAGGTCCTCACGCTCCGAGCGCGAGACCTTCTTGCCGGTCAGCTTCAAGCCGGCGGTGACGTTGTCCGCGATGCTCATCGCGGGGAAGGGGTTCGGCTTCTGGAACACCATGCCGATGCGCCGGCGGGTTTCGGTGATCCGTGCCTCAGGCGCGTAGATGTCCTCGCCGTTGAGCCGAACCTCGCCAGAGAGCTTCGCGATGGGCACCGACTCGTGCATGCGGTTCAGGATTCGAAGGAACGTGGACTTGCCACAGCCCGACGGGCCGATCAGTGCGGTCACGGTGCCGGGCGGCATCGCGAGCGACACGCGCTCAAGCACTTTGTTGTTCCCGAACCACGCCGACACGTGGTGGGCGTCGAGCCGTGCCCCCCTCACCACTGCCGGCTCCGACACCGGGACTCTCGGGAACACCGGAGCGGTTGCGGGCGCAACGCTCATGTCGATGCGTACCGGCGCCGAGTCGGGCTGCTCCGCGGCCGGCTGCGGCGTGAAGACGGGGTGGTTCGGGGCGATGGTCACGCTCTCTCCTTCTTCGGTCACAGCGCGGCGTCGGGGAGCCGGGACTCGACCAGCTGCCATACCGGCGGCGGGTCGGCGTCGGACAGGTCCGCCACAGCCGCAGCCGCGACGAACGTGCTCGCGTTGTAGGTGCACTCGCGGTGCCTGGCGTAGCCCCGGCTCGAGGTCGCCACGGGCTTGCCATCCAGGCGGAGTCGCCAGCCCCATGTGCCGGTGCGGGGGACGGTCAGGACGGTCATCTCGGCCTCTTGGACCCGGTTGCGGAGGGTCTCGGCTGCTCGCCTCGCGACGGCGAGATCCGGGTAGACGAGACAGCTGCGCCCGAGCTCGCGATGATTCGCCCCGGTGAGGCGCCAGGCGAACCAGCTGCCGTCAACGTCCGCCTCCCCTTCGAACGGCTGGTGCAGGTCCGGCCACACCGGATGAGCAGCCGCGCCTTCGCCCACTCCGAGGACGAAGAGGAATCGCGGGGTCCTCACCCGGTCCCCTCTCCAGTCGCGCGAGATGCGCACCCCCTCTGACCCCTCAACCACACCTCAATTACGGCGACGGGCGGGGCACGCCGGGGAAACCACGAATGAGCGGTAGGTGAACAACGGGTGATCCGGGGTTCTAGGGCATCCTTCAAGCGTGACCACGCTCGAATCCGGCGTCTCCCGGACCGTCGATCTCGGCGGACCGACGCACTATCTGGACTTCGGCGGGCCCAGCGAAGCTCCGCTGTTGCTTGCCGTACACGGGCTCAGCGGCGCCGCGTGGAACTGGCTGGCGCTGGCTCCCCTCCTGCGAGACCACGTCCGGGTCATGGCGATCGACCTGGCCGGACACGGCCTCTCTCCAGCGGCAGGGCGCTCGACCACGGTCGGGGCGAACCGTCGGCTGGTCGACCGCTTCATACAAGAGGTGGCCGGAGAGCCGGTCGTGCTGGTCGGCAACTCGATGGGCGGCATGATCTCGGTGCTCGAGGCGACCGCCTCACCGGAGCGCGTGCTCGGGGCCGTCCTCGTCGACCCCGCCTTGCCACGCCCACCTTTCGGGCGGATCGACGCCCGCGTCGCGATGCAGTTCGCGGTGATGGCGCTTCCGATGATCGGAGAGGCGGCATACGTACGACGCCGCTACCGCCACAGCGCCGAGCACCAGATCCGGCAGGGACTGAAGATGTGCACCGTCGACCTCAGCCGGGTTCCCGACAGCGTGATCCAGGCAGCCGTCGAGGTGGTCCGGCAACGCAAGGGCAGCGAGTTTCCCCCGTCGGATGTCATCGCCGCCGGACGCTCTGTCGTACAGCGCGTCAGCCGGGCGCCGAAGCTGCAGGCCGCAATGGCGTCGGTGCAGGCGCCGGTGCTCGTCCTGCACGGCGCGCGCGACCGGCTGGTTCCGGTCAGCGCCGCCCGCCGGGCCGCGAAGGCCTTTCCGCACTGGCGGCTCGAGGTCGCCGAGGACGTCGGACACGTGCCGATGCTCGAGGCCGCCGACTGGACGGCCAACCACATCCTGGACTGGCTGAAGACCGACGCTGCTCTTCTTTCTTAGGTCACAATCTTGGCGTGATCTCACGGAGTAACGCCGGACCGACGCGGCGACAGGTACTCGCCGGCGCAACCGCCGGTGCGATGGCCGCGATGTCCGGCCGGCTCGGTCGTGTCGTCGAGGACGCCTACGCCGCCGAGCCGACGAAGCACGCGCCGCTGTCGGACATCGAGCACCTCATCTTCGTGATGATGGAGAACCGCTCCTACGACCACTACTTCGGGACCTACCCCGGCGGGCGCGGCTTCGACGACCCGCACGCGCTGCCCGGCGTGTTCGACCAGCGCGGCTACCGGGCAGGCCACGGTCCCGACACCCACGGCCGGCTCTACCCGTTCCACCTGAACACCAAGGATCTCGCCAGCTACGCGGAGTGTGTCGACGACATCACGCACAACTGGGGTCCGATGCACGACGCCTGGAACGGCGGGCGCATGGACCAGTGGATCCTGGCGCACCTCGGCGCAGACGGACCGAAGATCGGCCCGATCAGCATGGGCTACTACACGCGCGAAGACATCCCGCTGTATTTCGACCTCGCCGATGCGTTCACGTTGTGCGACCGGTACTTCGCCTCGGTGCTCGGGCCGACCGACCCGAACCGGGTGATGTGGATGACGGGGACGCTCGACCCGGAGGGGAAGCATGGCGGTCCCTGCCTCGAGACGCTCGTCGCTGACCGGGCGACCCAGTTCGGGAAGTACAACTGGCCGACGATGCCCGAGCACCTGACGGAAGCCGGGGTGTCGTGGCGGGTGTATCAGGACGCCAGCTCGATGACGCTGCTCAACCCGCTGCTCTACTTCAAGAGCTTCCTGGACGGTCCGAGATACCTCGTCGAGAACGCACGGGGACTGATCAGCTACCCCACCGACTTTGCCGCCGACATCGCGGCTGGCACGCTCCCGGCGGTGTCGTGGGTCTTCCCCACCCTTCCGGCTTGCGATCACCCATCGACGCCACCGCTGCTCGGTGAGATCTTCGTCGCCGAGCTGCTGCAGACCGTGATCGCGAACCGCGCATTGTGGGAGAAGACCGCGATCATCGTCAGCTACGACGAGAACGGTGGCTTCTTCGACCACGTGGCGCCGCCGGCGCCGCCACCCGGCACCGCCGGCGAGTACCTGTCGATGGAACACCTTCCCGAGCAGGCGCACGGCCATCGCGGACCCGTCGGTCTCGGCTTCCGCGTGCCGTGCTTGGTGCTCTCGCCCTACAGCCGCGGCGGGTTCATCAGCAGCGACGTCCTCGACCACACGTCCCAGCTCAAGCTGATCCGGACGCGGTACGGCGTCGACGTACCGAACATCTCGAAGTGGCGCGACCAGACGGTCGGTGACATGACAGGCGCCTTCAGCTTCGGCCGCCGGCCGCACCTCGACGTCCCACCGATGGCCGAGCCCACAGCACAGCAGGCCGAAGTGCTGGTCGGCGAATGCGTGGTCCCGCCGAACTGGGGGCTGGGCCTGGGTGGCCTTGCCAGCGAGACGCCGGTTCCACCACATGTTTCACGGCCACACCAGGTGGCCGGGCATCGACGCCGCCCGATCCACGCCAAGTGGCAGCGCTAGCCGGTCAGCTCGCGATGTGGTTGACGCCGCCGACCCTCGCCCAAAGCGAGCGGTAGACCTTGCCGGCGCCTGGGAACTGACCGCCCTGGCCGTTCATCCGGAACGACATCCAGCCGTCGGTGTAGTTGAAGTAGTTCTCGTAGCCGAGGTTGTGCGAGGCGAACCATTCGTGCATGTGGCGCACGAAGGACCGATCGTCGCCGCCCGAATGCTTCTTCTGAACCGAGTCATGGACCAGCGCCCACTCGGGAACTGAGATCTGCAGGCGGTGTGCGCTCGCGAACTTCGCGAGCCATGCGAGGCCGGTGCCCTGGTGCACGATCGCGTGCCATCGTGCAGCGGGGGTGTCCGGCACGCCGGGCCGGTTCCAGTCGTAGACGTCCATGCCGACGTAGTCGACGTAGGACTTGCCGGGCCACGCGAGCTTGAGGTTCCGGTAGTGCGGACCGGCCGAGACGCACCAGTCGAACTTGAAGTGGGCACCCTTCACATGACGGACGGCCGTGACGATCTGTCGCCAGGCGGCGGCGAACTGCCGCGCCCGAGTTGCGTACTGGTACGGCTTGCCGTGGGCAGTGATCCCCCAGCGGAACCAGCCGCCGTTGAACTCCCAGCCCAGCCGCAGCACGGAGTCGCCCAGGCCGGCGGCGACGAGGTGACGGGCCATCGTGACGAAGTGCTTGTTGTAGTAGCCGCTCGCGGCCGCGGCGAGATGGTCGCCATACCCAGCCCAGAGGGGGACCGCGATCGACAGCAGGATGCCGGTGTTCTGGCCCTGCCAGTCCTGGATCACGCGCTTGGCACTGTCGAACGCCTGCCAGGACGCATTGGTCTGGAACTCGGTCGCGCTGGTGATGGGGCGGCCACGCCAGACTCCGAAGTCCTTGTCGGCGACCGCGGAGAACCCGGCGAAGGTTCCGGAGAGCCAGTGCGGCGCGCCGGCCGACTCGACCTTCGAAGGGCCGCTCGGGTGGTTGGCCGACACGGTCGCGTCGAGCAACGGCCGATGCTGGGCACCCGCCATCGCTGGAGTGGCGGCCGTGACCGCACCCAGAGCCAATACGACGCCGAGCGCCGCCGCTCGGCGACTGCGTGCCACGAGCCGTCGCCCTCCCATGAGCTCAGACCGACGCCAACAAGCTCATGCTCGCGACCGCGAGGGCGTCGGACCGAACAGCTGAGATCGTATCTAGACCAACGACCGTTCGCGCCCGAGGTTTCGCAGGTGACAGAGGCGTACGTTGAGCCGTGATGAGCCCACTGCTGCTGGTGATCGGATTCCTCGCGGGTCTGCTCACGATCGTGACCCCCTGCATCCTGCCGGTGCTGCCCGCCGTCGTCGCCTCGGGCATCACGGCGGGCGGCCGGCGCAGGGCGAGTGCCATCGCCGCGGGACTCGCGCTTTCCTTCGGGCTCTCGGCGCTGCTCAGCATCCGGATCCTGACCGCGCTGGGTTTGCCGCTGGGACTCCGGTACGACGTGGCCCTCGTCGTCCTCTACATCCTCGCGATCGGTTTCCTGGTGCCACGGGCCGGCGATCTGATCGAGCGGCCGTTCGCGCGGCTCGGGGCCGGACGAGCTCCCAACAGCTCTGCTCGCGGCCTGGTGCTCGGCGCGTCACTCGGCCTGCTGTACCTACCCTGCGCGGGCCCGATCTTCTCGGCGATCACCGCCGTCGGCGCTCGTCGCGGATCATTCGGGCTCGGCGCGGTCGCCCTCACGGCGGCGTACTCGCTCGGCATCGCAGCGCCGATCTTTGCGCTGGTTCTCCTGACCGAGCGGCTGACGACGGCGGTGGCGTGGCTGCGGGCGCACGCGGTTCGAGTACGTCAGGCGGGCGGCGCGATGTTGCTGGCGAGCGCCGTCGCGATCACGTTCGGCGCCGCGACGTCCTTGCAGACGTCGATCCCGTCGTACACCGCCTCAATCGAGCGGCACCTCACGAACAGCTCGTCCATCACGGCCGACCTCAACCGGATCGGGAACCCGCACGAGTCGCAACAGGCGAAGCACCTGCAGGAGGCGCTGAACGGTGGCCGCCCCTCTCCTGCGCTGACGCCGATGGCGGACTCGGTGCCGATGGTGTCGGCCGCCGATCTGCCGAGCTACGGCCTCGCGCCTGGTTTCGCGGACGTCACCCGCTGGCTCAACACGCCAGGCGGCGCCGCCCTGTCGCTACCGCAGCTTCGGGGCAAGGTCGTGCTGATCGACTTCTGGACCTACTCGTGCATCAACTGTCTTCGCAGCCTTCCCCACGTCGAGGCGTGGTACTCCCGGTACCACGCCGACGGCTTCGAGGTGATCGGCGTCCACACGCCGGAGTTCGACTTCGAGCACAGCCCGAACAACGTTGCGGCCGCGGTGGCACGGCTGAAGGTCCAGTACCCGGTGGCGATGGACAACGACTACGGAACGTGGGACGCGTGGGGCAACAACTCGTGGCCGGCTGAGTACCTCATCGACGCGACCGGCCGGGTTCGTTACGGGTCGGTCGGCGAAGGCGACTACGGCGTGACGGAGGCGGCGATCCGCGCGCTGCTGACTGCAGCCGGGGCCAGTCATCTCCCTGCGACGACCGCCATCCCGGACCGCACGCCAATGCGGCAGTCGACCCCCGAGAGCTACCTCGGCTACGACCGGCTGGAGCGGTACGTCGGGACGCCGGTCGCCCACGATGTACAGCGCACCTATACATATGCGTCGTCGCTGCCGGCCAACCATCTGACCTACGGCGGGGCCTGGACCGTCGGGGCGCAGGACATCCAGGCCGGGCCGGGCGCCTCACTTCGACTCCAGGTGAACGCGACGGACATCTACCTCGTGATGGCAGGCACCGGCGACGTCACCGCGACGCTCAACGGGAAGCCGCTCCCTGCCAAGCACGTGTCAGGCGTGCCGACGCTCTACACGATCCTGGCCGGAGCTCAGCCACAGCACGGCGTGCTGCAGCTGAGCTTCGACCCCGGGATCAAGGCCTACGCGTTTACCTTCGGCTAAGCCTCGCAGTTGCCGACGTGCTCGCCGGCACAGTGGTCGACGCCGTCACCGCCGTCGACGATGTCGTTGCCGCCCTGCCCGTCGAGGCTGTCGTCGCCGCCACGACCGAAGATCGTGTCGTCACCGTCGCCCCCGAGGATCGTGTTCGCGCCTTCATCGCCGCTCAGCACGTCGGCGTACTGCGAGCCGGTGATGTTCTCGACATTGGTCAGGCGGTCGCCGCCGTCGTAGTTGGCGAACCCCGCCGTGAGGTCGACCTTCACAGCCCGAGTCGAGTCACTGAAGTCCACCGAGTCAGAGCCGGCGCCACCGTCGAGCACGTCGGCATTGGCACCGCCCTGCAGAACGTCGGTACCGCCGGCGCCGAAGAGCTGGTCCCGACCAACGCCGCCGATGAGGATGTTGTCGGCGTCGTCACCGTGGATGATGTCGGCGTAGTCGGTCGCGACGACGTTCTCGACCGCAGTCACCGTGTCGGTGTCCGCGCCCTTGATCGTCCCGGCGACGAGATCCGCCTTGATCGGGACTGCCGAGTTCGCGTACGTAATCGTGTCCGAACCGGCACCGCCGTCGTAGGCGTCGGCGCCGGCGGCATCGACGAACCTGTCGTTGCCCGCACCGCCGGCGATCGTGTCGTCGCCGACCTCACCGAAGATGCGGTCGTCACCGTCGCCGCCGTTGATGGTGTCGTCGCCACTCACGTCGGCAATCAGGTCGTTGCCACCGGCGCCGTTGAGAACGTCGTCGCCGTAGCCGCCGTGAATCTCGTTCGCGTTGTCATCGCCCGTGAGGGTGTCGTCGAAAACCGAACCGGTGATGTTCTCGATGTTGGTCAACGTGTCGCTGCCCTGGCCGTTCGCAGTGCCGGCCCCGAGGTCAACGGTCACGGCTGCCGGCGAGGTGCGGAACTGGATCATGTCCTGCCCCGGGCCGCCGTCGAGGTGGTCGTTCCCGTCGCCACCGATCAAAGTGTCGTCGCCGCCAGCGCCGTCGATGGTGTCGTTGCCGCCGCTGCCCGCCAGCTCGTTGGCGTTATCGTCACCGACGATCGTGTCGTCGTTGATGGATCCCGACGCGTTGTCGATGTTGACGAACGTGTCGTTGCCATCGCCGGTTGCCGTTCCAGCCGCCAGGTCGATGTGCACGGGGTTGGGAGCGTCGCTGTAGTTGACCTTGTCGGTCTGGTACTGCGGAGCCGAGTTGACCGACATCGGGTCATCGCCGTCGACGACGTCGTCGCCCACCCCCGGAGCGAGCTGGTCGTCGCCCTCGCCGCCATAGATCTTGTCGTTGCCGGCGCCGCCGTAGATGACGTCGTCGCCGCCACCGCCGCGAAGGACGTTCGCCGCGTCGCTACCGGTGATGTTGTCCGAACCATCCGAGCCGGTGACGTTCTCCACGGAGGTCAGCGACTCTTCGCGGCTCGAGTGGGCGATTCCGAGGCGAAGGTCGACGGACACACCATTCGGGGTGTACGCGCGGCTGAAGTCGGCGGTGTCGGAGCCCGGGCCGCCGTCGAAATCGTCGGTGCCGTCGGAGTCGCCGCCGGACACGAAGGTGTCGTTGCCACCCGCGCCGGTCACGTGGTTGGTCCCGGACTCCGAGTCGAACCTGTTGTCGGCCGCGTCACCGATCAACGTGTTCTCGTTGTCGCTTGTCACATTTGCGGACTCGACGTTCACGAGAGTCGTCGTGCCGTCACCCGTGGCCTTGCCGTGCGGGAGGTCGACCGTGATGCCGGAGCCGGACCGCGATTTGCGCCACAGGTCGACGGCATCGCTACCGCTGCCACCATCGACGAGGTCGTTCCCGCGCGTTTTGCCCCCTCCACAGGAGCATCCGTCGTTGCCTTCAAGGTCGTCGTTGCCGGCGTCGCCGTAGAGCTTGTCGTTGCCCTCGTTGCCCTGGATGCTGTCGTTGCCATCGTCACCGTGGACGACATCGTTGTCGCTGCCACCCGCCACCGTGTCGTCACCGGCACCGCCCGACAGGCGGTCCTGGCCGGTGACGCCGTCGATGTTGTCGTCGCCCGCGCCCCCGTCGACGATGTCGTCACCGGGGCCGCCGACGAGACTGTCGCTGTCGTCGCCGCCGTTGATCCGGTCGACACCGCTGCCACCGTCGATCGAGTCGTCACCGGCGCCACCGTCAAGAATGTCGTCGCCCAGGTTCGCGACGATGCGGTCGTTTCCGGCACCGCCGAGGATCGAGTCGTTCCCGCGTCCGCCGATGATCGAGTCCGCGCCGCTACCCGCATCGACCCGGTCGTTCTGTGGCCCGGCTTTGATGGTGTCGCTGCCGGCGCCAGCGCAGATCAGGTCGTGGCCCTTGCCGGAGTTGATCGTGTCGTTGCCGCCGAACGTGACGATGACGTCGTCACCCGGGGTTCCGCGGAGATCGTCGTCCTTCGACGTGCCGACAATCGTGGCCCGGTGGCCGAAGCAGGTCGCCGAGCCGTGATTGGCAGCCGGGTGCTTGGCGGTGGCGTGGCTCGCCTGCGCCACTGCCGGAAGCGTCCAGCCTCCGACGGTGAGCGCGCTTGCTGCGAGCAACCCGAGCGCGCGGCGGGAGAAGAAGTTCTGCGGTTGCGACATGATCAGGGTCCTTCGTTTGGGCAACATCGCCTGTTCAACGTCGCCAGCACTGCAATCGTTGACAGAGAAAGATTTGCCACAATAGGGCCTTAGGTCCCTTTTGTGATGACTCGCGGGGATGGGCGATGAAGGTCAGCTCAGGCAGACCGCCGGCAGGTCAAACCAGCGCAACGCTTCCGCGTCCGGATCGAGCCCGATCGGCGTCGGGTCAGGACCGGGGCGTTCTCGCTGCTCGGCCAGCTCACGGGCTGCCGCCAGATAGTCGGTGAGGATCGAAGCGTCGGCCCGCGCGACGTGGGCCGAGTAACCACCGTCGGGCACCCCGTCATACGAGATGTCAGACAGCCGCAGCGGTGACGTCTCCTTCATCTGCCGGTGCCGCCACAGGCCCGACTTCGGGTCGAACCGGTAGTCGGGCAGAAAGCGATCGCCTTCGCGAGCCACGAATCGAACGGCGTCGATGAGATAGTCCGCGACCGCCTCGTCCAGGAAGTAGGCGAAGTTCACTCGCACCCAACCCGGCTTGATTCCCTCGCAGCCGGCAGCGATCTCGTGCTGGAAGGCCTGCGAGGCGTCCAGGTCGATTCCGAGCAGTCGATGACCGTACGGACCAGCGCAGGAACAGCCGCCTCGCGCCTGGATGCCGAACAGGTCGTTGAGGAGCGCGACCACGAAGTTGTGATGCAGGTAACGGCCACCGGGGCGGCGCACGACGAAGGAGATGATCGAAAGCCGCTCGGCGTCGAGATTGCCAAGGATCTCGATTGCGGGCTCGTCCGACCAGGCATCGACCGCGCGACGCAGCAACGCATCCTCGACTTGTTTGATCTGCGCCACTCCCACGTCGCGTTTCAGCGCGAAGACCAGCCCGGCACGGATGGCGCCGATGATGTCCGGGGTGCCGCCCTCCTCGCGCACCACTTGGTCGTCCAGGTAGACGTGCTCCTGCGGGTTTACGTAGGCGACCGTGCCTCCGCCGGGGACCGACGGAACGCGGTTCGTCACCAGCTCGCGGCGGATCGCGAGCACCCCCGGCGTACCCGGGCCGCCAATCAGCTTGTGCGGCGACAAGAACACCGCGTCGAGGCGCGCTTCTGGATCGCCCCTCGGTGACATCTCGATCGCGATGTACGGCGCGGCTGCAGCGAAGTCCCAGAACGAGAGGGCGTTGTGGCGATGCAGCAGGCGGGCGACTGCGGCGGTGTCGGTGACGATCCCGGTGACGTTGGAGGCCGCCGAGAACGAGCCGATCAGCAGCGGACGTTCGGCGTACTGCTCCAGTCGAGCGCTCAACGCCTCCAGATCGATGTGACCGTCGTGGTCGGCGGTTATCTCGACGACGTCAGCGATCGACTCGCGCCACGGAAGCTCGTTCGAGTGATGCTCGTACGGGCCCACGAACACCACCGGACGTTGCGACGGCGGGATGGCGGACGACAGTGAATAGGTG
Organism: Mycobacteriales bacterium; assembly: GCA_035545635.1. Classification (GTDB taxonomy): domain Bacteria; phylum Actinomycetota; class Actinomycetes; order JAFAQI01; family JAFAQI01; genus DASZTV01. The sequence continues at coordinate 36,290 of DASZXY010000022.1, read as the reverse complement.
TCCTCGAGCTGCGAGGGGATTCGCAGCCCGAGAATGCGAACGATCTTGTCGATCGCGCCGGTCGCGCCCGATCCGGTGAAGATGACGAGGGTGTCCTCGTCGCCCCCCACCGCGTCCCTGATGATCCGGCGGGCCTCCTCACGAAGCTGGGTGGTCTGTCGCCCGGTTCCGCTCGACTCGGTATGGGTATTCGCATACGTCGGGAGCACGGCCTCGCGGATGAAGTCCTCGATGAACGCGAGCGCGCGGCCGCTTGCCGTGTAGTCGGCATAGGTGACGCGGCGGGCGCCGTACGGTCCCTCCATCAATGTGTCGTCGCCGATGACGGCGCCGCGAATCCGGTCGAGCAGGTCCGAAGTGGGAAGCATCAGTCGGGCATCGTTGCGCGCAGGCTCGGGATCGCGATTGCGGCGAGACCCCTCAGCCCGGACACCGCGATGTCGCGCCAGTCGAAGTAGTCGCGCCACAGCGTGACGACCCCGTCGTGCACCTCGAACACGCCGCAAACCCAGAACTGCTGATAGAAGCGGCGATAGCCGAGCCCGTCTGTGCGCTCCGTCATCACCGTCGTACCGCTCTCAGTGATCCGGTGAATCCGGACCGCGAAGGTGATTCCGCGCCGGTTGAAGTCGTGCAGGCCCTTGCTGAAGCGCTGCTTGCCGCGAATCGTCGGCAACGAGACGTTCTCGTAGACCAGGTCGTCGGCGACGAGGTCGAGCACTGCCTCGGTGTCACCGTCGGCCATCGCGTTGAGGAACGCCAATACGACGTCGGCCGGAGACCGGCCAGGGGCGGACGTAGACGCGGACTCGGCAGGCTCGCTCATACCGCCATTCTGCGCTTGACCGCCGGAGAGGTAGGAAGAGGCATGGCGTGGCGAGAGACGGTGGCGACCCGTGCGCTGGAAATCTCGTTGCCGATCGTTGGTGGGCCGATGGCGGGCGGCCCGTCGACTCCCGCGCTTGCCGCCGCCGTCAGCGAGGCGGGCGGCATCGGCGTGCTCGGGTGCGGCTACGACACTCCCGACGCCGTCCGCGCCGCGATCACCGAGGTTCGCCGACTGACGTCGAAGCCATTCGGCGTCAACCTGTTCGTCCCTACTTCCTATGAAATCGACGAGGGCGTCATCGCGGCGGCAATCGAGGCACTACGACCGTTCGCGGCGAAGTACGACGTCGAGCTCACTGCCGACCCGCCGTACGCCGAGGATTTCGAGGCCCAGCTCGAGGTGATCGCCGCCGAGCGCGTGCCATTGTTCAGCTTCACCTTCGGAGTCCCGCGGCCCGAGCTGCTCGCCGCACTGCGCGACGCGGGCAGTCTGACCTGCGGCACTGCCACCTCACTCGCGGAGGCGATCGCCCTGCGTGACGCCGACGTCGACCTGATCTGCCTGCAAGGCACCGAGGCCGGTGGGCATCGCGGTGGCTTCATCGGTCCACCGGAGGACAGCCTGGTCGGCATCAGCACCTTGGTTGCCGCGGCGCGCGAAGCGGTGGACCTTCCGTTGATCGCAGCCGGCGGAATCATGGATGGCCGCGGTATTGCCGCGGCTCTGGTCAGCGGTGCTGGCGCGGCGCAGCTCGGCACGGCGTTCTTGCGCTGCCCCGAAGCGGGTACGTCGGCGCCGTACCGTGCGGCGCTCGATGGCGCGCGCGACACCGACACCGTGATCACGAAAGCGTTCTCCGGCCGAGCCGCACGCGGGATACGCAACGAGCTCAGTCAGGCTCTCGCCAGCATTCCGGTGCCGGCCTATCCGGTCATGAACAAGCTCACCCGGGAGCTTCGTCGGCGTGCCGCGGCGACGGGTGACAGCTCGATGCTGTCGTTGTGGGCCGGTCACGGCGTTGCGCAGGGGCGGGCGTTACCCGCCCGCGAGCTGATCGTTGCGCTTGAGGAGGAGACCGACGCGGCCTTCTCGGGGTTCGACGGCTGAGGAGAACCGGGTCGTGAAGAGTCGCAGGCTGCTCGCCGCCGCTGGGATCGTTGCTGCGTTGTCCGGGTCGGTCATCACGAGCACGGCAGTTGCGACTGCCCAGCCGAACAGCAACTGCGGCGGGACGACCCTGACCAAACCAGACGGCTCGGCGTGGGTCTGCAGCTTCGACGACGAGTTCGACGGAAGTGCCCTCGACCGGACGTCCTGGGTGCCACAGCTCACGTCCGGGAGCAACTTCACCTCGGGCAAGGCGCCTTACAAGGTCTGCTACGTCGACAACCCGAACACCATCTCCGAGTCAGGCGGCTACCTGCACATCTCGGTGGTCAAGACCGCGGCGAAGTTCACCTGTGCCGGCACGAATGCCCTGAAGAGCTTCTCGACGCAGTACCTGGGCGGCGAGGTCATGACGTACCGCCTCTTCAGCCAGGTGTACGGGCGGTTCGAGGTCCGCGCCAAGCTTCCGCAAGTCACGGTGCCGGGAGTCCAGGAGACGTTCTGGCTGTGGCCGGACAACCCGACGAAGTACGGCACCTACCCGGGCTCCGGTGAGATCGATTTCGCCGAGTTCTACAGCCAGTACTCGGACCGCTACATCCCGTATCTGCACTACGACTACAACAAGCTGACCGTCAACACGGCGACGAACACGAACATCGTGACCAACGACTACACGTGCCTGATCGATGTGACGCAGTTCCACAACTACGTCGTCGAGTGGCAGCCCGGCCGAATCACCCTGACCTACGACGGCAACACATGCCTCGTCGACAACTACAAGGCATCGAACGCGGCAAGCCCGGCGCCGTTCGACCAGCCGTTCTTCCTCTCGCTTACCCAGGCGCTCGGCGTGGGTGGTAACGCACCGACGGCTGGTACGCCGCTGCCGGCCACGACGCTCGTCGACTACCTCCGCGTCTGGAAGTAGCGGGTCCGCTCGAGTTCACCGCAGCATCGAGACAGCGTTTAACCAAACCCTCAGACTCAGTGCCGACCATGGAACGTGCCCAGCAACGCGTTGACCCGTGCCCTGTCGCGGGTCGTAGAGCCGGCGACGGATTCAGCACCGCTCGCTGTGAAGGTGCCAGAGATCACGGCGCTGTTCTGGATCATCAAGATCACCAGCACAGCAATGGGCGAGGCGCTCGCCGACTTCCTGGACGGGCCGAGCAACGTCGCGCTGGCCGGAGTTGGCGCGTTGATATCTGCAGCGCTCTTCATCTACGCGTTGCGCCGGCAGTTCGGAACTCGCCGCTACGACACCGCGACGTACTGGTTCGCGATCGCGATGGTGGCCACGTTCGGCACGATGGCGGCTGATTCGCTGCACCAGTTCCTCGGCGTTCCTTACGGGATCGTCACCGCGTTCTACGCAGTCGTCCTCGGACTGGTCTTCTGGCGTTGGTGGGCGAACGAAGGGACGCTGTCGATTCACAGCATCACCACGCGTCGCCGCGAGCGCTTCTACTGGGCAGCGGTGCTCGCGACCTTCGCGTTGGGCACTGCTACCGGCGACTGGACTGCGGGCGATCTGCACCTCGGCTTCTTCAGCTCCGCTCTGATGTTCACGGGGGCGATCGTGCTGCCGCTGGTCGCCTACCGCCTCGGCGCGAACTCAATCGTCACGTTCTGGATCGCCTACGTGCTCACCCGGCCGCTCGGCGCTTCCTACGCCGACTGGTTCGACTACCCGACGAGGGCGGGCGGACTCGGCGTGCACCGGCTGTTCGTCTGGTCAGCCCTCGCCGTGATCATGGTCGGACTTGTGGCGTTGCTTGCGCGCCGCGAGCGTGACCCGCGCTCGCCGGCTGCCCCCCACCAGCATCCCGAGGTCGACCGCTACGGCGCCGATGAGCACCAGCACGCGCATCTCAGCCTGCACCAGCACGACCGGGGCGAGGGCTCGGTGCACCCCCGCCCGGAGCTCCTGCCCGAGTAGCTCCTACTTCGAGTGGTCGATCGATGCGGCTACCGCGTCAGGGTCACGTGCGACGTACGCCGTGCCGTCGTCAGCAATGACCAGCGGGCGCTGGATCAGCGCAGGGGTCGCGAGCAGTGTCGCGATCCACTCCTCGCGGTGATCGGCGTCCTTAGCCGCAGGCAGCGTGACCCCTAGTCCTGAAGCGTCGCCGGTGCGGCAGATCTCCCACGGCTCGAGTCCGACCCGGCCGATCACATCGCGGAGCTCGGCCTCGCTCGGCGCGTCTTCGAGGTAGTAGCGCAGATTGAACGCAAGTCCGGCTTCCTCGATTGCTTCTTTCGCAATCCGGCACTTCGAACACTTCGGGTTGTACCAAATCTCCACGCGCCTAGCGTAGGTACGTGCTCCGGCGCCTGGTTTACGTGGTCGTTGCCCTCGCGTCGACGATGGGCTGTGTCTCAGCCGCTTCCTCGAAACTGGCTTCGACCGAGTCCGCCTTGAGCGGACGGCACGCGCCCTGCGGCTGGGAGGACCACGCGACGTACCGGCACGTGATCTGGATCTGGATGGAGAACCGGTCCTACAACCAGGTGTTGGGCCGATCCGGCGGCGCGAAGAACCTCGCTTCATATGCGAACGCCTGCGGGGTTGCGACCAACTACGACGCGATCACGCACCCGTCACTCGCCAACTACCTCGCCGCCACGTCCGGATCGACACACGGGATCAAGGACGACTGCGACCCCAGCTCGTGCCCGGTCGGAGGCCGGTCACTGTTCAGCCAGCTCGACCAGAGCGGCGCGGGCTGGGGCGCGTATGCCGAGAACATGCGACACCCATGTGACGAGCGGTCCTACGACAAATACGCAGCTCGGCACAACCCCGCCGTCTACTACAGCGCGCTACGCAAGTCGTGCCGGGCGAGCGATCTGGCGATGGGCGGAACCAAGGGGCGGTTCGCTCGTCACCTCGCGGCGGGTCACCTCCCCGGCTTCGTTTTCGTCACACCGAACCTTTGCGACGACGGTCACGACTGCTCAACTGCGACCGCCGATTCGTGGCTCGGCTCCTGGCTGAACCGCATCACAGCCTCGCGGACCTATCGCAACGGCAGCACCGTCGTGTTCGTCACCTGGGACGAGAACGACTACTCCGCCAGCTCCAACCAGGTCGCCACGGTGGTGATCGGTCCGACGGTCACGCCGGGCACTCGGTCACATCGCCACTTCACGCACTATGCGCTGCTCCGCACGACGGAACAGCTGCTGGGCGTCGGCTATCTCCGCAAGGCAGCAACTGCCACCAGCCTGCGAGCCGCATTCAACCTTTGAGCAGGTCGGCGCAGTCGTCGATCGGTGTCTTGCCGGCGAAGCGGTTACCGAGGAAGCGGAGCGCGCCGGGCGAACCGGTCGCGGCTTCGCTGAGGTGCTCACCCGCAGGCGTCTGCACGTGCTGCACGACCACACCGCTGCGACAGAAACGACGTACCAGGTCCATCGCCGGACCGAACGGCGCGAGCTCGTCGTTGGTCGCGTGGTAGTGGTAGATCGGCGCGCTCGGCGTACCTGCGATTCCCAGCGGGCTATTGCGCCACAGCATGCGGGCAACCGGCTTCAAGTCGAACGCATGCGGCTTCGCCTCGATGTCCTTGGTCGACAAGAACGGGTAACGCGCGACGGCTTCCGCGATGCAGTCGTGCGCGGTTGCAGCGACGTCACGGCGACCGGTTGCATTGAGGTACTGCAACAGATGCAGCTTCGGGTACGCACGCAGAAACCCATTGATGCCCATCGGAATCGCGCCGCCCGCAACGCTGCCGTCGAAGTCGTCGATCGACGCGCGCACGCTTCCGACGAGCCCGCCGAGCGCAATCCCACGAATCGGCAGCTCCGGGGCATAGCGCGGCTGGTATTCGGCGGCGACAACGCTGGCGTATGAGCCACCGGAGTAGCCCCACAGTCCGACCGCGGAGCTGCGCGAGATGCCGGCTGGCCGGAAGTTGCGCGCCGCCCGGATCCCGTCGAGGACGCCGTGCGCCTCAGTGCCGGCAACGAGGAAGGTCGACTGCGGGCCCTCGTAGTCGGGCGCGCTGACCGCCCAGCCCTGCTGGAGCGCTGAGAACATCTCCGACGCTTCAGCCGTGGAGTTCTCGAAGCCGGCATTCACGCCGCCGCGGAGTGCGTACGACGGAGCGCAGTGCCCGGCGACGCCGTCCTCTGCGGTTTGGTAGGAGACGAGCGGGCGCGGCCCGTTGCCGGGCCACGGAGAGTCGGGGACCATGATCGTCGTGACGGTCGCTGACGGCCGTCCGCGGAAGTCCTCGGTCCGGTAGAGCACCTGCCAGGCACGGCCGGGCAACGGGACCGCCCAGCCGTACGCCTGGATCGCCCGCGAGCGGATGACGTCGCCGTCGCGGTAGTGCGTGACGTCGGCCGGCACCTTGTAGAACGGGTCCTGTTCTGGTTCCGGGATGCTCGACGCGATCGGCACGCCCGCGCCCGATGCGGGTAGCGCCGCGGTGACCGGTAGACCGACAACGATCGTCAGCGCCGCGAGGCAAAGACTCAGCCGTGCTCTCACTGGTTCCTCCTCGGAGGGGCAACGAGCAAGGTGATCGCAAGGTTCGCGAGCGCCGACTCCATCGCTGAGTTGGTCGGACGCGACGGCTTGCTCATCCAGTCGTAGACCGTGGCGTTCGCAGCACCGACCAGCGCAAGCGCCGCGAAGCGGAAGTCGCGGCGCTCGATCTCGCCACGCTTGACCGCTGCGCGGCCTTCGCGTTCGACCAGCTCGATCAGCCGCTCGCGGAAGCTGATTCGCAGCTCCTCGACCCGAGGGCTCACCCCCATGATCTCGACGAACGCGAGCCGCGCGACCCGCGGATCGGCGAACATCGGACCGAGGTAGGCGACGAACGCCGCCGCGACCCGCTCGGCCATCGGACGCTCGTTGTCGTCACCAAACGCGGCCAGCGCGTGCTGGAACGACTCCGCCATCAGGTCGCGGTAGACGTCGACGAACGCGTCTTCCTTCGTCTCGTACAGCTGATAGAAGTGACGCGTCGAGACCCCAGCCTGCGAGCAGATCCTCTCGACCGTCGTCGCGACGTAGCCCTGGGTTCCGATCATCTCCAGCGACGCGGCCTTGAGCTTCTCGCGACGCTCGGCGTCGCGCTCGGCAGCGGAGCGCCCGGCGTACGCACGCCCCTCGACCTCGCTGGCGCTATCTGAAAACGTCGCTGTTCGCATTGCGGTCAAGGTACGCCGGAGCGCCACCATCTGACAAGGATGGTTTTCAGACGGACTACTCGCCGAGCGAGTCCTGCATCCCCTGGAGCGCCTTGAGCCGCTCAGCGGCAAGCCGCGCGAAGCAATTCACCGCCACGACCCCGGCGAGCGTCCCGCCCTCGTAGACGTCGGATTCGCTCTGGCATTCGGCGTGCCGGTAGCTGTCCCAGCCAGCCTGCGCGGCGATGAGGTTCTGCTTTCCGTTGTCGCTGAACTCCCCGAAGAGAATCTTCGTCAGCGAGTTGATCTGGCGATCGAGGGCGCGAATCCGGTGCTCAGCGCAGCCCTCCATGTCCAACGTCGAGGTCGGATCGGACGGACACGGCAGCACGCTGAACGACTCCCTCACCTTCGGCACGCCCGTCGGCAGCGGCACCGGAGTCGGAGTGAGCGTCGGCGACGAGCTCGGCATCACGATGGTGGGCGTCCGCGTCGCAGCAGGCGGCCCCGAGGCGTTCGAGCCGCTCGAGGAGCACCCGGCGAGGACGGCGCCGGCGGTGAGGACAGCGGGAAGGAGGTACCTGGCTCGCATCGCGCGATCATCCCCCACCGTCTACCGTGACCTCGTGGCTTCCTTGTGTCTTGCGCAGCAACCAGAGGCCGACGCTCTGCTCTCAAGCGATCCGCTCGCCCTGCTGATCGGCATGGTGCTCGACCAGCAGATCCCGCTGGAGCACGCGTTCACCGGCCCGCTTACTCTCACCCAGCGACTCGGCCACCAGCTCGACGTGAAAGAGCTCGCCGACTACGACCCTGAGGCACTCGCGAAGGTGTTCGCGAAACCGCCGGCGATCCACCGCTTCCCCGCGTCGATGGCAGGCCGGGTCCAGGAGCTCTGCCGGATCGTCGTCACGGACTACGACGGTGACCCCGCATCGATCTGGACGACGGCGAAGAACGGCGCCGAGCTGCGCAAGCGGATCGAGAAGCTGCCGGGCTTCGGCAAGCACAAGGCCGCGATCTTCACGGCTCTGCTCGGCAAGCAGTACGGCGTGACGCCGCGCGGCTGGCGCGAGGCGGCCGGCGAGTTCGGCAAGAAGGGCTCGCTGCTGTCAGTCGCGGACATCACCGACCAGGCCTCGCTGCTCAAGGTCCGCGAGTACAAGAAGCAGATGAAAGCCGCCGCCAAGACCAAAGCCCCCAAATAGCCCGCAGGGGCCGGCGCTACTGGGTGATCGGGTCGGACTGGCCGAGGTCCCATACCGCTGCACCATGCAGGCCGCGGGTTCGCGCAATGTCGAGGCGCAGCCGTAGCGACCGTGCGTCCGCCCACCAGATGACGGAGCGGTCGGAAAGCCGCGCGTGCCACTCCCCGGCCGCAGCGTCGAAGTGCGCAGTCGCACCATCGGATTTCACGAGGTAGCGCGCCCGCGCATCGCTGACGGTGTGAGTGCCGTGGGGTCGCCAGGCGTAGCCATAGCCGGCCTGACCGAGGTCAACCTGCGCCGCGGGAACGTGCTGCAACATCACGTTCAGGCCCTTGCGCTGCCAACCGAGTCCGCCCACCGGTCCCGGCCGGCTCCACGGGCCGTGCTGGTCATAGGCCATGAGGATGATGCGGTCGACGTTCTGCGCGATGCCTTCGAGGTCGTAGCCGCGGTCGGCGTACTCAGCAGAAGTGATCGAGTTCGAGATGCAGACACTGATGCTGCGACCGACCGCAAGCTGCTCGCGCATCGCCTGAAGGAACCGGACGAGACCAAGCGAGTCCCTGGCGTGCAACCGCTCGAGGTCGATCGAGACGCCGTCCCAGCTCTGGTCATCGACGTACTTCGCGATCTTCCCCGCGACCTTCGCGATGTTCTGCGGGTTGCTGAGCAGCCCGCGCGCCAGCTTGGTGGAGAAGCCGTGGTCCCAGTTCGAGATCAGGAACTCGGCGCGTAGACCAGCGTGCTGCGCAACCGACTCGGCCTTCACCATGCCGGCATCCGGCGCGCGCACCCCCGCGCCGTTGTGGGTCAGGGAGACGCCGTCCACCCCCACCGTGTCGAGGGCCCCGGCACTGTCCGTGATCAGGCTTGTCTTCTCCCAGGCTTGGAAGAAGCCGGTGATCAGAACCGGCGCCTGCGCCTCCGCCGGCCGGGCGACGGCGGACGGCGTCAGCAGGCCGCAAACCGCGAGCGCAACAACTCCGACGATCCCCCCACGCCTCATGGGTTGAGGTTAGCGACGTGCGTGCGATTCTTTGGAGGTGCAAAACATGACACCAGCGTCAGGTTCCGCGCGATGACAGCGGACGCGTCACCGGACCAGCCGCACCCGCTCGACCCGCTGACCCAGGACGAGGTCCGCGCTGCGACCGCCATTTGGCAGGCCGACGATCGGATCCCGGACCAGGTGGTCGTGCATGTCGGCGCGCTTTACGAACCTTCGAAGGACGAGCTCGCGGCGCACGTCCCCGGCGCGCCGGTCGATCGACGCGTTCGCTACCTGTTGCGTTGCCCCAAGTCGGGCATCGCCTACAACGTCGTCGTTTCGGTCACGCGCGGCGAGATCGACACCCTCGAGCAGGCGGAGGACTCGCACCCGCCGTACGGCGCGATGGAGCTGTACGCCGCAGGAGAGGCGGCCCGCGGGGACGCACGCTTCGTCGCGGCCTGCCAGGCGCGCGGCGTAGATGACATGACGACAGTGCAGCTCGACCCATGGCCGGCCGGCCGGTTCGACGAGCCGTGGGAGACGCTGCCCGACGGCCGGACCCGGCGGATCGCGCGCGTCGTCGGCTACTGGCGCGCGGACGGGTATGACAACGGCTACGCCCACCCGCTCGACGGCCTCGTTGCCACCGTCGATCTCGACACGAACGAGGTGCTCGACGTCCTCGACGTCGACGCGTGCGAGGTGCCGCGCACGATCAACCGCTACGACGGCGAGCACGCACGGACCCCGCGCGGGACCGCGAAGCCGATCGAGATCACGCAGCCGCACGGAACGTCGTACGTCGTGACCGGCAACCACGTGTCCTGGGAGGGCTGGAGCCTGCGGTTCACCGTCCACCCGGTGACTGGGCTCGTGATCCAGAACGTGACGTATCGAGATCGATCGATCGCGCACCGCTTGTCGGTGTCGGAGATGGTCGTGCCGTATGCGGGCCTGTCCCCGAGCACCCGCTGGAAGAACACCTTCGATGCCGGCGAGCTGTCGATGGGCAAGTTCGTGAACTCGCTGACGCTCGGCTGCGACTGTCTCGGCGAGATCACCTACGCCGACCAGGTCTTCGTCGACGACTTCGGCAACGGTTACACAGTGAAGAACGCCGTCTGTCTGCACGAGGAGGACCACGGCCTGGCGTGGAAGCACACCGACCTTCACTCCGGCGGGGTCGAGTCGCGGCGCAGCCGACGGTTCGTCGTGAACTCCGTGATCACGGCGGGCAACTACGAGTACGCCTTCCGCTGGTACTTCTACACCGACGCCAAGATCCAGCTGGAGATCCAGCTCACCGGGATCATCCAGACCGAGCGGGCCAACGACGACGGCACTGCGCCCGTGGGAACGCGGCTCGTGCTGCCTGGCCTCGCGGGCGCGCACCATCAGCATTTGTTCTGCGCGCGACTCGACCTCGACATCGACGGCCGGGGCAACACGATCGTGGAGACCGAGGTCGTCCCGACTGGTGGCCACACGTGGGAGCAGTCCGAGACCATCGTCGACGCCGAGGGACCGCGCGACGGGAACCCGGCACTAGGCAGGCGCTGGAAGATCGTCAACCCGTCTGTGCGCAACGCAGTCGGCGAGCCTGTGGGCTACGAGCTGGTCCCGGCCTCGACCCCGACGATGATCGCGTCGGAGGAGACGAGCATCGCTCGTCGCGCCGCTTTCGCGCGGCACGCGCTGTGGGTGACGGCTTACCACCCGGGCGAGCTGCACGCGGCGAGTGACTACGCCAACCTGAACCCTGGGCTGACCGGTCTGCCGACGTGGGTGAAGCAGCAACGCAACGTCGTCGACACGGACGTGGTGCTCTGGCACAGCTTCGGATCGACCCACGTCGTCCGACCCGAGGACTTCCCGGTGATGCCGGTCGAGGTGACGGGCTTCACGCTGCGACCCCACGGCTTCTTCGACGAGAACCCGGCATTGGACATCGACCCACCAACGCACTGCCACTCGTAGCTGGGGTTTGTTAAGGGTTAGCGGTAGCCCGCTATCGATAACCCTTCACAAACCCCGTTGGCGGGATCTGACATTCTCGCGGCGTGAGCCAGCCGACCGCGTCGCGGATCGAGTCGACCGCACGACGGGTCGACCAGGCGTCGGGCCTGCTCGCCTCCAAGGCGCAAAGGCGGATGGAGGAGACGCTTCCCTGGTTCGTCGCGATGTCCCCACTGCCGAGATCCCAGGTCGGCCTGCTGGTGCAGGCCGGCGTCCGTGGCCTGTCGGCATGGATCCGCGACCCAGGCGCCGGCCCGACCATCAGCGCGGACGTGTTCGCCGTCGCCCCCCAGGAGCTGGCCCGGGTCATCAGCCTCGAGCAAACCGTGCAGCTCATCCGGGTCGCGGTCGAGGTCGTCGAGGAGTCGGTCGAGGAGTTCGCGACTCCGGCGATGACGACCTGGGCACGCGAGGCGGTGCTGCGGTACTCGCGCGACATCGCGTTTGCCACGGCGCAGGTCTACGCTCGCGCCGCCGAGCAGCGTGGCGCCTGGGACGCTCGGCTCGAGGCGCTGGTCGTCGACGCGATCGTGCGGGGTGACGTGAGCGACTCGCTGCTCTCCCGCGCGTCAGCGCTGGGCTGGAGCGACCCCGGACAGGTCATCGTTCTCGCAGGTGGCGCTCCCAGCGATCAGACCGAACGAGTACTTGCCCACACTCGCCGCCTCGGGCGGGAGGCCGGCGCCGAGGTTCTCACCGGAGTCCAAACCGGCCGGCTCATCGTCGTTGTCGGCGCCGGGTCGCGGCTCAACCGGATCACCCGCGCGCTGCTCCCCGCCTTCGCGGATGGTCCCGTCATCGCCGGTCCCGTGGTCACTGGACTCGTCGACGCTGCGACATCGGTCCAGGACGTGTTCTCCGCACTGCGTGCCGTCGCGGCACGTCCCTCCGGCTCGCGCCTGGTCGCGGCTGACGACCTGCTGCCCGAGCGCGCGCTCGCCGGGGACGCCCGCGCCACCAGGGCGCTGGTGTCCGCGGTCTACTCCCAGCTGCTCGCCGAGCCGACTCTGCTCGAGACGGCAGACGCCCTTGTGGACAGCGGCGGTGCGATCGAGGCAGCCGGTCGCCGACTGTTCGTTCACGCGAACACTGTTCGTTACCGGACGCGGCGAATCGCCGAAATCTCTGGTTACGACCTGGCCAACGCGAGGGAGCGGTACGTCGTCCAGACGGCGATCGCACTCGGGCGGATGGACGGGGATACCGAGCAGTTGTAGGAACCTTACAAAGTACGGCCGCCATTTTGGGCACCGCAGCTTGCTGCCTGACCCGTCAGTAACCAACAGGCTGACCCCGTGCTCGCGATCCTCGCCCCCGGTCAGGGAGCGCAGAAGTCCGGCTTCCTCACGTCCTGGCTCACCCAGCTTCCCGTCGCGGACCGGCTCGCCGAGTGCTCGGCGTCAGCCGGTCGCAACCTGTCGGCAGCCGGTGCGTCGATGCCCGACGAGGCCATCACCGACACCGCCATCGCTCAGCCTCTTATCGTCGCCGCCGGCATCTCCGCGGCGACGCTGCTGGAGCTACCCCGCGACACCGTCTTCGCCGGACACAGCGTGGGTGAGTTCACTGCGGCCTGCCTGGCAGGCGTGCTCGACGTCCAGGCGGCGATCCGGCTGGTCACCATCCGAGGCCGCGAGATGGCAGCCGCTTCGGTTGAGCCGGAGAGCGGAATGGCTGCCGTCCTCGGTGGTGAGGAAGCCGAAGTCATCGCCGCGATCATGCGAGCTGGGTGCGTCGCCGCCAACTACAACGGCAAGGGCCAGATCGTCGCCGCCGGCACGCGTGGAGCAATCGAGGCCCTGATCGCAGAGCCTCCACCCGGCGCGCGCGTGCGGCCGCTCGCGGTAGCCGGTGCGTTCCACTCACCGCTGATGACGCCCGCACGTACGGCAGTGGCGACGGCGGCCGCGGACACCGCCGCCGCAGATCCGACCGCTCGGGTGATCAGCAACCGGGACGGGCGGGTCGTCACCTCCGGCGCCGACCTGCTGCTACGTCTCGTCGACCAGATCTGCCAGCCGGTCCGCTGGGACCTCTGCATGACCGGGCTCGTCGAGCTGGGCGTGACCGCCGTCATCGAGCTGCCACCGGCCGGCACCTTGACCGCGATGATCCGCCGCGCGGCGCCGGACATCGCCACTGTCGCCCTCAGTTCACTGGACGACATTCCCGCCGCGCGTGAGCTGATCGCCGCGCACTCCGCCGTACCCGCAGGTGCACGTTGATCCGGGCCAGTGAGGTCTCACGGCACAGCCGCATCGTGGGTCTGGGTGAGTACCGACCACAACGAATCGTCACCAACGACGACCTCGCGCAGACCCTCGACACCAGCGACGAGTGGATCCAGCAGCGCACCGGCATCGCTTCGCGCCGGATCGCCGGTGACGGCGAGACGGTCGTCGAGATGGCCGTCGCCGCCGCGACCAAAGCGATCGCCGACGCCGGGATCGACCCGAGCCGGGTCGGCCAGGTCATCCTCGCGACGTGCTCGATGGTCAAGCACGTCCCCGGTGGAGCCGCGCAGATCGCCGACGCCCTCGGCGCCCGGAGCGCGGGCGCCTATGACATCAACGCCGCGTGTGCGGGGTTCTGCTACGCGCTGAGCGCCGCGTCGGATGCGATCCGCAACGGTCAGTGCGACTACGTCGTGGTGGCCGCTGCGGAGCGCCTCTCCGAGTGGATCGATCCCACGGACCGGTCGACGGCGATCATCTTCGCCGACGGCGCGGGTGCCGCCATCGTCGGCCCATCGGACCTGCCCGGCATCGGACCGCTGGTGTGCGGAAGCGACGGGTCGAACTCGCAGCTGATCGCACTCGACGACGACCGCCGCCTTCAGTTCGACGGACCGGCCGTCTTCCGCTGGGCCACCACGGAGATGGGCAAGGCCGCCAAGCAGGTGTGCGAGGCCGCCGGCGTCGACCCGGCAGACCTCGCCGCTGTCGTCCCGCACCAGGCAAACCTGCGAATCGTCAACGCGATCGTCAAACAGCTCGGCGCGACGAACGCTGTCGTCGCCGACGACGTGACCGACAGCGGCAACACCTCGGCCGCGTCAGTGCCACTCGCCCTGGCGCGCCTGCGCCGCGAAGGCAAGGTCGCGACCGGCGACCTCGCCCTCACCGTCGCCTTCGGCGCCGGCCTGACCTGGGCCGGCTCCGTCGTCACCGTCCCCTGAGAGAAGGAGCACCGCCACATGTCTGACGAGAACCTGCTCGCCGCCCTCGGCGAGATCGTGCAGGAGGCCACCGGCATTCCGGCCGCCCGCGTCGTACCGAACGCATCGTTCGTCAACGACCTCGACATCGACTCGCTGTCGATGGTGGAGATCGCGACGATGGCCGAGGACCGCTTCCACGTCTCGATCCCGGACTCCGAGCTCGCGAAGCTGAAGACGGTCGGCGACGTCCTCGAGTTCCTCGCCAAGGCTGGCGTCCCCGCGTAATGACCAAGACCACCGACCGGGTGGTCGTGACCGGCTTCGGTGCGACCACCCCGCTCGGCGGCGACGCGCCGTCGACCTGGCGTGCGTTGCTCGACGGTCAGTCGGGCGCGGCGTTGCTCGACGACGACTGGGCGGCCGACCTGCCGGTGCGCATCGCCGCCCGCGCAGCGGCCGACCCGGCCGACGCGCTGCCGCCACCGCGGCTGCGCAGCCTCGACCGCAGTCAGCAGTTCGCGCTGCTTGCCGGGCTCGAGGCATGGCGCGACGCCGGTGCTCCAGAGGTGGAGCCGGAGCGGCTCGGCGTCGTCGTGTCGAGCGGCATCGGCGGGCTGACAACCGTGCTCGACCAGTACGACGTGCTGCGCACCCGCGGTGCACGGCGCGTCTCACCGTTCACCGTGCCGATGATCATGCCCAACGGCCCGGCAGCGACGCTCGCCCTCGAGCTCTCTGCCCGTGCGGGCGCGCACTCACCGGTGTCGGCGTGCGCATCCGGCGCTGAGGCCATCGCAATGGGGCTCGACATGCTCCGGTCCGGCCGCGCCGACGTTGTCGTGTGCGGCGGCGCGGAGGCCGTCGTACATCCGCTTCCGATTGCGGCGTTCGCTGCGATGCGCGCGCTCTCCACTCGTCACGACGCGCCGGCCGAGGCGTCGCGACCGTTCGACAAGCAGCGCGACGGCTTCGTCCTCGGTGAAGGTGCGGCCATCGTCGTCCTCGAGGCGGAGTCGCACGCGATCGCTCGGGGCGCAACCCGCTACGCCGTCGTGGCCGGTGCCGGGATGGCGAACGACGCGCACCACATCGCGGCTCCCGACCCGGATGGCGTCGGAGCCGCACGCGCGATGGCTGCGGCCCTCGCCGATGCCGACTTGTCTCCCACCGACATCGCGCACGTCAACGCTCACGCAACGTCGACCCCAGCGGGCGACGTCGCGGAAGCCAACGCCCTGCGCCGCGTCTTCGGCGCTGCGACCGACGGCATCGCCGTCACCGCCACGAAGTCGTGCACCGGGCACCTGCTGGGCGCTGCCGGGGCGCTGGAAGCCGGCGTGACCTGCCTCGCGCTTCGCGACCGCGTCGTACCCGCCATCCGCAACCTCGATGACCCGGACGACGACGCCGTTCTCGATCTGGTGCGGATGTCGCCACGATCCCTCTCTTCCGGCGGCGCCGCGCTGTCGAACTCGTTCGGGTTCGGAGGGCATGACGTGGCCCTGGTGCTTGCACCGATCTGATGCAGCCGTTCACGGAGGTCTGATGACCACACTCGATGTCGCGCCGACAACGGCCGCTGCCCCGGTTCTGGATCTGGACCGGGATCCCCGCGTCCGGCTCGACGCGCTGTTCACCGAATGGCGGCCCATCGCGCGAGGTGCCGCCGAGGACTGCGGGGTCGTCGCCGGCATCGGCAAGGTGAACGACACCGAGGTGGTCGCGTTCGCGACCGACGCGTCGCGGCAAGGCGGCGCGCTCGGCGCTGAGGGCTGTGCAGTCATCGTTTCCGCCTACCGGCTCGCGATGCGGCGGGGGTCCGGCATCGTCGGGATCTGGCACTCCGGCGGCGCCCGGCTCGCCGAAGGGGTCGCATCGCTCGACGGCGTCGGGCGCATCTTCACCGCAATGACGCTGGCCTCCGGCCGGATCCCGCAGGTGTCCGTCGTCCTCGGCCCGGCAGCCGGCGGAGCCGCCTACGGCCCCGCGCTCACCGATGTGGTCGTCCTCGGCCCGGCCGGCCGCGTGTTCGTCACCGGACCCGACGTCGTACGCAGCGTCACCGGCGAGGACGTCGACATGGAGCAGCTCGGCGGGCCGGAGGCGCACGGCCGCAAGAGCGGGGTCGTCCACCTCACTGCGACCACGGACGCCGAGGCGCTGGCAAAGGCCGGCGCGGTCGTCAGCCTGCTCAGCGATCGCCGCGCCAAGGTGAAGGTTGCTACCGACCGACCGATGGCTGAGCTGCTCCCCCACTCGCCGCGACGGGCCTATGACGTGCACCCGATCGTCAACACGCTGCTCGACGAACCCGGCATCGAGCTGCACGCGAAGTGGGCGCCGAACATCGTCACAATGCTCGGCCGACTCGGTGGCGGGCCGGTCGGCGTCCTCGCCAACAACCCGCTGCGACTCGCCGGCTGCCTGGACTCCGCGAGTGCCGAAAAGGCGGCGCGCTTCGTGCGGATGTGCGACGCGTTCGGCATCCCGCTTGTCGTGCTCGTCGACGTCCCCGGCTACCTTCCCGGCGTCCGGCAGGAATGGGAAGGCGTAGTACGACGCGGCGCCAAGCTGCTGCACGCGTTTGCGGAGGCGACCGTCCCCCGAGTGACCGTCGTGACGCGCAAGGCGTACGGCGGCGCCTACATCGCCATGAACTCACGCTCGCTCGGCGCGACGAAGGTGCTCGCATGGCCCACCGCTGAGGTCGCCGTCATGGGATCCGTCGCCGCGGTGCGGATCCTCCACCGCAAGACCCTCGCAGCCGCCCCCGAATCGGACCGTGACGAGCTGGAGATCGCCCTCGCCGCCGAGCACGAAGTGACGTCGGGCGGGGTCGGTCGTGCTGTCGACCTCGGCCTGGTCGACGAGGTCATCGACCCCGACACGACGCGTAGCGCCGTGAGTGCAGCGATCACCGCCTTCCCGCGACGCGCCGGCGACCACCGGAACATCCCGCTGTGACCGACCAGGGGAGCCGCTCCGTCCTCGTCACCGGCGGGAACCGCGGGATCGGGCTCGGCATCGCTCGCGCCCTCGCCGACGCCGGTCATCGCGTCGCCGTGACACACCACGGCAGCGCCGCACCGGAGGATCTCTTCGGCGTGAAGTGCGACGTGGCCGACGCCTCGTCGGTCACCGACGCGGTCGCCGCTGCCACTGCGCAGCACGGACCCGTCGAGGTATTGGTGTGCTCGGCGGGCATCACCCGCGACGGCCTGATGCTGCGGATGCCGGAGCACGACTGGGACGAGGTGCTCGACACCAACCTGCGCGGCTCGTGGCTCGCCACCAAAGCGGTGCTGCCCGCGATGGCGAAGGCCCGCTTTGGGCGGCTGCTGTTCGTCTCGAGCGCCGTCGGCGCGGTCGGCCAGGCCGGGCAGGCGAACTACGCCGCGTCAAAGGCGGGCTTGGTCGGGCTGGCTCGCTCGCTGGCGCGCGAGTACGCCGGCCGTGGCATCACGTCCAACGTCGTCGCCCCTGGGTTGGTCGACACGGACATGGCCGCGGCACTGACCGACCAGCAGCGAGACACGATTGTCGAGCGCACCCCGCTCGGGCGGCCCGCGTCGGTCAACGAGGTCGCCGCCGTCGCGGCGTTCCTCACCAGCGACGCCGCGTCGTACGTCACCGGTGCGGTCGTCCCCGTCGACGGCGGACTCGGAATGGGGCACTGAGATGGCGCTGCTCGACGGCAAGACCGTCCTCGTCACGGGCGTGCTCACTGAAGCATCGATCGCGTTCAAGGTGGCGGCGCTCGCACAGGAGGAAGGCGCCAGCGTCATCCTCACCGGTGCTGGGCGGAGCCTGTCGTTGACGACCCGCATCGCTGGGCGGCTGCCGAAGCCGGTCCCCGTCCTCCCGCTCGACGTCACGGTCGACGAGGAGCTCGACGCATTGGCCGGCGAGGTCCGGGAGTTCGGCGACCGTCTCGACGGCGTGCTGCACGCGATCGGCTTCGCGCCGGCAAGCGCACTCGGCGGCGGCTTCGGCGAGACGCCGTGGTCAGACGTGTCGACGGCACTCCAGATCTCCACGTACTCGCTGGTCGCCCTCGCCCGCGCGGTGCGACCGCTCATGAGCGACGGCGGGTCGATCGTCGGTCTCGACTTCGACGCGACCCGCGCCTGGCCGGCGTACGACTGGATGGGGGTTGCGAAGGCTGGTCTGGAGTCGGCGGCGCGCTACCTCGCCCGCGACCTCGGTGCCGCGGGCATCCGGGTCAACCTGGTCGCCGCGGGGCCGCTGCGCACCATGGCGGCGAAGTCGATCCCCGGCTTCGACGGCTTCGAGCAGGTATGGAAGGAACGTGCCCCGCTCGGCTGGGACGTCGACGACGCAACACCGGCCGCGCGTGCCTGCATCGCGCTGTTGTCCGACTGGTTCCCGGCAACGACCGGTTCAGTAGTGCACGTCGACGGAGGAGTGCACGCCGTCGGCGCCTAGAGTGACCCGCATGGCGACTAGATCGGTACAGGTCGGCGGGGAGAGCCTCACGCTCTGCCTCGACTGCGGCGCCCTGCTCCATCCGTCGAGTGCGTCGAAGCACAACGACCTGCACAAGCAGGTCAGCGACCTCACCCACGAGGTCAACAAGCTGAAAAGTGCTGCCAAGGCCTGACCGACTCCGTCAGCTGCGGCTGCTGCCCGCAGGCGAGAACGTCACTGTTCGGCTGACGTCCCGCGTCACCGCACCAACCGTGTACTGCTGCTCGCTGTCAGCCGGACCGAGGTCGACGCCGACGGTGATCCGACCTTCACGATCCGGGTGGACCACACGGCGTACCGCACCGGACACCACCACCCGTCGCACCCCTCGGAACATCGGCGGTGTGGTGATGCTCGTCATGCCTGAGCCCGTCACGGTGAGACCGCGGGCGCTCACGTTGCGCAGATACATGAACTCGAGAGCGCGGCGCCGGTCGGTGCGCACGTGCCAGCCCCAGATCCTGAAGCGCGGCTGTATCGACCGGTAGTCGAAGACCTTCGGCCGAGGCGCCGGATGCCGGAATTGGGCGGTGAAGACCGCGATCGTCGCCACGATCTCTCGCTTGAAGTTCGGCGGCGTGTGGCAGCCCGCGCCGTAGTCCAGCCACTGGTGCCGGATGCGCAGGACGTCCAGCCGGTTGTGGAAGTCGACACTCGCGCCATGCACCCCGGACTCGATGACGCATGACACCGAGTCGGCGGAGAGCAGGTTCTCGCCGATCGCGGGGTTCGGGAAGCCGTTGGCGGTCCGGACCTGCAAGTTCAGCCCGCGCAGGTTGTCGGCCAGGTCGAACGGGTTGTGCCCGTGCCAGCGAACCGCTTGAGTCGCGCGCGGCCCGTAGATCGCGTCGGGCGGCGCGCCCTGAAAGGTGGAGCTGGCGGTGACGGCCGCCGCAAGTGGAGGCAGGTTGCTGTCGACGGCGCCGGAGATGCTTGCCGCATCCGCAAAGAGATCCGGATGCTCGGCCGCGAGCATCATCGACCCCGAGCCACCCATCGAGACGCCGGCGATGGCGCGCATCGACCGCTTCGGGATCGTCCGGAACCTCTTGTCGATCAGCGGGATGAGCTGACGGATCACATAGGTCTCGTACCGCGGTGCACCGTACTTGCCGTCGTTGTACCAGTCACTCCAGTAGCCGCTGTCGCCGTTCGGGGACACGACGATCGCCGGAAAGTGCCGGGTCAGTCCGAGGCCGTCGACGACATGGTTGAACGACGCGTAGGTGTTCATCGTCCCGGCGAGGAAGTACGCCACGGGCCAGCGCCGGTCCGGGTGGGAGCGGTAGCCGACCGGCAGATCGACGTCCACCTTCGTGGGTGTCGCAAACGCCGGCGTCGAGATGGTCAGCGTCACCTGCCGCGGACCGCTCCGCTGGATGTTCGTGATGTGGACCGGCGAGCTCCGCTTCGCGTGCGCGTCGTCAGATGGCGCTACCGCCGTCGCGCACGGCATTGCGGTGGCGCTCATCGTGAAGTGCTTGAAGAAGTTCCACGCGATCGTCGCGCCGTCCGGGGCGGTGGGGTCGCTGTAGCCGCCCATCTTCGAGCTGCCGCCCGGCCAGGCGTGCGGCATGCCGTCGATGATCGTCTGCTGCCCGATCAGGCACCCATCCGGATCCCGGAACGTGCTGACGGTGTAGGCGCGTCCCTTCGGCACCTTGCCGCGGTGGACCGCGGCCGGCGACAACGAGATCGGTCCGGTCTGGCTTGTGCCGATCGCAAGGTTGTCGGTCCGCAGCCCTTGTTGCAGCGCCTTCTTCTCGCACGCGGCCGGAAAAGCGAGGTCGCCGGTCGACCCGATCGTGAAGATCGGTACGACGCGCGCGTGGGTTCCCTCGGCAACGTGGGCCAGTTGAGCGTTTGCCTCGACCGGGACTCCGACACCGTCGGTGAAGCACGGCCCGTCGGCGTAGCCGGCCGACTCGACGATGCCCACCGCCGCATAGAGGTCCGGATAGGTCGCAGCGGACGCCGACGTCATCAGGCCGCCTCCGGAGACACCCGCCATGTAGATCCGCTGCCGGTCGATGTCGCGTTTGCGCATCACCTCGTGGGTCATCTGCGCGATCGCCGCGGTGTCGCCGAAGCCGCGGAAGTAGACGGCCGGGTAGAGGAACTTCCAGCAGTTGGCGATCGGACCCGGCGACGCCTTCCCGATCGGGTCGACCTCGGGGTAGAGGACGACGAAGCCATACCTGTCGGCGAGCTTGTCGAACCTGGTGATCTGCTCTTCCTGCGCAGCGGTCGTCTGGCAACCGTGGACCATGACGACGAGCGGTGCCGCGCGGCCGGCGCGATAGGAGGTCGGGGTGTAGAGCAGGTACGGGAAGCGATCGCCCTTGAAGGTGGTGACGCCGTGGGTTGTCTTGCCGTGCCCAAGGTCGGAGGGCGCAGCCGCCGCGGTATACGGCAGCAACGCAAGCACCAGCGCCGCAACGACGACCTTCGCGAACCCTCGCATCCGTTATCGGTTCGTCAAACCAGCGGAGTTCCCTTGCGGTGGCGACGACGCATGTCCCAGAGCAGTGCGCTGAACGGCAGGATCTTCACGTTGTCGGGCAGCTTGCGGTCGATCCGCCCAAGCCGCTGCAGCTTCTTGTCGAACAGCTCCTGCTCCGAAGTCGACCAGGAGTAGTTCATCTGCTCGCGGAACAGCGGCGGGAGGAAGCCCTTCGTGAAGAACAGAGACCGTTCGGCGTTGAGCCGCTGCATCGGCTTGGGCAGGTTCTCAAGCCGCACGAGAGCATCGAGGTAACGGCGCATCTTGTCGTCGATGGCGGCCCGCTGTACGCCGGACTCCCAGTACTCGGCAAAGTCGCCGCGCGTCTTGGGCCACATGCTCTCGCGGACCTGCAGCGTCGTACCGAACCGCGAGCAGTACTGATAGAAGCGGTCTGCCTCGTCCTCGTCGGTGATCGGGCCGTGCATCTTCTCGTGGATGTCGAGGGTGCCGTAGTACAGGCACGCGGCGACCCACAGCTGCAGCTCCGGGTTCATGGCGTGGTACTTCACCGGGCTGTTCTCGTCGGACTTCACCTGCGCGTGCTGCCCGTTGACAGCCTTGGCGAAATTGCGGCGGTCGTCGTCGTTGCCGAGCATCGCCACGGACAGGTAGGTGAACGTCGTACGGGCTCGCTTGTACGGGTGCTTCATCGCGCTGCCGGACTCGACCTTGCTCTCCATCACGCCGTACCCGACCTCAGGCCAGCTCAGCTGCATGATGACGTTCGCCGGCCCCGGAAGGTCGCCGCCGATGCCAACCAGGTACGGCTTGATGTCGAAGCCGCCGCTTTCGATCCTCGGCGCTGCTGCGGTGGTCATGACGCTCCTTTGATCACAGCGGAATCGGTATCCGTTCCCAGGTAGCTGGCGATGACGGCGGGGTGGGACAGCACCTCAGCCGGGGTTCCTTCGGCGATGACGGCGCCGAGCTCGAGTGCGACGAGCCGATCGCAGATGCTGCTGATCAAGGCCATGTCGTGCTCGACCACCAGCATCGCGCAACCGGTCTCGTCGCGGAGCTTGAGCAGCAACGGCGCGAGCGCCTCGGTCTCGCGCTGCGCGACCCCGCCGGACGGCTCGTCGAGCAGCATCACGCGCGGCTCGTGCGCCATCACGCAGGCGAGCTCGACGATCCGGCGGGTTCCGGTGGACAGGCTGCCGGTCGGGCGGTGCCGGTACGCCGCGAGGCCGAACTCCTCGATCAACCGGTCCACGCCATCGGCGAGCGCCGCCTCGCTCGCCTTCGACGCGGGCATCCGCAAGGCGGCCGCGACCGGATCACGGCTGGCGAGGTGCCGTTCGTAGGCGACGGACAACGTCTCCGCGACGGTGAGGCTGCCGAACAGCCGGGCATCCTGGAAGGACCTGCCGAGACCGACCGCCGCGCGACCCCACGCCGGGTAGCGGGTGATGTCGTCCTCGCCGAGGTAGATCCGGCCTTCGTCGGCCGAGATGAATCCGCAGAGCAGATCGAAGATCGTGGTCTTGCCGGCACCGTTGTGCCCGATCAGCCCGACGATCTCGCCTTCGGCGACCGTGAGGTTGACGTCGTTGACCGCGACGATGCCGCCGAACGCCTTTTGCAATCCGTAGGCGCGCAGCGCCGGCTCCGCCTTGATGCGAGGGACGGCCTTCTCGGCCCGCTTCGCCGTCTTCTTCGGCGCGGCACCCTGAGTGCCTCCGATGAAGACCGCCCGCAGCAGCTCGTCGTGCGCGAGCAGGTCCTTGGTGGATCCGACGAACCGCACCTGACCCTTCTCGAGGAACGTCGCGCTCCCGGCGATCGCTACGGCCACGTCGACCGACTGCTCGACGATCACGACGGTGACGCCGGTGGCATGGATGCGTCGTACGGCGTCGAGCAGGTTGGCGACGATTGACGGCGCGAGGCCGAGGCTGAGCTCGTCGATGCACAACAGCTTTGGCTTGGTGAGGAAGGCCATCGCGAGCGACAGCATCTGCTGCTGTCCGCCGGACATGTCGCCCGCGAGCTGATGATTCCGTTCGGCGAGCACCGGAAACAGCTCGTGCACCTCGGCCAGGCCGGCGCTCGTCGCTGCCGCGTCCTTGCGATGCAGCCAGCCGGCAATCCGCAGGTTCTCGGCGACGGTGAGCGAAGGGAAGATGCCGCGCCCGCCGGGCATCATCGTCAGGCCGCTGCGCGCAATTCCTTCGGTCTGATCCGCAGTGATGTCGCGCCCAGCGAACCGAACTGTTCCGGACTTGGCCGGCAGGAGTCCGGTGATCGAGCGCAGCAGGCTCGACTTGCCGGCGCCGTTGGTGCCGAGCAGCGCGACGATCTCGCCTTCGTGCACCGTGAGGTCCACGCCGAACAGCACCTGCATCGAGCCGTACGCAGCGTTGACGCCGGAGCACCGCAACAACACGCTCGAGCCGTCAGGTACGCGCGGGGAGTCTGCAGTCACGACAGCCGGCGCAGCTCCAGCTGCGTCGGCCGATGCATCGGAATCGGCCCAGACGCTGGTGTCCCAGCCGCGGCGGCGGGCCAGAAACACCAGTGTGTAGTCGCGCAGGCGTTCCGCGACCCCGGCGAGCCCTGAGGGCAACACGACAAGCACGACCAGCACTCCGACACCGGTCAGCAGCAGCTGTGAGGTCGGGAACTGGATGGCGATCCACTGGATCAGGGCGACACTGGCGAGCGATCCGCCGATCGACGTCGTACCACCGATCACGACCATCGACAGCACCGCGACGCTGTCAGCGACCTGGAAGGTCTGGCTGGTGACGCCACCGAGCAGCACCACGTCGAGCGCGCCGGCCATTCCCGCGATCACGCCGGCAACGGTGAACGCCATCAATCGGGTCCGCACACTCGGCACCGCCGCAGCCTCCGCGCCGACCCGATTGTCGCGAACGGCGATGATCGCCCGGCCCGGACGGGCGCGACGCAAGCCGGCAAGCAGCACGACCCAGAGCGCGAGAACACCCAGACAAAGCAGGTAGAGGTCGCCTTGCTCGCTGAGGGCGAAGCGCTTCCACAGCACCGGCCGGACCACTTCGCCCGGCAGCGCGCTCGCGAAGTTCGACGGGTTGAAGAAGAAGTCGTTCGCAGCGACCGCGAAGGCCATCGTGGTCACTGCGAGGTAGAGGCCACGCACGCGGAGGGCCGGCAGCCCCAGGAGCAGTGAGGCGACACCACCCGCGGCACCCGCCAGCATCAGAGCCTGAAAAAGGTCCAGGTCGAGGTGAGCGACGAGGTCACCGGCGACGATCGCGCCGATGCCAACCGTTGCCATCTGGCCGAGGCTGACCGTGCCCGACCACCCGGTGAGGACGACCAGCGACAGTGCAGCCATGCCGAAGATCAGACCGGATGTGACCTGGTAGAGCCGGCCGTCCGACAGCATCGCCGGGAGTGACAGCGCGACCACGGCGAGGACGGCGACCATCGCTACCCGCGCGGCTCGCACCACGGGCAGTCGGCGCAACGCTGCCGGCAGCGGCCGGGTCGCGCCGATCGAGGAGAACGACGCGTCGTCAGCGGCGTCGGCTCGACTTTCGCTTCGGTGCTGCAACAGCAGAGCGACCAGGATGACGCCGAGGAAGATCGGCTCCTCCACGGACTGCTTCGAGACGTCGAGCCGGACGACGGCCTCGACCACACCGAGCCCGATGCCAGCGAGGAACGCCCCGGGCATCGAGCGCATCCCCGCGATGATCGCTGCGGCGAGCGGCGCCAGCAGGATTGCGGGACCAGCCGCAACGTTGAGGGGCACGCCGGCGGATGGCGCCTGCAACGTCACCGCGAGAGCCGCGACGCCTCCCGCGACCGCCCAAACCAAGAGCATCAGCCGCCGAGCCGGCACACCCGCCAACCGGGCGCGGTCAGGGTTGTCGGCGATGGCGCGAACCGCGCGGCCGGCGTCGGTGCGGAGCAGGAACCACGACACCGCGGCGACGACGACCGGTACGACGATCACGACGACCAGGTCGTTGCCGTTGAACAGCACCGGGTTGATCTGGTGGTGCCAGCCGGTCAGACCGGTCGCGAACGGAGCGATCAGAGACGGACCGTGGAACCACCGCGGCACGTAGATGGCGATGCCGCCGAGCAGCTGAAGCAGGCCGATCGTCGCGACGGTGAGGACGAGGCGGGGCGAGTTGGTGAACCGCCAGTTCACCAGCGCGCCGGTTCCAAGTCCGACGAGCAGGCCGAGCGCGAGGCTGAGCACCACGCACACCGCCCATGGCGTGTGGTGGGAGAGATACAGCGACGCGGCAATGCCGGCCGGCAGGCCGCCCATCGCGCCGTACGCGAAGTTGAGCGACCTCGTCACGCGATACAGCATCACGAGCCCGACGGCGAGCAACCCGTTGAGGCTGCCGTAGAGCACGCCGTACAGAACGGTGCCCATCGGAACGTCGTGTGAGTCGGCCTGGGTGAGCACGAGCACGACAAGCACGGCGGCGAATGCGGCCGTGTACGGGAGGGCACGACGGCCGGCGAAGCGCGCGATCACTGCGGCCCGTGCGGGAAGACCGGCATGGTCTTGCCCGAGGACTCGTTGAGGCCGAACCACTTCTTGCCGACGACCCAGGTGCCGGGCTGGCCGTTGAACGGCGACGGCACGCTCGGGTTCCACCACTCGACGCGGAACTTGTACTGCGGCGTCCAGATCCCGCGGCCGTTCTGGTTGAACGACCACGGTCCGTACTCACCGTCGCCGCCGCGATAGCTGAAGAGCCCGCGCTGGAAGGCGTCAGGCGTCAGGTTCGGTCCGGCCTCCTGGATGCCGATCGCGAGGATGTAGAGGTCCTCGTAGAAGACGTCGACCTCGTGCGCGGGGACATGCCTCGGGTCGACCGACTTGGCCGCGAAGTAAGCGAGTGACGAGCCGAACGGCGGCTGGGTGCCGTTGAACGTCTCCCCCGCGGCATGCGCCCACACGTTCTGGTCGAAAAGCTGCGCGACGACGTCCTCGTCGGTGAAGGCACCACCGCTGTTGATGAGCTCCGGCTCGTAGTCGGCGTTGTCGAAGTCGCCCGTGAGGTAGATCAAGGTGATCGGGTCGCAGGCGCAGATGATCGTCGTGATCTTGTCGTTGACCATCCGCTGCTCCATCGCTGCGGATTCCTGCGACAGCTGGGAGAGGTTCGCGGTGTAGGAGAGGATGTCGGTCGGCGGGTGCCCCGCCTGCTTCATCGCGTTCGTGACGATGTGGATGCACGACTGGTAGATCGGGTTGTCCGGCGCGATGACGGCGAACCGTCGCGGCTGTCCGTCAGCGACGCCCTTGCCGCCCCAGGTCACATTTTGCGGGAGCAGCTGACGCACGACGTTGCCGGCGCCACCTTGGGTCGCCGTCGTACAGTTCGGGAAGAACGACCAGGCGTACGGCGAGTACTGCTGGTACCAGCCGAGCGACATGTACGGCGACCCGATGTTCACCACGTGCTGCTGGGACAAGGCCTGGCCATACGGCTGCGAGAACGCCGAGACGTCGGCGAACGCCTGACGCGAGTGGGCAACCGTCAACGCGTCCGCGTTGGCCTGCGACTGACCGCCTCCGGTGATCTCCGAGGTCAGCGTGCCGCGGCCGTTGTAGAAGTGCAGCACGACCTTTCGGCCGTAGAACTGGAACGTCCGGTTGAAGTACGTCACCAGGTCCTGGATCGTGCGCTCGATGTCGGCCTTCGTGTCGTTGAACGAAGCGGTGTTGTACTTGCCGGCCAGCTGCTGCACTGCGGCGTCGATGCTCGACAGGTCATCGGCCGGGATCCGGAACGTGACGTCGATGGTCTTGCCGGTCACGCCTCGAGTTGTCGCTCCGCCGTTCGCGCCGGTGAAGGACACGCACGGGGGTGAGTAGCCGTCGCCGCGCACCTGGTCACCAACGCACTTCTTCGTAGTGCCGCCGGTCACCGCAGAGGCGACACCGCCTGCAGCCCCTTGGCCGGCCTTGCCCTCACCCCCCGGAAGATCGGGGCCGGCTGTCTGACCCGGGTCAGCTGGAGCCGGTGAGACCACGCCGCTGGTGGCCGACGGGGCGGCCTCCGAGACGTTCTGCTCAGGCGCGATGCTCGGGACGAGCAATGACATCAGCAGGAAAGCCACGACCAGGAAGATCCCCGGCCCGTACCCGGCGAGCAGGTGACGGTCGGCGGCGGGCAGCCGGAATCGGGAACCGTCAGGCACTGGCGTCAGCACTCCTCATGGCGATCCGGCGGCGCCGGGTGACAACGACGTCCGCGACGAGTAGCGCGATTCCGACCCCGAGCGCGCCGCCGGATGCGACGGTCGCGAGACCGTGCCAGCAGCTGTGCGCATGCGACGGACTCGTGCTGACGCAGTGCTGCGAGGCGACCGCGACGGTCGGCGGGATCGAGCTGGCCGGGTCGGTCCCGACGACGGCTGCCGTCGACGGCTGCGACGTCGGGCGCTGCGGCGGCTTTCCCGTCGTACCGAGGCCGATGCCCGGCGGCGCTGACGGGAGGTCGCCGGAGTCGAACGGGTTGGCGTACGACGGCTGGTTCTGCGCACCGGCGGCCACACCGCCGAACTGAAGGTCGAGGGCGCCAGCGCCCTGCGCGATCGCGAGCGCGACGTGCACCAAGGTGACGTTGTTGTTGAAGACGTTGGAGATCAGCTGCCGGACCTGGGTGCAGTCGTCGCCCTGGGTGCCGAGCGACGTCGCGATGTTCTCCAGAGTGATGAACGCGTCGGTGATCGGCTTGAAGACGGTGCGCTCGGGGCTGGAGCCGCTGAAGCGCAGGACGAACGGTCCGATCGCGACCGAACCCGTGTGATGGTTGGTCGATCGGACCGGCTCACGAACACTCAGGCCGGCCGGCGCCAGCACCGTGTTGATCGCGTTGATCGTCACGTCGGGCGCGGAGTCGGGTGACTCCAGCGGCACACCGCCGATCAACACCCGCCCGAACGAGAAGTCGGTCCGGCGCAGGTTCGAGGCTCCGGCAGTGCGCTTCGCGGTCCAGCGCATTCCTTCCAACCGCACCGCGCCGCCGAGCAGCGTCAGGTCCTCGGTGACGCTGCTGGTGGCCACCTGGAGCTGGCCATCTACGTACCTCACCGACGCACGCGAACGACCGCGGATGGATACGACGCCGGGCAGGTTCTGCTCGATCGTGGTGGTCGTCGCGGTCGCAGACTCCGGCTTTG
This sequence comes from Mycobacteriales bacterium, assembly GCA_035545635.1. Lineage (GTDB taxonomy): Bacteria > Actinomycetota > Actinomycetes > JAFAQI01 > JAFAQI01 > DASZTV01. The sequence continues at coordinate 7,691 of DASZXY010000022.1, read as the reverse complement.
CGGCGACCGTCACGACCTCCTGGCCGAAGCCCTTCGTGCCGCTGGTGCGGTGCTGGTCGCCGTCCTGCGAGTCAGCGGTGAGCGGATGCGGCTGGCTCTTCGAAGGCAGCTCAGAGCGACCACAGAACTGGCTCGTCGCGAGCACGAGCCCGAGGGCGCCGAGATCGACCGTGCCGGACTTCGCCTGAGTCTCGGTGTGCTGGTATGCCGCTGTCGACTCACCGATCGTGGCGCTGAGCTGCAGCCCTGACACGGCCGGCGAGATCCCGAGGACGCTCGCCGTCGCCGCCGCCGTACCGGGTTCGATGCGCTGCGGACGTGCGTGTATCGCAGAGGCGCTCGCCGCTGGCGACACGACAGCAAGAACGACCGCTCCCGCCGTGGCGAGCACCATCCCGCCCAGACGGCGCCGCTCCATCACGACTTCTTCCCGCGGGCCGCTACGACGTCCGGAAGCAGCCGCTCGACGATCGGGGGAAGCGCGCCGACGAGGAGCACGCGCGCCTGGGCCTTGGTCAGCCGGCGGTGCTGAAGCCACTCCCGCGTGATCTCTTCGGCGAACCCGCCGAAGCCCCTCACGACCGCCCGGACCTCAGGCGTCCGCTTCTCATCAAGCCGAAGCACGGCGATCACCTGGGTCGCGGTGCGCTCGCGTGCCTCGTTGAGGATGTCGTGCATCGCGCGGTCGCTACCGGTCTCGCCGGCGCTGATCGCAGCGAGCCACGCGTCGCGGTTCGTCTCGACGACGTCCATCCAGAGCGTGACGCTGTCCTCCCACGTCGGCAGCGCATCGCCAGCAGGGGTGGCGGTCAATGCGTTGAGCAAGCCGAGCACCGGTGAGTCGACGAGGCCCTTGACGACCTCGAGATACAGCGAGCGTTTGGTGCCGAAGTAGTGGTGCAACAAGCCGCGGGTGACACCGGCGGCCTCGGCGATCTCGATCGTGGACACCGCGCCGTACGGGCGCTGCGTGAACAGCGTCCGTGCCGTTGCGAGGATCTGCTCGCGCCGCTCGTCGTGCTCGAGCCGGCTCCATCGCGGACCCGTCTTCGTCTCGGTCACGAGGTGGGCAGCTCGCCCTTCGCGTGACGCGCGCGCAGCTCGTGCTTGAGCACCTTCCCGGAAGCGTTGCGAGGGAGCTCGTCGAGGACGGCGAGAGCGGTCGGCTTCTTGTACGACGCGAGCCGGTCGCGGGAGTACTCGACGAGATCGTCCAGCGTCGGAGGTGACGACGGGTCAGCCGCCACAACCACCGCTGCTGGCGTCTCGCCCCACTTGTCGTGCGGGATGCCGATCACGGCAACGTCCGCGACGCCCGGGTGACCGGCGAGGACGTTCTCCACCTCGGCGCAGTAGATGTTCTCGCCACCCGAGATGATCATGTCCTTCTTGCGGTCGACGACGTAGAGGAAGCCCTCCTCGTCGGCGCGCACCAGGTCACCGGAGTGGAACCACCCACCGGCGTATGCCTCGGCCGTCGCCTCCGGGTCGTTCCAGTACCCGGCCATCAACGTCGGGCCGCGGTAGACGATCTCGCCGACCTCGCCCGGCTTCACGTCGTTCATCTCGTCGTCGACGACGCGCGCGACGATGGTCGGGATCACCTTGCCGACCGACCCGATCTTGCGGACCGCGTCCACACCGGGCAGCGAAGTCGTGACCGGCGACATCTCGGTCTGGCCGAAGACGGAGATGATCTCGCAGTGCGGGAAGACCCGCGCCATGTCTTCCAGCAGGCTGACCGAGGCAGGTGCCGCACCCCACGCGATCGTGCGCAGTGACGCACACCGCCGAGTTGCGTCAGGATGCGCGCACAGCACCTGCCATTGAGCCGGCACGAGGAACAGCGTCGTGATCTGCTCGGACTCGACGATGTCGAGCGTCGACTCCGCATCGAACAGGCCGGTCGGCATGATCACGGTTCGGGCGCCGATCATCAGCGACGACGGCATGCCGCCGATACCTGCGATGTGGAACAGCGGCACGTTGCAGAGGCTCACGACGTTGTCGCCCTGCAGTCGAGAGGTGCGAATGGCGGTGACCGACTGCATCAGCAAGTTGAGGTGCGTGAGCATCGCGCCCTTGGGACGTCCGGTCGTGCCGGACGTGTACATGATCATCGACACGTCGCGCTCGTCGATCTCGACCTCAGGCTCGTCGGCGCGATCACCGAGCAGCGCGTCGTAGGAGATCGTGTCGGCTCCGCCGCCATTTGCAGAGTCGCCCCCGTCGCCCTCCAGCCCGGAGACCACGATCAGCGGGGCGTCCGCGCTGGCGGCGACGGCGGCAGTTGCGAGCGGCGCAAGCAGCGCGTCGGTCACGACGACTTTCGATCCGCTGTGACCGAGGATGAACGCAACCTCGTCCGGTGCGAGGCGGAAGTTCAGCGGTACGGCGATCGCACCGATCGCGTTGGCACCGAGGGTGGTCTCGACGAACTCGGGCCGGTTCGTCATCAGGATCGCGACTCGGTCGCCCTTGTTCACACCGCGTGCGGCGAGCCCGGCCGCCACCTGGTGGATCCGCTCGTCGAGCTGGGCCCAGGTGATCGACTCGCCCATGAAGCGGATGGCGACGTCGTCGGGGGTCGCGAAGGCATGACGCGCGACATGGTCGATCCAGTGAGCGCCGTCGAGCGGAAGCCGAGTGCCGGTCATGGGGGCACTGTAACGGCCTTACTGGCACTCTGCCAATAGAGCCGAACCGGAGCGGCTCCGCGCGGCGGTTTCGCCATGTAGAGCCGCTCCGCTAGGCGGAATCGATGAGCAGAGCCGCTCCGCTAGGCCTCGGCGGCGAGGGTTCCCTTGTAGAGAGCGGTGATCACGCGCATCACCGCAGGACTGGCTTCGAGCTTGACCGCGCCGCGCAGGTCGAGGATCTCCAGCAGCGACAGGATCGTGTCGTAGTGCGCCCAGGTGCGCTGGTACTCGGACTCTGTCATCTCCCACGACGTCGTGATCGGCTTGGTGGACGCCGCGGAGACCATGCCGCTGTCCGCCCGAACCCGCGTGACCATCGCGCGCCAGAAGTCGAGGAGGGTGTTCGTCCCCGTGTCGTCAGGGATCCGGCCTTCCTTCTGCAGCCGCGCGACCTCGCCCATCATCCGCTGCATGTAGTCGAGGAACTCTTTGGCGTCCGCCGCCTGATACGGCTGCGAGGTGAACGTCGCCATGGGGCTACTCCTTGCTCATGGAGCCGGGGGCTGGTTCCACTCGATCCAGCCGAGCCCGCTTCGTCCGTCCGTGGTGCTGAACCGAGCCGACGCCCGCGGGAATCGACCGACGCGGCCGTCGGGGGCCGTCAGCAAGATCGGACCGAAAGCGATTGGCTCGACCTCGATGACTACTTCGTCGTGGCGCACCGTACCCCTGCGGGGGAGCCCGTAGTCGCCGATGTCCTCACTCACCTCGCCGCTCGCGACCGGCGTCAGCTCGCCGTCTCGCTGGACGTAGCCGGCGTAGAACGGCCCGCCGTCGGCGCGGACCTCCGTCAGGTGGGTGTGCGTGCCGTCGTCGAGATGACCGGCTGACCAGCACCAGCCGAAGCTCCACCAGTCGCGCACTCCCCACGAGTGGTCGCGCTGTCCCGGACCGTCCAGGCGCAGCTGCTCACCGGCGACGGTCGCCGTCCCGGTCACGGCGCAGGGGATCTCGTATCGCGTCGTCACGGCGTACTGAAACGGCGTGCCGTCGGTGGTCCAGGTCAGGTCGAGATCGATGCGCACCGGGTCGCCGGGCCTGCCGTCGTAGATGTCGGCCGCCGAGTCGAAGCGGGCGCCGAGCATCGTGCCGCGAACGGTGAACGACCGAAGCGCCTCGTCGGCGGTCAGCTCGATGGCGACCTCGTCGGTCGACACCGCCAAGCCGTCAGGCGGCACCGGCAGGTCGTCGCGCTGGCAGACGACGACCGGACGGCCCGGCCCGACGATCGCCACGTGCCACCATGCGGCCCCGAGGTTGGGGTAGAGCCCGAGCCGGATGTAGCCGGCGAGCGAGCCGTCAGGCGTGACCACGTCGGCGTACCAGGACTCCTGCCAGAGCTGATCCGACTCGGCGACGTGACGGACCTCGTTCGCCGGGTCCACACGGTGTTCATCCATGAGAGGTTCAGTCACGCTGTCAGCTCGGGCAGGAGCGCCTCTGCGTCGACATCGATCGCGTGCTGCGCGTGACGGCGGAACAGCTCGGCGAACATCGCGTCACCACGTTCGGTCTGCACGACGAGGATCGCGGACATCACCGCCATCACCGCACCTCCGAACGCCGACAGCCGCACGTCGTGCTCCAGCTGCTCGCGGGAGTACGACGTCACACCTGCCCCGACCAGCGCGTCGAAGTAGACGTCGAGCAGCTGGTGCCAGTGCTCACGACGAGCCTCGGTCGTCAGGCTGCCGCCGAGGAAGAGCGCGACGTCAGCGGCGGGTGGCCCCCACGCCGCCGTCTGCCAGTCGACGATCGTCGGCGTGGCCGAGCCTTCGGGGAACAGCATGTTGTCGAGCCGATAGTCGCCGTGCGCGAGCGTCCGCGGGCCGTCGTACGCCTCGACGATCGACGCGACGTGCGGGATCACTCGCTCGACGAGCGCCTGGTGCTCGGGGTCGAGGTGCGCGGCGAACCGCTCGAAGAAGGACGGCGCCGTCATCGTGATGATCGCGACGACGTTCGCGGTGTTCTCGGGGGAGACGCGGTTGAGCCACTCGCGCGCAGCGTGCTCCGGCTTGTCCCAAGCGAACGCGTGTATCGCTGCGAGCCGCTTCATCGCCTCGGCCGCGACGACCTCGTCGCAGCCCTCGATGTCGTTGCCCTGAGTGCACGGCGCGGCATCCCGAAGCAGCAGAGTGAAGTAGTCCGCCTCGGGTTCCCACGCGGCGAAGTAGTGCTCGGGCACTCCCGGCACGGGGGCCAGCTCGTTGTAGATCGACACCTCGATCTCGTAACAGCGCACCAGCTTGCTCGCAGCGCGGCTGTTCGGGTCCGAGGAAGCGAACTTCGCGATCGCCGTCGCCGGCCCGGAGCCGGCGGGTTCGTACTCCAACCCGATCCGGACGGTGTCGGCCATCTGCCCGGTGCCGACCTGGGTGGTCGTGAAGCCGCTCACCCGAGCTCCCTCGGGCAGGGACAAGGCCGCCGTCAGCCAGTCAGCCGTCAAGTCCGCCGGGGACTCCAGCACCGATGCAGTCACGTCCGCTGTGTACCACGCGGCAAGGAGGGGAGGCGACGGTCGTAAGTGGGTACGTCATGCTCAACTAACCGGGGGTGGGACCCGGATTCGGCGCCAGGTCGGAGGCCTGCACAGTGAGCAGCGCGGGGGAAGTGCCGTCGGGTCTTTCCGAGGTACTGCGTAACAGCGGCCAGCTCGGTCACGATCTGCTCGCGGTCGACTGGGCCAGCACGCCGCTGGGGCCCATGTCGGGATGGTCCCAGAGCCTGCAGGCTGCGGTGCGAATCATGGTGAGCTCGCGCTTCTCCATGTGGATGGCGTGGGGGCCGAGTCTCACGTTCTTCTGTAACGACGCCTACCGCCGGGACACCCTCGGCGTGAAGTACCCGTGGGCGCTCGGCCGGTCCGCCCGCGAGGTGTGGGCGGAAATCTGGGACGACATCGGGCCGCGGATCGACACGGTGATCCGGACCGGCATCGCCACGTGGGACGAGGCGCTGATGCTCTTCCTCGAGCGCAGCGGCTACCGCGAGGAGACTTACCACACCTTCTCCTACAGTCCCCTCGCCGACGACGACGGCGCAATCACGGGGATGCTGTGCGTTGTCAGCGAGGAGACCGAGCGGGTCGTCGCCGAACGCCGGATGGCGACGCTGCGCGACCTCGGTTCGGAGCCGACCAGCATCGACGAGAAGGAGGTGTGGGCGGCGGCCTGCCGGCGTCTCGAGGCGAATCCGAAGTCCATACCGTTCGCGCTCCTCTACCTCTTCGACGACGACGGGTCGACCGGCGAGCTGGTTTGTTCGGCAGGCTTCGACGACCCGCATCCCGCCTCACCCTCAGAGCTGGTGGACGACGAGGTGTGGCCGATGTCGCGGGCGTTCGCCGGGCTGGAGACCCACGTCCCGGACCTGACGCAGCGATTCACCGACCTCCCCAAGGGAGCCTGGGACGAGCCGCCGAAAGAGGCGTTCGTCGTTCCGCTCGAAGCCCCCGGGGTGCAGCGTCCCCACGGCATGCTCGTGGCCGGCCTGAACCGGTACCGGCCGTTCGACGACGAATACCGCGGTTTCCTTCGGATCGTCGCGAGCCAGCTCGCCGCTCGAATCGCCGCCGTTCGTGCCTATGAGGTGGAGCGTGACCGAGCCGAAGCGCTGGCCGAGCTCGACCAGGCGAAAACGGCCTTCTTCACAAACGTCAGTCACGAGTTCCGTACGCCGCTGACGCTCTTGCTCGGCCCAGCCGAAGATGCGCTGACTGACACCGGCGCTCCGCTCCCCGAGGAACAGCGACGCCGGCTGGAGCTCATCAGCCGCAACGGGCAACGACTGCTTCGGCTGGTCAACAGCCTGCTCGACTTCTCCCGTCTCGAGTCGGGGAAGCTGACTGCTCAGTTCGAGCCCGTCGACCTGGCTCGACTCACCGCAGAGCTCGCAGCGATGTTCGAGTCAGCAGTACGCAGCGCCGGTCTCACGTTCTCGATCGAGTGCGACCCGCTGCCCGACCGTGTCTACGTCGACCGTGAGATGTGGGCCAAGCTGGTGCTCAACCTCCTGTCGAATGCCTTGAAGTTCACCTTCACCGGCGGGATAACGGTTCGCTTGCGATCGGCCGGCAACGGTGCCGCGCTGTCAGTGACCGACACCGGGGTTGGCATCGCGCAGGAGGACCAGGCAAAGCTCTTCGAGCGATTCCATCGCGTGGTGGGAGCGCGCTCGAGGTCACACGAAGGATCCGGCATCGGGTTGGCGCTCGTCGCGGAGCTCGCCTCCCTGCACGGCGGCACCGTGACGGTCGACAGCACGCCCGGCGCCGGGACCACCTTCACGGTGGAGATCCCCTTCGGGCAGAATCACCTGCCGGCTGACCAGATCGCCGACCCAGCGGACGCGGAAGCGGTGACCGCTGCGTCCGAGCACCAGGCGGCCGGGTTCGTCGCAGAAGCCATGCGCTGGCTCGGCAACGAAACGACGGAAGCCAGCGAGAGCGACGGCGAGCGGCCACGGGTGCTGATCGCCGACGACAACGCCGACATGCGCGAGTACCTGGCGCGCCTGCTGGGCCAGCACTGGCACGTCGAGACGGTCAGCGACGGGCTGCGCGCGCTCGAGGCGGCGCAGCGGCGGCGGCCGGATCTGATCCTCACGGACGTGATGATGCCGAAGCTGGACGGGTTCGGACTGCTGCGCGAGCTGCGGCGCCAGCCGCCGCTCGCGGAGACGCCCGTCATCCTGCTGTCCGCCCGGGCCGGCGAGGAGTCGCGTGTCGAGGGGCTGGACGCGGGCGCCGACGACTACCTCGTCAAGCCGTTCGCGGCCAAGGAGCTGCTGGCGCGCGTGCGCAGCCACCTCGAGAGCGCGCGCCTGCGCCAGGCGGCCGAGGCGGAGCGGCAGCGGTTGCGGCTGCTGCTGGGCCAGATCCCGGCCATCGTGAACTTCTTCCGCGGCCCGGATCTGGTGTTCGAGTACGTGCACCCGCTGGCCACGAAGGCCTACGGCGGGCGCGACGTGCTCGGGAAGCCGCTGCTGGAG
>DASZXY010000021.1:0-45864 GCA_035545635.1 Mycobacteriales bacterium | reverse complement strand
GAGGACTTGGCGCGGCTTGGCGATCGGGCCGATCGTCTTCGCGACGTGATCGCGCAGTGACTGTACGAACTCATCCCCTGAGGACTCGTCTTCAGCCACGCTGCCGCGCGGTGTGATGAACGCGACGATCGCCTGACCGGTCGTGGCGTCGTTCGCGCCGACGACTGCAGCTTCCGCCACGGACGGGTGGCTGACCAGCGCGTGCTCCACCTCGGTGGTCGAGATTCGATGACCGGACACGTTCATCACGTCATCGACGCGCCCGAGCAGCCACAGGTCGCCGTCGCCGTCGCGCTTCGCGCCGTCGCCCGCGAAGTAGAAGCCGTCGAAGCGCGACCAGTACGTCTCCTTGTAGCGCTCGTCGTCGCCCCAGATCCCGCGCAGCATGCCCGGCCAAGGATCGGTGAGCACCAGCAGGCCACCGCCGCCGTTCGGCACCGACTTGCCCTCGTTGTCGACGACGTCAGCGCTGATCCCGGGGACCGGGGTCATCGCCGCGCCGGGCTTCGTCGCGGTCACCCCCGGCAACGGCGTGATCATGATTCCGCCTGTCTCCGTCTGCCACCAGGTGTCGACGATCGGCGTACGGCCACCGCCGACGTTCTCGCGGTACCAGATCCACGCCTCCGGGTTGATCGGCTCACCGACGGATCCGAGCAGGCGTAGCGAAGAGAGGTCGTACGGCGAGAGCTCCTCGGCGCCCCACTTCATCAAGGTGCGAATCGTGGTCGGCGCGGTGTAGAGGATCGTGACCTTGTGGTCCTGGATCAGCTTCCACCAGCGGGCCTTGTCACCCGGGTGCGGCGTGCCCTCGTACATCATCGAAGTCGCCTGGTTGATCAGCGGTCCGTAGACGATGTAGCTGTGCCCGGTGATCCAGCCGATGTCGGCGGCACACCAATAGATGTCGCGATCCGGCTTGAGGTCGAAGACCATCCGATGCGTAGCGGAGACATGGGTGAGGTATCCGCCGGTCGTGTGCAGGATGCCCTTCGGCTTGGCCGTCGTGCCCGACGTATACATCATGAACAGCGGCTGCTCGGCGTCGAACGCCTGCGCCTCGTGCTGGTCTGACGCGCTGTCCACGACGTCGTGCCACCACACGTCGCGGGCGTCGTCCCACGCGACCTCGTCGCCGGTACGACGCACGACCAGCACCGTTCGCACGTCCGGGCAGCCTTCGAGCGCCTCGTCGACGGCCGGCTTCACCGGCGTCGGTGCGCCCCGGCGGTACTGCCCGTCGGTCGTCACCACGACGCGTGAGTCCGAGTCGAGAATGCGGCCGCGCAGGGAGTCCGAGGAGAAGCCGCAGAAGACGACGTTGTGCGGCGCGCCGATCCGGGCGCACGCCAACATCGTGACGATGGTCTCCGGGATCATCGGCATGTAGATCGTGACCCGGTCGCCGGCCTTGACGTTCAGGGACGTCAGCGCATTGGCGGCTTTGCTCACCTCGCGCAGGAGGTCGGCGTACGTGACGTCGCGTCGCTCGCGTTCGCCGTCCCCGACCCAGTGGTAGGCGACCTTGTCGCCCGCGCCGGCCTCGACGTGGCGGTCCACGGCGTTGACGCAGGCGTTGAGCTTGCCGCCGATGAACCACTTCGAGAACGGCAGCTGCCAGTCGAGCACCTGCGACCAGGGCGTCTCCCAGGTCAGCGCCCGGGCTTGCTCCTCCCAGAACCCGAGCCGGTCGCTTGCTGCGGCGGCGTACGTCTCGGCCGTGGCATTCGCCTCCCGCGCCAGGTCCTCGGGCGGGGGGAAGCTGCGGGTCTCGTGAAGCAGGGCGTCAAGAGCCGGTTCTGACATGTCTGCAGCCTTTCATCCCCACTTGCGTCATGCTTGGCGCCCATGGGGCTGATGTCGGTGCAGGACGCCGTCTTCCTGTTGCCGGAAACCCGCGAGCAGCCGATGCACGTCGGCGGGCTCCAGCTCTTCCAGCGCCCCGAGGGCGCCGGCAAGGACTTCCTCAACGACATGCACGCCGAGCTGGTCGCAGTCGAGGAGGTCGCGCCCATCTTCCGGCGACGTGCGTACCGGTCGATCTCCACCCTGGGGCAGTGGGCCTGGGAGGACGACACCGATCTTGACCTCGAACACCACGTCCGGCACTCGGCGTTGCCGCGGCCCGGGCGGATCCGTGAGCTGCTTGCTCTGACGTCACGGCTGCACAGCACTCTGCTCGACCGCCATCGCCCGCTGTGGGAGATGCACCTCATCGAGGGTTTGCAGGACGGCCGCTTCGCCATCTACTTCAAGCTGCACCACGCCGTGATGGACGGAGTCCACGGCCTGCGGCTGATGCAGAAGTCGCTCAAGACCGACCCGGACGACCTGAGCCTGTGCGCGCCCTATCTGCCTCGCGTGACGGCTTCCGAAGGTGGCGGCGGCTTCTCGCCGATGGCGCTGCCGGGAATGCTCGCCGGAGTGGCGAAGGACGTCGTCAGTGACGTGGTGAGCTTCGCGCCGTCGGTGGTGCAGACGGCCCAACGACTCGTGCTTGAGCAAGCAGCCGCGCTGCCAACCGTGGCGCCTCGCACCATCCTCAACGGACCGATCACGGGCTCACGGCGCTTCGCCGCGCAATCGTGGCCGCTCGAGCGGCTTCGAAGCGTCGCTCGCGACGCCGGCGTCACCCTCAACGACCTGGTTCTGGCGATGTGTTCCGGGGCGCTGCGCGAGTACCTCGCCGAGCAGGGAGAGCTGCCCGAGGCGCCGCTGCTCGCGATGGTGCCGGTATCTCTCGCGCTGCGCTCAGACGGCCCGGAGAGCACGCACGGGAACAACATCGGAGCGATCATCGCGAACCTCGCGACCGATGAGTCCGACCCTGCCAGGCGGCTCGACGCGATCAGCGCATCGGTGCAAGAAGGCAAGGAGCGGCTGGCAGGAATGAGCCGGCTGGCGGTCCTCGCCACGTCGGGAATCTCGATGGCCCCGATCGCGATGAGCGCGTTCTTCGGGATCAACCGGCTGTTCCCGCCGCCGTTCAACCTGGTCATCTCGAACGTGCCCGGGCCCAAGCAGCCGCTCTGGATGCAGGGCGCACGCCTCGACGCCTTCTATCCACTCTCGATCCCGTCCGGCGGCCAAGCGCTCAACATCACCGTGACGAGCTACGTCGACAGCATGGAGTTCGGCCTGACCGGCTGCCGTCGGCACGTGCCGCACCTACAGCGCCTGCTCACGCACCTGGAGACATCGCTGGCCGACCTCGAGAAGGCCTACTCCGGCTAGCGCCTGAACCGAATGGCGGCCTCAGCCGTAGACATCGGCGTGGGGTCCCAGCACAAGGTGCAGATCGCCGGGCGGGTGTTGATCGCCGCTGCCCTCGGCGTGATGGCCGGGATCCACCTGCAGCTCTACTCGACGTACGGCTACAAGGCGCTTCCGACCATCGGCGCCCTGTTCCTGACCAATGGCATCGCCGGGTCGCTCCTGTGTCTGGCGATCCTCGGCGTCCCTAGCCGGTACGTCGGCTTGGCCGCACTCGCGAGCGCGGGGCTGCTCGCCGGCACCCTCGCGGGCTTCGTGGTGGCGTTGCACCACCCGCTGTTCGGCTTCCAGGACTCGATCCACGCGCCACATGCGTGGACGGCGCTCATCGATGAGGCGGTCGGCGCGCTGATCGCGATCGGACTCGCTGCCGGATCGCTGCGCGGCCGCCGTCTGCGCACGGCCGTCGTCAGCGGCTGGCGGCGAGCATGATGATCACTGTGGACCGGGCCGACGAGACTGCGCTGCGCGAGCTGTACGACGCGCACGCCGGCGCGCTGCTCGCTTACGCAATGCGGCTCACCGGAGGCGACCGCGGCCGCGCCGAAGACGTGGTGCAGGAGACCATGCTGCGCGCCTGGCGGCACCGCGATGTGCTGGAGGAGTCGCGCGGTCCGATCCGGCCGTGGCTGTTCACCGTCGCCCATCACGTTGCGATCGACGCGTACCGGGCGCGTTCTGCGCGGCCCAACGAAGTCGGCGACTCGGTTCTCGACGCGATCCCGGCTGCCGATGACATCGACATGCGGCTCGACCGGCTGCTGATCCTCGATGCCCTGACGGCGCTGTCCGCAGAGCACCGCAGCGTGCTGGTCGAGACCTACTACCGCGGTCACTCCGTCGCCGAAGCGGCGGCGACCCTCGGCGTACCGCCCGGCACAATCAAGTCGCGCACCTTCTACGCGCTGCGTGCGTTGAAGCTCGCGCTGACCGAGCGGGGCGTGAGCTCATGAACTGCAACGAAGCGACGATGTCGCTAGGGGTCTACCTCGTCGGGTCTCTCGACCCCGCCGAGCGGGCGGAGGTCGACGCGCACCTTCAGGAGTGCGCAGCCTGCCGCGCGGAGCTCGACGAGATCGCGATGCTCCCGTCGGTGCTCGACAAGCTGAGCCTCGAAGACGTCGGTGAGGTCCTCCCGGTGCCCGTCCCGTCCGAGGATCTGTTCGCCCGGGTTGCCGCGCAGGCGCGGGCCGAGGCCGATGCCCCGGACGACGCGCCCGATCCGGCGGACGAGCTGGCCGAGGTGACGCCGCTACGGCGCCGGCCGCGGTGGCAGACGATCGCGGCCGCAGCCGCGGCCGTTGTCGTCATCGGCGGCGTGAGTGTCACCGCAGTCGGTGTGCTGCAGTCCTCCAACGGTCCCAAGAGCGTGACCGTTCAGGAGCACGGCGTCCGGATGCAGGTCGCGCTGTCCTCGCAGGCGGCCGGCACAGGGTTGCGGATCGCCATCTCGGGGCTGCCGAAGGACGAGCACTGCAGGCTGATCGCCGTGGCGAATGACGGGACGACGGACTTCGTCGGGCAGTGGGATGCGACGTACGCCGGCGAGTGGCAGATGACCGGCTCGACCTCGATCGAGACCTCGAACCTGAGCAAGCTCGTCCTCTACGACCGGTCCGGCGCTGAGCTGGTGACCGTTCCGGTCTGAGGCGACCGGCGTAGTCCCTGGCGCTGTTCTGTACGCCCAAACGGCGTAATCGGATGTGGCATTCGGCTGAGCCGGGTGGCGGTTCATTTCCCCCGAAAAGCGGGCATCCTCAAATCCCCTGCTCTTTCCAGTAGAGCAACCGCTCCAGGAGAAGTGCCCAGTGAAGAGCGCCACTCGCGAGGTGCTGACGCTTGTGTCGTCACGCCAAGCACCAGCTGAGGCTCGCCGCGCGGTGCACGATTTCGCGACGGCCGTGTCGCCGTCGACGGCGCGGACGGCGGAGCTGCTCGCCTCCGAACTGGTCACGAATGCGGTGACGCATGGCCGTGGCGAGGTGCGGCTGGTGATGGAGTACGACAGCGACGGGCTTGCGGTCACAGTCACCGACGACGAGCCGGCGATGCCGGAGGTGGCGACCGCGTCGCCTGCAGCGCAGGGTGGACGTGGGCTGCGGATGGTGGAGGTCCTATCCAGCGCGTGGGGCGTCAAGCCCGACCGCCGCGGCCACGGCAAGGGCGTTTGGTTCCGCCTGGGCTGACCTGCACGCCTGCGGCGCACCGTCGCAGCAAGGCTCGTAGTAGAGGCATCCGGGACAGCGGTTGTGAGCCTGCTCGGCGTACATCTGGGTTCCGCAGTTCGGGCAGGGGAGATCGAGCGCCATCCGGTCATGATGGTGCGAATCCGGCGCCAACCCTGGATTGACCCGCGGAGCCGGTCACCTTCCTGCATTGACATGATTCGAACATACGTTCGATCATGTCGGGATGCTCGACCAGGCCCTCCGGAACCCGATCCGTGAGCGGCCACCTGCACCGGTAAAGGCAGCGTCGCTAGGGGCCCGTTCGCCTTCATTGCCAGTGCATTCGGCGCTGTACGACGTGCTGCCCGGCGGGTTGCGGCGGGGCAGCACGGTCAGCGTGAGCGGTTCGCTGTCGTTGCTGCTCGCCCTGCTTGCCGAGGCCTCCGCGGAGGGGGCGTGGTGTGTGCTGGTCGACCTCCCGGTCGGGTCGAGCACTCAGATCGGCGCTGAAGCGGCGCGCGACTTCGGGATCGACCTGTCCCGGCTGCCGGTCGTGCCGGCGGCGGGGGAGAACTGGACGAATGTCGTCGGCGCGCTGCTCGACGCGTTCGACATCGTCGCGGCGCGCGCCCCGGCCCGGCTGGCCGACGGCGACCTGCGCCGGCTCACTGCCCGGGCCAGGTCGCGGGACTCGGTGCTGCTGCCGTACCTGGCAGGCGGTCGATGGCCGACGGCCGACTTGCGGCTGACGGCCGAGCCGGGCGAATGGTCGGGGATCGGTGACGGTCACGGCCGGCTGGCGCAGCGACGGATGCGGGTCAGCGTCGAAGGTCGCGGTCAGGCGGCGAGGACCCGCGACGTGACCTTGTGGCTGCCCGGTCGTCGTGGCGCCGTCGAGCCGTACATCGCGACGTCAGTCGCGCCAAGAGAAGCTGTCGCTCAGGTCGTCGAGATCTCCGATCTCCGGAGAACCGCGAGTTGACCTCGACGTTGCCTCGTATCGCCACGGTGTGGTGCCCGGACTGGCCCGTCGTCGCAGCCAGGGCGGCGGCTGAGGTCACCCCCGACATCCCGGTCGCGGTGCTTTCCGCCAACCACGTCGTCGCGTGCTCGGGGAGTGCACGCGGTATCGGGGTCCGCCGCGGGATGCGCAAGCGGGAGGCGCAGTCGCGCTGCCCCGACCTGGTGGTGCTGCCGCGCGACGAGGTCGTCGAAGCCCGCCGCTTCGAGCCCGCGATCCGCGCGGTGGAAGCGGTCGTGTCGGGAGTGGAGGTGGTCCGCCCCGGACTGCTCTGCCTTGCGGCGCGTGGACCGGCCCGGCATCTCGGCGGCGAGCAGCCGCTGGTGACGACGTTGCAGGAGGCGGTCAGCTGGGCCGTGGAGGACGTGGCGGTCGGGATCGCCGACGGTGCGTTCGCTGCTGAACAGGCGGCACGCCGTGCAGTCGTCGTGCCGATCGGGGAGTCGGCGGCGTTCCTCGCCGACCTGCCGATCGGGACGCTCGACGCGTTCGGCGACTCGGCGCTGGTCGACGTACTTCGCCGGTTGGGCATCTGGACGCTCGGTGGTTTCGCGGCGTTGCCCGCCCGCGATGTCGCAGCGCGGTTCGGACCGGCAGGGGCGTGGGCGCATCGGCAGGCAGGCGGACGTGACGAGCGGCCGGTGGTGGTGCGCGAACCGCCGGTCGACTGTTCGGTGACGCTGGACCTCGAGCCCCCGGTCGACCGCGTCGACGTGGTTGCGTTCTCGGCGCGCAGTGCGGTTGAGACTTTCGTCGCGAACCTCTCCGCGCGTGCACTCGCTTGCTCCTGCGTCGAGCTCGAAGTCATGTCGGAGGCAGGGGAGTGCGCGGCGCGGCGGTGGCGGGCGACCGGCGTGCTGTCGGCGAGTGACGTCATCGACCGGATCCGGTGGCAGATCGAAGGCTGGCTCCATTGGGGAGACGGCACGCCGCGACTGACGGCCGGGATCACGCGGCTGCGCATCATCCCGATCGAGACGGTGCCGACCGGCACTCATCAGCAGGCGTTGTGGGGCGGTGACGGCGAAGCCGGAGAGCGAGCACGGCGCGCGATCGCGCGGGTGCAGACGATGCTCGGCTTCGACGGGGTGATGCAGCCGGCGGTCGTCGGCGGTCGCGGGCCAGCGCAGCGCACGCAGCTTCTTCCATGGGGTGAGGAACGCGATCCGTCGCGGCGTGCCGACGAGCCGTGGCCGGGTCATCTGCCTTCGCCCGCGCCGAGTGTGGTGCTCGACCCACCTGCGCCGATCGAGCTGCTCGATGCAGGCGGACGGATGGTGGTGGTCGGTGACCGCGGTGCGTTGCTTCGGCCGCCGAGCCGGCTGGGGCTGCGGCAGGAGTCGCGGGTCGAGGTGACGTCGTGGGCCGGCCCGTGGCCGGCCGACGAGCGGTGGTGGGACCCGGCGAGTGCGGTGCGAGTGGCTCGGATGCAGCTGGTCGATGCCAACGGTCGCGCGTATCTGGTCGCGGGCGAGATGGGTGCGAAGTCGGAACCACGCTGGGTCCTGGAAGGCATCTATGACTGATCGAATGTCACATAGGGGTCGTGACACTTTGCACCTATGTCACATGCGGGTCGTGATTTGCAGCACGTATGTGACATGCGGGTCGTGATTTGCAGCACCTATGTCACATACGAATCGCCGCTAGTGGGGTGGGAGAACCCGCCGGTTCCTTGGCGAGAGCTCGAGGCCCGGCTGTCGGGCCGGATCCCTGACCCGCCGCGTCCAGAGGGTGAGGGAGATGGCGGCGATACGCCGGGCTGGTCCCGCCACCGGCCGGCGTACGAGCCGAAACGGTTGCTGCGTCCCGCCGATCCGGTGCCGTACGTCGAGCTACACGCACACTCCTCCTTCAGCCATCTCGACGGTGCGAGCCTGCCGGAGGAGCTGGTCGAGGAAGCGGTCCGGCTCGGCCTGTCCGGGCTGGCGCTGACCGACCACAACGGGATGTACGGCGTCCCGCGATTCGCCGAGGCGGCGGAGGCGGTGGGGCTGGCGACGGTGTTCGGCGCCGAGCTCTCCCTCGACCTCACCGTCCCGCGCACGACGTCGCAGCGCGCGACCGGCGCTCGGTCGGGGATGCCCGATCCGGCGGGCCGTCACCTGCTGGTACTCGCCCGTGATCCCGAGGGCTACTCCCGGTTGTGCCGCGCGATGAGCACTGCGCACCTGCGCGGAGGGGCGAAGGGTCATCCGGTCTACGACCTCGACGAGCTGACCGAGGCAGCAGGCGGGCACTGGCTCGTGCTGACCGGCTGTCGCAAAGGGCTGGTCCGCTCGGCGCTGGAGTCGGGACACGGTGATGCGAAGAGCTATGGCACCTTCGGGCTCGACGCCGCCCGTGACGCTCTCGACGAGCTGGTCGCGCGCTTCGGGCGGGACAACGTCGCCGTCGAGCTGTCGTTTGCCTGCGATCCACTCGCCGACGAGCGGTACGACGCGCTGACGATGCTGGCGAACGAAGCGGCGCTGCCGGTGCTCGCCACGACCGCTGCGCACTACCACGGTCCGCCGCGCCGGCCACTTGCCACCGCGATGGCCGCGGTACGGGCCCGGCGCTGCCTCGACGAGATCGACGGCTGGCTGCCGGCGTGGGCCGATGCCCACCTCCGGAGCGGCGCCGAGCTCGCCGCGCGATTCCAGCGCTGGCCGGGAGTGGTCGCCACCGCTGCCCGAATCGGAGCCGAGCTGGCCTTCCCGATCCGGCTGATCGCACCGCAGCTGCCGCCGTTCCCGTCACCCGACGGCCAGGACGAGATGACCTACCTGCGCCAGCTCACGATGCAAGGAGCGCGGAAGCGCTACGGCCCGCGCGGCAAGAAGACCGAAGCGGCTTATGCGCGGATCGAACACGAGCTCGCCGTCATCTCCGAGCTCAACTTCCCGGGCTACTTCCTCGTCGTCTGGGAGATCGTCAGCTTTGCGCGCTCGCAGGGAATCCTGTGCCAGGGTCGTGGCTCGGCGGCGTCTTCGGCGGTCTGTTACGCGCTGGAGATCACCGCGATCGACCCGGTCTTCTACAACCTGGTCTTCGAGCGCTTTCTCTCCGCCGAACGCAACGAGCCGCCGGACATCGACGTCGACTTCGAGTCCGGTCGTCGCGAAGAGGTCATCCAGCACGTCTATGAGACCTACGGCCGCGAGCACACCGCGCAGGTCGCGAACGTCATCACCTACCGGCCGCGGTCGGCGATCCGTGACGTCGCGAAAGCGCTCGGCTATCCGACCGGCACGCAGGACGCGTGGAGCAAGCAGATCGACTCTGGCTACAAGATCGACCTCGACGGAGTGACCGGCGTGCCGGAGCAAGTCCTCGAGCTCGCCGACGAGCTGGGTGACGCGCCGCGCCATCTCGGCATCCACTCCGGCGGCATGGTGATCTGCGACCGCCCGATCGTCGAGGTCTGTCCGGTCGAGTGGGGTCGGATGCCGGGGCGCACCGTCCTGCAGTGGGACAAGGACGACTGCGCGGCGATCGACCTGGTGAAGTTCGACCTGCTCGGGCTCGGCATGCTGTCCGCGATCCGCTACAGCTTCGAGCTGATCGAGGACTGGCATGGCCTCAGCTACGAGCTCGCGACGATCCCGCGGGAGCAGCCGTGCGTCTACGACATGGTGTGCAAGGCCGACACGGTCGGGGTGTTCCAGATCGAGTCACGGGCGCAGATGGCGACGCTGCCACGGCTGCGGCCGCGCAACTTCTACGACCTGGTGATCGAGGTCGCCTTGATCCGTCCGGGGCCGATCCAGGGCGACTCGGTGCATCCCTACATCCGTCGCCGGCACGGTCGCGAAGAGGTCACCTACATCCACGAGAAGGTGAAGCCCGCGTTGGCCCGCACCCTCGGCGTACCGCTGTTCCAAGAACAGATGATGCAGCTCGCAGTCGCGGTCGCCGACTTCACACCGACCGAGGCCGACCAGCTGCGCCGCGCGATGGGATCGAAGCGGTCAGAGGCACGGATCGCCGCGCTGCAGCAGCGGCTGTACGACGGGATGGCCGCCAACGGCATCACGGGTGCGGACGCCGATGAGATCTTCGAGAAGATCCATGCGTTTGCGTCGTTCGGATTCGCGGAGAGCCATGCGATCTCGTTCGCGTTACTCGTCTATGCGTCGTCCTGGCTGAAGCTGCACTTTCCCGCGGCGTTCTGCGCGGCGTTGATCAACGCGCAGCCGATGGGCTTCTACTCACCGCAGTCACTCGTCGCGGACGCACGGCGTCACGGGGTCGAGACGCGCGGACCGGACATCAACGCATCGCGCGCTGGTTGCACGCTCGAACCAGGTGACGGCGCGTCACAGTGTCCGTGTCTCGACGCACCGCAACCGGCGCTGCGTCTCGGTCTGTCCGAGGTGCGGTCGATCGGAGACGAGCTGGCCGAGCGCATCGTCGAGATTCGGGACAAGGACGGTCCGTATCTCTCGCTGACCGACCTCGCGCATCGCGTAGGCCTTTCCACCGACCAGCTGGAGGCGTTGGCGACGTCGGGCGCCTTCGAGTGCTTCGGGGTGAGCCGCCGGGACGCGCTGTGGGTTGCCGGCGCGGCCGCGGCGGTCAAGCCCGGCCAGCTCGAGCTCGCGATCGTCGACGAGCAGGCGGTACCGGAGCTCCCGACGATGAGCGTGCCCGAAGAGCTGTACGCCGACTTGTGGGCAACCGGGGTCACTCCGCACCGTTACCCCACCGCGTTGGTGCGCAGCCGGCTCGACGCAATGGGGGTGGTGTCGGCGGAAGGGCTGCGACAGCTCGAAGACCACACCCGGGTGCTGGTCGGGGGAGTTGTCACGCATCGACAGCGGCCTGCGACGGCTCGAGGCGTCACCTTCGTCAACCTCGAGGACGAGACCGGAATGATCAACGTGATCTGCTCGAAGGAAATCTGGGCTCGCTACCGGAAGGTGGCGCAGGGTTCGGCCGCACTGTTGATCCGCGGCATGCTGCAGCACACCGAAAACGTCGTAAACGTGATGGCCGAGCGGATCGACCCGCTGCCGCTGGGCGTTCGCCCTTCGGCCAGGAACTTTCGTTAATCCACGCCGTTTTCTATCCCTCTTGCGAGGCACACCTACTTCGACAGGCGGCGTCCCGTGCGTCGCGTGCCGTGAGGAAGGAAGACGACGCGATGAGTGGCATGGACAAGGCGAAGAACCTCGGCGAGTCCGCGAAGGGCAAGGCCAAGGAAGGCATGGGCAAGGCCACCGGCAACGACACGATGCGTGCCGAGGGCAAGGTCGACCAGGTCAAGGGCGACCTGAAGCAAGCGGGCGAGAAGGTCAAGGACGCCGTCCGCTAGGTCGATAGATAGGTTGCCGCCGAGCCCAGCGTTGTGGGCGGATTATCAGGGTCCTTTGGCCCGTAATGTTGGGCTCGGCGTTCCTAAATCTCGGGAACTACAACTTCCGGGAGCGGGTGGCGATAGAGCTTCGCCGCGTTTTCGCAGCAGATCATCCGCAGCTCATCCGCAGGTAGGTGGCCCCACGCCTGCTCGATCACGGACTGGGTGTCCGGCCAGGTGCTGTCACCGTGTGGGTAGTCCACTTCGACCATGATGTTCTCCACCCCGATGCGGTGCCGCGTGTCGATCGTCGAGGGGTCGTCGATGGTGCAGAACCAGAAGTTGCGCCGGAGCACGTCAGACGGGCGGATCTCCCAGCCCAAGCCGTAGCCGGACCGGTCGACGATGTTGTCGAGCCGGTCCATCAGCATTGCGACCCAGCCGATCCCGCCTTCGCTCATTGCGATCTTCAGGTCGGGGTTCTCGACGGGGTACGGCGACCACAGCCACTCGGCGCAGGCGCCGAGCGACTGCTGACCGAACAACGTCGCCGAAAGCTGTACGGCGGGGGAGCCCGGTGGGAGCGCCGGCATGCCGGAGCTGCCGACATGCAGCGAGATCACCGTGTCCGTCTCCACGCACGCGTTGATGATCGGATCCCAGTGCTCGCGGTCCCACAGGGACGGCAGCCCGATCTCGTGCGGTCGTTCCGGGAACGTGACTGACGTGAAACCCCGCGCGGCGTTGCGCTTGATCTCCGCGACCGCGAGGGCAGGGTCGGACAAGAAGGTGATGCCGAGCGGGATGATGCGCGTCGGATGTGCGGAGTACCACTCCTCGAACATCCAGTCGTTCCAGGCGTGAAGACACGCCAACCCGAGGTCGCGGTCGGCAGCGTCGAAGAACACGCGGCCGCAGAACCCGCTGATCTGCGACGGGAAGTTCATCGACGCCCACACCCCGCCCAGGTCCATGTCGCGGACTCGCGCGTCGACGTCGTAACAACCCGGTCGCATCTGGTCGAAGCGGAACGGCTCCATCGACACCGACTCCGGCCGGCGCCCGGCAACCGCGTTCATTCCGATCTGGCTGTACTTGCGGCCCTCGAACTCCCAGACCTGGTATCCACGCGACGTCTCGACGATGCGGGGTGCCGCCTCGGCCAGCCTCGCAGGCAACCTGCCCTCGAACATGTGGGGTGGTTCGACCACATGGTCGTCGACCGAGATCACCGTGTAGCGCACGACTCGCGGCTCGGGGTCAGGAAGGAACAGCTCCTCGCTGAGCTCCGCTGTCATCGTCTACTCCTAGGTCTCCGCGGCCGCTGCATCAACCGGATCGTCCCCGGACCTGGGAGCCTTCGAGGAGTCCCACGGCTTCGAGACCAGGAGCCAGCTGGCGAATCCAGCGAACAGTACGCCCACCAGGCACCAGCCCAGGGTCTTGGTGCCGACGCCGATGTACTTCAAGCCCGAGGCGAAGATCACGAACGTGATCACGGGGCGAATGACGCGGTCGGGTGCACGCGAGGACAACACCGAGCCGACCAGCACCGCGGGGATGCTGCCGATGATCAGTGACGTCGTCACGCCGAAGGAGACGTTGCCGAACACGAGTGCGCCGAGTGCGGCCGATGTGGTCAGCGGCAGTGCTTGGGCAAGGTCGGTGCCGACGAGCTGGTTGGCACCGAGCATCGGGTACAGGAACAGCATCAGCACGATCATCAGCGAGCCGGACCCGACGGAGGTCATCCCGACGATCAGGCCGCCGATCATTCCGATGACGACCGTGCGGATCGGGTGGATGTGGATGCCCTGGACGACGCCCTCGCGCTTGTTGCCGGCTCGCAGGTCAAGCGCGTAGCGCAGCACCATGGCTGCGGCACCGACCAGCAGTGCCGTGCCGAGCAGTCGCTCGATGTCGGTCTGGGCGCTGTCCGCATTGCCCTTGATCACGTGCAGGAGGTAGGACCCGAGGAAGGCCATCGGCACCGACCCCAAGGCGAGCAGGCCGACCAGGCGCTTGTTCACGGTGCCCTGCCGGAAGTGGACGACGGCCCCCAACGGGCGCATCAGCACCGCGGCGACCAGGTCGCTCGAGATCGCCTTGTCCGGCTGGACGTGGAACAGCAAGATCAGCATCGGGGTCATCAAGGCCCCGCCGCCGGCGCCGGTCATGCCGACGAACAGCCCGATGATCGCGCTGCCCAGGACGATGTACGGGTCGATGTGCAACCTGACGCCTCCGGTCCTCTGAACGGCGTCCAAACCTACAGTCGAGCCCGCACCGAGCCGGCAGACCACGCCGAGTGCCATGCCCCGAAGCGGGTGCGCGCCGAAGATAGTCCTCTTGAGTCATGCCTACGCCGTAGGACTTTCGTCAACCTGCCCTCTAGACTGGATAACGTCCGGCTACCGAGGAGGATGGCATGAGGACTTACGGTGGCGCGCCGGTCGCGCCGCAAGATGTCCACGACTGCCTTAGGCAGCACCTGCTCGTTGACGGGTTCCGTCTCGTCGTCGACCTGGCCGCGAGCCACGGGAGCTGGCTGGTCGACGCCCGTGACGGTCGTGAGTACCTCGACCTCTACACGTTCTTCGCGTCGGCGCCGCTCGGTGCGAACCCGCCTGGGCTCGCCGACGACGACGAGTTCATGCGCCTGCTCGGTGAGGTTGCCGCGAACAAGCCGGCCAACCCGGACACCTACACCACGCACCTTGCCGACTTCGTCGAGACCTTCACCAGGGTCCTGGGCGATCCGGCGCTGCCCCATCTGTTCTTCGTCGAAGGAGGTGCGCTCGCGGTCGAGAACGCGCTGAAGACGGCATTCGACTGGAAGAGCCGCCGAAACGAGCAGGCCGGGCGGTCGCCTGCGCTCGGCACCAAGGTGCTGCATCTGACCCGTGCCTTCCACGGGCGAAGTGGCTACACCCTTTCCCTCACCAACACCGATCCCGTGAAGACCGACCGGTTCCCGAAGTTCGACTGGCCGCGGATCGACGTACCCGCCGTGCGTTTCCCCGTGAACGAGCACCTTGCGGAGATCGAGGCAGCCGAGCGCCGCGCTCTCGCGCAGGCGGAGGCAGCGTTCGAGGCGCACCCGCACGACATCGCATGCTTCATCGCTGAGCCGGTGCAGGGCGAAGGCGGCGACAACCACCTGCGTGCGGAGTTCCTGCAGGCGATGCAAGCGCTCTGTCACCGGTACGACGCGCTGTTCGTCCTCGATGAGGTGCAGACCGGCGTCGGCTTGACGGGCACGCCCTGGTGCTACCAGCAGCTAGGGCTCGAGCCCGACATCGTCGCCTTCGCCAAGAAGCTGCAGGTCGGCGGGATCATGGCCGGTCGCCGGGTCGACCTCGTCGCCGACAACGTCTTCGCCGTCTCGAGCCGGATCAACTCCACCTGGGGTGGCGGGCTCGTCGACATGGTGCGTTCGCGCCGGCTGCTGGAGATCATCGAGGCTGGTGGGTTGTTCGAAACGGCGGCGCGCCGCGGCGACGTGCTGCTCAGCGGCCTGCACGACCTCGCGCTGCGTCATCCCGACTTGGTGTCCAACGTGCGGGGCCGCGGCCTGATGTGCGCGATCGACCTTCCCGACGCGGCGACCCGTGACGAGGTCGTCGCGGGCTTGCGCGACGAGCAGGTGCTCGCACTGCCGTGCGGGCAGCAGGCGGTTCGCTTCCGTCCTGCGCTCTCAGTGACGCAAGATGAGCTGGAGATCGGCCTTGCGGCACTGCACCGGGTGCTCAGCCGGGTGGTCACATCGAACCGACAGCGGGAGCACGTGTGACGCGAACCATCACGTCCGTTGTTGGCGGCGTTGCCGTCCCAGGCGCGCCGGGCGGCAGCATCGAGGACCGCAACCCCGCGCAGCTCGACGAGGTCATTGCGACCGTCGAGCTGGGCGACGCCGCGACGTTCGCTGCAGCGTGCGCGTCAGCACGCGATGCGCAGCGAGGCTGGGCGGACGTTCCCGCGCCGGTACGAGGGCGCGCGATCGCGCATATCGGGCGAACCGTCGAAGCCAACGCGGAACGGCTTGCACGCCTGGTCAGCCGGGAGATCGGCAAGCCCTACGCGGAAGCTCTCGGCGAGGTGCGCGAGATCGTCGATACGTGCGACTTCTTTCTCGGTGAGGGCCGCCGGCTCTACGGCCAGACCGTCGGTAGCGAGATGCCGGACAAGCAGCTCTTCACGTTCCGCAACCCGGTCGGTGTGGTCGCGGCCATCACCGCCGGCAACTTCCCCGTCGCGGTCCCGGCCTGGTACCTGGTGCCTGCACTCCTTTGCGGCAACGCCGTCGTGTGGAAGCCGGCCGACTACTCGCCGGCCTGCGGCGAGGCGTTGTTCGAGCTGTTCGTTCGGGGCGGCGGTCTTCCCGACGGTGTCCTCAACCTCGTCCTCGCGGACGGCCAGTCGACGTACGACGGGCTCGCGCAGGCGCTCGAGGCGGGCAACGTCGACAAGGTCGGTTTCACCGGTTCGAGCGCGGTGGGATCGAAGATCGGTGAGCTGACCGGCCGCCACCTCCAGTCCGCGTGTCTCGAGCTGGGCGGCAAGAACCCGATGGTCGTCACGCCGTCGGCTGATCTCGACCTCGCGGCGGAGGGTGCCCTGTTCTCCGGTTTCGGCACCGCAGGGCAGCGCTGCACCTCACTCGGGACCGTGATCGTTCACGAGAGCGTTCACGATGACTTCCTTGCGCGGTTCGACAAGCTGACTCGCGAAGCGGCGGTCGGCGATCCGACCGAGAGTGTCGTGTTCGGACCGATGCTCGACGAGAAGTTCGGCGCTCAGTTCGAGGAGTACCTCGGCTGGCTGCAGCCGCATCACACGATTCACGGCTCGACAGCCACCGGGCGGATCGGAGCCGACAACCCCCGCGACGGCTTCGTCGGCGACGCAGCAGCCGGCGTCTACTACCACCCGGTGATCGCTGACGGTGTCCGGGAGGACGACGCGATCTTCCGCAACGAGACGTTCGGTCCGCTGGTGGGCGTCATCACGTATCGCGATCTCGACGACGCGATCCGGCTCGCGAACCTGCCGGGTTACGGGCTGTCCTCGGCGATCTACACGACCGATCCCGAGGAAGCCTTCCGGTTCCGGCGCGGTGTCTCGGCGGGAATGGTCAGCATCAACAACTCGACCTCCGGTGCGGAGGCGCATCTGCCGTTCGGCGGCAATGGGAAGTCTGGAAACGGGTCACGGCAGTCCGGCATGTGGGTGCTCGACCAGTTCACCCGCTGGCAAGCGGTCAACTGGGACTACTCGGGTCGGCTGCAGAAGGCACAGATGGACGTCGCAGAGCTGGTCCCGGACGAGTCGTTCCGGCTGCCCGAGTAGCTCTCGAAGTCGATGGACGAGCTGCCGGAGGAGATCCTCGATGGTCAGCTGCGGGCCGCCGTCGCCGCGCTGCCGGCGGCAACGACCGGACCGACCGGGCTCGACGAACCGATCCGCCCTGGTTCGGGACTGACAGCGCGCCACGCCCTGGCGCTGTTCGACGCACAGCTCGGTAGCCGCGCGTTGGATTTCGAGGCGCGCCGGCTACGTGCGCGTGGGCAGGGCTACTACACGATCGGGTCAGCAGGCCATGAGTCCAATGCCGCCGTCGCGGCGGCGCTGCGTGCGTCCGATCCCGCGCTGCTGCACTACCGGTCTGGCGCCTTTTACCTGGCGCGCGCCGCACAGGTCCCCGGTACGACGCCGTTACGCGATGTCTTGCTCGGGTTGGTTGCCGCCGCCGACGAGCCGATCGCCGGCGGGCGCCACAAGGTGTTCGGACATGCCGATCTCGCGGTGATCCCGCAGACCTCCACGATCGCCTCACATCTGCCGCGCGCTCTCGGAGTGGCCTTCGCGATCGACCGGGCCCGCAAGCTCGGCCTCGCAACCGCATGGCCGCCTGACGCTCTCGCCGTCACGAGCTTCGGAGACGCGTCGGCAAACCACTCGACTGCGACGGGAGCGATCAACGCGGTCTGTCATGTCGCGCACGGCGGTTTGCCCATGCCGTTGCTGCTCGTCTGTGAGGACAACGGCCTGGGTATCAGTGTCCCGACGCCGGAAGACTGGATCGCCACGGCGTACGGCAGCCGTCCTGGGCTGGCCTACTTCGCGGCGGACGGAACCGACCTTGCCGCCACCTACGACGCCGCGGTTGCAGCCGCTGAGCATGTCCGCACCAAGCGCGCACCCGCCTTCCTTCACCTTCGGGTGGTGCGCTTCATGGGGCACGCCGGCACCGATGCCGAGATCACCTACCGCAGTCCGTCCGACATCTCCGCCGATTACGACCGCGACCCGTTGCTCGGTACGGCGCGTCAGCTCGTCGCCGCAGGTGTGCTCACTCCCGACGAGGTGATCCGCCGTTACGACGCGGTCTTGAGCGAGGTCGCGACGTTGGCGGATGAGGCCATCACGCATCCCCGCCTCGCGAGCGCCATCGAGGTGATGGCTCCGCTGTCGCCGCGCCGGCCCGACCTCGTCGCTACGGCGGCATCGACTGCGGCCGCGTCCGAGGTGCGAGCTGAAGGCTTCGGCGGACGTCTGCCCGAAGCCGGCGACCCGCTGACGTTGGCCGACAGCATCAACCGCACTCTTGCCGACTCGATGCTTGCCGACTCGCGGATCCTGGTCTTCGGCGAGGACGTCGGCCGCAAAGGCGGGGTCTACGGAGTGACCCGTGGTCTGGCCCGACGGTTCGGCGGCGGGCGCGTGTTCGACACGTTGCTGGACGAGCAGTCGATTCTCGGGGTCGCCCTCGGTGCGGGGGTCACCGGCCTACTGCCAGTCGCGGAGATCCAGTACCTCGCCTACCTGCACAACGCCGAGGACCAGCTTCGGGGCGAGGCGGCAAGCCTGTCGTTCTTCTCCAACGGCAGCTTCCGCAACCCGATGGTCGTCAGAGTCGCCGGGCTTGCGTATCAGAAGGGCTTCGGTGGCCACTTCCACAACGACAACGCTCTCGCGGTGCTGCGTGACATCCCGGGAATCGTGATCGCGGTGCCGGCGCGCGGCGACGACGCAGCGTCGATGCTGCGCACCTGCCTGGCGGCGGCGCGGGTCGACGGCACGGTTTGTGTGTTCGTGGAGCCGATCGCGCTGTACCACTCGCGCGACCTGCACTCTCCCGGAGACGGTCAGTGGGCGTTCCGCTACGCGCCACCGGAGGAGTGGGTCGCCAACCATGTGCCCGTCGGCGCCGGCCGGCTGTACGGCGAGGGCGACGACCTGACGATCGTGACATTCGGGAACGGCGTACCGATGTCGCTTCGGGTTGCGCGTCGGCTTGGCGACGCGCAAATCGGATGTCGCGTTCTGGATCTGCGCTGGATCGCGCCGATGCCCGTCGGCGAGATCCTGGAACAGGCATCCGCGACGGGACGCATCCTCATCGTCGATGAGACGCGCGCGAGCGGTGGGGTTTCGGAGGGCGTGATCTCGGCGCTCGTCGACCATCGCTACGCCGGTCAGGTTGCTCGCGTCGCAGCTTCGGACAGCTTCATCCCGTTGGGCGACGCGGCCGACCAGGTGCTGGTCTCGGAGGCAGCGATCGAGAAGGCCGCGCGCGAGCTCGCCGGTCGCTAGCCCGAGGTCCGCCGGCGCCGCCGGCTCAGGGTGTAGCGCCATGGCCCGACGAGCCGGGTGCGTAGCCAGTACTCGCCCGCGCTGTAGGGGAGTTGGGTGACGATTCTGCCGTCCCCGCCCGCGAAGTAGTTGCTGCAACCCGCGGTCCACACCTTGCCGACCATCGCGGCCTGAATCTTGTCGTTGTAGCGACGCATCACGTTGCGTCGTACGTCAACTGCGCCGAACCGCCAGCGGCCCAGCAGCCGCAGGGCGCGCACGATGTAGTGAGCCTGCGCCTCGTGCATGAACAGAATCGAGTTCACGCCGTTCGTGTTGGGCCCGTACAGCATGAAGAAGTTCGGGAACCCGCTGACGGTAAGGCCCAGGAAGGCCTCCGCGCCCTGCGTCCACGCGTCGCGGAGCTTCCGTCCGTCGCGGCCACGGATCTCGACGGTGGTGAGGTAGTCGTTCGCGCGAAACCCGGTGCCGAAGATGATCGTGTCCGCCTCGTGCTCAACGCCGTCGGCGGTCCGCACCCCGCGCTCGGTGATCTCGGTGATCTCGGACGTGACGACCGACACGTTGGGCCGGGTCAGTGCGGGAAACCAGGTGCGCGAGGTCAGAGGGCGCTTGCAACCGACGGGAAAGTCTGGCGTGAGCGTCTCGCGCAACGTCGCGTCTTCGATCTTTCGAGAGAGGTAGGCCCGTGCGAACTCGGTCTGCATCTGTGTGAACGGGTGCCCGACATCGAACGACGCACGCTGATAGGTCCAGAAGATCTGCCAGCGATGCCGCTTCGCACTGAGCGGAGTGCGCGCGAACCGGGCCTTCTGCTCATCGGTGTACTCGTCGTCGAACCGCGGCGACACCCAGATCGGGGTGCGCTGGAACACGTCCAGGTGTGCGACCTCGTCGACGATCGAAGGGACGTACTGGATCGCACTCGCTCCGGTGCCGATTGACGCGACGCGCTCGCCCCGAAGCGGTCGGGTGTGGTCCCAGCGCGATGAATGAAACGCGCGGCCCTTGAACGTCGACAGCCCGGGGATGTCCGGCACGAACGGGACGTTGAGCATGCCGAGCCCACTGACGAGTACGTCGGCGACAAAGACCTCACCCGTCGCCGAGGTCAGCGTCCACTGCTGCTGTACGTCGTCCCACTCGGCGGTGCTGACCTTCGTGTGTGTGCGCACGTGGGGAAGCAAGCCGAACCGTTCGGCGCAATCCTCGAGGTAGGCCAGGATCTCCGGCTGGGTCGCAAAGGTTCGCGACCAGTTCGGATTTGGGGCAAACGAGTACGAGTAGAGATGCGACGGCACGTCGCAGGCGGCGCCGGGGTACGTGTTGTCGCGCCAGGTGCCTCCGACGCCGTCGTTCTTCTCATAGATCGTGAAGTCGTAGCCGGCTCGCTTCAGCGCGACGCCCATCGCGATCCCGCCGGCGCCGGCGCCGAGGATTGCGACGGAAGGGCGTCGAGGGCTCATGCGTACTGCTTGAAGTAGGGCCGATCTGGCTTGGACTTCTCGACCAGGATGAATACGACCCCCCACGGGTCCCGAAACCAGGTCGTCCGGACACGGGCGACATCGGCAATTCCCGAGACGATGAACTCCACGCCCTTGGCCGCGAGCTGGCTTCGAGTCTCGGCGATGTCCTCGCAGAGCCACGCGACGTGGCTCAACCCGCCGTCGACGAGGGTGCGGTCATGGTCTGTGCCGTCGACGCCTGGATACTCGATCAGCTCCAGGACCCGGTCGCCGTCGGCCTCGAACCCGAGGATCGCCGCCTTCAGGCGAGGTTGCGGAATCAGCTCGCCCATGTCGGCGGCGATCGCATCGCCCTCCATGAGGTAGGGCGGCGACAGCACGGTCAGCCCGAGCACGTCGCGGTACCAGGCGACGGCAGCCTCGAGATCGGGCACGCAGAGGCCCGTGTGGGCGAGTCCGGTGATCACAGGCGCTCGCTAGCTCGGCCCGATGGCGCGCCGAAGCGAGTCGAGATAACCCGTCGTCGTGCGCTTGCTGATGTGGGTCGGAAAGCCGTCGAAGCCGTGGAAGGTGCCCGGGACGAGGTGCAGCTCGACGCTGACCCCTGCCGCGAGCAGTGCAACGGCGTATGCGATCTCCTCGTCGCGGAGCGGATCGTGCTCGCACGCGAGCAGGTACGCCGGCGGCAGGCCCGCGACCCCGCGCTCGGTGTCGACGGCTCGTGCCGGCGCGGCGTACGGCGACACCTCACCGCGTTGTGCCGGCGGTCCGAGGTAGTGCTCCCACATCGGAGCGCAACTGGCGCCGTCCCACAGCGGCGCGTCCTTCATCTGCTGGATGGACCCCGTGGTCAACGCGTCGTCGAGCACGGCGTAGATCAGCTGCTGGTAGGCGAGCGCAGGCCCGTTGCGGTCGCGTGCGGCGATCGCCACGGCGGCGGCAAGCGCGCCGCCCGCGCTTTCGCCACCGACCGCGAGCCGCGTCAGGTCGACGCCGAGCGCGTCGGCGTTCTCGGCAGTCCACAGCAGCGCGCTGTAGCAGTCCTCGAAGCCCACCGGAAAGGGGTGCTCGGGTGCGAGCCGGTAGTCGACATCGACGACCACGATGTTTGCGGCATCCGCCATCCGCCCACAGATGCCTGCGCTGATGTCGAGGTCGCCGGCGACGAATGCTCCGCCGTGGAAATGCACCATCGCGCCTCTCGGCGTATCGCCCGCGAGCGGCCGGTAGATGCGCGTCGGCACCTCATAGCCATCCGCCGCCGGCAGGCTCGACTGCTCGATCCCTACCCGCGCCAGCCATGACGGCTCCCGCCCGGGCGGCGCGCTGGCGAACATGTCGCGAATCCGGTGCCGCGCCGCGATCGGGTCGGCCAGGTTCGACGCGGGAAGGTAAGGGATCAGCGCGGCAAGCTCAGGGTCCACAGGTGCATCTTGCCGGAGCGGCGACACCGGCTGTCAGAGCATGCGGTTGGCGAGACTCTGCGGGAGGTGTGAGACGAAGACTTGCGACCTTGCGCGCCGGGGCAGGACGACGCGGTCGCGGTCCTTGCGGCAGGCCATGACGACGGCGTCCGCCACTTCGTCGGGAGTCAGCTTGCGCAGCATCTGGACACGTAACAGCCGGTTGAACGCGTCGCGGGTCGGCTGGTAGGAGGTCGCCTCGTCGTACAGACCGGTGTCGACCGGCCCTAGCTCGACGTTCGTCACCCCGACGCCGCTGCCGCGGAGGTCACGCCGAAGGCCTTCCGCGAGCTGCGACATCGCCGCCTTGGTGGCGGAGTAGGCCGTCAGGCCGGGCAGCGCGACCTGCGCGCTCAGCGACGAGACGAACACAATCCGGCCCGACGCCCGGGCCCGCATCCCCGGAAGCAGCTGACGGGCGAGCTCGGCCGGGGCAAGCGCGTTGACGTCATACAGGCGGCGAAGGTCCTCGGCGGAGAAGTCCTCGAGCTCTGCCGAGGTCCCGAGGCCCGCGTTGTTGATCAGGATGTCGACCGGCGCAACGGCTTCGAGCCGCTCCGCCAGCCCGGCCGCGGCGGTGACATCGGCCGCCAGATGCCCGACGCCGAGGTCGGCGGCGACCTTGGCGAGCTCGTTCTCGCCCCTGGCGAGCAGCGTCACCCGCGCGCCGGCGGCGGCGAATCCCTTCCCGATCGCCGCGCCCATGCCGCGCGAGCCGCCGGTGACGACGACGTGCCGGTCGGTGAGCTCCATTCGGACATCTTCACCCAGACGGCGTGGAGGGATTCCGCCACGACCCGTTGAAGTTGGAATATGACACGAAAAATCAGGACAATCTGTTGTGATGGCATCGTTGCAGAGGACCCAGGGCGCATGACGCTGTTCGACAGGTTCCGGGCTCGCCGGGACGACCCCTACCGGGGCTACTACGCGACAGGTGGCAGGTGGTCTGCCCGGATCGCGCTCGCGCTGCCGCTAGCGGTCGTGACCGTCCTGGTCGTCAGCGTTGCGCTCGCGGCCGTGCGGCCGAACGCTCAGGGTGCGCCGCGCAGCCGGCACGCCGGAGGTCTCGGGTACCAGTCCCTGCTGATTCCGACGGACGCCGCTGCGCCCACATTCCAGGTCGGGCACAACCGGGCCGTGCAGAGCGCTCAGCGGGTTGTGATGGCCTACAACGGCGGAGCCGACCAGCGGGCGGCGCTCGCGGCTCCGCGCACTCGTTCCGCGAGCGGCCGGAGCGACGGGTCCTATCGGGTGGACGAGCACGGCTACCGCATCGCTCCGTCCAAGGACAGTGTGCTGGTTCCCGCCACCACCGTCGTTGCGCACCTCGAGCACTCGACGAAGGGCTACCCGGCTGCGAACGCGTTCTCGAGCAACCGCACGGTGCCTGGCTCCTGGTACGGCTATCCGTCGATCCTCCCGGTGATCGACTCGACCCAGGATCGCCTGAAGGTGATGCTCGCGCAGCGCCCGGACAACTCGACCAGCTGGATCAAACGCAGCGCGGCCGTGCTCAGCCGCATCCACTACGCGATCGTGGTCGACATCTCGCAGCACTGGCTCTATCTGTTCTACAAGGGCAACCAGATCGCTTCCTACCCGGTCGGCACTGGTGCCTCCGGTACGCCGACGCCGACCGGAAACTACTTCATCGCCTTCCATGCGCCGCCCAACGGCCCGGGCTACGGCTCGGTCATGCTCGAGACCTCCGCGCATTCCCGCGTGATCTCTCACTTCGAGGGTGGTGACGACGCGATCATCGCCATCCATGGACCAGTGGGCTCCGATGCTCAGATCGGAAACCATGGCGCGGCGATCTCCAACGGGTGCATCCGGATGCATGACGCAGACCTGCGCCAGGTGAAGCACGTTCGCAACGGCTCGCCGGTCTTCTTGACGTACTAGCAGGGCGGCCGGCCGTGAGGGGGGTTCGCTCGACGAGCGCGGCGGCCGCACTTTCGGTCCTCGCGCTCGGCCTGACCGCAGCCGGTTCCGCTGCCGCGGTCCGACCGGAGACGTCGGGTGCACACCGGGCCCCGCTCAGCATCCCGACGCTGAGCCACTGGTACCACGGCAGCGGCACCTGGCAGCTCGGCGGCCACGCCCGGATTCTGGTGTGGCCGAACCGGCGCGCGATGGTGCGGACCGGCCGGCAGCTCGCAGGCGACCTGCGAGGCGAGGTCGGTCGAACGCTGCCCGTAGTGGCGCTGCGCAACGGCTATCGCCGTGGCGACATCGTGCTGCGCAGAAGTGACGATCTGGCCCGCCGCCTCGGCGACGAGGGCTACTCCTTCGAGGTCAGCCGTCTCGTGCGGATCACCGCGCAGACGATGACGGGTGTCTTCTACGGCGGACGAACACTCCTCCAGCTGCTTCACCAAGGCAGCACGATCCGGCAGGGGTTCGGCCTCGACAGTCCGCGCTACCCCGAACGCGGGCTGATGGTCGACGCTTCGCGGACGACGTACAGCACGCCGTGGGTGTTGCGTGAGATCCATCGGCTCGCGGCGCTGAAGCTCAACGTGCTCCACCTCCACCTCACCGACGACCAGCGGTGGGCGATCGCCAGCAAGAGCTATCCGACGATCGTGGCCAAACACGCCTTCTCGCGCGCAGACATCCACCGCATCCTTCGCGTTGCGAAACGCAATCACGTGATGGTGATTCCCGAGCTCGAGATGCCCGGTCATATGGCGGCATTCCTGTCGCGGCACCCCGGGATGGAGCTGAAACCGGCTGCGGTGGCCGGCTCGTCGACGTCACAGCAGTACCTCACAGACAAGCTCGACATCACGAATCCGAAGGCGCTGGCGGCGATGCGCCGGATCCTCGATGAGTACCTGCCGCTGTTCCCTGGTGCGTACTGGGACATGGGATGCGACGAGTACCTCACACCCGCCGAGTACGCCGCATTCCCGCAGCTCGCGACCTTCGCGACCACCCACTACGGGCCCGGAGCCACCCCGGCCGATGTGATCCACGCGTTCATCAACTCGGTCGACCGCATCGTCCGGGCGCACCACAAGACGCTGCGGATCTGGAGCGACCAGATAGGCGGGACCGGGGTCGTGCCGGTCAACGCCGACGTGGTCGCCGAGTGGTGGTCGAGCGTCTCGCCACTCGGCGACACCGTGACGGTTTCGCCGTCGACACTGCTGAACAAGGGCCATCAGATCCTCAATGCCGGCTGGTACCCGAACTACTACACCGACGATCTCGGACCCGTGGCGGGCCGGGCGAAGCTCCCCGGCGTCTACACCGACTGGCAGGTCAACCAGTTCGACGGGCAGGAGCTGAAGAACGGCACCGTGACCAGCAAGCAGACGGTGCCGGCGAACAGCCCCGGTCTGCTGGGCGCGACGTTGAACATCTGGGGTCCGCTCAAGGA
The DNA here is from genome assembly GCA_035545635.1 of Mycobacteriales bacterium. Classification (GTDB taxonomy): domain Bacteria; phylum Actinomycetota; class Actinomycetes; order JAFAQI01; family JAFAQI01; genus DASZTV01. The sequence goes on along the minus strand of DASZXY010000021.1, from coordinate 20,202 downwards.
GTCCACGGAGCAGACCGCCGCGGGGATCGAACCGCGACTCGCCGTACTCGCGCAGAAGGCGTGGGGCAGCCCGCTCCCTGCGCCGACGTACGCCGAGTTCGCTCGGGACATGCGGCGGGTCGGCCTGCCGCACTAGGCGCGCGGGAGGAACCTCCCCGCGCGAGCGCGAACTCATCGAACTGTGAGGGTTGGCACGCGAGCGGCGGCGTTGGGGGCCGCGCTCAGTTTGCTGCCCGCGGCGTTCGTCGCGACCACCTCGACTGCCGCCGCCGCTCCCTCTGCGTCGCCCGTCGCAATGGTCGACGTTCGCAGTGGCTCGCTCGGCCCGGGATTCGTCACCGTCGCCGCCGGCCTCCCGTTCGGCATGGTGACACCGGGGCCAATCACGACAACGCCGGCCGGCGATGACCCGCTCAACTACGTCGGCTACTCCTATCAGGACCCAGAGATTCGCGGGTTCGCGTTGACCCACTTCTCAGGTGCCGGCATCCACATCGGCGGCGAGCTGCCGGTCATGCCGACCACCGGTGCGGTCAGCAGCATGAAGCCATCGGACTGGGCAAGTCCGTTCACCCACGCGGATGAGACCGCACAGCCCGGCTACTACGCGACCACGCTGCTGAAGTCAGGCATCCGGGCTGAGCTCACATCAACGACGCGAACAGCGGTCGAGCGCTACACATTTCCCGCTGCATCGCAGGGCAACCTGATCTTCGACGTCACCCGGGACAACGACAGCAACCAGTCCGGAGGCACGCTGTCCGGTGCCTTCCGGATCCTCGGGAACCACACAGTGCGTGGCGACGTTGTCGTCCCGGACTCGGGCGGGGTGACGATCTGGTTCGCGGCCCGGTTCGACCGCCGGTTCACCAGGTACGGCACCTGGACCGCGGGCGGGATGACTCCCACGAAGCGGTCGGTTCGCGGTCACGGCGCAGGTGGCTGGCTCGGGTTCGACACTTCCAAGGTCCACCAGGTTCAGGCGGACATCGCCTTGAGCTACACCTCCCAGCGCGAGGCGGTGCGCAACCTCGACGCAGAGACTGATCCGCGGACGAGCTTCGACGCCGTACGGGCCGCGGCCCAGCGGACCTGGAACTCGCGGCTGCGAAGCATCGTGGTCGGCGGTGGCGCGCGTCATACGCGCCGCACCTTCTACACGGCGCTGTACCACGCGCTGCTGATGCCGACGATCTTTGACGACGTCGACGGCCGATATCGCGGCTTCGACGACAAGGTCCGCCATCTGGCGCCCGGACACCACCACTACACCGACCTCAGCCTGTGGGACACCTATCGAACTCAGACGCCACTGCTGACATTGGTTGCACCTCGGGTCGCGCACGATCTCGGGATCTCCCTGCTCGCCGACACGGCGCAAAACGCGGGAGTGATCCCGCGATGGGTTCGCGGGAACCGCGACTACGGGATCATGGGCGGTGACTCCGGGACGCCGACGCTGGCAACGCTGGTCACCAGTGGTGCACTGCGCGGCGCCGCGGCGCGGAAGGCCTACGCCGACGTCGTTCGGCAAGGAACGACGCTTCCGCCCGTCGACCCGCGCTCCGGTCTCGACAGCTATCTCAAGCTCGGGTTCATCCCGCTGAACGTCAGCGACAGGGGAGCCTCCGTCACGCTCGAGTACGCCATCGACGACGCGGCTGTCGCGGGACTGGCACGCCACTTCCACGACGCGCGGCAGGTCGCGCGGTTCACCAAGCGCGCCGGTTACTGGCGACACCTGCTCGATCGCCACGACGGATTCTTGCGGCCGCGAATGAGCGATGGATCCTGGGCCGACCCGACCAACCTCGGGCTGACCCATGTGTGGAACCCGATCTTCCCGGACGGTTGGCAGGAGGGGACCGGCTGGCAGTACCTCTGGCTGGTGCCGCAGGACGTTCGGGGGCTGGCGGATGCGATTGGGAAGCCGACGATGCTGAAGCGGCTCAACCGGTTCTTCGTCGCCGCGCTCGACCGGCAGGGCGCACCGATTGTGCCCGAGGTGCAGACGCAGGCGTCCTTGTTCGGCGCGTACTACATCGGTGACCAGTACACGCCGGCGAACGAGACGGACTTGCAGGCGCCGTGGCTCTACGACTGGCTGGGCCAGCCGTGGCGCACCCAGCAGATCGTGCGCGCGGAGGCGGCCGCCTTCAACGCATCGCCGTACGGCCTGCCCGGCAATGACGACGCGGGAACGATGTCGGCGGCGTACGTGCTCTCAGCGATCGGGCTCTACCAGGCGCAGCCAGGGGTCGACGCTTGGGAGCTGTCATCACCGTTGTTCTCGAGCGTGAGAATCCGCAACGGGCTGACGATATCCGCGTCGGGAAGCAGTGCGATGCGCCAGTTCATCTCGTCGGCGAGACTCGGCGGCCGTGCACTCAACCGGGTGTGGTTGCCTTATCGCGACTTGCGCGGCCGGCTGGACCTGACCATGACGTCCCGACCCGGCAAATGGGGCACGCAGCCGAAGGCGGCGCCGCCGAGCCTGAGCGACCCGCGATGACGCGGCCGCTGGTCAGAAGCGGTTTCTGAGGGTGACGAACCCGATGACGGCGCAGAGGATGGCCGCGGCGAACGCAAGCGGCGCGAGCTTCTCGCTCCGGCTCTTGCTGTAGAACGCGAGAAAGAACGGCGTAACGATCAACGGGACGAACCCCGCTGCAATCGCGAAGAAGACCGACAGGCCGGCGGCGAGGAAGGTGAACATCGCGTACCGGTTCTGCTCGAACAGCGTGTCGCCTTGGGAGCTCTGCTGGCTCATGACCCGGGAGTAGTTGGAGCTGCCGTCGGCAGCAAATGGCGACTTCGTGCCGTACGCCGTCGGTACGCCGAACCCGGCGCTACCGGCGGTCGGATCGGCGGCTGCGCCGAACTGACCGGGCGCGGCCCCGAACTGCGGATCGCCGCCGTATCCCGGCTGGGCTCCGACCCCGTACCCCGGCTGTGCGGCGGGGTTGTAGCCGGGCTGTCCGCCCATCCCGTATCCCGGAGCAGCCGGGACCGCGGGTGAAGCGGGTTGTGCAGCAGCGGGCGGCGTGCCGTTGGATGTCGACGACGTCCACGCCTGTCCGTCCCACCACCGGAACGCCGCGGTGCCCCCAGGATCGGGGTACCAACCGGGGGCTGGACTCGTCACTGCGGCTCCTGTCAGGGGCGAAGGCTCGATCGAACTCTACGCGCCGGCGAACAGCTGTCCGAGCGACGAGAAGTCGATCGGTGTGGCGTCACTCGGCGCCGTGATAGCCGGGCCTTCCTGGGTGACGTCGAGGTCGATCGGAACGCTGATGTGCTCGTTCGTGTCGAACTGACCCGCATCGAGCACGACCTTCGACAGGGCGCCGTTGGTGACGAATGCGTCGAAGTTGACCGTCACGTTCGGGATGTTGCCGGGCTTGAGGGGTGGGAGCGCCTGGTCTCCGCCGGGTACGAGCGAGCGGACCACAGGAGCGACCGCGGCGTACTCGTCGCTGATCAGCTCGCGGAGCTTGAAGCTGACTTTGAGGTCATCGGTCGCGCCGCTGGCCGCTCGCGTCACGGTGACGTCTGCGAGCAAGGTGGACAACGCCTTGCTCTGGAGCGCGGAGAGCTTGCTCGCAGATGGGCTCGCGGGGGTGGTCTGCCCGCCGGCCAGGCCGGCCAGCGACTTGAGGGTCGCGGCCGGCAACGAGATCCACTTTCCGGCGAGTGCGTCCTTGGCGAACGGCGGAGCGGAGCCAAGCTTGCGTTGCAGCGAGTGCAGCGACGGCGCGCCGTTGACCAGATCGAGGAAGTACTTCAGGTCGATCTGGCCGTAGAGCGATCCCGCGACCTCCTCGAGGGTGAAGTGGTCTTGGCTGTCGTCACCGAGAGTCAACGCGAACGCGCCGCCGTGAGCGCCGTCGCGGAGCGACTTTCCGTCAGGAGCCTGGAACTGCAGGCCGATGTGGTCGCCACCGATTGCATCGGCCTGTGCTTTGGTCGGTCCGTCGCCACCGAGCCCGGATGCGATCTGAAGCAGGTCGGCGCCGGACGTGCCGAGGGACAGGTTCAGCTTCAACGTGTGGGCGCTGCCGAGGGCCTTGATCGCACTGGCCAGCTCTGCGGCTGGTGTTGCGTCATGGGCGTTCGCGGTGTTTGCGGCCGGGCCGCTGCCGCCGCTGCTCGAGCCTCCACACGCGGCCAGCAGAACTGCGGCCGCGGCCGTGGCAACACCGGTACGAACGGAACGAGCGCGCATCGCATCCCCCTTGAGTTCAGGAGGAACGGTATCGAAGAGTCGGCCTCGGGGGCATCGCCTACCAGGCATCTTTCGCGGAGTAGGGCTCGCGTCAGAACTCGTTCGCGTAGAGGACCGCAGCGAGCCGTTCGGCGTGGTCGCGCAGGGTCGCGTCCGGGAGCGGCTCGTCAAAGAACATGTCGTCCCAGGCGATCGGGTTGCCGGGCGCGGGGTCGTCGGCGTAGCGCGGGACGACATGCGTGTGCAGGTGCGGAAGCCAGTTGCCGAGGGTGAGGAGGTTGATCTTCATCGGCTGGAAGACCCGGTCGATCGCACGCGCGACGCGGTTGACGTCGGCCCAATAGCCCGCCGACTGGTCCTTGCTGAGGGCGAAGGCCTCGGCGACGTGCTGACCGTTCCACGCCACCACGCAGTAGCCGGGAAGCCGGCTGCGCGCGTCGAGACGTACGACGGTCGAGGTCAGGGCGGCGCCGGTCACGAGGTCGCGACTGCGCGTGTCGATGATCGCGTCACAGATCGGGCAGTCCGCGCCCGCCTTGCGCGCGGCGTAGTCGTCGGGCCACCCGCCGGATCTCACGCGCGAAAGGTACCGCTGGAGCCCAGCTAGATGTAGCGGGGACGATTCACGAACCGCCCTTCGCGTGGCGAGAAGAACCACCGCCCGCCCGCGAGTGAGCCCCCGTCGACCGGGATGTTGTGCCCAGTGACGTACGCCGAAAGGTCGGAGGCAAGGAACAGCGCGACTCGCGCGACGTCTGTCGGCCAGCCGAGTCGACCCGCCGGCGCCCACGACTCCCAGCCGTCGGTCTGCTCCTCGTAGCCGGTCAGATAGTCGACCTGCGGCGTCTGGATCAGGTCCGGCCCGATTCCGTTGACCCGAATGCCATGTCGCCCGGCCGAGATTGCAAGATCGGTCGTAAACGCTGCCGCGCCGGCCTTCATTGCCCCGTAGACCGGGTCGCCGGGATAGCCCCGCATTCCTTCGACCGAGTGCACGTTGACGATCGACCCGCGCCGTTGGGCGGTCATCGCAGGCAGAAACGAATGGGTGACGGAGAAGACGTGTTGCAGGTTGACCGCGTACATCGCGTGCCATGACTCCGGCGTCGAGTCCGGAAATCGGACCAACGGCCGGTAGTCGCCGACATTGTTGACGAGCACTGAGACGTCGGAGTGATCGTTGAGGACCGCCCTCGAGAACCGGTAGACCGCGTCGGGATCGGTGACGTCGACGTGACGGAACGTCGCCGAGCCGCCTGCCTCGGCGATCTGGTGTGCGGTCGCTTCGCCGCCCAGCGCATCGATGTCGGCAAGCTCGACGTGGGCGCCGTGCTCCGCGAACAGCACGCTGATGGCATTGCCGATCCCGGCGCCGCCGCCCGTCACCACTGCTACCCGCCCAGCGAGCAGCCGGCTCCAGTCGGCTATCTGCGGGACATCTGCGGACGACGGGACGTGCGGAGTCATGTTTGCGTTCTAGCAGCACAAGATCACCTGCGGCGGATCGGGCAGGATCGGGAGCGCGACAGGTAGAAAGAGGGGCGATGCGCCGGAATCCAGCTCACCTCGTACTTCTCGCCGGTCTTCTCGTTGTCGGATGCACCGTCGGACTGCTTCACACCGCAGGTTCGCCGGCCGCCGCGGCGACTGCGAAGTGTCCGTGGATGAACTCGCACCTGTCTCCGCAGACGCGTGCGCGCATGGTCGTGAAGCACATGACGCTGGCGGAGAAGGTCGGCCAGCTCTACGGCCGCGGTGACATCACGCACTACGGCGCCGCGAACTACATTCCCGGGATCCCGGCGCTCTGTGTGCCCGACCAGGTGTCCAACGACGCGGGTGCGGGGCTCGGCGATGCACAGCTGTTGGTGACCGCGTTTCCCGACGGGATCACCCAGGCCGCGAGCTGGGATCGCGCCACGCAGTTCAAGGTGGGCGCGGCGATCGGGTGGGAGGCGTGGCACAAAGGCGTCAACGTCCAGCTCGCTCCCGGGGTCGACATCGCGCGCAACCCGCTGAACGGGCGGACCTTCGAGTACGCCGGCGAGGACCCTTACCTCTCGGGCCAGACCGGAGCTGCGGAGATTCGCGGTATCCAGAGCCAACACGTGGCCGCAACGGTGAAGCACTACGCGCTGAACGACCAAGAGACCAACCGGATGTCGGACTCATCCGACGTCGACGTCCGCACCATGCAGGAGATCCACCTACCCGCCTACGAAGCCGCGGTGAAGCAAGGCCATGTCGCATCAGTCATGTGCAGCTACAACCGGATCAACGGCGTCTACGCGTGCCAGAACAAGTACCTGCTCAGGACGGTGCTGGACAAGCAGTTCGGCTTCAAGGGCTGGGTGATGTCTGACTGGGGTGGGACGCACTCGACGGTCGCCGCCGCGAAGAACGGGCTGGATCAGGAGCAGAACATCACGCCTGGCACGTACTTCAACAAGGCGCTGATGACCGCGGTCCAGCAGCACCAGGTCCCGATGTCGACGCTGAACGAGATGGTCACGCGCGTGATGTATGGCATGTTCGCCGCGGGTCTGTTCGACGACCCGGTGCCGGCGGGACCGGTCGCGAACACCGCGATCGTGAACACCCCGCAGGAGAAGGCCGTTGCCCTCGAGGCGGCCGAAGGCGGCGCCGTACTTCTCAAGAACTCCGGGAGCGCCCTTCCCTTGCGCGGGACCGGACAGAGCATCGCGCTGATCGGGATTCCGACGACCCCCGCAGGTGCGCAGCAGTACTACCAGGGTGGTGGCAGCTCGAAGGTCCCGATCACCGGCACGAATCCGGCCGTCGTCGACCCGCTGTCGGCGATCTCGCTGCGCGCCGAAGCCGACAGCGATGTCGTCATCCCGGCGACCGGCGCCGTCATCGCGGATGCGGTGGCTGCCGCGAAGCTCGCGAAGACTGCGGTGGTGTTCATCGGGGACGGCGAAACCGAAGGCAACGACCGCAAGACCCTCGACGCCGTCAACGCGGTGTGCGCACTCGCGTGCCTGCCATCGACCGGGCCCGACCAGAACGCTCTCGTGTCCGCCGTCGCCAAGGCAAACCCGAACACCATCGTGGTCATCCAAGCCGGCGGCCCGGTCTCGATGCCGTGGCTCAAGCAGGTGCGCGGTGTGCTGCACATGTGGTACCCGGGGGAGCAGGACGGCAACGCCGCGGCCGCGCTGCTGTTCGGTGACGTGAACCCGTCTGGGAAGCTGCCGCTCACCTTCCCGAAGTCGATCAGGCAGGGTCCGTTACGCACCTACCGGCAGTACCCGGGCGTCACGATCCAGGGCGTCCCGCACTCGGTCTACAGCGAGAAGTTGCTGGTCGGCTACCGCTGGTACACGACGAAGCACCTTACGCCGCTGTTCCCGTTCGGGTTCGGGCTGTCGTACACGCACTTCAAGTTCTCCGGTCTCACCGTGCACGCGACCAGGTCCGGCGCGACGGCCCGGTTCGCGGTCACCAACGTCGGCAACCGCGCGGGCGCCGAGGTGGCACAGCTCTACGTCAGTGATCCGCCTGGGGCACACGAGCCACCGATCCAGCTCAAGGGCTACCAGAAGCTGTCGCTGCTTCCCGGTCAGCGCGAGCGGGTCACGCTGCCGCTGGACCGTCGCTCTTTCGCCTACTGGAACGTCAAGGCGAACGGCTGGCGCGTGGCCCCGGGTTGCTACTCGATCCGCGTCGGCGACTCCTCGGCGCACCTGCCGCTGCGCGACCGGGTGTGCCGCGGCAAGGCCGATTGACCGTCAGGCGGCGCGGGCGCGGCGTCGGGTGATCGCGTCGACCGAGGCGGCGATCAGCAGGACGATGCCGGTGATCTCCTGAACGACGCTGATCGGGAGACCAGGGTGGAGCTGGATGCCGTTCGGGATCATCGCGATCACGACCGCACCGAGCAGGGCATCACGCGGCTTCCCGCGCCCGCCGAACAGTGACGTGCCGCCGATGACTGCGGCCGCGACGGCGTACAGGAGGGTGTTGCCCTGGCCGAGGGCGGGTTGAGCGCCGCCGCTGAAGTCGGCGAGGAACAACCCGCCCACGGCAGCCATCGCAGAGCAAAGGATGAAGGCGGAGATGCGCACCCGGTCGACCGCGATGCCCGCGCGGGACGCCGCCTCACGGTTGCCTCCGATCGCGTAGAGGTGACGCCCCCAAGAAGTGCGAGCCAACAAGATGCTGAACGCGACCATGAAGGCAATCGGCACGCTCGCCGCCCACGGGACACCGTGGATGACGAAGCCCGGATTCGGGTTGCGGTTGCGGTTGAACCAGATGACGACGAGCGCGCCACCGACTGCGAGCACCCCTACCCGTAGAGCAACGAGGGCATTGCGGTCGTACGACACGCCCTGCGCAGCTCGCCGTCGCTGCCGCAATACGGTCACAACGGCGTAGCCGACGACGAGTACGCCGTAGAAGATCCAGCCCTGGGTCGGCGACATGTTCTTGTGCGTCATTGCGAACCATGCGCCGTAGCGGCTGGTCCCGATCGACTGGCTCTGCACCGCGTCCAGCGTCACACCCTCCCAAGTGAGGAACAGGGCGAGCGTGACGATGAACGACGGGATGCCTAGGGCGGTGACGAGCACGCCGTTGAATGTGCCGATCGCGATTCCGATCGCACCCGCGACTGCGAAGGCCAGCCACACGTGCGTCTCGTCCGCGCCGGTGAGGATCAGTACCAGACCGATCAGCACGAGGACGGCCGCGGGGTAAAGCCGCTTCCACACTGCGAGGCCGGCGGCAAGCACCATGCCGACGATCAGCCCGACGTACACCGCCGTCCCGACGGCCTGGTGGAGGTTTCCGGATCGCAATGCCTGGGCCGCGAAGCCTGCGGCCACGCCCCCTGTTGCGCCGGCGGACAGATCGATGTCGCCGAGCAACAGCACGAAGACGAGCCCAAGCGCGATGAGCGCGATGAACGACGCCTGGGACATCAGGTTGCCGATGTTGTTGGCCGTGTGGAACAACGGCGTCGTCGCGCTGAACAGAACCCCGATCACCAGCAGCCCGAGCACGGCGGGCAGCCCGCCTGGGTCGCCTCTCCGAACCCGCACGATGTATTCAGAGAACGCGGCGGACAGGCCGCGCGGAAGGGTGTCGACGCGGAAGCTGGTGCGAGGGTCGTTGTCTTCGGCGTCGCCGTGGACCGGTGTCGTGTCGGTGGTCATGACGGCCCCTATGCGCTCTGCGCCGCGGTCGCGGTTGGGAGTCCGATCTCCCCGCTACGGCCTGTGGTGATGAGCTCGACAACCTGCTCGAGCGAGGTTTCTCGGCGTTTCACCTCCGCGGCGCAGCGGCCGAGGTAGAGCACCGAGATCCGGTCGGCGACCTCCAGCACGTCGTTCATGTTGTGCGAGATCAGTACGACGCCGATCCCGTTGTCGGCGAGACGCCGTACCAGGTCGAGGACCTGTCGAGTCTGCGCGACTCCCAGCGCAGCGGTCGGCTCGTCCAAGAAGACAACCTTGCCGTTCCAAAGGACGGCGCGGGCGATCGCGACGGTCTGACGCTGACCTCCGGACAGGCTCGCCACCGGTTGCCGGACCGAGTTGATCGTGCGAACCGCGAGTGAACGAAGCGTCTCGCGTGCCTTCGTCTCCATCTCTCCGTCAGAGAGGAACGGGCCACGCCGGGTCTCTCGGCCCAGGAACATGTTCTGGGTGATGTCGAGGTTGTCGGCGAGTGCGAGGTCCTGGTAGACGAACTCGATCCCGAGCGACGACGCCACCGATGGAGAGGCGATCGTGACAGGCTTGTCCTCCCAGTACATCTGGCCGGTGTCGATCGAGTTGATTCCGGCGATGCACTTCACGAGCGTCGACTTGCCGGCCCCGTTGTCACCGACGAGCGCGGTGACTTCTCCTGGGTAGACGGCGAAGTCCACATCGTGAAGGACGTGGACCGCACCGAAGCTCTTGTTGAGCCCCTCGACCCGAAGGATCGGGGATGTCGTCGCGTTCGAGGTTCCCTTTGGGACGGTCACACGAGCTCTCCTCGTACTCAGCGTCGAGCCGGGGGCGCGCAGTGGCGCCCCCGGCTCAAACGATGCTGCCTGGCTAGCTGCTTACGCCAGCCTTGGTGCACTCGCTCTGGTAGCCCTTGCAGAGGTCAGCAGCGGTGACGGCACCTGCGGTGACGACATCGTTGATGTTCTTCACGGTGATGGACTCCGGCACGAGGAGCACCGATGGGATGTCCCGCTTGCCCACCGGGTCGTGCAGGTTGCCCGTTGCGAGGGCATTGGCCGCAGCCGTGTCGCCCTTGGCGAGCGCGATCGCCAGCTTCGACGCCGCGTCGGCCTCCTTCGAGACATCCTTGAAGACCGTCATGCACTGGTCACCGCTGAGGATGTACTGCAGTCCCTGCGTCGTCGCGTCCTGGCCGGTCACCGGAACCTTGAGGTTCTTGGACTGCAGGATGCCGATCGCCGCGCCGGCGATTCCGTCGTTGGCCGCGAGGACGCCGTCAACCTTGCCACCGTTCTTGGTCAGCAGCTGCTGGAAGTCGGTTGCCGCAGTCGTGTTGTCCCACTTGCTGACGTCGACTTCCTGCGCGATCTTGATCTTGCCGGCCTTGACGGCAGGGTCGAGAACCTCGTGGGCGCCCTTCTTGAACAGGACCGCGTTGTTGTCGATGTCGGTGCCACCGTTGAGCTCGATGACCTGCGCGCCGCTGGTCTTGCCCTCCGAAGCGAGGCAGTCAAGCAGGCCTTGGCCCTGCAGCTTGCCGACGGCCACGTTGTCGAACGACACGTAGTAGCCGGCTGAGCCGCCGAGGTTCACGCGGTCGTAGTCGATGACCTGCACGCCCGCACTCTTCGCGGCGCTCTCGACGCTGATACCCGTCTGCGGGTCCGCGGGGTCGATGAGCAGAACCTTCACGCCCTCGGCAATCATCGACTGCGCGATCGAGACGAACTTGGCGTTGTCGCCCTGCGCGTTCTGGATGTCCGCCTTGACGCCGGCGTCCTTGAAAGCCTTGGTCAGCAGTGGCGCGTCGTACTGCGTGTAGCGCGCGGATGAAGTCGTGTCCGGAAGGATCACGCCGACCTCGGTCTTGCCCGATGGAGCGGAGCTCTGGCCGCCGGTGCCCCCGCCGCCGCCGGAGCTGTTGCTCCCGCAGGCACTCAGTGCAATTAGGCCGACGACGGCGATTCCGCCGATCGCAGCCTTTCGTTCTGCCACTCTCACAACGTCCTCCTCGACGAGCGCGAGACCGTGGTGGCTCCGCGCGAGGTGACAGTCTCGCGGTATCCGTGTGCGCGTCAACCAAAACGCGCCGACCGAGACGCCTCTGTGATCCGCTCAGCGTGCGTCGTCGAGCAATCCCGCCGGGGCACGCATGTGCCACGCGTCAGTGACCAGCTCGCGCAGGCGCGAGGTATCGACCTCGTCGAGGCGAAGCAGCACGTAGGGCCAGCCGTCCCATCCTGGCGGGCAGTAAAAGACGTCCGGCTCGCCGAGCAGCAGGGCTTGCTTCCCGGCCTCGTCGCCGACGTAGAGCACCGCGATGTCGAGCCGAACGATCCGTGGCTGACCGGCGCGGCGTTCCGGGTAGGACCAGACGAAGCCCTTGTTCCCGACTCGAAAGTCGAACCCGTCGCTTTCGATCTCGACGACGTGCGGCAGCGACAACGCGATCCGTCGTACGTCGTCCGCAGTGGCCATCCCAGGGACGCTACCGCCGCCGGAGCGGCACGTTTCTTGCCTTGATAGTCGGGCAAATCACGCTTCGTGCCGCTCGCACCCGACCATTCCCCGTTTGCGCCCCGGGACTTGCTCGTCTACCGGGGCACGGAGACGTTCGTGGTGCGCGCCTGGATCGATCGCCTGAAGGTCGGCCTCCGCGTCTCGGACACGAAGATCGTGTGGCTGGAGCCGGTGGTGTCGATCGACGAGCTCGGCCGCCAGGCGCGGCGCGCTCTGCTGCGCGGCGACTATCACTCCGCCTCGCTTCAGGTCGGGCTCCGCGGCTTGGTCGCGGCGTTGACCAACCCCGCGTCCGATCTCAGCCAGCGGCTTCGCAGGCCCGAGGTCATCGATCTCGACGCGGCGGCGGCGTCTCCGTTCCGGGCAGGTCCGCGACCTGCATACGTCTCCGCCTAGTCCGCTCGAGCCCGACGCAAGTTGTGCAACTCGCGCCGAGTAACGCAACCTAAGTTGGGCTCGGCACCACGCCGGTCAAAGGCGTGCCAATTGCGGCATCAGACGACTGTTGGTCGACTTTGAACCATTCGACGTTCTCACAGGCTGCGGGCACCGAAGCGCCGCTATCGCTGCTGTGGCCGCCCGAAGAACGCTCGTCCGGTGAGGCTGCGGCTCAGTGGGAGAAGGTCGCGACGTACGACTTGCCTGCGGCCCCTGTCAAATCGACTGTGAGAGTCGTGCTGTTTCGGCTGACAACGCTGCTCACCTGGTCGTTGCCGCCCACCTGCTCTCCAAGCGATCGAGGGATGGTGAGAGTCGCGCCCCCAGCCAACCGGGTCGTTGGATCGCAGATCGCTACCCGCGTCCTCCCCTCACGGTCGGACACGATCACCGACCCGGGACGATCCATCGCGACCCCGTCGACCGCAGGTGCACCAGCCTCCCAGAAGTTGATCATGAGGAGATCAGGCCGCGCCACCGCCTGAACTGCATGCGTGTTGGCTGCGATGCGAGCAGTCTTGTTCGTGGAGAACTTGGCCGTATCGGCTGCCGAGGCGCCCGGCAGCTGGATGTAGGCGTACGACGCGTGCTTGGGATTCTTGCCGTGATCGAGCCACATCGTGATGTAACGGCGGTTGTAGAGGGTCGTGTCCGTGTAGTCCAGCCCGCTGCCGAGAGCCGTCCATCTTCCGCGACGGTCCTCACGCACAGCCTGGAGCTGAACCGGATCCGGGAAGACGTAGCCGCACACACTGTCGATGGCGGCCCAATCAGCCGAGTACGAGCGGGCCTTAACAGACGTTGTGGTGATGTGATGGCCGTTCACTGTGAGCGGCAATAAGCCGCCTTCACCGATGTTTCGATTCTCCACGACAGTCTCGACGCCGAATCCATCACTTGAGGAGATGCCAGCGCCTAGGCAATAAATCGCGTCGTCCACACAGAACCAGGACTTGTGTGCGCGCAGCGTCTGATCGACCGGCGCAACACTCATGCCAGCCGCTACCAGACCGTCGAGGATGGCGCCTCCCGCCCAACTATTCGCGGCGGCACGCGGCTCACCCGCGCGAAGGGTTCGGGTATCGCGCGTGATCCCGGGGATCCGATACAGATCCGCAGTTGGCCAATACGCGTCTGCCCAATGCCCGACCTGTGACGGGACATACAGATACACGCTGCCTTCACCGGTGTACCAGCCGCGCTGGTTTTCCTCGTTGATGTGCTCGTACGGCTGAATCTTGGTGTTATCCATGGCCACCGCGTAGGCAAATCCGGGCCGGCGGTAGACCGCTCGTGCCATGGAGGTCGCTACGAGGCTCGAGGGCGAGTTGCCGGCGAGGGAGATCGAGGGGTCTGCGACAACGCTTCGGCCAGCGACAATCGACGGAACCCGAATGGGGTCGGGGTCGGTCGCGTCGAAGCGAAAGAACGGCAGGAACGTGTCGCGCTTGATCAGGCCCTTGACCTGCGAGCGAATCAGTGCGGCATCCTTGGGCGCCAGAATGCCAGCGATCTGCAGGAGGGCTGCGGAGGTCGCACGGCCGGCTGTGTGATCGGTGTCGTATGAGCGTGACACGTTCCGGCCTCGGGTCATGTCCATGAATGCTCCGTCGTGGAGCCAGGGCACGTAGTTCAGTTGGATCCAGGTGGACACTGTCGCGATCTGGCGGTCGTCGAAAGCCCAGGCGCTCCCGTGGAGGGCGATCATCGAGTATGCGAGGTACTGAAGGAGGGTTGATCCGTAGCCCCCGTTGTAGGCGAAGTGGCTGTGCTGGATGAATCCGCCGTCCTCATAGAACCCGTCGCCGGACGTGGCGTACGGAAAGAGAGAGCTCCAGGCGGTCCTCGCAGAAGTGAGCGCGGTTTGGTCGTGGCTCAGAGCACCTCGGAGCAGGGCGATCGAACACGCCCAGTTGAGGTTTGTTCCGGTGGCGGGCTGTTTATGCACCTGAGAAGGGGTCGGCGCGTATCTGGAGATCGCGGACATCGCCTTCGAGATTTCGGGACCGCTCAGATCTTCGTACAGCAGCACGCAAGTGTCGTTGAGTGCGAGTGGGATGCCAATCTCCCAATCCCACCAGTTGCCGTACCGGGGCACACCCCCGTACTTGTGGGTGAGAAACCAGTTCACCGCGGCAACGAGGTCCGTCTGCAGAGTCTGGTCCTCGGCCAATGGAGATCCCGGCGTCTTCAACGCAAGCGCCATCGACCGAAGGCGGTCCATCGTCAGGCGTTGAGCCGCGGAGGACGTCGAACTGTCCAGGTCCGCCCACAGATGAGACCGCAAGGGCGATCGATTCATCGTGTGCCAGTGCTGCTGCGCGACGGCCGTCGAGTCCGCCACGTACTTCGCGACGACCGGATCCGAGGAGGCGGGCGAAATCAGGGTGGACAGCCATTGCAAGCGGACGCGGTCGAAGTCATTCATCGATCCATGTGTGGAACATCCACCTAGGGAGGCAAGCAGGCCCAATCCAGGAACCGTCGCGGCGGCTCCCAGCAACAACGAGCGCCGTGAGATTGGCGCGGTCCAAGCCCGCCCGCCGACTGGTGGTTGACTTTGCACCATCCGACGTTCTCACAGGCTGTGGGCCTCGCCAGCACCACAAGACCGTGCGGCCGGGCGGCGAGGTGGGGGAGTTGAGCGATCCGGGCTCGTCGGCGGGGAGTCCGCAAGGTGCGCCTGAGTCGGGGACCTCGACCTCATCCGGCAATCTCGACCGCCGTTTGGGGCTGCGCAGGGGGACGCTTTCGTTGGCGCTGACGGTAGCCATCGTCAGCGGCGCGAGCGTCGGGCTTCCGGCGCTCTACAACAAGGTGGCGGGGTCGCACAGCGCGTCGTACAGCTTCGGTCGGGAACAAGGTCAGAGCTTCGAGCGGAGCAACCACGAGACCCGCCGCTCATTTGACACCGATCTCGAGTGCGAGTTGATGGCCGACGCGGCGACGAAAGGGGACGGGATCGAGCACTGGAGCGGTGGCTCGATCTCGCCGGCCGATGTTGACTACACAGACTTTGTTGCCGGCTGCGACTCCGCATTCGCGCGAGCAGCCGCTTCGAAGTAGTCCTTCCACAAGCGGGCACACATTGCGCAACGGGACGGCGTAGCGAACGAGGGTCCCAGTCCGTGGAGGGATCGCTGTTCCGGGGTACACCTGATGCCGTGAAATCTCGTGGTGGCGCCTGGCTGCAGTCCGCGGACCAGGCGCTCTTCGGGTCAGCCGCGCGCTGGCAGCCACGCGGGATCGATGCGGTTGTCCCTCGCCTCACGCGCGCCGCGGATCACGGACTGCTCTGGGCCGGCGTCGCAGCGACCCTCGCCGTGATCGGCGGCGAGCGCGAGCGTCGTGCGGCGTTACGGGGACTGGTCTCACTGGGACTCGCGAGCGCCGTAGCCAACGGCCCGGTGAAATGGGCGGTACGCCGCCCTCGTCCGGGGCTGGAGTCCGTGCCGGCCATCCGTCAGCTGGTGAAGCAGCCACGCACGTCTTCCTTTCCGAGCGGGCACTCAGCCTCCGCGGCCGCATTTGCCACCGGCGTCGCGCTGGAATCTCCGGTTGCGGCGGTCCCCATCGCCTTGCTCGCCGGCGGCGTCGCGTACGGCCGCGTTCATACCGGCGTGCACTATCCGAGTGACGTCGCGGTGGGCATCCTGCTCGGTGCGGGGTGCGCGCTGGCGGTCCGTAGATCCTGGCCCACCAGGCCACCCCGTGCCGTTGCCGCGGCGGCGCCCGCGGGGGACGCGCCGGCACTGCCGGATGGCCGTGGCCTGGTGGCGGTCGTCAATGCTGCTTCCGGCCCGAAGGAGGACGCCGACGAGCTGCGGAGTCGCGTGCTGGAGGAGCTGCCTGCCGCCGAGGTCGTGATCTGTGGTGAGGGCGAGGACATCGTCGCTGCCTTGGAGGATGCGGCCGGGCGCGCGGACGTGCTCGGAGTGGCCGGCGGCGACGGCACGGTCAACGCAGCGGCAGGCTCGGCGCTGCGTCGAGGGATACCGCTCGCGATCTTCCCCGCGGGCACGCTGAACCATTTCGCTGCGGACCTCGGCGTCTGCGACGTCGACGACACGATTCGGGCGCTAAGAGCAGGTGACGCTGTGGAGGTCGCGGTCGCGACGGCCGGGCCTGATCTCGAATTTCTCAACACGTTCTCGATCGGGCTCTACCCGGACCTCGTACGCCGTCGTGAGGCGAGGGAGCGCGTCGTCGGGAAATGGCCCGCCTTGGCGTTGGCGCTGGCCGAGGTGCTTGGCCGCGCCGCTCCGACGACCATCGAGTTGGACGGCGAACAGCGCGACGTCTGGTTGCTGTTCGGCGGAAACGGGCGTTACCACCCCGACGGCTTCGCGCCGTCGTGGCGTGAGCGCCTCGACGAGGGCGTCGTCGACATCCGCGTGGTCGATGCCAACCATCGGTGGGCGCGCACCCGCCTCGTCGCCGCAGTACTGACGGGCCGGCTGGGTCGCTGTCGTGTCTACAGCGAGCGAGCGGTGCATGCTGCCCGCCTGCGTTTCGTCGACGAACCGACCCCGCGGCTGGCGCGCGACGGGGAGTGGTCGGAGGCCCCGGAGGAACTCACCCTGACGGTCGCTGATCGGCAGCTCGTGGTCTACCGGCCCGCCGCGCCGTGACGCGCGTGCGCCTGCTGCTCGCGGGCGCGGTCACCTTCGTCGTCCTGCCCCTCGCGATCCTGGTGCGGCTCGGTTGGGACCCGCTCGCAGACGCGGATCGCAGCGCCGACGACGGGGCGCACCGGTCGTTGAGCGGGCATGCGACGGCAGTTGGGTGGGTACGCGGCGCGACTCACCTCGGCGATCCGTTAGTGGTCACTGCGCTGGCGATGGTGATCGCCGCCGGATGCTGGGTGAGTCGCCGCCGAACCGAAGCGGTCTATGTCCTTGCCGTCCGCGCACTCGCCGTCGCCCTTGGATTCGGACTGAAGGAAGGTGTGGCACGAGCGCGTCCGAACCTTGCCGAGCCAATCGCGCACGCGAGCGGCTACTCATTCCCGTCGGGCCACGCGCTTGGCGCGGCGGCGACGTACCTGTCGGTGGCGCTGGTCGTGTCCGGTGTGCGTCCGAGGGCGGGTCGCGTCGCAGTGCCACTCGCTGTCGTTGTCGCGTTGGTCGTGGCGACGACGCGGGTGCTGCTCGGTGTGCACTTCCCATCCGACGTGGTCGCGGGACTTGTGCTCGGCTGGGCTGTCGCGCTGTTGGTGTACCTACCAGCTGAGAGGTTGGTGTCGGAGGAGTAAACCCGCAAATCCACAAGGACGCGAGCTGGCTGTTCGGCCCCTCGCCAAAGAGACGAACGGCGCGACTGAGCTGAGATCGGTCCACAGCCTCCTTCGCGAGGTGCCGATAGCGCTCGGCAAATCCGGCGTTATTCGTCGGCCTCAATCACACGTGGCCAACGGCCGATTGGGTTGTTGTGGCTCTTAAGGGGACGCTGCGCCGGAATCGGCTGCTCCGCCAGTACGAGTTCTCCGGTGGGCTTACGCATTGCGTGACAGTGCCGGCAGGCCCTGCAGGGAGGCCTGGCGAGCGCCTCCTGGTGCCCAGTCGAAACGCCTGGAACAGCGAGATCAGCCGCGATGGCGCGCGCCACGACTGCCAGGCTCTCTTGAGCCGCCGTGGAAGTCGACTGCAAGTCGTGTGTTTGGGCCCGGTAGCTGAGCGGGGCAATGCGTGGGAGTCGGCGCATCACACCATTGACAGTGTCATCAACCGCGTACAGACAAGGAGCCTGGAAGAAGCTCCTGAGCGGACGGAGCTCGGCGGTGAGGAAGCGATCAGGTACGTCATCGGTGAACGCAACGGTCGCCGTCTGCATGAGTGGAAGCTGGCGCGTGAAGGATGGTCATTTGCGGTTGGCATCCTTGTCCAGCCCGACGATCGGGCCGCCCTGTCTCTAGGTCAGCAAGCGCTCGCCACCTGGCAATGGCAATCGGAGGTGGTCGTCGCCGATGCGGCGCCTTCGAACCAGCCAGTGGCCGAGCTCAACATCACCCGAACAGTCCCTGCGCCGCCGGGAGACGTTTGGAACGTGCTTCGGACTCTTGAGGGTCAGGCCGCACTTCAGGGCCCTCTGGTCAAAGCGTTCAAGGTGCCGCGACGACCAGACGACCTAGGCGACCGCTACGCCTTCGTAAAGCAGCGGAAGGGTTACCGTCGCACGTCGTTCCTCGAAGTGATCGAGGAACACCCGCCGGTGCGCCTCGTGATGTCGGATCCATACGGGAGGTATGAGCATCTGCGGATGATCTTCGAGCTCACGCCGTTGCCGCTGCGCGGTGAGACCAATGTGACACTGACCTTGCAGTACGCCGCTTCGATTGACCGGCAGGATGCGCTTCGCCAACGTGGCGTGGCCGAGCAGTTTGTCGAACAGGTGCTTATCCGTTTGAAAGCGATCAACGAGCGGTCCGGCGCGTAGCCGACCCGGTGCGGTGCTCGCACAGGATGTGCCGCAACGGGTCGCTCTCGCGCCCCGTAGCTGAGGGGAACTTGAACTCCGAGTTGTGGTCGCGCACCGCGCGGCAGTGCCTCGCATCCACGGCCAGTCGCGCATGGACTGCCCGAGTGGCACCGACGGTCACCATGAGACAGCAGTAGTCGCCCCCGTGTGTGATCACCTGTGTGATCACGGGCTCTGGCACCGCCGGCCCGGGGTGCCGGTGACGCTACCGAGTCTTTCCGCGGCGGCATAGGGTGCGCCGCGTGAGCGGTACGGAGATCGCAACTCGTCTCGCGGTGCTGTTGGGCCTCGTGCTCGTAGCGATCGGTCTGGTCTTGGGATTCGTAGGAATCAGCGTGCCAGGGTCCGAGGCTTCTCCAAGTCCGAGTTTCGCGTGTGGGCATGCCTTCGGCGGGGGTGTCGACGCGAAAGCTGTCGCAAGCGTGGACGAGTACGTCGATGGTCCAGGCGTTGATGACCGGCAGTTGGCCGAGTGCTCGTCAAAGCGGCACGACCGTGCCGTGCTCGCCGGAATCCTGGTCGGCTTGGGGGTCGTATCCCTGGTTGGAGTTCCGTTGATCGTGCGTCCTGGCAGCAAGCCGGTCCCACCACAGTCACCCGCCTTATGACAGGCGGTTGCCGCGTCAGGCGGTGCCGGGCTGCGCTCAGTCCATGTGCTCCCAAGCCGTCTCCGAGAAGTAGCGGCTGTCTGGGTTGCTCGATTCGACGGGCTTCCATGTGTGGGCCCGCATCGCCGTAAGCTTCTGGTCGCGTGTCCTCGCCCACGGAGAGGATTTCGGTGACTGTCTTGGTTTGACGGCCGTGTCGGCTACCTCCTCGCCTCTCGGTTGGGCGAGGCCGGCACGACTCGCACGTCGTCGTGGTCGGTGCCCTCGTAGACGGTGATGTAACACCGGTCCCGGGCCGCCTAAAACCTCGCGGCTAGAGCGCCCCGTGACCCGCCAAGCGACCCCGGTCGAGCGACACCTGCTTCGAAGCTGACCTGCCTAACGAACGCAGGCAGACCGACATCACCCACTGGCGACTCGCCGCCGCTTTGCCGGCACCAACGACCTCGACATCATCCGGGTCCTCAACCACGCCGGACGATTACTCGGCGACTACACCATCAACCCAACCGCAACTACCAAGCACGCAACAAGACCCAGCCTTGTCCGGAATGTCCTGCGACAGGAGTCGGGGATGTCTAGCGACATCACATTGGTGTCGGAGGGGGGACTTGAACTCGCGAATTGTCGACTTTCGGCCCAAGATCATTTTAGCGAATTATGGGCCTGACCTGCGGAAACGCTTAAACGATCTTGGTCGACAATTGGGCCTGTTTGGGGGGTCTACGGGCTG
>DASZXY010000020.1:0-236056 GCA_035545635.1 Mycobacteriales bacterium | reverse complement strand
GTGATCCGCTTTGCCGGTGACTCCGGCGACGGCATGCAGCTCGCCGGTGACAGGTTCACCTCAGAGACCGCGGAGTTCGGCAACGACCTGTCGACTCTCCCCGACTTCCCCGCCGAGATCCGTGCCCCAGCCGGGACGCTCCCGGGCGTCAGCGCGTTCCAGCTGCACTTCGGCGACCACTCGGTCCTCACGCCGGGCGATCACGCCGACGTACTGGTCGCGATGAACCCCGCGGCGCTGAAGGCGAACCTCGGCCAGCTCCGCCGCGGCGGCACGATCATCGTCAACTCCGACGAGTTCACGGCCCGCAACCTCAAGAAGGTCGGGTACGCCGAGAACCCGCTCGGGGGCAACTCGCTCGAGGGGTACGACGTCCACGCCCTCGACCTCACCTCCCTCGCCGTCAAGTCGGTCGAGGGTCACGACGTCGGCCGCAAGGACGGCGAGCGCGCCAAGAACATGTTCGCCCTCGGCCTGCTCTCCTGGCTCTACAGCCGGCCGACGCAGAGCACGGTCAACTACATCGAGCAGCGCTTCGCCAAGAAGCCCGAGCTCGCCGCCGCGAACGTTGCGGCGTTCAAGGCCGGCTGGAACTACGGCGAGACGACCGAAGGCTTCGCCGTCCGCTACGAGGTCGCTCCCGCGCCGATGAAGCCCGGCGTCTACCGCACGGTGCACGGCAACACCGCGCTTGCCTACGGTCTGATCGCCGCGGCGAAGCAAGCCGGCCTGCAGCTCTTCCTCGGCACCTACCCGATCACCCCGGCGTCGGACATCCTGCACGAGCTCGCGAAGTACAAGCAGTTCGGCATCCTCACCTTCCAGGCAGAGGACGAGATCGCCGGCGTCGGCGCCGCACTCGGAGCATCCTTCGGCGGATCGCTCGGCGTCACGACGACGTCGGGCCCCGGCGTCGACCTCAAGGCGGAGACCGTGGGCTTGGGCATCATGCTCGAGCTGCCGCTGGTCATCGTCGACGTACAGCGCGCCGGTCCCTCCACAGGCATGCCGACCAAGACGGAACAGGCCGATCTCCTGCTCGCGATGTTCGGCCGCCACGGCGAAGCGCCGGCGCCGATCGTCGCAGCGCAGTCGCCGGCGGACTGCTTCGACGCAGCGATGGAAGCGGTCCGGATCGCGGTCACCTACCGCACGCCGGTCTACCTGCTCTCCGACGCCTACCTCGCCAACGGCAGCGAGCCGTGGCTGATCCCGGACGTCAGCTCACTGCCCGAGATCACCGTCGAGTTCGCGAAGCCACCAGCAGACGGCGAGCCGTTCCAGCCCTACGCCCGCGACCCCGAGACCCTCGCTCGTCCGTGGGCGATCCCGGGCACGCCGGGTCTCGAGCACCGCATCGGGGGCATCGAGAAGGCCGACGGCAGCGGCGACATCTCCTACGACCCCGCCAACCACGACAAGATGGTCCGGCTGCGCCAGGCCAAGGTCGACGGCATCGCGGCGTCGATCCCGCCGCTCGAGGTCGACGACCCGACCGGCGACGCCGACATCCTCGTCCTCGGCTGGGGCTCGACGTACGGTCCGATCGCTGCTGCGGTGCGGTCGGCCCGAGAGGCGGGCTTGAAGGTCGCGCGGGCGCACCTGCGCCATCTCAACCCGTTGCCGTCCAACACCGGCGACGTGCTCCGGAAGTACGACAAGGTGCTCGTCCCCGAGATGAACCTCGGTCAGCTCGCGATGATCCTGCGCGCGAAGTTCCTCGTCGACGTCCACACCTACAACCAGGTCCGCGGCCTGCCGTTCCGCAGCGAGGACCTGCTCGAAGCGATTACCGGATTGGCCAACTCGTGAGCACAATCGACCTGCCCATGCCGCGTCGCGGACTCGAGCTCGTCCCGACCACGGACGTCGAGCAGTCCCGCAAGGACTTCACCTCCGACCAGGAGGTGCGCTGGTGCCCGGGCTGCGGTGACTACGCGATCCTCGCCGCGATCCAGGGCTTCATGCCCACGCTCGGCATCAAGCGCGAGAACACCGTGTTCATCTCCGGCATCGGCTGCGCCGCGCGGCTGCCGTACTACATGGACACCTACGGCATGCACTCGATCCACGGCCGAGCGCCGGCGATCGCCACCGGCCTCGCCACCTCGCGTCCCGATCTATCGGTCTGGGTCATCGGCGGCGACGGCGACTTCCTCTCCATCGGCGGCAACCACCTGCTCCACGCGCTGCGTCGCAACGTGAACCTCAAGCTCCTGCTGTTCAACAACCGGATCTACGGCCTGACCAAGGGCCAGTACTCCCCCACCTCCGAGGTCGGCAAGAACACCAAGTCCTCACCGATGGGCTCCGTCGACCGCCCGCTCAACCCGGTGTCGATCGCGCTCGGCGCCGAGGCGACCTTCGTCGCGCGCACCGTCGACTCCGACCGCAAGCACCTCACCGCAGTCCTGCAGGCCGCGGCCGAGCACCGTGGCGCGGCCTTCGTCGAGATCCTGCAGAACTGCGACATCTACAACGACGGCGCGTGGGACGTCATCAAGGACGTCGACAGCAAGGAAGACCGGGCGGTGTTCCTCGAGGCCGGGCAGCAGGTCCGCTTCGGCCACGAGGGGAGCAAGGGCGTGCGGGTCTCCTCACGCGGCAGCCTCGAGGTCGTCGACGTCGACGACTCGAACGTCGACTCGCTCTTGGTCCACAACCCGCAGCAGGACGAGCCCGAGCTCGCCTTCGCGCTCTCCCGGCTCGGCAACGTCGACAACGGCGTGACGCCGATCGGCATCTTCCGCTCGGTGGACCGGCCGGCGTACGACGACGCCGCACGCGCACAGGTCGCGGAAGCACGAGCCGCGAAGGGCGATGGCGACCTCGCAGCGCTGCTCTCCTCCGGCGACACGTGGTCGATCGGCGGCTAAGCCGCCGGCTGCGCCTCGACGAGCCCGAGCAGACTGACCAGCTCGTCCCTCTCTTGTCGCCACGCGTCGCGTTCGGCGGGCGCGGCAGTGCCGTCGATCTCAAGCAGTACGCGCAGCGCAGCCGCGATCTCGTGACGCGCGTTGCGACCACGAGCCTCGGCGAGACTCGAGCACAACGCCGCGTGGCCCTCCTCGACCCGACCCAGCGCGACCAGCGCCTCGCCTCGAACCCTCAGCAGCACCGGCGTGCCCGGCGCGCCCTGACCCGCGCGGCCCAGCGCGTCATCAGCCACCCGCAGCGCCATCGTGAAGTCGCCGCTGCGCAGGTGACACTCTGCGATCAGGGAGTCCGTCGTGACGACCTCGTTGACCTCGCCGAGCTCGGCGCGAATCGCGCGCGCCTGCTCGAGGTACACCCGAGCCTGCTCGACGTCGCCGGATGCCAGTGCCGCCTGGCCCAGCAGCAACAGGCCGAAGCTCACCGCGCTCGTGGAGTCCGTCGAACGCCAGATCGCCATCGCGTCATTGAGTATCTCGGCCACGCCTCCAAGGCGGCCTTGCGCGATGAGCACCTCTGCGCGGTTGGCTGCGTTGGCGGCGGCGTCGAACTCCCGACCCGAGCGCCAGTACGCACGCTCAGCCCGCTGGTAGTAGGTCACCGCATCGTCCCAGCGGCCGGCGTAGTAGGCACAAGCGCCGAACCAGTTGTTCGCGTACGCGAGCCCGCGGACGTTGTCGAGCTCCTCGTAGATGGCGATGCACTCCTCGAGTTTCGCCCCGTCGTACGGCAGGCCGGTCGTGGCGCCGGCGAGCTCGCGCACCGTCATCGCGTCCGCCTCGGTCTCGCGGTCACCACACCGACGCGCGAGAAACAGAGCGGTGTTCGCTTCGGTGATCGCTTCCCCGAACCGGCCCTGCCTCTGGCGCGCGCCGGCAGCAATCTGGGCCAGCTGGCCGAGAAGCCTCGTCGCGGCGGGCTCATCGCGCCCGGCAAGCAGGCGCCGCGCCTTGGTGACCCAGCGCAAGGCGTCGGCATAGCGCCCCGACTGCTCGCGGTGCGCCGCGGTCCGTAGCCAGAGACTGGCGGACAGCAAGATGTCGCCTTTCGCGCGCCGGCGGCCGTCGGCGAGCGCCTGGTCGGACTTGGCGCGCTCACCCAGGTCGAAGTAGACGACCGCGAGCTCCTCGCAGACCTGCGCGACCTCGCCGCGGGACACGATGCCGCCCAGACGCGCCGCCGAAGATAGGGCGCGCCGGTAGCACTCCGCCGCTTCGGCGGGGGCGTACTGCGAACGAGCGCGCCGGGCGGCGATCTGCGAGTAGTGCCACGCCCGGTCATAGCGCTCGCCGTGGAAGCAGTGCATCGACAGCAAGTCGGCGTCGGACTCGCTGCGATCACTCCCGCGCTGCTCGAGCAGGTCCGCGGTTTTCGCGTGCAGCTCGGCGCGCCGCCGAAACGGGAGCCCCTCGTACGCCGCGGACCGAACGAGGTGATGGCTGAACCGCCACATCCCGTCGGCTCCGGCAACCAGGAAGTCGGCCATGTCCGCCGCGACGTCGACTCCGGACTCGGGGGTCTCAGTCCCGAGAACGGACCCGAGCAGGTCAAGGTCGACGGTCATGCCGAGCACGGAGGCGGCGCGGAGCCAGCGCCGCCGCGGCGTGGTCAGGCGGTCGATGTGTGCCGCGATCACCCCCTCGACCGAGTCCGGCAGCTCCGCCACATCGGCGCCGGACCGGGCGCCTTTCACCATCTCCAGCAGGAACAGCGGGTTGCCGCCGGAACGCTCCACCAGCTGCCGTAGGTGGTGCGGCGCGATGGTGACGCCACCTGCGGACACGGCGATCAGCTCGGCTGCGGCATCCTGTCCGAGCGGCTCGACCCGCAGGACCGTGGTCGGCTGGTCGGACCCGAATGGGCTCGACGTCTCGGGGCGGCGGGTGGCAATCAGTAGCCAAGGGCGGTCCGCGACGTCGGAAGCGAGCCGCTTCAGCAGATCGATCGTGGCCTCGTCCATCAGATAGAGGTCGTTGACGATCATCACCAGCGGCGTCCGGAGCAGCCGCCCCAGCAGGTCGCTGACCGCACCCTCGAGGTAGGTCTTGCGGACCTCCTTGTCGAGCGCCGCCACCTCAGGGGTCTCGGGGTAGGTGATCCCTGCGACGAGACCGATCAGCGGAAGCATTGCAAGCAAGTCCGGCGCACTGCTCGCGGTCAGGTCGCGCAGCATCGCCGCGAGCAACGCGTCGTCCGCCTCCTCCGCCAACCCAAGGGTGTGGCGAAGCAACCGCCGCATCGGCTGGTAGGGCGTCGTTGTGGCGTAGACATCGCCGTCGGCCCAGAGAACACGGACGTCGGTCCGCTCGGCGAGCTCCTCGAGCAGGCGCGACTTCCCGATGCCGGCACCGCCGACGAGCTCGATGACCTGGCCGATGCCACGGCTCGCCGACGCCACGCCGTCGAGCAGCACGCCAAGCTCAGGCTCTCGGCCCACCATCGGCAGCCGGGCCGCAGAGGGCGCCGCGGCGGCACGACGCGGGTCGCCGACCGCCAAGGCCTCGATCGGAGCGGTCTTGCCCTTGACCTGGAACGGCGGCAGCGGAGTCGTCTCGAACTGGGTCCGCGAGGCGTCGAGCACCTCGGGCATCGCAACGATCTGGCCGGGCTCGGCGTGCGCCATGAGGCGCGCGGCGAGGTTCACGCAGTCACCCGTGATCGAGTAGACGCGCCGGTACACCGGCCCGTAGTCACCGGCGAACACCCGGCCGACGTTGATGCCGGCCCGCACCGACAGCCGCCCACCCGGTCGTACGACCCGCCGCACCGCCGACAGCACCCGGGACTCGGCGTCACCCACCGAATGCGGGATCCCGGAGGCCAAGATGATCTTGCCGCCGTTCTCGCAGAGGTCAGTCGACAGGACCGTCACGTCACTGCCTGCGGCCGCCTCCTGGGCGAGGGCGACGACGTGGTCGACGGCCGCGGTCAGCGCCTCAATGCCTTCGGCGGCGAGCAGGTCGTCGGTGCCCGAGAACTCGATGAACCCGATAACAGCTCGGCGGTGCTCGTAGTCGACAACGCCGCCGGACAGATGGTCGCGGAGCTGGCTGCAGAACGCGACGCCAAGGTCAACATCGGGGGTGCGGCGCGACTTGTTCGGGTTGGCGACGGCTCCGGGCGCCGCAGACAGCAGCCAGCCGTCCGGCGCGGCAGCCTCTGCGCAGCCGACGGGGATCGCGGCACGCGTCGCGGAGCTGACGACGATCTGGCCGCGCTCGGCGACCTTCTCCATGTGAGCTGTCGTCGTCGCGGCCGGGCCGGTAACGATCAGCTCTCGGTAGCGCGACCCGACCAGCATGAAGTCGAACTCGCCGCTGTGGACGCCAATGGACATGCCCAGGGTCACTGCGCCGGCAGAGGTCTTGAGCCGCCCGACCCGCCGCATCACGGACTGCATCTCCCAGGCGGCCTGTGCCGCGCGGATCGCGTGCCCGTCGCCTTCGAACAGCAGCAGCACGGCGTCGCCGCCCCACTTGACGAGGTTCGCGCCGTAGTCGTACGCCGCTGTCAGCAGCGAGTCGAACGTCGCGTTCAGCAGGTCGCCCATCTCCTCGGCGCCGGCCTTGCCGCGCTCGGCGAGCCGCTCTGTCAGCGCGGTGAAGCCGGAGATGTCGGCGAAGACCCCCGACCCGGCGATCGCCCGATGCTGCTTCGCGGGCGTCTTGGCCAGCCAGTCCACGACCAGCCGCGGGACGTACGGAAGCAGGTCGCGCGAGTCGGCGTGCACCGAGGGTTCCGCGGACCGCGGCGCGGGCACGCCGGCGGTTTCAGCCGCGACCCCCGGTCCCTCGGACGCCACCCCCGATCCCATGCTCTGGACGGTACGAGGACGCGATTACGGCGGGATAGCGCCGCACGGGCGTTTTGTCGGGTTACCGACTCAGCCAGTCGGAGTAACGCCCCGAATAGGCAGCCAGAAGGACAAACCGCCCGAAAATCGAACCAACTGTCAGTTGCCGGACAGTTTCGGTCGTTTACCGAGCCGAAATCGCCGGCCGTCATGATGCTCTCGAGGGTGGGCACGGGGAGAACCGATGGGGGAACGATGATGCGCAGTTCACGTCGACGCGCCGGGCGCCGCGTCGCAATGGGCGTGCTGGCCGCGGCGACGATCACGACGATGGCGGGTTGGTCGGTCGGCACTCCTGCATCCGCGGGCGGCGTGATGGCGAGCACGACCATCCTCACGTCCGCGATCTCCGAGGACGGCCAGCAGGTCACCCTGACGGTGACCGTCCGCGACGGAAACAACAAGAACGGCTTGGGCATCACGCCCCAGGGCACCGTCACGTTCAGCGACGATGTCGGCGACCACCTCGGTGGCGTGACGCTACCCAGCTGTCTGCTCAAGCCGTGTGTCGCTACCCACGTGGTCCCGATCGGCAACATCTCCGCCGGCGTCGGTCACCTGCGCGCGACCTATTCGGGCGACCCCCTCCTCAAGCCGAGCACCGGCGTCGACCCGTTCTCGCTGGCCGCGTGCGACGCCGAGGACGGCTGCTTCGGCGCTGTGAGCTATCCCGGTGCCGACATGGAGGTGGAGAGCGACTCCGACTCCGGCTACGTCGTGTCCAACTTCGACGCCGTCGGCCTGCCGTGTGGAGTGGTCGGCGGCGGCCCGGTTGGCCACGTCGTCGGCGTCGGACTGAACGGTGAGAAAGAGATCTACTACATGCTCACCGGCGCGGGTGCGCAGGCCTACCACACCATGTTCAGCAACGGGCACTTCTCGAACGGCGACAACACGGCGTGGTTCTGCTACGTCTCGCCGGACCCGTTCGAGGCCTACAGCCCGGACGGTTACCACACGGACTTCCCAGAGGGCGACGAGTCATACGCGACCTTCGGCGATGCGCCGCAGATCGTCGGTGGGCCGTACAACGGCGACTACGTCGGGCTGCTCGGCTGGTGCCCGACGGACTCCCCGCCCATCGACAGCGACTCCGCTCACTCGAACGCCGAGCTCACCACCGACGGGCCGTGCCTCAACTCCTTCGCGGTGTACCAGAACTCCGACGCGGGCAACGAGTGGGAGCTGTCAGTGAACCTGACGACCCCCCCGGGCGACCCGTTCCTGGGCGGCAAGAAGCTGCTGGCGCCCAAGAAGGTCTAGCACCCCCGCCAGTCACTACGACAACGGCCCGCATCCAATCCGGATGTGGGCCGTTGTTCGTTGCGGGACGGGACCAAAGGCCCTGTCCGGCACGCTCCGCTACGGACACGATCGGGCGAAACCAGGACCAGAGGGGGCACTGTGCGCACTTCGGACAGCCTGCGCAACCGGACTCGCACCACTCGCTCGAAGTGGCGCGCATCGGCAACCGTCGTCGCCGCCGCGACGGCGACCATGATCGGCGTCTGCGCTGCCCCCGCCAGCGCTGCCACCGGCGTACTGGCGAGCAGCACCACGCTCAGCGCGGTCATCACCGCTGACGGCACCGGGCTCACGCTGACCTCGACGGTCGCCCAGTCCGGCTCGTCCAACGGCCTCGGCGCCACGCCCACCGGCACCGTGACATTCACGGACAGCGCGGGCGACAAGCTGGGAGCGGTTGCGGTGTCCGGCTGTCTGCTCAAGGTGTGCACGGTGCAACGCACCGTCACGACGACGCAACTGGGTAACCTCGTCACGAAGATCACGGCGGCCTACTCCGGTGACAGCGTGCTGAAGCCGAGCTCGGTCGCCACCGCGATCCTGTTCGCCCGCTGCACGACGGGCACCTCGTGCCAAGGCGGGCTGGCGAACGCCACCACCGCGGTCGGACTGTCGGTACCTGTCAACGACTCCGCCCTCGTCACGCTCGGCGGCCCCCAGCTTCCGTGCAGCGCGGGCGCCGGCTCCGTCGTCAACATTGCCGCCACTGGCACCGGCAAGGCCATGACGATGCAGCTGTACCACCTGGGTTCGGCCGCCACCGCGTACCTGGCGGTCGACAACTCGACGAAGGTCGCGAACGCCCACGCGTTCTACCGGTGTGACGTCTCCACGGTCGCCTACCAGGCATTCCACCCGGCCACGGCAACGTACGCGAAGGCGCTGTCGGACTTCGCGCAGTACGGCGCCGCACCGACAGTTGCGAGCGGCACCTACGCCGGGCTGCACGCCGGTCTGATCCCGGACTGCACGTACTGGTTCGCCCACTCGGCAACCTCACCGCCGGTGTGTGCCACCGCCGGGCAGAGCACGCCGGCGGGGTCCGACGCGGCCTACCTGACCCTCAACGCGGGGTCCGGCGTCAGCCACCTCGTCGGGTAGGCACGGCGACACGTGCTTCTCGCTCCGGGGGTTCTGGCAAAATGTTCAGAACCCCCGGAGTCAGGAGATGAGGCGAGCGATGGCTGAACCCCGCCGTCGTACCTTCGCCCTCCTGCCCGAGCGGGTCCGGGCGATCCGACCCCCGAAGTGGTGGCAGGAGATCGCGTTCATCGCGTTCGTCTACTACCTCTACTCCCTGGTCCGGAACTCGGTGCCGAGCCACGAGACCGCCGCCATGCACCGCGCCCAGTCGCTGCTGTCGTTCGAAGGCAGCCTGCACATCAACATCGAGCACTCGGCGAACGTGTTCGTGGCCAGCCATGCCTGGCTCGCCTACATCTGCGACTACTACTACGCGACCCTGCACTTCGTCGTGACGATCGCCGTGCTCGTCTGGCTCTACGTGCGCCACCCGCTGCGCTACCGCTCGATCCGCAGCGTGCTGATGATCATGAACGTCGTCGCGCTGGTCGGCTTCTGGTTCATCTCGCTGGCGCCGCCCCGGATGCTGCCGGGCTTCACGGACACGCTGATCAAGTTCCACACCTGGGGCTCGATCGCGTCCGGCAGCCTCGCCAAGGAGTCGAACCAGTTCGCCGCCATGCCCTCGCTGCACGTGGGGTGGTCGCTGTGGTGCGCGATCGCCATCGTGACTCTCGCCGAACGGCGGTGGGTCCGGGTGCTCGGCGCCGCGTACCCGCTGTTCACCGTGTTCGTCATCATCGGCACGGCGAACCACTTCGTGGTCGACGCCGCCGGTGGCGTGGTCGCGCTCTGTACCGCTGTCGTGATCGAGCGCCTGCTGTCCGGCCGCCACGCCTACAGCCGCGCCGCCCTGCCTTCATCGCTCACCCCCGAGCCGGAGCTCGCACGGGCCTAGCGGCGTAACCGGCTCAGGGCCAGCGCCACACGGCGCGGAGCCGGTAGTGGCCCGCCGCAGGCACTGTGACCCAGACGTGGTTGTGCGGCGCCCGGCCGACGTGGCCCCCGCTCGTCACGAGATACGGCGACCAGGTCATGCGCACGAGGTAACGCCCGCCGGAGTAGGTGTCGAAGGTGAAGCCGGTGTCGTCAGCCGCAAGCACCAGCGCCGTCGGAACCGGCGATGGCTCGGCGAGCCGCTCGACGATGGGCGCCGGCTTGACGACGGCGTACAGCCGCCAGTTCGGGTTGCTCCAGATCTGATGGAGATAGGGCAGCCCGTCGACGATCAGCGCGCCTTCGCCGACCGAGCCGTAGTCGAGCGCGGAGTGGAACGGCAGCGCGACGTACCCGACCGCGTTCTGGTCGAGAAAGGCGCGGTACGCCGCGGCCGTGAGTGGCGCGCGGCCGTAGAACATCCGATTGCGCGCCTCGTCGGTCTGCCGTTCCCAGCCACGGGCCACGGCGACCTCCGGCAACAGGTAGGTCAGCGGCCAGTGAGTCTTGGGTGCCACCACCTCGACGCGGTACTGGAAGATGTCCGACTGCGCGAGCAGCTCGTTCTTCAGCGGTACGACGAACCGGTGGGAGGCGACCGCGCCGCCCGACGCGCTCATGTCGTTCACGAGCTGCCCGATCGACAACAACGACGCGACGATCACTGCCGGCGCCAGCACCAGCTTGGGCCATCGCGCGGCAGCGACGAGCGCCGGTGCGGCGCCGAGCACGGCAATCCGCGTCGCGTTGGCACCGATCGGCGAGTGGATGAAGAAGCAGAGGACGAGGAGCCACAGGGTCAGCCAGCCGACCACCCGCAGCCGGCGTCCGACCGGGCTGAGCATCACGACGAGGGTGGTGCCGATCGACAACAGCAGAGAGGTGCGCGTGAACGGCTCATAGCCACCGCGCGATCCGCTCGCCAAGAATGCGATCACACCCATCGCCACACCGACGCCGACGACAGCAGCGAAGCCTGCCGCGCGTCTCCGCGGACCGGCGAGCACGGTCGCCACGCCGACAATCACAAGCAGAACGCCCGCGACCGGGCTCGTCGCCGCGGCCAGCAAGCCGCCAAGAAACGCCCGCTTGTTCCGGCGGCGTTCGACGGCGAGCATCGCGATCAGGGCAACCACCACACCCGCGGCGAAGGTCGTCCGGCCCGAGAACACATCGAACGTCCCCGACACGACCACCGCGATCGCGGCGGCACGAGGCCGCCGGCAGCTCGCGAGCAACGGCGCAGCAACCAGCGCCGACGCGACGATGGTGAGCGCACCCAGCCAGATCGGACCGAACAGGCCGAGCAGAGGTGGCGTGATCAGGCTGTAGCCGGCCATCGGCGTGCCGCCGTACCAGCCGGTCCAGTAGGGCACGTAGCCGCTGCGCCGGAAGACGTGCGCGCGCGCCGTCTGGGCCGCAAGGTCCGCGGTGTGCGGTGCGATCACGACATACAGGCCGCCCAGAAGGACGGCGACGATGAGCGGCGCTGCCCAACGAGGACGAGCCGGCGCAGCTTCGTTCATGCAGCGAACACCCGCTCGTGCACCGAGCGGGCCCGGCGGGTGGCCCGCCGGTAGTCCTCGAGCAGGTCGCCGCTGTGTCCGGCGGCGTACCCCATCGCGCGCGCAACAGCCGCGAGGGTGCGCACATCCGAGGGGAGCACGTCCGAGGCACGTCCGCGTGCGAGCACGATCGCGTTTCGTACGCGGGAGGCGATCACCCAGGCATCCTCCAGGGCGCGCGCATCCGTCTCCGACAGCAGGTCCGCCGCGGTGGCGGCGCGAAGCGCCTCCAGCGTCGCGGTCGTCCGCAGCTCGGGGAGCTCCGCACCGTGCTGCAGCTGCAGCAGCTGCGCGGTCCACTCGACGTCCGACAGCCCGCCGCGGCCGAGCTTCAGATGCGACGCCGGGTCGACGCCACGAGGCAGCCGTTCGGCTTCCATCCGCGCCTTCAGCCGGCGGATCTCCCGTACGTCAGCAGCGCTGATCCCACCCTCCGGATACCGCAACGGATCGATCAACGCGACGAACCGCAATGCGAGCTCCACGTCGCCCGCCATCGGGTGTGCCCGCAGCAGCGCCTGCAGCTCCCACGGCGCCGACCACCGGCCGTAGTACTCGGCGTAGGACGCGAGGCTGCGGACCAGTGGGCCCTGCCTGCCCTCTGGCCGCAGGTCGGCATCGACCACCAGCGGCGGATCCGGTGCCGGCATCGACAGCAGCCGGCGGAGCTCCTGGGCCACCTCGTGCGCCGCAGACGTGCACTCCGGACCATCGGCTCCGATCGGCTCGTAGACGAACAGCACGTCGGCATCGCTGCCGTAGCCCTGCTCGAGACCACCGAGCCGCCCCATCCCGATCACGGCGAGGCGCACCGGCAGGTCCGTGCCGAGGTCGTTGCGGACCTTGCGCTGCGCCGTCTCCAGCGCGGAAGCGACCGTCGCCGCCGTCACATCCGACAGCGCGCGGCCGACGGTGTTGACATCGAGCAGCCCGAGCAGGTCACCGCATGCGATCCGCAACAGCTCTTTGCGTCGCAGCGCGCGCACTGACGCGACGGCACTTTCCGGCTCGTCGTTGCGGCCGGCACTCGCCAACAGCTCGCGGTGAAGCGCCTCCGAGCCACGCGGGCGGAGCTCGTCGTCGTCGGCCAGCAGGGCAACCGTCTCCGGGGCACGAGCGAGCAGGTCGGCGACAAACCGGCTCGTGGCCAGCAGTCGCGCGAGCCGCTCGGCAGTCGCGCCTTCGTCGCGCAGGACCCGCAGGTACCAAGGCGTGCGCCCCAGCGCGTCACTCACCTGACGGAACGAGAGCAACCCCGCGTCGGGGTCGGCCGCATCGGCAAACCAACCGAGCATGGCCGGCAACAGAGCGCGCAGGATCGCGGCGTTGCGGCTCACGCCGGAGGTCAACGCCTCGATGTGGCGCAGCGCCGCCGAAGGGTCGGAGAAGCCAAGCGCCTCGAGTCTCGCGGCCGCCGCCTGAGGGGTCAGCCGAGTCCCCTCGGACGGAAGCCGCGCGACCGCGTTCAGCAGCGGACGGTAGAAGAGCTTCTCGTGAATTCGCCGGACCTCACGGACGTGCCCGTCGTACTCCGCCTGCCAGGCCAGAAGGTCGCGGTGACCCATCGACCGCGACAACCACCGCAAGCCGGCCTCATCAGCCGGCAGCAAGTGAGTGCGACGCAGTCGCTGGAGCTGTAGCCGATGCTCGACCGTGCGGAGGAACCGGTACGCCGCGGCGAGCAACGCCGCGTCGTCGCGACCGACGTAGCCCCCCGCCGCGAGCGCGTCGAGCGCGACCAAGGTGGTGGGGCTGCGCAGCGCGTCGTCGCCTCGGCCATGCACGAGCTGCAACAGCTGCACGGCGAACTCGACATCACGAAGCCCACCCGGACCGAGCTTCACCTCGCGAGCCGCCTCCGCGGCCGGAAGGGTCCCGACGACGCGGCGCCGCATCGCCTGCACGTCCTCGACGAAGCTCGGGCGGCCGGCTGCCGCCCAGATCATCGGTGCAACGGACGCGACGTACTCCGCACCGAGCGCGAGGTCTCCGGCGACTGCACGAGCCTTCAAGAGTGCCTGGAACTCCCACGTGTGCGCCCACCGTTCGTAGTAGCCGAGGTGGCTCGCGAGGGTTCGCACGAGTGGACCGGACTTGCCCTCGGGCCTGAGCGCGGCGTCGACGGGCCAGATCGAGCCTTCCGATGTCGTCTCGGAGCAGGCGCGCATCATCCCCGCGGCGAGGGCGGTCGCAGCGGGTGCCGCGTCTGCCGGCTCGGCGACGAACACGACGTCGACATCGCTGACGTAGTTGAGCTCGCGGCCCCCGCACTTGCCCATCGCGATGACCGCGAGCTGTCCGGTCGCGTCCGGATGGTCGTGCTCTGAGATGCGAAGCGCAGCATCAAGCGTCGCCTCGGCAAGGTCGGCCAGCTCTGCCGCGACGTCATCGACAGCGAGGTCGCCGCACAAGTCACGCGCTGCGAGGCCCAGCAGCGCCTTGCGGTAGCCGATCCGCAGCGCGTCCAGCGCCTCACGGCCGGTCTGACCCTCGACGTCACGCTGCAGCGCCGCCTTCAGCCCGAACCGAGTGGGTCGCGTCGCAGCTGCGTCGTCATCCTCGAGCTGTCGCCACTGCTGCGGGTGACGGACCAGCCACTCCCCCATCGCCGCGCTGGCGCCCACGACCGCGAACAACCGTCGTCGCAGGCCGGCGTGGTTCGAGACCTTCGTCAGCAGCTCATTGCGATCGCCGGCCGTGGCGATCCGCTCGAGCGCCGCAAGCGCAAGGTCGGGGTCCGCTGCCTTCCCGAGCGCCTGTACGACGCCGTCGTCCGCCGCGAACCCGAGCTCGGACAGCCGGTGCTCCGCGGTGTCTGGGTCGGTGAAGCCAAACCGGGCCAGCCGACCGCTCGCGCTCGCGGTCCGATCCGACTGCCTCACAGAGAGGCACGCTATGACGCGCGCTGGAACTAGCGGCTCACGACGTAGGCAAATCGCCTCGCGATCGCCTCACCGATCAGCGCGAGCGACTTCTCCGCGTGGCGGATCGGTTCGACGATCCCTTCGACCTCCCGCCCTTCAGCGCGTGCCCACTTGCCCACCAGCTCCGGCGTCGCCTCAACATGGAACTGCAAACCCCATGCGGCCTCGCCGACCCGGAACGCCTGCACCGGGTACAGCGCGCTCGAGGCGAGCAGCGTGGCGTCGGGCGGCAGCTCCGTCACCGTGTCGTAGTGCCACTGCACGACGACGTACGGGCCGCTGAGCAGCACCCGGTCGCTGCCGTCACCGGTGACCTCACCGAGCCCGAGCTCAGGACCGGCCGCGCCGCGCTCGACCTTTCCACCGGTCGCCACCGCGAGCAGCTGCGCACCCAAGCAGATGCCGAGCGTCGGCAGCTCAGCTTCGACCGCGTCGGCAAGCAGCTTCTTCGTGGCGGCAAGCCACGGCACATCAACGTCGTCGTAGGCGCCCATCGGCCCGCCCATGACGATCAAAGCGTCGTGCTCCATCACGTCAGGCACCGGATAGCCGGCGTAGGCGTGCACCACGTCGAGCTCGAGCCCGTGGGACGGCAGCCACTCCGCAAACCGGCCGGGCCCTTCGACCGCGGCGTGCTGGATCACCAGCGCAGTCGGCATCGTTCTAGAGGACGGGGAGATACCGCTCGAGCTCGAAGGGGGTGACCTGGCGGCGGTAGTCCTCCCACTCCCTGCGCTTGTTGCGCATGAAGAAGTCGAACACCCCCTCGCCGAGCGTCTCCGCCATGAGCTCGGAGCTTTCCATCACCTTGATCGCATCGGAGAGCGACCCGGGCAGCGGCGCGATTCCCATGGCGCGGCGCTCCGAGTCGGTGAGTGCCCAGACGTCGTCCTCCGCACCCTCGGGAAGCTCGTAGCCCTCCTCGATGCCCTTCAGTCCGGCCGCCAGCAGAACGGCGTAGGTGAGATACGGGTTGCAGGCCGAGTCGGGTGACCGAATCTCGATTCGCGTCGAGTTGCCCTTCTGCGGCTTGTACATCGGGATGCGCACCAGCGCCGAGCGGTTGTTGCGACCCCAGCAGACGTACGCCGGCGCCTCTCCGCCACCCCACAGTCGCTTGTAGGAGTTGACCCATTGGTTCGTGATCGCGGTGAGCTCGGCGGCGTGCACGAGCAGACCGGCGACGAAGGCCTTCCCGACCTTCGACAGCGACAGCGGATCACTCGCGTCGTGGAACGCGTTGCGGTCGCCTTCGAACAGCGAGAGGTGCGTGTGCATCGCCGAACCCGGCTGCTCACTGAACGGCTTCGGCATGAACGACGCGTACACGCCCTGTTGCAGGGCGACCTCCTTGACGACCAGGCGCATCGTCATCAGGTTGTCCGCCGTGGTCAGCGCATCGGCATAGCGCAGGTCGATCTCCTGCTGACCCGGCGCAACTTCGTGGTGGCTGAACTCGACGCTGATGCCCATCCGCTCGAGCATCGTGATCGCCTGCCGACGGAAGTCGTGGCCGAGGTCGTGCGGCGTCTGGTCGAAGTAGCCGCCCGAGTCGATGGGCGGCGGCAGCAGCTCGCCATCGGACGGACGGCTGCGCAGCAAGAAGAACTCGACCTCGGGATGCACGTAGAACGTGAAGCCGAGGTCCGCGGCGCGTTGCATCGAGCGCCGCAGGACGTGGCGCGGGTCGACGTACGACGGCGAGCCGTCCGGCATCAGGATGTCGCAGAACATTCGAGCCGTGCCCGGCTGCTCCTCGCGCCACGGCAGCACCTGGAACGTCGACGGATCAGGCCTCGCGAGCATGTCCGACTCGTGGACGCGGGCGAAGCCTTCGATCGCCGAGCCGTCGAAGCCGATCCCCTCGGCGAAGGCGCCTTCCAGCTCCGCCGGAGCAACGGCGACCGACTTGAGGAACCCCAACACGTCGGTGAACCACAGCCGTACGAAGCGGATGTCACGTTCCTCGATCGTGCGAAGCACGAACTCCTGCTGCCGGTCCACAGGTGCAACCCTAAGACGTGCGTGTTACGGCCGCATGAATCTCCTGGACCTGCGCCGCGATCGCCGGCACCTGCTTCAACAGCTCCATCTCGCTCTCCAGCGACGCCAGCAGGTCGCGCACGTCACCCAGGGCGCTGCCCACCTCCGTGAGCGCGCCGCTCACGTCGTTGAGCGTGCCGCTGACCTCCGTCAGCGTCACGTTCACATCCGCCAAGGTGCCGTCGACCCGGCCGAGCACCGTGTCGACGGTCACGAGCGTGCGGTCGACCTTCTTGATCACGTCGTTGATCGGATTCAATCCCATGGCAAGAGCATCTCCCGCAGTCCTACGCTGGAGCCATGCCGAGCTTGCGGATCGCGCTCGCGCAGGTCGACCTGACAGTGGGCGATCTCGATGGCAACGCCGACATCATTGTCGAGCAGACCAAGGCCGCCGCCGAGCAGCAAGCGCAGCTCGTCGCTTTCCCCGAGATGGCGCTCACCGGCTACCCGCCGGAGGACCTGGTCCTACGGCGCAGCTTCGTCGACGCGTCACGTGCGGCGCTGGTGCGGCTGGCCGACCGGCTGGTCGCAGAGGGGCTCGGCGAGATCGGCGTCATCGTCGGCTACCTGGATCGCTGCCCGAACCCGGCGCCGCGGCTCGGCCGGCCGGCGGGCGAGCCACAGAACGCCGCCGCATTCCTGCACCGCGGCGAGGTGGTCGCACGCTACGCAAAGCACCACTTGCCGAACTACGGGGTCTTCGACGAGTTCCGTTACTTCGTCCCCGGCGACACGCTCCCCGTCGTCCGGTTCAGTGACGTGGACATCGCGATGGTCATCTGCGAAGACCTCTGGCAAGAAGGCGGTCCGATCGCGGAAGCGCGGGCGAAGGCGGTCGATCTTCTCGTCTGCATCAACGGATCGCCGTACGAACGGAACAAAGATGACGTCCGCCTCGAGCTTGCCATCCAGCGAGCAGCCGAGGCGAACGCAGCCCTCGCCTACGTGAACCTCGTCGGTGGACAAGACGAGCTGGTCTTCGATGGCGACTCACTGGTCGTGAGCGCAACGGGAACGCTGCTCGCTCGCTCGACTCGTTTTGTTCCCGAACTGGTCGTCGTCGACCTCGACCTACCGAGCCCGACAGGTGATCTCGCGAGCAACCGCATCGCTGAGCCCTTGGATGAGCACGAAGAGGTGTGGTCCGCACTCGTGCTCGGCACTCGTGACTACGTGCGCAAGAACGGATTCAAGTCCGTCGTCCTCGGCCTTTCCGGCGGCATCGACTCCGCACTGGTCGCGACCATCGCGACCGACGCACTCGGCGCAGATGCAGTTCACGTCGTCGGCATGCCTAGTCGCTACTCCAGCGACGGCAGCGTCTCCGACGCCGAGGAGCTCGCACGACGACAAGGCCTGCACTGGGAGGTGCTGCCGATCGCGCCGATGGTCGAGGCGTATGAGAAGGCGTTCGGCGACACCGAAGCCGGTGGCTTGCACGGGCTTGCCGAGGAGAACTTGCAGGCACGGGTGCGCGGCACCGCACTTATGGCGATGTCGAACGAGCTCGGCCACCTCGTGCTGACGACCGGCAACAAGAGCGAGCTGGCGACAGGCTTCTCCACGCTGTACGGCGACAGCGCGGGCGGGTTCGCACCCATCAAGGACGTGCCGAAGACGCTGGTGTGGGAGCTCGCGCGCTGGCGCAACGCGAAGGCGCGGGCAGCCGGCGAGGTCGAGCCGATCCCTACCGAGACCATCGACAAACCGCCGTCCGCCGAGCTCGCGCCGGGTCAGCTCGACAGCGACCGGCTCCCGGACTACACGGACCTGGACGACGTCCTCGATGCCTACGTGGAACGCGATCTCGGCCGCGCCGAGCTGATCGCGCTCGGTCATCCCGCCGAGACGGTGGACCGCGTGATCCGGCTCGTCGACACCGCCGAGTACAAGCGGCGGCAGTACCCGCCGGGCCCGAAAATCACCCCGAAAGGGTTTGGCAGGGACCGCCGGCTCCCGATCACCAACCGCTGGCGCGAGCCCTCCTGAGCCCGAACCGCGTTCGGTTGCGTTCCTGGGTCGCTGTGCCACCATTGAAGGCGTAGTCCGGGGACCTTGGCTGTGTTGATCTCAACACAGGGGCCTCGAGACGAGGAGGCAGTTCTTATGACCGATGGCGGAATTTCTCCGTACGGCAGCCCGCGCACCGTGCGCCGGATTCGTACCCACCACCTGCAAGCGATGAAGGACCGCGGCGAGAAGTGGGCGATGCTCACCGCCTACGACATGCACTCGGCGGCGATCTTCGACGAGGTCGGCATCCCGGCGCTGCTGGTCGGTGACTCAGCAGCCAACAACGTGTTCGGCTTCGACACGACGCTTCCGGTCACGGTGGACGAGCTGATGCCGCTCGTGCGCGCGGTCGTGCGGTCGACGCGCAACGCGATGGTCATCGCCGACATGCCTTTCGGCTCCTATCAGGTGAGCCCCGAACAGGCACTGCAGACCGCGATCCGCTTCATGAAGGAAGGCGGCGCGCAGGCGGTCAAGCTCGAAGGCGGACTGCAGGTCGCACCGCAGGTGCGCGCAATCGTCGACGCCGGCGTACCGGTCGTCGCGCACGTCGGCTTCACGCCGCAAAGTGAGCACGCACTCGGGGGTTACAAGGTGCAGGGTCGCGGCGAGTCCGCGGCACGTGTCATCGATGACGCCGTCGCGCTCGAGCGCGCAGGCGCCTTCGCCGTCGTGCTCGAGATGGTTCCCGCCGACGTCGCGGCGCAGATCACCAAGGAGCTGTCGATCCCGACGATCGGCATCGGCGCCGGCCCGGATTGCGATGCGCAGGTCATGGTGTGGACCGACATGGTCGGCTTGAACACCGGTCCCGCGCCTCGGTTCGTGAAACGTTATGCCGATCTGCGATCAGTCATCACCGAAGCGGCGAGCACCTACGCGCGCGAAGTTGCCGACGGGACCTATCCGGCCCCTGAGCACTCGTTCGAGTAGTCAGACGTCGGTGACGCGTAGACCGGCGTGCGCCTTGTACCGCCGGTTGATCGAGACGAGATTTGCGGTCAGCGCTTCGACCTGACCGGCATTGCGAAGTCTTCCGCCGTAGATGCCGCGCATGCCCTTGATGCGATCAACCAGCGCCTGAACCAGGTCGGTCGCCTCGCGGGTGTCGCCGAGCACCAAGACGTCGGTCTCGATGCTGTCGACCTCCGGGTCGAGCAACAACATCGCGCTGATGTGGTGGAAGGCAGCGACAACGGTGCTGTCCGGCAGCAGCTGCTCGGCTTGTTGCGCGGCGCTGCCTTCCGCAACCTCCAGTGAGTACGCGCCCTTGTCGTCGAAACCCAGCGGGTTGACGCAGTCGATGACGATCTTTCCCGCGAGTGCCGGTGCGAGCGCCTTCACAAGCGTCTCGTGGCCCTCCCATGGGACCGCGATCACGATGACATCAGCGTTGGCCGCGGCAGCGTGGTTGTCGGAACCGGTGACGAGAGAGGGATCGGCAACGGTTGCCGCGAGCTCGGCCGCAGCCTGCTCTGCCCGCTCGGCCTGTCGGGATCCGATGATCACCGGGTTTCCGGCCATCGCGAAGCGGCGGGCGAGGCCGCGACCCTGATCGCCGGTTCCACCCAGGAACGCCAGTGTCAGATCAGCGGCCGAGCCCGACATCGGGTGGGCAGCGGGGTCAGCAGACGGCGTGGTCACGCAAGGATCGTCGCAGCCCGCAACCGACGCGTGGAGCGCAGGGGTACGTCGTTCCCCTCCTGGGTACCGCCGGCAGGAAGGCCTGGAGCTGTGGCGAAACAGGGGGCGTGGTGAGCAGAGCGCGCCGATCCGGTGAGCGAGCAGGAGCTCGTTCCGCCGACGACCCTGCGCTCATCGATCTGCTCGAGACGGTCCGCGAGGTCCGCACCACACTCGCGATCGATCTGGCTGCGGCAGCCGGCGCGCTCGAGGAGAACCAGAGGGCGGTGGCGCGCGACATCATCGCGGCGACATCGGACGAGCTCAGCCTGGTCCAGGACAACCATCAAGACCGCTCAGACGAGCTTGCGGCGCGGCGGCGCGCTCGACGAACTCGCGCGCTGCTCGCGTTGCCTGCGGTCCCACTCGTGGGCGCGCTCGCAATGACAACCGCGGCGGCACTGAATGGAAGCAGCAAGCCCGCACATCACGTCGTTGCATCGAGCCCCTCGCCTGCGCCTCACACCGCTGCAAGCACTGCGTTGCGTCGACTCGAGCACGTCGTCAACCAGCACGCGCAGGCAGCACAGGTGATTGGCGCTGCCGATGACCTGCACAAGCAGCTCACTCGCATGATTGCGACGTCGACGAACAACCCCGCGCAGCTGCATGTCGTGCAACAGCTCTTGACACTCGAACAGCACGTACTCGAAGGAAGCAAGGTTCCAGGTACGCAGCTCGCGCTTGCAGCGTCGCGCGCGATTGCTGAACTGCTCGAGAGTCGCCCGGCGCATTCACAACCGAAGCGCTCGTTCTCGTCACACACGACGCCGACGAATGCACCAACAACGCGTTCGACACCTGCTGCGAAACCGGCGCAGACACATGTGCAACGCGCGCCGCAACCGCACCAAAGTGCGTCGACATCGCACGCGACGCCGACTCCAAAGCCAACGAACCAACTTTTTGGCGACGGTTTTTTTAACTGGCC
Source organism: Mycobacteriales bacterium (assembly GCA_035545635.1). GTDB lineage: Bacteria > Actinomycetota > Actinomycetes > JAFAQI01 > JAFAQI01 > DASZTV01. The sequence continues at coordinate 214,783 of DASZXY010000020.1, read as the reverse complement.
GTGATGGTGAGAAGTGCACCGTTCACGTTGTCGCATCGTTTTGCGTGACGCGTAAATTCCGTTGGCAACACACGTGTTTTCAGCGTTCGTGCGCAACGCAGCGACAGACGCTGCGCAAGACGCACAAGAAATCGCATCCGCGACACGCGATGTCGTTACATAGCACGGTGATGGATCACGCGTGTTTTCGGTGTCAGAGTTATCTGCGGCACAGTCCCATCTCCGAGCTAGGGGGCTCACGTGGCACGTGTAGCTGCTAAGAAGACGGCCAAGAAGGCCGCCAAGAAAACCACCGCGCGTAAGTCGACGGCCAAGAAGACCGCGAAGCGCGCACCAGCGAGAAAGACCGCTGCGAAGAAGACCGTGAAGAAGGCAGCCAAGAAGACCGTCAAGAAGGCTGCGAAGAAGGCACCCGCGCGCAAGACCGCTGCCAAGAAGACCGCCAAGAAGGCAGCGAAGAAGGCGCCGGCTCGCAAGGCAGCAGCAAAGAAGACCGTGAAGAAGGCAGCCAAGAAGACCGTCAAGAAGGCTGCGAAGAAGGCACCGGCCCGCAAGACCGCTGCCAAGAAGACCGCCAAGAAGGCACCGGCCCGCAAGAAGGCCGCAAAGAAGGCGCCAGCGCGCAAGCGCTAAGCCCTGCTCAACCCAGGCGAGCCCCGACAGCCGCCGCGTCGACCATCGGTCGCGCGGCGGCTGTCCGCTGTCTGTTGCTTCCTCGCTGCCGCCGGCGCGATCGTCGGCAGCGTCGCGCTGTTCAGCTCGGGCTTTCTCGGTCCGGCGCCCGTGGCACTGGGTGCGGCCGGCGGCCTGATCGGCGCGGGAGCGATGCTGTGGCGCCCGGCCCGCCCGAACCGCGCCTATCCCCCGCTGCCACCCAGAGACGACCAGGTCTGATGTCGTTTCCTATTGAAACTATCGCCCTCGCGCACGATAGACTTCGAGGAGCGACGTCCGGCCCAGTACACCCCCCCACTAGGCCGGGCGTCGCTTCTGTCTCCAGGCATCCTTTTCCCTAGGGTGGCCTCGTGCGCTTCCTCGCGGTTCTCGCAGTCGTGGCGGGCGGCTGCGCCGCCTCCCCGGTCCCGACGCCGGTCCATCCCGCAACGCGCGAGCCTGCCGCGGCGGCGGAGCGCGCACCCCGCTCCCCCGACGGCCCGCTGTCCGGCGTGATCGTCGGCATCGACCCTGGCCACAACGGACGCAACTACGCCAACCCCGCCTACATCAGCCACCAGGTGTGGAACGGCCGTGAGATGGAAGCCTGCGACACCACAGGCGCCGAGACCAACGCCGGGTATACCGAGCCGCGCTTCAACTGGCGCGTTGCGACGTTCCTTGCCGAGGACCTGCGACGCCAGGGCGCCACGGTCGTGATGACGCGGCACAACAACCATGGCGTCGGTCCCTGCGTCAACCGGCGGGCGCACATCATCGACCGCGCGCACGCCGATGTCGCCCTCGACATCCATGCGGACGGCGGCCCGGCCTCCGGACGCGGGTTCGCGATTCTCGAGCCGGTGAGAACCAAGGTGAACCGCCACATCGTCGCCGCGTCCGCGGGGCTCGGTCACGTCGTACGCCACGAGCTGCTGACGATGACGAGCATGCCGACGAGCACCTATGACGGACACCGGGGCATCGCTCACCGCGACGATCTGGCCGGCCTCAACCTCGCGACGCAACCGAAGGTTCTGGTCGAGTGCGGAAACATGCGCAACTCACGCGATGCGCGGATGCTGGTCTCGCCGCACTTCCAACGGCGCCTCGCCGAGGCGTTCACGGCATCCGTGATCCGCTACCTGCGCATCAGCCGGTAGAGATCACCCATCCGCCCGGGCCGGCGAGCAGCCGCGACCCCGGTTTGTCACTGAACGGTCGCCCCACCACGGCCATCGCAAGCTCGCCGACCGACTTGCCGATCCTGCTGCGCCTTACCAAACCGCGGTGCGTGACTTCGACAGACAGCGACCAACGCCCGGCGGGCTCAACGAGCTCCTCCGGCCGGCACTCGACCGCCCAGCCGGCCCAGGCGCGACGGCGGATGGTCTCCCGGTTCCCGCCGACCAGGTCGGCACGACGGACTCGAACACCAGGCCAGCGGACCTCACGGTCGTCCCGGACCGCGACAAGCGCGACCTCCTCGTCGGCATGCGTCGTCACGTGGTCAAGCGCAGCCCATCCGCTGATCGTGGGATGCCGGCCGCATGCGACCTCGTCGACGTGACAACGCAGCTTGACCGCGCTCCCGATCTCGAACAGCTCGTCGGGCAAGCGGAATCGCGGGTCGCGAAAGGCGGGTAGCTCGGCGAAGATGCTCGGCGGCTCAACCGTGGTGATCAGCGGCAGCGTCCACTCGGTGCGATCGGCTCCCGAGGAGGTCGAGGCATGGAAGTCACGATGGACGGCGCCGGTGGCGTTGTCGACGACCACCAGCCATGCCGCGCCAGGCGCTTCGGACCGAAGCAGGCGCATCACCACCCGCGGTCGCGGCGACAGCGACTCCACCGTCTCGGCGTCTGCCTGCTTGACCACCTCGATGGCATGCGCGAGCAGGTCAGCGGGCTCCTGGTCGACCGTCCCGCTCGCGGCGCGCAGCACGTCGTGCAGTGAGAGCAGCGCGGTCTTGTCCGGAGCCGTTCCGTGCCTACCAACGAGCGTGTCGAGCTGCGCTCGCGCGTCGTCGAGCGACAGCGGGGTCAGCGGCTCAGCCATGTCGGGAGGCTATCGGCGTGCTACCGCGCCCAGGATCGCCGCGCGCACTAAGGTCAGCGGCAATGGTCGATGTCAGCGTCGTCGTGCCGTTCTTCAACCCCGGCGCGAACATCGATGACTGCTTGAGCTCTCTGACTGCGCAGACGCTCTCGCCCGACCGGTTCGAGGTCGTGCTGGTCGACGACGGCAGCACCGACGGCAGCGACCGACGTGTCGCCGGCTACGTGGAGCGCTGGCCCGAGCTCATCCGCGTGATCCGGATCGAAGCCACCGGCTGGCCGGGCAAGCCGCGCAACATCGGCGTCGCCGACGCCAACGGGACCTACATCCAGTTCGTCGACAGCGACGACGCGATGCACCCCAGGGCACTCGAGCGGCTGCTCGCGATCGCGCTCGAGTCAGATGCCGACGTGGTCGTCGGAAAGCTGACGAGCGATTTCCGCGGACTGCACCACCCGGTGTTCCGCCAAACGGTGACCGGGCGCACGATTCACGACTATCCCCTGGTCGAGACGTTGACGCCGCACAAGATGGTTCGTCGTCAGCTGCTCATCGACCACGACATTCGCTTCGCAGAGGGCCCGCGGCACGTCGAGGACGAGCACTTCAGCATGCAGGTCTACACGCGTGCGAGATCAGTGGCGGTGGTCGGTGACCTGCCCTGCTACTTCTACAGACGCCGTCGTGTCTCGGGGCGCAACCTCGGCGACGTCGAGATGGTGCCGAGCGAGTACTACCGCGACCTGGCGCATGTCCTCGACGTCATCGACGACGCGGTCGAGGACGCCGACGCGCGCATCCCGCTGCAACGCCGCTTCTATCGCAACGAGATGCTCGGGCGGCTACGAGGCCACGCGATGCGTTCGTACGACGAGCGATACCGCCGCGAGGTTCTCGACAACGTCCGCGACCTCGCTACCACGCGCTTCGATCCGCGAGTACGCACTGGTTTGCCGTTCTTCATCCGCACGCAGTCGCGCCTCATGCTCGACGGCGCCGTCACACTCCTCACGTCGTACGCCGCATGGCTCGAGTCGATCCGGCTGCAGGCGACCTGTTACTCCGCGGCCTGGCGGGACGGCAAGCTGCACGTGGAGATCGACGCCGTGCTTTGCGCAGGCGACGAACCGCTCCATCTCGAGTCCGACGGCGTCAACTGGTACGTACCGAAGGCGGTCGCGCCGAGCGTCGACGATGTCGACCGGCTGGTCACACCGGAGGACATCGCGTCGATCGACCTCGACTGCGCGACGGTCTCCCGAGTTGATGCGCAGCTGTGGTCGACGACCGACGGTCTGTCGTTGACGATTGCGCCGACCGGCGCGATCGAGATCAGCGGAGAAGTCGACATCGATCCATCGAGCCTGCAGGGTGGCGAGCCGCTAGCCGCCGGCTTGTGGGACCTCCGGCTGCGGGTGATGTTCGGCGGACTGACCCGCGGCGCGACGCTGCAACCAGCGGGCGACGCCGAGCCGGAGCCGCTGGACGCATGGGTGGTCCCGACGGGCGAAGGACCACGTGTCGTTCAGCCGTACTGGACCTATCCGTCCCCCGTCCTCGCCCTGGACGTCGGCGAGTGGTCCCATCCGCTCGTCGACCTGCTCGACGAGGCTTCACCTCCTGAGCTGCGCAGAAGGCGGCTCCGCGTCGCGATCCCGGGGTTGCGCGGACGCTCGGGCACGCTCGACGCCACGTTGATCCTCGAGCCGTCCGACGCCGAGTCCCCGAGCGTGCGCGCCGCCGCTGCTGTCGATGTCACACCCGACGGGTCACGGTTCACCGCGGTCCTGCCTCGCCGCTTGCCGGGAGGCTCACCCTGGCGGATCTGGCTACGCCTCGGCGCCGCAGGTGGAACCCCGGCCCGCACGATCGGTTGGGAGCTGGTCCGGGAGGGTCGCCAGGTGCGCCTGGCCGTCACTAATGGCCCGGGCTGACCCGATCACGCGCCAGAGTTCGGCGGGCGTTCACCCCTAGTTCATCTGGATCTGGACACTCGAAGTCTTCCCCCACGAGAGTGGTGGGAGCGCCGGCGAAGCCGGCTCCGTCAATGGGCGGTGGGGCGGGAGGAGGACGTGTGACGACCACGTCCGCGTCGAGCGCGCCCGACCTGCCGCGCTACGCCGACGACCTCGCCGAAGAGATCGAGGACTACCAGAGCTCGCCGACACCCAGCAGCCGCCCGGCACACCCGGACCGGTTCATCGACCGCGAGAGCAGCTGGCTCGACTTCAACGCCCGAGTGCTCGAGCTCGCACAGGACGAGGCGGTGCCGCTGCTCGAGCGCGCGCGGTTCATGGCGATCTTTGCGACCAACCTGGACGAGTTCTTCATGGTTCGCGTCGCGGGCCTGCAGCGGCGGCTTGCCACTGGCATCGGGGTCACGACGCCCGCCGGGCTTCCGCCACGCGAGCAGCTCGAGCTGATCGCCGCCCGCGCCCACGACCTCGTGGCACGTCACTCCGCGCTGTTTCGCGACAAGCTGCGCCCCGCTCTCGGCTCGGAGGGCATCCAGCTCCTGCGCTACGACGAGCTGACGGACGAGGAGCGGCGCCGAACCGACACGCTGTTCTCCGCGCAGGTCTACCCCGTCCTCACGCCGCTCGCAGTCGATCCCGCCCATCCGTTCCCCTACATCTCCGGGTTGTCACTCAACCTCGCCGTCGTCGTCCGCGACCGGGAGACCGGCCGCGAGCACTTCGCGCGGGTGAAGGTCCCGCCGGTGCTGTCCCGATTCGTCGCGGTCGACGAGCTCCGCTTCGTACCGCTCGAAGACGTGATCGCCGCCCACGTGCCGCAGCTGTTCCCCGGCATGGACGTGATCGAGACCTCGCTGTTCAGGGTGACGCGTAACGAGGACCTGACCGTCGAAGAGGACGACGTCGACAACCTGCTTCAGGCGTTGGAACGCGAGCTCACCCGTCGGCGGTTCGGTCCTGCTGTCCGGCTCGAAGTCGTGTCCGACATCAGCGAGAAAGTGCTCGACCTGCTGGTTCGCGAGCTCGATATCAGCGAGCAGCAGCTGTACCGCATCGAAGGTCCGCTCGACCTGTCCAGCCTGTGGGCTCTCGCCGACCTTGACGTGCCCGGGTTGAAGTACGAGATCGCGCCACCGATCACGCACTCGCGACTGCGCGACGGCGACTCGAAGACGGCGGTCGACGTGTTCTCCGCGATGCGCCGGGGTGACGTGCTGCTGCATCATCCCTACGACTCCTTTGCGACGAGCGTGCAGGCGTTCGTCGAGCAGGCTGCCGCCGATCCCGCAGTCCTTGCGATCAAGCAGACGCTCTACCGAACCAGCGGTGACTCGCCACTCGTCGATGCGCTGATCGATGCCGCAGAGGCGGGCAAGCAGGTCCTCGTGGTCGTCGAGATCAAGGCGCGGTTCGACGAGCAAGCCAACATCAAATGGGCACGAGCACTCGAGCAGGCCGGTTGTCACGTCGTCTACGGCGTCGTCGGACTCAAGACGCACGCGAAGCTCTGCCTCGTCGTGCGTCGCGAGCCCGACGGCAGCCTGCGCCGCTACACACACATCGGCACCGGCAACTACAACCCCAAGACGGCGCGGATGTACGAGGACATCGGCCTGCTCACCGTCGACCCGATCGTGGGTGCGGACGTCGCCGATCTGTTCAACCATCTGTCGGGCTACACGAAGCACCGCGACTACCGCACCCTGCTGGTCGCGCCGGACACGCTGCGCACCGGCCTGCTGCAGCTGATCGCGGAAGAGGCGGAGCATGCTGCTGCGGGCCGGCCGTGCGGCATCACGTTGAAGCTCAACAGCCTGGTCGACGAGCAGGTGGTCGACGCGTTGTACGACGCGTCCATAGCGGGCGTGCCGATCGACATCGTCGTGCGCGGCATGTGCGCGCTGCGACCCGGCGTGAAAGGCCTGTCGGAGACGATCAACGTCCGCAGCATTCTCGGCCGGTTCCTCGAGCACTCCCGCGCGTTCCATTTCGTCGCGGGCGGCAACGACCGCTACTTCATCGGCAGCGCCGACATCATGCACCGAAACCTCGACCGCCGCGTCGAGGCGCTTGCCGAGATCCGCGAGCCGAGCAACAAAGAGTCGCTCGGCAGGTTGCTCGCATTCGCAGTCGACCCGACGACGTCGGCCTGGACGCTCGACACCGACGCCAGCTGGATTCGGGCCGTGGTCGCCCCCGACGGCAGCCCGCTGCGCGACTACCAGCAGTCGCTGCTCCGCGCCGCCGCAAAGCGCGCATCTGACACGAGGACTGAGCCACTCTCGTGACACCGCCAACCTCCACACAAGAGGTGGAAGCCAAGTTCCGCGTCCACCCGCCGTTCGAGATTCCCGATCTGCTCGACAGCCGGACCGGGGCGTCGTCCGCCGACGAGCCGATCAACCACGAGCTACGGGCGGTCTACTGGGACACCAGCGACCTGCGGCTTGCGCGCGAAGGCATCACGCTTCGCCATCGCTCGGGTGAGGGTCCCGACCACGACGGCTGGCACCTGAAGCTGCCGAGCACTGCTGCGCGCGCGGTTCCCGATGCGAGTGCCGTCAGCCGCGAAGAGATTCGCGTGTCCGGCGGCGGTGACGCCATTCCCACCGCGCTGAGAGAGCTCGTGCTGCCCTGGTCGCGCACTGCCGTGCTCGGACCGGTGGCAACGCTCGTCACCCAGCGCACGGCATACCTGCTTCGCAATGAGTCGGGCAAGCCGCTCGTCGAGCTGACCGACGACCTGGTTTCTGTGGTCAACGCCGGCCACGTAGCCGGACGGTTCCGCGAGATCGAGGTGGAGGACCGGGGCGGCGGATTGGGCGCCATCGAGGCGGTCGGCGGACTCCTGCGATCCAGTGGCGCGGTTGGCGGCGAGTTCGTCCCGAAGGTCGTGCGTGCGCTGGGTCCGCAGGCGAGCGCGGACCCCGACCCGCCACTGCCCGGGAAGATCGGGCTCGATGAACCGGCGCGATGCGCGGTGAGGGACATGCTGCGGCGCGACGTACGACGCTTGATCGCACTCGACAACAGCGTCCGCCGCGACCAGGAGGACGCCGCGCACCAGATGCGAGTCACGGCACGGCGGCTGCGCAGCGTCCTGAAGACGTTCAAGCCGCTGCTCGACCCGCAGTGGGCAGGCTCACTGCGCCGCGAGCTGTCGTGGCTCGCCGACTCGTTGGCGACGACACGCGACAGCGAGGTGTTGCTTGCCCGGCTGACCCGTGACCTCGACGCGCTGCCGCCCGACTTGGTGGTCGGACCGGTGCGCGCCCGGCTCGAGCAGGTCTTGCACGCAAACCTTGCGTCTGGTCGCGAAAGCGTCGACGCCACATTGGCGAGCGAGCGATACGTGGTCCTGCTGGAGCGGCTCGTCGACGCCGGCTGGGAGCCGTTCACCGCGCCCGCGGGCGAGCGACCGACCGGCAAGGCGATCCCCAAGCTCGTCGGCTCGTGCTGGCGCGAGCTGGTCGAAGGCGTGAAGCGACTCGACAGTGCGGACTCCGGCGCTGCGGACTGGCACCGCGTGCGGATCGAGGCGAAGCGGCTTCGCTACTCGTGCGAGTCAGCCGCACCGATCTTCGGCGGGCCGGCGCGGCGGCTCGCGAAGATCGCCGCATCACTGCAGGACACGCTCGGCGAGAACCAGGACGCGACGATCGCCGCCGACCTGCTGCGGACCACTGCGACCCAGCGCGGCGCAAGCGCCGTCGCGTTCACCCTCGGCCTGCTGCACGCCAAGCAGGGCGACGCGGCAGCAGCCGCGCGGGCCCAGTTCCGGCAGCAGTGGAAGACCGCCACGCAGTCGAAGTCGCTGGACTGGCTCGGCTAGCAGCTCGAGCTAGGGCAAGATGATGTCCTCATGGCGCCCGAGAAAGTGATCGAGGCCGCGGGCGGCGTGTTGTGGCGCCCGGCGACCGGGGGCGCCGGGATCGAGGTTGCGCTCGTCCACCGGCCGAAGTACGACGACTGGTCGATCCCGAAAGGCAAGCTGACGGCCGGCGAGCACCCCATCATCGGCGCGCTTCGCGAGGTAGAGGAAGAGACCGGGCACACGGCAGAGCCGGGACGACCGCTCGGCGAGATCCACTACCTGAAGGACGGGATGCCCAAGCGGGTCCGGTACTGGGCGATGCGGATGACCGGCGGGGGCTTCGAGGCCAACGACGAGGTCGACCAGCTGATGTGGCTGCCGCCCCGCGAAGCGCGAAAGCACCTGTATCCGGAGCGCGACCAGGGGATCCTGGCCGACGTCGACTTTGAGCTGGTGTCGACCCGGCCGTGCATCGTCGTACGGCACGCCAGCGCCGGCGAGCGCGCCACGTGGGCGGGCGACGACCGTGAGCGCCCGCTCGACGCCCTCGGTGAGGAGCAGGCCGAGGCGCTGATCCCGCTCCTTGCCGCCTACCGGATCCAGCGAGTGCTCTCCGCCGACGTGCTGCGGTGTCTGGAGACGATCGGCCCGTACGCCGGGGAGGCTCGGCTGACGGTGGAAAGCGAGCCGTTGCTGTCCGAGACCGGGTACGCCCAGCAGCCCGACCTCGCCGTCGAGCGTCTCATCGCGATGCTCAGCTCACACGTCCCCTCGGTCGTGTGCAGCCAGGGCAAGACGATCCCGGGTCTGGTGACGGCAGCATGCGCAACCCTCAACGCGAAGCCGCCGGATGATCCAACACTGCGCAAAGCCGGCCTGTTCGTGCTGCACCTCCACGCTGCCGACCCGTTGCGAATCAGCGAGCTGGAGCGGTTCGACCCGATTATCTGAACCTCGGAGGCGGAAACGCCCAGACGTTCATATCCTTGGCGAAACTGCCGATGGGGTAGCGGGGAAGTTCGACAGAGCCGGGGAATCTTCATGCTGCATCGCGTCGCCAAGTCTTGCCTGCCGGTTGTGCTGTCAGCCGGCATGATCGCCGCAGTCGGCGCGACTTCGGTTCCCGCGGCGGCGGCACCGTCGACGGACGCGGTCACCGTCGTGTTGAAGGCACACCACCTCGCAGCGCTTCGGCACCTCGCAGCCCGGCACGGTTTGACCCACGCTCATCGGGTACGCGCGGTCGAGCGTCTGCTTCCGAGCGAGGCGCAGCACCGCGAGGTCGTCGCCGCGCTTCGCGCGGCTGGGCTCAAGGTGACCGGGGAGACGGCTTGGTCGGTTTCCGCAGTCGGCAACAGCACGGACGTGACCAACGCCTTCGGTTCTCACGCGGAGATGCACCCGCATGCCACAGCGGCACAGCGCCGCGCGGCGAGCGGCCCGTACCCCTCGCTGCCGGCATCCATCCGCAACGACGCGGCGCTCGCCTACCAGTCCGGCTCCGGTCCCGCGCGCTACCGCAATTACGCCGCTGCCAGTCCGTTGACCGGCTCGGACTTCCGCAACGCCTACACGTCGGCCGACCTGACCGCGCACGGCCAGCCGCCCTACGCCGGAGAAGACCCAAAGGCGACGCTGACCATCGCCACGGTTCAGTTCGCGAGCTGGAACCCGTCGGACCTAGCAACCTTCGCGAACTCGGCCGGAATCAGCTACGACCCGGCGACCGATCTCACGATCGTGCCCGTCGACCAGTCCACGGTTCCGACCCCTACCACTGACGATGACGGAGACATCGAGGTCGACCTGGACCAGGAAGGCATCCTGACTACGGCGCCGTATGCCCACCAGCGCCCTTACTTCGCGCCGAACGATGGGGCCGGGTACGTCGACGCGCTGGCACAGGTCCTCGACGACGTGCTGCAGGACAGCCGCGCCTACCACGGTGGTGACCCGCACATCGTCGCGCTGTCCTCGTCCTGGGGCCTGTGCGAGCTCGACACCGGCGCGCCCTCGATCACCGCGATGGAGCCGGTGCTGGCGTCGCTGCTCGCGGCGGGCGTCACGATCTTCGGGTCATCGGGAGACGACGGGATCTACGACCAGTGCAGCGCGTCCGGATCTCATGTCGACTACCCGGCGTCCTCGCCGGAGGTGATCGGCGTCGGCGGAACGACACTTGCCCCCGTCAACGCGAGCGCACCCAACGACGGGACGAACTGGACGGAGACCGGCTGGGACTGCGTCAGCATCACCGACTGCAGCAACAACGGTGGGTCCGGCGGCGGCATCTCGGGCGATGCGGTGAGCCCCGGGTTCGACCGGCCGACGTATCAGAACCTGCTTCAGACCGGGCTGTTCGCGAAGGCCAAGCAGCGCCTGGTTCCCGACATCAGCGCCAACGGTGACCCGGCAACTGGGCTGCGGATCTTCACCTCGGACCCGGCCAACGGCGCGGGCACCCTCATCGTCGGCGGGACGAGCCTCGCGGCCCCCGTGTCAGCGGCGCTGTTCACGAACGCGCTCGCCGCGCACGCCGTCACCTTCGGCGCCGTCGACGTCCTGCCCGCGCTCTACACCGCGCAGGCTGCCAACGACGGCTCGTTCCGCGACATCACCACCGGAACCAACGGTGCGGCCGCTGACGCGGGAGGCGACCCGTCGGTGGCTGCCGGACCTGGATACGACACAGTGAGCGGCCTCGGCGCACCGTTGTGGCCGAAGATCGTCGACCGCGTGCTCAACCCGCTCGCCTGGCCGACCGCGACCGCCTCGATCCAGCTGACGAGCCCGCACAGCTCCTCGTCGCCGTACCGCGTCGAGGCGAGCTGGACCGGCACACCGGCAAGCGGCGGACTCGACGTGAACAACGCCGAGGTACGCATCACTCAGGTGGGCCACTCCGGAACCGTGTACTCGAACCTGAACGCGCCGGCGAACGGCTCGCACAGCTTCACGGCGAATCGTGGCTCGACCTACCAGGTGAGCGTCACGGCGTATGACCTGGCCGGTACGACGTCAGTCACCAAGACCTCGACGCTGGCGGTCCCGATCGACGACAGGAACTTCGCCTTCTACGGTTCGTGGCAGCGCAAGCGTGGTGGCAGCGACTTCGGTGGCTCGCTCGCGCAGACGTCGCATCGCGGCGCTGCGGCGAGCGTCAACGCGCGCGGAACGACCTACTCGGTGCTGGTTCACACCGGACCGTCGTTCGGGACTCTCGTCGTTTCGCAACACGGTCACGAGGTGAAGTCGATCAGCCTGCACTCCGGTCACAGCAGCACGAAGAAGGTGACCTTCTTCCATAGCGGGTCAGCCTCGAACCGGCGTTTCGACTTCTTCTGCCGAGGAGGGACGGTCAACGTCGACGCGCTGTACGTCACGCGCTGACAAGCCCGTTGTTCAGACGGCCGCAGCTGCCGCGACCACGCGCAGCAGATGTGGCACCTGAAATGGCTTCTGCATGATCGCGAACGCGTTGTGCGCCCGCGCCTCCTCGAGCTGCTCCTCGTAGGCAAAGCCGGTCATGAGCACGACCTGCGGCGGCGGGTTCTGCAAGCTTGCGAGCACCTCGACGCCGGTGAGCACCGGCATCCGGATATCCATGACGATCACGTCGTACGGGTGAGTGCGGGCCATTTCGAGGGCGACGGCGCCGTCCTCGGCCGGCGTGACCTGGTAGCCCGCCGCCTCGAGGATGTCGACCAAGGTCTCGCGCATGCCGGTCTCGTCGTCGACCACCAGCACTGACGGACTCACTGCACCACACCTCCTCCCGCCAGCTCTGCCGCCGGGAACTCAACGGTGAATGTCGTTCCTCGTCCTACCTCGCTGTCGATGCGGATTAATCCACCGTGGCTGTCGACGATTCGACGGGTGACCGCTAGGCCGAGCCCAGTTCCACGGGTCTTCTTCGAGAAGAAGGGCTCGAAGACCTGGGCGCGCGTCTCATCGTCCATTCCGATACCGGTATCGACAACATCGACGCTGACCTTGCCGTCATTTGACGACGTTCGGATCGTGACAATTCCGCCATTTGGCCCCGCCCCGGCATGAACGTTGGCCTGAACGGCCTCATAGGCGTTGGAGAGCAGGTTGAGCAGGACCTGGCGGAGCTGATCGCGATCTGCCTGCACGAAAGGCAAGTTGGGCTCCTCCTCACGGGTCACAGTGACCTCGGGCGGAGCGGGTAGGACCGATTCGATCTCAGTGATCAGCGCGCCGACATCGACGGGCGCGGTCACGGGCTGGCGGGCACGGGCGTAGTCGAGCAGGTCACCGACGATCAGGGTCGCCGCGCCGACTTCGCGTTCAGCAGTGTTGAGATGACGAGTCGCATCGGGATCGACCTGGTTGCGTTCCAGGACCGTGCGCAGCAGGTAGTGGGCGTTCGTGATCACGCCGAGCGGGTTGCGCAGCTCGTGACCGACGACGGAGGCGAGCTCACCGATTGCCGCGAGGCGTTCACTTCGCACCAGCTGTTCTTGCGTCCGCTCGAGCTCGCTCATCGAGTCTTCGAGCGCCTCGGTGCGTTCGGCCACGAGCTCCATTGCATAGTCGCGGCGCCGCAGCAGCGTCACAACGACGAACCCGACGAGCGCGGTGATCAGCAGTCCTACGCCGAGCACGATCCAGTAGGCCTGATGTGCGAAAGCGCCGGCGAGCGGTGACGTTGCCTGGACGGCGACCAGCCAGGTGTCCGCCCCGAACGGCGCACGAGCCGTAACGACCGAGCCGCCCTGCGGCTCGGCGCCGTTCGTCGTGAGCAGCAGCAGCTGGGGATCGCGTCTCGGTCCGGCGTACAACGCCACCCGAAGCTCGTGGAACTGCTTGCCACTGGTCAGCGCCTTCGTCGCGGCGCTGAGGTCCAGCGGCAACCGCTCGTAGATCACGAGGCCGGTGCCGCCGACCGTTTCAGCCAGGGCGAGCGACCGGTGTGACGCGTCGCTCAGCACTGCCGACGTCACCCCGGTCTCCGAACCGCCGAGGGTGCGAGCCAGAAGGTCCGCGACGACGGGTGCCGGCGCGTCAGGGAGCCCGCCGGTCGTGACGATGAACCGGATCTCGCCGCTGGAGGCATCCCGGCGGGCGAGACCGGTCTGGAAGTCAGCGCTCGCCGGCGCGAGAGCGTTGGCTGCCGAGAGGAAGGCGTGCCGGTCGGCACCGTTGAGCAGCGTTTCCGCCGCCATCGTGGACAGCTGCGTCTGCAGGCTGTTGAAGCTGTCAGTGAGGATCAGCGCGACCTCTGATGCGCGCTCGGTGAGCAGACGCTTTTCCTGGATCCGGTTGGCGCGATGGGCACCGATCGCAGCGCCGATCGTGATCGCGAGGAGCGCGAACACGAGCAGGAACGCCGGCCACCGCAACCGGGACGTACCAGTGTTGGCCATGGCCGCCCTCCCTGCCGCGGGGTCCCGACCACCGACTCGGTGGCCGCACCCTGCGCTGACCCGTCATTATTTCCCTGTGGAGGTAGATCCCGGGCCACCGGCGAACTCGAACGGCGATCGTGCCGTTCAGGTGCTCGTCGTGGACGACGACCCCGCGATGGCAGGGACCCTCGTCGAGATCTTCACCAGCCGCGGCCTGGCGGCGATCGGCGTGACCAGCGCCGGCGCGGCCATCATCCGCGAGCGCGAGCTGCATCCGGCAGTCGTGGTCTGCGACCAGCGACTGCCAGACATGTCCGGCCTCGACCTCTGCGCCACGATCCGGACGATGGATCCGGACGTCTCGCTGATCCTTCTGACCGGCTACGCATCGCTTGACTCCGCCATCGCGGCCGTCGGCCAGATCGACCAGTACCTGACCAAGCCGGTGCCGGTCGATGACCTGGTGGAATCGGTCGAGGCCGGGGTCGCGAGGGCCGAGCAACGGGTCGCCGAGCGCATTGCCGCGGAGGACATGCGCATCAAGCTCGAGACCGAGCTGCGCCGCCAGGCGTCGCACGACACCCTGACCGGGCTCGCGAACCGGGCGCTGTTCAGCGACCGGGCAGAGCACGCGCTCGAGCGGCGCGGGCTCAGCGAGCTCATCGTGTGCTTCTTCGACATCGACGACTTCAAAGACGTCAATGACAGCTACGGACACGGTGCGGGCGACGAGCTGCTCCGCGTTATCGGACAGCGATTGCGGGAGTGCGTTCGGCCGGCGGACACCGTGGCCCGGTTCGGCGGGGACGAGTTCGCCGTGCTGCTCGAGGACACCCAGCTCCCCGGCGCGCTGGACGTCATCGACCGGCTGTACGCATCCGTAGGCAGCCCGATCCGGTTGGGCGACGACGAAGAGGTCGTCGTGCACCTCAGCGTCGGCATGACCATGGTGTCCGGACGCGACGTGACCTCCGAGGAGCTGCTGGCCGAGGCAGACGCGGCGATGTACGCCGCGAAGGCGCGCGGCAAGAACCGGTACGAGATCTTCGACCCGTCGATGCGGTCGGCGAGCGAGCTGCGGTCGCGGCTTCGAGTCGAGCTCGGTGACGCGCTGGTCCGCGAGGACTTCCGGCTCTACTTCCAGCCGCTCATCGACATGGTCGACGCGGACTGGCGAGGGGTCGAGGCACTCGCCCGATGGCCGCACCCGCAGCACGGCCTGCTCGAGCCGGCCGATTTCGTCGACATCGCCGAGACGAAGGGGCTGATCGTCGAGCTGGATCGCTGGGCGATCGCGGCCGCGTGCCGCGCTGCGGCGACCGTCGACGACCTGACCATGACAGTCAACATCTCCGGGCGGACGCTGCGCCACCCGGATTTGCACGACATCGTGTCGTCGGCGCTGACGTCCAGCGGCCTGCCCGGTTGGCGGTTGGTGCTCGACGTCGCGGACCTGTCTGCCGACCCGGAGCGGGTCGTGGAGCCCGTCGAGATATTGCGCAAGCTCGGCGTATCGGTCGCGATCGACGAGTTCATCGGGGACATCCCGTCGCTACGGCGGCTGCGCGGCCTCGACATCAGCTACCTGAAAATCCACCACTCGTTGATCGCGGACCTCGGCAGCGGCCTGGCCGCGACGACGATCGCGGGCGCGGTCATCGACATCGCGCACGATCTCGGGATGAAGACGATCGCCACGGGCATCGAGACGGTGAAGCAGTGCGACATCCTCGGCGGGCTCGGCTGCGACCTCGGGCAGGGCTACCTCTGGGCCCGACCGGCGCCGATCGAGGAGTTCCAGGGAGCGGTCGAGCGACACCGCGCGGAGCGCAGCGCTTAGGCCTTTTCCGGCCCGTGATGGGCAACGCCGACGACGTTTCCCCCGACTCGCCTGGCGAGGTCGGAGCGGCTCAGCATGCCGACCAGCCGATCGCCGTCGACGACCGGAAGACGAGGGGTGTGGTAGTCGCGCATCTTCGCGACCGCGTGCTCGATGGTGTCGTCGGCACTCACGCAGACAACCTCGCCACGGATCAGGTCGATCAGCCTGGTCTCGCTGGTGAGCTTGCCTGCAGCAGCGACCTCGACCACGAGATCACGGTCAGTGACCATGCCTCGCAGCCGCCCGTCCCGGTCGCAGACAGCGACCATGTGTTGACCGGATTCGGCCAGGTGGTAGACCGCCTCCGCCACCGTGGCGTCATCGCTGATCGGGTCCGGAGGACTCATCAGCTCCCGGGCGAGCATCACGTCGAGTGTCATTCCCAGCGCGACTTGCGCCGACACTCGCGACGCCTAGTCGCGGCGCGGGCTGGCGTGCTTCTCAGGATCGAGGCGATCACTCGGCGAGATCTGACCGGAGCGGACCATCAGGCCATAGCGCGCCATGAACTCCACCAGCTCCATCCGCTCGTGCTCAGGCGTGCCGACGTAGTCGACCGCGTCGTGAGCGTTCACGAGCTCGAGCAGGATGTCGTCGTCGGTGAAGTCCGGGAAGCTTGCGGCGAGGTTGCCGCGCACCTGGTCCCAGGCGCTGTCAGCATTGGTTTGAGTACTCGTCACAGCGTCGGCATACCCGAGCGCCTCTAGGAAAAACGACGCACTTGCATCGCATCACCGAGGTGACCCTCTAGCGTCACTGTGTGATGCCCCCGCCGGTCGCGCCGATGCTGGCGACCGCAGGCGCGCTTCCCACCGACGACGAGGCGTGGGCGTTCGAACCGAAGTGGGACGGCATCCGGGCGATCACCCGGCTCGACGGCAAGGGCGGCCTCGAAGCGCGCAGTCGCAACGGCCAGGACCTCACGCTGATGTTTCCCGAGCTCTCCGCCCTCATCGAGTCGTGTGGCAAGACACCCGTCACCGTCGACGGCGAGCTCGTCGCACTCGACACATCGGGGATCCCGCGATTCGGTCTGCTGCAACAGCGGCTCAACCTGACGAATGCCTCGATGATCGCCAGGCGAGCGGCAGAGGTGCCGGCGTCGTACCTCGTGTTCGATGTCCTGCATCTCGGCAAGCGGGCGACGATCGACGAAGCGTACGACGAGCGAAGAGGCCGCCTGGAAGGCATGGCTCTCGACGGCGAGGGGATTGTCACCGGTCAGGCCTACCGGGACGTCGCCGGCGCCGACATCTTCCAAGCCGCCAGCCGCAGCGGGCTCGAAGGCGTGGTTGCGAAGCGCCGAGCGTCCACCTACCGGCCGGGCGCACGCAGCACGGACTGGATCAAGGTGAAGGCGTTCCGCACCCAGGAGGTCGTGATCGGGGGCTGGCTGCCCGGCCAGGGCCGGCTCGCCGACACGTTCGGCGCCCTGCTGGTCGGGCTTCCGGATGCGGGCGGCCTCGCCTACGCCGGCAAGGTCGGCACCGGGTTCGACGAGAAGATGCGCGCGCGATTGCTCGAGATCCTGAAGAAGCTCGCCGTCGACGACTCCCCGTTCACCACACCCATCGACGCGAAGGACCGGCGCGCAGCGCAGTACGTCGATCCGGAGATCGTCGGCGAGGTGCAGTTCGGCGAGTGGACGGGCGACGGGCGGCTACGGCATCCGAGCTGGCGCGGCGTACGCCCTGACAAGAGCCCTGCGGACGTGCGACGTGAGTAGCACCAAGGTCGCCGCAGAGATCGATGGCCGGACGCTGATGCTGTCCAACCTCGACAAAGTGCTCTATCCCGAAGCGCACTTCACAAAGGCGGAGGTGCTCGACTACTACGCCAAGGTCGCCGACGCGATGGTGCCGCATCTCGCGAACCGGCCCGTGACGTTCCGGCGGTTCCCGGACGGCGTCACCGGTGAGACCTTCTTCGAGAAGCAGCTCCCCCGGCACGCACCGGAGTGGATGCAGTCGATGAACGTCTACTCGCCGTCGGGACGCAAAGGGCGCGACACCATCGACTACCCGCTGATCGGTGACCGGCCGAGCCTGCTGTGGGCGGCCAACCTCGCTGCGCTGGAGCTGCACGTGCCGCTCTGGCACCGGGAAGGCAACCAGACTCCCCCAACGGACCCCGACCATCTGGTCATCGACCTCGACCCTGGGCCCGACACCACGATCGTCGAGTGCTGCCGGATCGCGCTGCTCGCACGAGACCGGCTCTCGGCCGGCGATCATGCCGTCGCGAAGACGAGCGGCTCGAAGGGGCTGCAGGTCTACGCGCCGATGCCCGGGGCCACCTGGGACATGATCCGCGACGAGGTCTACGGGATGGCGCGAGAGCTCGAGCAGCAGCACCCGGACCACGTCGTCAGCTCACAGGACAAGAAGCTGCGCAAGGGCAAGGTGCTCATCGACTGGAGCCAGAACCATCCCGCGAAGACGACGGTCGCGGTCTACTCCTTGCGCGCGACGCCGTACCCCACCGCGTCGACGCCGGTCACCTGGGACGAGGTCGCGAGGTGCGCGCGCTCGGGTGACCCCGCCGACCTGCGCTTCCTCGGCACGGACGTGATCGAGCGCCTCGACAAGCACGGGGACCTGTTCGGGCCGCTCCTCGCCGCCAAGCCGAAGAAGACGCCGAGGAAGAAGCCGGCTAAGAAGCCTTAGACCGTCGAGGCTTCGGAGCCGCGGAGAGGGCGGCGACCAGCTCGTCCTTGCTCATCGACGACCGACCGGCGACGTCCGCCTTGGCTGCGAGCTTGAGCAGCTCTGCCTTCGACATCTCGGCGTACTCGGCAGATGCACTCTGCGTGGCGGTGGCCGTCTCACCGGAAGCCGCTTCCTCGTCGGCCTTCTTTCCCTTGGTCGCCTTGTCCGCTTTCGCGCCACGGCCACCACGCGCCGCAATCGACTCCTCGAGCGCCGCCATCAGGTCGATGACGTTGGTGCGCGGCGCCTTCTTCGCGGTGACGACCTTGCGACCCTCGCGCTTGGACTCGATCAGCTCCTGTACCCGTTCGCGGTAGGTGTCGGTGTAGTTCTCCGGCTTCCAGTCGACGCTGAGCGACTCGATCAGCTGCTCGGCGATCTTCAGCTCGCGCTCCGCGAAGGCGCTGTCGTCGGGCAAGTCGCCCAGCACGTCCTGCGCGTCGCGAATCTCGTCGGCGAAGTACAGCGACTCCACAACCAGCGCGTCACCGGACGGCCGGAGGACGACGAGGTGCTCGCGGTCGCGCATCACCATGGTCGCGACGCCGGCCTTGCCGGTGTCGAGCATCGCGCGCCGAAGCAGTGCATAGGCACGGTCGGCGCCCTTCCCGCGCGGTGCAAGGTAGTAGGTCTGCCGGTAGAAGATCGGATCGATGTCGGCGAGGTCGACGAAGTCGCTGATCTCCATCAGCTCGGAGCGACCCGGCGCAACCGAGGCCAGCTCTTCACGCTCGACCATCACGTACTCGTCGTCGCCGGTGTCGTAGCCGCTGACGATGTCGCTGGCCGGCACCTCTTCGCCGGTCGCGTCATCGACCTTGCGGTAGCGAACCCGGTTGCCGGTGGTCTTGTTGAGCTGGTTGAAGCGGATCGACTTCTCACTGGTCGCGCTGAACAGCCCGACCGGCACATTGACCAGCCCGAAGGTCAGAACCCCCGACCACAGCGCGCGCGGCATCGACTACTCCTTGCTCACCTGCCGCAGACAGCGGCTCCTGTCACAAGACTCCTCCCCGTCATCGGCCGAAAGCAAGCAAACACTAAGCGTGACGAATAGGGCGAAATCGGACCGGGTACGTCGTATCCGTCTGAGTCCTACCCGTCGAGGAGCGAGTCCGATGCCGATCCGCGCGTGGTCCCGCAAGCGCGAGCGCCAGTACGAGCACATCAAGGAAGGCCTCGAGGATCGAGGGCGCAGCGAGGACACCGCCAAGGAGATCGCAGCGCGCACCGTGAACAAGGAGCGCGCGCGGGCCGGGGAGGCCAAGCAGGCCAGCCGCACGTCGACGAAGGACATCTCCTCCGGCCAGCGCGGCGGGCTGCGGTCCCACAAGGGCGCAGGTGGGCGGACCAAGGAGCAGCTCTACGCCGAGGCCAAGAAGAAGAACATCGAGGGCCGCTCGACGATGACGAAGGCGGAGCTCGAGAAGGCGGTCGGCCGCTAGACCACTCCGCGTCGCCGACCCGCGCCATACTCACATCGAGCGCGGGGGTGACGATGTCGCGATTTCTGCGGTGGGTGATGCCGTCGCGGCACGGCCAGTCGTCACGCGCGCAGTACGGCGCGCAACTCGCCGCCGTGGGCGGGTGCTACTACCTCGCGGCTTGGCTCAGCCTGAGGATCTCGCTGGTCGGCGGGGTGGTCACACCGATCTGGCCGCCGACCGGGATCGCCGTCGTCGCGCTGATGATCCTCGGGCTTCGCGTCTGGCCCGCCGTCACCCTCGCCGCGCTTGCGGTCAACCTCCCGATCAACGACTCGGCAGGAAGTGCGTTGCTGATCGCCGTCGGCAACACGGCCGCACCGTTCCTCGCCGTTTGGCTGCTGCGTCGCGGCGGCTTCCGGTGGCGGCTCGATCGGCTTCGCGACGCGCTCGCGCTGGTCTTGCTCGGCGCTCTCGCGGCCATGGTCGTCAGCGCGACGTTGGGGACGACAGCGCTGCTCCTGGACGAGACGATCAAGCGTGGCGGCGCCGGAAGCACCTGGGCCTTGTGGTGGGCGGGTGACGGCACCGGGGTCCTTGTCTTCGCTCCGCTGTTGTTCACCCTTCACCGGCTACGGCGGCTGACCTGGCTGGGCGCCGTCGAGCTGGCAGGGGTGATCGGTGGACTGGCTGCGATCGGGTACGTCGTCTTCCGCAGCCAGGCGCAGGACACCTACCTCGTCTTCCCGCTGCTGATCTGGGCGGCCGTGCGATTCCGCCAGGCGGGTGCGGCGCTCGGGGCAGTCACGATCGTGGGCATGGCGACCTGGGCCGCCTACGACCAGGTCGGGCCGTTCGCGAACGTGACGTTTCTTCACCGCGTGCTCACGCTGCAGGTCTACAACGCCGTCGCAGCCCTGACCTCGTTCGTGCTCGCTGCCGTGATTGCCGAGCGGGCGAACGCTCTGCGCGAGCTGAAAGCCGGCCTCGACCGCGAGCAGGGGATCACGGAGGCCCTGCAGCGAAGCCTGCTCCCCGAACGACTGCCGGCCATTCCGGGAGTCGAGTTCGCGTCGCGCTACACACCTGGCGGCGCGGGCCTGCAGGTCGGCGGGGATTGGTATGACGTGATCGAGCTGCCGCGCGGCTGCATCGGCCTGACGGTGGGCGACGTCGTGGGCCGCGGCATCAACGCTGCCGCCGCCATGGGACAGCTTCGTACCGCAATCCGCGCCTACGCGCTCGAGAACCCCTCTCCCGCCGCGGTGTTGGAGCAGATGTCCCGGGTCGTCGTACAGGTCGAGGCGGGACAGATGGCGACGCTCGTCTACGCCGTGCTCGACCCCGGCTCGGAGACTCTCACCTACGCCAGCGCCGGCCATCCGCCGCCACTGCTCGTCGGCACCGACGGCTCGGCGACCTATCTGGAGGGTGGTCGCTCGCTGCCTCTCGGGCTGACGTCCGCTCCCCGCATCGAGGCGGTCACGACCATCGAGCCCGGCTCGACACTGATCTTGTACACGGACGGCCTGATCGAACGCCGCGGCCAGTCGATCGACGACGGTCTTGAGGCGCTCCGACACGCCGCCGAGAGCGGCGCAGGTGCCATCGATGCGGTGTGCAGCGACCGCTTGCTCGCCGCCGCCCACCTCGAGCCTGGCGACGACGACATCGCTGTGCTCGCGACGAGGTTGCTCCCCATCTCGTCGAATCTTCATCTGTCCCTTCCCGCGGAGCCAGGCCAGGTCGCCGCGGTCCGGCGTGCCCTGCGCTCATGGGTGGTGCACTGGGGCGCGACGGCCCGCGAAGCGGATGACCTCGTGCACGCCGCGAGCGAGGCCGCGAGCAACGTCGTCGAGCATGCCTACGGCGCAGCAGGTGGCGAGCTGACCGTGCACGCCATCCACGACGCGGGATTCGTCTCCGTGACGGTGCGTGACCGTGGCAGGTGGCGTCCAGCTCGTGACGTCGGACAAGGCCGCGGTCTCGAGCTGATTCGCAGCCTGGTCGACGATGTCGACGTCGTGCGCGCCGCGGAGGGCACCGAGGTTCGGATGCACTTCGTGCTCGGCAGGGTCGCCCGAGAGGGCCGGGCGATCCACCCGTCGACAGCGGGGTCGCCGGAGGACACCGCCGACTTGATCGAGGTCATCCCGCTCTACGGCGAGATCGACTTGGCCAACGCGACCACCCGCTACCACGAGATCATCACGCAGGTACGCCCGCACGCCATCGGCCTGGTCCTCGACCTGACCGAAGTCGACCACATCGACAGCGCCGGCGTGCGCCTGCTCTTCCGGGTCGCAACGCGCATCGCCCCGCGGCGGCAGTCGTTCTGTGTCGTCACGACACCGGATTCGGCGGTCGATCGCATCCTGCGCCTGTGCGGTTACACCGAGCACAGCCGCGTCGCGCCGACGGTGGCGGCCGCCAAGGCCGAGCTCCTCGCCAGCTCGTCGTAGCGCGCCGGCGCCGAGCGGCACTGACCACCGCTAGTTAGCACCGCCGCGACCCCAACCATCCGCGCGAGCTCGTCGTCTACGAACCAGCACACCAAGTCAGTGGCCGTCGAGGGGGAGAAATGAGCGCGCGTTCAAAGGTCGCGACCGGATTCGCGTGCGCGAGTCTCACCCTGGTCGCCGGATGCGGATCGGGCTCCTCCCCGAGATCGACCGTGGTGGCGCCGGCTGCTGCGGTTACGCCGAGTCCGGCCGTCTCGGCCCATCATCTCTTCCACTCGGCGTGGGCGACGACACCGCACCTGCTTCGGCACGTCCACTGGCACATCCACGTCCATCGGCACGTCCAGGTCGGCGTACCTCGCACCAATAGTGCGAACGCCCCGCACTTCGACACGCCTGAGGCCGCCATGCGCTACGCGGCGGCGGCGTGGAACGCCCATGACGTGGCGGACCTCAGACATGTCACCGACCCCGCGGCGCGGGCGGGGCTGCACACCATGCGGCCGGAGGCGATCCGCCTTTCGCTGACCCGCTGCACGCACCAGCCCGCCGGGGACTACTACTGCTCGTTCACCCACGAGTACCCGAACGCGAACGTCGAGCGGCACGAAGAGACAGATGGCGACGGGATCGGGCACGCATACTTCGTCGCGGCACCCGCCGACGGGCCCGGCTGGTACATGACCGGCTTCGGCGGCTGCGGTGGTTGACCGCGTCGAGCGAATCAGTCGGCGGGCTTCGTTGTGCAGGATCTGCAGTGGCCGCTCAGCGCGACGTGGCTCGCATCAAGCTCGAAACCGCTGATCTGCCGGACCCGGTCCGCGGTGTCGCCGAGAACGTCCGGCGGCAGGTCGATGACCCGACCACAGCTCGCGCACTGCGCGTGCAGATGTTCATGCGGTGGCGTCGGATCGACGACGTGGTACGCCGTGAGGCCGCGGTCCAGATGCACATGTCGCAGCACGCCGGCGTCGGCCAGACCATCAAGCGTTCGGTAGACCGTCGCGCGATGAACGCCAGCGGTGCGCGCGGCGACCTGGTTGAGAACTTCCTCAGCCGACAGGTGTTCACCGTCGGCGGCCAACAAACAGGACAGCACCGCAACGCGTGGCTTGGTGACCCGCTGTCCGGCAGCCCGGAGCAGAGCCTCGGCTCGATCGTCGAGGCCCGGCTCCGGAGCCGACGTCTTCATCAGCGCTGCGTCATGCGCGCCTATCGCGGGGCGCGGACCTCAGGAACACGCGGCATACGCGGGCGGATCAGCTTGTCGAGGAAAGACGACAAGCCACCGTCGCTGGCCGCACCCTTCAGCGCGTCGAGCGCCCGCAACCGTTCCGCCTGCTCAGTACGAGCGGCGTTGAGCTTGGTCACGAGGTCGTCGATCTGACCGCTCAGGGCGGTGACCGCCTTGACCTCGCCCTCGACCGCGCCGAGCAGCGACTTGAGGCCACCCGCGAGGTCCATCACCTGCGCGCTTGCCGCTGGCCGTGCTGCCGGGCGTGCTGCGGTCTTCTTTGCCGCCGGCCGCCGAGCCGCCGTCTTCTTCGCCGTACGGGCCATTCCAGCTCTCCTCGATCGTGGGGAAGTAGTCAATCGATGTGACGCGGGGAATCACGCTACCTAACTGATCGTCTTACGCACGGGACTGCGGGGCGGCGGGGCGGGATAAAAAGGAGGAGTGTGCGGGCGCTATGCGAACGCGAGGCACGACGGGGATCTGCTGCGCGAGTTCGAGATCGCCTCGGTCGTCGACGAGGCGCCCGAGCCGTCATGGAACGTCGCGCCGACCGATCCCGGCCGCGTCGTCCTTGAACGGCTGGTGAACGACGAGCCGGATCGGCAGCTGCGCACGCTCAAGTGGGGGCTGGTCCCGTTCTGGGCGAAGGATGCACGTGTCGCGTCGAAGCACATCAACGCGCGGTCAGAGACGTTCACGACGAAGCCCGCGTTCAAGTCCGCCGCGGCGAAGCACCGCTGCATCGTCCCGGCCGACGGCTACTACGAATGGATGGTCGCCGAGGACGGCAAGCACCCCATGTACCTCCACGGCGATGGCGTGCTGGCCTTCGCCGGCTTGTACGAGAGTCGCCGCGACTTCGACGATCCGGAGCAGTGGCTGCGCACCTACACGATCCTCACCTGTACGGCGACCGACGAGCTCGGCCACATCCACGACCGCTCCCCCGTCGTCGTACCGCGGGATCTGGTTGATGCCTGGCTCGACCCGACGATGACCGACGTGAACGTCGTGCGCGATCTCGTTGCGGCGATGCCGGCGCCGACGCTGCACACCTACGAGGTGTCGACCGCGGTCAACTCGGTCCGCAACAACGGACCTGCGCTGATCGAGCCCCTGCGCTGATCGGAGAGGCGGAGCTAGCCGGCCGCCGCTGCGTGCTCGTCTGCGGCGTCATCCGCTGCGTCGTCTAGCCGCTCGTCACGCATTCCGGCGAGCGCATCCGTCGTCAGCATCGACGTGATCTGCTCGGCCGGCCTCGGCACCGCAAAGCGGAAGCCCTGCCCGAATCGGCAGCCGAGCGAGCGGAGGGTCCTCAGCTGGTCCGTGGTCTCGATGCCTTCCGCGACTGTCTCCAGGTCGAATGCCAGCGCAAGGTCGAGGATCGAACGCACGAGCACCGACGCGCGTGGCCGGCCGCCGAGTGAGCCGACGAAGCTGCGATCGATCTTGAGGATGTCGACCGGGTAGCGATCGAGATAGGCGAACGACGAATAGCCGGTGCCGAAGTCGTCGACCGCAACCTTCACGCCGACCGACCGGAGTGCCGACAGCCGCGACCGTGCGAGCTCGGCGTCCTTGAGCAGCAGGTTCTCCGTGATCTCGACGACGAGCGACTCCGGCTGCAGGTCCGCGTCCTGCAGGATCGCGACGACGATCGCGACGAGGTCGGGGTCGTGCAGCTGGCTCGGCGACAGGTTGGCCGACACCGAGAACGGCGCGCCGGCGACGTCCTGCCAGATCGACGCATCCTTCGCGGCCTGCTCGAGCACCCAGCGGCCGAGCGGAAGGATCAGGCCCGTGTCCTCGGCGATGTCGACGAACGCGGTCGGCAGGAGCAGACCGCGTTCGGGGTGGCGCCAGCGCAGCAGCGCCTCAGCGCCGATGACCTCCAGGGTCTCGAGGTCGACGAGCGGCTGGTAGTGCAGGACGAAGTCGCCGTTGTCGACGCTGCGACGCAACTCGGTCTCGAGTCGCAGGCGTCGCGCGACGCGGGCCTGCATCGCCGGCTCGAAGCTGACGATCCGGTTCTTGCCGTCGGCCTTCGCGCGGTACATCGCGACGTCGGCGTCACGCATCAGGTCGAGAGTGCCGCGCGCGTCGCCCGCGTGACAGAGGCCGATGCTCGCCGAGAGCGAGATGGTGCCCCGCGAGAACGCGAACGGGGCGTTGACCGCGATGAGCAACCGCTGCGCCGCGGCGAGCGTCTGGTGATGGTCGACGCGCTCGAGCAGCACCGCGAACTCGTCGCCACCGAGGCGCGCGACCAGGTCGGCAGGCCGCAGCGAGCCGCGGAGCCGACGCGCGACCATCATCAGCAGCTCGTCACCGATCGCATGCCCGTAGGTGTCGTTGACTGCCTTGAACCCGTCGAGGTCGAGCATCAGCAGCGCGATGCCGGGCGACGCAGTTGCCGCGAGACCGTCGACCGCCATCCCGATGCGGTCCGCGAGCGACAGCCGGTTCGCCAGACCCGTGAGCGGGTCGGTGTGGGCTAGCCGGCGAAGACCCAGCTCGGCTTGCTTGCGACTGGTGATGTCGGTGACGACGCCGTCGATGATCCGCCGGCCATCGGGCAGCTGCTCCCGCAGCCACATCTGGTCCTGGACCCAGCGCGTCGCACCGTCGAGACCGAGCATGCGGTACTCGACCTGCATGACTCCCGAGCCGTCGATCGTCGCGGCGTCGAGATAGGCGTCGCGGTCGTCGGGGTGCACCGCGCGCGCCCACGCCGCACTCAGATCGGTGCCGGGCTCCGGCGACCCGCCGAGGAAGATCTCGATGCCCGGGCCGGTGTAGAGCTCGTTGTAGCCGCCGCCAGGAATGACCTCGCCGCTGTAGATGTGGCAGCCGACGCGGGTCAGAAGCTCGACGAACATCTCCGGCGTCGGCGGCGCGATCGGCGTATAGCCGTCTCCTCGCTCCGGGAGCGAAGATGTTCCGCGCACGACCTCACGATGCCAGCCTCGCGCGCCGCGCGCCAGCACACCCCACGGGTTGGGCGTGCGATCCTGCCCCATGAGCGTGATCCGGCGGCTGGCGCTCGTCACAACCGCCGTTGTGCTCGCCTACCAACCAGCCGCTGTCGCGGCCCGGAAGTCCTACGAAACCCCGCCGCCGAACGCGAAGTTCGACTACCAGCTCGGCGGCAGCTACCGGCCGGCCCCGTCCGTGCAGGTCATCGGCCGTGACCACACCTCGCACCCCGTCAACGGGCGCTACAACGTCTGCTACATCAACGGGTTTCAGACCCAGGACTACCAGGCCGAGTGGTGGCAGCGGAACCATTCCGACCTTCTCCTTCACGATGCCGAGGGCGATCTTGTCGGCGACCCGAACTGGGCCGGCGAGTACCTGCTCGACACCTCGACCGCGGCGAAACGACAGCGCCTCCTGACGATCATCGGCGGCTGGATCGACGGCTGCGCGCGCAAGGGGTTCGACGCCGCCGACCCGGACAACCTCGACTCCAACACTCGCTCCCACGGTCTGCTCACCCTCGCCGACAACCTCGCCTTCGCGGCGCTACTGGCCCAGCGCGCCCATGCCGACGGCCTGGCGATCAGCCAGAAGAACGACGCCGAAGCGAGCGCCCGGGCTCGTCGTAGCGTCCACTTCGACTTCGCGATCAGCGAGTCGTGCCAGGTGTACGACGAGTGTGGGAGCTACACGAAGACGTACGGCGACGAGGTGTTCGACATCGAGTACCGCGCCAAGTCGTTCCACGCCGCCTGCCGGGCACGCGGCCACAGGATCTCGATCATCCGGCGCGACCATGACCTGGTCGCACGCGGCAGGCCCGGCTACGTCTACCGCGCCTGCTGACGGGACTTAGCATTCGGCGGTGAGCGTCACTCCGGCGAAGGGCACCCGTCCGTATGACAGCCCGGTACGTCGTGAACGTTCGGCGGAAACCCGAGGCCGCATCGTCGAGGCCGGGTCTGCACTGGTGCACGAGCTCGGCTCGTGGGACTGGAGTGAGCTGACGGTCCGCGACGTCGCCGCCCGGGCGGGCGTCCACGAACGCACCGTCCATCGCCACTTCGCCACGGAGCGCGACCTGCGGGCGGCGGTGTTGCAGCGGCTGATCGAAGAAGCCGGCGTGACGGTCGAGGGAATGCGTCTCGATGAGGTGCCGCAGCACGTCGAGCAGCTCTTCGGCTACCTCGCGGAGTTCTCGAGCGCGCCGAGACGAGAGCCCGACGCCCTCTTCGTCGAGCTCGACCAACGACGCAAGGCCGCTTTGCTCGAGACGGTCAGTGAGGGCGCGAAAGGACTGCCGGACTCTGAGACACGCCTCGTGGCCGCGCTGATCGACACGCTCTGGGGAATGCCGACGTACAACCGGCTGACCGGTGACTGGGGACTCGACCCGGACGAGGCAGCGCGCAGCGTCAACTGGCTCGTCGGCCTGCTGATCGAAGCCGTCACGAAAGGGCGAGGACCCGCTCTGTAGACGGCACGGAGGCTAACCCACGATGATCGGCAGCGTCTCCCAGCCGCGCACCGTCGATGTCGAGCCGAGCTTCGCGCCGTCCCAGTCGACCTCCCAGGTCGGCCAGCGCTTGAGGATCTCCTCGAGTGCGACCTTACCTTCGAGCCGTGCGAGCGCCGCACCCATGCAGTAGTGCACCGAGTAGCCGAAGCCGAGGTGCTGGCTGATCGGACGGTGGATGTTGTATGTGTCGCCCTCGGGATACACGCGGTCGTCGCGGTTTCCCGAGCCGAGCAGGAACAGCATGATGCTGCCGGCCGGGACGACCTGGCCGTGAATCTCGACGTCGCGAGCGACGTACCGCGCAACGTGAGGACCCGGCGGCTGATAGCGCACCGTCTCCTCGACCGCGTTCGGCACGAGTGACAGGTCGTCGACGATCGCCCGGCGCTGGTCCGGGTGCTGCGCGAGCAGCGAGCCCATCCAGCCGATCAGCCGCGTCGTCGTCTCGTTACCTGCGCCTGCCACGACCGCGACGTAGGTGAGCACTTCCTGACGGGTGAGCTTCCTCGTCGCGCCGTGCTCGTCCTCGAACTCCGCGTTGAGCAGATCCGTCATCAGGTCGTTGGACGGGTTCTTCATCCGCCAGTCGACGTACTCCGCGAAGATGTCACCCTCGGCGAACGACGCGTCCTTGACCACCATCTGCTCCCCTGCCTGGGTGCGCAGGTTGTTGTCGACGTTCGCGCGGACCGCAGCGGTGTCCTCCTCCGGAATACCGAGGAGCATCCCGATGACCTTGCCCGGCATCTGCGCACCGAGCTCCGCGATCAGGTCGAAGCGTGCCTGCCCGACCAGCGGGTCGAGATGCTGAGCGCAGTAGGCGCGGATCTGCGGCTCGATGGCGGCAATGCGACGCGGCGTGAAGACGCGCACCAACAGGCTGCGGTGGATGTCGTGCGCCGGCGGGTCCTCCATGATCAGCGTGCCCGACGGCAGGTCGAGGTTCGCCTTGATCAGCTCGATGATCACGCCCTTGCCGGAGTTGAAGGTCTCCCAGTCGGGCAACCCCTTCGAGATGTCGGCGTGACGGCTCAGCGCGTAGAAGTCGTGTTGCTCGTTGTAGTAGAGCGGCGCCTCGTCCCGCAGCCGGCGCCACATCGGGTAAGGGTCCGCGGCGAGCTCGACGTCCCACGGGTCGTAGTACGGCGGGGCGTCTGTCGAGACGGTCACGGCCTCATCTTTCGCCGGTCGGAAATATTGATGTCAGAAGTCTGGCGCGAATCTGCAGGTTCCGCAAGCACCTCCCTGCTAGCCTGGCTGCATCGGCGGTGCACGTGACCGCCTACCTCCCGCGGGCGAGCCGCCCGTGAGGTCGCAGCAGAAATCGTTCCCGGTAGTTCGGTGAGCCTCTTCGCGGCCTACCGAAACACCCATTGACCGGAGAACACTCATGCCTGCCCCCGCCCGATCACGCCGTGCTGCCTCGGCGCAGCCGCGCCGTGCTGCCTCCAACCAGCGCAGCCGCACCCAGAGCCGACACCCGAAGGCCAAGCCGCAGCGAGCCGCGACGCAACCCCAGCCGTCCGAGCTCGACCGCCTGCTCGACGAGGCGCTCGCCCGCCCCGAGCCCGAGGCCGCCTCCTTCGCCGAGCTCGGCCTGCCGGCTGCGCTCGTCACCGCACTCGCCCGTCGCGGAATCAACGAACCGTTCGCGATCCAGGGCCGGGCGCTACCCGATGGTCTGGCGGGCCGCGACGTCCTCGGCCGGGCGCAGACCGGCTCCGGAAAGACACTGGCCTTCGGGCTGCCGATGCTCGCCCGTCTCGCCGGCACCCGATCCAACGTCCAGCGTCCGCGCGGACTCGTCCTGGTCCCGACCCGCGAGCTCGCGATGCAGGTCGCTGACGCCCTCCGACCGCTCGGTGACGCGATGGGCCTGCGTCTCGTCGCGGTGTTCGGCGGCGCCCCGTACGGCGGGCAGATCAACGCACTCGACCGCGGCGTCGACATCGTGGTGGCAACCCCTGGACGGCTGATCGACCTGATCGACCGCCGCGCCTGCAACCTCTCCGAGGTGAAGGTGGCGGTGCTCGACGAGGCCGACCACATGGCCGACCTCGGCTTCCTGCCCGCGATGGTCCGGCTGCTCGACGACGTCCCCGCAGGCGGCCAGCGACTGCTGTTCTCGGCAACGCTCGACCGCGGCGTCGACAAGCTGGTGAAGGCGTACCTCAAGAACCCGGCGGTGCACGCCGTCGCCGCGGCGTCGTCTCCCGTCGAGGCGATGGACCACCAGGTCTTCATCCTCGACCACGGCGACAAGGTGAAGGTGGCAGCGGAGATCGCCGCTCGCCCCGGCCGGACGCTCGTCTTCGTCCGCACCAAGCACGGCGCGGACCGGCTGGCCAAGCAGCTCACGCAGCTGGGATCGCCAGCGGCCGCGATCCACGGCAACCTCTCGCAGAACCAGCGCCAGCGCGCACTCGCCGGCTTCACTGCGGGCCACCCGCGGGTGCTGGTCGCGACGGATGTCGCCGCGCGTGGCATCCACGTCGACGACGTCGACCTCGTCGTGCACTTCGACCCGCCGAACGACTCGAAGGACTACCTGCACCGCTCTGGCCGCACCGCCCGCGCCGGCGCCACCGGCACCGTCGTGTCGTTCGTCATCCCGGAACAGCGACGGGTGGTGGAGCGGCTGCACCGCGACGCCAACGTCACGCCGACCGCGGTCCCGGTCCGGCCGGGCCATGACGCCGTTCGCGAGGTTGCCGAGTCGGGCCAGCCGGTCCCGCCACCGCCCGCCCCACGAAGGGAACGGCCCAACGCCGACCGCCCGAGGAACAGCTCGGGTCGCCCCCGACACAACTCGGGACAGCCCCGGCACAACTCGGGGCAGGCCAGAGGCCGAGGTCGACGACCGGTCGCTCAAGCGGGCTGACCCGGGGCAACGCCGAGCCCGCCGTTTTGGGCGTCTCAACGGCCCCTGAGACGCCATTTTCGTTGGGCTCGGCGGATTGTGGCTAGAAGCCGAGGTCTACTACTGGGCGTTCTAGCGGGTTGATGTTGAGCTCGCGGAGTGCCTTCAGCAGCTTCTTGCTGGTGCGGCCTTCGAGGTAGCCGTCGATCGTGCGGTGGAAGTTCGAGAGATGACCCTCGATCTGTCCTGAGATCCGCATGAACTCGAACGACCGCGAGTGCAGGCCCAGCTGCTGCTTGGGGAGGTTGGAGAAGTCCTGCGTCGGGATCGGAGGCACCCGAGGATCGTCGTGCGCCATGGGCTCTGGCACCGGCGGCTTGGGAAGCTTCTTGCCCTCCGGGAAGCGGGTCAGCGACCAGATCTCCATCAGCGTCTCTTCCGGCCCGAGCGGGCGGAAGCGGTACTGCGATGCACTGGAGTACATCGGCAGGATGAAGCAGTGCGGGAAGCAGTAGACCATCGGCTCGGTGAAGCCGTCGGCTTCGACCTGGTTGAGGTCAGGGATCACATGCTTCTTGGCGCGGTGCCACTTCACGACGGCGGCGTTGAACTCCCGCTCCCACGCAAGCCGCGCCTCGATCGGGTCGTCGGGCAGCTTCACCTTTGGCATCAGCTGTTCGGCGATCTTCACGTCGTTGGCATGGACCATGCCGGCCATACCCTCACTCATCACCCGCAGGTAGGTGAGCTCTGAGTCAAGGAACTTCTTCGCGTCGAAGGGCTTGGCCTTCGAGGGATACCGGCCAGGCAGTCGAAGCTGTGGGTGCGTCTCGAGCACGTGGTACTGCTCCATGAACGCTTCCTGCGCGAGCTTCCAGTTGACCGGGAGCCGGAACGACAGCCACCACTCCGGGTGCATGTCCTCGAGCTGCCAGGCGTCCATGTACGTCGCGAACGGCTCGATGCTCTCGCGCAGCGGCGGCGCCTTGGGGTCGAGGTTGATCCATGCGCACCCGCCGTACGTGTCGCACAGCACGGGTTGAAGGTTGATCTCGTCGGCGGCGAGGTTGTGCGCGGAGAAGGTGCTCGAGCGCGACACGAAGGTGTTGGCGCCGTCGGCGCCGTAGCACCAGCCGTGGAACGGGCAGGTGAAGCCGCTCGTGCACGTGCCTTGTCCCTCGACGAGGCGCACGCCGCGGTGGCGACAGGCGTTGTGGAACGCGCGCACCTGCATGTCGTCACCGCGGATGACGATCACGGACTGGTCGAGGATCTCGTAGGTGACGAAGTCGTTGGGATTGGGAATCTCCTCGAGCCGGCACGCCATCTGCCACACCCGGGGCCACAGCTGCTCGGCCTCCAGCGCGTAGAAGTCGGCGTCGTAGTACCGCTCTTTGCGGATCCGGTCCGGGACGTCGATCGCGAACGGGACGGCGCTCGTCTTCTTGGTTGGCATCTCTCCCCTTTACCTACGCCACATCTTCACGATGCTTGTCCTGTCGGTTTCCGACTTCCGCGATGACGTCCTGCGAACGCTCGACATCGAACTCGTTGCCGCTCGCTCGCAGCTCCGCGAGCAGATCGGTCAGCTGCTGCCGCTGGTCCTCCGACAGCCCGATGCGCTCGTAGACGCCGGCGTTGAGGTCGTTCGTCGCACCCTCGACGACCTTCTTGCCCTTCGCGGTGATGACCGCGAGCGTCGTTCGCGCGTCGGACGGGTGCGGCACCCGTCGTACCAGCTTGTCCTTCTCGAGCCAGTCGATGATGTTCGTGACAGTGGCCGGCGGGATTCGAAGGGTCTTGCTGATCCAGCTCAACGTCAGCGACGACTCCGGGTCGGTCGCAAGCCAAGTGAGAACCTCGTAACGCGCGAAGGTGAGGTTGTGCCGCCGCATCACGCGGTTCACCTCGTCAGCCAGCAGCTGGTAGGAGCGCAGCACCGCGGTGAAAACCGCCATCCCTGACGCAGCCTCCGGGTTCCAGTGCCGCAGCCAGACCTGGCGCGACGCCTCGACGACGTCGAACGGCGCCGGCTCGAAGCCGCCTGCCCGCCGGGCGTTGCGTCGCTCGGGCATCAGTTCCCTCCTGCGTCGGATGGCGAGTGGAGCCCGACTGGCTGCAGTGCCATGCCAATCACGCCTTCGACCTCCAGCGCTTCGATCTCCGCCGCGTCGATCCCGAGCTCGCTGAGCAGCTCGGTCGTGTGCTCGCCGAGCAACGGCGCGTGCCGCTGATGCATCCGCTCCGGCCCGGCAGAGAACCGCATCGGGAGCGTGCTGTACCGGGCACGTGGCGCCACCGGGTGGTCGACCTCCTCGAAGAATCCGCGGGACTGCAGCTGCGCCAGCTCCGGCTGGCGGTGCGGCTGCATCACCTTGGCGACCGGCACGCCGGCGTCCCACAACAGGTTGACGATCTCGGTGGCCGAACGATCCCGACACCACTTGGCGATGCCGGCGTCGATGCTGTCGTGGTGGCGCCGTCGACCCTCGCGGGTTGAAAGCTCAGCGTCGCCCATCCAGTCGGTTCTGCCGAGCACATCGCAGAGCGCCTGCCACTGGTCGCCGGTAGTGACCGCGACCGCCACCCACGAGTCGTCGCGGCCGTCGTCGTCCGGCGCGGCCGCGCGGTAGAGGTTCTGCGGTGCCGCAACCGGCCCACGGTTGCCGCTGCGTTCGAGGAGGGCCCCGTACGCCGAGTACTCGATGACCTGCTCAGCCGCAATGTTCAACGCCGCATCCACCATCGCGGCCTCGACCAGGCAGCCCTCGCCGGTCCGGTCGCGATGCGCGAGCGCGATCTGCAGGCCGACCAGCGCGTGCAAGCCCGCGTTCGGGTCACCTACGCAGTACGGCTCGATGGGCAGCTTGTCCTCGGGGCCGCTGAGCCAGGTCAGCCCGGACGCGTCCTCGATGACGAAGGCGAACGCCGCAGAGTCGCGCCACGGGCCGTCCAGGCCGAAGCCCGGCATCCGCACCATGACGAGGTCGGGGCGCGTCTCGCGGAGGGCCGCAAAGCTGAGCCCGAGCTGGTCGAGGACGCGCGGCGTGAAGTTCTCGACGACGACATCGCACGTCGCCACAACCTGCTTCAGCAGGTCGAGCCCGCGTGGAGTGCCGAGGTCGACGGTGAGGCTCTTCTTGTTCGTGTTGAGCGCGGCGAAGATCGGGCCGCGCTCCCAGTACTGGTCCTCGCTCTGCGGCACGCCGCCGACCAGCCGGACGCCATCGGGCCGCTTCGGCGACTCGAGATGAATCACCTCCGCGCCCAGCATCCCGAGGATCGAGCCGACCAGCGGGCCGGCCCAGTACGCCGTGAGGTCGAGGACCCGAAGCCCGCTGAAGGGCAGAACGCCAGAGGCCAGAACCGGCGGCTCGCCTGGCGAGTCGTCCGTGACGGTCGTGATCCGGTACGGCGAACCGGGGTTCGTCGCGCCGTCGTTCGGGTTGATGACAAAGGTGCCGCGGTCCTGAAAGTGCTTGAAGGTCGTCGCGTTCGCGCCGTTGACGATCGGCGCGTTGGGGATCCGGAACGCCGTGGCGAGCTCCATCAGCTCCTCGACGCCATGGCCGGCGACCCAGGCGTCGATCGTCGGCATGAGCGCAGATCGCTCGAGCAGCAGCTTGGGGTCCTCGATCCACTCCGGGTGCCCGACCATCGCGCAGAAGTCGTACCACTGCTGCCCGGTGCCGACGCCGAGACCGACCAGCCCGTCCTTGGCCGCCGCGACACCCGGTGTCGGGACGAAGCGCTTCTTGCGCATCGGCCGGCCCATCTGGTCGGTGAACGTCACCGGGTAGTAGGTCATGCACAGCGCGAGGGTCTCGAGCATCGACACGTCGACCAGCTCGCCGGTCCCTCGCCGCGCCGACGCCAACGCCCCGACGGCGGCGTACGTCCCGGTGAGCCACTCACCGATCTGCCCGCCGACGTACGTCGGGGCACGGTCCACCCACCCTCGACCGAGTCCGATCATTGCGCCGGACCACGCCTGCAGCGTGAACTCGGTTGCCGGCTTTTCGGCCCACGGTCCGTCGAGCCCGAACGGCGTGATCGACACAACGGTCAGGTGCGAGTGCGAGCGGAGGATCGCCTGTGGCGACAGTCCCGAATGCTCAGCCACCTCCGAGCCGCGTGACCACACGACGACATCAGCCGCACCAAGCATGTCGTGCAGCGCAGCGACCTCGTCGGCGTTGTGGGGATCGACCGTGACGCTCTGCTTGTGCGCGGCGAGGAAGTTGTAGAGCGCGCCGTTTGCGCCAGGAGCGATCTCCGCACCCGAGGCCGACCAGTCGCGAAGCGGGTCGCCACCGTGGGCTTCGACCTTGGTGACCTCGGCCCCGCCGTCGACCAGCAGCTTCGTGCAGTAGGCGCCGGCGATCCAGGTCGACAGGTCGACCACCCGCAAGCCGTCGAGCGGCAGCCGCTGTGTCTCCTCCCCCGGCATCGCCGATCTCATTCCGGTTCAGGCGCCTCGCGACCGGAGCGGGACAGCCGCCACTCCGGCGGGAACCGGTTGTCGTTGTTCTTGACCAGGTTGTTGACGCCCTGATCCATCACTTTGCCGCCGAGGCCTGCCTCACGACTGTCGACGTCGTCCTTCAATGCGCCCGTCATCGACTCCATCCAGGCGCTGAGCATGCTGCCCATGTACTCGCCCTGATGCTGCTTCATGATGTTGAAGAACACCTTCTGCATGAAGACGGTGTCGGTCGGACGCGTGTAGGCGCAGGCCAGCGCGTACTTCTGTACCTCGGCTTCGAGGTCCTCGCGAGGTACGACGCTGTTGACGAAGTTGCACTCGTACATCTCTTTGGCGCTGAACGGGCGGCCGGTGAAGACCATTTCCTGGAACTTGCGAAGGCCCATCACGACTGCCCACTGCCACATGCGCGGCGCATAACCGACGTAGCGAAAGGCCGGGTGGCCGAACAGCGCGTCGTCGGAAGAGATGACGAGGTCGGCGTCAGCAGCTTGGTAGAAGTGCCAGCCGTAGCAGTAGCCCTTCACCTCGAGAATGCTGATCTTCTTGAAGTCGGCGAGGGACCGGTTACCCGATCGCGGGTCGGCGTACCAGTGCACGAGCGACGCGCCGTTGCGGTAGTTGTGCCTGCCCGGCATCGTGACGTCGTCACCCTCTTCGACGCCGAACTCCTCCTGCATGGCGACACCGCCCTTGCGTTTCGCCATCAGCTCGTCGAGGTCCGCCCCGGTACCGAGGTGGTCTCCGACACCGCGCACGACGAGCACCTTGACGTCGTCGTCGAGGCTCGCCTTGAAGATGAGATCGCCGTAGCGCTTGCGCGCTCCGATGGTTGGTGCGTTGAGGTGGTCGGGACGGTCGAAGGTGATCGTCGCGATCCGGGTCTCCGGGTCCTTGGAGTACCGGATGATCTCCTCCGGATCCGGGAAGTCCTTCTCGCCGTCACTCACGGATCAGCCCTTCTTCCGGTCACGGAACGGCGTCGTCGTCAGCAGCTCCGGGCCGTCGGCGGTGATGACGACGGGCTCCTGGCCGTAGATGCCGCCGATGCCCTCCTCCCACACGTACGCCGTCAGCGCGAGCACCATTCCGGCTTCGAGCTTCTGCTCGGCGGCGGTGCGCCGAAGTGCGCCGGTGACGAACGGCAGGTCGTTGCCGAGACCGAGCCCACGCGCGACGGGCACCGGCGGCGGAACAGCTCCCGACGCGTCGTAGGCATCGAGCAGTCCGGTCGCAGGCGCACCGGCCCGGCAGGCCTCGATCAGCCGGTCCCACAGCTCATCCCACTGCTGACGCAGCTTGCGCGCCGAGGGTGGCAGTCCGCCGACTGCCATGGTTCGGCCCAGCTCACCGACGTAGCCGTCCGCAAGCAACCCGGCATCGAAGGCGACGAGGTCGCCGACTGCGATCGCCGTGTCACGACTGGCCTGCGACCAGTGCCGGTCGCGACCCGTGATCCAGGCGACGTCCTGCGTCGTCGGCGTCGTGACCCCGGCGTCGGCCATCGCCTCCATGAACGTCGCAGTCAGTCGACGTCCGGTCATGCCGGCACCGAACGCGGCCTCGGCTGCCGCAAGCGAGTGCTCAGCGATGCGGACCGATGTGCGGATGGCGCGAATCTCCTGTGGCAGCTTCAGGCGTCGGACGGCGGCCATGAGCTGCTCACCGTCCATCAGCTCTGCCGACGGGAACGCCGTACGGATCAGGCTGATGGTCGACGGCATCAGGCCATCGGTCGCGACCGTCTTGGCAGTCGCCGCACCTTCGACCTGCGTGAGCCATGCGAGCGTGTTGGCGCGGTTGAACGTGATGCCGTGAAGGTTCTCGTGCGGGATGTCGTCGGGGACGCCTTCGTCCCACGTGCTGACGATGTGGATCGATCCCGTGGCGCGCTCGATGACGCAGCCCGGACCGAACGGACGGGAGCCGTTGATCCACAGCCGCGGTACGCCGGCGACGTAGCGGGCGTTCGGCTCACGGCCGGTGATGAGGATGTCGACGTCCGCTGCTTCCATCGCCCCGAGGACCCGCTCGCGACGCGCAGTGCGGAGCTCGGCGTCATCGGGGATGACGTCGGTGCTGGTGAAGGTGTCCGGAGCCATGGCTTAGAAAGGGTCGTAGGGGTAGTCGGTGAGCGGCTCCCAGCCGTCCTCGGTGATCAGCACGACCTCCTCGGAGCGGTAGCCGCATTGACCGTCGTCCCAGATCACGGGCTCGAGCACGAGCACCATGCCGGCCTGCAGGACGTATGACGCGTCGAACTCCTCTCCGATGTCGCTGCCGACGAAAGGCATCTCCGCACTGTCGATACCTAGCCCGTGGCCGAGGTAGAAGTGCGGCAGCCACGGCTTCGTCCCGCCGTTCGCCGCAGTCGCGGCCGCGGTGAGGTCGGAGTTCTTCGCACCCGCGCGGGTCACGGCCAAGGTCGCGTCGAGAATCGCGCGCCAGCGGTCGAACTGGTCGCGCTGCACGTCGGTCGGCTCCCTGCCGACGATCCAGGTGCGCCCGAAGTCGGAATGCACTCCCTCATAGCTGATGCCGAGGTCGACCCACAGCACGTCGCCCTCGACGAGCTCTCGCTCGGTCGACAGCAGCGGCAGCGCGAGATCACCGGTCGTGGTCCACGGTCCTTCGGCGATGCTGTTCGGCATCACCTGCCAGATCGGGTCGAGGATGTTGGCGTCGGCGCCGGCGTCGAAGATGGTTCGCAGCAAGGTCGCCGTGAGCTCGGTCTGCTTCACGCCGGGAGCGAGCCGGGCCTGGACCTGCTTGACGCCCGCTTCGGTGATCCGCAGCCCTTCGCGCAGGCAGGCGAGCTCGTCCGGGGTCTTGATCAGCTTCGCCTTGCTGATGATGTGACCGGCATCGGTGGGCGAGCCCTTGGGCCCGATGAAAACACCGGCCCGGCGCAGTGAATGGCTCCACTCATCGATTGCCACGGATGCGCTCTCCCCCGCGAGGTCGTAGAGCCGCGGCAGGAACGACTCGACGCCCTCGTCGAAGTCCAGATGTGCGGGACCGTGGACATGGTCGTCCGGCAGGTCCGCCTGCATCCGAGCGTCGGCGCGGTTCGGGGTGAACAGGTGCGGAAGCTCGTCGTCCGCCAGCACGACGGCGACGGGTTGCTCGAAGTTGGTCCGGCTCGCATCAGACAACGGCCAGATCGCGCCGGTCGCGTAGACGACGTTGGTGTTGCCCAGGAGTACGACGGCGTCGACGCCCTGCTCCCGCATCACCTCGCGGATCCGCGTCGTACGGTCACGGCGCATCCGCCCCAGGTCCGGCTTGGCCGGAACGAGGCCGGTGGCGGCCTCCATCAGTCCGGCGGTCATACGCCGAGGAAGGCCTTCGCGTTGTCGCTGGCGATCTTCTTGCCGGCTTCCGGCCCCACGGCGTCAACGACGCTCTTGAGCGAGCTGTTGCTGTAGCCGTAGGTGCTCTCGTTGTGCGGGAAGTCGGTCGACCACATGACCTTGTCGACACCGATCCGGTCGATCATCGACAGCCCCAGCGGGTCGATCATGAACGACGCGTAGAAGTGCGCGTCCCAGTACTCCTGCGGGTCGCGCAAGATTGGAGTGTCCTGCATGTGCCGGAAGGACGCCGCGATGTGCTGGGCATCCTGGATGGCTGACGGCACCCAGTTGATGCCGCCTTCGAAGTAGCCGATCTTCAGACCCGGGTGTCGGTCGAGGATGCCGCCGAGGACGTACTTGCCGAACGTGTCGCGGAACGGCGCGACCGCCTGGAACATGCCGACCTGCAGGGCGTTGTGCTGGATCGGGGTCTGCGGCGGGTTCTCACCGATGTGGTGCGAGACGGGAACTCCGGACTCCTCGATCGCCTCCCAGACTCCATCCATCGAGTCGGAGCAGTAGTCGAGCAGGTTCTTGTTCTCGTCCTTGCCCGGCATCAGCGGCATCAGGAAGGTCTTGAGCCCGAGCTCCTTGAGCTCGGTGAGAGTACGGCGGGCACCCTCGGCGTCCCACCAGTTGATGAGGCCGACGCCGAAGATCCGGTTGCCGGACGCCTCTTGAACGCCGGCGATGTGCTCGTTGTAGATCCGGAAGCAGAGCTCACGCACCTCTTTGTCCGGCCAGCCGAACAGCGCGAGGATCGAGTTCGGGAAGGCCAGCTCGGAGTGGACGCCTTCCCCCTCGAGCGCGGCGATGCGAGCGGGAACGTCGCCGGTGGTCGAGCCGGGCACCGGGTCGTACTGCTCCAGGACGTCGATGAACTCCTTGACGAGCACCGACTTGCCGCCGACCTCGAGGACCCAGCCCCCTCGCTCCTGCCCCACCCGCGGCGCCTTGTCCTTCATCGACTCCGGGAACTTCTCGTAGAAGATGTCCTCGGACAACGAGATGTGGTTGTCGGCGGAGAACACCTCGGTGCCGGACGGAAGGCCGGTGTCGACCAGGGCCGGCAGCTCGCGGTTCTTCGGTGCACCGAAGCCCTCGCGGGGGTAGGTGAGGGTGGTCGAGCCAGCGGACATCAAGGCCTCCTAGGCGATGGCCCGAACGTTACTTCGACGTCGTAGTAATCGTCAACGAACTCTGATTAGATCGCGGCCATGCAGTGGGACGCCGAGTACGACTTCGTCGCCGTGGGATCTGGTGGCGGCGGCATGGTCGCCGCGCTGGCCGCCGCAGACGCCGGCGCCAGTGCACTCGTGGTGGAGAAGCAATCGCTGATCGGTGGCTCCACCGCGATGTCCGGCGGCATGGCGTGGGTGCCGGACAACGCCGTCATGAAGCGGGCAGGGGTCCCCGACTCGTTCGAAGACGGCATGGCCTACTTCGAGGCGGTCGTCGGCGACGTCGGGCCGGCCTCGTCGTACGAACGGCGCCAGGCGTTCTGCACCGCGGGCCCGGAGATGATCGACTTCCTCGAGCGCGAGGGCGTGAAGTTCGTCTACTGCCCGGGTTACAGCGACTATTACTCCGATGCCAAGGGCGGCAGCGACATCGGCCGCGGGGTGGAGCCGGTGCCGTGGGACGGTCACCAGCTCGGCGAGTGGTCGGGCAAGGTGCAGATCGGGATGGCCAAGCACCTCGGCATGGCGGTCATGACCAACGAGGCCCGCTACCTGTCGCACTACAACCGCAGCCTCAAGGCGTTCGCGACGTCGGCACGGGTCGCGGTCCGCACGATGAAGGCGAAGGCACTCCGCCAGGACCTGCTCACCAACGGCGCGTCCTTCATCGGTCAGGTGTTGAAGATCGCGCTCGCCAAAGGCGTGGATGTCTGGACCGACGCGCCACTCGACGACCTGGTCGTCGAGAAGGGGCGCGTCGTCGGCGTCCGTGTCATGCGCGACGGCAAGCCCGTGAACGTTCGCGCCAAGAGCGGTGTTCTGCTGTCGACCGGCGGCTTCGCGCAGAACCGCGAGATGCGCGCCGAGTTCAAAGGGGACAAGACACAGGCCCCGAAGTGGTCGATGGCCAACGCCGGTGACACCGGTGAGGCGATCCGCACCGCGATGAAGCTCGGCGCGAAGGTCGAATTCATGGACGAGGCCTGGTGGCTGCCATCCCCGCGGTCCGGGAAGTTCGGCCAGAACACCCTCGACCAGGCCCGGCAGCGACCACGCACCATCTACGTCGACGCTGCGGGCAAGCGCTTCGTCAACGAGTCGAACTCCTACATGGAGGTCGGCAGAGCGATGTTCGAGCGCGATAAGACCA
This sequence comes from Mycobacteriales bacterium, assembly GCA_035545635.1. GTDB lineage: Bacteria > Actinomycetota > Actinomycetes > JAFAQI01 > JAFAQI01 > DASZTV01. Next base: position 173,665 of record DASZXY010000020.1, on the reverse strand, counting down.
GCAAGGCCGTGCCGTGCTGGCTGGTCTTCGACGACCGGTACCGCAAGCGCTATGCCCACATCCGCTCGCACCCGGGCTATTTCCCGAAGGACTCGTTCGAGAGCGGCAAGATCAAGAAGGCCGCCACCCTGCGAGAGCTCGCCGACCTGTGTGGAATCGACCCGGACGGTCTGGTCGAGACCGTCAAGGCGTTCAACAGGCATGCCGTCGACGGCAAGGACCCGGAGTTCGGTCGCGGCGAGTCGGCGTACAACAGGGCACTCGGCGATCCGCATCGCAAGGTGAAGAACCCGTGCGTCGAACCGATCGACGAGGCACCGTTCTACGCCTGCGACGTCGTGCCCGGCGATGTCGGAACGTGCGGCGGGATGCTCACCGATGAGCATGCGCGCGTGATCGGCAGGGGCAACAAGCCGATCCCCGGCCTTTACGCCACCGGCAACGCGACGGCCACCGTCATGGGGCGCCACTATCTCGGACCGGGCGGCAGCATCGCCAACAGCATGATCTTCGGCTACGTCGCTGCGAAGCACGCGGTGTCGACCGGTGCGCAAGGCGCGACCAGTAAGGGAAGCTCGTGAAGGACTTCGCCACCGTCAACTTCTTCAAGGACCCGGAGATCCAGGCGGAGCCTTACCCGTACTTCGACTGGGTGCGCGAGCAGGGTCCGGTCTGGCAGGAGCCGAACTACGGCGCCTACATGGTCACCGGCCTCGCCGAGGCCAAGGAGATCTATCGCGACCCGGCAACCTTTCCCGAGCACGAGGCGGCGTCCGGCACGTACTCGTCGTGCAACACCGTGAGCGGGCCGTTCGTGAAGTTCTCGCAGGCCGTCGAGGGCGACGACATCACCGACGTCATCGTCGCCTGCCGCAACGAGCTGCCGTTCAGCGACCAGATCCCGAGCTTCGACCCGCCGTACCACACTGCGCAGCGCCACCTCCTGATGCGACTGATCACCCCCGGGCGACTGCGCGCGAACGAAGACTTCATGTGGAACTACGCCGACACCTTGCTCGACGCATTCGTCGGCAGCGGGAGCTGCGAGCTGATCTCATCCTTTGCCGAGCCGTTCACCCTGACCGTCATCGCCGACCTGGAGGGCGTGCCGGAGGCCGACCATGGCGCCTTCCGCGAGCACCTTTCGACGGTGTCCGAGGGACTGCAGCACAAGCCGTTGGAGTTTCTGTACGAACGCTTCGCGGAGTACATCGAGGATCGGCGGCGCGAACCGCGCGGCGATGTCCTCACCGGGCTCGCGACCGCAACCTTCCCTGACGGAACCACTCCCGAGGTCAAGGACGCTGCGCTCATCGCCGCGAACCTGTTCGTTGGCGGCCAGGAGACCACGGTGCGGATGATCGGCTTCGCGCTGCGGATGCTCGGCGAGCGCCAGGACCTGCAGAAGCTCGTCCGCGACGACCGCGAGCTCGTTCCGAACTTCATCGAGGAGACGCTGCGGCTCGAGAGCCCGCTGCGCAGCCAGTTCCGGATGACCCGGGTGAAGACGACGCTCGGCGGCGTCGACATCCCGGCCGGCGCAACCGTGATGCTCCTGCCGGGCGCGTGCAACCGTGACCCGCGGACTTTCGACAACCCGCACGACTTCGACATCCACCGGACGAACGCGCGGCAGCACATCGCGTTCGGTCACGGCATCCACACCTGTGCCGGCGCTCCGCTCGCCCGCACCGAGGGCCGCGTCACCGTCGACCGGTTCCTCGCCCAGACAGACAACATCGCGATCGACGAGTCGATGCATGGTCCTGCGGAGGCCAGGAAGTACGACTACCTACCGACCTTCTTCCTCCGCGGCCTGCAGAAGCTCCACCTGCGATTCGCCTGAACCCCTGTTCTAGTCCTGAGGTTTTGTGGCCTGCTGCATGATCAGCTTGGTCTGGGCCATCGAGTTGCCGGCGGTCGTACCACCGTCGATCGGCAGGATGATCCCGGTGATCTGAGCCGCCCGGTCGCTCGACAGGAAGACCACGGCGTTCGCGACGTCTTCGGGCAGCGCCTCGCGACGCAACGGCTGCATGTACTTCAGAACCGGTCCCATGTCGTAGTTGGTGATGCCGGTCTTGATGTGCGCGGGAGTCAGACAGTTGACCCGGATGTTGTACGGCGCGAGGTCGATCGCCATGCACTTCGTCGCGTGCGCGATCGCCGCCTTCGACGAGCGGTAGGCGATCATGCCCGCGCCTGCGTTCACAGCGGCGATCGAGGCGTTGTTGATGATCACGCCGCCGCCGTTGTCCTTCATGTGTCGCGCCGCCTGCTGCGTGCCCGCGACGACGCCGAACAGGTTCACGTTCATGATTCGGGCGAAGTCGGCGAAGTCGTCATCGAGCAGCCGCGTCATCGCGCTGCCGATGCCGGCGTTGTTGAACATGACGTGCAGACCTCCGAACCGACTCACGGCGAAGTCGACGACCGCCTGCATCTGCGCCAGGTCACTGACATCGGTGGGATGGAAGGCAGCGACGTCACCGAGCTTCGCCGCGAGGTGCTCACCGGCCTCAGCATCGACATCAGCGATGACGACCCTGGCGCCTTCGCCGACCATCGCTTCCACTGCAGCACGTCCGATCCCGCCTGCCCCGCCGGTGACGATCGCAACCTTGCCGGCCAGTTCCTGTGTGCTCACCCGAGCGACCCTACGATCTGACTGGATGCTTGGGTTGCGCACCGCCGTCGTCGCCGCGTTGATCGGCGCCGTTCCGTTCGCGCCGGTCCCTGCCGCCTCCCCTTCGGTCGCGGCCGACGGTGCGCCGTTCTCCGACTCCATCTGGTTGCCGTACTGGCTGCCGGGCGCTGTCGCCGACGTGACCGCGAACGCTGACGTCTTACACACCGCCTCGCTCTTCTGGTGGGATGCAGCTTCGTGCTCGTCGATCCGGCGGGAGCCGGGCGCTGGTGGACGCGCCGACGTCAACCGGCTGCGCGCACACGGCCTCGAGGTGATGGCGACAGTGGTCGGCTCCGGCTTGCCGCCCCGCGCCGCCATTCGCTGCTTCTCGCACCGGCACAGCCGACGAGTGCAGGTCCGCAGGCTGGTGGCGCTCGCCGACCGCGGGCACTACGCAGGCGTCGACATCGACTACGAGACCCTCGCCCACACCAAGAAGCCATCCGTGGCGCTGCAGGTCCGCTCCGCCTTCACCGAGTTCGTCGCCGACCTGTGCCACTCGCTGCGGTCGCACAGCATGAAGTGCGACATCACCGTGATGCCGCGCGTCGACGACAGCACCCGGGTCTGGCTCGGCCGGGTCACGCCCGGCGTGTATGACTACGCATCGATAGCGGCGGCCGCGGACCGGATGCGCGTGATGGCATACGACCAGCACTCACATCAGTTCGGCCCGGGTCCGGTTGCCGGCTATCCCTGGGTGAAGCGCGTGATCACCTATGCCGCGGGCAAGACGTCACTCGTCAAGGTCGAGCTCGGCATCCCGCTGTACGGCCGCGACTTCGCCGGACACGACAGCGTGGCGGTCACCAGCAACGCGGCACTCGCGTTGGCTCGACGCCACGGGGTCAGGCCACGCTTCGACCCGGTACAGCGAGAGATGACCTTCCAGTACCGGCGCAATGGCGTCCGGCACACCGTCTGGTTCAGCAACGCGAAGGCGGTCGCGGCGCGGACCCGGCTCGCCGCAGCCAGCGGGATGGCGGGCGCGGCGTACTGGGCGGCAACCTACGAGCTCCCGTCGACGTGGAAGGCGGTACGTCGCACCGCGCGTTGAGCCGGGCGGACGGGGTCCCGGCCGAGACAATGCGCCGGTGCAGCGAGCGGTGAAGGCGGCGACCCTCCCGACCACCGGGGTGCTCGCCGCGTGGTGCCTGCTCGCGATCGGTGACTCGAAGCGGGAAGGCTTCTACACGTCAGCGAGCTTGGCATTGGTCGCGGTCGGCTTCGCTGTGCTGCTCGCCGTCGTGGCGTCCGGGCGGGAGCTGAGGGCACCGAGCTGGCCGGCCCTCGTGATCCCGGTCGGCACCTGCTACCTCGCCGCGGTCATCCACCCGGCCAAGGCGTACATGTACATCAGCGGGCGCGGCGAGTCCGCCGTCAAGGCACTCGTCGTCGCGGCGACGACGGTCGGCTTCGCCACGTTGCTGATCAAGCCGCTGCGCAACGCGTGGGGACTCGCCGCCATTAGCGCGGTCGGCACGGCGATCGCCATCGTCGTCATTCGCGCCGCACCCTCGCCGGGGATCGACGTGTGGGCGCTGCTCCAGCAGTCGAGCGCCGGGCTTGTTCACGGCGCGAACATGTACCACCAGCACTGGACCGGTACGCCGCCCGGCGAGCTGACCGATGTCTACCCGTACCCGCCCGGCGCGACGTTGCTGCTCGCGCCGTTCAAGTGGCTGCTCGGGGATGTCCGGTACGGCCTGGCGCTCGCTTCGGTCGCGGCCGGTTACTTGGTGTGGCGGCTGACACCGCAGGCCGCCCCTGCACTGGCCGGTCTCATCGTGCTGATGCCGCACTGGGCGTTTCTGCTCGACCAGTCCTGGACCGAGCCGCTGCTCGTCGCCGAGCTGGCCGGCTGCATCCTCGCGCTGCGCGCCGGCCGGACCGGTTGGGCCACCGCCGCTCTCGCAGCGGCGCTGGTGACCAAGCAGTTCGTCGCGCCGCTCCTGCCGCTGTTCGCGATCTGGCGCGCGTTCGGCGTACGCCGTGTCGCCGTCGCCGCGGGGGCCGCCTTCGTCGTCGCGCTGCCATGGCTCATCGCCGACCCCGGCGCGATGTGGCACGACGCAGTAACCGCGGAGCTCGACGAGAAGATGCTGCCGCAGGGGCTCGATCTTCCCAGTTTTCTCACCCGTCACGGCATTCACACTGGTTTCGCTCTCGCCCTCTTTCTGGTCGCGATCGCCTACGCCGTGGCGGTGATCCGGCTCCCGCGTACGCCGTCCGGGCTGGCGCTCGGCTGCGCACTGGTCATGTGGGCGATCGACCTTGCCAACAAGGCCACGTTCTTCAACCACTACACGTTCCCGCTCGGCCTGCTTGTCGTCGCCGTCGCAGCCGCACCCTCGTCGCAACGTGATTCACCCGTTTGGCTCCAGCCTGACCCCGAAACGGCCGAGACCTAACCCATGACCCTCCCAGGGGGCGAACCGACGACGGTCGTCCTTGGAGCCGGCCCGGCCGGCCTGACCGCGGCGTACTTGCTCAGCAAGGGCGGCGCGCCCGTCACCGTGCTCGAGGCGGATTCGGTCGTCGGAGGCATCAGCCGGACCGTCGAGCGCGACGGCTGGCGCTTCGACATCGGCGGTCACCGCTTCTTCACCAAGGTGCCCGCGGTCGAAAATCTCTGGAACGAGATCCTCCCCGACGAGGACTTCCTGCTCCGGCCACGGATGAGCCGCATCTACTACCAAGGCAAGCTCTTCGACTACCCGCTACGCGCCTCCAACGCCCTACGCAACCTCGGCATCATCGAGGCGATCCGCTGCGTGCTGTCCTACGTCTGGGTGCGGCTGCGGCCACCGAAGGACCAGTCGACGCTCGAGGGATGGGTGGCGGCTCGGTTCGGCTGGCGGCTGTACGGGATCTTCTTCAAGACCTACAACGAGAAGGTCTGGGGGGTCCCGGCCAACCAGATCGAGGCGGACTGGGCGGCGCAACGGATCAAGAACCTCTCGCTCGCGAGCGCCGTCCTGCACGCGATCTTTCCGAAGCGCGGGCAGACCGAGATCACCACCCTGATCGACGAGTTCCGCTACCCGAAGTACGGACCCGGGATGATGTGGGAACGGGCGCGCGACCTTGCCGTCGAGGCTGGTGCCCAGATCGAGATGTCCACCCGGGTCGACACGATCAAGTGGGACTCGACCGGCGCGACCGCGGTGATCGCGCACCGCGGCGCCTACCAGGTCACGACGCCGGCGTCGGCGGTGATCAGCTCGATCCCGTTCCCCGAGCTCGCCCGCGCCCTCGACCCGCCGCCCCCAGAGCATGTGCTGGCCGCGACGCGGCAGCTCCGGCACCGCGACTTCCTGACGGTCGCCCTCGTGGTGCCGCTGTCGGCCAGCTTCCCGGACAACTGGATCTACATCCACTCCCCCGACGTCAAGGTCGGCCGGGTGCAGAACTTCGGGTCGTGGTCGCCGTACCTCGTCAAGGAAGGCCGGACCTGTCTCGGTCTCGAGTACTTCGTCAACGAGGGCGACGAGATGTGGGAGAAGTCCGACGCTGACCTCGCCGAGCTCGCAACCCGGGAGCTGACCGCGCTCGGCTTGGTGGACGAGGGCCAGGTCGAAGCGGCGTACGTCGTGCGGATGCCGAAGGCGTACCCGGTGTACGACGAGGGCTACGCCACCGCCGTCGAGACGATCCGGGCGTGGATGGCCGAGCACCTGCCGAACGTCTATCCGGTCGGCCGCAACGGCATGCACAAGTACAACAACCAGGACCACTCGATGATGACCGCGATGCTCGTCGTCGAGAACCTGCTGCTCGGAACCGAGCACGACGTCTGGGCCGTCAACGTCGAAGAGGAGTACCACGAGACGTCGACCGCCACAGTCCCGCGGCCGCGCAGCGGGACCGGCCGCGAGGCGCCGGTGCTGCCTCGCCCGACGAGCTAGCGGCCGCAGGCCCGCACAACCGCTGGCTGCCTCGTTGGGGTCGGCCTTCGACTGGCTAGTACCGAATGACTATCTCGCCGCGATGTGTATCTGCCGATTTGGTTCGCATGGATACCGAAGAGCCCAACAGCGACAAGATGGCGATGCTCGAAGCCTTGGTGTCTGAGGCGTTGGGCGAAGAGGGATCCGTCAGCGAGGTGATCCGCCCGTCAGCGATCATCCCTGAGGACGCCGCGCGGTCCATCCTGGTCGAGCTCTCGGTGCGAGACCTCCGGACTGGCGGGGTGTGGCTCGCCGACCCGACGACCTGGCAGCGGTTCGACGGTCCGGAAACCAGGAACTTGATCGGCTCGATCCAGGTCGCCTACGGCACCCCGACCAAGTACGAGATCACCGTGTTCCGCTGCACGGTGACCAGGTTCGGCAGCCAGCGCGGCTGGACCGTCGAGCTCCTGTGCGACGACGCGTTCCAGCACGGCGGACTCACTCTCGCCAACTGTCCGCGCGCCAGTCTTGCGGCACCGCCGAAGCCGTTCCGGTTCAGCCAGATCTGACTGCGCTGCGGGGGTGACCGAGGGCCGGGATGACCCGCTGCGGTCGGCTCCCACGCAACGCAGCGGTCTGGACAGTCCTGCAGTGAGCCGGGCGCGCTGATACAACCTGTGCGTGAAGCTCTCGGCGTCAATCTCCCAGTTCGGCAAGCCACGCGACGCAGCCGCACGAGCCCGCGACTTGGAGTCCGCCGGGATCGACATGCTGTGGGTCCCGGAGCTCTACAGCTTCGACGCGATCAGCATGCTCGGGTATCTCGCGGCGCACACCGAGCGGGTTGCGCTCGCGTCGGGAATCCTCCCGATCTACTCGCGCACCCCGACCCTGACGGCCATGACCGCCGCGGGACTCGACTCAGTGTCCGAAGGTCGGTTCGTCCTCGGTCTCGGCACGAGCGGCCCGCAGGTGATCGAAGGCTGGCACGGCGTGCCCTTCGACCAGCCGATCCGGCGCACTCGCGAGCTGATCGACATCTGCCGCCTCGTATGGAGACGCGAAGTCGTCGTGTACGACGGCCAGGCCTACCAGCTGCCTCTCCCGCCGAGCCAGGGAACCGGCCTAGGCAAGCCGCTCAAGATGATCAACCACCCAGTCCGGGACGACATCCCGATCTACCTCGCCACTCTTGGCCCCAAGAACGTGCAGCTGACCGCCGAGCTCGCCGACGGCTGGCTTCCCGCGTTCTTCCATCCCGACCGTGCGATGGACGTCTTCGGCGAGGACTTGCGGATCGGCGCCGAAAAGCGGGACCCCGCCCGTGGCCCGCTCGAGATCGTGGCCGGCGGAACGGTCGCGATCTGCGACGAGGACGAGGCCGTCAAGCTCCGCGATCTCGGCCGGCCCGGTACGGCTCTGTACGTCGGAGGGATGGGCGCGAGGGATCGCAACTTCTACAACAACGTCTTCCGCCGCTCCGGCTACGAGGCGGAGGCCAAGCTCATCCAAGACCTCTACCTCGACGGGAAGAAGGAGGAGGCGGCCGCGGCCGTACCTGCGGACTATCTCAAGGCCACGTCACTCGTCGGCGACGAAGGTTTCGTGCGAGAGCGCGTGCAGGCATACCAGGCCGCCGGCGTCACCCACCTCACGATCAACCCGGTCGGTCCCGACCCGCTTCGCCTGATCGAGAAGCTCAAGACCTGGGCGAGCAGCTAACCGCCGAGCAGAGGCCCTGCCGCGATCTGCCGAGCCCAACGCTTTGGGCGTCTCAACCACCGTTGAGACGCCGATTTCGTTGGGCTCGACGGAACTGGGGCGGACGAGCCGGCCTGTAAGCCGGATTCTGTGCCACCCGGACCGAGGTCCGGGTGCGACGGTCATCTCTCTACGATCGCCGTTGCCGACGACCTCTAGCGGTCTACCCGGAAGCTCGGGCGGGCCGCCCTCGAGCGCTTCCTGTCTGACCTTGCTCCGGGTGGGGTTTGCCGAGCCGCCCGAGTCACCTCGGGCGCTGGTGGGCTCTTACCCCGCCGTTTCACCCTTACCGCCGACCGAAGTCGACGGCGGTTTGTTCTCTGTGGCACTTTCCCGCGGGTCACCCCGGGTCGGTGTTGCCGACCACCCTGCCCTTCGGAGTCCGGACTTTCCTCGGCGGTGCCGAAGCACCGACGCGACCGTCCGGCCGACTCGTCCGCCGTGCTCAGCGTAGAGCCTGATAGCAATGACGGACACGAGTCGTGCTCCGCGTGCAAGAGAAAGAGATCGAGATGGCAGTCGAGGTCGGCAGCAAGGTTCCGGACGTCGCCGTGAAGGTGATGCGCGATGGCAAGCCCGAAGAGGTCAACACGGGCGACGTGCTGGGCAAGGGCAAGGTCGTGCTCTTCGCCGTACCGGGTGCGTTCACGCCGGGCTGCTCCAAGATCCACCTGCCGGGCTACGTCGAGCACGGCGCTGAGCTGAAGGCCAAGGGCGTCGACACCATCGCCTGCGTCTCGATCAACGACGCGTGGGTCATGGAGGCCTGGGGCCAGGCGCACGGCGTGGGCGAGGACATCCTGATGCTCGCCGACGGCAACGGCGCCTTCACCGACGCGATGGGCCTGTCCGCCGACATGAGCGGAGCCGGCCTCGGCACCCGCTCGAAGCGCTACGCCGCGGTGATCGAGGACGGCACCATCACCGAGCTCGAGGTCGAGGACAAGCCGGGAGTCGACGTCAGCAGCTGCGAGAGCATTCTCGCGAAGGTCTGAGTTGTACGAAACGCTCCTGTACGGCGTTGCCGACCAGGTCGCGACGATCACACTGAACCGGCCGGAGCGGCTCAACACGATCGTCCCGCCGATGCCGGAGGAGTTCGAGGCGGCGATCGCCGCAGCCGTCACCGACGATGCAGTCAAGGTGATCGTCGTACGCGGCGCGGGCCGCTCGTTCTGCGCCGGCTACGACTTCGGCGACGGCTTCCATCACTGGGACGAGTGGATCACCACCGACGGCAAATGGGATCCGGGCAAGGACTTCCGGTTGTCCGGCGCGTACGGCCCGACCCAGCGCTTCATGTCGATGTGGCGCTCCCCCAAGCCGGTCATCGCGCAGGTCCACGGCTGGTGCGTCGGCGGCGGCAGCGACACCGCGCTGTGCGCCGACATCGTCATCGCCTCCGACGACGCGCAGATCGGTACGCCGTACTCCCGCATGTGGGGCTGCTACCTGTCCGGCATGTGGATCTACCGGCTCGGCCTGGCCAAGGCGAAGGAGTACGCCCTCACCGGCAAGCCGCTGTCTGGAGTCGAAGCTGCACGCGTCGGCCTGATCAACCGGTCGGTCCCCTTCGCCGACCTCGAGCGCACGGTTGCCGAGGCCGCGCAGCAGCTCGCGTCGATCCCGTCGTCGCAGCTCGCGGCGATGAAGCTCGTCGTCAACAACGCCTACGAGCAGATGGGACTGTCCGCAACGCAGACGCTCGGCCCGATCCTCGACGGCCTGATGCGCAACACCCCCGACGCGGCAAGCTTCATCAACACCGCGAACGCCGAAGGCGTCGGCGAAGCCACGCGGCAACGCGACCAGCTCTTCGGTGACTACAGCCAGGCGCCCGACGACGCGAAGCCTGATCCGAACAACGTCATCACGCCGTAGTCAGGCGGTCAGCCGGGAAACGGCGTCGCGATTCCCCGGAGATGGCTGATGTCGTTGACCAGCCGCACGACCGACGGCCCTTCGCTACGCCAGTCGACCAATGACACCGACGCGGGGTCGATGTGAATCCGGAACACGGTGTGGAGCGGCGCGTCGAGCGCATCGCGCAGCATCAGCTTGATCGGCGTGACGTGGGTGACCACGAGGATCTTCTGGTCCGGGTACGACGCGATGGTGCGCTGCCGTGCCGCCGCGACGCGCTTCTCGGTCGCCACCATGCTCTCGCCACCCGGCGGCGCGATGTTGGGGTCGGCGAGCCACGCCTGTAGCGCCTCGGGCGAGCGCTTGCCGATCTCGCCGAACGTCGCACCTTCCCACTCCCCGAAATCCGTCTCGGCGAAGCCGTCTTCGATGACGACCTCGACACCCGCCTTCGCGGCCACGATCTGCGCGGTCTGCCGGGTACGACGCAACGGGGAGGAGACAATCGCGTCGAGACCGAGGTGGGCCAGTCGCTCCGCCGCCGCCTCGGCCTGTGCCATGCCGCGGTCGGTCAGTGCCGCATCACCGCGCCCGCTGAACCGCTTCTCCACCGACAGCGGGGTCTCGCCGTGCCGCAGGATCGCCGCGATCGTGGCGGGTCCCGCTGGTGCGCTCCAGCCGTAGAGCGTGTTGCGCGGCTTGGCCGGCTTCAGCGCCGTACCGGATGGACGTGGCTGCCACTGGCGCCCGGCCGCCTGGTCGTCCATCGCCTCGTTCGCAAGCCGGTCGGCGTGGGAGTTCATCGCGCGCGGGATGTGCTGGAAGTGCACATGCCGGATCTCACGCAGCACCGCCGCAGCCTGCTTGGCGAGCACCTGCATGTCGGGGTGCTTGACCTTCCACTGCCCGCTCATCTGCATGACGACGAGCTTCGAGTCCATGCGGACCTCGACGTCCTTTGCCCCGAGCTCCACCGCGGCCTCGAGCCCCGCGATCAGGCCGCGATACTCCGCGACGTTGTTGCTCGCGACGCCGATCCCGCCGGCGACCTCTCGCAGCACCTCATGGGTCTCGGCGTCACGGACGACGGCGCCGTAGCCGGCAGGCCCCGGGTTCCCCCGCGATCCGCCGTCAGCTTCGATGACGACCCGGTCGACCATGTGTCGTGGAGCTAGATGCCGGACTCGTTGGTGCGCACCAGGATCCGCCGGCACTCCTCGCACCGCAGGACCTCGTCCGGCTCAGCGTCACGGATCCGGTTCAGGTCCGTCGTGTTCAGCTGCAGATGGCAGCCCTGGCATTGACCGCGATGTAGCGCGGCAGCACCGATACCTCCGGAAGACGCCCGCAGCTTGTCGTAGAGAGCGAGCAGGTCGGCCGGCAGCGTCGCCGACGTCTCGGCCCGCTGAGCCGCGGTCTTCTCTGCGTCCGCAGCGATTTCCCCAAGAGTCAGGTCTCGGCGCGCGGTGACCTCGGCCAACGACGTCTCGACGCCGGCCAGCTCTTCCTTCAGAGCGGAGAGCCGGTTCTGCACCTCTTCGCGCTGCTCCATCACTTCGAGCTCGGCATCCTCGAGCTCGGTCTGCCGCCGATGCAACGACTCGATCTCGGACTGCAGGTTCTCGAGCTCCTTCGGTGAGCCCACCTGCCCGCTGTCGAGGCGCTGCTGGTCGCGCTGCATGCGCGCGCGCACCTGCTCGACATCCGTATCGACCTTGGCCTGCTCGCGGCCGAGGTCGCTGTCCGCTGTCTCCGCCCGCACGATGTCGTCACTCAGCGCCGCCTTGCGCTCGCCGAGCTGCTCGATCTCCGCGTGCTCGGGGAGAGTGGCCCGGCGATGCTCCAACCGGTCGATCGTGGAGTCGAGCTCCTGCACATCGAGCAGCCGCAGCTGGTCCTCAGGTGCAGCGTTCACAAGGCCTCAACAGAGTGGGAGTGGACGGTCCAGGGGTCGGTGACGGTTCGCGAGACCGTCGTGTCCACCGTAGTGCCAGCGTGCTCGGCGTCGGAGGCCAGCAGTGCCGCGGCATGGTCGAGCCACGGCGCTTCCGTCGCCCAGTGCGCTGCGTCGATGAGGCCGATCCCGAGATCGGCGACCGCCTCGGACGTCGAGTGATGCTTCAGGTCCGACGTCACGAGTACGTCGGCACCGAGGCCTGCCGCGGTCGCGGCGAGGCTGCCGCCCGATCCACCGCACACCGCGACGGTGTGGACCGGCCGGTCGAGGTCGCCGGCCGCCCGCACTCCCCAACGGGTCGCCGGCAGGGCGCCGGCGACCGCGGTCGTGAAGGCGCCGAGCGTCGTCGGCTCGGCCAGCTGCCCGATCCTGCCGAGCCCGAGGCCGCTCGGTACGGCGGCGAGCTCCGTCACGTCGTACGCCGGCTCCTCGTACGGATGGGCCGCGAGCAGCGCGCGGATCACCTGGGTTCGCAGTCGTCGCGGAGCAATCGTCTCAACCCGCGCCTCCTTCACGTGCTCGACCTTGCCCCGCTCGCCGATCGTCGGCGACGACGTCGGGCCGGGAGTGAAAGTGCCCGTGCCGTCACCCAGGTAGGCGCAGCGCGTGTAGTCGCCGACGGTTCCGGCCCCTGCCGCGGCGAGCGCGTCGAGGACGCGGTCGGCGTCATCGACGGGAACGAACGTCACGATCTTGTCGAGGCTGCCGTGCGGCAACGGCGAGAGCGGATCGATGTCGCGGAGACCGAGTGCCGCAGCCAACGCGTCGTTGACTCCTGGCTTCGCGACGTCGGCATTGGTGTGTGCGACGTAGAGACCGACGCCCGCTCCGATCAGGCGGTGGACCACCCGGCCTTTCGACGAAGTCGCCGCCACGGTGGTCGTTCCGCCGAGGTAGAGCGGATGGTGAGTGACAAGCAGCTGCGCGCCGGCAGCGATCGCCTCATCGGCGACCTCCTCGACCGGGTCGATCGCGAAGTGCACCCGGTCGACTGACGCATCCGGATCGCCACAGACCAGACCGACGGCGTCCCACGACTCGGCCCAGCCTGGGTCGTAGCGCATCGCGAGAAGCGCGACGGCATCGCGGAGCACCGTCATGTGCTCGCGACAAGTCGCTCGAGGGCCGGCCGCACGCAGCCCGGGCGTTCCATCCAGGGCATGTGGCCGACGCCGTCGACGACCTCGACCCAAGCGCCCGGGATTCGTTCGGCCGCTTCGGTGCACACCGACACGGGCATCGGGCTGTTGCCGCCGGCGAGGAAGCCGAGCGGGACAGCGATGTCCGGGAGAGCGGCGGCCAGCCCAGGCATCGCCGCGACCAGCGACTCCCACAGACCTGAGTAAGCGGAGACCGACAGCTGCATGTCCTCCGGCATCGGGGTCGCGCTTGCAGGGTCACCGAAGTACGCCGACCAGACGAGCCGGAGACTCTCGAGCGCGTCACCCTCGGTCCCCTCACCCCGCATCGCCCGCTCATCGAGCTCATGCGCCTGCTTGCGGGCCTCCTCGGGCGTGCGGGCGAGCATCTCCGCTTCAAACGCCGCGACGCCACCGTCGCCGACCGCGCCCAGCGGGTCGACGCAGAGGACCCCCTTCAGCCGATCGGCAAGCCGGACGGCTGCGTGCATCGCAAGATGCCCGCCCCAGGAGTGCCCCACGAGGTACGTCCGGTCGATGCCGAGGTGGTCAAGGACGCTGACGATGTCGGCGAGCGCGGTGGGGATGTCGAACGGTCCGCCAGTCATCGAGGGCGCGAGCCCACGCTGCTGAAAGATCACCGTCCGAAAGCCGACACCGAACTCGTCGGCCAGCGATGCGAGGTAGGTCGCTCGCATCCCTGGCCCCCCGTGCAGCAACAGCACTGGCTCGCCCGAGCCGTCGCTCCAGCCGCCGATGTGGCCACCCTCGACCGGAGCCGAGAACTCCTCGCCGCGCATGGCCGCCAACATAGTCGGCATGCTGTACCCGTGACGGCGTCGCGACTCTGGCTGGTCCGCCACGGCGAAACCGAGTGGAGCGCGTCGGGCAAGCACACGGGCAGCACCGACATCGCGCTGACCGACGCCGGGCGTCAGGCCGCAGCCGCGCTCGCGGCCACGCTGTCCAAGGAGAGCTTCTCGCTGGTGTTGACGAGCCCACTGTCACGGGCGCGGGACACCTGCGCCCTCGCGGGGCTCGGCGACCGCGCGGTCGTCGCCGATGACCTTCGCGAGTGGAACTACGGAGACTACGAGGGCCTCACCACCGCGGAGATCCGCGAGCGGCGGCCGGGCTGGACCGTCTTCACGGACGGCTGCCCCGGCGGGGAGTCACCGGAGCAGGTCGCCGAGCGCGCCGACCGGGTCGTCGCACGCGCGCGCGAGGCCGAGGGCGACGTGATCGCGTTCTCGCACGGTCACCTGCTTCGCGTGCTCGCCGTACGTTGGGTCGGTCTGCCCCCGCAGGCAGGTGCGCACCTCGCGCTGGCGACCGCGTCGGTCAGCGTGCTCGGCTGGGAACGTGAAGTCCCCGTCATCAGCAGCTGGGACCTGACCTGACACGCTAGGCGTGCGGATGTCTCTGCGTCGGCTCGCGACCGACCGGCTGGGTCGGCGCCGGCAGCAACGCCTTGCGCGGCTTGATCGGCCGCGTCTGCGGCTTGTCCGCAGTCACCACGAGGCTCTCGCCGTTGTGATGGAACGCAACCTCACCCTCATCACCCTCGTGCAGTGAGTACGACACCTCACGGTGGTTGATGTCGACGCGCAGCCGCACCCCGCGCCAGCGGATGCTGAACCCGAGCCGGGTGATGCCCTCCGGCAGCGCCGGATCGAACAACAGCTCGCCGCCGAAGTCACGCATCCCGCCGAAGCCCGCGACCATCGCGATCCAAGCGCCGGCGAGCGACGCCATGTGGAGGCCGTCTCGACTGTTGCGGTGCAGGTCACGCAGGTCGATCATCGCAGCTTCGTACGCGTAGTCGTGCGCGAGCTCGAGGTGACCGACCTCTGCGGCCATGACGGCCTGCGTGCACGCCGACAGCGACGAGTCGCGCACGGTGCGGCGCTCGTAGTAGTCGAAGTTGCGGGCCTTGTCCTCCGCGCTGAACCGGTCGCCGCACCAGTGCATTGCGAGCACCAGGTCAGCCTGCTTCACAACCTGCTTGCGGTACATGTCGAAGTACGGCGCCGACAGCAGCAGCGGGTACCGGTCTTTGTAGGCCTCGAAGTCCCAGGTCTGGTGACGGGTGTAGCCCTCCGACTGCGGGTGCACGCCGAGCTTCTCGTCGTACGGGATGTGCACCGCGTTCGCAGCGTCGCGCCAAGCCGCCGCCTCTTCGAGGGTCGCGCCGAAGTCGCGGGCGAGCGCTGGGTGCCGCGCGCAGGCGTCGGCCGCAGCCACGAGGTTGCGAGCCGCCATGAGGTTGGTGAACACGTTGTCGTCGGCGATCGCGCTGTACTCGTCCGGACCGGTCACGCCGTCGATGTGCCAGGCGCCTTCGCTGTCGTGGTGACCGAGCGACATCCACATCCGCGCCGTCTCGACCAGCACCTCAAGACCCGCGTTCTTCTCGACCGAGTCGTCGCCCGTGACGAGGCGGTACCGCTCGACGGCGTCGGCGATGTCGGCGTTCACGTGGAACGCAGCGGTGCCCGCCGGCCAGTAGCCGGAGCACTCCTCGCCGCGGATCGTGCGCCACGGGAAGGCGGCGCCGCGCAGGCCGAGACGGATCGCGTGCTCCTTGGCGAGGTCGAGCGTCGAGTGGCGCCACCGGATCACGTCAGCCGCCGCCTTCGGCTGGGTATAGGTGAGCACCGGCAGCACGAAGCCCTCGGTGTCCCAGAACGTGTGTCCGTCGTAGCCAGGGCCGGTCAGCCCCTTCGCCGGGATACCGCGCCGCTCAGCTCGCGCGCCGGCTTGCAGGACGTGGAACAGCCCGAACCGCACCGCCTGTTGGATCTCGGCGTCGCCTTCGACCTGGACGTCCGCCGACTCCCAGAACTCGTCGAGGTACTCGCGCTGCTCCTGCAGAAGTCCTTCCCAGCCGGAGTAGCGCGCACTCGACAAGGCCGCGGCAACCTGGTCGCGCAGCGACGGGCGAGACCGAAGGCTCGACCAGCCGTAAGCGAGGAACTTGACGAGCCGCAGGCTCTCGCCGGGGTGCAGGTGCGCGACCACCGTCGTGCGGGCCCAGTCCTCGCGGGTGTCGACGTCGATGTCGACGCGACCGTCGTAGTCGATGATGTGGTCCATCCCGACGGCCATCTGCAGCTGGCTCGCGCGGGTGTGGTGCATCAAGATGCCGCCCTTTTCGTGGCGGAAGTGCTCCAAGCCGATAAGCGGCCGATCGAGGATCGCGGATACCCGCGGGTCCGACTTCATCCGGGGCAGCTCTTCGTTCGCGACGAGCTCGGACTGCAGGACGAAGCGGATCGGCTCATCCACCGGCTCGACGACGAACTCGATTGCCGCGACCGCGCGTTGCACGAACGAAACCAGCCGACGGGATCGCACTCTGGCCCGCTGTTCCGCCGGCGAGGTCCAGTCGAGTGAACGCGTGAGCGTCCCCGCACGGAAGTCGAGCACGCGCTCGTGATGGTGCAGCTCGCCGTACCGGAGGTCGAGCGGCTCGTCGTTGACGAGAACCCGGATCAGCTTGCCGTCAGTGACGTTGACAACGGTCTGCCCGGACTCGGGGTACCCGTAGCCGGCCTCGGCGTACGGCAGCGGACGCTGCTCGTAGAAGGAGTTCAGATAGGTCCCGGGGATCCCGTGCGGCTCACCTTCGTCGAGATTGCCGCGCATCCCGATGTGTCCGTTGGACAGCGCGAAGACCGACTCGGACTGCGCGAGCAGGTCAAGGTTGAGATTGGTCTCCCGGACGTGCCACGGCTCGACCGGGTACGCCGACTGCTCGATCACGCGGCAGCTCCGTCCAGGAGGTCCGCCAGATCGGTCACCACGATGTCCGCCCCGTTCTCTTTCAGCTCGGCTGCCTGGCCGACGCGGTCGACACCCACGACGGCGCCGAAGTGTCCGGCGCGTCCGGCGCGGACGCCCGCGATCGCGTCTTCGAAGACGGCTGCGTGCGCCGGCTCCACCCCGAGCAGCGCCGCGGCCCTCAAGAAGGTATCCGGCGCCGGCTTCCCGACCAGGCCTTCCTCTCGAATGGTCACCCCGTCGACGCGAAGCTCGACGTAGCGCTCCAGTCCGGTCACCCGGAGGACATCGGCAGCGTTGGCGCTCGAGGAAACCACCGCGCGCCGAAAACCTGCCTGCTGCGCGGCTTGGAGATAGCGGACAGATCCGGCAAACACCTCGACGCCACCCGAGCGGATCCTCGCGAGCAGGTCGGCGTTCTTCGCATTTCCGACAGCGTTGACCGTGCCGTCACCGGGTGGATCGTCCGGCTTGCCTTCCGGCAAGACGATGTTGCGGCTGAGGAGGAAGTCCCTCACTCCGTCAGCGCGCGGCTTGCCGTCGACGTACCGCAGGTAGTCGTCATGGGAGAACGGGACGTACGACGTGCCATCACGCGACAGCAAGAACGAATCGAACGCCGCCGCCCAGGCCGCCGCATGGACGGCAGCGGTGTCTGTGAGCACGCCGTCGAGATCGAACAGGCATGCCGTCACGGTCGCTGGCAGTCCGAGCACCACTTACCTTTCCCTCGACGCGATCCCATCACGGGCGCCCCAATCCTGAACCGCGCCCAACCGTGGTGGGCACCCCGATGACGAGGAAGGGAACTGTCGCGGAGCCGCTGGTGCGGCGCGCCCGGATCACCCCAGTGCGGTGGGGGGCTGGTCGGTTTGGGCAAGCGCATGAGCCACTGGACGAGAGGCCCGGTCCGCGCGCGACCGCTTGACCGGCTTCTCCGACGGCGCATACGGGTTGGCGCCGAAGTAATCGCTCAAGGACTCCATGACGTCCTGGGAATGGCTGAAGATCACGTACCTCTTGCGTGGACCCGCAGCGCCCGTGCTCGTCAGTGGCAACCGGAAGTCGACGTGCATCTTGTTCGCCTTCGCGATCCTGCGTAGTGCGGCGGGCGTGTAGTACGACACGTGGCCCCGCCCGAAGATGTACGTCTGCTGGTCCAGGTTCCCGCCGTCGTACAGGTTGGTGGAGCAGACAACGATGCCGGCGCGATGCACGAAGCCGAACATCTGCTTGAAGTCCTTGCGCGGATTGACGAAGTGCTCGATGACCTCGGACGCGACGACGACGTCGAACGTCTCCTTGGCGGGCTGGCTGATGTCGACGAAGTCGGCCTCGTCGCGAACCCGCATGATGTCGCCGACAGCGACCCGCCGGACCCTCGGCAGCTTCGCGATATGGAGGTTGTCGAGACTGCGGCCCGCACCGAACACCAGCACGTCGAGACGCGGGCGCTTCAGCACCTCGGCCGCGAGCTTTGCCATCCCGAACTCGCGACCCTTGGTGTCGTGGGTGCCGCAGCGCGTCGCCTCACCTAGGTCCTCGACGGACACACTCTCGGTGTAGTCATGACGGTTGTTCAGCACCCGCACGTGACCGCAGCTCCGGCAACGACGCACCTTGGCGGTGCGGCCCGATCCACGGTTCGTGACCACCTTGCGGCGGGTGTCGGGGCTGCCGCAAACCACGCAGCGTCGCTGACGAGCGGCGCCACCCTGGGCGGGGTCACGTCGAAGGAACACCGTCTGGGCCATGCCCTTCCAACGTCTAAGAACACGCCGGCGTTGACGACGCCACCGCTTCGCCCGGCTACCCCCTCCGGTGACCGTCCGCACCGTGAGCCCGCGCCTCCTTCCAGGTGTAGGTGAACTTGGGTGCCGCTCCGTGGCCGCCGGTCAGAATCGCGGTCACGGAGTCGCCACCGCCCGCGACCTTACCGGCGCCGGTCCCCGCCAATAAGAGCGGCAGCCCCGTGAACGGATAGAGGATGGAGACGCGATGCGACCAGCACCCGGGCGCACCGGGGTACCGGCATCCGGCGTTGGTCGTGTTCGCACCGGAATAGCCGTCGTCATACATCCACTCGTAGTCGGCGGAGAGTGCACCGTAGTCGTCCGCCCACACCGATCGATACCGATGCACGCCGAGGCGCTGTAACAACAACGTCGCTGGATGTGGGTCGAGCTCTGCGTGCGCGGACCCGCCCGCGGCCGTGTTGAGCGTCGAGACGAGGCCCCTGATCGGACGAATTCCTCTGTCGACGCGCTCGAGATCGATGACCACGAACTCCTGTTCGGGTGCGGTGAGGGAGGCGTAGTTCCGAGGCAGCACCAGCCTGTGCCGGCGCATCGACTCCCGCGCCCTGGCGTTCTCGATCGCGGCAACGCTCTGTGAGATGCATCGATGACTGTTCGGCCCCTGCTCGACGCACGCCGGCAGGTAGTCCGGGTTCGGCTTCAGATTGTGGGCGGGGTGCTGGGGAACCGAGGCCGGACGAGCCGGACTCAAGCCCCCGAACACCATCGCTACCGCGATCACGAGAACGCGCGTGGGCCGCACGACTCCCCCAGGCTGCTTTAGGGGACAGGGTCACTACTGGGCTCGATGAGCCGCGTACCCGCGCGTCGTGCGAATAACCGATCGGGTGGTCCCAGCAGTGTCCTCCGTCAGGACATAGGAAACCTCTCTCTCGCGTCATAGGAAACTCCGGCGTCGCGATGATCGTCGATGTCGAAGGCGCGTCTGGTCATCACCGCGGTCGTGATCGAGGGTCGTTCGCAGGCTGAGGTCGCGCGCACCTACGGGGTGTCGAAGGGCTGGGTGAGCAAACTCGTCGCGCGGTATCGGGGCGAGGGTGAGGCGGCCTTCACGCCACGGTCACGGCGACCGAAGTCGAATCCGAACGCGACACCGGCGGCCGCGGTCGAGCGAATCATCGAGTTGCGTCAGCGTCTGGTTAACGCGGGGTTGGACGCCGGTCCGGACACGATCGCCTGGCACCTTCAGCGCACCCATCGGATCACGGTGTCGACGGCCACGATCGCCAGGCAGCTGACCAAGGCCGGCCTGGTCACCCCCGAACCCGCGAAGCGACCCAAATCCTCATACGTGCGGTTCGAAGCCGACCTACCGAACGAGACCTGGCAGTCCGACTTCACCCACTACCCGCTGTCCACCGGGACCGACAGCGAGATCTTGAGCTGGCTAGATGACTGCGCCCGCTACGCGCTGCGGGTCACCGCCCACGCCCGGGTCACCGGCCCGATCGTGCTCGCCAACTTCCGCGGATCCGTTGCCAGCCATGGGATCCCAGCCTCGACACTGACCGACAACGGGATGGTGTTCACCACCCGCCTATCCGGCGGCAAAGGCGGACGCAACAGCTTCGAACACGAGCTGCGCCGGCTGCACGTCCGGCAAAAGAACTCCGCCCCGAACCGCCCGACCACCTGCGGCAAGGTCGAACGGTTTCAGCAGACCATGAAGAACTGGCTCCGCGCCCAGCCGGTCCAACCCGCCACCCTCGGCGATCTCCAGACCCTGCTCGACACCTTCCTCGACGAGTACAACCACCGCCGCCCGCACCGCTCGCTGCCGCGCAGCGCGACCCCCGCCGCGATCTACCACTCGCTGCCCAAAGCGAGCCCGACCGCAAGCCGGGACGCCGACAACCACGACCGGGTCCGCCGCGACCGCATCGACGACTCCGGCGTCGTCACCCTGCGCCACGCCGGCCGACTCCACCACATCGGCGTCGGTCGAACCCACGCCCGAACCCACGTCATCCTGCTCGTCCAGGACCTTCACGTCCGCGTCGTCAACGCCACCACCGGGGAACTCCTGCGCGATCTAACCCTCAATCCCGACAAGGACTACCAGCCCCAACCACCGCCCCGAACGACCGAAAACCCCTGAGCCCGCAGGTTCAGAGGTTTCCTATGTCGTGAGAGATCACAGGGTGGTCCCAGCAGGACTCGAACCTGCGACCCCCTCGTTGTAAGCGAGGTGCTCTAGCCAACTGAGCTATAGGACCCGTGCGCTGATCGAGGCTAGATGCTGTCGAGGGCCTCGAGGTAGTCGCTGACGTCGCGAGCGTCTGCGATCGCGCTTTGTACGGTCCAGCGGACCGTTCCGGCCTTGTCGATCAGGTACGTCGCACGGCCGGCGGCGCCCAGATCGTTGTCGAACGTGCCGTACGCCTTGGAGACCTGACCGTGCGGCCAGAAGTCGGACAGCAGCGGAATCGTCAGGCCATTCGCGTCCGCGAACGCGTTCAGCGACGGAACCGGGTCACACGAGACCGCGAGCACGTCGGTGCCGCGCTCGACCCAGTCATCCGCGTGGTCCTGCAGCGCGAGCATCTCGCCGCTGCAAACGCCGGTGAAGGCGAAGGGGTAGAAGACAAGGAGGACGTTCCGCTCGCCCGACCGCGAGGCAAGCGACTGCTCGCCGCCGTGCTGGTCTCTGAGCTGGAACGCCGGCGCCTTGTCTCCGACAGCAGGGCCGACGCCGATACTCATCGCTTCGCTCGCGCCGCCTTCGGCGCGACGAGCCGAGCGCCGTTCCAGTCAGCTGCGGCAGCGATGCTCGAGGTCTGCTGTAACCCGGCGGTCGGCGCCGCCTCGCTGACGTCGCTCGGCTCGACGTGGCCGTCACGACCCGCCTTCGGAGTCAGCAGCCAGATCACACCGTGGTCGGCGAGCGGACCGAGCGCGTCGACCAGCGCGTCGACCAGATCGCCGTCGCCCTCGCGCCACCACAACATGACGACATCGACGACGTCGTCGTAGTCCTCGTCAACGATCTCCGAGCCGGCGCGCTCCGCGATCAGCTGGCGAAGCTCGTCGTCGCAGTCGTCGTCCCAGCCAAGCTCCTGGACGACCACACCCTCGGTGATGCCCAGCTTGTCCGCGACGCCGTGCGCTGCACCGCCGTCGGTGGCGCTCACCTCGGGTTACCTCCTGCTCAGGACCGGCCCGACGTGGAATCGGCGGGCCGCGTCCGTTTAGTCCACCCTGTGCGTGGGTCGGAACGCAAGTGTTCATGCTGAGCCAACAACCTCTGTTACCCGGGGGTCACACGCTCGGGCGTAGCGTCATGGGCATGGCGACGGGCCGGAACCGCTACTCCGTCATCAGCGACGGCCTGCCCAGCCAGATCCCTGACGTCGACCCGAGCGAGACCCAGGAGTGGCTCGACTCCCTCGACGCCGTCATCGACTCGGCGGGCGCCCGTCGTGCCCGGTTCTTGATGCTGAAGCTGCTCGAGCGGGCCCGTGAACGACAGGTCGGGGTCCCGGCGCTTCGCTCGACGGACTACATCAACACCATCCCGGTCGCGGACGAGCCGTGGTTCCCCGGCGACGAGTTCATCGAGCGCCGGATTCGCGCCTACATCCGCTGGAACGCGGCCATCATGGTCAGCCGCGCGAACACGCTGACCAACGTCGGCGGCCACATCGCGACGTACGCGAGCAGCGCGAGCCTCTACGAGGTCGGCTTCAACCACTTCTTCCGAGGCAAGGAAGGAGGCGAGTCCGGGGACCAGGTCTACATCCAGGGCCATGGTTCCCCCGGCGTCTACGCCCGCGCGTTCCTCGAGGGCCGGCTGACCGAGGCGCAGCTCGACGGCTTCCGGCAGGAGATCAGCCGAGGCGGCTTGCCGTCGTACCCACATCCGCGTCTGATGCCGGACTTCTGGGAGTTCCCGACCGTCTCGATGGGGCTGTCGCCACTACAGGCGATCTACCAGGCGCGGTTCAACCGCTACCTGCACGACCGCCAGATCAAGGACACCTCACGCAGCCACGTGTGGGGCTTCTTCGGCGACGGCGAGATGGACGAGGTCGAGTCGCTCGGTGCGCTCGGCGTCGCCGCCCGCGAGGAGCTCGACAACCTCACGTTCGTCGTGAACTGCAACCTGCAGCGCCTCGACGGGCCGGTGCGCGGCAACGGAAAGATCATCCAGGAACTGGAGTCCTACTTCCGCGGCGCCGGCTGGCACGTCATCAAGGTGGTGTGGGGCCGCGAGTGGGACGAGCTGCTCGCGCGTGACGCGGACGGCGTACTCGTCAACGCGATGAACACGACACCGGACGGGCAGTTCCAGAAGTACTCGGTGAGTGACGGAGCATTCATCCGTGAGGACTTCTTCGGCCGCGACCCGCGCCTGCGCAAGATGGTCGAGCACCTCTCCGACGAGGCGATCACGCGGCTGTCGCGAGGTGGTCACGACTACCGCAAGGTGTACGCCGCGTTCAAGGCAGCGCGCGACCACGTCGGTCAGCCGACGGTGATCTTGGCCCACACCATCAAGGGCTGGACGCTCGGCAAGGACTTCGAGGCACGCAACGCGACGCACCAGATGAAGAAGCTCACCAAGCCCGAGCTCAAAGAGTTCCGCGATCGGCTCTACCTGGAGATCCCGGACTCGGCGCTCGACGCCGACCTTCCGCCGTACTACCACCCGGGCCTGGACAGCGACGAGATCTCCTACATGAACGAGCGCCGGCGCGCGCTCGGCGGCTATGTGCCGCATCGCATGGATCGCTCGAAGCCGCTGGTCCTGCCCGGCGACAAGGTCTACGACGTCTTCCGCAAGGGTTCCGGCAAACAGCAGGTGGCGACGACGATGGCGTTCGTCCGGCTGCTCAAGGACCTGATGAAGGACAAGACGATCGGGCCGCGCTTCGTGCCGGTGATCCCGGACGAGGCGCGGACGTTCGGCATGGACGCGATGTTCCCGACCGCGAAGATCTACTCGACGCACGGTCAGCGCTACGACCCGGTCGACGCCGAGCTGCTGCTGTCCTACCGGGAGGACACGCAGGGCCAGATCCTGCACGAGGGCATCAGCGAAGCCGGCTCGATGGCGAGCGTGATCGCCGCCGGCTCGGCGTACGCAACACACGGCGAGCCGATGATCCCGATCTACATCTTCTACTCGATGTTCGGGTTCCAGCGGACTGGTGACCTGATGTGGGCGATGGCCGACCA
The DNA here is from genome assembly GCA_035545635.1 of Mycobacteriales bacterium. Taxonomy (GTDB): domain Bacteria; phylum Actinomycetota; class Actinomycetes; order JAFAQI01; family JAFAQI01; genus DASZTV01. The sequence goes on along the minus strand of DASZXY010000020.1, from coordinate 149,585 downwards.
GCTCGCGAACGGGTTCCTGCTGGGAGCGACCGCCGGCCGCACGACGCTCAACGGCGAGGGCCTGCAACACGAGGACGGTCACTCGCTGCTGCTCGCGGCGACCAACCCGGCCTGCGTCGCGTATGACCCGGCGTTCGCCTACGAGCTCGCGATCATCATGCGAGACGCACTGCGCCGGATGTACGGCGAAGCGCTGCCGGGCGAGGACACCGACGTCTTCTACTACCTGACGCTCTACAACGAGCCGAAACCGCAGCCCGCCGCCCCCGACCTGCCCGATCTCGACGAGCAGGTGCTGCGAGGGCTCTACCGCTTCGCGGCGGCTCCCGAGCTCCCCGGCAACGGCAACGCGCCGAGGGCGCAGCTGATCGCCAGTGGCACGGCGATCCACTGGGCACTCGACGCCCAGCGGATGCTGGCTGACGACTGGGGGGTTGCCGCCGATGTCTGGAGCGCGACGTCTTGGACCCAGCTGCGGCGTGAGGCCCTGATCTGCGACAAGGAGAACCGCCTCGCCGCGGCCTCGGGCGGCGCCACGGCACAGCGCAAGCCGTGGATCACCCAGCAGCTGGGGGACGCGCCCGGCCCGGTGATCGCGGTCAGCGACTGGATGCGCGCCGTACCGGACCAGATCGAGAAGTGGGTGCCCGGCGACTGGTCGTCGCTCGGGACCGACGGGTTCGGGCGATCCGACACTCGTCAGGCACTACGCCGCTATTTCTCGGTGGATGCCGAGTCGATCGTGCTCGCCACGCTGACCGAGCTGGCTCGCATCGAGGAGGTCAAGCCGGAGCTGCCTGGCCAGGCGATCGAGCGCTACGGGCTGGCCTAGGTCCCGCGCCGCCTGGATCGCATGTCACACAGGTGTCGTGAATAACGGCCCGCATGTCACACAGGTGTCGCATTTCACGACACGCATGTGACATGCGATCCCCTTGACCTGACCGAATCACCCGCCCACGCTCGGCGTTTCTGCGGGGCTAGGCGGGCTTCACGCTCAACAATGCCTCCCAAGGCGTCTGCAACTGGGAGGGGCAGGCCGTGTCCAACCGCCGTGGGTCCGTCGTCATCTCGACGCTGGACGCGCATCCCAACGCGCTCGAGATCCTGTCGATCACCTCCCAGCTCCCGTGCATCACCGACCTCGGCCTGGCCGAGCTGGCGGGCGCCTGGCAGAACACCTCCGAGCTCGCCGAGGCGCGCCGGCACGCGCTCGAGCCCGACTCCCCGCTCGTCTTCGACGCCCTCGCCGCGTTCGAGACGGTCCAGGTGATCTTCGCGGAGGAGATCCGCGGCGGCGAGGAGTACCTCACCGTCGAGCCTGAGGTCGCCTCCACGGCCCTCAAGGCCGTCCGCGACGCGATCGCGGGCGCGTATGCGCGGCCGGTCATCACCGCCGCCGAGCACGCCTCCCTCACCCGCGCCTGGCGCGTGGTCTACCCGAACGACCGGCTGACCGCGCCCGACCTCGGCAACCGCTCCTCCGAGGTCAACACCTTGCTTCAGGCGCTGCCGCGACTCGCCGCGACCTGTCACGACAATCAGGCCATGGGCGAGCACGCCATGATCCTCAAGGCCGGTACGTCGCTCGACGAGGACATCCGCTGCGCGGCCCGCGAAGAGGCATGGCACGCCGCCGTGCTCACCTCGCGGCGCCGCATCTGGCAGCTGATCCGCCACACCGGCGACTGCGAGCGCAAGCGGTACTGCCGCACCTGCCACGAGCGAGGGCGCGACGTCGAGACCGACCGCGTCCTGCGGCTGTCCATCGACGCCGCTTGTGGACTGCTGGTCGCGGGCGCGCTCGAAGACGACATCGTCGACGTGCTCACCGCCCCGGTCGAGTGCCTGCTCGACACCCACCGCCCCGCCACCGAGAGCTAACCGCTTCCACGGCGATCCGGCGGTACCGTTTCCAGAGTGCGATTGACCCTCGTGGGCGCCGTCACCGGCGCGATCGGCACCGCGCTGCTGCTGTTCGAAGGCATCCGGGCGATCTCCGGGAACCACGTCCTCGACACGCTCTCCCAGGCGCTGTTGTGGGTCGGCTTCGGTCTGATGGCCGTGGGAGGCATCCTGCTCATCGCCGCGGCCTGGAGCACGCCACCTGCGGAGTCGGCCGCCCCGACCGACTAGGTCACCCTGGTCCGCGCCTAGACGGCTGCGCTGAGCCAGCGCACCGGGGTTCCGTCCCCGCTGCGCCTGAAGATCTCCAGCTCGTCGTCCCACGCCGTACCGAGCAGCCGGTCGATCGCGTGCCTGGTCGACATCAGGTCGGCGCCCTCTGCGAGCACAGCTCGCAGCCGGTCCTCCTGGACCAGCACGTCGCCGTTGGCGCTCATCGTCGCCCGGAACACGCCGAGATCGGGGGTCATCGCGTAGCGCTCACCGTCGCAGCCGTCGCTGGGCTCCTCGGTGATCTCGACCCGCAGCAGAGGCCAGCTTCGCAGCTCAGCAGCGAGCTTGCCCGCCGTGCCGCCCGGACCGCGCCAGCCGGTCTGAGCGCGCAGGCAGCCCGGAGCGATCGGCTGGTCGTGCCAGTCGAGCTTCACCGGCACGTTGAGCACGCCGGCGACCGCCCACTCCACATGTGGGCGCACCGCTGGCGGGCACGAGTGCACGTACAGCACACCCCGAGCGCTCACCGTGACCTCCATCTGCTCGTCGAGGGACCGCCTTCCCCAGCGATCTCGGTCGAGCAGCGTCACGTAACGCGGGCGTGCGAATCCATTCTGCACCATCAGCCCCACAAGTACCAGCACCGGCGTACGGCGCGTGGTGGCGGGGCAGATTTCCCCAGGTAGCTCTGGATTCAGGGTTCCTTCATGCCGACCTCACTAGCCTCGGCCCCTCCCGAGACCCAGAGGAAGAAGGACACGCCGATGGCCCTGGTGCTCATCGTGTCGCTGCTCGCGGCCGGCTGCTACGCCGTCGGCATCGTGCTGCAGTACCACGAGGCGCATCGGACGCCCGACAGGCTCGTGCTCTCGCCGCGGTTGCTGGGCATGCTGGCGCGCCATCCGCTGTGGCTGCTCGGGCTGGCGATGATGTTCGCCGGCCAGGGCTTGCAAGGAGTCGCGCTCGACGACGGCAACCTCGCAGTCGTCGAGCCCGTCCTGACGCTGTCGCTGCTGTTCGCCCTCCCCCTGGCGGCCACCTGGCGGCGGGAGCGCCTCCAGCGTCTGGACTGGGCCGGTGCGGCTCTGGTCTGCGCCGGCCTGGGGCTCTTCCTCGGCCTCGGCTCCCCCACTCCGGGCCGTTCGGACATGCCGGGCTACCACTGGCTGCTGGTCGTCCTCGCCGCCCTCGGCGCTGCCCTCGCCCTCGTCGCGCTAGCGAAGCGCAGCCCCTGGCCGGCGCCGCGGGCTGCGCTGCTGGGCACCGCCTCCGGCGTGCTGTTCGGGCTGCAGGATGCGCTCACGCCTTACTGCGCCCACGCCCTCACCCACCACCCGCTGACGCTGGCGCTGTCCTGGCAGCCGTACCTGTTCCTCCTGGCCGGCGGGTACGGCGTCATCCTCATGCAGTCGTCGTACCAGGTCGGCCCGCTTGCCGCAGGGCTGCCCGGCATGACCGTGGGCGAGCCACTCGCCGGGATGCTGATCGGAATCTTCGCTCTCGGCGAGCATCTCGGTACGTCGGCGACCGCCCTGTCCTTCGAGATCATCGGTGCCGTGGTCATGGTCGCCGGGTGCTGCCTGCTCAGCCGCTCACGGCTCGTGCTGGGTCGCTACCACCCGAGCCGGCATCTCGCCGACCAGCTACGCGCGATCGAGGCGCGCATCCTGCACCCGCGGGCGGACGCGCCGCCGGTAGGTTAGGAACCGTGCGGTACGTCGCCCTGCTCGTTCTCGCGGTCGTGTTCCTGACCGGGCTGGTCTGGTGGGCGCTGTTTCTCGGCAACGCCGCCCGCGGCGTGTTCCGACGCCGCTGATGCCGCGGCGACACGCCGTGTCGCTTCGGCGGAAGGCCGTGATCATGCTGCTCCTCGGAGTCGGACTCGCCGGCTGCGGCGGTGGCGGCTCCAGCCCGCAGCCGGGAGCACGCTCCCTTCCCGACATCGACGGGTTCCTGAGCGAGCCGGTCGCCACGCCGAGCACGTGTACGTCGCAGAACGCCACCACCTTCGAACAGCGCAAGTCCCCCTGGGTGGGCCACATCGACGTCTCCGTCTTCCTGAGCGGGCGCGCGACGTCTGCCGCAACTCTGGGGCAGGTGCTCAGGCGCTCCCCGATCGTCAAGACGACCTACTTCGAGTCGAGCCGCGAGGCGTACGCGGAGTTCCAGCGGCTCTACACGTGCTGGGCCGCGGTACCTCGGTCGCAGACGCCGGCGTCGTTCCGGGTCATCCTCAAGCCGACCGCGACGATCGCGCAGCGCGACTCCCTCGTCGCGCGAATCGTGCGGCATGCCGGCGTCGACTCGGTGAGCTGCGATCCTGCGCTGCCGTGCACCGAGGTCGTGCAGTCAGCGGCCGCTCAGCGACGGTAGAAGACGCCGACCCCGACCGGAATCTGACGCTGGCGGTGGTGATGTCCGGCGATCAGGGTCAAGCCGCGGTGTCGGTGGTGGCGAATCCGCGCAACCATCCCGGTCGAGTAGCCGCCATCCAGCGCGTAGGCGCCGGCGGCGCGCAGATTCACCAGCAACGCTGACATCTGGTTCTCGTCCAAGCCGTAGTGGTCAGGCCCACGCGGGCTCACCGCTGTCACGAGCATCAGCGTCTGGTGGCTGCGCGACCAAGCGATGCCGGTACGGGCGGCGTAGTACTCGTGGTGACTGCAGTACAGACCGGTACTGATCTGGTCGGCATGCGAGACGGTGTGGGTGCCGACGCCATAGGCCTGCCGGAACGCGACCGGTGCGTCCGTCCCGACGTGCATGCGCATCGACATCGGCGCGTGTCGCGGCAGCGACCGCAGCCAGTGCACAGCCGGCCAGCCGCGGGCGACCAGCAGCCGGCCACCGTGTGGCGTCACCCGGTGACGACCTGCGCCGGACGTGATCCGACCATGGCGGATTTCGCGGCTCTTCGCGCCGGACGGCAACGGGATGTGGCGTCGACCCCATGCGCCCGTGTAGACCGACAGGCCCTTCGGCACGTACGGCACGTTCACCGCGACGAGACGTCCGAGCGCGTTGCCCGAGCGAACGGAGCCGGACAGCCAGACGTCGCCGTCCTGTGCGCGGTTGTTGACACCGATACCCGCGACGCGTTGCGGGCGCTCGGTGAGCACCATCGGCCGCCGGTGGCTGATGAACGGCACCTTTGGCGAGCCATAGGTGAGGTTGAAGTACATGCCGTTCGTGGCCGCGACGAGCTTTCGGTTCGACGCAAGCGACGTCAGAACGCGCCCGCTGGACAACGAGCCGTGCAGCGGCGAGACCGACACGCCTCGGTGGGTGAGATCGACTCGTACGACGCGCACCTCGACCTTGCCGCGGTCGCCGCGCATGGTCGTCGATGCGAGTGAGACGCCCGGGGCGAGCCGGTCGTGACTCCAGTTGAGGTCGCTCGCCGACGTGGTACGCGCAGGCGGGCAGAACGCGTAGTTGCCATGATCGCTTGCGCCCACGGGCGCAGCGGACGTCAGCAACACAAGCGACGCCATCACTGCAACGGCAGGTGACGCCGCACCTCGCGGGTGCAACATCTGGGGAACTCCTCCGGCTCGAAGTGCGAGAGCCTACGCCGCAGTTTTCTTGATCGCATCTGCCTTCAGCTCGATAAAGCCGGGCGAAGCGGCGCGCAGCCCAGCGACCAGCTCAGGAACCAGCAAGACGATCAAGAAGATGAGCGGACCGCGCCACGAGTTCGTCGCTGCGTGAATCGCTCCGAACACAAGCGGCCCGATGCCGGCGATGACATAGCCGATCGCCTGCATCATGGTCGACAGCTGCGCCGTCTCCGCGTTCGAGCCGGCGCGCAGCACGACGAAGCTCAGGCACAGCGGGAACGCCGCGCCCTGCGCAAGGCCGAGCACGATCAGCCACAACACCGTCGGGCGGGTGGGCGAGACCAGGATGCCGACAAACGCCACGGCCGAGCAGACGATGACGCCGACGACGATCAAGTGCTGGCTGCGCATCCGGCTCGCGATGGACGGTACGACGAGGGCAACCGGGAGCTGAACCAGGTTGAGGAGCGCCAGCAGCCCACCTGCAGCAGAGTGGGAGTAGCCGTGATCTCGGTAGATCGACGGCAGCCAGTTCACGACGACGTACACGTTGAGCGACTGCAGACCGAAGAACAACGTGATCATCCATGCGAGCGGGCTGCGCAGCATCGCGCGGGACAGGTGCGGTGGAGCCCCCTGATCGCGCTCGTGCTCCTGCAGCGCGAACGGCAGCCAGATCAGCAGCGTGAGCCCGGTCAGTGCGGCCCAGACGCCGAGCCCACCGCGCCAGCCCGAGCCCAGCGCGTTCGCGATGGGGACGGTCAATCCGGCGGCCAGCGCGACCGACCCGATCGTGGCGGTCGTCGTCAAGCCCAGAATCAGGCCGGTACGGGTCGGGAACTCACGACGAGCAACCATCGGCATCAGGACGTTGGCGATCGCGATCCCCGTCGCCGCGAGCAGGGTGCCCGCGAACAACGTGAAGCCGTCCGGCCCGATCCGCAGCGCCGATCCGCCGACCAGGAGCGCGAGCACCAGAAGGATCGACCGGCGCAGGCCGAGCTTGTGCGACACCCAAGGGCCGGCAAGGGCGAGGATGCCGAACACGAAGACCGGCAGCGCGGTGAGCACGGACGTCGCTGTGTCCGACAGCCCAAGCCCGTCGCGAACGCGGTCCAGCTCCGGCCCGAGACTGGCGATGACGAGGCGAAGGTTGAGCGCCACCACCACGAAGGCCGCGGCGAGACGGACCGAGCCGACAGATGGCGGCCGCTCAGGCGAGCTCACAGCAGGACCTAGTGGAGTGCCGGCTCGTGGTCGCTGTGACCCGCGGGCTCCAGCTGGAACGTCGAGTGCTCCACGTCGAAGTGGCCGGCGAGGCACGACTGAAGCTCGTCAAGCAGCACCGGAGCGCGCCCTCCCGTGAAGCACTCGTCCGCGATCACCACATGCACCGAAAGTGCAGGTAGCCCGGAGGCGACCGTCCAAACATGCAGGTCGTGGACGTCGACGACGTGGTCGGCTCCCAGCAAGTGCTCCCGGACCAGCGCCATGTCGACCTCGCTCGGCGCGGCCTCGAGCAGAACGCGCCCAGAGGCCACCAACAAACGGCGAGCCGTGAGCAGCAGCAGGACCACCAGGGCGAGCGATGCGACTGGGTCAGCGCGCGGCCACGAGGTGGTCACGATCACGACTCCCGCGATCAGCGCGGCCGCGAAGCCGTAGGCGTCGGTGACGACGTGGGCCATCGCACCGGCGAGGTTCATCGACCGGCGCTCGGTACGCGACAGGACCGCAGCCGCGACGAGGTTCACGGCCAGCCCGACCGCGCCGACAACGATCATCGCGCGCCCATTCGGGTCGGCCGGCCTCACCAGGCGTCGGACCGACTCGACGGTGACCAGGATCGCGACCACGAGCAGCGTCACTCCGTTGAAGGCCGCCGACAGCACTTCGGCCCGCGCAAGACCGAACGTCCAGTGACCGAATGCGGGCCGGCGCGCCAGCCGAGCCGCCACGACAGCGGCGCCGAGAGCGACGACGTCGGTGACCATGTGGCCCGCGTCTGCGAGAAGTGCGAGAGAGTGGACGATCAGGGCGACGGTGACCTCTGCGCCCAGGAAGCCGGCCAGCAGGGCCGTGGCGGTGACCAGCAGCCGGTCGTCGCGGGTCACCCCCCGATGGTGTCACGCAAGGTGATTGTTGCGATCAAGATCGGGAACGCCTACGCCGTGTTTCGGATCATTCCAACGTTGGTCGTCATCTGGCTCGCCATCGGAGCGCTCGCCGGCTGGCAGCGGCACTACTACAACGACAATCACCGCACGTGCGCGCACGCCGGCACCATCGTCGCCACGATCTTCGCGGGACCGCTGAACTACGTCGGCGCTAACCCGAAGGTGCACTGCTCGCTGCCCGAGCCCAGCAAGTAGGTCAGCAGACCGCGCGGAGGTGAAGGCGCCCCGCCGGGACACGCCGAGTGATGCGTTCGCCTCGCGTCTCACCGCGGAGATGGGTAAGCGTGACTCGAACCGGCCGGTCCGTGATCACCGTGACGGCCGGGCAGCTCAACCGGGCTCGCGCGGCGTCGACTGTCAGCGCACGCACGTTTGCCACCCACAGCGTCAGCCGGTCCGCGGCGCGTGACCACCGGCCACGGCGCCAGGTGAGCTGCGTCCTCACCGCGGGCAACGGGTTGGCGACGACCTGAGGAGCATGGCGTACGGCCGTGATCGACCGCTGCCGGATCCCATAGGACCGTGCGCGAACCGACGCGATCGCGCCCGGTGCGTGAGTCGACGCAGTGAGGTGCGTGATCCAGTACGCCGTCGTCGTACCGATCCCGAGCGACGCTGAGTCGAGGTCGGGGAACCACCGGTAGACGATCGATCCCGGGTCGCGCTTCACTTTCGGGATCTGCGCGCCGAGTGCGTGCACGATCCCGCCGAACCGGTCCTGCAAGGCGTAGAGGAGATGGTCGTCGGCGGGCAGCAGGAAGAACGTGTAGCGGTCGCCCAGCGCTCGCATGTCGTTGGTCGCCTGGACATCGCTCGGGAACGGCACGAGCTCGTCGATCCCGCCCTGCGTGACGACGTAGGGAACCCACTTCGCGTTGCCGAGCAACGGGGTGGTGTAGCCGTCACTGCCGCAGTGATCACCGTTCGCGCCACCGCCCTGCGCCGAAGCCGGGATGGCGACCTGCCTGCCGTTGAGCTCGATGATGCGGATGCCGCAGTTCGGTGGGCCCTCGAGCGGCATCGCCTGACTGAACAGGTCAGGGTGCTCGAGGGTCAGCTTGTACGACGCCCAGCCGCCCATCGAGTAGCCCGACATCACGGTCCGCCGCGAGTCCAGTCGGTAGGAGGTCGCCAGCGCGTGCCACACCGACCAGAAGTCCACCTCGGCCTCGTCGAAGTACCAGCCGTCCGGGGCGAAGCCTTCCGTCGTCGCGCAGATCGAGCGCCGGTCTTCGCACTCCGCACGCAACAGGCGCGGATCGAGCGCGCCGTACTGGTTGAGGTTCACACCAAGCGAGTGCAAGACCCAGGTCAGTGGGTGCGGCTTGCGCAACGACATGTGGTGCGGCACGTAGACGGCGTAGGGCTGCACCCTCGACAGGTAGTTGGGGCGGAGGTCACCGGGCGAGACGGTTCCCGCGTTCGCGACCACACCCTGGCCGAGGTTCAGCCGTGAGACGTACCAGCGATTGCTGTAGCCGCGCGGGTGCGGTTGCGGCGTGTAGCGCCTGTGGCCGAGCTGCGACCAGGTGAGGTCGCGGTAGAACGGCTGAACGTTGCCGCGAGCCAGTGCGTCCGCCTGATGGTCTTCCATCCAGAAGTTGCCGGTCACGGCCCGCGCGACACCATCGACGCCGAGAATCGCGTCGGTCGGGTTGGCGGCGACGAACGCCTGAAGAGCTGCGACCTGCGAGTCGGTGAGACCGTCGCGGTAGACCGGCGGCTCTTGGCGCAGGCCACGGAACGTGACGTTGTAGACGCGCGGCAGATGGTCCGCCTGTTGGGCGTCGGCGCCGCCGGAGTAGTCCGCCGGCGCGAAGCTTCGGCCATCGCTCGATGCGACGCCGCTGGCGAGCCGGATTCGCCAGGTCCCCGCCACGGGCAGCAGGCTGCGCGGCACGCGCACGACGAAGCTGCGGCTGGCTCGATCCACCGTCAGTGACCCGCCGTGGCTCAGCACGTCGGTCGGATGGCCGGCACCGTCGATGAGCTGCACCGCCTTGGCTGACACGACGAGCGACCTGTCGATCCCAGGCGAACGGACCCCGGCACCCGCGGGCCAGTCGGTGGCGCCGGAGGCAACGTCGTTGTCGGTGTCGAACGTCCACTCGGCGACGGGCACATCCGGGTCAGCGAGGGTGTTCCAGTCGACTCGCCAGTACGACGCCTTCGGCGTCAGGCCGACCGCGGCGCGGAAGATGTCGGCACCATTGCCGTGCGCCGCGGCGTTCGAGTACGACGCGAGCCCCTGCGACGGCGCGAGCATGCTGATCGTCGCGCTGCCGGTCGACAGTGGCGCGCCTGTCGGTGCCGCTGCGCCGTGGTCGTCGTAGACCCAGTCGGTCCACAGCATGGCGCCGTCATCGAGCCGTCCGGTGCCCGACGTCCGGGAGAACGCACTCGGGAACGGCCACACAGCGTGGGCAGGTTCGGGAAGCCTCGGCTCAGCCAGTAGTGCAGCACGAGGCACTCCGGCCGGCAGGCCGGGGACTCGGGCGGGCGGGCGGTTCACGCGACCTGGTGAGCTGATCGCCGCACCCTGATGCGAGGCACCGTTTTCTCCCCCGGGCGTGGCGGAGGCGTGCGGCGCGATCAGTCCGCCGAGTCCAGCCGCCGCCGAGATCGCGAGCGCAGTGACGCGGCGGCTCAGCACGCGGTGACCCTACGCGGCGACCGAATCGAATTCGACCGTGGTGGGGCGGGCAGGACTCGAACCCGCGGCCAAGGGATTATGAGTCCCCTGCTCTAACCAGCTGAGCTACCGCCCCGTCGCTGAATCGTCCCAGGTGCTCCACCTTGGTATGCACGCCGTACCATTTGTCATACGCTCGTAGGACACAACCGCCATCCGACTGGAGCCTCCGTGTCCGACTCCGCCACCCCGGACTTCGCCGCCCGCTACGCCAACGCAGAGAAGTTCCTCCGGCCCCACGTCCGCAGTCTGATCGACTCCCCGACGGTCAAGCCGAACTGGATCCGCGACACGGATCTGTTCTGGTACGAGAACGTTCGCGATGACCGCAGCGAGTACGTCCTCGTGGACGCCGCCGCACGCACCAAGGCACCAGCGTTCGACCACGAGCGCCTGGCGGAGGCGCTGAAAGGCATCGTCGACGGCGAGGTCGAGCCGGGCGCCCTCGAGGTCACCGAGCTCGAGCCGATCGAGGGTGGGCTGCGACTCACCGCGAAGCGGCAGAAGGTCGAGGTTGCGCTCGACACCTACGCCATCAAGGCGCTCGGTGCGGCGAACCCCTTCGAGTACCCCTCCCCCGACGGCCGCTGGGCCCTGTTCGTGCAGGAGAACAACCTGCACGTCCGCGACAACACGACCGACGAGGTTCGGCAGCTGACGACTGATGGCGAGGAGTACTACGGGTACGGCGACATGCCGGCCTTCGCCGTCGCGCAGACCAGGCAGAAGCTCGGCGTCGCACTTCCCCCGCTCGTCGTCTGGTCGGAAGACTCGAGCCGGTTCATCACGTACCGCCTGGACCAGCGCCCGGTCGGGCTGATGCACATCGTGCGCTCCTCGCCAGAGGACGGCAGCAGGCCGCAGGTGCTCAGCTACCCCTACGCGTGCGCCGGCGACCCGATCGAGAACCTGCCGTTGGTCGAGCACCTGGTGATCGACGTGGCGACGGGCGAGATCACCAAGGCCAAGGGCGATCCCGACATCGTTGCCTTCGTTCCGCCGATGGCGTACGGCCGCGTGTGGTGGAGCAAGGACGAAACCAAGTACTACGTCATTCTCGTCGACCGCTCCGACGCCAACGTATGGCTCAACGAGGTCGATGCATCCACCGGCGATGTACGACGCGTGATCGAGGAGTCAGAGAAGACGCAGTTCCTCCTGGCCCCGGAGTACGCGCAGTTCAATGCCCGCACCCTGAGCACCGGCGAGGTGCTGTGGTGGGCGCAGCGCGGCGAGTGGGGGCACCTCGAGCTCCACCACCCCGGCGGCAGCGTCACCCATGTGACGTCGGGCGACTGGCTGGTGCGACGGGTCGTCGCGATCGACGAGGAAGCGCGCCGCGTCGTGTTCACGGCCGCAGGCCGGCTCGAAGGCAGCGACCCATATCTGATGGAGCTCTGCTCGGTATCCCTCGACGGCGGTGAGATCACCACCATTACCTCCGACGGCCTCGACCACGATCCGGCGCCGGCGAAGCACGGCCGCTACTTCGTCGACAACACGTCTCGCTGGGATACGCCGAATGTCGCCGTACTCCGCGACAGCTCCGGCGAGGTCGTGATGGAACTGGAGCAGGCCGACGCGACCAAGCTCTACCAAGCCGGGTGGGCAGCGCCGGAGCGTGTCGTCGTGAAGTCGCCCGACGGCGTCACCGACATCTTCTGCAACGTCTACAAGCCGCACGACTTCGACCCGAGCAAGAAGTACGCCGTGCTCGATGACATCTACCCGGGTCCGCAGTCGAGCGCCTGTCCGCTGCGCTTCCCATCCTCCGGCGGCACCATGGTCGCGACCGCCGAGCATCCTCTCTACAACGCCATGGGCTTCGTCGTGGTCGTCATCGACGGCCGCGGGTCGCCGCTTCGCACCAAGAGCTTCCTCGATGCCGCGCGCCTTGAGAACGGCTCTCTGTTCGTCGACGATCACGCCGCCGCCATCCAGCAGCTCGCCGAGACGCGGCCGTGGATGGACCTCGACCGAGTCGGGATCTTCGGCCACTCCGCCGGCGGCTGGGGGTCCACCCGTGCGATCTTGCTCCGTCCGGACGTCTTCAAGGTCGCCGTGTCTTCGTGTGGCAACCACGACAACCGGATCAACCACGTCGGATGGGCGGAGAAGTTCTACGGCACCGCCGAAGACATGGATTACTTTGCGCAGTCGAACGTCGCGCTCGCAGACCGGCTCGAAGGCAAGCTCTACCTGCAGCACGGCGAGATGGACGACAACGCCGTCGCCCACGGAACCATGCGGCTCGTGGATGCCCTGATCGCCGCCAACAAGGACTTCGACTTCCTCCTGGTTCCCAACGCGGTCCATGCCGGGGCCGTCGTCAACGGGTACTGGGTGCGCAAGCGGTGGGACTACCTCGTCCAGCACCTCATGGGCGAGACGCCACCGTTCGGCTACCGACTGAACGACATCCCAGTCCCGTCGCCGTTCTGATCGGGCGAGGCTGACCGGGGCGGATTTGCTCCCCCGCCTGGACTCGAACCAGGAACCTATCGGTTAACAGCCGATTGCTCTGCCAATTGAGCTACAGGGGACCGAGCGTGCGGCCGTGCGTGCACTGCCACTCGCCGTCAAGACTACCGTGGAGCTTGTGAAGCGGGTCCTGCTATCGCCGAAGTGGCTGGTAGGGCACGTGTTCGTGATCGCCATCGTGCTGGTCATGCTCCGCCTCGGTCTCTGGCAGTGGCACCGCTCGCAGTCAAGCAGCGGCGGCATCCAGAACTACGCCTACGCCTTCCAGTGGCCATGCTTCGCCGTCTTCGGGCTCGTGCTGTGGGTCAAGACGATCCGGCTCGAGGCCGCCGAGACAGGCGAGGATGGCTCGCCGCTCACCACCTCGCGCCTGAACGCGAAGCCGCTCCCCGAGCCCGACATCAAGAAGGGACCCGGAGTGCGGATCGGCATCAGCACCCAGGTGACCGAGCCGGATGCGGACGACGCCGAGGTGACGGCGTACAACGCCTATCTTGCTCGGCTGAACGCCCGATCGGCGGCAGCGACAAGACGGGGAGCCTGACATGGCAGGGGGGTTCTTCGACCTCCGCAGCGTCGAGGGCGCGCTGCTTCGCTATCGGATCGTCGCGATCATCGTCAGCATCCTGCTGGTCGTGCTGTTCGGGATCGGGCTGCCGCTGCAGTTCGCGGGTGGCCACGACAGCGTGGACCAGCTCGTCGGTGTCGTTCACGGCGCGATCTTCTTCCCGATCTACATCCTGTTGACGCTCGACCTCACGCGACGCGTCCGCATGACGCCGGTGCAGCTGGTGCTGACCGTCCTCGCGGGTGCGGTGCCGATCGGGTCGTTCTACGCCGAGCGCTACACGACCCGCTACGTGCGAGAGCGGGAAGCCAAGCTCGCGGCCGCCGCGCCGGTCGCCTAGAACCTCAGACCGGCCCGACGCCGCCGGCACCGTCATTTGCGTGGACCGCGCGCAAGACGCTGATACCCGCCTGCGCGACCGTGGCGAGGATCAGGATCCAGCCGCCCCACCGCAGTCCGACATCGACACCCAGCCCGCTGCCACTCGGCAGGTCAAGGCTCTTGATCACCACGAGCAGGGCCCCGACGCCGGCGAGGCCGGCTTCGACAACCTGGTTGCCGACCGGAAGCTCCGGCAGCGCGTCCTTGGCGAACAGCTCTGCCGCGGTCGTTGCCGTGGCGAGCAAGAGCAGGATCAGCCCGAAGGCCGTGAGCCCGGCGTGCCAGGCGGTGTAGCTCGTGGAGACCCCGAGGATGGTGACGCCGTACCACGGCAGAAACGAGGCGAGAAAGACGAGGACGCCCACACCAAGGGCTACCTGATCGTGACGCGGCAACGCCCTGAAGTCAGGCGCGGACAAGGACATCGGCTTCCCCCTGTCGAGTCGCGGTCAGTTTGATCTTGAGGCCGCGACTGCACATCTCACAAGCACCGATTCGGCGCGTCGGACATCAGCTTCGGGGTGCTTGGACCGCACGAACCAGGCAGAGCACCGCATGCACGAGAACCAGCGCGATGAGCAGCCAGCCGCCCCATCTCAGGTGGGCCGTCACACCAGGGATGTCCAGGCTCGGCAGATCGAAGCTCTTGACCAACACGAGGACCGCGCCTGCGCAGGCCAGCAGTGCGGCACTGATCGCCAAGCCACGCGGCGGCGGCTCCTCACCGAGCAGCGGTCCCGACGCGGTGACGACCAGAGAGAACAAGACGAGGAGTATGCCGACGGCCATCAGCCCGTGCCACGCGTTGTAGGTGCCGGTGACGCCGAGCTCCGCGACGTCGCCCGCGAACGTCGCGCTGTACCAAGGGAAGAACGAGGCGATGAAGCTCAGGACACCCGTGGCGAGCAGTGCCATCTCTGACCGTGACGCCTGATGGTGCATCGGCTCCTCGAATGTCACTGCAGCTCTCCGACCGCCTTGGCGCGTAGGCCCTTCTTCCCGCGCTCGAGCTCGATCAGCTCGCCGAACATCCGGTTGTACTCGTCCGCGTTCTCGACCGGGTTCAGCCGCTGCAGCCGCGACTTCAGCTCCTTGATCCGACGGGTGAGTGCCATCTCCTCGAGCCGGACCAGCAGCGCCTGGGCGTAGCGGGGGTCGGCCTCGTCCGAGGTCTGCAGCGGCTCGACGGCAAGCTCGGTCACCAGCTCGCGGATCGAGTCGGTCTCGGCGGCCTCGGCCAGATTCGACACCCAATCCGCGCCCCCGCTGGAGCGTCCGGCGCCACCGGCCTTCGCCACCGCCGCCCGCACCGCGGCATAGGCCGGCGAGGTGAAGCACTCCTCGCCAAGGCCGTCGAACAACGGGCCGGCGAGGGCGGGACGTTGTACGACGAGCTTCGCCACCTCTCGCTCCACGATGAGCTCCGGGTCCCGGGGGTCGGGCATCGGCGCGGCCTGCTGACGGCGTCGTTGCTGCATCTCGGGCTGCGCGGCGGGCGCCACGCCGCCACCGGCACGCACCCGCTGCAGCACCGGCTCGACCTCCATGCCGAGCCAGCCGGCGAGACGGCGGGCGTACTCGTCACGGAGCGAGGTGTCCTTCAGCTTCGCAACCACCGGTGCCGTCGCCGCCAACGCAGCGACGCGCCCCTCGGGGATCGACAGGTCGTGGCGCTCGAGCGTCGCCCGGATGGCGAACTCAGCCAGCGGGATGTGGCTGGCGACCAGATCGCGCACGGCGAGGTCGCCGCGCTGCTGCCGGAGGTCGCAGGGATCGAGACCGTCGGGCTGGACGGCGACGAAGGTCTGCGTGACGAACTTCTGCTCCCCGGCGAAGGCTTTCAGCGCTGCGTTGCGCCCGGCCTCGTCACCGTCGAAGGTGTAGATGACCCGACCTCGCAGCTCGTCCTGGTCCATCAGCAGGCGACGCAGGATCGCGATGTGCTCATCACCGAACGCGGTCCCGCAGGTCGCGACCGCGGTGGTCTCGCCCGCGAGATGGCAGGCCATGACATCGGTGTAGCCCTCGACCACCACCGCCTTGCCGCTCGTCGCGATGTCGTGCTTGGCGAGGTCGACGCCGTACAGGACCTGGCTCTTCTTGTAGAGCGGCGTCTCGGGAGTGTTGAGGTACTTCGGCCCCTGGTCGTCGTCGCGCAACCGCCGCGCACCGAAGCCGATGATGTCGCCCTTTCGGTCCCGGATCGGCCAGATCAGCCGGCCGCGGAACCGGTCGATCGGTCCGCGCTGGCCCTGGCTCGCGATGCCCGCGGCGAGCAGCTCGGCGTCGGTGAAACCCTTGCGCCGGAGGTGGTTGACGGCGATATCCCAGCCGTGAGGGGCATAGCCGACACCGAACCGCTCCCAGGACGCCTCGTCGAACCCGCGCTCGGTGAGGAACGCGCGAGCGATCGACGCTTCCGGGCTCGCGAGCGAGGCAACGAAGAGCTCCTGCGCGGCGATGTGCGCGTCGAGCAAGCGCTGCCGCTGACCACCGCCCTTGGACGGCGCTGCGCCGCCCTCCTCGCGACGAAGCTCGACGCCCGCCCGGCGCGCGAGGACCTCGACAGCATCGGAGAAGTCCAGGTGCTCCATCTCGCGGACGAAGGTGATGACGTCCCCGGAAGCACCGCAGCCGAAGCACTTGTAGAAGCCCAGCGTGGTGTTGACGGTGAACGAGGGGGTCTTCTCCTCGTGGAAGGGGCACAGGCCCTTCATCCGTCCGCCACCGGCGTTACGAAGCTGGACGTGGTCGCCGATGACGGCCTCCAGGGCGATGCGCTCGCGAACCGTCGCGATGTCCTCGTCGCGGATCCGCCCCGGCATCCCGACACTGTACGGCGCGGGGGCGACTCCCCGACGGGGCTCGGCAGCGGGTGCCCTAGGCGGGCCGGCGGAGCTCCACCTGCATGCTGCCGGTCTTGCCGGTGATCAGCTTCTGGAGGATGTCGACGATCGTGAACACCGAAAGCAACACGAAGCTCTGCACCCCCGGCTGGAAGATCGAGACCGGCGGGAACACCTTGTCGGCGAAGTCGTCGCCGCGCCTGTCTCGAAGCCAGGCGTGGAACGTCCAGTTCCAGAAGACCGGGTTGACCTCATAGGAGATCTGCTCGACGTTCAGCCCGATCTGCTGGGCCAGCCGCTGCGCCGACTCCGGGTCGTACAGCGTCCAGTGGCGCGGGAAGTGCCAGCCGCCCCAGAACCGGCCGAAGCGGCGTACGTCGGCCGAGTCGACGTTGGGGGTGGCGAACATGAAGACGCCGCCCGGCTTGAGCAGCTGCGCAGCGCGGCGGGCGAACCCGACCGGGTCGTCGACGTGCTCGATGACGTGGCTGGCGACGATCAGGTCGAAGGTGCCGTCGGGCAGCTCCTGGTCCTTCTCGAACCGGCCGGACACCGCGATGTGACCGGCCGCCCTCGCCCGCTCGACCGCTTCCTCGCCGATGTCGATGCCGAAGGTCTCGATCTTCCGTCCCGGGATCGCGTCCCGGTACCAGGTAAGCAGCCGTCCGTCTGCACAGCCGACGTCGAGCACCCGCGCGGTGCCGTTGCCCGGCGCGGCGCGTTCGAGCAGCTTCCGGAACCGCTTCTGGTAGCGCTTGGCCTTGATCCGCTCGCCCAACCCTGGCGAGCCGCCGTCGTCGTGCACCAGGTGATAGGCGTAGTACTCCGCCGGGTAGATCCGGCCGAGCTCACTCACCGCCGGTCGCGGGTTGAGCCGCACGAGGCCACAGGCCTTGCACTTCACGATCGGGAACGACGCGCTCGTCGTGTTGCGGTACTCGTGCTCGCGGCCCTCGAACAGCACGTCGTCGTCGTGCGCGCCGCAGCCGGTGCAGGGGACGTCCTCGGTGCGGATCGGCGCTTCAGGGTCCTGGGCTGCGGGCGCGGTCATGCCAACGACTTCGCGTAGCGCGCGAAGGCCGTGAGGTAGGAGGACCGAATCAGCCGCGGTGGCTCGGCCGTGTCGAGCAGGGCGGTGCGAACCTCCGGCAGCCGGAAGGCGGGCACGGCCGGGTAGAGGTGATGCTCCGCGTGGAGGTTCATGTTGTACGGCGCAACGAACGCGAGCTCGATCGGATTGCTCTTGATCGACACCAGCAGGTTGTCGTGCTCCGGGCGCTCTTCGGTGAGGACGCCGTGCTCGACGAAGCTGCGCAGCAGGTGGCCGGCGGCGGTCAACGTGATCAGCGGCAGCACCCACACGACCAGGTAGAGCCACCAATCACCGAAGACGAGCCACGACGTTCCCCACAAGGCGACCTGCGCTACGACGAGGTTGCGGAAGTCCCTGATCCGCAGCTCACGCGACACCGTGGACGGCGCACCGGACAGCAGGATCCTCGCTGCGTAACCACCGAAGAGACTCAGCCCCAGATAGCGCACGAGTTTCGCCGGGGTGTTCTTGTCGGCGGAGTCGTGCAGCGCCAGGTCCGGGTCGTCAGGCGTCGCGAGCAGGCGGTGATGGGCGAGATGGCGTGCCCGGGAGTCGTGCCAGGGCGAGCCGGCAGGGGACGCGCACGCAATGATTCCGACCGCGGAGTCGCGCCGCTTGTCCCGGCTGAAGCTGGCGTGGATGCACTCGTGCTCGATGTTGAGCAGGACCTGCTGGCGGCTCGAGTTGATGAGGAACGCGAGGGCAATCGTCCACCAGGATGTCCAGACCCCGGCAAGGGTGAAGGCCCCGCCGATGATCAGCCAGGTCAGGGCAAGGTAGCCGATGTTGGCCACGAGGTCCCTGCGCCGGAGGGTCGCGAGCTCGCGAAGGTCGTCGATGCTGAGCACGCCGCCACTCTGCTTGCCGATCGCCGCAGAGCTGACTCCCACGTAACGATTCTATTCGCCGCTCAGAGCGCCAGCCGGATGATCTTGTGGGGCAGAGCGAGGGGACCGTGGAGGTACTCCTCGCCCACGACCTCGAAGCCGAGGCGCTCGTAGAAGCCGAGCGCCGTAACCCGCGCGTTGGCCCACAGCAGCGGAGCACCCGCATCCCGGACGACGTCGACGGCACCGAGCAGCACCTGCGCACCGATCCCGGCGCCCTGCAGGGCGCCGGACACCGCCATGCCGCGCAGCTGCCACGCCTTCGGCTCGTCGTCGTAGGGCGACGGGAAGACGCTCGCGCAACCGACGACCTCGCCGCCCACGATGGCCGCCACGTGCCGGGTGTCGGGCCGCTCGTCGTAGTCCGACGGGGCGACCGGAAGGCCAGGGCGCAGCACAGCCATCCGTAGCGGCCGCACCTCGTCGGCGTCCGCGATGCGGACCAGGACATCCACGGTCATGCGACGAGGCGCTGGTGCCAGGCGAGAGCAGACGTGTCGGTGAGCGAGGCGACCTGGTCGACAACCACGCGGAGTCGCGCGGCGTCGTCGTCGGCCGCGTCGAACGCCGAGCGCATCGCCGGCTCGAGGGTCCCGGGCGCTCCGGTCGCGACCGCAGCGAGCAGCTCTGTGAGCTGCTCGCGTTGCCGCTCCTGCAAGGCGAGCGTCTCGTCACGCCGCATCACGTACTTGGCGGCGACTGCTTTGAGCACCGCGCACTCGGCCCGGGTCTCGTCGGGAATCTCGAGACTGCCGCCGTAACGGCGCAGCGGGACGCCACCCCACTCTGCGTGAGTTGCGCGTGTGGCCGCTCCACAGAACCGGCCGATCAGCTCGCTCGTCATCTGCTTGACCGCAACCATCGCGGCCATCGACCCGTCGTACCCGCGCACCCAACATGGGTGCGCACGCAACCGTTCGAGTGCCGCGAAGAGATCAGCCTCCGGCACGTCCAGATACGACTCGCGCGCGAGGGCAACCAGCTCCTGGCGCTCGGCTTCGGCGTCGAGCAGCTCGAGGGACAGCAGGCCGGCCTGGATGCCGTCCTCGAGATCGTGCACGGAGTACGCGACGTCGTCGGCCCAGTCCATGATCTGCGCCTCGACGCACTTCTGGCCGGGAACGGCGCCGAGGCGCAGCCAGTCGAAGACGTCGCGATCGTCGGCGTAACAGCCGAACTTGGGCGTCTCGGGCTGGCGCGGCCACGGGTACTTCGTCGCAGCGTCAAGGGTGGCACGGGTCAGGTTCAGGCCGGCGCTGCGGCCATTCGCGTCGACGATCTTTGCCTCGAGCCGCGTCAGCACGCGCAGGCTCTGCGCGTTCGCCTCGAACCCGCCGAACTTGTCCGCGAACTCCGCCAACGCCCGCTCGCCGTTGTGACCGAATGGCGGGTGGCCGAGGTCGTGCGCGAGACAGGCGGTGTCCACGAGGTCCGGATCTGCGCCGAGTGAGCCGGCGAGCTCCCGTCCGATCTGCGCGCATTCGAGGGAATGGGTCAGTCGTGTCCGCGGGAAGTCGCTCTCACCGACGCCTACGACCTGGGTACGCGCCGCCAGTCGACGAAGCGCGGCTGAGTGCATGACCCGGGCCCGGTCCCGGACGAAGTCGCCCCGGACGGTGCGTTCGGACTTCGACGCCTCATCGACGAGACGGACGCGCGTCAACGCGTCGTACTGTCCCGTCAAATCACACCTGCACTGTGCTCGTTGTCGTTCCCGAAGATCTTGTAATAGATATATGCCTCGGTCTCGCGGGCTATGTATCTGACCTCCACGCCGCGACCGTCGACAGCCGGCCCGGTTCGTTCCGGCGACGTGTAGGCCACGATGCCGAGATCCCTCGCCATCGTGCGCGCTCTCAGACAATGCCACGGGTCAGTGACGAGGACCGCGGTGTGCCACACGTGTGCATTGAATGTGGCCTTGACCGCCCGAAGGCTGTTGAACGTGTCGCTTCCGGTCGACAGAGCGACCAGCGCGGACCTTGGTACGCCGTGCTTGTGCAGGTAGGCCGCGCCGGACTCGCCTTCGGTGTAGGTGTCGCCGGGCTGCTTGCCGCCGACGGTCACGATGTGGTGCGCGACCCCTTCGTTGTAGAGCGCGAGTGCATGGTCGAGCCGCGCGGCGAACACGGGTGACGGGCGGCCGTTGTACTGGCTGGCTCCGAGCACGACGATCGCGTCGGAGTGCGGGTGCTGGTCCTCACGCGCGACCCACCACACGTGCACCCAGACGTAGCCGACGTAGCCGACGACGACAATGACGAGAGCTAAGACGATCCGGCGGGCCCATTTGAACCACGCCAGAGGCGTCACCGGCTGTCGCTACCTGCCGCGTCGAGCGAGGCGCGGCCGGCCTCGAGCCGCGCGACCGGCACCCGGAACGGCGAGCACGACACGTAGTCCAGGCCGGCATGGTGGAAGAAGTGGACGGACTCCGGGTCTCCTCCGTGCTCGCCACACACTCCGACCTTCAGCTTCGGCCGGGTCGCACGACCCTCTTCGACGGCGATCTTCACGAGCCGGCCGATGCCCTCGCCGTCGAGCGTCTCGAACGGACTGACTCCGAACACGCCGACGTCGATGTAGCGGGAGAAGAAGGCGCCCTCGACATCGTCGCGTGAGAACCCCCACCCCATCTGGGTGAGGTCGTTGGTGCCGAAGGAGAAGAACTCCGCCGCCTCGGCGATCTGCCCGGCCGTCATCGCGGCGCGCGGCACCTCGATCATCGTGCCGATCAGGGTGTGGACCTCGACGCCGGTCTCCTTGGCGACGTCAGCGAGGATCTGCTCGGCCTCCTCGCGGACGATCTCGAGCTCCTGCACGGCACCGACGAGCGGCACCATGATCTCGGGCTTCGGGTCCTTGCCGTCCTTCTTCAGCTGGGCGCAGGCTTCCGCGATCGCGCGCACCTGCAGCGCGAACAGGCCGGGGATGACGAGCCCGAGGCGGACGCCGCGAAGGCCGAGCATCGGGTTCTGCTCGTGAAGGCGGCGTACGGCCTCGAGCAGCGTGCGGTCCTTGTCGTCGACCTTCTCGCCTTTGGCTTCCGCGACGGCGATCTTCACCGAGAGCTCGGTGAGGTCGGGCAGGAACTCGTGAAGTGGGGGGTCGATGAGGCGGACTGTCACAGGCAGGCCGTCCATCGCGCCGAAGATTCCGACGAAGTCCTCGCGCTGAAGTGGGAGCAGCGCGTCGAGCGCAGCCTTCTGCTCGTCCTCGCCTTCGGCCAGGATCAGCCGCTCGACGAAGGCGCGACGCTCGCCGAGGAACATGTGCTCGGTGCGGCACAGGCCGATGCCTTCGCCGCCGAAGCGACGGGCCCGTGCTGCGTCCTCGTCGGTGTCGGCGTTGGTCCGCACGCCGAGACGTCGCTTGGAATCGGCGTGCTTGATGATCCGGTCGACCGCGGCAACCAGCGGATCGGCATCGACAGCGAGATTGCCCTCGAAGTACTCGACCACCGGGCTCGGCACGACAGGAACCTCGCCGACGTAGACGGTTCCGGATGTCCCGTCGATCGACAGCACGTCACCTTCGCCGAGCTTGGTGCCGTCCTTGGTGGTCACCGTCTTGCCGGCGACGTTGATCTCGAGCTCGTCGGCACCGGAGACGCAGGTCTTCCCCATGCCGCGGGCGACGACGGCCGCGTGGCTGGTCTTGCCACCGCGGCTGGTCAGGATGCCCTCCGCCGCGATCATGCCGGGGAGGTCGTCCGGGTTGGTTTCGCGGCGGACCAGGATGACCTTCTCACCTCGAGCGGCCCACTCGCCTGCGGTGGCACTGTCGAAGACCACCTTGCCCACGGCTGCACCCGGTGAAGCGTTGACGCCCTTCGCGATCTGCTTCTTCTCCGCGGCGTCGTCGAAGCGCGGGAACATCAGCTGCGCGAGTTGCGCGCCGTTGACGCGCTGCAACGCCTCGTCCATGTCGATGAGGCCTTCATCCACGAGCTGGATCGCGATTTTGAAAGCGGCCGCGGCGGTGCGCTTGCCGACGCGCGTCTGAAGCATCCAGAGCTTGTTGCGCTCGACTGTGAACTCGATGTCGCACAGGTCCCGGTAGTGGTTCTCGAGCTTGGCCATGATCGCCATCAGCTCGTCGTACGCCGGCTTGTCGATGTTCTCGAGGTCGGCAAGCGAGACGGTGTTGCGGATGCCGGCTACGACATCCTCACCCTGCGCGTTCTGCAGGTAGTCGCCGTAGACGCCCTGGTCGCCGCTGCCCGGGTCACGGGTGAACGCGACGCCGGTACCGGAGTCCATGCCGATGTTGCCGAACACCATGGCGACGACGTTGACCGCGGTGCCGAGGTCGGCAGGGATGCGCTCCTGGCGTCGGTAGAGCTTGGCGCGGTCGCCGTTCCACGAGTCGAAGACGGCACGTACGGCGAGGTCGAGCTGCTCGCGCGGGTCGGTCGGGAACGGCCGCCCGGCGTGCTTGGCGACGATCTCCTTGTACTTCTCGACGATGCCCCGCAGGTCGCTGTCGTCGAGGTCCAGGTCGTTGGTGATGCCCTTGGCGTCCTTGGCCGCGTCGAAGACCTCGTCGAAGTGCTCGCCGTCGACGCCGAGGACCGTCTTGCCGAACATCTGGATCAGCCGGCGGTAGGAGTCCCAGGCGAAGCGCGGGTTGTCGGCCTGCTTGGCGAGGCCCTCGACCGAGGAGTCGTTGAGGCCGATGTTGAGGACCGTGTCCATCATTCCGGGCATCGAGAACTTGGCGCCGGAGCGGACGCTGACCAGCAGCGGGTCGTCAGCCTGACCGAGCTTCTTTCCCATCGACTTCTCGAGCGAGGAGAGATGCTCGCTGACCTCGCGAGCCAGGTCGTCCGGCTCGCTGCCGGACTCGAGGTAGACCTTGCAGGCCTCGGTCGTGATGACGAAGCCGGGGGGCACGGGCAGCCCCAGGTTGGTCATCTCCGAGAGGTTGGCGCCCTTGCCGCCCAACAGGTCCTTGAGGTCCTTGTTGCCCTCGTGGAAGTCGTAGACGTACTTAGGCATGACGCTCCTCAACCGATCTTTCCGACGCCAGAGACCCTACCCAGAGGGCTGCGTGCTACTTCGAACTGCGGGCGGCTTTGAACCGGGCCACCGCTTCGGCGTGTTCGACGATCGGCTCCGGGTAGCTCGGCGTCCCGAACTCCGGCACGTGACGGCGGACATAGGCGAGGTCGGGGTCGTATCGCTGCTGCTGCAGCACCGGGTTCAGCATCCGGTTCGGACGCGAGTCGGTGCCCGTACCCGCGACCCACTGCCAGTTCAGCGTGTTGTTCGCGACATCGGCGTCGACGAGCCAGTCAGTGAAGTGCTGCGCGCCGACTCGCCAATCCACGTACAAGTGCTTCGTCAGGAAGCTGCCCACCACGAGCCGTGCCCGGTTGTGCATCCAGCCCTCGTCGCGGAGCTGCCGCATGCCGGCATCGACCAACGGGTACCCGGTCTTGCCCTCCCGCCAGGCTTCGATCTCGCGTATCGGCTTGCGCCACCGATCGTGGTGCGTGCGGAGGTCACGGTCGACGACGTCAGGATGCTCGGCAAGCACCTGCTGGAAGAAGTCGCGCCAGGCGAGCTGCCGCAAGAACGCCTCGACGCCGCCGGCTCGCCGGTCGGCTCGCGCCACCAGCTCCGTGGCGCTGATGCATCCGAAGTGCAGGTACGGCGAAAGGCGGCTGGTCGCATCGTCGGCGAGTGCGTCGTGGCCGTCGTCATAGCCCGCGACGCCGCGGGAGTACCAGCGCTGCGCGAGGCGACGCGCGACCTGCTCGCCACCCGTGGGTAGTGCACGGCTCCGCAAGCCGTCACAGATCTCGGCGGCGGACGGGGGCCGGCCGGCAGCGATCTTCGGCAGCTTCAGCCGGCGCGGCGCCGGAAGCGGGTCGCGCAGCCGCTCTTGCGCCCACCGCCGGTAGTACGGCGTGAACACCGAGAACGAAGCGCCCCCGGTCGTCGTGACCGACCCCGGCGGCACAGCGGCATGAGACGCGTGCGTGATGAGCTCCACCGACCCGAGCGCGTCACGAAGGCGGCGCTCGCGCCTCATCCCGTACCGGCTGTAGTCCTCCGCGACGTGCACGCTCGCCGCGCCGACCGCTTGCACGACCGAGCAGGTCTCGACGACGGGGTCGCCGTGGCGGACGACCAACCGCGTGTCGCGCTTGCGCAACGACTCGTCGAGGTCGCGCAGGCAGTCAGCGAGGAAGGCTGCGCGATTCGGGTTCGTGAACCGCCCACCGGCGATCACCTCGTCGACGACGAAGAGCGGAACGATCTCGTCGGCACCGTTGACCGCGGCGTGCAGCGCCGGGTTGTCATGAAGCCGCAGGTCGCGCGTGAACAGGACAACCGCCGTGGTCATCCGAGAGCCCCCAGCAAGATGGTCGGACTCAACAGGCCGGCAGCTGCTCCAGCAGATATCGCTCCACGTTGTCCAGGCCGATCCGCTCCTGGGTCATCGTGTCCCGGCTGCGGATGGTCACGGCGTTGTCGTCCAACGTCTCGAAGTCCACCGTGATGCAGTACGGCGTACCGATCTCGTCCTGGCGGCGGTAGCGGCGACCGATCGCGCCCGCGTCATCGAACTCGACGTTCCACCTTGTCCGCAACGTCTCCGCAAGCGACTTCGCCTTCGGTGAGAGGTCGGCGTTGCGGGACAGCGGCAGGACCGCCGCCTTCACCGGCGCGAGCCTCGGGTCGAGGCGCATCACCGTCCGCTTCTCCATCTCACCCTTTGCGTTGGGCGCCTCATCGGTCGTAAGCGCGCCGAGCAGGAACGCGAGCACCGCTCGCGTGAGGCCGGCGGCGGGCTCGATGACGTACGGCGTCCACCGTTCGCCCTTGTCCTGGTCGAAGTAGGACAGGTCCTGGCCCGAGTGCTGCGAGTGTGTCTTGAGATCGAAGTCCGTCCGGTTCGCGATGCCCTCGAGCTCCGCCCACTCCGAGCCACCGAAGCGGAACCGGTACTCGATGTCCACCGTGCGCTTCGAGTAGTGCGACAGCTTCTCTTTGGGATGCTCGTAGAACCGCATGTCCTCCGGGTTGAGGCCGAGGTCGACGTACCAGTCCCAGCGAGTCTGCAGCCAGGTTTCGTGCCACTCCTCGTCGGTGCCCGGCTCGACGAAGAACTCCATCTCCATCTGCTCGAACTCGCGGGTGCGGAAGATGAAGTTGCCCGGCGTGATCTCGTTGCGAAACGACTTGCCGGTCTGGGCGATGCCGAACGGCGGCTTCTTGCGAGAGGCGGTCATGACGTTCATGAAGTTGACGAAGATTCCCTGCGCCGTCTCCGGGCGCAGGTAATGCAGCGAGCCCTCGTCCTCGGTCGCACCGAGGTGCGTGCGCAGCAGGCCGTTGAACATCCGCGGCTCGGTGAAGGTGTCCTTGTTGCCGCAGTTCGGACACGGCACGACCTTGAGGTCGACCGAGTCGGGGTCGTCGATCTTCTTGCGCTCGGCGAACTCCTCCTGGAGATGGTCGGCCCGGAACCGCTTGTGGCAGGACTGGCACTCGACCAGCGGGTCGACGAACGCATCGAGGTGGCCCGAGGCCTTCCAGACGTCTGAGGCGAGGATCACGGCGGAGTCGATGCCGACGATGTCGTCCCGGGTCTGCACCATCGCGCGCCACCACTGACGGCGGATGTTCTCCTTCAGCTCGACGCCGAGCGGGCCGTAGTCCCAGGCGGAGCGGGTGCCGCCGTAGATCTCCGAAGAAGGGAAGACGATGCCTCGACGCTTCGAGAGGCTGACGAGGTCCTCGATGCGGGCAGCGTCACGAGACGCGGGATTGCTGGCCATAGCGGCGGGCTCCATCCGGCTGGCGGTCGGCGAGAAGCCATCAGGCTAGTGCGAGCATGTTCGGCGTGCCCCGCCGACTCCTGATCTTGCTCGCAATGCTCACCGTCGGCGGCCTGTTCGTCGCCGGCCTGTTCGTTCACGGCCGCCTGGGGGGCGCACTCCTGCTCGTCACGGACACGATCCTGATCGTGCTCACCCAGACCGTGTGGCACGAGGTGAACCCGCGGCGCAGACCGGTACGGGTCCTGATCATCGCGACAATCGCGGTCGTCGCCGTGGTGAAGCTCATCCTCGGCTGACTTGTCCGTGGCTCAGGCGCCTATAGCGACCGCAAACACGGACAACTAGGCGAGCTTGCCGGCTCGCTCCAGCAGCTCGATCCGGTTGCCGACCGGATCTCGCGTCGATCCTCGGCGGCCGCCGAACAGGTCCGGCTGCTCGCGCCACTCAGCGCCGGCGTCGGCGAGCCGCGCAAGAACACCTTCGAAGTCGTCGACGACAAGCGCGAAATGCATGTCGTCGTGCATCACGGCGTCGTCGCGCTCCGAGATGTGCATCTGGGTGCCCTCGTCGATGTCGAACCATGCACCACCCGGACTGGTCCCCGCAGCCGGTTTCTGGGCCGGGGCGAGACCGAGGACCTCGGTGTAGAACGACGCAACCTGATCGGTCTGGCCAGGCCTGACGACGATGTTCACGTGGTGCAGACGAAGACCGGTCACAGCGCCCCACCGTAACGGCGGTCACGGCGCGCGTACTCCTCGATCGCCGCCCACAGGTCGCGACGGTCGTAGTCGGGCCAGAGCCGGTCCTGGAAGACGAGCTCCGCGTACGCCGACTGCCACAGCAGGAAGTTGGAGGTGCGCTGCTCCCCGGACGATCGCACGAACAGATCGACGTCTGGCATGTCCGGCTCGTCGAGGTAGCGAGCCAGGACGCGGTCGTTCACCTTGCTCGGGTCGAGACGGCCTGCGGCGACATCGCGCGCGAGGGCGGCCGCCGCGTCGCCGATCTCCGCCCGGCCGCCGTAGTTGACGCACATCGTGAGCGTCAGCACCCGATTGTGACGGGTCATCTCCTCGGCCGTCTCCAGCTCTTGGATGACCGACTTCCACAGTCGCGGCCGGCGGCCGGCCCACCGCACCCGTACGCCCATCGCGTGCATGTCGTCGCGGCGGCGGCGGATCACGTCGCGGTTGAAGCCCATCAGGAATCGAACCTCGTCGGGCGAGCGTCGCCAGTTCTCGGTCGAGAACGCATACGCCGACAGCCACTTCACGCCGATCTCGATCGCGCCTTCGACGACGTCGAACAGCGAGCTCTCGCCCTGCTCGTGTCCGGCCGTCCTCGGCAGCCCGCGCTGCTTCGCCCACCGGCCGTTGCCGTCCATCACCATCGCTACGTGCTTGGGCACGAGCTCCGCCGGGAGCTTCGGCGGCTTCGCTCCAGAGGAATGACGGGTTGGCGGCCTTGCGTCTCGCGCCACCATCAGGAACGCTCAACGAGGCGCAGCGACCGCAGGCCCCGCTCCAGATGCCACTGCAGGTACGCCGCGACAA
Source organism: Mycobacteriales bacterium (assembly GCA_035545635.1). Classification (GTDB taxonomy): domain Bacteria; phylum Actinomycetota; class Actinomycetes; order JAFAQI01; family JAFAQI01; genus DASZTV01. The sequence continues at coordinate 121,431 of DASZXY010000020.1, read as the reverse complement.
GGCCGCTCGCCTCCCGCTGAACCTTCAGTTCCGCCGCATCCGCCGTCGCCCAGTCACCCGACAGCAACGCGGTCATCAGGCGCAGCGTGTCCGCCGACACCATGGGCGCACCCGGTGGCCGGTGCTCGGCGCACACGACACCTCCGGCCGCGACGACGAACGCGCGATGCTCACCGGGCGCATCACACCGCGAGCAGCTACCGAGCACCGGCTCGTAGCCGGAGATCGCGAGCGCCCGGAGAATGAACGCATCGAGCACGAGCGTGGGGGCGTGCTCGCTCTCCACCAGAGCCTTGAGCGCTCCGATCGTGAGGAGGAACAGGCGCAGCGAGGGCTCTCGTTCCTCGGAAGTGAGCCGTTCCGCGGTCTCGAGCACCGCCGTACCGGCGGTGTAGCGGGCGTAGTCCCCGGCCATCGACTCGCCGTACGGCGCGAGCGTCTCCGCCTGCGTAACGATGTCGAGCCCGCTACCGCTTTCCATGGCAGATGTGTGCAGCTGCAGATCTACATGCATGAACGGCTCGACCCGAGCCCCGAACTTGGAGCCGGTACGTCGTACTCCCTTCGCGACCGCGCGCACCCGGCCATGTCGGCGGGTGAGCAGAGTCACGATCCGATCGGCTTCGCCCAGCTTCTGGGTGCGGAGCACGACCGCGTCGTCGCGGTACAGCGGCACCCCTTGATTGTCCCTGCTGCCCCCGGGGAAGGCCCGACTGCGATGCGGCGAGTTTCCCCGGGGGTGCCGGTACGGTTGGCCTTCCCTGCATTTGCCGGTTGAGAGCGAGTCCATGCCCACTGTCCGACGCCTGTCGCGCCGCGCCGTGCTGGCAAGCACGGGAGCCCTTCTCGCAGGGCTCCTGGGCCCGACGCCGGCGACCGCGTCGGGTCCGCAGACCACGGTCACCATCCTGCTGAAGGCCCCACACCCGGCCCGGCTCGCGCACTTGGCGGTCGCGACAGGTCACGACCATGCACAGCGACTCCGCGACCTCGCGGCGGTGCTGCCGAGCGGCGCCGCACACCAGACGATCCGCTCGGTGCTCCATGCCGACGGCTTCACCATCGGGCATCAGACAGCGTGGACGATCCAGGCCACGGCCCCGGCGTCCGTCGTACAGGCCGTGTTCGGAGCCGCCACTGGCTTCGGGGGTCGCTCGCGGGGTCGCGCCGCCCTGCCGTCGATTCCAGCCGCGCTGGCTGGGGTGACGGCCGCCGTCCTGCCGGAGACCGACGCGACGCCCCTGTTCGGGTCCCATGCCGTCCTCGACGGCCCGGACTTCCGCAACGCCTACAGCGCCCCCCGCAAGACGCCGTCGGAAGGGGTCGACAAGGCGGGGCCGCTCACGATCGCGTCACTGCAGTTCACGACGTGGAACCAGGTCGATCTGTCGGACTACGCCGCGCAACCGTCGGTCAACATCAAGCCCGACCCGGTCAGCAGCGGCCAGTACAAGCAGTTCGGCGTGGACGGCAGCACGGCCACGCCGAACAGCTCGCCGCCGACACCGACGCCGGAGCTCGGCGAGGAGGTCGATCTCGATCAGGAGTCACTGCTGTCGTCCGCGCCGCACGCCAAGCAGCGCGCGTACTTCGACACCAACAGCAGCAACGGCTATGTCCAGGCGCTGAGCCAGGTGCTCGCCGATGTCACGCAGGGACAGGGGAAGTCTCCGGATGGTGGTGACCCGCACATCGTCGCGCTGACCACCTCGTGGGGCGGCTGCGAGGACGACTTCAGCCTCAGCTTCCGCGGTGACACCCAGCAGGCGGTCGAGACGCTGCTTCAGTCACTCAACGCCGCCGGCGTGACGATCTTCGCCGCGTCGGGCGATGACGGTGTCTATGACTGCGGCCACGGCACGTCGAGCAAGATCGCGGTCGACTACCCGGCGAGCTCGCCATCCGTCATCGGTGTCGGCGGTACGAAGCTCACCGCCCCCGGCGGCGCAGCAGCAAACGACGGCACCAACTGGGCCGAGAGTGCCTGGACCTGCAGGGACACCTCGGCGTGCGAGTCCTCGAAGGGCAGCGGCGGATCCGGCGGGGGCGAGTCCAAGACGTATCCGATGCCGGCGTACCAGAAGGCCGGAATCGGTCATCAGCCGTTCCGGACCGGCACCGGCCACAAGGGCGACTTCGGCGCCGAGCCGAACCGGCTGGTGCCGGACATCGCGGTCAACGGCGACCCACGTACCGGCTTCAAGATCCTCACGACGTACACGAAGAGCCCGTGCACGGTTCCGATCTTCTGCCCGGACACGCTGCCGACCTCCACGACGGTCGTGGGGGGCACCAGCCTGTCGTCACCGCTCGCGGCTGCGCTGTTCACGAACATGCTCGCCACCCAGGGCGTCACGACCGGTGTCGGCGACATCCACGGTGCGCTGTACTCCGCGTACGCCGCGAACAAGGGCGTCTTCCGGGACGTGACCAGCGGGCGCAACGGGTCGCAATCCGACGTCGACGGCCGGGCGGCCAACGACACGGCGGCCGAGCTGCCCGTCAAGGCGCAAGACGGCTTCGACACAGTGACGGGTCTCGGAGCACCGTTGTGGCCACTGCTGGCACCGTTCATCTTCTCGCCGAAGATTCCGACCGCGCACGCGAAGATCGCGCTCGCGGCGCCCCACACCCGGCATCACAACGACGTCAAGGTGAGCTGGCACGCCGGCCGGGGCGGGAAGTCCGGGCTCGCGGCTGACGCGGTCGTCGACGTGTCACGGCTGGGCCAGGCGACCCCGGTCTACCACCGCGCCCACGCGCCGGTGAGCGGAACGGACACCTTCGCCGCAGTAGCGGGCGGGAACTACGTGCTGACGGTCACGGAGCGTGACCTATCCGGCCACACGTCCGAACCGGCCTCACAGCTGTTGGTGGTGCCGTTCGACGACAACGCGTTCAAGCTGACCGGCAAGTGGTCGACGGTGAATGCGCACAGCGACTTCGGCGGCTCCCACGTGCAGACCGCGCAGAAGGGCGCGACCGGGAGGATCACGGCGACCGGCAGGCGCTACATCCTGCTGGTCCGCACCGGCAACACGTTCGGCAAGCTTGCGATCTTCCGCGGCAAGACGCGAATCGCGACCGCAGACCTGTTCAGTGCTGCGCCCGGGCAGAAGCTGATCGACTTCTTCGGGTCGGCGAACACCGAACGCAGGAAGCGCACCTTCACGTTCAAGTGCATCGGCAAGCACAGTCCGTTCACGGACAAGTCGACGGTGGACATCGACGGGCTCGACGTCCTGCACTGAGTGCCGACTCGGTGGGCTCAGAACCCCAGCTTGCGGAGCTGCTTCGGGTCCCGCTGCCAGTCCTTGGCGACCTTCACCCGCAGATCCAGGTAGACCTTCGCGCCGAGCAACGCCTCGATTTGCCGACGTGCCACCGTGCCTACGGTCTTCAGCCGCTCACCGCCAGTGCCGATCACGATCCCCTTCTGGCTGTCGCGCTCGACGTACATCACGGCGTGGATGTCGACTCGTTCCTCGCCGTGGACGAGCTCCTCGACGACGACAGCGATCGAGTGCGGCAGCTCGTCGCGTACGCCGCTGAGTGCGGCTTCGCGTATCAGCTCAGCAACCATGACGCTTTCGGGTGAGTCGGTCAGCTCGTCATCCGGATACAGCTGACGGCCTTCCGGCAGCCGGGCGATCAGCAGGTCGGCCAACAGGTCCACCTGGAACCCGTCGACAGCACTGACCGGCACGATCTCCGCCCAGTCCCCCAGCTCCGCGACCTCGAGCAGCCTCGCACCGATCGCGTCCTTGGATGCGACGTCGCACTTCGTCACCACGGCGATCGCAGCCGTTCGTCCTGCGATCTCCCGAAGCTGCTCGGAGATGAAGCGATCGCCCGGTCCGACCTTGTCAGTCGCCGGGATGCACATGACGACGACGTCGACCTCGGCGACCGTCGCCTTCACCAGGTCGTTGAGCCGCTCACCGAGCAACGTGCGCGGACGATGGAACCCGGGGGTGTCGACGAGCACAAGCTGTGCGTTGGGCCGCGACACGATGCCGCGGATCGCGTGGCGGGTCGTCTGCGGACGGTCACTCGTGATGGCAACCTTCGTCCCCACCAGTGCGTTCGTCAGCGTCGACTTGCCGGTGTTCGGACGGCCGAGCAGGCAGGCGAAGCCGGAGCGAAAGTCGGCATCCGTCATGTTTCGTTGCGCAGCTTCGAGAACATGACCATGTCGCGCCAGTCGCCGGCACGGAAGCACGCGCGGCGCAGGACACCCTCGCGCGTGAACCCGGCCTTCTCGAGTGCCTTCTGCTCCGCCAGGTTTCCGATCTCGGTGGTGGCCTGGATGCGCTCGAGCTTGGTGTAGGCGAACAGGTACTCGGCAAGCTGCCGCTGCGCAGCGGCACCGTGGCCCTGACCCCTCCCTTCGGGGGTGATCCAGATTCCGATCTCCCAGCACTCGCCGTGTGGCGGCGGCCCGTTCAAGACACTGCGCCAGCTCACGTCACCGACCGTCCGTCCCGACTCATCGGCGATCGCCAGGAGCCCGCCGTCGGCACGAACCAGCTCCCCGTCGGCTACCTCGCGGGCAAGCCTGCCGACCGCCCGGTAGCCGTGCCAGTTGTGCTCTCCCGCGGCTTCGGCGTCCGTGCGCTGGCGATCGAGAATCTCGATGTCCGAGGCTTCGACCATCCGAAGCTTCGTCATGCGGGCACCACGTGAACGACCGGTTCACCCAGGCCGGACAGCACGGCCCGGTCGACGTCGCCGGAGCTCGTGACGACCACTGCGGCTTCGAGCCTGGTCGCACCACTTGACGCGGCGACGGCGACCGCCGCCTCCAACGCCGTCAAGGTCAGCGCGGGGAGCGCGACCGATGCGGCGACGTAGGTGCGGCCGATGTCATCACGCACTGCGGCGCCCTCCGCCGCACCAAGTCGGGCCCGCGCGGAGCGGGCAAGCGTGACGAGCTTCTCGTCCTCAGCGTCCACGTCCACCACCCCTTCCCCGCCCTGAATCCGAGCCGGCTCCGCCGGCACTGCCAATGACAGATTAGGGAGCGGGCTTGGTGATGAGCACGGTCCCGACCTGGTTGCGGCGACCCTTCGCAGCCTCCGCGAGGAAATGCAGACCCTGCACCTCGACGCTGGAGCCCGCGATCGGCACCCGGCCGAGCTCGGCCGCCAGCAGCCCACCGACGGTCTCGACGTCCTCGAGATCGAACTTCACGCCGAACCGTTCTTCGAGATCGTCGATCGGCAACCGGACGCTGACCCGGATTGCACCGTGCTCGAGCTCCTCGAGCCGCGGCGCCTCACGGTCGTACTCGTCGGCGATCTCACCGACGATCTCCTCGAGGATGTCCTCGATCGTCACGAGGCCCGCGGTGCCGCCGTACTCGTCGATCACCACAGCGACGTGCACTCGCTTCGCCTGCATGTCGCGCAACAGCTCGTCGACCGGCTTGGTGTCCGGGATGAGGTACGCCGGGCGCATCGCGTCCTCGACGCGGTCCGCCGTGTGCCCGTCGCCGTCGTACGCGCGCCGAGCGAGGTCCTTCAGATAGGTCACACCGACGATGTCGTCCGCGTTGTCGCCGACCACAGGGATACGCGAGAACCCGCTGCGCAAGGCCAGCGAGAAGGCTTGGCGCACGGTCTTGTCGTGCTCGATCCACACCATGTCGGTGCGCGGCACCATGACCTCGCGGACCAACGTCTCACCCAGCTCGAAGACCGAATGGATCATCTCGCGCTCGCTGCTCTCGATGACCTGTCGTTCCTCCGCGAGGTCGACCATGTCGCGCAGCTCAGCCTCGGACGTGAAGCCCGAATCGCGGGCGACCTTGCCCGGAATCAGCGCACTGCCGACGGCGATCAGCAGCCGGGTGAGTGCGCCGGTGACAGCGCCGAGGGCGAGGACGACTCCCGACGAAAGCAGCGCGAGGCGATCGGATCGTTGCCGACCCAAAGTCCGCGCGGCGACGCCGACCACGACGTAATGCAGCAGCGCCATGCCGATGCCTGCGATGAGCACGGCCTGCCACACGCTGTCCAACCGCCGCTGGCACACGACGGCAGCGAGCGTCGTCGCGAGCATCTCCGCAACGGTGCGAGCGAGCAGCAGGACGTTGAGGTTCGTCGCCGCGTCGCCGACCACCCGCTCCAAGCGGGCCGCGCCACGCCGTCCGTCACGGACCATCTCCTCGACCCGAAGTCGGGAGACGTGCGCGAGGGCAGTTTCGGCGATGCCCAGGGCGCCGGCGACGAGCAGGAGGACGCCGGCAACGACGAGTCCCCAGGTATCTGTGGTGGTCATCGAGAGCGCTTGCCCGCTTCGCGCGCCCACGCTTCCAGCAGGTGGGTCTGCAGCCCGAACATCTCGCGCTCCTCGGCCGGGTCACCGTGGTCGTAGCCGAGCAGATGCAAGATGCCGTGCGTACCCAGCAGCTGCAGCTCGTCACCCACCGAGTGACCGGCTTGGGCCGCCTGCTTGGCCGCGACCTCCGGACAGAGGACGACATCGCCGAGCAGGGTCGGCGGGACGTCGCCGCCCGCCATGTCGTCACGCTGGTCGTTGAGCTCGTCCATGGGAAATGCGAGTACGTCGGTGGGACCCGGCTCGTTCATGAAGTGCACGTGCAAGGCGGTCATGGCCTCGACATCGACGAGCCGAATGGACAGCTCGACCAGTGGGTTGACCTTCATCTCGTTGAGCACGAAGCGCGCGAGCTGCTCGATCGAGTGGACGTCGACCTCGACACCCGACTCGTTGGCGATCTCGATACTCATGGCGTCGTGCCGGCGAACGCTCAGTGACCGCGCGAAGGTTTGCGCTTCGCCGCAGTCGACTTCACCGGAGCACCCGCCGTCTTCTCGGCGAGCGCGTCATAGCGCGCATAGGCATCCACGATGTCGCTGACAAGCTTGTGCCTGACGACGTCCTGCGATGACAGACGACAGAACGTGACGTCTTCGATCCCTTCGAGAATCTCCTGGACGACCCGAAGACCGCTTTGGGTGCCGGCAGGCAGGTCCACCTGGGTGACGTCGCCAGTCACCACCATTTTCGAACCGAAGCCAAGCCGGGTGAGGAACATCTTCATCTGTTCGGGACTGGTGTTCTGCGCCTCGTCGAGCACGATGAAGGAATCGTTCAATGACCTGCCGCGGATGTATGCCAGAGGTGCGACCTCGATGATGCTGGACGCCAGCAAGCGCGGGATCGACTCCGGATCAACCATGTCGTGCAACGCGTCGAACAACGGGCGAAGGTAGGGATCGATCTTCTCGGTCAGCGTGCCGGGTAGGAACCCGAGCCGCTCCCCGGCCTCTACGGCCGGGCGCGTCAGGATGATCCGGTTGACCTGCTTGGCCTGGAGCGCCTGCACGGCCTTCGCCATCGCAAGGTAGGTCTTGCCGGTGCCGGCCGGCCCGATCCCGAACACGATCGTGTGCTTGTCGATCGCGTCGACGTAGCGCTTCTGGTTCAGGGTCTTCGGCCGGATCGTGCGACCCCGGCTGGAGAGAATGTTGAGGCTCAGCACCTCAGCCGGGCTCTCCTCGGTCTTCTGACGCAGCATCGCCAGCGAGCGACGGAGCGCGTCGGCGGTCAGCACATCACCATGGTCGAGCAGAGCAATGAGCTCCTCGAAGAGCCGCGTCGCGAGTTCGACTTCTTCCGCCGGACCGTTGAGGGTGATCTCGTTGCCGCGGACATGGATGTCGCAGTGCAGCGATGCCTCGATGATGCGCAGCAGCTCGTCGCTCGAGCCCAGCAGCGTCACCATGCTGTGCGCGCCTGGCACGACGATGCGCGTCGACGTCGTACTCGCCTGTGGCTTGGTTGCCATATCTGCGATCAAGACTAGGCCGGAAGGCCGACGGAAAGCACCCGGTTAGCTCGATCCCAACGCGGCATCAGCCGGGTGGCCAGCCCATTTGGCGCCCACCCAGCACGTGGACGTGACAGTGAAAGATCGTCTGGAAGGCGTGCTCGCCGGTGTTGGCGACCAGCCGGTAGCCGGTTTCAGCCACCCCTTCGATCGAGGCGACCTCGGCGGCCAGCCGGAACAGGTCCGCGACGTCGACATCGCCCGACGCAGCGACCTCTCCCACATTCCGGTAATGCTCGCGCGGTATCACCTGGACGTGCGTCGGCGCCTGTGGCGCGATGTCCCTGAAGGCGATCGCTGTGTCCGACTCCGCGACGATGTCGGCAGGCACGTCGCCGGCCACGATCTTGCAGAACAGACAGTCCGGATCACTCACGTCCACCACCCCATTTCTCGCAGAAGCGGAGCCGGCTTTCGCCGACGCTGACCGATGGAGCCTATGACCAGCGCGTCCGGGCGCAGATCGCCGACAGCGCAGCCACTCCGGCCGTCGAGCTCCGCAAGACCGACGCACCGAGCTTGACGGCATGCGCACCAGCCGAGGTCATCACCTCGAGCTCGTCGTCGATGATGCCGCCTTCGGGCCCGACCACCACGAGCACCTCGCGCGCACTGCCAAGATCGACCTCCGCCAGCGAGGCGGTCGCCGACTCGTGCAGGACGACTGCGACATCCACCTCGGCAATCCGGTTCGCGACGTCGGCCGTCGTGGCGGGGCCCGTGACCTGCGGCCACCGTGACCGGCGCGCCTGCTTCGCTGCGGCATCCGCGGTCGCCTGCCACTTCGCGCCCGTGCGGTCCGTCCACTTCGCGATGCTGCGCGATGCGGCCCAGCCAACGATCTCGTCGACGCCCACTTCCGTCATCGCCTCGACCGCATCCTCGTCGCGACCGCCCTTGGCAAGTGCCTGAATCACCACCAGCCGCGGCGAAAGCGCTTCCTCGTTGACGATTCGCGCGATGTCCACGTCGAGCGAGCCACGACGGACCTCCGCGACAACGCCTTCCCATCGCGTCCCGTCACCATCGGTCAGCCAGATCGCCTCCCCGGTGCGGAGCCGCCGCACGTCTGCCGCGTGACGTCCCTCGGGCCCATCGAGGGTGGTCCGGCCGATGTGCGCTGCGCCCGCGGGCGCGCGAAACATCGGCGGCGTCATGGGGTCGATCATGACGAAGGTTGCGCGACACGCCGCGAAGCGGGTCACCTTGCCGTGTTCAACGCCTACTTGAAAGCGTCGCGCAAGCGGGAGAACAGGCCGCCGTTCGCGGCCGTGGGGTTGCTGACCGTGATCTCCGGCTGCTCCTCGCCCCGAGCCTTCGCCAGGTCACGCAGGATGCGTTCCTGCTCGGCGTCGAGCTTTGTCGGTGTGACCACGTCGTAGTGGATGTGCAAGTCGCCTCGGCCGACGCTGCGATTGAGGTGCGGCACCCCGCGGCCCTTCAGTGTCGTGACGCTGCCCGCCTGAGTGCCGGGCTTCACGACCAGGCGCTCTTCACCGTCAAGCGTGGTGAGTGCGACTTCGGTGCCTAGCGCGGCCGCAGTCATCGGGACCTGCACCCGACAGTGCAGGTCGTCGCCGTCGCGAACGAACGACGGATGGCTGCGTTCGCGCACCTCGACGTACAGGTGGCCGGCGGGTCCACCACCGGGTCCGACCTCGCCCTCACCGGCCAGCCTCAGTCGCATGCCGTCCTCAACGCCGGCCGGGACCTTCACGGTCACGGTTCGCCGGGCTCGGACACGACCGTCGCCCGCACAGTCCGGGCACGGGTTGCGGATCTTGGTACCGAAACCGCCGCACTCGGGACACGGTCGCGACGTGACGAGCTGACCGAGCAGCGACCGCTGCACCGACTGCACCTCACCGCGTCCCTTGCAGCTCTGGCAGGTCTCGGGATGCGTGCCCGCCGCGGTACCGGCACCGTTGCAACGGCTGCACTTCACGGCGGTGTCGAGGGTGATGTCGCGCGTCGTACCGAACGCCGTGTCGGCGAGGTCGAGCTCGATGCGGATCAGTGCGTCGGCACCCGGCTGCACCCGTGATCGCGGGCCGCGCGCGCCCATGCCGCTGGCGCCACCGAAGAACGCGTCCATGATGTCGGCGAAGCCGCCGAACGGACCGGCGGCACCGGCACCACCACTCGCCGACAACGGGTCGCCGCCGAGATCGAACATCTGGCGTTTCTGCGGGTCCGACAGGACCTCGTAGGCCGCAGTGACGTCCTTGAACCGCTCCTGGGCCTCTTCGCTCGGATTGACGTCCGGGTGCAGCTCGCGCGCAAGCTTGCGGTAGGCCTTCTTGATCTCCTCAGGCGTCGCCGTCTGCGAGACGCCGAGGATTGCGTAGTAGTCGCGATTCGCCGGCATCAGTTGCCTTCAGCGAGGATCTGGCCGACGTACCGCGCAACCGCGCGGACTGCTCCCATCGTGCCGGGATAGTCCATGCGAGTCGGCCCGACGATGCCGAGCGAGGCGAACGGCGTGCCTTCTGTGCCGTAGCCGGTCGACACGATCGATGCCGTGTGCAGACCCTCGTGCGGGTTCTCGCCGCCAATGCTGACGTGTACGTCGCGGTCGCCGCTTTCGCCGAACAACCGCAGCAGGACGACGTGCTCTTCAAGCGCTTCGAGTACCGGGTGAATCGAGCCGGGAAAGTCGAGCGCCGTGCCGCGCGCCAGATTCGCGGTGCCGGCCATCACAACCCGCTCGTCGACGTGCTCGACGAGCGTCTCGAGAACTGTTGCGAGGATCGCACTGACGTTCGCCCGCACGTCGGGCTCGACCGCCTCAGGGAGATCGGACAACAACATCGGCGCGTCGGCGAGCGCATGGCCGGCGATGCGGCCGTTGAACCGAGTGCGCAGGTCGCTGAGGTCGTCCTCGCGCAGAACGCCGGGAAGCTCGACGATCCGCTGCTCGACCCGGCCCGAGTCGGTGATCAGCACGACCATGACACGCGTTTCGGAGAGGCCGACCAGCTCGACATGACGAACGGCGGACCGCGACAGCGACGGGTACTGCACGACAGCGACCTGGCGCGTGAGCTGGGCGAGCAGCCGCACGGTCCGGTTCACGACGTCGTCGAGACCGACGGCCCCGCCAAGGAAACCCTCGATCGCCCGCCGCTCCGGAGCACTCAGGGGCTTGACGGTCGACAGCTTGTCGACGAAAAGCCGGTAACCCTTGTCGGTCGGTACCCGGCCGGCACTGGTGTGGGGCTGGGTGATGTAGCCCTCGTCCTCCAGCGCCGCCATGTCGTTGCGGATGGTCGCGGGCGAAACACCCAGCTGGTGTCGTTCGACAAGCGACTTCGAGCCGACGGGCTCATTGGTCGAGACATAGTCCTCGACGATCGCGCGCAGCACGTCGAGCTTACGGTCTTCGATCAACGCTGCGCACCTCCTCGCCAGGATCTGGCACTCGCTACGTCCGAGTGCCAAGTGTAACGGCGGAGTCCAACCCGAGCGCGGAACGCGACGCCACCCCAGCGCGGAACGCGACGCCACCCCGGCGCGGGCTGTGACGCGCTCGATACGTGCCCGTAACTCAGCGCCCGGACCATGGCTGCAGGAAGGAGCCGACCATGAGCCTGCAACTGCGGATCAGCCTGCCGGACCAGCCGGGGTCACTGGCGAGGGCCACTCAGGCCCTCGCGCGCTGCGGCGCCGACATCCTCTGGGTGTCCGTGCTGCAGTCCGACGCGGGTCGCGCGATCGACGACTTCGGGCTGCGGTGGCCCGACAACTCCGACCCCCGCCCGCTGCTCGACGCTCTCGCCCGCGAACGAGGCATCGACGTGCTCAGCTGCCGGTTCTCGCGACGGCTGCTCGACGGCCGCGCCGACCACGACCTGCTCACCTACCTGCTCGCGGTTCCGGAGCGCGGCGTGGAGATCCTCGTCGACATGCTTCCGGCCGCGCTCGACGCGGACTGGGCGGAGTTGCGGCCCCCGGCACGTCGTCTGGCCGCCTTGTACGCGTCCGGCACGCCGCACGACGACTTGGCTCCCCACGACCTGCCGCTGCGTGCGATCGCGGGGCGCACCGGCGAGGCGACCTGGATCCAGCTCCCGGTGCCCCAGCTGACCTCGGTTCTTGTCGTCGGTCGCGACAGAGGTCCGGAGTTCCTCCGAGCCGAGGTCACCAACGCCGAGAGCGTCCTCGGTCTAGCCCTCAAGACGCTGACGGCGATGTTGCGCGACGGCGCAGGAGCGAGCGAGCTGACAGCTTGCCTCCTCTCCCCCGCAGCCGAATCCTGCAACGCATAGCGGGCGGGCAGGAGCGCGCCCGCCACACCGCGAAGGCTGCGCCGTGCGGCTTCGATCGATGGGTGCGGCTGCGGCGGTAGCGATAGCCGTCAGCAGCGGGCCCCTCGCGGCGGGTGCGCCGGCCGCCGCCCACTCCTCGCAGGCCGCCTGCAGAGACCTGCGCCCGCCGCGGTACGCGCCGGCCACGGGAACCACGTCGCCCCACGGCGACCTGCGCGTCTTCGGCATCCAGTACGACCAGCAGGTCAGCAACGTGGTCAGCTACGCAGCGTTCCGCCGCGCGATGAACTGCCTGGTCGAGGAGTTCGTGGTCGCCCATCAGCGCGCCGGGGAGCCGACCCTTGTGGTCTTCAACGAGGACATCGGGCTGATGACGCTCGCGACCGGATCGCGCGGCGTGCTCGTCCGCGAACAGGCGAGCAGCCCGCTCCGCGCCCCGGCCGGTGATGCCGAGCCGGTGGGCGCCGCCGCCGCGCTGGGCGAGCTGAACGCGGCGTACGCCCCGCAGGTTGCGGCGTACCAGGCGATGCTCGGTCCGATCGACCCGCGCAAGGAGGTGCTCGTAGCTGCAACCGACACCTTCGTCCGCGCGTTCGACCTGACCTTCAGCGGGATCGCCAAGCGGTTCGGCATCTACGTTGTTGCGTCCAACAACGAGCCGCGCTACCGCGAGACGCACGACCCGTTGCTGGTGCGGACGTTCGGTGATCCGTCGATCCCGAACCTGAGGACGGCGTACGTCGCGACCAGCGCGAAGGTCTACAACACCACGTTCCTGTGGGGCCCGCGCGATGTGCATCCGCAGGCGTCGGATGGCGCGCGCAACCTGCTGTTTCGCAACACCAAGGTTCCGCTGACCGACCTCGAGTCGACGGTCCTCGGCCTCGACGACGGGCCGTCAACCGGTGCGGAAGCACGACGCAACGCCGCCGGCTACGTCGTTGCCGGACATCGACTCGGCTTCGCAACGAGTCTCCCGGCCTTCACGTTCGGCTACCCGTTCGGCAGGCGGCCCAAGCACTTCCACCCGTGCCGCAACCTCGCCGTGTCCTACATGCCGTGCATGAGCAAGCTGGGCGTAGACACCTTGATCCAGGCGGAGGCCAACCCCGGCCGCTGGGCAGCGAACGGTGGCGGTGGCTATTGGCAGCCACTCGAATGGATGGGCTCGGCCTGGCGTGCGGTGGCCGACCCGACAGTGCGGTTCCGTTATGCGATCAACCCGATGATGGTCGGCAACCTGCTCGACCTGGACTTCGACGGCCAGTCCGCGATCCTCGCCCGCGGCCATCACGGCCCGCCTCGCAGCTACGTCGGCAACGCGCGATTCGACAGCGCCGACGGCGACCCCGCGTCCGCGAAGGCCTACGTCGGCGGCAAGCCGCAGTTTCTCGCCCTCGCGCCCTGGGTGCGGTCTGGCGGTTCGCGTGCCGCCCTGCGTGACGAGGGTGCGACACTCGCCGCGGGGTCAGGCTCCGCGCAGGAGAACGACTACCTCGAGACAGCGGTCTACGCCGACCTCACACCGACAAAGGACCACCACCGATGACCACCGTCAGCCGCCGCGACCTGCTGGCGGGGAGCGCTCTCGGCGCGGCCGCGACGCTTTTGCCTTGGTCGTCCGAGGAGGCCGTCGCGGCAACGCCCGCACGCGGCAGATCCAAGGCGGAGGTCGTCGTCGTGGGTGCCGGATTCGCCGGCATCAGTGCCGCACGTCACCTGCACGCGCACGGCATCGACGTGGTCATCCTCGAGGCCCGAGACCGCGTGGGCGGCCGAACGCTGAACCACCCGATCGACGCGCATCACATCGTCGAGGTCGGCGGCCAGTGGCTGGGACCCGACAGGAGCCTGTCCGACCGCGGCTTGTCCGACCCCGCCGACTACCCCACCGACGACGCCGTTACCGGGCAGAGCCACATCTGGGAGCTGGCCAAGAAGGTCGGGGTCGCGCGCTACCCGACGTACAACGCCGGCAAGTACATCGACTACCGCAACGGCAGCGTCGCGACGTACTCCGGTCGCATCCCGCTCGACACCCCTACCGGCGCCGTCGAAGCGGCTGAGGCGATCCTCGCGATCGACAAGCGCTGTCTCACCGTGCCGCTCGATGCCCCCTGGCATGCGCCGAACGCGGCCGAGTGGGACGCGATGACCGTGCAGTCGTGGATGGACCACGGCGACTCGTTCGGCGGCCAGCCGTTCGCCGGGCTCGCAACAAAGGACGGCCGGCAGCTGGTGGAGCTTGCTGTCGAGGCCGTGTTCTCGGCGGAGCCGCGCGACATCTCGATGCTTCATGCGTTGTTCTACACGCATGCGGCAGGCAGCTTCGGTGCACTCATCAACACCAACGACGGCGCACAGATGTACCGGCTGCACGGGGGCTCCCAGCTGATTGCCATCCGCGCCGCGAAGTCGCTCGGCGACCGAGTGCGGCTGTTGTCGCCGGTCCGCCGCATCGATCAGTCCCAACGCGGCGTGTTGGTCAGCGGCGACAGCTTCGAAGTGAGTGCGGAGCGCGTGATCGTCGCCATCCCGCCAACCCTCGCCGGCCGCATCGACTACCGCCCAGCGATGCCGGCGCTGCGTGACCAGCTCACCCAGCGGATGCCGATGGGCACCGTCATCAAAGTGCAGTGCGTGTACGACGAGCCGTTCTGGCGGGCAGACGGGCTCGCGGGCCAGGTGACCTCAGACACCGGACCGGTGCGGGTCACCTTCGACAACTCTCCGCCCGACGCAACCGCGCATCGCGGGCCGGGGGTGCTGATGGGCTTCATCGAGGGCTCGGACGGGCGGCGGGCATTGTCGGCGAGCCTGGAGGAACGGCGACGCGGCGTGATCGACAGCTTTGCCCGCTACTACGGACCGAAGGCACGCCAGGTCGTGAAGTACGTCGAGAAGTCGTGGGCGGACGACGAGTGGACCCGCGGCTGCTACGCGGGCTATTTCGGCCCCGGCGGATGGTCGGACTTCGGTTCTGCGTTGCGCGAGCCGGTCGGGCGCGTCCACTGGGCTGGCACGGAGACCGCGACGGTGTGGACCGGCTACATGGACGGCGCCGTTCGCTCCGGCGAGCGAGCGGCTGCGGAGGTACGACGGGCGCTACATCACCGCAAGTAGTGATCGGGACGTGACTGCCAGCCGGCGAGCTTGAGATCACCGGGCTGCTCGCTGCGCCCGAGCAACCAGCTGAGGAGCCGGCGCCGGTCGGGCGCATCGAGTCGGTCTCGCAACAGCCGCAGGCTCACGGCAAGCTCACGCTCGACGTAGTCCTCAGGCCAGTCATCGGTCGTGTAGCCGAGGCCGAGGTCGACGTGGTGAATGATGACCTCTCGCCAGCGGTGATACGGCATTGCCTCGCACGGCCAGGCGTCACCGTTGCCGGTCATACCGTGGCCCGCCCAGGCCGTCTCCGTCATTCGCGACCAGACGTCCTCCACGCGCGAGGCGCTCGCCGCAACGTCGGCGATGAGATCGGCCGCAGAGCGGCCCGAACCGGCCTCGATGTCAGCGGCACGCCGCTCGTGGCCGCCGTCGTACTGCGTCACGACTTGACCTTCGATGGCGGCGCCCATCATCCGGACGAAGGAGTCGCCGTTGCGGGCAATGTGGGTGAGCACGTGTCCGACCGACCAGTCCGGAAGCAGCGACGGCGAGCGCGCCTGATCATCGGTCAGACCGGCGATGTCGTCGAGCAGCCGACGCTGCGCGGCCAGTGCGCCTGCGATCGCCTGCTCTCGTTGCGCTATCGCGTCCATCACGGCACCACCTTCAACGTGTACCTCCCACCCGCGGGATACACCCAGACTTCGCGGTCCGAGCCGCGGCGGACGACGTCATAGTGCGCACCTCGCACCGAGATTCGCCCCTGAAATACCGCCGGCACCTCGATGAGCGCACCCTGCGCCCGGTCGCCGACGGCCACCGGCTTCGATGTTGCGACGACAGTCGCGGTGCCCACGAACGGATCACTTGCCGCTCGCAGCAGCGTGCCCGCCGTGAGCACCGGGTAGACGCGCGACGTGCGATCGATCCGCTTCCGCTGGGCAACGCCGCGAACTTGCTTGCCCCAGAACGGCGGACCGTAGATGCCCCAGAACGTGTCGGGCGCGGTGTCGTTCGCGTTTTCCTTCCAGAGCCACATCGTGCCCCCGATGCGCAGCTTCTCCTGCTCCACGAAGTGCTGGGCGAGTACCGCCTTGTCAGTTTGCGGCGATCCGCCGTACTCACCCACCCACAACGGCAGGCCGAGCGCCTTCGCATCGGCGACGGCAGCCCCGTAGTCGGAGTCGAACGTGGCGATCTCGGGAGTGCCCGCAACCGCACCCAGCGTGAAGACGTCGGTATAGACGTGCGGCGCATAGACCGCGTTCGGATACGACGACACCGACGCCCACGGCGTGACGAACGAGCGTTGCGCGGTCGTGTTCCGTTCGACACCTGGCTCGAAGAACAGCAGCTGCCTGAAGCTCGGGACGGCATTGCGAATCGTCCGAGCTACCTTCGCGTAGAACGGCAGCAGCTCGAGGGTGTTCTCCGCCTCGACGCTCGCACCCGGCTCGGGCTCGTTCATCAGGTCGTAGCCCGCGACCGCCGGGTCATGGGCAAACCGCTTCGCGAGCACTGCGAGCACATGTGCGTAGTGCTCCTGCAGCCCGACACCGTCCGGCGCCGGGAGATCCGACCAGAACGACTGGGCGTTGCCGATCACCGCAAGGTCGAGCTCGCGAATGTTGTCGATCGTGCACGCCGGTAGCGGTGAGGTCGTCGCCCATTTCGGCGCGCCGTCGTATCCAACTGTCGGCCCGAGCGGAGCCGGGCACTTCGTGCCCGGTCGCGTGAAGACGTACTTGCTCCACGCGTCCTGATGCATGTCGATCGTCGTCCAGATTCCGACCTGCTTTGCCCACCGCACGACCTGCGCGATCCGCGCGATGTAGCGATGGTTGATGTGTCCTGGTCGCGGCTCGAGCAATGACCACGAAACGTTCAACCGGATGTTGTCGTACCCGAGGCGCTTCATCTGCGGCAGGTCGAACCAGCAGATCGGAACGCCTTCCACGTGTCGATCGTCGGTCGGGCACTTGTGATGCCGGTACGCCGCGGGACCGTTCGGGTACGGCGGGCGCAGCGACGGCTTCCAGTAGTCGACCAGCCCGTCGATGTTCACTCCGCGCAGCAAGACCGACCGTCCGTGCGCGTCGACGATCTGCTTCAGCCCGTCACTGCCGACGCCGCCCACATGCAAGAAGGTCAGCGGTCGGTGTCCGGTTGTTGCGTCGGACGAGGCGCTGCCCGACGCTGTCGTCGTCAGTACCAGCACGCCCACCAAGCCGACCGCTCCGACGATGCGCCTCATGCCCCGACCATCGCCCGGACCACCGCGTCGGCGAGCAGCCGGCCGCGAGACGACAGCACGGCGCGGCCTGACGCGAGTGGACCGGTTTCGAGCAAGCCGTCATCCGCGGCTTGCTGGGCGGCGGTGCGTCCGGTCGCGTCGAGCTCCGACAGCGGCAGGCCGTCACGCAGACGCAGGCCGAGCATCACGCGCTCGACGCGCTTGTCGTCGTCGGTGAGGACCTCACGCGCTGCGGCCGGCGATCGGCCCATCGCAAGCTTCGATGCGTAGTCACGCGGATGTTTCACGTTCCACCACCGCACACCGCCGACGTGGCTGTGCGCCCCGGGCCCGACCCCCCACCAGTTCGCGCCTGTCCAGTACAGGATGTTGTGCTGCGACCGCGATCGCGGGCCGCGCGCCCAGTTCGACACCTCGTACCACTCGAAACCCGCACTGCTGAGCACTTCCTCTGCAATCGCGTAGCGGTCAGCGAGCACGTCGTCATCGGGTTCCAGTAGCTCGCCGTGCGCAACCCGCGTCGCGAGGCGGGTGCCTGGCTCGACGATCAACGAGTACGCCGACACGTGGTCCGCACCGGTCGCGACCGCGGCCTCCAGCGACCCGCGCCAGTCGGAGTCGGTCTCGCCCGGGGTGCCATAGATCAAGTCGACGTTGACGTGCTCGAAGCCCGCGGCACGGGCTTCCGCAACCGCCTCTTCGGCCCGGCCGGGACTGTGCACCCGGTCGAGCACGGCCAACACGTGCCGCCGTGCCGACTGCATTCCGAAGCTGATCCGGGTAAATCCGCCGGCGCGCAGCGCAGCCAACGACGCCGGGGTGACGGACTCGGGGTTCGCCTCCGTCGTCACCTCCGCGTCCGGGTTCAGGCCGAGGGTGGCGTCGACCCGACGCAACAGGCCGACCAGGTCATCGGCTGGCAGCAACGTCGGCGTTCCGCCACCGAAGAAGACGGTGTGAGCGCCCGGTCTGCCCCCCAGCACCTCGGCCGCCAGATCGAGCTCGGCAGCCGCCGTCCCGGCGTACTCGTCTTGAGAGGCGCCGCCACCGAGCTCGGTCGCGGTGTAGGTGTTGAAGTCGCAGTAGCCGCAGCGGCTGGCGCAGAACGGCACATGGATGTAGACACCGAACGGCGCGCTGCCCGCGGAGCGCAATGCCGACTCCGGCAGCCTGCCGTCGGCAGGCGCCGGCTCACCGGCGGGTAGCGCAGCTGGCACCCGCCCAGTGTGCAGGGATGGGCGGGCGCCGACGCGAGGCCCTCCTCGTCACGGAGCGAGGGAAGACCAATCGTGGCGCTAGTTGCCCGAAGCCGTCGGTGGAAGCGGGAAGCCGTACGCCGCAAGCTGCACCGCGCGGGACCCCTCGGGACGCAATGACCTGTCTCCGGTGCGCTCTCGAAAGCGGCTCATCTGCTCGAGGACGGCGGCCTGGATCTCGGCCAGCTCCTCGGGCGTGACATAGACCAGCCAGTCAGCCATGAACGAGGCGTCGTGCCAGCCCTGCGGGTAGGTCGACGCGGTGTTGACGTAGTTGCTGATTCGGCTGAACGTGCGCTCGTGGGCGAGGTGGGCGAACGCCTGCGCCGCGACGCCGGCTTCGCCTTCCTCCGTCAGCTCGAGGGACTGCCCCAGCGACACCCGTCGCCACGGCCGCTGCCGCCCCGATCCGCCGGCCTCCTCCACGAAGCCGTACTTGGCGAGGGTCCGCAGATGGAACGAGCAGTTTGCCGGCGACTCGTCCACGATCTCGGCGGCCTGGGTCGCAGTGAGCGGCCCTTCCCGGCTCAACGCCTCGAGCAACGCGATGCGCACGGGGTGCGCGATCGCACGGATCTCGCGGGCGTTGGTCAGCGGCCGGGCGTCGCCCGGCCGCCACTCCTCGCCGGGCGTGTCGTCACCTTTCGGATCGCCGGCCCTCGCGCTCATCGACGGCCGATGGCCCGCAGCCGTGACTTCGAGCGCTGGCCGTTGGCGGTGCTGGATGGCCGCGCCATCCGCCGCAGCTCGGCGGCGCGCGCCCGGCTCGACTCAACAACGAGTGGACTGATCATCAGAAACCCCATTCGAAAGAACTATTTAGAAAGTACTCTTTCGAAAGACTCGTTGTCAAATCCCTCCAACCCTGCGGAGAGCAAGAGCGTCAAAGGTCCATGACCCCGCACGACCGTGTCGCGATTCGAGCTACCGAGCTCGTCCTCGCCATAGCGCTGGCCGCCTGCTCCCCTACCTCCGTCTCGGCGTCCTCCCACCGACGGATCTCGACGACTCCCCCGGCTACCTCGAGGTTCACGACGGCGGCCGGGCAATGCGCTCGGGCTGACCTGGCGGTCACCTTCGTCGGCAGGCAGCTCGGCGCGGGTAGCGACTTCGGCACCTTCGTCATCCGCGACACCTCGCCCGCAGCCTGCCGGCTGACCCGGAACGGCACGATCACCCCCGTCGTCGGCAAGCGTGCAGGAGGCCCTATCCGCTTTGCGTTCGGCCGTCCCCTCGTGCTGTCCCCTGACGCCCCTGTACCGCGGGTCGGTGGCAACCTCCCGCGCCAGGTCGTCGAAGCCGGTCTGACGGTCCGGGGTGAGTACCGAGACGGACCCGGCCCGAACGGGTTGTGTTCGCGGCGTCACGAGGTGGTCCCCTCGAGATGGCTGATCGACATCGGCGCGGTGCACCTGGCGATCGCGAACGGACCGCACGAGCCGTTCCACAATCTGCCCGACGGCGCACGCCCGTACGGCGGTGGCGGCATCCAGCCGGTCGAATCCTGCGACTCCGGATTCTCGATCGGGTTCGCCGGCCGGTGGCTGTAGATCGGAGTCTGGGCTAGGACTCCTTGGGCGCAGCGGCGTTGGTCGACAAGGCGGCGATGAAGGCCTCCTGCGGCACCTCTACCCGGCCGACCATCTTCATCCGCCGCTTGCCCTCCTTCTGCTTCTCGAGCAGCTTGCGCTTTCGGGTGATGTCACCGCCGTAGCACTTGGCGAGAACGTCCTTGCGCATCGCGCGGATGTTCTCGCGCGCGATGACGCGCGACCCGATGGCCGCCTGGATCGGCACTTCGAACTGCTGCCGCGGGATGAGCTCCCGCAGTTTCGTCGCCATCGACGTGCCGTAGGAGTAGGCCTTGTCCTTGTGCACGATCGCGCTGAACGCGTCGACGGCCTCGCCTTGCAACAGGATGTCGACTTTCACCAGATCGGATTCCTGCTCGCCGGCCGGCTCGTAGTCCAGCGAGGCGTAGCCGCGAGTTCGTGACTTCAACTGGTCGAAGAAGTCGAAGATGATCTCCGCGAGCGGCAGCTTGTACTTCAGCTCCACGCGGTCCTCTGAGAGGTACTCCATGCCCTTCAACGTTCCGCGACGGGTTTGGCACAGATCCATCACCGCACCGACGTACTCGTTGGGCAGCAACAGCATCGCGTCGACGACCGGCTCGTAGACGTCACCGACCTTCCCCTCCGGCCAGTCGGCAGGGTTGGTGACGATGACCTCGCCACCGTCCTCCATGTCGACGCGGTAGACGACGTTGGGCGCGGTGGAGATCAGGGCCAGGTCGAACTCGCGCTCGAGTCGCTCTCGCACGATCTCGAGATGAAGCAGACCGAGGAACCCGCAGCGGAACCCGAAGCCGAGGGCGGTTGACGTCTCCGGCTCGTAGACCAGGGCTGCGTCGTTGAGCTGCAGCTTGTCCAACGCATCGCGGAGCAACGGGTAGTCACTGCCGTCGATCGGATACAGGCCGGAGTAGACCATCGGCTTGGGACTGCGATAGCCCCCCAGCGACTCCTTGGCCGGTCGTGCTGCGCTCGTGATCGTGTCGCCGACCCGCGCCTGCCGCACGTCTTTCACACCCGAGATGACATACCCGACCTCGCCGACCCCAAGGCTCGGCGCCGGGGTGGGGTCGGGGGTCGCCACGCCGACCTCGAGAGTCTCGTGGGCAGCACCCGTCGACATCATCAGGCAGCGGTCGCGGGTGGTGAGGCGACCGTCGACCACCCGGACGTAGGAGATGACGCCGCGGTAGATGTCGTAGATCGAGTCGAAGATCAGTGCCCGCGCGGGCGCGTCGGGATCACCGACCGGCGGGGGCACGTCGGCGACGACGCGATCAAGCAGCTCGCGGACGCCCACACCTGTCTTCGCGCTGACCCGGAGTACGTCGCCCGGGTCGCAGCCGATGATGCGCGCGATCTCCTCGGCGTACTTCTCCGGCTGCGCTGCCGGCAGGTCGATCTTGTTCAGCACCGGGATGAGGTGCAGATCGTTCTCGATCGCGAGGTAGAGGTTCGCGAGCGTCTGTGCCTCGATCCCCTGCGCGGCGTCGACGAGCAGAATCGCTCCCTCGCAGGCGGCAAGGCTGCGGCTCACCTCGTAGGAGAAGTCGACGTGCCCGGGCGTGTCGATCAGGTGCAGAACGTAGTCCTCGCCGTCGACCTGCCACGGCAACCGGACGTTCTGCGCCTTGATCGTGATGCCGCGCTCACGCTCGATGTCCATCTTGTCGAGGTACTGCGCCCGCATCTGGCGGGAGTCGACCAGGCCGGTGAGCTCGAGCATCCGGTCGGCGAGCGTGGACTTGCCGTGGTCGATGTGCGCGATGATGCAGAAATTCCGGATCCGGGCAGGATCCGTCACGGCATCACTCTTGGGCACGCTCCATTGTCACGGAAGTTGGCCCTGGAACAGCCCCCGCTGCTAATCTTTCTGGTCGCAGAAGTGCGTACGCCCTAATCCGAGACTGATCGAGGTAGTTCCCGCGTGGCCAACATCAAGAGCCAGATCAAGCGCAACAAGCAGAACGAGGCTGCGCGCGTTCGGAACAAGGCCGTGAAGTCCGAGCTCAAGACCGCCGTACGCCGGTTCCGCGAGGCTGCTGACGGCGGGGACGCCGCAGCCGCCACCACCGCGCTCAAGAGCGCCTCGCGCCTGCTCGACAAGGCTGCCAGCAAGGGCGTCATTCACAAGAACCAGGCCGCCAACCGCAAGTCCGCGATGGCGCAGAAGGCCAAGTCTCTCTAAATCGGGACGAGCGGCTCTGACTACCTGCCGCGCCTCGGCTGCCGGTAGGCAGCCCGCAGGTTTCCTGCCAGCACGTCGTTGGCCTTGACCACGACGGCGACGACCAGAGGCAGCACCACGATCGTCCAGACGCTCGCCACGTCAGCGAGCACCAGCACCACGCCCAGCGCAACCGCGCCCTCGAAGTACAGCGCCCGAAGCCAGCCGTTCGGCCGGGTGTAGCGAAGCCGCAACAGCCGCCAGTAGAGCGGGGCGGCACGGCCGGCCAGCTCGACTGTCTCCTCGACCTCTGGCTCGAGGTCGGCGTAGACCTCGTACTCCTCGGGGTAGATCTCGTCGTCCGGCGGTGCGTCGACCGCCAGATCCGCCGCCGGTGCGGCGGGAAGCGGCACGAGCCGGGTGACGGTGGCCGGGTCGGCCTCGACCTCGTCCAGGACGGCGATCCGCCCAGGCTCCGGCGGCGCGGGCTCGCGAACCACGAGGACTTGTGAGACGAGCGGTGGTGCCGCCGCCTCGTCGAGCCACTCGTCGATCTCCGGCTCCGGCTCGATGATCGGCGCCGGCTCAACCCACGGCGCCGGTTGCGACGCTGTGACAGCCACCGGCTCTGGATCGGGCAGGACCGCCGGGCGCCATGGCGTGAGGTCAGGGAACTCGGGGTCATAGAGGTCGAAGAAGTCCGGATCGACCTCCGGCCCGTGCGGCTCCGGCTGGACTTCGAGGGTCGCGACCTCGGGCTCCGGCTCGGGCTCCGGCTCGGGCTCGGGCTCCGGCAGAGATTCGGCCTCCGGCTCGGGCTCGGGCTCGGGCTCGGGCTCCGGCTCCGGCTCGGGCTCCGGCAGAGATTCGGGCTCCGGAAGCACTGCCTCCGGCAGAACGATCTCGACCGGCTCGAGATCCTGGACCTGGTCCGGTTCCGGTCCTTGCGACAGCTGCTCGTCAGCCGAAAGCTCTTCAACCAGGGTCGGGGGCACATCGGCTGGTTCCCGTGCTTCGAGCTGTTCATGCGAGAGCGGCCGGCGCTGCTCGGGGGCGGTTCCCTCACGGCGGCGCCGACGCTCGCGCGCCGACCAGCGAATCTCGTCGAGAGACGGCGGGCGCAGGTCGGGCAGCACGAGCAGGCGCCGGTCCCGCATCTTGAACGGCGGATGGTCACGAGGCGGACTGGGCGCCTCGTCGAGGCTGGGGGGTTCGGTCATGCGGCTGAGTTCGCCGCCTCAGCAACGATGAGCACAGCCCGTTCGACCGCATAGGCGGCGTCGTCGCCGGCACCCTTCAGCTCGGCATCCGCAACCGCCACGGCCTTGACCGCTCGGGCGAGGGCATCCGGCGAGCTGCGCCAGCGTCGCAGCCAGTCCTGGGCGCGTCGCACCTTCCACGCGGGCATTCCGAGCCGAGCCGCTACGGCGTCGGGCGAGCCACTCCCCGCCGCCGCGACCTGCGCGATCAGCCGCAGGTTGGCGGCCAGCGAGCTGCTGACCAGGATCGGGTCGAGCCCGGTGGCGAAAGCCCAGCGCAGCGTCTCGATCGCGGCTGCCGCGTCTCCCTCCACCGCGCGGTCGGCGACGGTGAAGCCACTGGACTCCGCGCGACCGCGGTAGTACGTCGCGACCTCGTCGACGCCGATGCCTTTGCCGATGTCGGCGACGAGCTGGGCAGAGGCGGTCGCGAGCTCGCGCAGATCAGTGCCGATGGCCGCAACCAGGTCCACCGCCGCGTCGCGGTCGATTCGGCCACCCGCCGCCTTCACCTCGTCGACGACGAACTGCTCGCGGTCGCGGACGGAGGTGATCTTCGCGACAGGGACCAGGTTCGCACCGACGCCCTTGAGCGCTTCGAGCACGGCCTTTCCCTTCGCCCCGCCCGCATGGACGGCGACGAGTGAGACGTCGGCGGTTTCGTCTTCGATGATCGCGACCAGCGAGTCGACCATGTCCTTGGGGAGGTCCTGCAGACCGCGCAGCACCAGCAGTCGCAGCTCGGCAAACAGAGACGGCGAGGCGACCTCGGCGAGCAGGTCGGGAGTCAGCTCGCCGGCAGCCACCTCGTGAACGGTCGCGTCGGGACCAGCGCCGGCAACGGCGCGCGCGACCGCACGATCGGCAAGCAAGCCGTCCTCGCCGACCACGACCGTTGCGCTCGCCACCCCTAAAGAATCTCACGCCGGGACGTCGCATCCGCGCGTCTCACCGCCCAGAGCAACACGATCATGGACGCCGCAGCGAAGCCGATCGCCGCAGGTCGCGCGAGGGTTGCACCTGCTCCGGGGAATCGGGCAAACCCGTGGGCGACCCACGCCACCAGCCCGGTCGGGAGACTGCCGGCCCAGACCAGCGGATGTACGGCGGTCGATGAGATCGGCGCGATGACGGCTGCGGCGACGCCGAGCACCGTGGCCGGCACGACAGCGGGTCCGGCAGCGAGATTGGCAGGGATCGCGTAGGGCGTGAGCTGGCCGAACGTGAGAATCAGAACTGGCATGCAAGCGAGCTGCGCCGCCGCCGACACCGCAACCGCGATGGCGACGGGTTTCGGCATCCACGACTCCAGTCGTTTGGTCCACGGCGGAGCAAGCACGACGATCCCTGCGGTCGCCACGACCGACAGCAGGAAGCCGACCGACCTCGCCAGAAAAGGGTCGAGAACGGCGAGCGCAGCGACCGCGACGGCGAGCGATGACCGGGCCGCCGTACGCCGGCCCGTCAATATTGCGAGCAGCATGACCCCGCTCATCACGGCAGCCCGCTGAACGCTGGGAGATGGCCGGGCGAGCACGACGAACCCCACGACCGCAGTCGCTGCAGCGACGACTCGCACTCGGCGCCGCAGGCCCACGCCGCGCATCGCCGCGAGTGTCACGCCCAACACGATGCCGAGGTTCTCGCCTGAGACCGCCTCCAGATGGCTCAGTCCCGTCACGCGCATGTCGTCGCGGAGCGACGCTGGCAGTTTTGAGGTGTCGCCCTCGACGAGGCTCGGCAACAACCCTCTCTCGTCGTCCGGCAGACTCGCACACGCCTCGCGCAGCGAGCTTCTCGCCCGACCCGCGGCGCGCTGCCACCACGGCGGATGCCCGATCAACGTAGGCACGCCGATCGCATCGAGCACGGCGGCGACGTCGTCGCCCCGACGTGGCGGTGTGAAGCGCGCCTGCGTCTGCACTCGCTGTCCCGGAAGCAGGTCGGCCCACGCGGCACCCCGGGCAAGCAACAGGACGGGCGCATTGAGGTCCCTCCACCCGTCGTGCGCGACGCGCAGCGCGGTTGCGTCGATGACCAGCAGGCCGCTACCCGGACTGCTGACCGTCGGCACCGGATCGCGGACCAGCTTGACGACAACGGCCACGGTTGCATGACGGCTCGCGAGGCGGGGCACCTCGCCGGCATGCAGCCGGTGAACGTGCCAAGCAACGCTTGGGGCGGCGACCGCGACGCCGGTGACAAGTGCGGCGACGGCAGCCAGGGCTCCGGACCGACCGCGCAACCACATCGCGACGAGCGCCGCGATGACTCCGGCCCACACGGACCACACCGCCGTTAGCGCGGAGCCGACTGCCGCGCACGCCCACGCGCCGACCGCGAACGAAGTGAGCCGGCTCAGGGCGTCACAAGCGGCGAGAGCTGCGAGTAACGCGCCGGGCCGATGCCCGACACCTCTTGCAGCTGCGAGACGGCGGTGAACCCGCCATGCGTGGTACGCCAGTCGATGATCTTCTGCGCCGTCACAGGCCCAACACCCGGCAGCGTCTCGAGCTCGTCGAGCGACGCAGTGCTGAGGCTGACCGGCGCGGTGGAACCACCGGGCGCATCCGGCGCTGCCGGAGGAGCTCCGACGAGCAGCAGCTGGCCGTCAGCTACCCGCGCCGCGAGGTCGATGCGCGCCAGCTCGCGGTGACGCAGCGGCCCACCCGCGGCGCGGATCGCGTCAGCCACTCTTGCGCCGAGCGGAAGTGTGACGAGACCCGGTCGTCTGACTCGGCCACCAACGTCGACAACGATCGAACTGCCGTCAGAAGTCGGATCGGTTGGAGCGGTCGCGACGGAATCGTCGTACGACGGGCCCGCGTAGTCGCCGTACCCACTGGAGGGGTGCCCGTGCAGCTTCATCACGACCACGACGACGGTTGCCACCAGAGCGGCGAGCGTCGCCATGACGGCTCGGCTGGATGCACGCTCGACGCGGCTTGCAAGCTGCGCCGGTAACCGGTCGGCGAGCGCCAGCCGCAGCTCGTCGAGCCGCGTGGTCGGAGTCATCGGCTCGGGCTGGAGAGCCTCCGGCTCGGCGATCGGGTCGCTGGTCATCACGGCCTGCTGCGGCACCCAGCCGAGCGGTCGCGGCGGCAACCCGATCGCGGTCAGCCGGTGGGCGGGGTCGGCATCGGGGCTGTGCACCGCGCGACGTTAGGTAGCCGCGGCCGCGCTCAGCCTGGAGGGTCACCCACATGTGGAGGAGAGCCCGCTGCTGTCAAAGTTGTGGACCGACCGGGCTGCCACGGGTTTCCCGACCTTTTAACGAGATGGTGCAAGCACCGTGGCAACTCCCTCCACCGCGACGAGTCTGCCGGTGCTCGCTTCGTCGCGGATCCGCTTGAGTTTCTGGTAGGTCTCGCCGAAGTAGAACCTCTCCCAGTCCCTCAGGGAAGGGAAGTCCAATACGACGAGGCGCCGGGGTTCCCAGTCGCCCTCGTAGACCCGGTGGACACCGCCCCGCACGAGGTAACGACCGCCCGCGGCCTCGAGCGCAGGTGCCGCCTGTGCCATGAACTCCTGATAGCGATCCGGGTCCTGGATGTCGACGTCGAGGACGACATACGCGGTCATGCCGCGCGCACCCCCTCGACGAGTGCGAGACCGGTGACAGTGTGCCGGCGAGGTCCGGGAGTCAGTCCCGCTCGCGCGATGAGTCCGGAGAGATCTTCTGCGGATCGCTCGCGGCCGCCTTCGGCAGTGATCAGCATCTGCGCATCGATCAACGAGAACCGCTCGTGCGGCTGGTTCGCCGGCTGGTCCCCTTCGATCACAAGGAGCTTGCTCCCGGCCGCCATCGCCGCGGCGACGTTGGTGAGGATGCGCACGCACGTGGCGTCGTCCCAGTCGTGAAGCACCCACTTCAGGACATAGAGGTCTGCCTCTACGACCAGAGTGTCGAAGAAGTCCCCTGCGACGAGCTCGGTCCGGTCCAGGACGCCGTGGTGATCAAGGAGCGCCTTCGCTTCGCCGAGCATGTGTTCGGACTCGACCAGGGTCCCTGACAGCTCCGGGCGGGCCCTGAGGATCTCAGCGAGCAACACCCCGGCGCCGCCACCGACATCACACACGCGCCCGCCGCGCGGGAACGGATAGCCGGCGATGATCGCGGCGGTCTCGCCGCGCGTCAGACCGCCGAGCCCAAGAGCAAAGTGGTGGCCTTCCTCGGGATGAGCCGCAAACCAGGAGAAGCAATCTGTCCCATGCACTCGCCGAAACGCATCGTCTCCGGTCCGGACCGTCGTGGGGAGGTCGCACCAGGCCGACTGCAATGACGGGGTGGCCAGGTAGCGCGACCAGTGCGCGATCGCCCAAGGATCCTGCGAACTCAGTGTCTTCAACAGCCTTGTCGCATGGAAGCGGCCGTCGCCGTCAAGGCGGACAAGGTCGAAAGTCGCGGCCGCGCGAAGCACCCGGTGCAGCACGTCCGGCTCGGCGTGCACGAGCGGGGCCAGCTCGGACGCGGTAAGAGGCCCCGCGACCAGCTGATCGGCGACCCCGAGCTCCGCAACCGTCGCCATCAGATACGTCCGCACGAACCCATGCACGTGGTCGAGGGCCGCTACCGGCGCGGGCACGCACCGATCGGCGAGGCGGAGCAATGCCCGCCGCGCCCACGACGCGAACCGCACCACAACCGCCGGCGGCACTCCGCCCGCGGGGGCGGAGGGTTGACGAGTGACGGAGCTGATGCTCATGGGATGCCTTCTTTCTGACCCTGGAGATGACTAGACTCTCAGTACAGTCAACTAGTGGCTAGACTGTAGGTCTAATGAACATCGAGGTCAACCCGTCCCCTGCGGCCGACGCATGGCCACGGCGACGCGCCAAGGCTGCACGCACCCGGGCGGCGATCATCACCGCCGCGAGCGACCTCTTCGTCGCGAAGGGCTACTTGGGGACGTCGATCCAAGACATTGCTGACCGCGCGGGGGTGAGCCGCGCGACGGTCTTCAACTCAGTGGGCGGAAAGGTCCAAGTCCTCAGGGCGGCCTATGACGTCGCGCTCGTCGGTGACGACGAGCCGGTCGCGCTGCCCGAGCGGGCGCAAGCACGCGCTGTCATCGATGCCCCTGATCAGCTGCAGGCGATCGAGCGGTACGCCGCGCTGACGGCGGGCGTCAACCTCCGCCTCCACGGGATTCATGAGGCGCTCCGGGCGGCAGCAGGCGCTGATCCGGAGGTGCGCGCGCACTGGGAGCAGATCCAGCAGGAGCGCCTTGGTGGGGCGAGAGGCTTCACCCGAATCGTCGAGAAGAAGGGGCCGCTTCGGCCGGGGGTCAATCGCGACCGCGCAGCCGATGTGATCTGGACGCTGCTCGATGCCGGCCTCTACTCCCAGCTCGTCGTCGAGCGCGGATGGTCGGTCAGGGAGTTCCAGAGCTGGCTGAGCCACCGGATGCGCGACGAGCTCCTCCCCCCGACTACCTGATCATCCGCGCGCAATCGGCGAGCCGACGGACCCCATTCACAGGAGTTACGCGAGGTGGCGCAACGCCATCCCGTCCTTGAATCCCCCTATTCGGGGACGACGTTGACGAGCTTCGGCGCGCGCACGATCACGGTCTTCACGCCGCGGCCTTCCAGTGCGCGCGCGACGCCCTCGGTGGCCAGCGCCTGCTCACGCAGCGCGTCCTCCGTGATGTCGACCGGGACGGTCAGCCGGTCGCGCACCTTGCCCGCGACCTGGACGACACACGTGACGGTGTCCTCCACGAGCAGGCGGTCGTCATACGAGGGCCAACCGGCAAAGACGACCGACGCCTTCCTGCCCAGCAGGGACCACACGTCTTCCGCGGTGAACGGCGCGAAGACCGACAGCATGCACGCCAGCGCTTCGGCGCCCTCCCGGACCGCCGCCGGTCCGGTCGGCGTCTGCAGTGCGCCGCCGTCAACCGCCTTTCGCAGCAGCGACGTCAGCTCCATCAGCCGCGCGATCGTGACGTTGAACCGCTTCGTCTCGGTCTGCGTCGTCGCGTCCGCGATCAGCTTGTGCACCGCGGCACGCAGCTCCGGGTCACCTGTCGTGACATCGCTCCCCAGGCCCGCGTCAGCGATGTCCTGGCACACTCGCCAGACCCGCGCCAGCCACTTCACCGCGCCGGTGGGCGAGACGTCGGCCCAGTCGATGTCGTCCTCGGGCGGACCCGCGAACAGCATCGTCACGCGCACCGCGTCCGGGCCGTACTTCGCCAGCTCCTCCTGCAGGTTGACCAGGTTGCCCTTCGACTTCGACATCGCCGAGCCGTTCATGATCACCTGGCCCTGATTGGTCAGCCGGGTGAAGGGCTCGGTGAACGTCAGCAGGCCCATGTCGTGCAGCGCCTTGGTGAAAAAGCGCGAGTACAGCAGGTGCAGGATCGCGTGCTCGACGCCGCCGATGTACTCGTCGACTGCCAGCCAGCGCTTCGTCGCTTCGGGATCGAAGGCGACCTGATCGTTGTTCGACGACGGGTAGCGCAGGTAGTACCAGGAGGAATCGACGAACGTGTCCATCGTGTCGGTGTCACGCTGCGCGTCGCCGCCACAGCTCGGACACTTGGTCGACACCCAGTCCGTCGCGGACTCCAGCGGCGACTTGCCACCCTCGGGTCGCAGCTCGTAGCCGGAAGTCGGCAGCTCGACCGGCAGCTGGTCGTCGGGAACAGCGACCTCACCGCAGCTCGGGCAGTGCACAACCGGGATCGGGCAGCCCCAGTAGCGCTGCCGCGACAGCAGCCAGTCACGCAGCCGGTAGGTGACGGCAGCTTCGCCGTTGCCGGCCGCGGCCAGGTCGGCAGCGATCGCAGGGATCGCGTCGCTCTTTGTCATCCCGTCGTACTTGCCGCTGTTGACGATCGTGCCCTCGCCCGGCGTGGCGACCCCGGTCTCGACGGGGTCCGGTCCCCCGGTCTCGACGACGATGCGCACTGGCAGGCCGAAAGCACGTGCGAAGTCCAGGTCGCGCTGGTCGTGTGCCGGCACCGCCATGATCGCGCCGGTGCCATAGTCCGCCAGGACGTAGTCCGCCGCGTAGACGGGGATCTCCTCGCCGTTGACGGGGTTGATCGCAACGCGACCCAGCGGCACGCCTGTCTTCTGCCGACCCTCGGCCAGCCGGTCGATCTCGTTGGTACGACGGACCTGCTCGACGTAGGTGTCGAAGGCGGCGCGCTGCTCGTCGGCGCACAGCTCGTCCGCCAGCGCCGAGTCAGCAGCCACCACGAAGAAGGTCGCGCCGAACAGCGTGTCGGGACGGGTCGTGAACACGCGCACCGGCTCGTCGCGGCCGACGATCCGGAAGTCGACATGGGCACCGGTCGACCGACCGATCCAGTTGCGCTGCATTGTCAGGACCGGCGTCGGCCAGACGCCTTCCAGCGACTCCATGTCGGCCAGCAGCCGATCGGCGTAGTCGGTGATCTTGAAGAACCACTGGGTCAGGTTCTTCTTCGTGACCTCGGTGCCGCAGCGCTCACACTTGCCCTGGATGACCTGCTCGTTGGCGAGAACGGTCTGGTCCTTCGGGCACCAGTTGACCGGGGCAGCCTTGCGGTAGGCCAGACCCTTCTCGTACAGCCGCAGGAACAGCCACTGCGTCCAGCGGTAGTACTCGGGGTCCGAGGTGTGCAGCCGGGTGCGCCAGTCGAAGGACATGCCCATGCGCTTGAAGGACTCGGCCTGCACCTCGATGTTGGCGTAGGTCCAGTCGCGCGGGTCCAGGTTGCGCGAGAGGGCCGCGTTCTCGGCCGGCAGCCCGAAGGAGTCCCAGCCGATCGGGTGCAGCACGTCGTTGCCGCGCGCCCGCGCGAAGCGTGCGACGGCGTCGCCGATGCTGAAGGCCTCGGCGTGACCCATGTGCAGGTCGCCGCTCGGATACGGGAACATGTCGACGACGTAGGACCTCGGGCGCCCGTCGTCGGCCGGCTCGAAGACACGCAGGTCGTCCCAGACAGGCAGCCACTTGTCGACCACGCCCAGCGGGTCGTAGCCGACGTCGTCGCTCTCCTCGCTCACTTCCGCTCCCTGCCCCTGTCGCCGTGCCCTGACATGCAAAAGGCCCTCACACATGGGAGGGCCGCCGCGCTGAGGATCGGTCAGCGCGGCCCGAGAAGAAGCTCGAACGTCGTTGGCATGATCCATTGATCCTAACGCAGCAACAGCGGACGATCCGAGGCGTTAACGCGCAGCACAGGAGGAGACCGACGATGGCCAGCGAGGTACAGGGCGTCATCGCGCGCAGCAAGGGCGCACCGGTGGAGCCCGCGACGATCATCGTTCCGGACCCGGGGCCGGGCGAGGCACTCGTCGACGTCCAGGCGTGCGGGGTCTGCCACACCGACCTGCACTACCGGGAAGGCGGCATCAACGACGACTTCCCGTTCCTGCTCGGGCACGAAGCGGCAGGAACCGTGGCAGCCGTCGGTCCGGGCGTGACCGACCTGGCACCCGGTGACTTCGTCATCCTCAACTGGCGCGCGGTGTGCGGGCAGTGCCGGGCGTGCTCGCGCGGCGAGCCCTGGTACTGCTTCGCGACCCACAACGCGACGCAGCCGATGACCCTCGAGGACGGCACCCCGTTGTCGCCGGCTCTCGGCATCGGCGCCTTCGCTGAGAAGACGCTCGTTGCTGCCGGCCAGTGCACCAAAGTCAACGCGGGTGCCGAGCCGGCCGTGGCCGGCCTGCTCGGCTGCGGAGTGATGGCCGGCCTCGGGGCAGCGCTCAACACCGCGGGGGTGCGTCGCGGTGAGACCGTCGCGGTGATCGGCTGCGGCGGGGTCGGCGACGCCGCGATCCTTGGCGCCAGCATCGCCGGGGCTCGGTCGGTGATCGCGATCGACGTCGACGACCGCAAGCTCGAGTGGGCCAGACAGTTCGGAGCGACGCACACGGTCAACTCGCGCGACGTCGACATCGTCGCGGCAGTTCAGGAGCTGACCGGTGGGCTCGGCACCGACGTCGTCATCGAGGCTGTCGGGCGTCCCGACACCTACAAGGCTGCGTTCTACGCCCGGGATCTGGCAGGACGAGTGGTCCTCGTCGGCGTACCAACCCCCGACATGACGATCGAACTGCCACTGATCGACGTGTTCGGCCGCGGCGGATCGCTCAAGGCGTCCTGGTACGGCGACTGCCTGCCGAGCCGGGACTTCCCGCTGCTGATCGACGCCTACCTCGCGGGCACCCTCCCACTCGACCGGTTCGTGTCGGAGCGGATCGGCATCGCGGACGTCGAAGCCGCCTTCGCGAAGATGCACGAGGGCGGCGTGCTGCGGTCCGTGGTCGTGATGTGACTCGCATACAGTTGTCTGGGGTCAGGACACGTTCAGCGGCGTGCCACACGTACTAGGTGTGAAGGGCTGGCACATGCACGGGGTTCGCTCCCTTCGCATGACCGGGCTCGCGCTCTCCGCCGTTGTCGCTCTGGCTGGCTGCAGCAGTGGCGACGGCTCCAACCCCGATAGGGACAGCCCCCGGACAGCAACCGCCGTCGGCGCGAAGCCGCTGAGGGTCGTCTCGGTCGCGCCCGCGACGCTCACGGGAACCACCCCGATCGTCGTCACGTTCAAGCACGCGTTGGCGGACGACTCCCCGCTGCCGACCATCACGCCGGAGATGCCCGGGCAATGGCAGCGTGACGGCCAGTCCGCCACCTTCATCCCTGCGCAGTCGTATCCGCCGAGCACCCAGTTCACGCTGACGCTGCCGCAGCCGAACGGGGTCGCTACGACGATCGGCCAGGCCGAGTCGGATGCCGGGTCCCTCCGCTTCGCCGCACAGATCCTCGCTCGACTTCACTATCTGCCACTGGACACGAAGGCAGTGCAGCCGAGCGACGAAGCTGCAGAGGCTGCGGCCGTCTACCTCCCGCCGGCCGGCAAGTTCGTCTGGCGCTACGCCGACACCCCGTCAGCACTGCAGGCCGCCTGGATTCCGGGCAAGGAGAACATCGTGCTGCGGGGAGCGGTGATCGCGTTCCAGCACCAGGCGCACCTCAAGCAAGACGGCGCGGTCGGTCCTGCGACCTGGAAGGCGCTGCAGCTGGCCGACCTCGCCGGCAAGATGAACCCGGACAAGTACAGCTACATCTCGGCCAACCTCTACGTGCCGCAGCGCCTGAACGTGTGGGTGGACGGACAGACCGTGCTCAGCACTGCCGTCAACGGAGGCGTGCCCGCGGCGCCCACGCCGTTGGGCACGTATCCGATCTACCTCCGCTACACAGCGACGACGATGCAAGGCACCAACCCGGACGGCACGAAGTACAAGGACAAGGGCGTGCCGTGGGTCAACTACTTCTCCGGCGGCTCGGCGGTGCACGGGTTCGTCCGCGCGTCGTACGGCACGCCGCAGTCGGTGGGCTGTCTCGAGCTGCCGCCCGACGTGGCGAAGAAGGTGTACGACCTCGTCGACTACGGGACGCTCGTGACGGTCGCGGGGCCGTACGTCAAGCCACCCAAGGTGGCCAAGCCGGCGCCGCCCAAGCCGAAGCACAAGAAGCACCCGAAGCCGAGCGCCTCACCGAGCGCCACCGAATCGGCAACGGCGTCGCCCAGCGCGAGGCCGAGCACGAAGCCGAGCAAGGCCTCGAGCCCGACGCCCAAGCCAACCCGTTCGCACCGTCCGAACAGCTAGGCCGGCAGCAGCTCACCCACCGGCACCGCGACACCGGTGCGGTTTCCCTCCGGCGCGAGCGGACACGCCCACACCTCGTCGTAGGCGCACGAAGGGTTGTAGGCGAAGTTGAGGTCGATGATCAGCCGGCCATCAGCGCCGCCGAGGTCGGCACCCTTGACGGTGTCGAGCACGTAGCGACCGCCGCCATAAGTGTCGGGGTTCGTGTCGCGTAGGGGCAGCCAGACACCTCCGCCGTAGGAGTCGAGCCACCAAACGTCGAGCGTGCCGATCGGCGGCAGCGTGACCGACCCGATCCGCTCGAAAGGCACGACCCCGTCAGTCGCGGTTGCGATCTCGATCCGCAGCGGCTCCGCCGGCTCGAGCGCGATCTCGAACCGCCAGGCTGCGTCGTACGGCGCAACCCGCAGCTCCGCGCCGCGATTCGCAGACTGCGGGTGACCGCGAAACAAGGCTTGGCGCTGCTCACACCAGACCTGATGCGCGTGCGCCGGGTCGGTGTCCGCGCGGACCGCCGCATAGAGCTGCGCCACGCGACGACGCCAGTCGAGCAGGTCCAGGCTCACGTACGTCCTCCACCCCGCCCGCCGCCCAAGTTCGGAGCCGGCGATGCCGGCACTGACCTCACCTTAGAGACGGCCGGGCAAGATGAACCTCGTGCAATCGCTCTCTGGGACAGGAATCTGGGCACACCAGCTCCGCTACGGCGACGAGGGCGCGATCCGAGAGATGGCGGTCGAGCTCGAGGAGCTCGGTTACTCCGCGCTCTGGATCCCCGATGTCGGCGGCGACCTGTTCTCCTCGGTCGAGGTCCTGATGGACGCGACCCGAAACGTCACGATCGCCACCGGGATCCTGAACCTGTGGATGCGCTCAGCCGACGAAACCGCCCAACAGCACGCGCGGCTCACCGCCGCCCATGGCGACCGCTTCCTCGTCGGGATCGGCGTCAGCCACCAGCAGCTCATCGACCGCAAGGAGCCCGGCACCTACACGAAGCCGCTCTCCGCGATGCGCGGTTACCTGGACCGGCTCGACGCGGCGGTGACGCCGTTGCCGCGGGAGCGCCGCGTGCTTGCCGCCCTCGGACCGAAGATGCTCGAGCTCGCCCGCGCCCGCGCGGCCGGAGCGCACCCTTACAACGTGACGCCGGCGCACACCGCCATCGCCCGCGAGGCACTCGGCCCGGATGCCCTCGTCGCGACGGAGCAGGCCGTCGCGCTCACCGGTGACGCGACGGCGGCGCGAGCCGCGGGTCGCCAGCACGCGTCGATCTATCTGGGGCTGCCGAACTACACGAACAACCTGCGGCGCCTCGGCTTCGGCGACGAGGACTTCGCCGACGGTGGCAGCGATCGGCTCATCGACGCTCTCGTCGTATGGGGCGACGAGGCGGCGATCGCCGCGCGCGTGCAGGAGCACCGCGATGCGGGCGCTGACCACGTCTGCATCCAGGTCGTCAACACCGACGACGGCGCACCCCAGCAGCAGTGGCGCGCGTTGGCCCCGGCTCTGAGCTGACAGCTAAGAAGCCTGCAGGTCGATGACGACCTTGATGTCGTCGGGCTGCCGCTGCAGGGCTTTCGACCACTCGGCCATCGGAACCGTGCGAGTGATGATCTTCGCAAGCCAGCCGTAGTCTGCGGCGGCAAGCGCGTCGGCCGCCTGCTGGTAGTTCGCCAGCCCGGCATTCACCGATCCGAAGACGACCTCGTTGGACAGCACCATCGCCTTGTTGATGGCATCGGCGTGGAGGCTCACCTCGCGAGCCCCGGAGGAAATCCCGGTGAGGCACACCGTTGCGTCGGGCGCGGTTCGACCCACCACGTCGAAGACCAGCTGGCCGATGCCGGTGGCCTCGATGACGACGTCCGGTGGCTCCTGCAGGTCGTCGAGTGACGTGATGTACGTCGCGCCCAGCTCAGCCACCATCGACGGCTTCGGTCCTTCGGTCACCCGGTCGAGCACCGTGACGGCAAGACCTTTCTGGCGACCGATGAGCGCGGCGAGCAAGCCGATCGGGCCGGCTCCCGTCACCAGCGCGCTCGTCGCTGTGACTACTGACCGCCTGGCGATCTTCTCGACCTGGTCCCATGCCTTGGCGACGACCGACGTCGGCTCGAGCAGGACACCGAGGTTGCCGAGCCCGGGGTCGAGCTTGATCGCGAACTTCGGGTCGACCCGCCACAGCTGCGACCCGTAACCGTCATGGCCCTTGATGCCGCGCTCGGTGAACTGCCCGTTGCGGCAGAAGTCCCACTGGTCCTGCGCGCATGCCTCGCACGGAACCGGATCGGGGCGGCGTACGACGCCCGCGACCAGGTCACCAGCCGCCAACCCCGAGCCGCCAGGCGCCTCTAGCACTCGACCGAGCGACTCGTGGAACAGCACCAACCGCTCGTGGCCGGCAGGAGGCTCGCCGTATCCCTCAACCGAGATCTCGACATCAGTCCCACAGATCCCGACGAACAAGCCTTCGACCAAGACGGACCCATCCGCGGCCGGAGGGTCAGGAATCTCCTCGACGCCAGCAGTGCTGACGTCGCCGGGCTTGACGGTGCATGCCTTCACGGCGCGCTCCTACCCAGTGCAGCGATCAGGAAAGCGGGTGCAGGTTCAACGGCAGGCCGTCTGCGGGCATCGGAAGGGCAAGCAGGTCCCACGGCACTTCGTAGCCGGGTGGTGTGGTCCAGCGGTAGCGGCGGAGCAGATGGTGCACCAGGATCTTGACCTCCTGCGTGCCGAAGTACATGCCGATGCACTTGTGCGCGCCGCCGCCGAACGGCACCCACGCGTAGCGGTGGACCTTGTCCTCACGCCGCGGCTCGTCGAAGCGCTCCGGGTCGAACTCCAGCGGGTTCGTCCACAGCTCCGGCATGTAGTGGCTGAACCACGGCGACACCGAGACGAACGTTCCGGCCGGAACGAAGTGGCCGAGCAGGTCGGTGTCCTTGATCGCCTTGCGTGCCATCGATGGCACGGGCGCCGTCAGCCGCAACGACTCCTTGATGATGGAGTCGAGCACGGTCAGCTTGTCGAGGTCGTCGAGCGACAGTGCACCATCGATCGCGAGCGACTGCTCTCGAGCCTTCTCCTGCCATTCCGGGTGGGCGGCGAGGGCGGCGAGCACCGCCGATGTGGTGATGGTCGACGTGTCGTGCGCCGCCATCATCAGGAAGATCATGTGGTTGACGACGTCGTCGTCGCTGAACGTCTCGCCGGTCTCGGTCTCCACGTGGCACAGCGCCGAGAACAAGTCCTCGGTCTCAGTCGCGCGCTTCGCAGGAAGCTTCGACTGGAAGTAGTCCTCGAGCACCCGCCGGCCGACCAGACCCTTGTGCCAGCGAAGGCCGCGGACGTCTGCCCGGATCACCGAGGTACCGGCGCGCACCGTGTCGATGAACGCGGTCTGCAGCTTCGCGTCATCTTCGCCGGTCGAGTCGCCCATGAAGATGTGCGTCGCGATGTCCAGCGAGAGCCGTTTCAGCGTCGGGTAGGCGAACATCGGGCCCTCGGTCGGCCAGCCCGCGATGTCCTTGGCGACCAGCTCGTCGGTGCGCTCGAGGTAGCCCGCGAGCCGCGGCCGGGTGAAGGCCTCCTGCATGATCCGGCGGTGCAGCAGGTGCTCGTCGAAGTCGAGCAGCATCAGCCCACGGCGGAAGAACGGGCCGATGAACCACTCCCAGCCCGACTGCGAGAACGCCTTGTCCGAGTTGACCAGAACTGCCTGCGAGGCGTCCGGTCCGAGTGCGAGGCAGATGTCGAGCCCTAGTGACTTGATCCATGACACCGGGCCGTAGCGGTCGTAGACGCGGCGCGTGAAGTCGGGGCCGCCGAGCATGAAGCTGAACGTCTGCCCGACGAGCGGGAAGCCCTTGTTGCCGGGCATCGGCTTGAGGCTCGATCCGGCGGGTGGCTGCGCGAGGACGCGATCCCGGCGACCAAGGCGGTCAAGAGCCACACTCACCCGCACCGCGCCCGGAAGCGCGGCGGGCCGCACCTTGTCCGGGTGCTTCCAGGTAGTGGAGACGGAAGCTTCAGTCATACGTCCTCCACCCCGCCCGCCACCCAAGAACGGAGCTTGCTTCGCAAGCACTTCATAAGGGCTCCTCAACAGCGTCGACACCAAGAGTGAAAGCCGTCGGCGACACCGGTACGTCGTCCTTGCCCGGGAAGGTCCGCAGCGCGTGGTCGGCGAGATGGATGGTCACGCCGTACCAGAAGTTCTCATTGCGGAAGTGGTGCAGGCGGTGTGCCTTGTAGATGTAGCGGTAGTACCAGCGCTTCGGCTTGTAGCTCGAGTGGATCAGGAAGTGCACCCACTCGTAGGTGAGGAACATGCCGTAGGCGACGGCGAGCCACGTGACCGCGAGCCGCCAGTTCATTCCCGTGACGAGCCAGTAGAGCGGTACGGCGGTGAGCACCGAGGTGATGAGCGCGCGACGCGGAACGAGAACCAGCCCGATCACCTTCGGATGGGCATGATGCTGACGGTGCTTACGCGCCAGCAGCCCGTCGAGCTTCAGCGAGCCGATCCGCTTCGGCTTCGCGTGCAGCACGAAGACGTGGATCAGCCACTCCGTGAACGGCTGCATGCCGAGCACGATCGCTACGACGCCGAGGTCCCACCATCTCCATCCACCCAGGGCGATCCGAGTGGCGACGGCCGCGACGAAGGCAAGAGTCAGCACCTTTGCGCTGAACGTTCCGACGAAGATCCGGAACGCGCCGCCGAGTGTCAGCCCAGCGGCGCTGTACGCGTCGGGCTGCGCCTCTCGGCCTCGGGTCGGAGCTTCGTCGACAAGCGTCATCTACCGGATTGTGACACGTCGATCCGGCACGCTTCGGTGCCGCCGGGCAGGAGGTGGCGGTAGCGCGCCGCGAGGCGATAGCCCAGCGCGGCGGGCCAGGACATGACCCGTGCGGCGATGATTCGCCCAAGCAGCCGGCGCCATCCACCGGCTTCGATCAGTGCGCGGGCCACCGCCTTGTGGCCCGACAGCTGGCGGCCATCCGCTTCGATCCACCAGACCTTGCTGCTCACGTCCTCGACTGTCAGGTGGAAGTCCGCGAGCTTGCTCGCGCCGATCTGCTGCCATGCCCGGATCCCGGCGCGACCGTCCCAGTGCCGCTCGATGTCCATGGCGGTCTTGGTGCAGAACGCGCAGTCGCCGTCATAGATGAGCAGCGCCGCTGCGGACCCCCTCGTCACGCCACCACGGTAAGCCTGCGCGGACATATGTTGTCGCGGTGGCTGCCGTCCAGACCGTCGAGGATGACGCGGTTGATGGCCTGAGCGGCCGCGGCCGGCTGGTCCGCGCGCTCGTCACGGTCACCGCCGTCGCGCTGCTGCTCTACGGGACGATCGCGGGTGGCGACGACATGTGGCCGTTCGGCCCGTTTCACATGTACTCGCGCTACTACCCGGCGAACGGCTACGTGACCGGCACATCGGTGCAGGCGGTCAACGCGGCCGGTCACGAGGTGAACGTGACGGAGGCCGACACCGGCCTCGCACACGGTGACATCGAGGGTCAGCTCAGGGCGTTCGAGGCGGACCCCTCGCGGCTCGGCAACCTCGCTGAGGCCTTCCATCGCCGCCACCCGAACGCGTCGCCATTCGTCGAGGTACGTCTCGTCCAGACCCGCTGGCAGGTCCGCAACCGCAGGCTCGTCGGCAAGTCCAACGTCACGCTCGTCGACTGGCACGCGCGATGAGCGTCGGTGCGCGAGGCGCAACGAGCATCGGTGCGCGAGGCGCAACGAACGCCTTGTCTCGGTGGTGGTTCGCCCCACAGCCGCTCGGCCGGATCGCGGCGCTGCGGGTCATCGTCTACCTGTTCGCCTGGTACGACGTGTTCGTCTACTCCCCGCCAGTGCCGGCGAGGGCAGAGGTCGCCGGGGCATACCGGCCGCTGGCGATCGAGCGGTTCCTCCACCTTCCGACGCCGAGCCACGCGTTCGCCCTCGCCGTGCAGATCGCCGTACCGTGCTTCGCCACCCTCGCGGCGACCGGCCGCGCACCACGACTGTTCGGCTGGATCACCTTCGCGCTCTATCTCGACTGGATCGCGATGGGCGACTCGTATGGCTACGTCGCCCATGACCGCTTCGCATTCGTCGTTGCACTCGCCGTCCTGCCGACAGTGGGTGCGGCACGGTGCGGCGACCTCACCGCCTCCGAGCGAGCGGGATGGGCGCTCCGCTGCATCCAGGTCGCGGTGATCGCAACCTACGCACTGTCGGTGTGCGCAAAGCTTCGCTTCGGCGGGCTCCACTGGGCGAACGGCTCCGTGCTGACGTGGGCGGTGCTGCGGCGCGGCACGTCCATCGGCCGACCGCTACTGCACCATCCAACTGTCCTGCACATCAGCCAGTGGGGGCTGCTCTGCTTCGAGGCGCTGACGCCGGTCGTGCTGTTCCTTCGCGGCCGCTGGCTCTACCTCGCAGTCGGCGCGATGCTGTCGTTCCACCTGATCTCGCACCTGACGATCAACATCAGCTTCCTGCCGCACGTGATGTGCATCTTCGCGTTCCTGCCACTCGAGCTGGCCGCTACTCGGTTCTCGAGAACAGCAGACACGCAATCGACAGCAGAAGAACCCCGATCCCGCCTACGACGATCACGTCCAGCCACGCAGGGACTGGCCAGCCGAGCCAGGTCAGCGGGTGAAACAGGAGTCGGGTCGGATCGTCTTTCGACAGGTGGCGCACGACGATCGACCGCGACGCCGTGACGGCGTAGCTCAACGGGTTGTAGCGCGCCACGATGTCGAGCCAGCGCGGAGCACTCGGGCCGAGTGGGAACAGCGAGCCAGACATGAAGGTCAGCGGCATCAGCAGCATGTTGACCATCGGCATCAGCGTCTGGACGCTCTTCACCCGCGCGGCCATGACGAGCCCGACCGCAGTCATCGTGAACGACGTCACGAAAACGATGGCGAGCAGACCGATGATCAGCGTGAACCGATAGGGCACGTGCACGGTTCCGGCCAACGCGATGATGAGCACGCTCTGCGTGGTGGCGATGGTTGCTCCGCCGAGACACTTGCCGATGACGATGCTCGACGAAGAGATCGGCGCGACGAGCATCTCGCGCAAGAAGCCGAACTCCCGGTCCCACACGATCGAGATCGCCGAGAAGACCGCAGTGAAGAGGATGCCGGTGATCAGCACGCCTGGAAACAGGAACGTCTTGAAGTCCGCCCCGCCCGTGCCGCCACGAACCGCTGACGTCAGACCCGCACCGAGAATGAACAGGAACAGCAGCGGCTGAAGCAGGCTCGAGACGAGCCGTGCCGGGTCGGCCAGCACCCGAACCATGTCGCGCTGCCACACGATGCCGATCGCGCGCAGCTCGTGCAGCCAGCCGCCGCCAACGGCGGCGACAGGCGCGACATCGAGGTCGGGTCGGCTCTCGGTCGTGGTCATCGGTTCATCGCCCGCATCCAATGGGGACGAGGCGCCGCGGCGGCTTCCTCATCCCCGATCCGACGCCCGGCGTGTGCCATGAAGACATCGTCGAGCGTCGGCCGGGCGACGCTGACCGACTGCACTGAGATGCCGATCCCGAACAGCTTCGGCACGAATCCTTCGCCATCG
Organism: Mycobacteriales bacterium; assembly: GCA_035545635.1. Taxonomy (GTDB): domain Bacteria; phylum Actinomycetota; class Actinomycetes; order JAFAQI01; family JAFAQI01; genus DASZTV01. The sequence continues at coordinate 79,462 of DASZXY010000020.1, read as the reverse complement.
GGCACCGTCACGAGCAAGGCGTCGCCGTCCTGCGCTGCCGCCACCTTCAGCTTGCTGGCAATCTTCTTCGCGGACGCGGCGTTGTCCGACGTCACGATTCGCACCCGGTCGTCGCCGACCTGGGCCTTGAGCTCCGCCGGCGTGCCGAGCGCAACGATCGTGCCGTGGTTGATGATGGCGATCCGGTCGCAACGCTCGGCCTCGTCCATGTAGTGCGTGGTGAGGAAGACGGTGATGTCCTCCTGTCGCCGCAGCTCGTCGACGTACCGCCACAGCACCTGGCGCGAATCCGGGTCCAGCCCGATCGTCGGCTCATCGAGGAAGAGCACACGCGGCGAGTGAAGCAGGCCGCGAGCGATCTCGAGCCGGCGCTTCATACCGCCTGAGTACGTGCGCACGGCGGAGGTCTTTCGGTCGGAAAGGCCGACGAGCTCGAGCACCGCCTCGACGCGCGGGCCGACCACGCGGCGTGGCATGCCGTAGATCGCGGCGTGGAACTTCAGGTTCTGCTCGGCGGTGAGGTACTCGTCGAGCGTCGTCTCCTGGAAGACCAGGCCGATGTGCCGGCGTACGGCGGTGCGCTGGGTGATGACGTCGAGGCCGGCTACCTGTGCGCTGCCGGCCGTCGGAGTGACCAGAGTGCAGAGCATCTTGATGGTGGTCGACTTTCCGGCGCCGTTCGGGCCCAGGAAGCCGAACACCTCACCGGGTCGAACATCGAGGTCGATGCCTCGCACGGCCTCGATCGGCCCGTAGCGCTTCTCCAGCCCCCGCACACTGACCGCCGCGGCTTTGGTCTCGCGCGCAGCCGATTTCGTCCTTGCCAAGTCCCCGCAACCCCGATTCGTAAGTCCCGACTCACGTTACCGGGGGTGTCAGACTCCGGCAGCGCCGGTTCGAAGTGCGGGGGTCAGTCGATGACAAGGGGGATCTGGATCTGGACCTTCACTTGCCGGTTGCCGGCTCCTAGCGGCACCCGGATGTGCAGGCGGCCCGCCGGGTCCGGCTTCATCAGGCTCGAGTGGCTTCCGACGACGACCCGGTACGGCTGACCGACCTGCTTGAACGCCGGCGTGACGATCGTCGCGACGCCGCTACCGCTGAACGTGAAGCCGAACGGTCCGGCCTTGCTCAACGTGCTGAACGCGAGCTTGTCCGGACGGGCGATCGAGACGTGCCAGCCCCACGCCGACCACTTTGGCTCGATCGTCGTGTAGGAGATCCGGCTCGGCCGGGACGGCGGGTGCGCGAACGTCTGCATCAACGGCTTGATGAAGTGGCGCAGGTCGCGCGCCCAGTACGGCCAGGTGTGAGTGCCGGACCCGTAGTCGTAGACGACCGCAGGAATGTTGGCCTCACGGACGTGCTGCACGAAGTAGTCGGTCGACAGGTGCGTCGCGCTCTCGATTCCGGCCGCACCCACGTAACCCGGCGGGTTCGTGACCGGATCGTCGTACTTGCCGGGTGTGCCGTCCGCGGTCGCCAGCCAAAGCTTCACCGGGCGCAGGTTCTCCACTGTCGTCGCCGGGTCGTGTCCCGCCCAGTTGATCGCGTCGGTCAACGGGTTGCCGAACGGCGAATCGGGCTCGACGCCGTTGAGACCCGACATGGTCGCGGAGATCACGGCGTACGCCCCGGCGTTGACGGTCGGGTCGCGGTAGATCTCCGGTGCACCGGAGAACGAGCCATCCATCACGAACAGGTCGGGGTGACGGGCGGCCAGCTCTGTCGAGCCATATCCGCCCTGCGACAGACCGGCGACGCCCCGACCGGTGCGATTGCGGATCGTGTCGAAGTTCGCGTCGATCCACGGGATCAGCTCGTCGATGTCGTAGGTCTCCCACTGCGACGGACCGAGCGCCGTCGTCTTGTCGACCCAGTTGGTGAACCAGCCCCCGCCGTCCTTGTTGAAGCCGATGTCCGAGCTGACGGTGATCAGCTGGTACGGCGCGGTCGTCTTCAGAGCGTCTCCGGCATTAACCCAGTCGGAGTTGTCGCCGCTCGTCCCCGGAAAGAGATACAGCACCGGGTAGCGCAGCTTGGCGTCCGGCTGGTAGCCCACCGGCAACACAACGCGAACCACGATCGGCCGAGCGAGCGCCTTGGGCACGATCGTCGCAAGAACCTGCCGGGTGCCGAGGGCCTTGACCGACTTGACGGTGATGCCGTGACCGCTGCTCAGCTTGATGACGCGTCCCTTGAGCGGATGATTGCCGGCCGCGCTCGCCGCACCCACGCCGGCGAGCGACATGCTCGTCACCAGCGCCACACCGGCCAGGAACGACGTACTCCGCTTGATCTGCATCTGCTTCCTCACGCCGTCGCCGGGTAGATGCCGGTTCCCTTCGGAACCGGGTGCGTCGCGCGTCCGTCCTTGGTCGTGTCGACCTCGGCATACCGCCACAGCCCGTGGTACCCGTCACGGCCGGTCATTCCTCGGCACCCGCGTCGCATCGTCTCGCAGTCGAACCGGCCACCGTCGGGTGCGTGGATGTCGAGCCGCGAGTGGTAGTAGAAGCTGAACATGTTCGGGTCGCCGAACGCGTCGATCTGCGCTTCCTGACCATCGTGTTGCCAGCGCGTGGTGACGAGCCGGTTGAACGCGGACTGGTCGTGCTTGAGGTAGTAGTCGAACCACGCGACCGTGTACCAGGCGATCATGTCCGGCCCGTAGAGCGAAGCGCCGAACGCCGGGTTCGGGATGAACGAGAAGTCGAGGTGGCTGCCGCCCCGAACGACGATCTCGCCGGTGTCGACGTGATGCTGGGAGTAGACCAGCGACTCCTTGGTCTTGTCGTCATAGCCGGGCAGCGACTCGTGCGGCGTCGGCGGCAGACCGTAGTCGGCCGACATGCCGAGAGCAGGCACACGGAGCGGCACCGTCTTCCGCGCAGCCTTGTCGACGCAGCCTGACTCCTGTCCGGGCTGTGGTTTGCCGAGGTTGTCCCACGCGACGATCGTCTTCACGCGGCGGTCCCACTGACCGACGTATGAGACGCCGCCTGCCCCGTAGGAGTGGCCTGCGATGCCGACCCGGTTGCGGTTGAGCAGGCTCCAGAACGGGTTGTACGCCGCGTCGAAGCCCGCCTTCACGCGCTCGTTCTGGTACGCCGCGTGGCTGGTCCCGCTGTTGCAGGACTTGACCGGAACATAGGGGTGCGACGGGTTGGAGAAGAAGAAGTCGAGCGCGTCTTCGGTGCCGTCGTAGAACGGCCGACCGTCGGTCTGCGCCGGGAAGCCCTCGTTGCGGTCGGTGCCCTGGCCAAACGAGTCGGACTGCCCCTGGCCCTGTGGGTCGAACGTCATGACGACGTACCCAGCCTTCGCGAGGGCCTGCGCCACGAACCAGTAGAGCTGCTCCGTGGCCTGCACCGACCCGTTGGTGATCACGATGCCCGGCCGCTTGGCCGGCCCCTTGCGGGTCGCCCACACGTGGCCCGACAGCTGCGCGCCGTTGCGCGCGGTGAACAGGATCGGCTGGACTATGCCGTAGCCCTTGGCCTGCCAGTCGTAGAGCCGGGTGTCACCGGCACACCCGTCGTACCCGTTCCAGCAGAGGTCCGAGACGAACTCCCGTTGCGGGTCGTTGATCGCCGTCTGAGCCGCGGCGAGGAAGTTCTGCTGGCCGATCAGCCGCAGCTGCAGCTGGTAGTCGGGCGCGAGGTAGAGGCTTTGGCGCTCGAGAGTGTTCGAGAAGTCCATCGCCTCGACCGCCGGGTCGAACGATGTTGCCCGGTACTTGGGCTCCGCCCCAACAGCTGTCTGCCGACCGACGGCTCCCGCGGCAGCAGGCGCCAGTACGGCGAACATGGCGGCCGTCACCACGGCCACGCCAAAGCGGCCACGTCGGATCCTGTTCACCCGGATTACTTCGCGCCCCACTCGGCCGGCACCTTCACGCCCTCGAAGTGCGCGACCCGGGTGCGTTGCTGCACCTTCACCGGAAGGGTGCCAAAATCGGTCACCGACCCGGTGTTGATGTCGGGATGCTGGAGAAACGCCAGCGTGAGCTTGAGCTGCTCGAGCAGGTTCAGCGGAAGCTCGACGCTCTCCCCCGGCGGGTAGCGGTTCTCGGTGAACCACAGCTGGCGGTTGCTCGGGTCCCAGGCGAACTCCGGCACGATCCACCCCTGGTCGCCGTCATGAGTCAGCCGACGCACCGCGTGGGTTCTCAGGTCGAACTCGTAGAGGTCGGTGGCCTCCGGCGCGATCGGCTGCAGGAAGCCGAGCTCGAAGATCGGCAGGATCAGGAAGTTGTCGAGCTCGGTGGTCAGTCCGAGGTCTTTCGCGACGGTGCTGAAGGTGTTGTAGAAGCCGGGATGCGCCCGCGATGACATGAAGATGACGTCCTTCATGTCCGGCGTGAAGATCGCCTGCTCGTCCCAGCCGACGTTCGATGTGATCCGCTGCGAGTGGCACATTCCATGCTTCGGCAGCCGGCAGTAGAACAGCTCGGTGTTGTCAGCTGAACCGAACGTCTCGGTGTAGAGGAAGCCCTTCCCGTTCGGCGCCCACCACTGCGTCTCGTACCAATGTGCGTTGGCCGGCCGCACGACTCGCACGTGCGTGAGGCTCGGCTTGCCGTGACGTACGACGAAGCTCGCGACGCGGATGTCCCAGCGGGCGTCACCGTGCCCGGTGATGAAGTTGCCGTCGAAGTGCGCCCACACCAGGCGCTTGCCGTCCGGCGACCAGTACGCGTGGTAGTCGTCAGTGCCCTCGCCCCCGGACGGTGCGTGCAGACCGTAGAGCTTCGTGACGTGCGAGCCGTCCGGTCGCATGATGTACAGCTCGGAGCCGATGCCGCCGTACCCGGCTGAACCCACCGTGATGTTGTGGTTGAGCCAAGAGTGGAACAGCACCCAATCGCCCTGCGGGCGGACGGCTGGGACGTTGTTGCTCCGCGAGCTGAGCTCGCAGGTCAGGCACTTCAGGTGCGAGCCATCTCGGTCGGCCCGATACACGTCGATCTTGTCGCCGGTGCCGAAGTTCTTTCCGAACCACACCTTGCCGTCAGGTCCGAAGACCGGTGCCTGCCCGAAGGCGTAGGAGTTGGTGCGGATGTCGAACTTCGCGTTTGTGTACGACGTGTGGCGCGGCCCCGCTGCACGATGCGCGACCGCGGTCGACGGCATCACCACGCCGAGCGCCAACAACGCAGCCGGCACCAGTGACGCCGCGCGGCGCCACTGCCTCACCGAACCCCGTGTCATGAGTCCCCGCCCCAGCCCATGATCGACAAGCGTGACATAGCGTGCGGCTCGTGAAGGGCATGGTCGCCGCTCCGGCCGGTGGGTTCGAGATGGGCAGCGATTCGCACTACCCCGAAGAGCGTCCGGCGCACCGGCGCGACGTCGCGGCGTTTCTCATCGACGTGCACCCAGTGACCAACGCCGAGTTTCGAAGGTTCGTCAACGACACCAGCTGGGTCACCACGGCCGAGCAGGCTCCGGATCCAGCCGAGTTCCCAGATGCTCGTCCGGAGGATCTGGTCCCTGGCTCTCTTGTGTTCGTTCCGAGCACCGGGCCGGTGCCACTCACCGACTGGCGTCAGTGGTGGCGATGGACGCCCGGCGCCGACTGGCGACACCCGGTCGGACCGGACAGCACGCTGCACGGCCTGGAGCGCCACCCCGTCGTACACGTGTCCTATGAGGACGCAGTCGCCTACGCGGAATGGGCAGGCAAGTCGCTGCCGACCGAGGCGGAGTGGGAGTACGCCGCACGGGCCGGCCGACCCCCGACGGCGTACTCGTGGGGTGAGGACTTCCTGGTTCGCGGCAAGCGCATGGCGAACGTGTGGCTCGGCGAGTTCCCGTGGCGCAACGACGAGCCGCGCCATCTGCGCACCTCTCCAGTCGGGGCGTACCCGGCCGACCCATGGGGACTCGTCGACATGATCGGCAACGTCTGGGAGTGGACCAGCTCGACGTGGTCGGAGCGTCACGACGCCGGCTCCTCCGGCGAAGCCGGCTCGTGCTGCGCCCCCACCCATCTCGACGAGTCGGACCGCCGAACCATCAAGGGCGGCTCACATCTGTGCGCACCGTCGTACTGCCACCGCTACCGGCCCGCGGCACGACAAGGGCAGGCAGTCCGGAGCAGCACCAGCCACATCGGCTTTCGGTGCGTGCGGCGAACCGGCTAGAACACGCTGGCCGGTCCGGTCACTCCGACCCAGACCTGCTGACCCGGCTCCAACGCGACCTCTCCCCCGACGCGCACGAGGACGGTTTCCTCGCCGTCACGCAAGTGGACTCGCGCAAGCGCGTCGTGGCCGAAGAATGTGACATCGTCAACCGTCGCCGGCGCGGCGGTCCCGGCTGGGCTGAGATGCACCGCGAGCTGCTCCGGTCGAAGCAGGAGCATGCACGGCCCCTCCGGAATCGGCTCGACACCGCGACGCAGCTTCACCGTCCCCATCGCGCATCTCCCGCGACCGCGCGTGACCGTGCCGGCGACGACGTTCGCCTGACCGATCGCCTCGGCAGTCCTCAGGTCTGGCGGATCCTGGTAGAGGTCGCGCGGCGCCGCGAGTGCGGCGATGGCACCGTCACGCAGCAGCGCGATCTGGTGGGCGAGCGACATCGCCTCGTCCTGGTCATGGGTGACAAGGACAGTGGTTGTCCTCGTCTCGCCGAGGATGTGCGCGATGTCCTGGCCGAGACTGACCCGCAGCGAGGCGTCAAGAGAGCTGAACGGCTCGTCGAGCAGCACGACCTCGGGATCGGTGGCGAGGGCACGCGCCAGCGCGACGCGCTGTTGCTGACCACCGGAGAGCTGGTGCGGGAAGCGCTCCCCGTAACCGGTCAAGCCAACCAGCTCGAGCAGCTCGGCAACCCGCTCTTTGCGGTCCTTGGCGAGACCGAAGCTGATGTTCGCGGCGACCCGCAGATGCGGGAAGAGCGCACCGTCTTGCGGGACGTAGCCCACTTTGCGACGCGACGCTGAGACCGAACGCCGGCCATCGTCGACGACCCGGCCGCCGATGCTGATGGTTCCGGTGTCGACGCGCTCCAGCCCGGCGAGCAGACGAAGCAGCGTCGTCTTGCCGCTGCCGGAAGTGCCGAGCACCGCCGTGATCGTGCCGTCCGGCACCGTCAGGTCGAGCCCGTCGAGGACACTGGCCGGGCCGAATCGCTTCCCGACCCCGCGAAGCTCAAGCGTGCTCATGAGCTTTGCACCTGCTGGCGGTGACCCTCACGGTCGAACCAAAGCCCGAGCAGGGCTCCGGGAACGACGGCGAGCAACACAATGACCAAAGCGTACGGCGCGGCCGCACCGTAGGCGACCTCGCTCTGGTACGCCCAGAACTGCGTCGCGAGGGTCTGCACACCGATCGGCGCGAGCACCAGCGTCGCCGTCAGCTCCGTCACCGCGGTCAGGAACACGAGACAGAATCCTGCGATCAGACCGGGCGCGATGAGCGGCAGGACGATCCGCACGAACACGTAGCCCGGCCCGCGACCGAGCGAACGCCCGACATCGACGAGACGGAACGGCGCTTGGGCCACCGAGGTGCGCACGCACACCAGCGCGAGCGGGAAGTGCATGACCGCATAGGCCGCGACGAGCAGCACGCCGGTTTGGTACACGCGAAAGAAGTAGTGCGTCGCAAAGAAGACACATGCAAGTGCGATCACCACGCCGGGGACGGCCTGGGTGACGTAGGTCGAGCGCTCGATGACCATGCGCGTTCTCGTCGCACGACGAAAGGTCATCATCGCGACGGGCATTGCAAGCGCGACCGCGACCAGCGCACCCCACGCGCTGTAGCGCAGCGTCGTCCAGGTCGCGGACGCCAGCGTCGCGGTTGCGGGCAGCGTCGAGTGATGGCTCTGCGCCATCCAATACATGAGCGTGCCGATCGGCACGCCCACGCCGAGACCGACGACGACGAGCAGGCCGGCGGCCATCGGAAAGTGCATCCAGGTGCGTCGCCGCGGCGCGATCGCGCGACGCGGCGACGTCCGCGTCACCTGTCGGCGGGGAATTACCCCCTCGATCGCGAGGACCAGCAACCCGAGTCCTACCAACGGAATCGCGAGTGCGCTCGCCGCCTGCGCATCGAACTTGAACTCGGTGAAGATCTCGGTCGTGAAGGTCTGGTAGCGCAGGATCTCGAACGCGCCGTACTCCGAGATCACGGTCAACACGACGAGGACGCAGCCGCCGAGCACGGCGGTGCGGATGAGCGGAAGAGTGATCCGCACGAAGGTGCGGACCGGTCCGGCTGCCAGGCTGCGCGCCGTGTCCTCCATCGCCGGGTCCGCGCGGCGCAACGCGGCAGCGACCGGCAGGTACACAAGCGGGTAAGTCCCCAGCGTCATGACAAGTGTCGCGCCGAAGAACGGGCTCATGGTCGCGTCGATCGAGTGCCACGTGTACCCGACCACGAAGTCGGGGATCGCGACCGGCATCACGAGCAGCACCGTCCAGACGCGGCGGAACGGAAGCCCGCCTCGCTCGGTGCACCAGGCACAAGCGACACCGAGTACCGCGGCAAGGACGACGACGACAGCGCAAAGCAGGACGGTATGACGAAGCAGAAGTGCCGAGCGATCACGGAACAGCACGCGATGGATCTCGCCCCAGCCGGCATCGTGCGCGTCGAGGCCGACGAGCGCGAGCGGTGCGAGCAGCACCAGGGCGATCACGGCGCAGACGCCGACCAGGGTCCCGCCGCTGCGCCGACGCCGACGTGCGTACCCACGCCCGGTGTTACCGGGCGACGGGGAGAGCAGCACGTCGGTCATCGCAGTACCGGCGACTCCTACAGGAGTCCTACCTCCTGCATCAGGTCCTTGGCGTGGAGGCCGGTACCGAGCTCGGCGGGCGTGAAGTCGTTCGGCTTCAGATCCTTCAGCGGAGGCATCTCCGAGCTGGCCGCGATCCCAGGGTGAATCGGGTACTCGTAGCTGTCACTCGTCGCCAGGATGCGCTGGCCGGCGTCGCTGGTGAGGAACGTCAGGAACGCCTGCGCCGCGGCGAGGTGCTGGGTCGATGCCATGATTCCCGCGCCGGAGATCGCCTCGACGTATCCCGGGTCGCGAGGCGCGAAGTAAGCAAGCTTGGCGTCGAACTTCGACGGACCGCCGGCCTCGGCGCGCAACCGGTAGTAGTAGTAGTGGTTGATCAGTCCGAGCCCGGTCGTGCCCTTGTCGACGTCGCTGGTCAGCGTCTCGTTGTCGGGCACGTTGGCGTTCGATCCGGCGTTGGCCTTGATTCCTCGCAGCCAGGCAAGTGCGGCGGCATCTCCCTTGGCACGCGCGACCGATGCGACGACCGGCCAGAAGTCCGTCTCGGCGGGCGCGAGCTCGATCTTGCCCTTCCACTGCGGCTGCGCGAGGTCCAGGATCGACTTCGGCAGCTGCGACGGGCTGATCTTGCTCGGGTTGTAGACGATCGCGCTCACCCGCGAGGAGACACCGACCCAATCACCGTTCGGCGCGCTGTCCCCGGCCGGCACGTTGTCGAGGGTCGAGCTGTCGACATGGGCGAGCAGGTGGCGGTCGTCGAGCTGCTGAAGCCAGTTGGAGTTCTCGGTGAAGAAGACGTCAGCCGGTGAGTGGCTGCCCTCCTGCTCGATCTGCGCGGTCAGGGCGTCCTCGTCGCCGTCCTTCACCCGCACCTGCACGCCGGTCTTCGCGGTGAAGGCGTTGATGAGCGCGCGCGTGGTCTGCTCGTGCTGGGAGTTGTAAAGCGTGATCGTGGTGCCGGAGAGCGGACCGCTGCCCGGCACCTGGTCGCCACCTCCGGACGACGAGCCACCGCACGCGGCGAGCGCGATGCCGGAGATCAGGACTACCGCGGACAGACGCAGACGCGACACGCTCGATGCTCCTAACGCTGGTGAGGACTCAAGGGCTGGTCAGGTGAGGATAACCTAACCTGACGTCGGCGTCACTTTCAACCCGAGTGTCTCGCCTTCGCGAGCACCGCGCCTACTGCCGCCCCAAAGCTCCCCGATGCGCGGTGAGGGTGGAGCTGTGATGGCTGGCCGGCTTGGCGTGATGCGCCGGAGCGGCCTGCAGCGTTGCCGCGCTCGGCACCAGACACGCGGCAACCAGCGTCAGGAACGGTAGTGCCGCGTTGAGCATGTGGGCACCTGTGCCCACGCCGGCGCCCTACTAACGACCTCCTGGGCGTTTCGCCTCAGGCGGGCGTCCATTCGAGGTGCAGATCGGACAGGCCGCGGAGGATCCAGGTCGGCTCGTAACGGAAGGTGCGGTTGCCGGCCGGGCCGTGGTGCTCCTCCGAGAGCCGGATGTCATGCATCCGATCGAGGATCCGCTCGATGCTGATCCGGCCCTCGACACGAGCCAGCGGCCCGCCTGGGCAGGAGTGGTTTCCACGTCCGAAGGCAATATGGGTCCGCACGCCGTCACGATCGATGTTGAAGTCGTGCGGGCACTCGTACTGGCGCGGATCCCGGTTCGCTGCGCCGTTGAGCAGCATCACCGGCGTACCCGCCTTCACCTCGACGCCCGCGATGCTCGTCGTACGACGCGCCATCCGGAAGTCGGTCTTGACCGGGCTTTCCATACGGAGCGTCTCCTCGACGAACTCCGGGATCCGCTCCTTGTGCGTGCGCAGGTACTCCTGGGTCTCCAGGTTCTCGGCGAGGTATTTGAGCGCGGCGGCAAGCAGCCGGGCGGTCGTCTCCTGACCGGCGGCGAAGAGGAACGTCGCCGTCCGCACGACGTTGATGACCGGGGGCAGCGAGCCGTCGGGATAGGTCGCATGCGAGAGGTCGTTGAGCACGTCGTTGCGCGGCTCGCGGCGACGGTCCTCGATGTACTGCGAGAACTTCGCGTCCGCCCAGCCGAGCATGTTGGGATCGGCCTCGTTGCGGGCGCCCTCTGCGCCGAGCATGCCGGGCGTGCCCTGGAGCCCGAAACCGAGACGGAACTCCTCGAAGTCCTCCTGCGGAACGCCGAGCAGGTCGGCGACCACCAGCATCGCGAACGGCTGGGTGTAGGAGCGGATGAACTCGCACTTGCCGTCGGCGATGAACTCGTCGAGAGTGCGGTCGGCCAGCGTCCAGATGAACTCCTCGTTCTCCTTCAGCCGCTTAGGGGTGAGGAGGCGCATCAGCAATGCGCGCTCGCGTGTGTGGTCCGGCGGGTCCATCGTGACCATGTGCTCGAACATCGGCAGCTCGGTGCGGTGCTGGTCGATGATGTCGCTGACGTCGTCGCCCTCGAGCGGCACCGGGAACATGGCGTAGGGGCCGATCACCGAGTTGCACGAGGAGAACGTCTCCGCGTCGCGATAGACCTCGCAGATCTCGTCGTAGCCGGTGACCGCGACAACGCCGCCAAGGTGCGGCAGCGGCAGCACCGGCGCCACCTCGCGCAGGTCGTCGAAGTACTTGTACGGATCGTCGTTCAACGAGGTGTCGTTGAAGTAGTCGATCGTCTCCCAGCTCACGGACTCCCCTAACGGCGGCGCTGTGCGAGTGCACAGCATGTCATACCTAGCGGGTGAAGTCCGCCTCGCGGCGGTGGAACAGCCACCCCACGTCGGCGCGGTGCAGCGTGTCCCGGTAGCGGCCGACGAGCGAGACCTGCCAGCCGCTCTCACCTCGCACCATGAAGACGAAGTCGCTGACCGCCTTGGCCTCGCCGGCACTCCATTCGGTCAGCAAGGTGTTCACGACCAGATGTCGCTGCGGTAGCTGGGGCACGACCTTCGCGTACGCCGCACGCAGCGCGTCGTGTCCCTCGTGGGCTCCGAGCGCCTTGATGTCGCAGCTGCCGTCCGGGCAGTACGTCGCGACGACGTCGTCCGTCCGGCCGTCGTCGACAGCATGGTTGTACGCCGCGATCGCCGCGCGCACCCCCGCTTCGACGTCTGCGTACGTCACCTCGTCGCTACCCACGAAATGACTGTACCGATCGGTACACTCTGCGGCCATGACGGATGCCGACATCGACGTCCTCGTCGTCGGTGCGGGGATCACCGGGATCTACCAGCTGTACCGCGCCCGCGAAGCCGGTTTCGCCGCGCAGCTCCTCGAAGCGGGTGGCGGGGTCGGCGGCACCTGGTTCTGGAACCGCTACCCCGGTGCGCGGTTCGACTCGGAGAGCTACACCTACGGATACCTGTTCTCCCGTGAGCTGTTCGAGGAGTGGGAGTGGTCGGAGCACTTCGCCGGACAGCCCGAGATCGAGCGCTACCTCAACCATGTCGTCGACCGGTTCGACCTGCGGCGTGACATCCGCTTCAACAGTCGCGTCGTGGCAGCGGCCTACGACGACGAATCGGCGACCTGGCTCGTCGTTACCGAGGACGGCTCGCGGGTCCGCGCGCGCTTCCTCGTTGCCGCGACCGGCGTCCTATCCATTCCCTTCTTCCCGGACGTCGCGGGTCGCGAGGCCTTCCGCGGCGCCCAGCACCACACCGGGCTCTGGCCTGAAGAGCCGGTCGACCTGATCGGCAAGCGGGTCGCGGTGATCGGGACCGGGTCGAGCGGCGTGCAGGTCGTACCCGCGATCCTCGACGAGGTCGAGTCGCTCACCGTCTACCAGCGCACCGCGAACTGGGCGACGCCCCTGAACAACTCCCCCATCACCGCAGAAGAGCAGGCGCGGCTGCGCGCCGACTTCGAGTCGATCCGCGAAATCCTCAACACCTCGGTCAGCGGGTTCCTTCATCCAGTCGGAGAGCACGGGTTCGCCGACCACACCGACGCCGAGCGGCTGCCGTTCTACGAGGAGCTGTGGGCGAAGCCGGGATTCGGCAAGCTGATCAGCAATTACTACGACGTCACCTTCAACCTGGAAGCCAACGCGTCATGGTGCGCGTTCATGGCCGCCAAGATCCGCGAGCTCGTTCACGATCCCGAGATCGCCGAGCAGCTGATCCCCAATGACCACCGGTACGCCGAGCACCGGCCGCCGTTCGTCACGCGCTACTTCGAGGCGTACAACGATCCGAAGGTGACGCTCGTCAATCTCAAGCGGACGCCGATCCTTCGCGTGACCGAGTCCGGAATCGAGACTGCAGACGGCGTGCGCGCCTTCGACGTCATCGTGTGGGCAACCGGATTCGACTTCGGCACCGGCGCACTCGCTCGGATGGGAATCCGCGGGCGTAACGGCGCATCACTCAACGACGCGTGGGCGGACGGGCCGTCGACGTACCTCGGCATCCAAGCCGCCGGCTTTCCCAACTTCTTCTTTCCCGGCGGCCCGCATGCCGCCGCCGGGAACAACCCTCGCTACAACGGCGACCAGGTCGACTTCGTGATGGACCTGCTCATCGCCGCCCGCGACCGTGGCGCGTCGACGATCGAAGTCACGACCGAAGCGGAGGATCTGTGGACGTCGAAGATCGACAAGGCGGCCCAGCAGCCACCGTCGTTCGGCGAGTCAAGCTACTACTTCGGCACCAACATCCCGGGCAAGCCGCGCAAGTACCTGCTCAACGCCGCCGGCCGCCCGAAGCTGCTCGAGCTCATCGCCAAGTCAAGAGCCAACGACTACAAGCCGTTCGTTCTTTCCTAAACGGTCGCGACGGGGGTCACCGGGGAGCCGACTGCTCCTGGGAGGCGTAGTGGTGGGGCCGTGAGCAAGAAGCGGTTGCGGTTGTTGTCCCGCAGCCAGGTGGCGAGCTCGTCCAGGAACCACATTTCCCCGAGAGGGACGCCGAGCCGAAACAGGCAGAGGTGATGGATCGGCAGGAAGGAGTGCCGCGACTCGTCCGGGTCGCGACCCAGCAGACCTTCCACGGCGTAGTTGTCGGCGACCAGCGCGGCGATCTTCGAATCCGCGATCCACTCGAGCAGGGCCGGATCCCGCGCATCGAGCCAGGTACCCGTCTTGTGAATCGCACGCGGGTCCGGTTGCCTGTTCCACTCCAGCACTCGAGTCGCGAAGCCGGTGTGCACGAGCAGCATGTCGCCGGGTTCGACCACGACGCCGTCGGCCGCCATGACTTCATGCAACGCCGCGAAATCGACGGCTCGCCACTCGTCACCGAAGTGCTTGTGCAGATCGACCAGCACCCCACGGCCCTGGACGCCGTGCGCAGCCATGTGCTCCAGACCGAGGTGATGGGCGAACGAGCGATGCCCGCTGCCGTCACCTCGCGCATCGTCGGACGGTCCGACGAGGTCGACGCCGGCGCGGTAGCCGTTGTAGTAGACCGCCTCCTCGACACCGTCCCCGTCGACGTCGAATGCCGCACCGACATGGGCGAGGGAGTCCCACTGCGTCGAGTACTGCAGCGACAGCGTCACGACGTCGTCGGCCCAGACGTCGACGTACCTCGGATCGCCCCAGTCCGCCATCTCGTCCATGCGGACGTTGAAGAACACGCCGGGTACGCCGTTCATGTCCTCGGTCGGCGCGAGCTTCGGCGGGTGGCGCCGCTGGTTGAGCGCCGTGCCACCCGGGAAGTCGAGCGGGAGACTCAACGAGAAGCTACGACCGGCCTGCACCTCGCGCACGCCCTGCAGCACCTTCCCCGGTGTGAGCAGGTTGATCCGGCCCAGCTCGTCGTCGTCGCCCCAGTCGCCCCAGGTCGAGCCGTCAGGTCGCCGCACCCACCGCTTCGCCACCAGATCTCCCTATCGCGTTCTTTGTACCGATCGGTACAGTAGTCCCATGGAGAAGGACTTCATCGTCTCTGCCGATGGGCACGTCCTCGAGCCGGTCGACCTGTTCAAGACACGGCTCCCCCAGCACCTGCGTGATCGCGCGGTTTGGGAAGAGGACTTCACCCTCGACGAGCCGCTCGTCGAAGGCGGCGCACGCATCTTCCGCAAGCTGCATACCGCGGGATACGAGGGCTGGACGGTCTCGCGGTACCGGCAGACCGGCGGTCGGATGCCGGAGGGAGACCCGGAGCACATCCTCGAGGACATGGACCTCGACGGCGTCGACGTCCAGATCATGCATCCGAACCTGTCGCTGTTCGGGCTCTACTCCGACGACCACGAGCTGTCCATGGCGCATGCCCGCGTCTACAACGACTACATCATCGAGCGGTTCACGCCGTACTTCGATCGCATCTGCCCAACCGCACCCGTGCCGATCACCGATGTCCCTGACGCGGTCGCGGAGATCGAGCGCGTCGCCGCCGCGGGATTCCGCGCAATCCTGCTGCCTGCCACTCCGCCGCGCAGCTACTACACGCGCGACCTCGACCCGGTCTGGGCGGCCGCCGTCGCCAACGGCGTACAGGTCTTCTTCCACACTCAGACCGGCGGTGTGAAAGTCGACGACACCGAGGCGACGACGTTGAAGGTCGTGCTGGAGAACGCCGCGCAGGTCAACCTGCCGATGACGGACAAGGCCGCCGCCAAGCGGATGGTGACGCAGGCGGTCTACAGCACGCTCGTCCCGCAGCAGCTGATCTGCCAGCTGGTCGGTGGCGGCGTGCCGGACCGCTTCCCCGACCTGCACTTCCACCTCATCGAGTTCAACGCGCACTGGCTGTCATCGCTCGTCGGCGGAATGGACAAGTGCTGGGTCACCGGCATCGGCCAGGATGCGGACTGGTGGCTCGGCCGCTGGGACGACTCGCGTCCGCCCACCGACCAGCCCGACATGGCACAGCTGTTCCGGCTCAACGAGAAGTGGCCCTACGAGCTGAGGCCGAGCGAGTACGTCGCCCGGCAGTTCCACGTGCAGTTCCAGGACGACCCGATCGCGGTCGCCTGCCGGCACATCACCGGCTTGTCGACACTGACCTGGGGCAACGACTACCCGCATGCCGAGGGCACCTTCCGCGGCAGCCAGGAGCTGATCAGGCAGCTGTTCGATGGGGTGCCTGAGGAGGAACGCAAGGCGATTCTGGGCGGCACCCTCGGCAAGCTGCTCGGCTTCAAGCCTCCTGTGGCAGCCTGATCACTTCCACAGCAGAGCGGAAGTAGGTCGCACCATCCAACCCAGCGATTACAGCTTCGACGGGCGCGTCGCCGTCGTCACGGGAGCCGGCCGTGGGCTCGGTCGCGCCTACGCGCTCCTGCTCGCCAAGCGAGGCGCATCGGTCGTCGTCAACGATCTCGGGACGTCGATGGCCGGCTCAGGTATCGACGCCGGGCCGGCTGAAGGCGTCGTGGCGGAGATCACCGCGGCCGGCGGCTCCGCGATCCCCGACACCAACGACATCGCATCGCCCTCCTCCGCCGCGGCGTTGATCGGTGCGGCCGTCGAGCAGTTCGGGCGCATCGACATCTTGATCAACAACGCCGGCGTCATCGACTGGGCGGGGATGCCGGACATCGACGACGACAACTTCGGACGGCATCTCGCGGTGCATCTCGGCGGCTCCTTCCTCACCACGCGCGCAGCCTGGCCGCATCTCGTGAAACAGGAGTACGGCCGGATCGTCATGACGACGTCATCAGGCGTGTTCGGGCTGCCGAACAACACGTCGTATGCCGCTGCGAAGGGAGGGGTCATCGGACTGACCCGCAGCCTCGCGACCGCAGGGACGCCGCACGGGATTCGCGTCAACGCGATCGCACCGGCCGCCGGCACCCGGATGGCCGGCAGCGCTGCTGACGAATCAGGTCCGATGTCGGCTGACCTCGTCGCCCCGATGGCCGCCTACCTCGCGCACGAGTCCTGCCCCGTCACCGGCGAGATCTATGCCGCCGGTGCCGGGCGCTTTGCCCGCATGGTGCTTGCTCAGGTCCCCGGCTACGTCCACCCGGGCGACGCGCCGACCATCGAGGACATCGCGACGCAATGGGACGCCATCAACGACGAGCGCGGCTTCGAGGTGCCCAACGGACTGATGGCCTGGTCGAGGATGTTCCTCGCGCACCTGCACGACGAGACGTTGAAGAGCCGCCGCGATGCCTGACAACACCTCCCGCCGCGGCGCCAACTGGGAGGTACGACGCCAGACGATCATCGACACATCGGCGAAGGTCTTCGCGCAGGGTGGCTACCACGGCACCGGTATCGCGGAGCTCTGCGAGGCGAACGACCTCGGCAAGGGCGCGCTCTACCACTACATCGGCTCGAAGGAAGAGCTGCTCGTCGCGATCACCGAGCTCGTGATGGACGAGGTGCTCGCGTGCGTCGACCGCGTCGCCGCGTCGGGCGGTACGGCGGCGCAACGGCTACGCGACCTCGGTGCGGAGTATCTCGACATCCTGGTTCGCTACCCCGATCACGTCTGGGTGCTGCTCCACGAGTTCCCCGCCCTGACCGGCGAGCGCGCGAGCGACTTCCACAAACGGCGTCACGTCTTCGAGTCCGCCGTCGAGGCGACCATTCGAGACGGGATCAAGGCTGGCGAGTTCCGCAAGGTCGAGCCACGCGTCGCCGCGCTCGGCTGGCTCGGCATGCACAACCACGCGTACCTGTGGCTCAAGCCCGGCGGCAAGTGGTCAGCCCAAGACGTCGCCGCCCAGTTCGCCGACCTGTTCATCGACGGCGCACACCCCTAGCCGTCGACTCGGCTCAGTCCTCGATCAGATCGAGCCCGAGCGCTCTCAGCCGTCGCAGGTTCTCGAGCATGGCTTGCAGCGCCTCCGGCGGGTGGCCTGTCCAGTCCGTCACCTCTCCGACGACCCGCAGCGGCTCGCGGGTTCGATAAGACCGGGTCGGGTTTCCGGGAAACTTCTTGTTGGTGACATTCGGATCATCCTCGAACGGTCCGCACGGCTCCACGAGATAGATGTGTCCACGCTCCGCGATACCCGCGAGCGCTGTCGCGAGCTGCGCGCCCCACGCCGCCGTCTCCACCAGCGACGTGAAGTAGATGTGGTTCATCACGCGGTCGGGATGAAAGTTGGAGTTGCGCCCTGCGACCAGCTCGTCTCCGATCTCGAGGACAGCCTTCGTGCCGTGGAAGAACGGGCCGACGACCTGGCCGCAGGCTTGGTAGGTGACGGGTACGTGATCCTTGTCCGGTTCCATGTCGATCCTCGGTCAGCTCTGGGGACAGCCGGCGATTGTGAACCATGACCCAGGCCTTGCGGCAAGCCCCCAGGTCGGCTATATCCTGAAAGTGAGAGGGAGTTCCCCTCTCTTTTTTTGTTTGCCTACAGCTGCTCGCGAAGCTCCCGCTTGAGCACCTTGCCGGACGGGTTGCGCGGTAACGCGTCGATGAACCTGACGTCCTTCGGAACCTTGAACGAAGCGAGCTGTTCGCGACAGAGCGCGATCAGCTCGTCGGCGGTCACGGTGCTGCCCTCCCGCGGGACGACGAACGCGACCGGTACCTCTCCCCACTTGTCATCCGGCCGGCCGACCACCGCGACCTCGAGCACGCCGTCGTGGGAGTACACAGCCCGCTCGACCTCCGAGGTCGCGATGTTCTCGCCGCCGGAGACGATCATGTCCTTGAGCCGATCGACGATGAACAGATAGCCGTCCGCGTCGCGGACACCGATGTCCCCGCTGTGGAACCAGCCGCCGGCGAACGCCGCGGCCGTAGCGTCTGGATCGCGCCAGTACCCCTTGAACACCTTCGGGCCCCGCATCACGATCTCGCCCGGCTCGCCCGCAAGAACCGGCTGCCCGTTCGCGTCCCAGAGATCCAGCTCGAGGTGCAGACACGGCCGACCGACGCTGCCGAGCTTGGTGATGATGCTGTCGCGGTCGAGGAACGTGTCACCGGACACGGTCTCGGTCATGCCGTAGGCGTCTGCAAACCAGGCCGTCGAGAACACCCGCTGGATCCGCTCGATCAGCGGAATCGGCATCTTCTCGCCACCGTTGATCACGACGCGGACCGACGACAGGTCCCGCGCCTCGATGTCCGGCAGCGCCATGAGCGCGTTCACCATGGCCGGCGCGAGCCACACGGTGGTGACGCGCGACTGCTCGATCTCCTCCGCGACAGCGGCCGCGTCGAAGGCTCGATGAATGATCGTCGTCGCACCCGCCGCAATCAGGGTCGTGGTGGTGAGGTCGAGGGCACCGACGTGATAGAGCGGGCCGCAGGCAAGACCCACATCCTCGCCGTCGAAGCCGAACTCGACGAGGTGAGCGAGGTTCTTCCAAGCCAGGTTGGCGTGCGTGAGCATCACGCCCTTGGGGCGACCCGTCGTGCCCGAGGTGTACATCAGCCGATGAACGTCGTTGGGCATCGCCGCCACCCGCGCCACGGGTGCACCTCGCAGGGACTGCAACGTCGACCATCCCGGCCGGCCCACCTCGTTGACGCAGATCTTGGTGAGCTCGGTGCCGAGCCCGGCGCTCGCCGCCTCCGCCACAGCTGAGAGCGCCTCGTCGCAGACGATCGCCTTCGCCCCGGAGTGCTCAAGGATGTAGCGCACCTCTGGGGTCGCGAGCCGCCAGTTGATCGGCATCGCGATCGCGCCGAGGTGGTTTGCCGCAAAGATCGCCTCGAGGAACTCGGTGCAGTTGTAGGACAGCAGTGCGACGACGTCGCCCGCTGCGAGCCCGCGCTCAGCCAGACCACCGGCGAGCGCCGCGACGTTCGTCGCAAGCTCGCCGTAAGTCGTCGTACGGCCGTCGCAGATCGCGACCGGCCGATCAGGCGACCGCGTCGCGTGATGCTCGAGCACCGCACACCAGCTCACGTCGTGCTGCACGCGCGGATCTTATGGACCGATTGGTACAAGGCCCAATGAAGGACGCGGACCCGCCGTCGATAGATTTCGCTCATGAGATTCGGTCTGGACGTCGCACAGCAGAGGGTCTCCTGGGACGAGCTGGTTCGCCGGGTGCAGCTGGCCGAGCAGCTCGGATTCGACGGCGTGTGGGGTTTCGACCATTTCCAGCCGATGTACGGCGACGGGCCGGGCGAGACGTTCGAGGGGATGACGACGCTGGCCGCGCTCGCGGGCGTGACGTCGAAGATCCGGCTGGGCCTGCTCGTCACCGGCGTGACCTACCGCCATCCATCAGTGCTCGCCTCGCAAGCGCTGACTATCGACCACGCCTCCCACGGCCGGCTCGAGCTCTCGCTCGGGGCCGCCTGGTTCGACAAGGAGCACATCGAGCTGGGCATCCCGTTCCCGCCGACCGGCGAGCGGTTCGACCTGCTCGAGGATGCGCTCGAGATCGTGACGCGACTGTTCACCGGAGAGGTCGTCGACTACGAGGGCCATCAGGTGTCGCTCAAACAGGCCTACCTGCGGCCGCTTCCGGTGCAGCAGCCTCGTCCGCCGATCTGGGTCGGCGGGTCAGGACCGAAGCGGACCCTTCCGCTTGCCGCGAAGTACGCCGACGTGTGGCACTCCTTCGGCTCGCCGACGTCGATGGCCGAGGCCAACACCCGGCTCTCGAAGCTGGCCGAGGAGGCCGGTCGCGACCCGGCCTCCATCCTGCGCGCCGGGTCACTGTCGCTCGACGACCTCGACACCGCCCGCAAGCACGCCGAGAAGTGGCGCGATGCGGGATACGGCTACCTCGTGTGTGGCTGGCCAGGTTCAGGTGAGGGCAACGTCGAGGCGTTCGCTCGCGACGTGATGCCCGACATCACCGGGTAGCGCTGCCGAAGCGGTACGTCGAACGCTACGGTTCGGGAATGCCGATCCCGTACACCCAAGATGACTTCGCGATGCATCTTGATCGCGCCCGAACCCAGGCCAACACCGCCGCCTCGCAGTCGTCTACCGAGAAGGCCGCGACCCTGGCCGCGGCACAGGTCAATGCGACGCTCGCGCTCGCGATTGCGACATTCCTCGCCGTGACCGGCGGCGAGCACTAAGCCGGATTCGGCGTGCGCTTCGCGGCGGTTACGCCGGGAAGTGGCAGACGGCTTCGACGTTGTTGCCGTCAGGGTCGCGAACGAACCCGCCGTAGTAGTTCGGGTGGTACTCCGGCCAGACCCGGGCCTCGTGCAGCACCTCGGCGCCAGCCGCTGTCGCCGCCGCCATGAAGGCGTCGACCGCGCCACGATCGGCAGCGGCGAACGCGATATGGGACTCTCGAAAGCCTTCTCCGGTGCTCTGGATGCCGATCCAGAAGTCCGGCTTCGGTGGCACGCCGTAACCGATGGCCTCGCCGAAGTCCATGACCCTCGTGCCGCCGACGGTGCCCAGCACCGCGTCGTAGAACGCCGCACTTGCCTGAATGTCCGCGCACTGAATGGAAAGGTGATCAAGCACGCGCTCTTCCTACCGCACTAGTCTCGACGGCGCGACCACAGATCATGTTCGTTCCGGCCTGGCGCTGTCCTATGTCTCAATCGTGTGGACTGCGGTGACAAGCGCGCTGACCATCACCCTCGGCGTCGTGTCGGGAAGCGTCGTCCTCGCTGCCTTCGGCGGCGTCGGCTGGTTCGACATGCTTGGCTCCATTGCCCTCGTCGCACATTTCCGGCATGCCATTCACCACGAGAAGGTGTCCGAGCGGCGAGAGCGGATCGCCCACCTGATCGTCGCGTGGGGCCTAGGGATCGTCGGTACGGCAACTCTCGGTGCGAGCGCTCTTAGGCTCGCCTCCCCGGCTCACGGCAACGAACCGGTCGCCGGCCTGATCGCATCGGCGATGTCGATCGTCGTACTCGGCATCCTCGGCGCGAGCAAGCGCCGAGCCGGACGCCTCATCCCTAGTCAGGCTTTGATGACCGACGGCTCGCTGTCACTGGTCGGATGCGGGACTGCGACTTGCACCGTGGCGGGACTCGGGCTGGAGGATGCGTTCGGCTGGACCTGGGTCGATCCGGCAGCCGCGATCTTCATCGGCGTTGTCGCAGTCGCGCTGTCGATGTCTGCACTGCACGAGCACTGAACCGGCTAGCCACCGGGTGAGCACGCCTGGTTGGACAGGCCCTTGTCACCCGCACCACCTGAGGTACAACGGACGACGGTTCGGGGCGCGTCTACGAAGACTCCGTATCCCGGTACGCCGCCCAGCAGACGGTTTCCCGCGAACAGGTTCTGGATCCCCGTTCCAGCCAGGATTTGATGTGCGCTCAGGCCGTCGGATGGGCTGTCTCGCCCGATGTTGCCCTCGATGACATAGCTCGATCCCTTGACGTTGACCCATGAGGTGGCCGCGGATGCCACCATTCCGGTCCCGTCGAACCGGTTGTCGGAGACGACGCCGCGAGAAGTGCCCTCCTTGACGTCGACTGCTTCGGCGGTTGTTCGCGCAATGTCGCACCAGCGAACCGAGTCATCGTCTGAGGCATCCGGGACACCACCGGTATCTGTGGACCAGTTGCTTCGCGCCGTGCCGAGGTAGACGCCCTCGCCAAAAGTCGCGTTCTGAAGTCCGCTGTCCCGAATCACGCAACCCTCGACGGCGTCGTGCGAGGAGAACCGCCGCAGATGAACCGCCTCGTCTCCGATGTTGTAGACGGTGAGGCGGTACAAGACGTCGTGGTTGCCATGGTCGACGACCACGCCCTTCGACACGTTGCGTACCGAGAAGCCCGCCAATTTCCACCAGGACGCGCCGTCGAGATGGAAGCCGTAGCCGTCGGCGCGGCCCGCCCGTCCCCCGTCAATGATCGCGTTTCTGCCGCCGCACACCCAGATCGGCTGTCGGCGTGATCCGGATGACTGGCCGACGAAGTTGCCGGGATAGACGCCGTCCGCCAACCGGATCACCGTGCCGGGACGCGCGACGGACAGCTCAGTGCGCAACGCGACCGCGGAGCGCACCACGATCGACGGCTTCGGACACGGCAGCTTCGGCAGCCCACTCACCGGGGCGACGTCGGGCGGCGGCGCAGAGGTCGACGTGAATCCAGGCCTCGTGCTCGCGACGCGGCCGTGCCCGCTGAACGAATGCCCGACCAAGACAGCCCCTCCCACGACGACGAGCGTGACGACGGGGAGCATCCATCGGCGCCTCACCGTCGGGAGGGCGTCGGCGCGGAATCCTCCCCGACCCGGGGACGCGGCAGGACGACCCCGCCACCTCGAGGCTGGGGCGCACCAGGCCGGTATCGGCCCATGACCAGCACGCCGAACAGCAGGATCATGACCAGCCTCGCAACTGTCGGCCAGGTCAGCCAGGGCCCGTCCGCCGACGATCTGCCGTGCATGCGGACCCACCCACCGAGATCGTTGCCAGTCACGACGACGCGCCCGGTCTCGACCTGCGTCGCGTCGACTGCCGACCAGCCGTTTCCGGAGAGGCGATTGCCGTCAACCCTGCTCGTTGCGACTCCACCCGTGAACGAGATCGCGTGCCGCAGCCGGCCGTCGTACACGGCGATCCCGATCGTGTTGTCGGTGACGTCGACGGAGCTTTCGCGCACGTTGACTGCCACCGCAGCCTTCACGATCTGATTGCCGACGACGCTCACTCCGTTCGGACCGTCATGGACGTAGACGGCACGTTGGGCGAGGTCGGAGAGCTGGTTCGATGCCACGGTGACGTTCTGTGACTCTCCGCTGACGATGACCCCGATCGGACTGTCCCCGATGCGGCTACCACGCACCACGGAGTTCATCGCGTCAGCGAGCTCGACGCCGACGACGGCGTTTCCTTCGGCTTCAGCCGCCAAGATCTCGGCACCGCCGGCAATCTCCCCGGTCACAGACCGGCCCACGACGCTGAACCCCGCACGCCCGTTACGCACCGCCTTGTCGGACTGCAAGCGAATGACGCCTTCGCCACCGCGAACGGTGAAACCGTCGAGGCCGTTGCCGGCGGCGTGATCACTGGCCAGCTCGGAGTCGCTGGCCGGCTGGTGAAGCTCGAGGCCGGAGAGCAGGTTTCCGTCGAACTCCGACCGGATGACGTGCAGCCGACTCGCGCCACTCACCAACAGGCCTTCGGCGCCGCCGGTGAATCGGGAGTCCCGGACCGTGACAGCGGGAACGAGTGAGGCCAGCCGCGGGGAGGTGGCACGCCCCGCTGTCACCCCGCTCGTTGGACCCTCTGCAAACCCCAGGGAGCCGAACCGGCCATCAGCGATCGACAACGTCCCACCAATGGTCCGCAAATAGGCGCGACCGTCGCCGACTTCAAGATCCGGAGTCGCGGCTCCTGAGTCCCATGACTCGAGGGTCACTGGTGCCGCCGTCGTGCCTGCCACGACGATGCGGCCCCCGAACGACGTGAGCGTCACGAAACCGCGAGGATCTGATCGCAGCCGTAGCGTCAACGGCCGCCCCTGCGACGCCAGACGCAGAGTGGCTCCGGCTTGCACCAAGATGTTCTCGCGCGCCAGGTACGCGCCATCACCTTGCGCGACGATCGCGCCGGGAGCGAGCCGCAGCAGCTCCCGCACCAGATACGGATGGTGGCGCGGGGTAAGGACCAACGTGGGTGTCGGCGCGCTGGGAACCGTGTAGGCGCTCGGCTGGCGTCCCTCGCCCCGAACCTGGGCCAGGTGCAGTGTCGCGAGGTTCGCGATCTGGCCAACGCGGGAGTTGTCTTGGGTCGCAAGCTCTGCGGGTCCCGCATCGGGCCGCACCGGCCAGACCGCCACATGGCCCGGCTTGACGGGTGTCGCGGTTCCAGGCGCTGACGGCTGGCCGCGATCGACCACGCCGAACGCGACGGCTACGGCAGATCCGGCGAGGAACAGAGCGGTCACACCGCTCGCCCTCCGGCTCGCGCGCATCAGACCGCAGGCGCCGGCTGGACCTTCGGGGGTGAGGTCGCCCCCCGGGTCAGCCAGCCCTGCTTGTTCATGGTGAGCATCGCGTAGCCCTTGACCGGCAAGGCGATGAGGATCGCGACGACCGTCATCAACGGCAGGAGAACGATCTCTCCCGGATGCCGGATCAGATGTGACGACCCTCGGATCCCGCGAGCGACCAGCATCGAGGCAATCGACGCTGTCACTGCCTGCGTCGTCAGGTTCGAGAAGTCCAACCGGTAGGTGAGCAGGAAGTAGAGAGTCAGGCCGATCGTGATCGGCGTGAGCATGATCTGCGCCACCGTGACCCGGGTAACCAGCGGTGTCGACCACAACCAGCCGTTGTAGATGGCGGTGAGATAGGTCCGGTAGCTGTTCCGGCTCCATCGCACCCGCTGCTTGATGAAGGTCCTGAAGTCGTCAGGAAACACGCTCTCGGCACGCGCCGAGGACTGATGCGTGCACTTGTAGCCCTGGGAGAGGACGAGCCAGGTGAGCCTGCCGTCATCGCCGCTGATGCATTTGCGGCCAAGGAAGACCTCGTTCTCCATCTCGGCGATCACCGGGATGACCGCGGCCGCGCGGTAGGCGACCGTCCGGCCGGACAGGCAGGACACTGCCCCCTTCCGCGCCATCGCGGGGACGTAGTTGTTGTACCTGAGGCTCAGCAGCCAGTCGGCAGTTCGACGCCAGACCGATCCGGTGCGCTCGTACACGCTCTGCTGAGTTCCGACACCGCCCACCGACGGATCAGCGAACGGCATCTGGATCGCGGCGAGCAGCCCGGGCAACCAGCTCGTGTCGCTGTCGGAGAGCACCAGGATCTCGCCGGTCGCAGCGCGCATCCCGTGCCCGAGCGCAGAGCGCTTTCCCGAGTGACGGAATGGCAGAACCCGAAGCTCCGCGTGCTCCGCCGAGGCGCGCACCAACCGCTCGATCACCTCCACGTCCGCCACATCCGGTACGACGATCACCTCAGTCGGTCCTTGCGCGAGCCAGGACTCGAGGCAGCGTTCGAGCACATCCGGGTCCTCACGGAACGCGGGCACGACCACCGAGGTCGTGGTGCTGAAGTCGGTCACCACCGGCTTCATGAAGGTCGAGGACACGACGCGGTAGATCCAGATGCCCCAGGACAACACTCCGGCAGCCGCGAGTGGCAGGTAGCGGTGCCACGACGAGGAGCCGAGCAGGTGCAGCAGCGAGATGTGCATCGTCAGTCCGCCGCAGACAGAAGCTGGCCGGCCGCCGCCCCACGTTGGCGTGGCACCTTCAACGGCAGCGGTGTCACGGATGCCAATGGCTTCCGTTCATCGCTCTCGGCTGTCTTCGACGCAGGAAGCACCGAGAGGTCGCCCGCGCCGATGTCGAGGACCGCGGCCCAGTTGAGCGTCGGCGGCGACTCGAGCACCATCAACGGATCCGGCATCGTCGGCGCAGTTGCCCTCACCGGGACATAGAGCCGCGCCCGCAGCTGAATCGCGAGGTCGGCGAGCGACGTCCTTAGCCCGATGAACGCGGCGAGAGCGTAGAGGGTGAACAGCAGGTTCGCCGCGGAGTAGCCGGCGGCCACCCACAGGCCTTGACGAAAGTAGCGGTCGAACTCGTAGCCGGCCATCGCAAGGACCAAGTACGGCGCGACGATGAACGTGAGCGTCGGGACGGTGCGACTCAACACCTTGGGGGTCCGCCCGAAGGCGCTCTTCTCGCCGGTGACGGCCTGCACGATCGAGTTGACGACACCGGCGATGTTGACCGGAAGCAGCAACATGTTGAAGCCGTACATCCGCAGCGCATCGAGCCGCTTGTAGCCGTAGTACCTCAGATCACTTGCCTGACACGCGAAGTACGGAACGGCGATGGCGCCGAGCAGCGCAGCGCTGACCTGGCTGCTCGACGGATAGACCAGCAGCAGAATCGCGAGACTGAACGAGCACCATGCGATCGACGCCATGTAGTTCGCGCGGAGCAAGACCTCTCGTAGCCGAAGTCTCTCTCCCCGCGCCTTCATGGCCCCGCGCTGCTGCCACAAGCGATGCAGGATCAGCAGGCCGCCGTTGGCCCAACGACGACGCTGAATACACAACGAACCGAAGTCCGCCGGCGTCGCGCTGTAGGCGAGACGCTCGGGGTAGCTCAGGAGATTCCAGCCGCGAATGCGCAGGTCGATACTCGACTCGGTGTCCTCGATGACCGTGCGGTCCTGCACGTAGCGACGGATCTCGAAGTCGCCGTTGTAGCTGACCTCACAGATCTCATCGAGGGCGGGCTTGCGCAGGATCGCGTTGGCGCCGACCCAGAACGCCGCGTCATGTCGCGCCATTCCCTGGTGGACGACGTACTGCAAGTCGGTTGTCGCACCCGCGATCCGCTCGAGTCGGGTCTCGGCGCCGGGATATGCCGAGTACGGCGTCTGCATCACAGCCGTTCGGGCGTGCTCTGACTGTTCCATCAAGTAGACGAGGCGCGCGCAGTACTCGGGCAGGATCACGCTGTCGGCGTCGAGCGTCAGCACATAGTCCGGGTTCGGGATGCCGATGTCTGCCTCTGCCGGCGCGCAGGGAAGGAGTACTCGGCCCACCGACGTGACCCTGTCGCGGTACGAGCCTCCCATCAGGCCGAGGTAGCTGTTGAGGTTCATCGCTTTGTTCGGTTCCGCCGAGAGCGACGCGAACTGCTTGCGTTCGAACGAGTGAATCTCGGCGCGGAAGATCCACAGCAGGCGGCGGAGCAACGCGTGCACCTGCTCGCGCGGCAAGACCACTTGCTCGGCGTGCGCAGCGCGCATCGCGGACGCAGTCAGCCGCAGGTCGGCAGCCAACCGCAACAAGATGCTGTCCACGAAGAACTCGTCCGCGTGATCCTCCGGCACGATCTCGGCCGCGAGACTCACCAGCCAATCGATCGCGACGTCGTAGTGCTTCGTGACGGTTCCGAGCGCGTCGTCCGGCAGGTCATCGGCCTGCTCGAGCTCGAGTAGCGCGACTTCGAACTCCCTGGCCGGTTCGGCCAGCAAGGTGGACAGCTCATCGATCAAGCTCCGCGTGGCCGCCAGTGTCGCGCGATCGTGAGGGTCGGTCGGGTTCGGCGGGTCATCCAGCAGAAGGACGACGCGGAGGTCCGGATACTCCTGCAGCGCTGCAGACAGGACGGTGTTGCGAACGACCCTTACCTCTTCCTTGTACGACGGAACGAGCGCCGTCAGCGTCGGGCAGGACGCTGCGTAGAACTCGTCGAGCTCCGCCCTCGTCACCCTCCGGTGGGCGCGGCTGCGGGCAAAG
This sequence comes from Mycobacteriales bacterium, assembly GCA_035545635.1. GTDB lineage: Bacteria > Actinomycetota > Actinomycetes > JAFAQI01 > JAFAQI01 > DASZTV01. The sequence continues at coordinate 51,695 of DASZXY010000020.1, read as the reverse complement.
AAGCCCAGCCGGCTGACGAGGTAGGCAAGCGACGACGCTGTGATGAACGTGACGATCACCCAGCAAAGTGAAGAGACTGCCCGGGTTGCCGGTGCGAGCTGCCCGACCAGCTCCTGGGCGACGAAGAAGTAGGTGTAGATCGCCCAGGCGAGCAGTGTGACGACGACCGCGAGGCGGCCACCGGTGAGACGACGCTCGCTGACAGCGGGCGGCAGCACGGAGGGTGTCGTGCTTCGTCGATCCGCACCCACCTGGCGTCGCCGGAAGCCACGGGTCGACCGGATCGTGTCGATTTCTACCTGATGCACCGAACGTCGCCTTCCGTCAGCAGGGCAAGCGATTCCCTAATCGGGCCCAACGGCCGCGGATCAAGGCAACGAGCCCGATTCATCGGCCAATGGCGCCGAGACCAACGGACCAGTCATTTCGGACCATGCATCCTCGCGACTTGCGGCCGATCAGGCATCACGACAGTTCTGCCATCGCCCCCCAACAGGTGAGGAGCCGCTCGTGACGTCTCAGCTCAGTGAGCTTGTGCGCCGCGGCCAGCTCGACATGGACGGCGACGCCTTTGACGCCGCCCCTGTCACGGACGTCGGGCCGCGGGACCGGCTGTCCCCGCTTCGCGTCGTTGCCGCGCTCTTGGCGGTCGTCGGTCTCCTCGGCGCGGGGGGTTGGACGATCAGCCGGCACGTCGCAGCGTCACGCGCAGCGGCGGCACTGGCGAAGTCGAGCGACCGAGCTTGGTTCGCGCCGTATGTCGACACCACTTTGCCGCCTTACTTGCAGTTCCAAGACCCGAGTGTGAACCCCGCTGCGCACGTCGTACTTGGCTTCGTCGTCGCGGACAAGCACGACGGATGCGCGCCTTCTTGGGGCTCGGCCTACGGACTCGACGCGGCAGGACAGACACTCGCACTTGACCGGCGGATCGCGGAGTATCGCAACGAAGGTGGCGATCCGATCGTGTCCTTCGGCGGTCAGGCGAACAGCGAGCTCGCCACGAGCTGCACCTCGACCACTGCGCTGCAGCGCGCCTACCAGTCCGTCATCGACCGCTACAAGCTGGACACGATCGATCTGGATCTGGAGGGGGCAGCGCTGTACGACACAGCGTCGATCGAGCGGCGCGATCAGGCGATGACCGCGATACAGCACGCGCCGACCCAGGGGCACACCCCGATCAAGGTGTGGCTGACCCTTCCGGCCGGTCTCGACGGCCTGCCCGCCGCAGCTCAAGAGCTCGTGACCCGCATGCTCCGTGACCGCGTCGAGCTTGCCGGAGTCAACGTCATGGCCATGGACTACGGCACACCCCAGCCGGACATGCTGCGGGCTGCGGAGCGGTCCATCGCCGCCACGGCACATCAGGTCGCCACCGCCTATCGGCAGTCCGGCGAACCGTTGTCCGGGCAGAGCGCCTGGCGTCATGTCGGCGTGACCGTGATGGTCGGCGTCAACGACTCTCCGGACGAGACGTTCACGACAAGTGACGCGGCCGCGCTGACGCGGTTCGCCTCGCAGCACCGGATGGGCCGAACGTCTCTATGGTCGTTGAACCGTGACGCGGCATGCACCGCGGCCACCTTCAGCGGTGCCGTTGTTCATTCCAACACGTGCAGCGGTGTCCGGCAGAACAGCACCGGTGCATTCAGCGCTGCAATGGCGAAGTTCTCACCGGATCCGCCCTCGTCGAAGTCGCAGACCGACCTCGATACCCCGGCGGCGAGCGATCCGACGGTCGGAAAAGACCCGAGCAACAGCCCGTACCCGGCATGGAAGTCCTGGCCGACGTACGTCCAGAGCTATCGCGTGGAGCGCAACGGCAACATCTACGAGGCCAAGTGGCAGAACTCGGGCAGCGACCCGGTCGCAGACACCGGGTCGAACCCCACCCCGTGGCAGCTGCTCGGACCGGTCCTACCGACCGACCACGCGCCACGGATCACGAAGCTGGTCTCAGGCCACTACGCACAGTGGTCGCCCACGCGCCATTACCAGACCGGAGCGATCGTGGAGTACGACAAGCTGCCGTACGCCGCCCGATGGTTCACAGTGGGGACCTCACCTGCCGCAGCCAGCCTGGGCGCAAACGCCGCACCGTGGTTGCCCTTGTTCGATGTCGAAGGCGAGCCTTCCACCGCCGACAGCAGCGCGCTCGCGCTACAGGGGATGTCCTAGGCCCTTACTGGCTCGATGGTGACACCGGGTGATCATGGGCGCAGGATGAGCCGGTGAGCCTGTTCAAGAAGAAGCCCCAGGAGATGCCCGCTGCGCCGCCGACCTTTGCGGAGCAGATCGCGACGATCGCGACAACGATGGCCAGACCATCCGTCGCGGCCCGGTCGGACTTCGTGAAGAAGATCGACTGCCCCCAGTGCGGCGGCACCAAGCAGCTGCCCTCCGTCACGGCGTATCTGTACTGCGACTACTGCGGCGCGCTGATGGACTACGACTTCCGGATGGCCAACGCGAACACGAACGCCGGCCTCACCAACACGGTCTACCACCACCTCGCGAAGCCGTGGGTCGCCCACATGGCGATCGCGAAAGCGAACGGGGATGTCGAAGGGCTGCGCACCCACTACCGCACGATCTTCACCGAGTGGGTGCGGCAGTGCCCACAGGCCGTCTCGCCGCGGTGTGCGAACGACGAAGACTTTCGCGCGCGAATGATCACCTACCTGGTCGAAAGCGCCGTGAGCAAGGACATGGATCCGTCCCAACAAGCGCTCGAGACCGAGATGCAGGTGCGCGCCAGCGCCTTGGTAAGGGTTCCCATGGGCGACGGCGCATGGCGGGTCACGAACGGCTTCTGGGAGTACGCGGAGCTGTTCAAGAAGCAGATGGACCTGGCGTACGCGCACATGGCAGATACCGGCGTCCTTGCACTGGACCCAGATGAGGCGCCTCCCGGCGTACCGGTCCGGATGGAGTACTCGACGTTCTGCCAGGGCTGGCTCCCCCACCTGTCCCCTGAGGAAGGTGAGCAGCTGCTGAAGATGTACGGGCTGTCCGGTGAGTACATGCAGTACGAAGCGATCGACACCGAGGACAAGCAATGCGCCGCGTGCGGCTGTCAGCTGAAGACCGTGCCGGGCGCCAAAGCAGTGGTCTGCGAAGGTTGCGGGCGAAAGCTGGACCTCGGCGGCGGTACGACATCGTGTCAAGGCTGCGGCGCGCCGCTGTCGTTCCCGGTCGGGGTCAACCAGCTCAACTGCCCCTACTGCGCCACGAATACCGCCCGCGCCTAGACCCAGAAGATTGGCTTGGGCGCTGGCGTCCTACCCATCTTGCTATGACGATTAGCGGCCTGAATAATCAGACAATGCGCCGCCCCAGCTCTCGCAAGACGCTGCCCGCACATCTGCTGGTCCTGACGCTCGTCGCGGTCGCACTCGCCGGATGCGGCACAACGGTGCAGCTCGGTCCCGCGGGCGCGGCCGGCGGCGCCCCGACGAGCGAGTTCGGCGTCCCCACCCCGGCTGTCACCTCACCGAGCGGAAGCGGGTCGCAGGGCGCCGGCGGACCAGGCGGCACCCCCGGTCTGTCGGCTATCGGCACCAATCCAGCGGGGGAGCCCGGCTCAGGCGCGAAGCCGACGAGCGCTCCATCGACCTCCCTGAGCGCCCACGGCGCCACCGGCGCCACCGGGCACGGGGTGACCGACTCGACCGTTGAGATCGGCGTCGCGGTGTCGAGCGACGAAGGGTCGTTCATCAGCTCATTCGGACTCAAGGGGCTGACACCCGACGGCGACACCAACGTCCAGATGCAGGCGATCGTCAACGACATCAACCGGCACGGCGGTCTGGCCGGCCGCAAGATCGTCCTGGTCAAACACGACTACCCGGCGGCGCAGACCATCAGTGATCCGTCGACGGCGAACCAGGCTGCCTGCGCAACGTGGACACAGGACCACCACGTCTTCGCGGTAGTCGGCCCACCGCTCGTGAACGACACCCTGTTGCAGTGCCTCGCCAAGGCCGACACTCCGTTGATCTACAACGGCGGCGGGCTCGAGTACCCGCTGCACTACCAGGGCACCTACGACCGGTTCCCGACGTTCTTCAACGTAGGAAGCATGCTGGGCGACCGGTACGACGCGATCGCGATCCGGCGCCTGTACCAACGAGGCTTCTTCAGCCCGTGGAACACCGTCCGCGGAGCGCCGGGACTCGGCGCCACCCAGATGCGACTCGGCATCGTCGCGTACGACGACAACGACGGCGCCATCCAACTCGCCAGCGAGACCCGCCAGCTCGCCCGCTACGGCATCAAGCCGACCGAGATCGTGAAGTGCCCGCGTGACATCGCGGGGAAAGTGCCGTGTGAACAAGGTGCGGTGCTGCGGTTCAACTCGAACCGGGTGACCAACGTCTTCAACGCCGACACCACGTTCATGAGCACCGCCAACAACCAGGGCTATCACCCGCGCTACTTCGTCGAGGTCGAGCCCGGCATCTTCAGCCAGAACGTCTCGAAGGGCGTGCTGAGAGGGGCGATGGGAGAGGACTACGTTCCGGCGCTCGACGTCGCCCCGCGAGGCCACCCCGCCGACCCGTCTCCCGCGACCACCCACTGCAAGAACGTCATGAAGGCGGTCCATCAGCCGACCACGATGGGCGTCACCGTGTGGAACGAAGAGGTCATGTGTGATGGGTTCTACTTCCTGGCCGCGGCGGTCAAGGCAAACCCGGTCCTCAACACCGAGGGACTGGTGGCGGGATTCAACTCGCTACGTGACTTCCCGTCAGCCCTGACCTGGAAATCCGAGCTCAGCCCCACCAATCACGCCAGCGCGATGGCGCTGCGCGACCTGTCGTACGGCACGGCCTGCAACTGCTGGACCTACGACAACACCAAGAACCAGACCGAGTAACGCGGTGGACAGGGCTAGCTGCCGGCGGGCTTGCCCATGACCTGCTGCAGGACTCGCAGCACATTCGTTCCGAGCACCTGCCGGATGTCGGACTCCTCGACGCCGCGAGCCACCATCGCCTGCGTGATCTTCGGCAGGTCGGCAGGACGAGACACCTCTGCCTTCTCCATCGTCTTGGCGAGGTCGGCCGGAAGCATCCATCCGCCGTAGACCTGCTGGTAGTAGTCGTCGACGAAGTCCGGGCCGAGACCCACGTGATCGATGCCCGCGACATCTCGGATCCGTTCGATGTGGTCGACGACCCGCGTCGCGTTGGGCTGCTGCGGGTCGATGAAGATCGGGATCGCAGCCGCGACTCCGATCACGCCACCGAGCTCGGCGATCCGCTTCAGCTGCTCGTCACCGAGATTGCGATGAACGTCGGTGATGCCGAGGCACGCTGAGTGCGTCGCCAGGAGCGGGCGGGTCGCGATCTCGAGGACGTTTTCGACCCCTCCGAGACCGAGGTGGCTGATGTCGAAGACGATGCCGAGCCGCTCCATCTCCTGGAACACCTCGACGCCCTGCGGCGTGAGACGGCTGCGCGACGACGCGTCAAGCCCGCTGCCGTCGGCGAGGAACGTGCGATTCAGGTGCGCCATCGACACCACGCGCACACCCACGCGGAACAGCGAGTTGATGATCGCGGGGTCCTGCCCGATCGCGTGTGCACCCTCGAGCGCGATGACGAACGCGATCTTGCCGGCGGCGTTGGCCGCATCGATGTCCTCGCCCGTCAGGCAAAGCGCGACCTGGTCGGAGTGCTGCGCCACAAGCTGATGAATCCGCTCGACGAGCAGCAGCGTGCGACGCAAGCCCCCCTCGCTCTGGAACTGCTCCTCGAGGCAGATCGGAAGGATCTGCACGTTCACGCCACCGGTCCGGAGCTCAGGCAGCCAGAACTCCTCGAAGTGCTCCGGGTTCCCTCGCTTGTCGTAGTGATCGACAAGCAGGATCAGATCGTTGTGACAGTCGACCACGGTCGACTTCGCGTGCAGGTCCAGCGCGTCCGTCATCGGTAGAGACGACCCTTCATCACCATGTAGTCGGGCTTGGCAAAGCTGGACATGTCGTACGGGTCGGTGGTGTAGACGTTGAAGTTGGCGATCTCTCCCTCGGCGACGCCCGAGCCGACGTCCAGCCATTCACGGGCTCGCCATGAGCCCGCGCCGAGCGCATCCTTTGCGCTCATCCCCACCTCGCGCAACGCACGGATCTCGTCCGTGACCCGACCGTGCGCGATAACTGCGCCGGCGTCGGTCCCGGTGAAGATCGGCACGCCCGCCTCGTAGGCGCTTCGGATGCGGTCGTTGACGCCGAGGTGCAGCGCGCGCATGTGATCGGCGTAGATCGGGAACTTGGCCGCGCTGTCTGCGATGTCCGGGAAGCGCGCGATGTTGATCAGCGTTGGGACAAGCGCAACCTGCCGCTCCGCCATCATCGCTATGACCTCGTCGGTGAGACCGGTGCCGTGTTCGAGGCAGTCGATCCCAGCCGCGACCAGGTCGTACGGCGCGTCCTCGCTGAACGTGTGCGCGGTGACCCGAGACCCGAGCTCGTGCGCGCGCTTGATGCCGGCTTCCAGTGCGTCGCGCGGCCACAGCGGTGCGAGGTCGCCCTTCTCGCGGTCGATCCAATCGCCGACGAGCTTGATCCAGCCGTCGCCACGTGCGGCCTCGAGCTCGACGGTTGCCACCAGCTCGTCCGGCTCGACCTCCCACCCGATGTCGCGGGTGTGGCGTTTCGGCCGAGCGATGTGGCGCCCCGCCCGGATGATCTGCGGCAGGTCGATCTCACTGTCGATCCAGCGGGTGTCAGCCGGCACGCCGCAGTCCCGGATCGTGTGCGTGCCGCCCTCGCGGTCCTGGGTGGCTTGCACCCGCTGCCGCGCCTCGTCGACCGCCCCGTCGTCCTCGAGCCCGACATGGCAGTGCGCGTCGACGAACCCCGGCACCAGCCAGACGTTGTCGGCAACCAGGCTGGAGCCCGACGGCTCACTTGACGTGACAAGACCGCCGACGACGCCAACCGTGACGACGACCTCGTCGGGAAGGAGTACGCCACGGAAATGGAAAGGGGCATCGCTCACAAGGCGCAAGTTATCCGACGAAGCGATAGCCACTGAAGAAGTTCGCGCCCTGCCCGATGCCGATGTTCCCGATGCCGCTCACACCCCAGAAGCTTCCGACGAACGGCACGTCACCCGGCGGCGCGACCACGGTGTTCACCCGCACCAACCCGGCCCGGAGCCGCTGCCCGACCGCGCGCGCGCTGTCGCGGTCCCCACCGAAAACGTACGCCGACAAACCGAAAGCGTGGTCGTTCGCCATCGCCACGGCTTGCTCGACGTCGTGATAGGTCTGCACGAAGATCACCGGCCCGAACACCTCTTCGCGCGGCACCACGCCGTCACCGACCACGATCACGGCTGGTCGCACATAGTGGCCGCCCGTGGCCGGAGCCTCGCCGAATCGATGGACCGTCGATCCACCGGCTTCGTACTCCGCGATCTGGCTCTCGATGCGATTGCGATGCGGCTCGTGTGCGAGCGGTCCGAACGCGGTCGTCTCTTCGGTGCTCGCGCCCATTGGAAGCACCGAGAGCATGCCACCCAGCCCGGCGACATAGGCATCCGCCTGGTCAGCGTGGACGATCAGTCGGCGCGGCCCCGAGCAGATCTGCCCGTTGAGCAGCGACATACCCATCGCCACCTGCGGCACCACCTCTTCCGGGTTCGCCTCGGGCAGCACCACGACCGGGTTGTTGCCTGAGAGCTCGAGGTCGACCGGCTTGAGCTGGCGAGCACACAGCTCCGCCACGGCGGTGCCACCGACCACACCGCCGGTATAGGAGATCGCGGCGACACGAGAGTCGGTCACGATCCGCTCTCCCACGGCGCGATCACCGTGCAGGATCTGAACAAGCCCATCTGGCAGCGCCGCCTTCGTCGCCTCGGCGAACGGACCGCTGAAATGCGGCGCCCACTCCGACGGCTTGATGATCACCGGACAGCCGGCAACCAGAGCGTCCGTCGTCTTGGGGATCGCGATGCCGGTAGGCGCGTTCCAGGGGAGGAAGACGGCAGCCGGACCCCACGGCAGCTGCCACTGGTCGCACCCGCCGGCGGCCTCGGAGATGTGCTCGACGTGGCCGAACCCCTCCTCCAGCTTCGCCGCGCCGAGCTCGGTGAGGGCGGCGATGGCGGCGGACATCGCTACTGTGGTGGTCAGCGGTACGCCGGTGTCGAGGCTGTCGCCAGCGCCGAGCTCCGGCGCACGCTTCTGCAACTCCGCCCCGAAAGCGCGAAGCGCCTCTGCTCGCTCCTTGGGCGACAGCGCCGTCCATTCGTTGCTGGCGTGCAGCGCCGCAGCGCGGGCGAGCGCCTTCTCGACGCTGTCCGCGCTGGTCGCGAGCTGCGGGTGGAGCAGCTCCCCCGTGTCGGAGTCGGTCAGGCCGAGCGTGAGCCGCTCCGCGGGAGTCGCGATCTCGCCGTCGACGAGCTGGCGGATCGTACAAGTTACGTGTGCCGTCATGGACTAGCTCCCGGAACGCATGGCAGCGGCGATCTTCTCGCCGGCGAGGATTGACGTGAGGTTGGTGTTCGCCCGCGTCACCCAGGGGAAGAGGCTCGCGTCGGCGACCCGCAGGCCATCGACCCCGATCACCCGGCCGGCTGGATCCGTGACGACGGCAGGATCACCGGGCGCCCCCATCCGTGCCGTACCGCAAGCGTGCACGGTGTCGGTGACCGTCGCGCGTGCCGCGGCAGCGAACTCGCTGCTGGAGAGCTCGACGTCGGCGGAGCCACCCGTGATCGCGAACATCATCGCGGAGGTGATCTTCTGCATCTCCGGTTGAGCCGCGTACGTCCGCAGCTCCTCGAAGATCGCGCGGTACCGCTGGAGATCGTCATCAGTCGACAGCAGGTTGAAGTCCACGCGAGGCTGCACAGTCGGGTCGATCGAGGCCAGCTGCACGGCGCCGGTTGACGTGACCCGGTTGACCCAACCCACCAGGCCGGCAACCGGCACGCCGAGGCCGAGCGCACCGGTGACCGCAATCATCGCGTCGTTGGGCTCGTCGCCCACACCGGTGGTAAATCGGATGCAGAGCTTGCCCCGCGGAACGCTGTCGCCATAGTCCAGCGGCTCGTTCATGACGAGCATCACCGGCATGCTGGCGTGCTCCTGCAGGTTCCGCCCGACCGGAAGGTCCGCCACAATCTGGATCCCGAGCTCGCGCAAGATCGACGCCGGCCCCACGCCGGAGCGTTGCAAGATCGCCGGAGTGTGGATCGCACCGCCCGACACGACGACCTCGGCGGCAGCGAAGTCGGTGACCTCGCCACTGATGACCGCACGCACACCCACTGCGCGGTTGCCTTCGATCAGGACGCGATCGACGACGGCGTTGCCGATGATCGTCAGCGTGCCTCGGTCGCGCGCCGGCTCCAGATAGGCGTCGTTGGTGGACACCCGCTCCTTGCCGTAGCTGTTGAACGCGTACGGCGAGACGCCCGTCGAACCGGGCGCATTGTGGTCAGGGCACCACGGGTGGCCAAGGCGTTGCGTCAGCTCGTCGACCGCCTGCTCGACAGCAGTGAACTCCTCACGTCCCGGCCGGATGATCGGAGTCGGCCCGGTCGTGCCGTGGTATTCCTCGCTGCCGAAGTCGAGGTCGTTCTCCATCGCGTTGAGCAGCGGGAGGATCTCGTCGTACCCCCAGCCGGTGCATCCGGCCTTCGCCCAACCGTCGAAGTCCTCGACGGTCGCGCGGATCGCGAACATGCCGTTGAGCGACGAGCTGCCGCCGGCTCCCTTGCCGCGGAAGTAGACCTGCGGCTCCTGCCCCGCAGCCCGCGTCGCCATCAGGTCCGGATAAGTGTGCGTCTCGGCCAGCACCTGGGTGAGCTGCATGGCACCGGGCGCGGCGCTGCGAATCTCGGGGGGCGTGTCCGCAGAGCGGAAGTCGGGACCGGCCTCGAGCAGCAGGACCCGGCGCCCCTCGTCCTCGGAAAGTCGTCCTGCCAGAGCCGCCCCCGCGGACCCGGCTCCGACGACGATGACGTCGTACCCCTGGGTTGCCACCATGCGGGGACTCTAGGGACCTTCAGGGAAGACCGTCAATGATCTATGGCGGTTATTGCCATAGTTGAGTGAGACGGATTCTCCGGGGAGTTCGCTACCCGACGGCCTGGGTGCCTTTGCTTTCTCGCAGCTCGTCCACGATCTCGGAGACCATCCGCCGCGAGGCAGCGTCGAGGACGTTGCCGAACTCGATCACCTTCACCCGATCCCTGATCTCATCGCCGAGGTCGGGATGCTCGCTCGGCACGACGACGAGGTCACAGTCGTCCACCGCCGGGTCACCCGCGCCTTGGAGGACGTGGACGTTGTCGAGCCCGGTGTCGGCCAACGACTGGCGGATCGCCTCGGCCTGGTCCTCGGTTGAGTACAGGATGCCGATTCGGCGGTCCTTCGGGATGCGGCTCAGTCGGGACAGTGTCTTGATGTGCGGCGCGGCCACGATCGCGAGCAACTCCGGCGGCTCCGCGAGGTCGAGTGACTGCACGTGGCGTCGTAGCTCCGCATGGTGGAAGAACGTCGTCACGAGGAGATCAGAGTCCTCGATGTCGCTCGTGCTCATGTCACTGAGCACCAACGGAGTGATCGGTGTGTTCGCGGTCTCCGACAGATCGGTGGCGAACGCCTTCGCACGCTCTTCGTTGCACTCGACGAACGCCACGCGAACCGTGCTCTTCATCGCATGCAGGCTCTGGTGATACGCGATCTGCGCGATCTCCTCCGCCGACAGACCCATCTCGAGGCAACGAAGCACCGCCTCGGCCAGCTCGGTCTGCGCGGCCTCGTGCCGGGCGAGGTTTCCTCTCGCCTCGTCCGAGCGGCGGACCACCATTCCCGCGCGACCCTGTGACGTGAGATAGCCGAGCCGGTTGAGCTCGGCGTACGCGCGCGCCGTGGTGTTGCGGTTGACGTTGAGGTTCGCCGCGAGCAGCCGGCTGCTGGGCAGGTGGTCGCCGTCGAGCAGCTGACCGGCCTCGATCATGAAGACGATCTGATCGATGACCTGGCGAAAGACAGGGACACCCGACGTCCGGTTCAGGTGGATCCGCTGCACAGTCGAATCCTAAGTCCTATTCGACTAGGACAGGTCAAGGCGCTTCAGGTCAGTCCGATAGCGCTTGGCGTTGTCCCGATAGATGTCCACGGCGGCCTTGATCAGCTCTGGCGGCAGGGCCCCGTCGCGGATCCGGGCGGGCACGCCGATCGCCGTCGACCCACTCGGCACCTCCATGCCGGATGCCACCAGCGCCTTGGCGGCGACGGTCGCCTTCGACCGCACGGTCGTGCCGTTGAGCACTGCGGACATCGACCCGATCAGGCAACCGTCCTCGACGACGCAGTCGTGAAGATGGACGTTGTGGCCCACGATGCAGTCCGCGCCGATCACCGAGGCGAGGTCGGCATGGATCACGGTGCCGTCCTGGATGCTCGTACGGGCACCGACGGACACCGTGCCGTAGTCCGCACGAAGCACCGCGCCCGGCCAGATGTTGGCCTCCTCGCCGAGGACTACCGAACCGATGATCACGGCGTCGGGGTGCACGAAGGCGGTCGGGTGGATGTCCGGCACCCGCTCACCGAGGGCGTAGATCGGCATCCCGCGACCGTAGAGCAGCCTCGCCCACCACTCCTCAACCACCCTTGATTCTTTTACGATTGATGTTCGTATAATCGGCGGATGGCAGGACGGGGCCGACCGCGGCAGTTCTCTGTTGATGAGGTGCTCGACGCCGCGCTCGACCTCGTCGAGGCGGAAGGCGCCGACGCGCTGTCGATGCAGGCGCTCGCACAGCGGCTCGGGACCGGCGCCGCGACGCTCTACAACTACGTCGGATCACGCGACGAGCTGATCGACCTGATGCTCGGCCGGGCCCTCGCGCAACAGCCGCCCGTTCCTCAGCCGACGGACGTCGAGGACTGGGCGGACCAGGTCACCGACTACCTCCTCGCCCTTTTCCGCGACGGCGTACGGCGCCCGGCGCTGCTGCAGCTCTGGCACCAGCGCCCGCAGCTCCATCTCGGCACCGCGCTTCGAGGCGAAGAGGAGCTGCGGAGCTTGGAGGCGGTCGGCTTCTCACCCCGCCGAGCCGCTGAGGTCTACCGGATTCTCGCCTCGCAGCTGCTTGGCCACATCGCCAGCGCCGCCGCTGTCGCGCAGCGACCGGCCGCGCTCGTGATCGATGCGGATTCGTCTCTCGGAGCTGCCCAGCGCCATCTCGATCAGATCGGCGAGGAACAGATCTACGAGTCGGCGTTGCGAGCGCTAGTCAGCGCCCTTGCCGCAGAGCTCAACAACAGCCGCGAGGAGCGCAAGAGTTGAAGATCACCTGGGACCAGTGGGCCGTGCCGACGATCGTCGGGGACGACGACCTGGACACCGTCTACGGCATGGGCTACGCGCAGGCCGTCGCGGTCGGGAGGGACGTCCTCGAGCTCTACGGCATGGCACGAGGCAAGGCCGCGTCGTACTGGGGTGCGGACTTCCTGAAGGAGGACCTCTTCACCGCATCGCTCGGCCTCGATGCGCGAACCGACGAATGGTTCGCCGAACAGACGCCTGACACGCTCGCGCGGATCGCAGCGTTCTGCGACGGCTTCAACGCGGCGTGCGACGAAGACGAAACCCGCGCCGCCCACCGCCGCGAGGTGCTGCCGATCGCGCCGCGCGACGTCATCGCGCACGTGCTCCGCGTGTTCGTGCGCTTCAACCAGATCGACGGCAAGCGGCTCGCCTTCGACCCGGTCGACTTCTACGGCCACACACTTGCGGGCTCCAACTCGTGGGCGATCGCCGGTGAGAAGTCGACGACCGGCAACGCACTGGTCATGATCAACCCCCACCTGTCGTGGAGCATCAAGTACCACCGGTTCATCGAGCTGCGCACGATCTCCCCGGCCCGCAGCTTCGACGGCGCCACGTTGATCGGCGTGCCGTGGCAGTCAATGGGCCACAGCGATCACGTCGCCTGGGCGCACACCGTCAACCCGATTCGCAACCTGGTTGTTTTCGAGCTCAAGAACGTCGCCGACAACCAGTACGACTTCGACGGACAACGGCTCGCGTTCGAGACCATCGAGCACACGATCAATGTGCGTGACGGCGAACCGGTCACTGTCGTCGAGCGGCGCAGCGTGCACGGTCCGGTCATCACTGCACCCGACGGAGTGGACGTCGCGGTTCGCATCGCCGGCGTCCTCAATCACCCGGCGTACCACGCGCTCGACTCGTGGTGGCAGATGTCGTGCGCCAAGAGCATCGAAGAGATGTTCGCGATCCACGACCGTGCGTGGCTGCCCATGTTCAACATCACGGCGGGTGACTCGAGCGGTTCGGTCGGAGCGCTCTACTGCGGCACGCCGCCGGTCCGCGAAAGCTGGGCCGACTGTGACCGCCGCCTGCCGGGCGACGATCCGGGCCTGATCGCCGACGAGGTCCATCCGGCGAGCGCGATGCCCCGGGTCATCGACCCGGAATGCGGCTGGGTCACCAACTGCAACGACACCCCGTTCCTCTGGTGTGACCCTCCCCTGAATGAAGCCGACTACCCACCGGCGATTGCGCCCGGCGTGCACCAGGTCGATGACATCCGTCCGCTCGTCTCACGCGACTGGCTGAAGGGCCACGACACGGTCAGTCCCGAGCAGCTGCTGGAGCTGAAGTTCCACAAGCGGGCGGTGCTCGCCGACATCGTCCTCGACGAGCTGCTCGCCGCGGCCAAGGTCCACCCCGACCTCGAAGCGGCGATCTCGGTGCTCGGTACGTGGGACCGGCAGATGAACTCAGACAGTGCCGGCTATCCGCTGTTCTTGATGTGGCTGCTCGCCAGCGCACCGGCAATGCTCGCGAAGGAGCTGCTGATCGAGGGGGACGAACCAGGCGCGCTGCCGATCGGTCTCCGGGACGCTGCAGCCTCAGCGGCGACCCTGCAGGCCGCGGTTCTCGGGTTCACGCTTCTTGGTCTGCCACTCGACGTCTCGATCGGCGAGATCATGCCGATCGGCGAGGGCGACGAGGCGATACCCGGAGACGGCGGCAGCGGGCTGGTCGGATCGCTCAAGTCGTTCGAGATCTTGCCGGCGCCGACCGGTGGGTTCGTGGTGGGCGTCGCCGACACCTACGTATCCCGAGTGGAGCTCCGAGAGGGGCAGCCCGCACTCGCGGAGAGCCTGCTCGTCTACGGCAACACGACGGAGCCAGGCGCGCCACCTGCACCATCGCAGTTCAAGGTGTGGGCGGCCGACAAGCTGCGGACGCTTTGAGGCCGCGCCGAACTGCTGCCGCGTGGGGGCTCGTCCTCGCGGCGCTGGCAGGGTGCGGCACCACCGTCGATCTGCCGCCAGGCACCAGCACGCAAGCCGGCCCCGACAACAGCCTGAGCGGACCAGGCGGAGTCCCATCCCCCGAGGACAGCGCCGGAAGCACGCCGACCGTACCCGGAGCGGCAACCGGTGACGGTGAGGCATCGACCGACGGTTCGGGCTCCGACATCAGCGCGAGCGGGCCCGGGCATCCAGCCCACTCCTCGTCATCGGCGTCTGCCGCGGTGAACTTGCCGGCCGCACGCACCGGCAACGGATTCACCGCGACCACCATCTCGCTGGGCTTCCCGTATGCCGACATCAGCGGCGTTGCCTCCGCCTTTGGACTGAAGGGCCTCGACACCGGAGACCCGCTGGCCGAAGCGACTGCGGTGACCAACGACATCAACCGCCACGGCGGCATCCTCGGCCGGCAGGTGAAGCTGGTCCCCTTCAAGGGAAATGCGCTTCAGGCGATCACCTCACCCAGCGCTCAGGACCAAGCCGCGTGCGCCCACTTCACGCAGGACAACCACGTCTTTGCCGTGATGTACCCGGACGCCGCGATCTACGGCGACCAGCTGCTCGGCTGCCTCGCACATGCCAACACCCCGCTGGTCGTCGCCGGTGGCATTGATGCCGAACCGTTCGGTCAGCCGGACTTCGCGACGTTTCCGACCTTCTTCGACGTCGCCGACATGAGCTACGAGCTGTACGACCGGATCGCGTATACGCGCCTCGCGTCCCGGGGCGTCTTCACCGGCTGGAACACCACGCTCGGCGGACCCGGAAGATCGCCTGTGAAGGTCGGACTTCTCGGGAACGACGACCCGAGAGGAACGGCCAGACTCAACGACCAGGAGCGGCAGCTCGCGGCAAACGGCATCAAACCGGCGGCCATCATTCAGTGTTCGACCAACGTCACCGAAACGATCAACTGCCAACAGAGCGCCGAGCTGAAGTTTCGGAGCCTCGGCGTCACGCACGTGTTCGGCGCGGGCGTCCCGTTCATGACGACAGCCAACAACCAGCACTACTACCCGCGCTATTTCGTCACCGTTGAGCCGGCCGTGTTCGCGCAGAACGCACCGGCCAAGGTCCTCGTCGGCGCGATGAGCGAGTCGTTCATCCCCGCCATGGATGTCGACGCCGCGCAATCGCCGCGACAGCCAACGCTCGCCACCACCCGATGCGTCAAGGCAATGCGCGCCGCGAACCTGCAGACGACGTACGGCACGATGCTGTGGGCGGAGGAGGCGACCTGTGACGCCTTCTACTTCACGGCCGCTGCACTTGAGAAAAGCCGCGCGCTGTCGGCCGACGGTCTTCGTGTGGGCTTCGAGGCGCTCGGCTCATCGGAGCCATCCGCGCTGACGTGGACCACGCAGCTCGACGCCGCGCATCACGCGAGCGCCGCGGCGCTTCGCGATCTGTCGTTCCAGACCAAGTGCGCGTGCTTCGCCTACACGAGCCACAAGAACTACAGCTAGCCGCTCACGCGGTAGCGCGCCCGCCGAGGTGCTTGGCGAGGTGCTTCTCCGCCAGCTGCCACTTCTTGATGAGGTTGGCGGGGTTCTTGAAGTCGTGGCCCTCGTCCTCGGCGACGAAGTACTCGACGTCGACACCCCGACTGCGAAGCCCGTCGACGATCGCGTCCGACTCCGACTGCTTCACCCGCGCGTCCTGGGCACCTTGGATCACGAGCAGGGGAGTCTTGATCTTTTCGAGCATCGTCACCGGCGAGCGGGCGAGCATGTCCGCGAGATCGTCGGGGTCGTCCGGATCGCCGCAATGGGTGATGAAGCTGTTCTTCTGCAACGGCTTGATCCAGTCCGGCAGGTCACCGATGAAGCCAGGAATGCTCGACACGCCCACGTAGTCGATGGCCGCGGCAAAATAGTCCGGTGTGACCGTGATGCCGACGAGCGTCGCGTAGCCGCCGTACGAGCCGCCGTAGATTCCGATCCGGTCGGGGTCGGCGATACCTTGCTGCACCGCCCAGTCGCAGGCATCGATGACGTCGGTGTGCATCGCGCCCGCCCACTCCTTGATGGCGGACTCCATGTGGCGCCGGCCGTAGCCTGATGAGCCGCGGAAGTTGACCTGCAGCACCGCATAGCCGCGGTTGGCCAGCAGCTGAACCTCCGCGTTGAACATCCAGATGTCATGGATCCACGGCCCACCGTGCAGCTTGACGACCATCGGCAGCCCCTTGGGCTCGACGCCAACCGGCAGCGTCAGGAAACCGTGCAACGGCAGGCCATCGCGCGCGTTCAAGTGGATCGACCCAGTTGCCGCGAGGTCCGCGGGGTCGAAATGGACCGACGGGTCGTTCAGGAGCTTGCTCATCCGGGTCCGGTGGTCGTAGAGGTAGGACAAGCCTGGTCGACGGTCGTGGATGAAGGTCACCACCCACACCTGTTCGGACTCATCGCAGTTGAGCCAGCCGAGCTCACCGCCATCGGCGAGCTTCATGACCTCCGAATAGACCTCAGCAAAATGCGGCTCGAGCGGCACCAGCTCCGGTCGGTCACCGACGAACCGCACGGCAGTGATCTCCCAGGTGCGCGGGCTCAACACGATCGACTGCGGCCTGCCGAAGTCCTCCTCGAAGGACCCGAGGCTGCACACGCTGTGACCCGGCTTCTCCGCAAACACCGTCTTCTCACCGGAGTGCTCGATCCGGATCAGTCGCGAGTCGTCGGAGCCCCCGTCGTAGGAGTTGATGATGACGAAGGTGTTGTCAGGGTTGACGTAAACCGGGTACTGCCCGAGCGGCCAGCAGGGACCGGCTTCAGAGTGCACGAGCCGCATGACACCCGCCGCACGGTCATCAACGGCGTGGATCTCGCGGGCTCCGTCGGCCGCCTGCGTCATGAAGAAGCCCTTGTTGCCCTCAACGTCGGTGTAGCTGTCCAACATGCTCGATGACTCATAGAGAAGGGTCGTCTCACCGGTCGCGATGTCGATCTCGAATGCGTCCATGAACAGGAACCGCGGATTCATCGCAGCGAAGAACTTGCCTGGCTTCGTCGGGTGCTCCCCACCCATGGCCCGGCATCCCGGAGGCATCGGTGTCAGGTCGACCGGCTCGGCGTCGGGGTTGTCGAGGTCGACGCGGTAGTAGTGCCAGTCCTCGTTGCCGTCCGTGTCCTGCCGGTACAGCAACCACCGCGGGTCACGGGTCCAATAGAAGTTCGGGATGCCGCGCGTCCTCGAGTGCGTGACGCATACCGCGTCGGCGTGCTCCTCCTCGATTCCCCGGATCCAGACGTTGAGGTGACCGTGCGCCGGCGCGAGGTAGGCCAGCCGCGTGCCATCCGGGGAGATGGCCGGCTTGGAAAACGCCGGGGCGGCGAAGAAGTCCTCGATCCGGATCAGTGGAGGCAAGCTCATGCGCAGGATCATGCCACCTTTTGTCTCCTCAAGGAGGCTTGCTTCTGCCCCTTTCCCATAGGACAGTGGGAGGGGCGAGCAGCCACAACTCACGGAGGGCGGGTACAGCGTGAAAGAGGCTGGCCGCTGGCTGTGGGACGTCCGCACGCCGATGCGCGACGGCGTCGAGCTGTCGACCGATCTGCACCTGCCGCCCGGAGGGCTCGCCGGCGGCCCGTACCCCACAGTGCTGATCCGCACGGCTGCCAACAACCAGGCTCCGATGTACGTGACGCGCGCCCGAAAGCTTGCCGACACGGGCTTCGCGGTGGCGATCCAGGACATCCGCGGCCGACAGGACGCGGACGGCGTCTTCGCACCGTTCCGCAACGAGGGCCCGGACGGATACGACAGCGTCGAGTGGCTCGCCGCCCAGGAGTGGAGCACCGGCAAGGTGGCGACGATGGGCTCCGGCTACGACGCGTGGGCCCAGTGGGCCGCCGCCCGCGAACGGCCTCCCCACCTCACCACGATGGTGAGCACATCGGCCTGGGCACCCGGACGACAGAGCCGCTCTGGGGCGCTCCCGCTGTCGATGCTCGCCTGGCTGCACGCGATGAGCGCGCGCGTCTGGCAGGAGGCCGGCCACGTCGACTGGGAGGTCGTGCTTCGTCACCTCCCGATGCGCGGCGCCAACGAGGCCATCAGCTGCCGGCTCCCGGTGTGGCACGAGTGGCTCGACGCGCGGCCCGCCACCTCGTTCTGGCACGACCTCGACCTGTCCGCCGACGACTTCGCCGCCATCGACATCCCGGTGCTCCACATCACCGGCTGGCACGACTTCGACCAGCACTCCGCATTGCGTTACTACTCCGGCATGCGAGCTCACTCCCCCGCCGCGTCCGGCCAGTCGCTTGTCATCGGAGGCGAGGAGCCCGCCGACCTTCACTGCGAGTGGTTCGACCACTGGCTGTCAGGGTCCGGTTCGACCCAGTCGCCGAGGTCGCGGTACTTCGTCACCGGCACTGATTCCTGGCAGGACGGCGACTGGGCGGCTCCGCCTGACGGAGTCACAACCTGGTACCTGCACAGTGCGGGACGCGCGAACACGCTGAACGGCGACGGCACTCTGACCGCCGCCGCACCCGTCGACGAGCCGGCCGACACCTATGTCTACGACCCGGCCGACCCGGTCATCGTCAGCACTGACCTCACCTTCTTTCCGAGCCTGCCCAGGCAGCCACCCGAGCTGCCCCTCGACCGCCGCTTCGTCGAGCGCCGGCCAGATGTCCTCATCTACACGACGGCGCCGCTGACAGCAGGGACGACCCTGCGGGGCTGCCCGGCGTTGACCCTGTTCGTGAGCTCCGACCGGGTGGACACCGACTGGTTCGTGCAGCTCAGCGACGTAGCTCCGGGTGACGATTCGATGCTGCTGGCGACCGGCGGGCTACGGTCACGCCACCGCGAAGGGCTCGACCGAGAGGTGTCTCTCCATCCTGGTGAGACGCACGAAATCGCCATCGAGCTGAGCGCTGTGGCACACGTTCTGCGACCCGGTCACCGGCTTCGGATCGCCATCATGAGCTCTTACTTCCCGCTGTTCGATCGCAACCTCAACACGGGTGCGGCCATCGGCCAGGACGCGAATCCGCTCGTCGCGACGAACACGGTCCACCATGACGCCACGCGGCCGTCGCGGCTCGTCCTGCCGTTCGCATTGCAGGAGGATTCAGATGCCTGACGAGCCGCGGGTGCTCTGGAACGTGCGCATTCCGATGCGCGACGGCATCGCGCTGGCCAACAACGTCTACCTGCCACCCACCGGACTGGCCGGCGGGCCATATCCCGTGATCTTCAGCCGCAACCCGTACAACCGGCAGGTTTGGGCGGACGCGCTCCGGTGGCGGTTCTTCACCGAGCAGGGCTACGCGTTCGTCACCCAGGACTGCCGCGGCCGGTTCGACTCCGACGGTGTCTTCTACCCGTTCTTCGACGACGGCCCGGACGCCTACGACTCGATCGAGTGGATCGCCGAGCAGCCGTGGTGCACCGGAAAGATCGGCATGATGAGCGGCTCGTACGGCGGCTGGGTGCAGTGGGCCGCCGCGCGTGAGAAGCCACCACACCTCACCACGCTGGTCAGCTCCTGCGCCGCCGGAAAGTGGGGTGAGGAGCTGCCGTGGGATCGTGGCGGTGCATCGTTCGTGATGTTCACCTGGCTCTACATGATGGTGGGTCACAGCATGCAGCCCACCGCCCATGTCGACTGGGCGCGCGTCTTCCGTCACCTTCCATTGCGCACGCTCGACAAAGCCATGGGCAAAGAGGTGCCGGCCTGGCAGGACTGGCTCGACCACCCAGGGCTCGACAAGTACTGGCTGGAAGGCCGACTTGACGACGACTTCGCCGAGCTCGACATCCCGGCGCTTCACCTCACCGGCTGGTACGACGGCGACCAACCGGGCGAGATGTTCTTCTGGGACGGGATGCTCCGCTCGAAAGCGGCGAAGTGGCAGCACCTGCTCGTCGGCCCGTGGACCCACGGCGGCGTGTTCAAGCCGACCCAGTCACATCGTGACAACGACTTCACGCCGAAGTCCGTCGCCGACATGAACGAGGTTCACCTGCGCTGGTTCGACTACTGGCTCAAGGGCATCGACAACGGCCTGATCGACGAGCCACCCGTGCGCTACTTCTACACCGGCATCAACGAGTGGCGCACCGACTCGACCTGGCCGCCGACTGAGCGCACTGAAACCTCGCTCTATCTGCGCAGCGGCGGGGCCGCCAACACAGCACTCGGAGACGGCGCGCTGTCAGGCACCGCGCCGACGACAGCCGAACCCGCCGACGTGTACCGCTACGACCCGGAGGCCGTCGCCAACGTCATGGAGATCGACTTCTTCAACGGCGAAGGCAACAACTCAGTCCGTCCTGCCGACGCCCGACCGCTCGAGATGCGCGACGACCTCCTCGTCTACACCTCCGAGCCGGTGACCGAAGCGCTCTACGTCTCGGGACGGCCTTCGGTCGTCCTGCATGCGAGCTCGGACTGCCCCGACACCGACTTCGTGGTGGGCCTCGCAGACGTCGAACCGGACGGCCGGTCGGTGCCACTGTCCCGGGACGAGGACCACCAGTGGCTGGCCACACAAGGCGGCCGGATCCGAGCGCGATTCCGCGAGGGCCTCGACAAGGAGGTCTTCATGACCCCCGGAGAGATCTACGAGTTCCGGATCCAGCTGCGCGATGTCGCCCACGTCTTCAAACCTGGTCACCGAATCCGGCTCACCGTCATGAGCTGGGACTTTCCTGCGATGGCCCGCAACCTCAACACCGACGAGTCGATCGCCGACGGAACCACCATCCGCGTCGCGACGAACAGCGTGCATCACACCGAGGCAGCGCCATCGCGCGTAATCCTGCCGGTCGAGAGCGTCAGCTAACCGGCATCCAGCGGTCGAACCAGTCGGCGATCCGCGCCGTCGAGTCGATCGTCGCGGACAGGTCTTTGGTGCCGTGGCCTTCGAGCGGATAGGTCACGCACTCCGTCGCGATCCCCTGCGCCAACAGCGCCCGGTGCATCGTCAGCGCCTGGCCTCCTGGCGTCGCCCGATCCAGGCCGCCGGCAATGAACAGCGCAGGCGTGCGCACCCGCTCGACATGCGCCATCGGGCTGCGATCGCGATACTGGCCGTCCGTCGCGTAGGGCCGACCGTCCAGGAAGATCTCGTCCCAGTACGAGATGTTGCTGATCCCGTGCTGCTGCGTCCAGTCGGTGATCGGGAACATCGGAACCGCGGCCGCGAACAGGTCGCACTGCGTGATCAGCCACGCCGACATGTAGCCGCCGTACGAGCCACCCATGACCCCGATGCGTCCAGGATCGGCGATACCGGAATCGATCAGGAGCTCCACACCTGATCGGAGGTCGGCGGCGTCAGCCCCACCCATGTCGCCGACCACGGCCGACGCGAAGTCGGCGCCACGCCCGCTCGATCCACGAGGGTTCGGCTGCCATACCGCGTAGCCCCGCGACAACAGGTAGGAGAACGTCGGGGCGCCGCCGGGCCACGCACTGCGATGACTCGCGACGGGTCCGCCGTGAATCCAGGCGATCAGCGGGAAGGGGCCCGCACCCTGCGGCACGTGGAGCCAGCTCTCGATCTCGAGGCCGTCCGGTGCGGTCCATCTCCAAACCTCGCTTCGCCAGCCCGACTCCGTGACGACCGCGGATCCGGCGTGCGCGAACGAAACGAGCGTCGACAGCGCTGCGCCGCGGAGCAGGCACACTTCGGGGGGCAGGGCGAAACCGGTGCGAGTGAACGCGATCCGTCCGCGACGGAAGCTCGCATACGGCGAGGCGCCAAGCGCGGTCTCCCGCTCGGACTCCCACAGGACCGCCGTCTCGCCATCGACGCGAACGGTGCCGACGACCGTCGACAGGCCGCGAACGCCGGCAAAGCCGATCGTCTCCTCGTCGATGAACTCGACACAGCTGACGTCGCACGGCACGGCCAGCGGCCGGCTGGATCCCGAGGTGACGTCGAGCAGATACAGCGAACCGGCGGACAGATCGCGGTCACTCAGGTCGGAGGTGACGTAGGCGGCGTACCTGCCCGCAGGAGACGCTGAGACGACGCCAAACTGCACGTCGGGCTTCACGACGACTTCATCGCCACCCGACGGGACATCAATCCGCCGCAGATCGGCGGCGTACCAAGCCGACTCAGTGGGCGAGCCGTCCGAGCACACCGCGAGAATCGTCTCGGAGCCTGCCCAGCAGGCATCCCAGACGTTGAGGTCGCGACGGCCGACCACGGTCGCGCTGAGCACAGCGAGATCGACGACGACGAGCCGTCGCCAGGCGACGTGCTGTGACGAGCTGCTGACGTGCGGCAGCCACGCTTCATCCTCGCCCGGCCGGGCGTGAAGGCCCGACCCTTGCATGTTGCCCATCTCAGACCCGGGCTCGACAACGACCACCAGCAGTCTGGTGCCGTCGGGGCTCCAGGCGAGCCGCTCGGGCTGGCCATCCAGCGACACGCACGCCGCGTCGATCTGGACACCCTGGTCGACGAGGTGAGCGAGCCGGCTGCCGTCGGGCGAGTACGCCGGCTGGTGACCTTCGCGCAACAGCTGCGCCTTGCCGTCCGAGCACAGCACCACGTGCGCAACCGAACGGCCGGTCAGGGACTCGCGCACCTCCGCGGTTGCTGCCACCACTTCGTCATGCGGGTGCAGGCTCGCCTGGGTCGCACTCAGCGGCCCGCCGAAGGCTGGGCCAAGCATGCGCTCGGTGTAGGAGCGCACCTGGTCCCAGCTAGCGGCTCGCCCATCGGGGCGGGTCAGATCAGGCACGGACCGTCTTGAGGAATGCGCCCAGATCGGCGCGCATCTGGACCAGCGACGGTTCGTGGAGGTACATCATGTGGCCGGCCTCATAGCGCTTCATCGTCACGTTGGCCCGCCGGTCCGGGTCCAGGTACAGGTGGTCGAACGTCAGCTCCGCCGGGAAGTACGGCGTGCCGAGGTCGTAGATCCCGCTCTGCAGCAGCACTTTCATCTGCGGCGCCTTGTTCATCGCGGAACGCAGCTGCGTCGCCGTTTCGAGCTGCGGAGTCCAGATGCCGGCGGTCAGTGACTCGCGAGGCTTCCACTTCGGGAACGGAATGATGCTGCGATACGACAGCTCCTTGCCGCCGTCCCAGCCGAGATCCTCCCGGACGTACTTGTTGAACGACCGGGTCGCCGGTCCCCAGATTCGGGACATGCTCGGGTCGTCCTCGAACGTCTCGCCCGCGACATCGACGTCGATGCCGACCCAGCGCGTGTCCAGTCGACCGACGGTGCGGCGCTGGTCGCGCAGGAGCGCCTTGATGTATCGCCAGAGCTGGACCCGCAGATCGGACTGCTGGATCAGATCGACCGGCAGGCCGGTGAGCTTTGCCATCTTCTTCGCGACCCGGAGCCGCTCGTTCTCACTGAGCCGTGTGCCCTTGAGAAGGGCCACGGAGTACTCGTTGAGGGTGAAGTCCTCCGCCTCAGCGAGAACTGTCTGCAGGTCGCCTTTCGTCACGCCGTGGTACAGCGCAGTGGCTGCGTAGCTCGGAATCATGCCGATCGCACCGAGGTTGGTGCCGACGCCGAAGGTGGCGCCCGCGACATCCATCAGCGATGACACGAGGACGACCGCATCGACGTAGAAGCCGGGCAGTCCTTGCAGGTAGTCGGCGACAGCGGGAGCACGGAGCGTGCCGTAGCTCTCACCGAAGAGGATCACCGGACTGTCGCCGCGTCGCTCGCGGTTGACGAACTCCACGACGAAGTCGCCAACGGCGGCCGCGTCGCCCTCGACGCCGTAGAACTTCTCGGCGTCAACTCCAGGACCCACCCGGCTGAAGCCGGTGCTGGGCGGGTCGACGAACACCAGGTCCGCTACGTCGAGCAAGGAATACTGGTTGTCCTTGAGCTCCCAGCGCGAAGTGTCGAACAGCGGGTCACCTTCAAAGACCACGCGGCGCGGGCCAAGGCTGAACATGTGGATCCAGATCGCGGAGGAACCTGGGCCCCCGTTCCACATGAAGATCAGGGGTCGGTCACGCTTTGCCTCGACACCATCACGCAGATAGGCGGTGTAGAACAGAGCCACCTGCGGCTTGGACACCTCCGCGTTGTCGTGCAACACCAGCCGTCCGGTCTTGGCGGTGTACTCGATCCGCTGCTTGCCGATCTTCGCCGAGTGCCTGGTGACGAACTCCTGATCCTCGAGCGGCTTGTCGTCGACTTTCTCCTTCGCCGCCTCATCTTTGGCGTCGGCTGACTTCTCCTTGCTGGCGGTCTCGCTCATGCGGCGCTCTCCGTGCCCGTAGTGGAGGTGGATGGTCGAGAACGCTCGAGCAAGGCCAGATAGGAGCCGCCGGTGACCCAGTCGAGGTCGCTCTGCGACAGGCCCCGCTCGGAGAGACCTGCGATCACCTTTCCGAGCTTGCTGATGTCCTCGAAGCCTTCCGGTCCGGTGGCGTAGAGCGCGCCGCTTCCCTGCAGGCCGAGGCTGCCATCGGGATCGATGCCGGCCATCGTGTTGTCGAGGATGTCCATCGGTCCTTCCCAGAAGTCGTTGCCGAGAGCAACGTGCTCGGGCCCGATCAGCTCCACCATGTGGACGGCGTGGTCGAGCAGGTCTGACAACGTGGCTTTGTAGGGATCCGCCGCGACGTAGCCCCGGTAGCTGTTGATGCCGATCACGCCGTTGCGCTCGGCGACCGCCTTGATCTGGTCGTCGGTGAGGTTGCGCGGGTGAGAGCAGACCGCGTCGGCGTTGGAGTGCGAGACGAGGATGTCGCCGCTGTAGATGCCGAGCGCATCCCAGAACGCGGCGCGCGACGTGTGCACCAGGTCGACGATGAGCGGAACCTGCTCGAGGTACTCAAGTGTCGCCTTGCCGAGGTGAGTGAATCCGCCGTCACCGATGCGGTCCCCGGCACCGGTGCACAGCAGGTTCTGCGCGTTGTGAGAGAACGTGTACGCCGTCGCGCCCAGCTCAGCGAACAGATGGATCGCGTCGAAGTCGCCGGCGAAGCTTTGGTAGCCCTCGACCGAGAAGAACAGGCCAAAAGACCCGTCCGGCCGGTTGTCGTAATCAGCCCGGGTCTTGCACAGCGTGATCTCGCCTTCGGAGCGATGCACCTCCGACACGAGCATCCCGATCGTTGCCCAGTCGGCGATCTGCATCACCGCAGCCGTCAGACCGCCTTGCCGCCAGCGGGGCAGGTGGTGCTGACGCAGAACCTGCGCGCCGGGCCCTTCCAACGCGTGAAGGTTGATGACATTGCCGACCGCAGGGCCGACATAGATGTTGATCACTAGCGTCCCCTCTTCGTGCTGGAACTCTATGAATGCGGACGAAGGAACGTCAACGGACTAGGCCGCTATTTGCCATAGAGGAAGATGGCATTTGGCCTAACGGCGAATCCGCGAGAGTGCGTCGAGCAACACCTGCGGCTCGAGGGCATGGGCGACGATGCCGTCCCTCCCGGTCATCGTCACGGCCTGCAGAGCCGCGTTGAGGATGGCCTCTTCCGTGGCATCGGAGGTGGCGTCGAACAGCGGGCTCAGCGACTGGTGCGGGAGGTAGGGCACCCGCCACGAGCCGGTCGGCACCGTGACGTACTCCGGGGGCACCTGGCCCGCGGCTCCGGTCGAGAACGCGATGCCGATGTCGCCACTGCTGTCGCTGCACCCACCGCCGGCGCGTGACATGCCGACGAACCCGCGCCAGGCAAGCCGACGGCACTGGTCGGGCAACAAGGGAGCGTTCGTCGCGATGACGATGATGATCGAGCCGCTCCCCGGCGGCAGGATCTGTGCCGGCGACACCACCGGTACGACGTCGGGTCCAAGCACCCGACCGACCGGAAAGCCGTCGACGCGCAGGTCACCACGGACTCCGTGATTGGCCTGCACGAGCACACCAACGACGTACTCCTCGCCCTGTATGGTCGCGAGCCGCGACGAGGTGCCGATACCGCCCTTGAAGCCGTGCACGATCATGCCGGTGCCGCCACCGACGCACCCCTCCCGCACCGGTCCGCCGTTCGCATCCGCGAGTGCCTGGTGCACATGCTCCGCGGTGACGTGCTGACCGTTGATGTCATTGAGGATGCCGTCGTAGGTCTCCCCCACGACCGGCATCGACCAGTAGAGACCGTCCGCCCGGCGAAAGTCGTCCGCCACAAGCGCGTCGCGCACGACCCCGACCGAGTGTGTGTTGGTGATGGCGAGCGGAGTCGTGAGCAGACCGCTCTCGCGCACCCATTCCAGACCCGTCATCTCGCCGTTGCCGTTGAGAGTCGCCGCGCCGGCGGTGACCGGCGTCGCCCGGGCGTGGCCGGGGACCGGCTTGACCACCGTGACGCCGGTTCGAACCGGGCCCTTGCCCACCACGAGCGGGCCGTCACCCTCGATGAGCGTCGCGTGCCCGACCTGCACGCCCGGCACATCCGTGATGGCGTTGTGCGTGCCGGGAGCGCCTAGCCCGACGGACAGACCGAGATCACGCAGTCGCATGTTCACGGACCTTGCCATGAGAAAATCCGAACATGGGCGAGCCGCAGACCACGCTCTTCGAACAGGTGCAGAGGCGCATCGCGGAGGCAACCGCCAAGGTCGAGGCGCTGGACATCTCCGACGACGTACGGCGGATGGCGACGCGGCACCTCAACCGACTCGACCGCGCTTCGCGTACCGACCTGTCGGTCGCTTCGCGTCAAGTGGAGGACTACCACGCCTCTCTCGACGCCGGCCAAGTCCCGATCTACGACTGACATCTACCTCCGCCCCCGTCCTCGGCGCCGCGGACCACCACGGAGCCGGGCGGCGAGCCGCGCCTCGTCGAGCTTGGTGAGCACCCGCTGGCGAGCGAGCCCGGGAATCATCGCCGCCGGCACCGCAACGTCGACGACCAACCCGATCCAGCCGATGTACAGCAG
This sequence comes from Mycobacteriales bacterium, assembly GCA_035545635.1. Lineage (GTDB taxonomy): Bacteria > Actinomycetota > Actinomycetes > JAFAQI01 > JAFAQI01 > DASZTV01. The sequence goes on along the minus strand of DASZXY010000020.1, from coordinate 24,522 downwards.
CGGGACCAACACGAGGGCCTGCACGACGAGCCCGACGACGCCGTACCCGATTGTGGCGCGGGCCGTCTCGTCCGCGTGAGCGTCGCCGTAGGCAATGAGCGTCCGGCGGGTGTTCCACGGCCCGAGGATCAGCGCCGCCGGAATCGAAGCCAGCAGCACCCAGAGAACCGACACGCTTCCCGTCCGACTGTCCGCCTTGGCGCCGAGCAACAGAGCGGTCGTGACTGCCAATGGCACCGGCAGGAACCCGGCCGCGTAGCCGGACAGAGTGGCGCCGAAGGCTTCCTCGGCTCGACTTCTTGCCATTAGGTGCAGTCTCTCGGCAGGTCCAGCAGGGCGGGGTCTTGTGGCAGGTTGCCGAACGTCCAGCGCCTGCCATGGTCGGCCAGGCAGAAGCCGCTCCGGCTCGGACTCCACCGGGCGAGCGCGACATCGTCGACCATCGCGTGATCGAGATCGTCAAACCCAACCGCAGCCTGATAGAGCGGACTCCGCCCGGCGCCCGGGTTCGGAAACGCCGTGCCGGACAGGCCATTGGCGAACGAGCTGGGCGTCAGCTGCGTCCCGGCGAGCTGGATGCCTGACGCCAGCATCAGCATCGACCGATAGCCCGCCACATCAGTGGTTCCCGACACCGCCCGACTGGCCGGTTGCAGCGAAGCCGACGGCGAGGGCTGCCAGGAGGCAAGACCGGCCAGCGCGCGCAGCTGCTTCTGGGGGGCCAACGACCAGAGAGCCTGCGCCGGATCATCGTCGATCCCGGACAGCACCCACTCCGGCCGGTAGCTCTCGCCTTCTGCAGCGGGCATCAGAACTCGGGCGACCGGTCCCGGACCGAGAAGCGGAATGATCGTCGTCACGCCGGCAAGCCTCAGCCGCTGCAGCGCCTCACCGGCCGAGGTCGGTGAGTTCGGGTCGAACCGCTCGACGCGCGCCGGGGTGTGGCACTCTTCGAGCTCCGACTCCAGCGACTGCACATCGAAGTCGTCGCCGCCGGCATGCGCCGCATCCGGGACGACCACTCCGAACCGCCGAGTTCGGTTCGCCTCGTCCGGAGAAAGCGCGGCGCGCCGGCCGGCCATCAGCTGACACAGCAGATCACCGGCCGCGCGCTCCAGAACGTCGAGCCCCGGGGCGTAGCTCCAAGCGTACGGCGACAGCGCGGCCAGCGTCGTACTCGAGGCCTGGGTGGTCCGCCCGAGCAACACGAGGATGCCGTGGTCGGCAGCGGTGTCGAGGAACTGTTGCGGCGGTGCAGCGACCGTCGAACTCGGCGGTGGACTCAGCAGCACGGCAAACACCCGTTGCTGCGACGCCTCCAGCGCGGCGGCCTGCTGCGATTCGGGCGACGCGAGGTCGGAAAGATCGAGACCCACCAGCTGCAGCGTTCGCCCGTAGAGCTCGAAGTGGCTGTTGAACCACCCGGCGTACCGTCGCAGCGCCGACAGTGATGCCCGGTTGACACCAATGCGAACGGTCGTCGCGGTGACACCGGCGGCCGTCGCACCGCCGTTCCCTTGCGCGACGGCCCACCTGCTGATGCACGGCGGCGACTGCGGATCGAATGTCTGTGTCACCAGCCCGTCCGACCATCGGTAGCAGGCGAGCTGCGGCGGCACACCTCGTGCGCTCTTGGGTTTGGGAAGCGCGACCGGGCCGTGTCGCCCACGAGCCGTGGCAGCCGGCGTCGGACGCGACGCGTGCACGTCGTTGAGCGCTCGGCCGCCGGCTGGCGCGAACTCCGAAACGGTCGGCGGCGCGGCATGCTGCCGAAACGGCGAGACACTCGCCACGAAGACGATCAGGCCGATCGCGACGGCGATGTTGACGAGCACGACGAGCCGTCCCTGCCGGGGACTGCTCACTTCAGGTAGAGCTCGCGCAGCATCAGCACGCCATCACGACCAACCGGTACCGGGCGGGCACTGCCGACCGCGGTGGAGCGAACCAGGAACGCCGGTCGGTCGAAGGCGAGCGGAATGACGGGCATCTGCTGGCAGAGCATCGAGCCGAGCTGCCTGAAGTCCGTGCCGCGCTCCTGCACGTCCGTGACGGTCGAAACGGTAGAGAGCAGCGCGAAGTCGAACTTCCGATCGCTGAAGTGCGACCAGTTCGCCAAGGTCGTTGCCGCACTTCCAGCGAGCGGTGCGTAGAAGACCTGCTGGTCGTTGTACGTCGTCAAGGGAGCGGTGGCATCCGACGCCCACCGCACCCGGAACGGCGACGTGAAGCCGGGGCTCCCTTCCCCCTTTGCCTTGTAGGCCTGCCAGGGCATCGTCTTGACCTTGACGTGCAGTCCCAGCCCGCTCCGCCACTGCGCCGCCAGCTCGCGGGCCATCGCCGGGTACGGCGCGTCGTTGTTCACGTCGAGGGTGAAGCCGGTGAATGGTGTCGCACCAGGCCGGGTCGCGGCCTTCGCCAGCAGGGCCCTGGCCGCGGCAAGGCGAGGGGCCGCGGGAGTGCTCGCTCCGCACGTGGCTAGTGGCGCGCCCTTGACCATCTTGTCGTCCAGAGAGCGGCCCGGGCTGATTGCGAGCGCGGGCGGCACGAAGCCGTCGGCGACCTGGTCATCGGGGCCGAAGACGTCCTTCACCAGTTTGGTCCGGTCGATCGCCTCACTCAGCGCGATGCGGACATCCGGATCGCTGAACGGCCCGGCCGAGTTTCCGGGCAGCCCCAGGAACTCGGTGCCGGTAGCGAGGCCGAAGACGCGTGAGGCGGTGTCCTTGGTCCGGGCGACGTCCGTCCGGGGCACCTCGACGACGTCAACCTTCCCATCGTCGTAAGCCTTCAGCACCGCCTTGGCCGACGGGTAGATCCTGAAGACGATCTGGTCGGCGTAGCCGACACCGCCGCTCGTGTAGCCGACGTTCTCGCCGTAGTAGCCCTTCGACCGCACCAGCCGAATCGTCTTCGCGTCGCCGCGGTAGGGCTTGGACAGCCGATATGGGCCGACGCAGACCGGGTCGCTCGCGAACTCACTCGGGTCCGCGGACTCCGCCGACTGCGACACCGGCGCCATGGCCGGCTCAGCGAAGGCGCGGAGCGCGCCGCCACTAACGAGAGCGTCAGTCAGCTGGAAGTCGTGCCGGCTGACACCGAAGGCGATCGTGGCAGCGCGATCAGGATCGGCAAGGATGCCCGTGTCCTGCTTGCCGAGCGACACTGCGGCGAACTGCTGGGCGAGCGAGGCCACGTACGAGCCGTTGGAAGTCGAGATCAGCTGCTGCAACGAGTAGTTCACATCTCGTGAGCCGAGTTCCTGGCCGTTGGTGAACTTGATGCCGTGCCGGAGCTTGATCGTCATTGAGGTGCCACCGGAGAGCACCCAGCCCTTGGCGAGCGCCTCCCGCACCTGGCCGGTCTGCGGGTCGAGAGAGATCAGCGTGTCGCAGAGGGCCGAACTGATCATCTTCCCGACCGGCTCGTAGGCATCCAGCGGATCGATGCCGCCCGGTGCCGTGATCCCGACCCGCAGCACGCCACCGGAGTGCACGCCGCGCGGTGGCGAAGGCGGCGTACCGGTGTTGTCACTGGCGAGGCTGCACGCCGACACCAGGTTCATGAACACGGCGCCGGCAAGAGCGTACGCGCCGGCTAAGAAACCACGGCGCACCTCAGGTCCGGGCCTGCTTCGGCACGGCGTTCACCGTGAAGCTGAACTGACGGCTGGCCTTGTCCGGCACGATTGCCGCCCCTGGCAGCGTGGACGTGGTGATCGTGCCCTTGTCCTGCAAGGGGATCCCACCGAACTGCATGCCGAAGACAAGGTGCTCCGTGAAGGTCACGAGCTGGGCTTTCCCGTCGGCACCGAGGCTCGCGATGTTGCCGCTCGTCAGAGCGACATCGATGCCTTCGACCTTGGTGCCGCATGCGTTGACGCTCAGGCGCTTGGTCACCGTGCTCGTGAACGCCATCACGGTGGACCCGTCGGTGCCGATCCCGGTGAACGAGTTGTTGCCGACCGGAGTCTGCAGCAACGGGATCGGCACCGTCGGCTTGAACGTCGTGTCGCCGTTGCTTTGTGAAACCAGGTAGATGCCCGCCGGTCCGAACCGTCCGACGTTCGGGAGCGTCAACGGCAGCGGCGGAACACCGAGGATGAGCAGCGTCCCCGTCACCGTGGACAGCACAGAGTTGGGGTCGGTGCCCGTCGGGGAGTTCAGTCCGGTGCCACGGTCGTTGTCGAGCAACGGCTTCGGCTGGATCAGCAGAACCCTGCTGCTCGTCGTCTTGCCCAGCTTGACCTTGAGCGTCACGTCGTAGCCGTGGGTGGTCGGATCGGCCTTGCCGACGATCACCTTCCACTTGCTGTTGCCGCGGTACGTCGACTTGTCCTTGCCTGCCGTATCGACGACCTTGCCCCGGTAGGTGTACGTCGCGGGCCGTGGCGGTCCGGGAAGCTCGATGTCGGTCGCGAGCACGGGAGCAAGCGGGTCGAACGCAGGACAGGGGCCGGATGGGGAAGCAGTCGGGCTCGGGGAGACCGACGGCCCGGGAGGAACGGCTGGCGGAACACCTGGGGGAAGGGGTCCGCCGATCGGACCGACCGGCGCGGTGGTGACGGCCTGGCGCTCACCGAGCACCAGGTTGACGGGCGCGTTCTGGGTACCCACGCCGAATGGCGCGTGGGGCCCCGCGCACGCGGTCGTCACCATCGCCGCCGCAACGAGTCCAAAGATCGCGATGGAGCGCACCGCTCGCCTCCCCCGGCACCCGCTGGGCGTCACCGTTCTGGGTCTCACGGTTTTGCGTGTCACTACGCCTCCCGTCGGGCATCGGCAGGCGATGCGCCCTCGTGGGTATTCACCGACTGTGCGCTTCGGCCCTGCTCGACAGCAATCAGCCGAACGAACAGGTCGGTCGGGTTCGCCAGGTCCTTGGTGGCGGACAGCAGCTGGTAGGTGAGGCCGTCCGGCGGAAACCAGACGACGAACCGGAGGTCGTTGATCTGGACCGTGTAGAACAGCTGGCCCGCGACCTTGCTGACCTTCGGCGACCCGCCGAGTGAGGTGAGGACCCCTTCGCGAACCTTGCGGTTCTCCGACCGCAAGCCCGTCTTGAAGCTCGCGGTCTGCAGGGTGCCGACCGCGACGCCGTCCTGGCGGACCACGTAGAAGCCGAACCGTTGGATCAAGGCAATGTTGCGGTAGTGCGCGAACTGAGCGTCGGCGATGGTGGTCCGCTGGAAGGTGAAGGCGCCGACCTTGGGTGGCACGGTCGGCAGCGCCGCAACACCCGCTGCCTGATTCGAAAGATCGAGCTGCTGGACGCAGCCGGTCGTGAAGAACGCGCACACAACCAGCAGCACAGTGGTGCGGCCGAGCAGCGGGAGCATCCGCGGTCGCAGCCGTCGTATTCCGGCGGCGAGCCAGCCAATGACGACACTGATCGGGCTTCTGCTCCAGTACGGGTTGGGGAGCGTCGCGTCCCATGGGTCGCGAAGCGACACCCGGCTGCCGAACGCCACGACGCGTGTGAGGAACGGCTGCCCGTTGACCAGCCGCCGGTACAGCGAACGCGACATCGTCCGCGCCGCCTCGACGTCCTCGCTTCGCAGATCACGGCGAAGGTCTCCCCACAGACCGCGCGTGACGAGCCACGCCAGCTGGCGGTGTTCCTCGTCCGGCTCGAGGACGTCGAGGAACTCCAAGGGGGTGAGCGTCGGGTGGCCGATGTTGAAGTCGATGGCACGGTCCCGGATCTCGGCGTACGCCGCCGCGAGCTGTTCCCGGGGGCCATGTCGGTCCGCCCACCGTCGCCGCCTCGTGCGCCGGTACCCCTTGACGATCCCGGGTAGCAGAATCCAGAAGAAGAGGAACACACCGATGAGCGCCGCGACGCGGGCCAGCCAGAACTGAACGATCGAGTAGAGGAGGCTGAGCCCTTCCTGCCGGATCGGGATATAGAGCTGAGCGGTGATCTGTCCGTTGGACAGGATGTCTTTGTCGTTCTTCTTCTGCTGGTCGTCCAGGCTCGACTGTGCTTTCGGCGGCTTGCCGAGAATCGGCGTCCACCCGGTGTTGTCGAACCACACCTCCAGCCACATCGCGCCGTCGCTCGGCCGCACGTCGACGGCGTGCGCCGCACCCGCCTTCGTGTCGGGGTTGTAGTAGCCGTAGCCGATCCGCGCAGGGATGCCGGCCCACCGTGCCATCAGCACTTCCGACGCCGTGATCTCGTACGGCGAAGCGGGAGTTCCGTTGAGGAACGCCTCGACGCGGGCGGGCGGCACGTCGACCGGCGTACCAGGACCAGCCGCGGTGATCTTCGAGTAGAACTTCGTCCGCACGTACTGCAGGCGCTCGTACGGCGAGAGGTTCTTCGGTGCGCCCGAGATCAGATCGAGCACCGCTTGCGGTGGTGGTGGCACGGCCACGAACGGCTTGAGCCGCGGATCGGTGATCTTCGCGGCCGCGAGAGCGGTCGAGTCCGGTGGCGCTGCCGCGGTGACGGTGTAGTTGATACCGGCCTCGGAATGTCCCGGCAGCCGGAGTGTCTGCGCGCGCGGGTCGAACTCCGAGCCACTCGGCGCACCGCTCACCGAAACCGTGCCGGAGACATCCGGGACCTCGCGTGCCGGCCCCGGCTTCACCACAGTGATCTCGACCGTGACCGTCTTCTTCGGTGCCGGCGCCGGCGGCGGCGCTGTGTCGCCAACCCGGTTCGGCTCGAACGCCGGCAGCTGTCCGTCGCCGGCAGGCACATACCGCTTCGGGTCGTACGGCGGGGTCAGCCACGCAGTGCCGTTGTAGACGTCGAGCACGCCGAGCCGCAACGGGGTCGGCGCCGTCTCCTTCACGGTGAACAGCACGTCGTTGTTCGTGACCGGCGGCGGGGTCTGCGGCCGCTTCGGCGGGATGACCGTCGAGTCCTGGGTCGGCGGGTAGAGGAAGCCCAGCTGCGACAGCCCCACCAGCGCCGCAACGATCACGACGACCAGCCCGGCTGCTTTGCCGAGACGGCGCGACTCGAACCTCGCGCCGGTCTCACTGTCGCGCGACAGCTCCCCACCGAACGCAACGGCGAGGGCCGCGACGATCAGCGCGAGCGACGGGGCAACCGAGAGCAGCTCCTTGCCGGGCGGCTGGATGATGACGCCTGCGGCGACAACCGGCGCCGGCAGGAAGACAGCGAGCCGCGCTCGATTGGTCGCCAGCGCGGCAGTGGCGGCGGCGACCGCGATCGAGCAGGTGAGGACGAGCAGCAGGAACCGCCAGCCCGGATCGAAGGGCGCCGGCGGTTGCGAGAGCCCGCCAGCCTTGACCGCATCGACGATGAGCTGCGGAACGGAGGTACCAGTAGCGGACGGCGCGACGAGCGCAAACCCGAGGATCGCCGCAACCGGCAGCGCGAGGAACTGCAGCACGCTGGGGTTGCGCATCCGGTAGGACAGCCCGACGAAGGCCGCACCGAGGAGCGCGCCCAGCACGCCGAGCAACCGCGGCATCGTGCCCGTGAAGGTCCCGCCCAGCATCCAGCCGACCGCGGCGGTCGAAAGGAACGCGGCGGCTGAGGCGGACAGCGGACTGACCGGCGGCCGCTCGTCGGCATCGTCCTCGGGCTCCGGTTCGACCTCCTCGACGTTGAGCACCGGAGAGCTGACGATGTCAGTGGCATTGCCGAGCTGAAGCCCACGAAGCGCTTCGTCGTCGACGACCGGCGACGGGTCGATGATCGTCATAGCCGGGTCGCCGAGATCACGTGCTGGAACACGGCCTGCAGAGGAACTTGCGGACCGGCCTCGACAACGTTGCAGCGCAGGCTTCCGGCCCGGTGCAGCGTCATCGGATCGGTGTCGTCGGTGATGACGAGGACGAGGATCAGTGACCCGCCGCGTTGCAAGAGCAGCCGGAGCCGGGCGGCGCTCGCCTGCGTCAGGTGAGGCGTGATCAAGATGTTGTGCGCGTTGCGCTGAGGGTCGGAGAACAGCCGGTCGAGCGCGCCCTGCAGCTCGACGTTCTCCGGCTTCACGGCTGACAGCTCGTCGAGCAGCGGGATTCGCTTTCCGGACCCGCGGAAGTTCTTCGCGAGCCGACCCGAGTTGACGTCGAGGCAGACGGAGAACCCGTCGGCCAGGTGGCGTGCGCCGAGTGATGCGGCGATGTTGACCGCGCATTCAAAGCTCTCGCTCGGATGCCCCGCCGTGTGGTTGTCCCGGTCGCTGTCCAGGTAGATGTTGACCCGGTCGGTGATGCCTTGCTCCGCTTCGCGGACGAGGTACTTGTCGTACTGCGCGAGCGCGCGCCAGACGATGCGCCGCGGGTCGTCGCCGTCGACGTAGTCGCGCATGCCATAGAACTCGAAGCCGGTCGGCCACGGCCGCGAGACCGGCGGGCGCATCGGCGGGTCCTCGAACTCGCGGCTGCTGATCCGGTCGATGACCGGCTCGAGTCTCGGGTGAACGATGATCTTCGTCTTGCCGCAGATCTCCTGGCGCCGCTTGGTGAGCCCGAACGGGTCGGAGTACTCCGCGACCAGGGGACCGACGTGGTAGACCCCGCGGTACTGCGGCACGAACTGGTAGGCGTGCGTGATGTCACGACCGGCCGGAAGAATCGGCACTGCGACCCGAACCGGCTGGCCGAGCTGCTCGTCGAGGTTCTCCTCGACGATGAGACCGCTGGCGCGGCGACGGGCTCGCAACGTGAGCTCTGCGTCGATGGTGCGTTTGGCCGGCACCCGAGTCGGCAGCTCCGACCGCTCCGCGTCGATCGCCAGCTTGCGACGGCCCAACGTCCACGACAGCCCGAGCGCCATCAGCAAGCCGTACGCCAGCAGCGCCATCCCGCGACTGGAGAGCACCCGCGACAACGCGAGCATCGCCGCGGCGATGCCGATGACGGCGAGACCACTCGGCGTTACGCCGGTGCCGCGCTCGATCGCGACGAGCACTCCCGAACCGCGCGACCCGGTACTGACGCGCGCCAGGGTCGGCTGCGCGCGGGGGACGTCCGCGGCTGGCGCGGCGTCCTCCGTCACCGGAGGCTGCTCGAGGATCGTCATGGGTGCTTAGCGGCCCCGACCGACGCCCAGCGGAACCTTGACACGGTGCACGATGCGGTCGATGACGCCGTCGATCGTCTCGTCACGCAGCTGCGCGTCAGGTGTGAGCACGAGCCGGTGAGCGAGGACCGGCTTCACGAGCATCTTCACGTCATCCGGCAGCACGTCGTCGCGACCTTGCGACGCAGCCATGACGCGCGCTGCGCGCATCAGGGACTGCGACGCGCGGGAGGAGGCACCCATCGCCAGTGAGGCGTCCGTGCGCGTGGCCTGCACGATGTCGATGACGTAGTAGAGGATCTCGTCGCTGACGGCCACTTCCTTCGCCCACTCGATCATGCCGACGAGGTCCTCGATCGGTAGCACGGCCTCGAGGCTGTCTACCGCCTGCGCCTTCGCGTTGGCACGCAAGACGTCGGCCTCTGCATCGCGTTCCGCGTAGCCGAGGGTCAGCTTGAACAGGAACCGGTCGAGCTGCGCCTCGGGCAACGGGAACGTGCCGGCGAGCTCGATCGGGTTCATCGTTGCGAGAACGAAGAACGGCTTCGGCAGCTCGTGGGTGACGCCGTCGAAGGAGATCCGCTTCTCCGCCATTGCCTCGAGCAGCGCCGACTGCGACTTCGGCGTCGCGCGGTTCAGCTCGTCAGCGAGGAACACGTTGGCGAACACCGGACCCCGTCGGAACACGAAGTCACCGGTCTTGCGGTCCAGCACCGTGGAGCCCGTGACGTCGGCGGGTAGGAGGTCGGGCGTGCACTGGATACGTGTCGTGGTTGCCGACAGGGTCTGACTGATCGACCGCGCCAGAACCGTCTTGCCGGTTCCTGGCATGTCCTCGAAGAGGACGTGGCCCTCTGCCAGCATTCCGATCAGGCACAGCCGGATCACGTCGTCCTTGCCCTTGATGACCTTGCCGACGTTGTCGACGATCTTCTCGAACCGAGCGCCGAACTCCTCACTTGAGAGCTTCTTGCGAGAGGCGACGGGCTTCGCCATGTCGGCGGCCTTTCCGTTGAGTGCCGACCGTGCGGCACGTCGGGCGGGGACAGTCGTGGTCATGGCGTCAAACCTTCTGCTTCGCGCGGTTAGGCGTCGTGCGGGTGGTGGGCTCGCCGGCGATCGTGGCGAGGACGGATCCGACTCGCGATCCGGAGCGTTCGATCACGTCAGCGGAGGCAGCGAGGTACGACGCAAGGACGCGCGGGTCGGTCGTGACCTCGGCGGGCGTCCCCGTGGTCACGACGCGGCCGAGCTCCATCGCGACCAGCCGGTCGGAGATCCCAGCGATCAGCGGAATGTCGTGCTCGATCACTAGCATCCCGCAACCCGTCTCGCGGACAATGCGGAGCAGCGCGGGTCCGAGTGCCTCCGTCTCAGCCTGGGCGAGCCCGGACGACGGCTCGTCCAGCAAGAGCATCTTCGGCTCAGCCGCCATCTGGCATGCGACCTCGACCGCGCGACGGGTGCCGGTCGACAGTTCGCGAACGAACTTGTCGGCGTAGGCCGTGAGACCCAGCAGCTCGACCAGACCGTCGACCCGGGTCATGAGCTTGCGCTCGCTGCGACGGATGCCGGGCGTCCAGAAGGCGCCCATGAGCGGGCTCTTGTTGGCGCGCTTCTCCAACGCCACCGCGATGTTCTCGCGCACCGTGAGCGGCGGGAACAGCCGAGCGTTCTGGAACGCCCGACCGAGACCGAGCCGCGCGCGTGCGTCGGGACTCAGCTCAGTGATGTCGGTGTCGTCGAGCTGGACCGCCCCGCTGTCGGCGCGGGTGTAGCCGGAGAGGAGATCGAACAGCGTGGTCTTGCCGGCGCCGTTCGGACCGATGATGCCGACGACCTCACCTTCACCGACATGGACGCTGACGTCATCGAGGACCTGCACGCCTCCGAACGCGACACTCAGGCCGTCGCAATTGAGGAGCCGTGGGTTGCCCTCTTCACCGACGGCGCTGCGACGCCGGGTGCTGGCAACCGAGCCGCCGCTGGTAGCCCCACCTAGGAATACCGACCGGACCAGGTCGGGCCGCGCGAGCAGCTCCTCGGTCGGCCCGTCGAACGCGACCTCACCCTTCTCCATGAAGACCGCACGGTCTGCGACCGTCAGCGCGACGTTGAGCGACTGCTCGACGAGCATCACAGTGATGCCCTCGTCCTTCATGCCCCTGATCGCCCCGAGCAGCTGCTCCACGACGGCAGGCGCTAGCCCCAGCGAGAGCTCGTCGATCATCAGCAGGCGCGGCTTCATCAGGAATGCCTGCCCGAGCGAGAGCATCTGCTGCTCACCCCCGGACATGGTCCCGGCCTGCACGTCGAGCCGCTCCCGCAGTCGCGGGAAGAACTCGAGCACCTTCTCGATCTCGACGTTGACGTCGGCGGCGTCCTTGCGCATCCGCGCCGCAGTCAGCAGGTTGTCCTTGACAGACATCAGCGGGAACACGCCCTGGCCGCCCGGCATGTAGACGATGCCGAGCTGCGCCGCCTCGTGCGTGGGGAGGTAGGTGATGTCGCGGCCGTCGAAGAAGATCGCTCCGTTGCTTGCTTGCTGGAGACCGCAGATCGCGCGCAGCAGCGTCGACTTGCCGGCGCCGTTGGTGCCGACCAGCGCGACGATCTCGCCTTCCTTGATGTCGAGGTGGACGCGAAAGAGAATCTGCACCTCTTCGATGGCGACGTCGATGTCGCGACAGACGAGGATCTTGTTCTGCCGGGCTCGACGGGACTCCTCCGACTCGAGCCGCGCGGCAGATGCCGCGATCGCAGCACGCATGTCGCCCGCGAAGCTGCTCGCAGCGGCGAGGTAGATGAACCCGGAAACGACGTAGAAGGGCGCGAAGTAGAGGAAGACGTGCTGGAGGTTGCCTCCATGCCCGGTGACTGTGCTGAGCAGCGCCGGCCCGAGCAGCGTCGCGGCCAACGAGAACGGCGTACCGATCTGCAGACCAACTCCCCGATAGCGACTTGGAACCACCATCGACTGCGAGACCCGCTGCGACGGAACCGCGGCTGCCAGGGAAAGCGACGGGATCGAGCTGCACAGGATGTACAGGGGGAGGCTTGTCGCGAACGCCTGTCCGACGAATCCGATGGCCGACACGAACGCCAACGTCGCCTGAATCGTGATCAGACTGGCTGGCCGCTTCGCGAGCAGCCGATCGGCGATCCCGCCGCCGTACCCGATCGCGACCAAGGAAGCGCCGTTGATCCAGGAGAGGATCAACGACCGCTGGAACGGGTCGAGCCCGAACTTGCCGGCCTGCACGTTCGCGTCGATTAGCTGCACGACGGAGAGGAAGCTCAGCACGAACCCGGCAATGGACACCAACCGAAGCGATTTGACTCCCCAAGAGGCCTTGAGAGCCTCGGCCAGACCAGGCTTCTCCTCCTCGATCTCGACGAGCTCTTCGTCGATGCCGAGGTCGCGGCGGTCCATTGCGCCACGCACCGGCTCCTTGGCGAACAGGGACAACACAACGCCGAGAAGGCTCAGGAAGACGAGGCCGAACATTGCGGCTCGCCATCCGTAGATCGTCGTGAGGATGCCGACGATCGGTGGTGCGACCAGACCGCCCAACGTGCTGGCGAGTGAGTACGTGGCGAACACTCGCGCACGCGATCGAGCCGGATAGGAATCGGCGAGATACGGGAACGTCGCCATCGCGTCAGGCATCGTGCCCGCGACACAGATCGCTCGGCCAACCATGAGGGTGCCGAACGACGGCGCAAAGCACTGCAACATCCCGCCAACCGAGTCCAGACCGATCGTCGCGCGTAGTAGTCGCACTCGAGACACCCGGTCGACGAGGTAGCCGAGCGGGATGCCGACGATCAGCCCGATGGTGCCGAACACTGCCCCGAGCTTTGCGAAGGCGGTGATCGAGACGCCGAAGTCTGCCTGAATGTCGGGCTGGATGATTTGGACGGCTTGGGCGAACCACCCGATGGTGAAGCCGATCAGGCTGCACAAGATGACGGGAATCTTCGGGCCGTCGACCGCAAACGGATTGACGCTGTCGAGATAGGCCTTGATTCGATCCCAGCGGCCGGGTCCGACATTCTTTCGCTGGTCGAACTCGGCTTCGAATGGTGCGACATCGAGCTCGGCACCGGCTGCGAGCTGCCGGGCGGTCGGGACCAGCCGGCGCAACCGGTCGCGGTCGGGAACGGTAGGCGTGAGGTCGGCCGCCACGTCGATCGTGTCAGGCACCGACGCGCTCCTTCGGCCCGTCGAGATGACCGAGCCGGTCAAGCGCCCACTGGCCGACCGGCCGGTAGGAGATCGGCAGCGGGTCACCGGTGCGACGCGGCTCCTGTCGCTTCTCCTCGATCACCACGCGGTCGGCCGACAGTGCTGCACCCTTGTCGCCCATGAGGCTCGGCACCGGAATCCGCAGCCGGAACGCGAGCCGGCGCAGCATCCCGTCGCGCAGGCTGTAGACCAGCTCCGCCAACCCGCCAGGCGCGACCAGCATGAGCATCACCGCGCCGGCACCGGTTCCGAGGTACTCCACGAGCGCGTTGTTCGAGAAGAAGAACGTGACGAGTGCGTAGAACGCCATCCCGAGCAGCGGGCCGGCGATGCCCCCGAGCCCGCCAAGAACCGAGTAGAGGAAGACAGTGAGCGACTTGTCCGGTGAGAACTCCTGCGGAGCGACGCTGCCGAGGTGATACGCCAGCAGCGCGCCGGCGACCGCGGCCATGAAGCCGGCGATGCTGAACGCCGTGAGCCGCGCCTTGAGCGCGCTGATCCCGAACGATTGCGCGGCCGCCTCGTTCGCGCGGAGCGCGATCAGCGCGCGACCGGTCCGCGTCCGGCGAAGGCCGACCACCATCACGGCGAAGAGCGCGACGATGCAGAGTGTGAAGTAGTAGGCCACCTTCTCGTCGGCGAAGTCGATGCCGAACACGACCGGTGGCGTCAACGTGTCAGGCAGCAGCTTTCCGAGGTAGCGGTCGTCGATGAACAGCGCTCGTGCGCTCAGCGCGAAGGCGATCGTCGAGATCGCCAGGTTCAGGCCACGAAGCTTCAGTGCGGGCAACCCGACCAGCAGCGCCGCGACGGCCCCGGACAGCCCGGCAAGCAACAGCGCGAACGGGAACGGCAGTCCGCACACGGCCGCAGTCCAGGCGCCGATGCTGGCGAATCCGAACTGACCGAGCGAGACCTGGCCGCCCCAGCCGGTCAGCACGAGCAGTGAGAGACCGACGATGCACAGCCCGAGCGCATCGACCATCAGCGAGGTCTTCGAGATCGACAGCGCGAACGGCAGACCAAGGAGCACGACAGCACCGATCAACGACACCCAGCGGACGTACTTCTTGACCACCGGCAGGTCGCGCAGCTCGTGCGGGATCGGGCGCAGCTCGCGCGTGACCTCCAGCCCCGAGAAGTCCTCGCGGTTCGCGCGGGTCGAGGTATCGCGCTGCAAGAGCAGCAAGCCACCGACCAGGAAGATCCAGGCCGCATCCAGTGGCGTCGACGCCGAGAAGGAGATCTGCACGGCGGTGCTGAGCAGGCTCAGCACAAAGCCGGCGACTGCTGCCATCCAGAGGTTTGCGAAGCGAGCGAACACGAGAACGGTGAGCAGGATGACGAGCGCATCGACCGGGATCGTCGGAGCCTCCTGGTTGGGCCCGCCCGTACCTCCCCCGGTGCCGCCGATGAAGGCAGGGATGACTGCGGCGAGACCGCTGAACAGGCCGGCGATGGCCCAGATCCGCACCCGGACGGCGGCCACGTTGACGCCGAGCGTCGATGCGCGCTGCGGGTTGTCGGCGGCACCGCGGATCGCCACACCCGTGCTCGTGCGCCGCAAGTACGTGGCGGTACCGAACAGCACGACCGGCACCAGCAGCACGAGCACGAGCTGGGAGATCGGCACCGGGTACCCGGCGATCGTCAAGACCTTGTTCGCGGGCGGCGTGATCGTAGAGAGCTGGCGGCCCTTTTGAATGTCGACGAGGTTGACCAGTTTCTTGGTGATCTGGTCCTGGAAGCCGACCAACGCCTGGGCGAGGAAGATCGTGACGATGCTGGTGACGAGGACCGGCGACCGCGAGAACCGGCTGACGATCGCGTAGACGATGACCGACAGCAGGACCGCAGAGAGCAGGCCGGCGATGGCCGACACGATGAAGTTCGCAGCCCGCCAGCTCGCTCCCGGGTAGTCACCCACGCAGCCGCACACGCCGTTCAGGCTGTGCAGGAGCAGCTGTCCGCGATACAGGCCGTCGAAGAGCGCGGCGCCGAACAACCCGACCTGAAGCTGGGCGAAGTTGAGGAAACGGTTGGACCGGAAGACAAGGACGAGCCCGAGGGCGTTGAGGACGATCGGTGCTCCGCCGAGCAGCCCGGCAACGACGGTCGCGCCGCCCAGCCCGTGCGGGAAGAGCTCCATGGCCAAGACGATGAGCAGCAGCGCGGCGCCCTCGATCCCGAACGGGACCTGCTGGAAGCGGGTGAAGGCGCGGCCGACCGGGGCCAGCGCAGTACCCGAAACCAGTTTCACGAGGCCGGCAAGTTCGTCCGGTCCTCGCGCAGAAGCGTCATGCCGTCGGCCGCAGAGCCTGCGAAGGCAACTGGGCGTCTGCCATAACGCATGAGGACAAGGTTGGCACCTTCGGCTTAGGACGGCAAGAGTCGTCGTGGCTATTGGCTTGGTAACCGGGCCATTCGATTTCAGGCGGTCGCGAGCCGCGCGTCCGGGACCTTTTCCTCGATGAACTTGATGATGTCGCCCGTGGGTGTCCCAGGCCCGAAAACCTCTGCGACTCCGACCGCGCGAAGCGCGTCCGCGTCCTCGCTCGGGATCGTGCCACCGACGAGGAACAGCACGTCGTCGGCGCCGTTCTGCTTGAGCAACTCAGAGATCTCGATGGCGTACTCGAGGTGCGCGCCCGACAAGCTGGACAACCCGAGCACGTCGGCATCCTCCTGGATCACCGAGCGCAGGATGGACTCAGGCGTCTGGAAGATGCCGGTGTAGACGACCTCCATGCCCGCGTCGCGGAGCGCTCGCGCGACGACCTTCGCGCCGCGGTCGTGACCGTCGAGCCCGGGCTTGGCGATGATGACCTTGATGCGGGAGCGGTCTGTAGCCATGGTCGGTGTCCTGTTCTTGGTTGGGAAGTGACTAGAAGACGGTCGAGGGTGAGTGCTCGCCCCACTGGCCTCGCAGGACGTCGCAGATCTCGCCGCCCGTGGCGCGGGCCCGGACTGCCTGCTCGATGAGCGGCATCAGGTTGGTCTTGAGGTTCGGCGCTGCCTTCTCGATCGCCGTCAGCGCCTCGGTGACGTCACGGTCGGACCGTTCCCGCTTCACCTCGGCAAGCCGCTTCAGCTGCCGGTCCAGCACGCCCGGGTCCGGCTTGAACAGCTCGATGCCGCCAACCGAGTAGTCGTCGTCGACGAAGTCGTTGACGCCGACGATGGTGCGCTGGTTCGACTCGACCTTGACCTGCTGCTCCCAGGACGAGTCCGCGATGAGCTGGTTCGCATAGCCGGTGATGACGGCCTGCACCATGCCACCCATCGCGTCGAGCCGCTCGATCAGGTCGAGCGCCTCTTCTTCGACCTGCTTGGTCAGCGTCTCGACGTAGTAGGAGCCGGCGAGCGGATCGACGACATCGGCCGCGCCGGTCTCCGCCAGCAGGATCTGTTGGGTCCGGACGGCGACCTTGATGGCCTCCTCGGACGGGATCGCAAACGCCTCGTCAAAGGAGTTCGTGTGCAGCGACTGGGTGCCGCCGAGCACCGCTGCCAGCGCCTGGACCGCCGTACGGGCGATGTTGTTCAACGGCTGCTGCGCAGTGAGCGAGACGCCTGCGGTCTGGCAGTGCGCACGCATCAGCCACGAACGAGGATCTTTGCACTTCAGCCGGTCCCGCGTGAGGCGCGCCCAGAGCCGGCGGGCAGCGCGAAGCTTGGCGATCTCCTCGAAAAAGTCGTTGTGCACGTCCCAGAAGAACGACACTCGCGGCGCGATCTTGTCGGGGTCGATGCCACGATCGACGCCGAGTTCGAGATAGCAGAGAGCGCCCGCGATGGTGAGTCCGACTTCCTGCGCGGCGGTGCAGCCGGCCTCGCGGACGTGATAGCCGCTCATGCTCACCGGATTGAACCGTGGCATCACATCGGCGCAGTACTCCATCGTGTCGACGACGAGCTCGCATGACGCCTCGGGCGGGAAGATGAACTCGTTCTGAGCGGTGTACTCCTTGAGGATGTCGTTCTGCGTCGTACCCGTGAGCTTGTCGCCGGAGATGCCGCGCTCGTCGCCGACGACCCGGTACATCGCCATCAGTACGCCTGCAGGCGCATTGATCGTCAGCGACGTCGAGACCTCCTCCAGCGGGATGCCATCGAAGAGCGCGTGGGCATCGACGACGGTGTCTACCGCGACCCCGATCTTGCCGACCTCTCGGCCGTAGATCGGGTGGTCTGAGTCGTAGCCGAGCAGGGTCGGCAGGTCGAAGTCCGTCGACAAGCCGGTCTCGCCATGCGCAAGCAGGTACTTGTAGCGACCGTTGGTGTCCTCGGCCTGACCGAAGCCGGCGACCTGGCGGATCGTCCACGGCCGGCCGCGGTGCATGCTCGCGTGCACGCCGCGCGTGTAGGGGTACTCCCCCGGTAGCGCGATGTCGTTGCGCTCGTCGATGCCGTCAAGGTCAGCGCTGGTATAGACGTCCTTGATCGGAATCCCCGACAGCGTCGTGAACTCCTTGGCGCGGGGCGGAATCCGCTCGAAATCGCGCGCCAGCCGCCCGTTGCGCCATTCCTCGACGTCATCGGCGGTGATGGCGCTCGACTCGGTCACATCGTCCATCGCGCTGCCGCCTCTTCCAAGATTCGCCTGACCGCCTTCTCGAAACCTTCAGCGGCTTCGACCGGTACGCCGACTGCTGACGCCTTCGTCCACGCCTCGGCGAGCATCGCTGCTTCCTCTGCGAACTTGCCCTCTCGAAGCACAGTGAGGTCGGTGCTCTCAGTGACCTTCTGCCACCGCGCGTCCAGTGCCGCCTTGAGCTCGGGCACGCCTGTCAGATCGGTGGCAACCGTCTGCAGGATCTCGGTGCTTCTCGGGATGTTCATGCGCAGGTGGCGCACCGTCTCCGGCGCATCGGGGCGATCGGCCTTGTTGACGATGACCATGTCGGCGACCTCGAGGAAGCCGGCCTTGATGGCCTGGACCGCATCACCGAGACCCGGCACCGTCACCAGCAACACAGTGTCGGCAAGCTCGGCGATGGCGACTTCACTCTGCCCCGCGCCAACCGTCTCGATGATGATGATGTCGAAGGCGTCGGTGAGCTCGCAGAGCCGCGCGACGTTGCGCGTCGCGGGTGCGATCGCACCGTGCGCGCCGCGGCTGGCGAGGCTTCGGACGAAGACGTTGGTTCGACCCAGCAGCGCCTTCTCCATCCGCAGCCGGTCACCGAGGACCGCGCCGCCACTGACCGGGCTCGAAGGGTCGATCGCGAGCACGCAGACGCGCATGCCGGCGTCCGCGCACGTCGTGATGAGCGCAGCAGTCAGCGTGCTCTTGCCCGCACCCGGCGGACCCGTGATACCGACGACATGGGTCGGACGCTCAACGGCCGGCAGGGCAATCGACCACGGTGGCGTCTCTTCGACGCGCGTGATGGCACGGGCGAGCGGAAGCCATGCGCCGGTTGCACATGCGCTCCGTAGCGTCTCGAGCTCACTCGGCGCGAACAAGAGCGATCTCTCCCCGCACGATCTGGTCACGTAGCAAGTTCTTGGCGATCTTTCCGATGCCTGTGCTCGGCAGGCTGTCGACGACAGCGGCCGCGGATGGCCGCTTGAAGCCCTTCAGCTCCTGGCGGCAGTACGACAGCAACACCTCGGCCGTGAGCGACGAACCGTCACGCGCCACGCCGATGACGACCGGCGTCTCACCCCAACGAGGGTCGGGAATGCCGACCACCGCGGCGGCGCCGACGTACGGATGGTGACATGCGGCGGCCTCGATCTCAGCCGGTGCGACGTTGAGCCCACCGGTGATGATGAGGTCCTTCAGGCGACCGGTGAGATAGACCCAGCCGCGTTCGTCGATCGTGCCGAGGTCGCCGGTCTTGATGGCGCCGTCGGCGGTGACGGCGGCCGAAGACGCAGCACGGTTGTTGTAGTAGCCGCGCATCTGGGCCGGACTGCGCACGAGCAGCTGACCGCTCTCGGCGTCCTGTGACACAACGGACGTCGGGAACGCGACGCCGACTGTCAGCGGGTCCTCGAGCAGCATCCGGTGGGACGCGGTCGTCGCGGGAACCAGCTCGGTCATGCCATAGAACTGATGGGCCTCAACGCCGGGCAGCGCCGTTTGCCAGCGGCGAAGAGTCGCGGGCGGCATCGGCTCCGAGGCGAAGGATACCCACCGCAGGTTGGCCAGCGAATCGAGCGGAGCCTCGTCGAGCAGCCGAGCCATGATCGTCGGGATGGCATCGAAGCAAGTCGACCGGCGACAGGCGTCCGCGACGCGTTCGATGTCGAACGGCACAACGTCGACGGAGCCGCCGTTGCAAAGAATCGGCAGGATTTGCTCGGGAATCGACGCGAAGAACGGAAGGAAGCCGACGCTGCGGTCATCAGGACGTATGGGCAGCACTGCCGAGAGCTGCAGCGCGCAGTGCAGCAACGTCGCCTGCGTGTGCAGGACGCCGCGCGGCGCGCCGGTGCTGCCGCTCGTGGGGATGATGGCCGCGGCGGAATCCGGACGCACGCGCGGCATGCCGTCCAACCCGGCAACCGGCGACGAGGTCTCGCGAAGTGTCCGGAGCGGCACCGTGCGGCGGCTCGCGGCCAACCCCTCGGCGATGTCGGTGCTGACGTTCCCCAGCACTACGAGACTGGCCTCGACCAGATCGATCTGCGCGAGCAGTGAAGCGACATCGAGCATCGGGTTCAGCGGCACCACCACGTGACCCGCTCGCAGGATTCCGAGGAACACCTCGATGTACGCGGGCTCGTTCGTGCCGACGACCGCGATGCGACTGCCCGCCGGAATGGCGTCATCCGCGAGCAGCTGGCGTGCCATGCCACCGGCCCGCGACCACAGCTCGGCATAGCTGGTCTCTGTGCCGTCTCCGTGGAGCGCCGGGCGAGACCCTTGTGCGGCGACAACAGCTGACAGCCAGCCGTTCAAGGTCTGGGCAGGGGAGATCGTCATCCGGCGAGGCCAGCAGTCTTGCCGACGACGACCGTGACCGTGGCTGTGGCGAGCAGGACGGGCTCGTCGTCGGGGATACGCACCCCGCGTTCGTCGACGCGAATCACTCGGCGGACCTCGAGCTCGATCAGCCTGCTGCTGCGGCCGCGAGCGACGACACGGCCCGTGGCCTCGATGAAGTCGCCGACCTGCAGGGGCGCGAGGAAGTCGACCCTCTCGTAGCCGGCGCAGAGGCCCTCGTCACCGCCCTCGAGCAGCGAGAGCTCGGTCTCGAGGTCGGCAAATATCTCAAGGATTTTCGAGCCGGCGACGAGGCCGCCGGCATACCGTGCGTCGGCCGGCGCGAGCCGGAGCCGGATCGAGGCGACGGAGCCGTCATCGACCTGCGTCATCGACCGTGTCACAACGTGCGCCCGTCTCCCCGATATTGGCCCAACTTAGTAGGCAGATTAGGGTGCCTCGGGTCATGGCGCAAGGGCCGTACGGCCGATCAGCCAGCCAAAGCGGCGAGCCACTCCTCCATGCCCTCTGAAGAGGTCGGCAGGGCGCTCGAGATGACCTCGTTGCCCTCATCCGTGACGACGATGTCGTCCTCGATCCGCACGCCGCTCGTCGGTACAGGCGTCTGCCATCACTCCCCCAACGCCGTCGGGATCTCGTCCAGCTGGAACTCCTTCGGAGGGGTCTCGCCCATCAGGTGCTCGACGAAGTAGTCGTAACGCCGGCGCAGGAAGTAAGCCCGGTTGATCATCATGAAGTGGTCAGCGTTCGGCATGACCATCAGGTCGAAGTCCTTGTTGGCCTCGATCAACGCCTTCGCGAGCCGGATCGTGTTGTGGTAGAGCGCGTTGTCATCCAGCTCGCCGTGCATCAGGAGCAGCTTGCCCTTGAGCCGGTCGACGACTGAGACGTTGGCGTGCTTCTCGTAGTCGAACTCGTCGACCAATCCGAAGAACTTCTCGCCCCACCACGCGTGGTTGATGCGGTCGTCGTGGTTGCCCTCGCCCGACACGCACACCTTGTAGAAGTCGTTGGCCTCCAGGATCAACCGGGTCGAGGCGTAGCCGCCTGCCGAGATGCCGTACGTGCCGACTCGGTCGAGGTCCATCCACGGCCGGGTCTCGGCGAGCTGCTTGATCGCCGTGACGTGGTCCTCGACGAACACGATGCCGCCGTTGACCCTGGTGGCGTCCTGGAACGACTTCCTACGCAGCGCGGCTCCGCGCTGGTCGATCGCGACGACGACGAAACCCAGCGCGGCAAACGACCACGGCTCACTGAAGGCCATGTGGACCGCAACGTTGATGCCGCCCGCCAGCGGGAAGCGCAAGGCAGACGTCGAGATCTGCGGGCCCGGATAGATCGTGTCGAGGACCGGGTACTTCTTGGCCGGGTCGAAGTCATGCGGCTTGTACACACCGCAGTAGATGTCCGTGACCCCGTCAGCAGCCTTCACGACGGCCCGCTCGGGTGCCGTCCAGCCCATGGCATACAGCGCGGTCGGGTCACACTGCTCGAGCTCCATCACCACGGCACCGGTGCGGTCGCGCACCACGGCGACGTTGGGAACATCCCAACGCGACGTGTTGTCGACGAAGTACTTACCTGAGTCTGACGCGTTGGCGCCCGAAGGGAACTTCAGGACGTGGTGGTCGAGCCCGTCGTTGGTGATCGTCGTGATCTCGCCGGTGTCCAGCGACACGGAGTACAGCTCCTGCAGGTACGGGTCCGACCCCGGTTCTCGTCCGGCTCCGGTAAACACCACGCTCCGGGCTTCCTCGTCGACGACGACGACACTGCGGACGTACCAGTCGCCCGAGGTCAGCGTCTTGACGCTGCCGTCGGTGCCGTAGAGATAGAGGTGCGCCCAGTCGGTGCGCTGCGACCACCAGATGACCTCGCCGTTCGACAGCGTTCTGATGTTGCAGTCCTGTTGCTGCGGGCCGAACAGAATCTGGGAGTTGCTGGTCTCCTCGAGCACGGTGGCTACTTCGCCAGTCGTCGCGTCGAAAGTGTTCAGCTTCGCGGTGCGGTCACCGCGCGTCGTCGAGATCCAGTAGATCGTCGACTGATCTGCGCTCCACCACACCCAGCCGTACCCGATGGCGTTGACGAAGGGCGACCAGATCGGGTCGCACTTCGCCTGCACGACGTCGCCGGTCTCCGCGTTGAACACGAAGATCGCGGACGAGGCCTGGTGCGCTTCGCCCGGCATGCTGTAGCGGAACTTCATGAGCTCAGGTCGGCCGCCGTCGAACGGCGCCGAACGCACCAGGTAGGTCTCCGCGACCTCACGCTCGTCCAAGCGGTGTGTGTAGAAGCGGGTCGAGTCCGCGGCCCAGATCACCGACGGCGTCAGCTCGAACTCGTTGTTCGCGCGCATCGTGTGGACGCCAGTGTTGCCGGTCATGCCGCCGTACTCGTAGGCGTCTTCACCGTCGAAGGTGAGCTGGCGCTCCTCGCTTGTCGCGGTGTCGAAGACCCACAGATTGTGGTCGCGATAGAACAGCGCCCACTTGCCATTGGGCGAGACGGTGGAGTACTTCGGGATCTCGGGAAGGGTTGTCACTTCGTAGGTCTCGAGGTTGACCTCAAAGCGCGCTTCTTCGCCGAGAGACACCTGGTACTTGCCGTCATTCAGCTCGAACGGAAGTGCGGCGAACACCTCGGCCGGCAACTCGGCGCCGATCGCCTCGCTGATCGCCTTCGCGAGTAGCGACAGATCGAACAACGGTCGCTTCGTCTGGCCCTCACAGTCGACAAGGACGACCTCGTGGCCGCGCTTGTACCAAAAGGTCTCGGTGCCAGGAATCCAGTGCGAGCCGACGTACGGCGTCGGGATGACGTCCTTCAGCTTGTGCGACAGCATCGCTTCCGCCGCCTGGTACCGCTCGAGCATGTCGGTCATCTTGGGCTGCCTCCCGGTGCAGAGGACTTAAAGGTAGGACATCTAGACCATTACGAAAAGGGGCTAGGTCAGGCCGCAAACAAGGGTTCAACAACCACGGACCGTTGGTCTTCTGGCCGGCTCCCGCTGGTCCTTACCGTCGCGCTCTTGGGCACCACCGATGGCGCGGCCTGTGGACAAGTCTTCGTTGTTTTCCAACGGTTTTTCGCTTGATCTTGTCGTAGCCACCCACTATCATTCGAACATACGTTCGATAGGAGAAGTCGGGTGTTGACCGGGGCGACGCAGAGCTTGGTCGATGACCTCGCGCCCCTGCTCGCCCGCGATCCGCACGACCTCACCGACGGTCAGCTGCTCGAAGACACCGAGAGCCTGCTCAAGCTGCGCCGACAGCTCGATGGAGTCCTCGCCCGCCAGTTGCAGGTGATGGACACCCGTGACGTCACCACCGAGTACTGCGCCCGCTCCACCAAGTCCTGGCTGATCGAGGACCAGCACCTGTCCCGCCCCGACGCCGGCGCGCGCATGGCTGTCGCCCGCTCCTCGGTCACCCGCCCCGCCATCGTCGAATCAATGCTCGCTGGCGACGCCAGCCTCGACCACGCCAAAGCGATCGTCGCCTTCCTGCCCAAGCTTCCCGACGCAGATGCAAGAGACCATGCCGAAAAGCTGCTACTGGAAGCCGCCAAAGACACCGACCCGACCACCATGACCGGCGGGCTGCGGCAACTCGCCGACCACCTGTGCCTCGATGAGACCGCCGAGGAACGCGCGGTCCGTCGCCACGAAGGGCGCTATCTCACCTTCACCGACACCTTCGACGGCATGATCCGCAGGGCATGTTCGACGCGCCGTTCGGCAAGATTCTGCGCAAGGCCGTCGCCTCCCTCGCCCGCCGCGCCGGTGACCTCGACGAACGCACCGTCACCCAACGCCACGCCGACGCCATGATCGAACTCGCCCGCATGGCGATGAACCGCGGCGAGCTCCCCGACACCGCCGGTGAACCCACCCAGGTCCACGTCACCACCGACCTCGACGACCTCACCCGCCAACTGCAAGCCGGCGACAGCTGCACCGCCACCGTCGAAGGCGCGCCCGCCACCCCCAACACCGTGCGGATGATGGCCTGTGACGCCGGGATCATTCCCGTCGTCATGCGCGGCGAGTCCGAAGTGCTCGACCTCGGACGAGCCACCCGCACCTGGTCGCGCGCGCAACGCAAAGCCGCCAAGATCCGCGCCGGCGGACACTGCGAAGCCCCGAAGTGCCAAGTACCCGTCGACCGCTGCGAGCTCCACCACGAAGAGCACTGGGAACACTTCGGCAATACCGACCTCAACAACGGCATCGAGCTGTGCACCTACCACCACTGGCTCACCCACCACACCAACTGGACCTTCACCCGCAACAAAGACGGAA
>DASZXY010000019.1:0-1755 GCA_035545635.1 Mycobacteriales bacterium | reverse complement strand
TAGCGCCGGGTCTGTTCGCTGCGGGAGGTGCGCTCGCGGGCGGCAGCTATCCACAGCGCAGCGGGGTCTGGGTCATCATCCACAGCTTTGCTGGCGGATGCGGTTGAGGCGCTAACCCGTCAGAGCGCCGTCCTAGGTTGCGGGTCGTGGGAAACCTTGCGTCAGCGATCGATGAGCTGGCGGCGGCAGACGTCGATGACTTTCCGGTCACCGTCATCGGCGAGGAGATCGCTGAGCTGCACCGGCAGCGAAACCGCCTCGATGCGCAGATCCTGCGCCGGGTGGAACGCTTCGATCGACGTGGCGGCGCCGTGGATCACGGGTCGACGCAAGCCTGGATGCGCAGTGAGCTGCGGCTCTCCCCGGCTGACGCCCATCGCGATGTCGCCCTGGCGCGCGACCTGGCAGATGTGCTGCCCGCCACTATGGGCGCAATGTCGGACGGCGCGCTGAGCCAACAGCACGCCGAGGCGATCGCTCGGCTTCGGCGAACCGTCACCGATGCCGCGGTCTCGGCTGCGGAGCCTCACCTCGCGGATGTGGCGCGAACCTCGACACCGAAAGAGATGCGCGCGGTCACGGCGAGCATCGCGCACTCCTACTCCCCGGAACGGTTCGCCGACGCTGAGCGTGACGACTTCGAACGCCGTCGCTTCGACGCCGCGAGCACCATCCACGGTCTGGGTGTCGGCGGTTTCACGTTGCATCCCGCGGGCTTTGAAACTGTCATGACCGCGATACATGCGGCCTCTCGCCCGACCAAGAACGACGATCGAAGCCCGACGCAGCGACGAGCTGACGCGTTCATCACGATCGCCGAGCTTGCACTCAAGAGCGGCGAGCTTCCGATCACCGGCGGGGTCAGGCCGCACGTGTCGATCCTGGTGCAGCCCGACACGATGACGGGCGCCAACGGCTCGCCCCCGGCCGAGTGCGCCTTCGGCGCCGTCGTCGGCACAACCTGGGCACAGCGTCTGTCTTGCGACGCCGAGGTCTCGCGGATCGTGTTCGGGCCGGCTGGTGAGGTGCTCGACTCCGGCCGAGCCACCCGCACCTTCAGCGCGGCTCAGCTTCGGGCAATCATCGCCCGAGACAAGCACTGCATCTGGCCGGGCTGTGACGCACCACCTGGATGGTGCGACGCTCACCACATCATCCATTGGGCCAACGGCGGACCGACATCGGTCGCCAACGGCGCGCTGCTGTGTGGCCGGCATCACGACCGGGTCCACGTGTACGGCTACGAGATCGAGACCGACACCGGCGGCGCCTACCTGGTCAACCCGTACAAGTTCCGAATCCGCAAGCCCCTCGTGCCGACCCAGCGCGCAGGTCCTTGACCGGTACGCCGAGGCTTGGGCTCGTTGTGGTCGACGACGACACGGATCAGGCCGCCGGAGCGCTCGGCTGCCGCGCGGGCTACGGGCTCACCTCTTCCGCGGCTCCTCCTTCGCATGACCTGGTGGCGCGTGCTCTGCTGGACCTGGCTTCGGCGGATGAGGCTTCGGCGCAGTTGCCTTTGCCGGTTTCGGTTTCGGCTTGGGCTTCGGCTTTGGTTCGGTGCGAGCGACCACGACGGTGACGGTGCTGCCCTTCGCCACCTTGCCGGTGGGCGCCAGCCCGACCACCGTGCCGGCCACGCCGCCGCCGGCGTACTCCGGTTTCGGCTTCAGGCCCATCCCGATCAGGGCAGGGCGTACGACGGACCAGTCCTGGCCGATGTAGAGGGTCGGGTCGATCGTGACCTTCTTCACG
>DASZXY010000018.1:0-25509 GCA_035545635.1 Mycobacteriales bacterium | reverse complement strand
GCCGGGGCCGACTGCGATGACGGTGCCCTCCTGGGGCTTCTCCTTGGCGGTGTCCGGGATCACGATGCCCGACGCCGTGGTCTGCTCGCTCTCCAGCACCGTCACGACGATGCGGTCCTCGAGCGGCTGGATCTTGGTCTTTGTGGCGGTCGGCACGACCGGGACCTCCTGCGAAGATGGGGATGCGTTCCTACAAGCACTAGCACTCTGGGGTGCCGAGTGCCAAGTTACGCCAGCCGGTCCGACCGCGTCAACGCGGGGTGTCCGGTTGCGTCACCCCGCGGCAAGCACGGCTTCCGGTACGGCGTCCAGCGATCGCAAGATGGCCTCGGCGAGCTCCCTCGCCGCGTCCGGGTGCAGCTCTAGGGCCACCCGCGCCGCAGGGCCGTCAGCCGGGTTGCGCAGGTCGATGTTGAGGGTGTGCCCGGCCATCGCGTGGACCGGGTGGTCGACGTAGACGCTGGCGTCGGTGAACCGCAGCCAGCCGGCCGCGCCCTTGCCACTGCCTGCGACCTTCAACATCTGGGTCTGGTAGGTGCACATGGCGTCAGCTCCCGAGGTTTCGGCCGAAGAACTCCCAGATCTTGGCCCAGCCGTCCATCGCCGCCTCCGGGCGGAATGACACGCGATCGACCATGAAGAAGGCGTGACCGGCGTTGTCGTACCGCTTGAACTCATACGGCTTGCCGGCGTCCTTCAGCAGCTGCTCGAGCTCGTCGACCTGCGCGGGCGTCGGGAAGACGTCCTCGTTGCCGAACAACCCGAGGATCGGACCGGACATCGTCTGCGCGAGGTGAGCGAGGTTGTCGCGCGGCGGGAAACCCTCGGGGGTCTCGCCGATGATGAACGCGCCGTAGCAGACGACCGCCGCGTCGAACGGGAGCGATCCGTTGGCGAGCCACGAGTGCCGACCGCCGGAGCAGTAGCCGATGATTCCCACCTTGCCGTTGCTGTTCGGCAGCGACTTCAGGTAGTTCATTGCGCCTTCGGCATCGCCGACGAACCGGTCGTCCGGCACGCCCCCCGCAGCGCGCACCGTCGCCGCGGCATCCGACGGCTCCGCGCCCGGCGCCTCCCGCCAGTAGAGGTTGGGGCATACCGCGTTGTACCCGTGGTAGGCGAAGTTGCGGGTGATCTCCTTCGTCCCGTCGTCGTACCCGGGCATGTGATGGATGACGACGACACCGCCGCGCGGGGCGGAGTCCTGCGGGAGAGCGGCGTACGCCTCGATGGTGTCGCCGCCGTGACCGGTGATCGTCACGGTCTCGGAAACAAATGCGTCGGTGGCCATGACCGAACCGTATTCCGCGCTACCAGGCCGGGTCGATCCACTCCCCCGGCAGGCGAAACGCCTCACCGTTCGACCAGACGTACGTCGCGTAGTACGTGATGCCACCCGGGTTCCGAGTCGTTTCCACGCCACCTGACAAGAGCAGCTTGTTGCCCGTCGGGTCCACGGAAGCCGACACGACGAAGTCGGGCAGCCCTCGCGCGAGGGTGGGGCCTAGCTCGGTCCCGAGCGCGCGGACGGCATTGCCGACAATCACCGCGAGCTTGCCGTGCCAGAACAGCACCACAGGTGAGCCGAACGCCTTGCCGACGAACAGCGGCTCGCACGCGAGGCATCCCACACGTCGCTCCGTCACGGTGTCTCCGGCGAGAACGGCAAGGGCGCCGTCCTGTCGCCACGCCAACGACGTCGGCTTGCCGGGCAGCACGATGCCGACCGGGGTGAGAAGGCCGTGTTTGAGATCGAGCACCTCCGCCTCCGCGCTGCGCGCGCATCCATCGCCGCGCTTCAGCTGCGGGGTCAGCGCCAGTGCGAGATCGCTCCCGTCCGGACTGACTGCCATCGGAACGCCGAGCACGCGACCAGAGATTCCTCTGACGCGTGTGGTCTCGACGGTTCGCCCGGCGTGCGTCGCGTAGATGATCGAGCGACAGCCCGCGACGGGGACGGCGTAGTAAGCGGTCCTTCCGTCCGGCGCTGCGCCCATCGCGACAGCGCGCTGGTGGTGTTGATACGAGGAGTACGTCGCATCCCCACCGATGTAGGACTTACCACCGGTCGCCGCGTCGATGGCGAAGAACTCAGGTGATGGCGCGGCGGCCGGCGCGACTGTGCTGGTGGGCGACGTCGATGCTCCAGGCGGCAGCACGACGCCGTTGTTGTGCTCACCGATCGTGAAAACCAGCGTCAGCACGAAACCGACCAGGACGAGGAAGAACACTGCGACGCCGATCAGGACCTTGCGCCCGCTCGTCTGCTGCGGGTTCGGGTCACGCCGCAGGTGCGGGACCGGAGCGTCACCGCCTGTCACCGGAACCTCGACGTCACACGAGACTCATCGACGAGTCCGCTGGGAAGTCCAGCGCTGACGGCTCGACATCCCGTTCGACAAGCAACGCGCCGAGCGCCGCGACCATCGCTCCGTTGTCCGTGCAGAGCTTCGGCGGAGGTGTGCGCAATGTGAGGCCAGCCGCTTCGCACCGTTCGGCGGCCATCGCGCGGAGCCGCGAGTTCGCGGCAACACCACCACCGATCACAAGCGTGCCGACGTCGTGCGCCTTGCAGGCCGCGACGGCTCTAGCGGTGAGCACATCGGCAACGGCTTCCTGGAATGACGCAGCCACATCGTTGACCGGCACGGTTTCGCCGGCCCGCTCCTTCGCCTCGATCCAACGCGCAACGGCGGTCTTGAGACCACTGAAGGTGAACGAGTACGGAGCGTCCCGGACCACGCCGCGCGGGAAGTCGATTGCAGCGACGTCGCCCTCGCGTGCAGCGCGGTCGATGTGTGGCCCGCCCGGGAACGGCAACCCCAGAACCCGGGCAACCTTGTCGAACGCTTCCCCCGCCGCATCGTCGACGGTCGCACCGAGCGAGGTGAGGTTCGAGACGAGGTCACGCACCAGGATCAACGACGAGTGGCCACCGGACACGAGCAGCGCGATGCACTCGTCCGGCAGGTCGCCATTGGCCAACCGGTCGACCGCGACGTGCGCGGCGAGGTGGTTCACGCCGTAGATCGGCTTGCCCACCGACAGCGCGTAGGCCTTCGCCGCAGCCACTCCGACCAGCAACGCGCCGGCGAGACCGGGACCGGACGTCACAGCGATGGCGTCGACGTCGCTAAGGCCAAGCCCGGCCTGGTCGAGCGCGCGCTGGACTGTCGGCACCATCGCCTCGAGGTGCGCGCGGCTGGCGACCTCGGGCACGACTCCGCCGAACCGTGCCTGCTCCTCGACGCTCGACGCCAACGCGTCGGCGAGCAGCTCGCCCCCGCGCACGATCCCGACGCCGGTCTCGTCGCAGGAAGTCTCGATGCCGAGCACGACGGGTGCGGTGGTCATGGCGCGAGCCTCCGCATCACGATCGCGTCGACGTTGCTCGGCTGGTAGTAGCCGCGACGTACGGCGATCCGGGTGAAGCCGTGGCGCTCGTAGAGCCGCTGTGCGGGCGCATTGTCGGCGCGGACCTCGAGATCCACATGCGGGCAGCCGCGACGGGCGGCCTCGTCGAGCATCTCGACAAGCAGCGCTTCGCCGATCCCCTGCCGCTGAGCGCGAGGCGCGACAGCGATCGTCTGGATGTAGGCCTCGTGTGGCGCGTAGGCGCAGAGTCCGGAGTAGGCACACACCTCGCCGTCGGAGTCCTCGTCGACGAGGTAGCGGCGGGTGTCCCGCTCCGCGAGCTCGGACCAGAACATGCCCTCGCTCCACGAGTCCTCGGCGAACAGCTCCTGCTCGATCGTCATGACCGCGGGGATGTCCCACCAGCGCATGCTGCGTAGTTTCGGGACCCCTGCGGAATCGTGAGGCGAAGCGGAGCGATTTCGTGGGGTGTTCACGCCGGTGTCACCAGCTTCGGTCGGCCGGGTGGCTGCGCGTCCGGGCGGCGTAGATAGAGAGGTGCAAGGTCGCCGGGAGACTGCGAGAAGTCGACGCACCAGACCAGGTCGACGGCGCGAGGTGACGGGTCGCCTTCGCGCATGGTGAACCCGGCGAAGGCTTCCGGGTACTTCAGCACGCCGGCGCCCACGACGTCCGTCGTACGGCTCTGTAGCTGCTCGGCCAGCTCATCTGGCGGAGCGAGCTCCGGACCGTCGATCCGACGGCCGGTTTCGTCGTAGAGCCCCCAGTAGACCTGCTTGCGCCGAGCGTCTGCGACGACCGCAAACGACCCCTCGTCCGTGGTGAAGCGATGCGCGATGCCATCGAGCGAG
This sequence comes from Mycobacteriales bacterium, assembly GCA_035545635.1. Lineage (GTDB taxonomy): Bacteria > Actinomycetota > Actinomycetes > JAFAQI01 > JAFAQI01 > DASZTV01. Next base: position 21,283 of record DASZXY010000018.1, on the reverse strand, counting down.
CAGACGCCGTAGGCCGGGATCGCCAGCGCATCGCTCATCGCTCGCGCGGTCACGATCCCGACCCGGAGCCCGGTGAAGGGGGCCGGGCCAAGGCCGACGACGACTGCCTCCAGCTGACCTGGCGTGACCCCCGCGTCGCGCAACGCGAGAGCGGTCAACGGCGCGAGTCGTTCGCCGTGCCGGTTGTCGGCAGTCTCGCTCCGCTCCGCCCGAAGCCGGACGCCTCCGTCACGGGCCTCACACACCGCGACCGTGACGGTCGGGCTCGAGGTGTCGAGGGCGAGAACGAGCACGGAACGAGGCTACGGCTGCCTAGGGTGGACCCATGGTCGAAGACATCGTCGATCCGCGGCGTCTTGAGCCGCCGTACCTGCTGAACGAGCGCGAGATGCTCGACGGCTGGCTGGAGTTCCACCGCATGACGCTGCTGCTGAAGTGCGAGGGACTCAGCGATGCGCAGCGCAAGCACCGGCCGATCCCGACCTCGTTGATGTCGCTTCACGGTTTGGTGCGCCACATGGCCGATGTCGAGCGCGGATGGTTCCGCAAGTGCATCGCGCAGGAGGACATCGAGTACCTCTGGGACTACACGGGGAACGACGACGCGGACTTCGCCCCGCTCGACGTAGCCAACTGGGAGTCCGACTTGCTGACGTGGCAGGCCGAGTGCGACGCCGCGCGAGCCATCGCGAAGAGCCGCGGGCTCGACTTCAAAGGCGAGCGCCGGGGTCAGCCGGTGTCGTTGCGCTGGGTGTACAACCACATGATCGAGGAGTACGCCCGCCACAACGGGCACGCCGACCTGCTTCGTGAGCTGGTCGACGGCGCAGTCGGCTGGTAGCTACGTCGCGAAGTCCACGTCGGACCACCGCGGTCCGACTCCGGCGATGTCGACGGTGCGCTGGTCGGCCTCGGCGTCTCGGTTGATGCGGACTTCCAGGCGGTCTCCCGAAAGCCCTTCGACAAGTCCCTCGCCCCACTCGACCAACGTCACGGACTCTTCGAGCGAAGCGTCCAAGTCGAGGTCGTCGACCTCGGCAACGGAGCCCAGCCGGTAGGCGTCAACGTGCACGAGCGGCAGCCTGCCACCGCGATGAACCCGTGCGATCACGAACGTCGGCGACACGACGCCCGCAATGCCGAGGCCGCGGCCGATGCCCTGCGCGAGCGTCGTCTTGCCGGCACCGAGCGGACCGCAGAGCATGACGAGGTCACCGGGCTGCAGCATCGCGGCGATCCGCTCGCCGAGCTGGTGCATCGCCTCCGGCGTCGCGGCGGTGACGGTCACCGCAAGGTCTCCGCGACGAGCCGTAAGTCGGCGGCGAGGGCGGCATGCGGCTGACCCTTCGGACCGAACCGCAGTGCCGCTGAGGGGTGGTACGACGCTACGAGCCGGCGGCCGCGCCAGTCGTGCACGACACCGCGCACGTCGGCGAGCTTCGCCGTGGCGTTCACCGCCCAGCTCAGTGCGCTGCGACCCAGCGTCATCACAAGAGGTGGATCGAGCAACGTGACCTGACGGTCAAGCCAGCCGGTGCAGCGCACCGCCTCGGCGCGGGTCGGCGTGCGGTTGTCGGGCGGCCGGCACTTGAGCACGTTCAACACCGATGTCTCACTGCGACGCAGCCCGGCATCGGTCATCAGCCGATCGAGCAGCTGGCCGCCCTTGCCGAGGAACGGCCGGCCTTCGGCGTCCTCGGTCGCACCGGGCGCCTCACCGACGATCAGCAACCGCGCGCCGGGAATGGTGTCCCCGACCACGACGTGCCGCCTCGTCGCTACGAGCTCAGGACATGCAGTGCACCCTCGAATCACTTCCGCGAGAGTCGCAGTCTCGCCACAGCCGGCTGCCTGATCGCGAATCGCAGCAATCGCCGGGTCGATGACCTTCGGACTCATGCCCACCATCCAACGGCGGTGCGCGCTTCGCACGCTCCGCTAATCGGCGCGCTCCGATGCGCGATCGAACAGCCGGCGCAACGCAGCGTTGACCTCCTCGTGACGCTCGAGCTTCGCCATGTGGTTCGCGCCCGGCAGCACCTGGAACTCCGCAGTCGGTAGCGCATCAGCCATCACCTGGCTGTGCGAGAGCGGCGTCAGCACATCTTTCGATCCGCACGAGATCAGCACCGGCACGTCCTTGAGCACGCCGAGTGCCTTCAGCTTGTCGTGGGACAGAAACGTGTCAAAGAAGTCGCCCATCACCTCGATCGGAGTGTCGAGCAGCATCTGCTCCATGAAGGCGATGAGCGAGGGCGGCGCCCCCGGACCGAAGGACAGGAACCGCGTGACCAGAAAGCCGAAGTCGCTGCCGACCCGTCGACCGCGTTCGATGACGCCCGCGCGGCGGCGTACGAGCCTCGCGCCGCTGGGAACCAGCGGATTGATCATGCGCGAGACGACACCCGGGACTCCGACGAGCTCCTTCGCGAGGTTGCCGGTCGACGTCGAGAGCAGACCAACGCCGACGATCCGCTCACCGAAGAGGTCCGGTCGCTGGTCGGCGAGTGACAGGATCGTCATGCCGCCCATCGAGTGCCCGACGAGGACGACTGGCCCGGCGGGCGCGACGGCCTGAAGAACGGCGTCGAGGTCCTTGCCGAGCTGGTCGATCGTGCAGTTCTCGGCACGAGACCGGCCGGATGCGCCGTGGCTGCGGTGGTCGTAGAACACGAGCCGCGCGGCGTCGCCGAGGTCGCGGCGCTGGAAGTGGAAGGCATCCATGCAAAGCGTGAAGCCGTGCATGAAGAGGACGGTCAACGGTGCATCGGGCTTGCCGTCAATCTCTACGTGCAGCGAGACACCGTCTCCGGTGACGACGTTCAGACCCTCGGTGTGCAGCTTGCCGAACGGCTCGTCGGCGTACGGGTCCGGCGCGCTCCGGGCGCGCCCGACCGCTCGGCGCTCGGCCTTGATGCCTGCGGCGATGGCGGTACCCGCGACACCGGTCGCGAGCGCTGCCAACCCGATGTTCCGGCGTCTGCTCACTGAGCTCCTTCGTATATCCGCGGCACCCGCGCTCCTACCCGCGACACGATCTCGTAGTTGATCGTGCCGATCGCAGCCGCCCACTCATCGGCGGTCGGCTCCCCCGACGCGCCCGCGCCGAACAGCACGACCTCGTCGCCTGCGGTGACGGCATCGTCGCCGACGTCGAGGACGAACTGGTCCATACAGACGGTGCCGGCGATCCGGTATCGCTTGCCGCCGATCGCCACCTCGCCGAGGTTTGTCAGATGCCGGGGGACGCCGTCGGCGTACCCGAGGGGAACGAGAGCAAGCATCGTCTCGGCTGACGTCGTGTAGCGGTGGCCATAGGAGACCCCGTGGTTGGCCGGCACCTGCTTGGTCAGCGCCACCCGGCTGGTCAGCCTCATCGCCGGAGTCAGCCCGAGTTCGCGCGCGTCGCCAACATCGGGGCCGGGTGACAGACCGTAGATCGCGACGCCTGGTCGCACCAGGTCGTAGTGCGTCTGCGGCAACTGCAGGGTCGCGGCGGAGTTGGCGAGATGCCGGATCGGTGGCTGCAACCCGGCGCGCGCCGCCAACCCGAGCGCTTCCTCGAAGGTCCGACGCTGCGCCTCGATGGTGGGGTGACTGGGGTTGTCGGCATAGGCGAGATGAGACCAGATCCCGATGACCTCCACCGCGCCGTCGGCTTGCGCCTTCGCCGCAGCGTCGACCAGGTCTGGCCAGGCTGACGGCTGCGCGCCGCCACGTCCGAGGCCGGAGTCGACCTTGAGATGCACGCGGCTGGGACAACCGGTCACAGCCGCAGCTGCGACCGCCTTGTCGAGAGCCCACTCGGCGTACACGCCGACATCGACCTGAGCACCGATGACTGACTGCCACTCATCGGTAGGGCCGAGCAGCCAAGCGAGTGCGGGCGCATCAATCCCGGCCGCGCGAAGCGCGAGCGCCTCATCCGCCATCGCGACGCCGAGCCAGGTCGCACCACCATCGAGCGCGGCGCGCGCGGACTCGATCATGCCGTGGCCGTAGCCGTCTGCTTTGACGACCGCCATTACGGCGGCGTCCCCGGCGCGCTCCTTGAGCGCCGCGACGTTGCCGCGAATCGCGCCGAGATCGACGCGTACGGCGGAGACACTCACCCGCCCATTGTCTCAGGGAAGGTCAGCCAGGGCCGCCGAGATTGCGTCGACGATGTCTGTGGCGCTGATCGAACACGCGGGGACTCCGCTCGCGATCAGTCCCGCGAGCCCATGGATGAAGGCGCCCGCTGATCCGGCGTCGAGTGGGTTCAGCCCGCCGGCGAGTAGCGCGCCGCACACGCCCGCGAGCACGTCGCCGCTACCTGCCGTGGCCAGGTACGGCGTCGACGCCGTGTTGACGCGAACGGTGCCATCGGGTGTCGCAACCAGGGTCGAGCTGCCCTTCAGCAGAATCGTCACGCCAAGAGACTTCGCGCCGTCTCGCACCGCCGTCAGCCGAGCGGCCTCGATGGCCGTCCGGTCACTGCCCGTCAGCCGCGCGAACTCGCCGGCGTGCGGCGTGAGCAAGGTCGGCGCCGTTCGCGAGCGGATCAGGTCGGGCTCCGCCGCAACGATGGTGATCGCGTCGGCGTCGAGCAGGACGGGTACGTCGGTCGTGAGCACCGCGCGGACCAGGCGCTTGGCGTCGTCGTCAGTGCCAAGGCCAGGCCCGATCACCCAGGCCTGCACCCGACCCGCGGCCAGCATCGCGTCGGCATCCCCGGCCGCGATCTCGGTCACCACAGCCTCCGGTCGGCGCAGCCGGACCACATGGGCCGGTCCGTAGGTGCCAACGAAGCGGACCATGCCGACTCCCGCCGCGAGGGCGCCCCCCACACACAGGAGGGCAGCACCGGGATAGGCGTTGCTGCCGGCGAGGACTCCGAGCACCCCACGTCGGTACTTGTCGGACTCCGCGCTCGGTGACGGCAAGAGCTCGCTGACATCGGCGGCGTCGAGCGACTCCACCGGCGCTGGCGGCAGAGACAAGCCGATGTCGACGCACTCGACCATGCCGGCGTACTCCGCACCGGGGTCCACGAGCAGGCCGATCTTCATCGCACCGAAGGCAACCGTCACGTCCGCGCGCACCGCCACACCCGGTACCTCACCCGTCGATGCATCAGCGCCACTCGGCACGTCGACCGCGACGACGGTCGCGCTGGCGGCGTCGAGCATCCGCGCCACCCTCGCCATCGGATCCCGCAGCGCACCGGTAGCGCCGATGCCGACCATGCCGTCAACGACAAGGTCCGCGCGATCTATCAGGTCTGCGTCAATGTCGGTGCCGGCCGGCATCGAGCGACCGCCGGCGCGGTGCAGCGCCTGCAGCGCGGGAGCCAGCGGACGCTCCGTGAGGAGCAACGCGTCGACACGTACGCCGCGTTCGGCGAGCTTCGCACCGGCGTACAGCGCGTCACCGCCGTTACCGCCGGACCCGACGAGCAGTACGACGCGGGAGCCGTAAGCCTGTCCGAGGAGAGCTGCGCATCGGCGCGCCAATGCGAACGATGCACGCTGCATCAGGGTGCCCTCGGGTAGCGAGTCGAGCAGTGGTTGCTCGGCGGCGCGAACCGCCTCGGCGTCGTACGCCGACCTCACGACTCGCCCTCCGCCACCACCATCGCGGTAGCGATCCCCGCGTCGTGCGAGATCGACAGGTGCCAACGTTCAATGCCCTTGTCCAGAGCGACGTGCGCGACGGTGCCCTGCACCTCGAGGAAGGGCCGACCGAGGTCATCGCGCCGAATCTCGACGTCGTGCCACTCCAGGCCAGGCGGCGCGCCCAGCGCCTTCGCGACCGCTTCCTTGGCCGCAAAGGTCCCCGCCAGGGTCGCAAGCGCGGCACCGCGCTCGGCGGCGGTGAACAGACGTTCCTTCAAGTTCGGAGTGCGTTCGAGGCTTTCGGCGAACCGCTCGAGGCCGACCACGTCGACCCCGATACCGACGATCACTGAGGTGTCGCCGCTACTCGACGGTGACGCTCTTGGCGAGGTTTCGCGGCTGGTCGATGTCGAGACCGCGTGCCATTGCGAACTCTGCGGCGAGCACCTGCATCGGCAGGATCGTCAGCAACGGGGACAGCAGCGACTTAGTGTCCGGGATGCGGATCAGCTCGTCGGCGTGCGGCGTCACGCTCTCGTCGCCGTCCGTCGCGATAACGATCGTGCGTGCACCACGGGCGCGGATTTCCTGAATGTTGGTGACGAGCTTCGGGGTGAGCGCGTGCCGCGGCGCCAGCACGACCACCGGGGTTCCCTTTTCGATCAACGCGATTGGACCGTGCTTGATCTCGCCGGCCGGGAATCCTTCGGCGGAGACGTAGGCGAGCTCCTTGAGCTTCAGCGCGCCTTCGAGCGCCATCGGGTAGCCGACGTGGCGGCCGAGGAAGAGCACCCGCTCCTGGCCGGCGATTTCGCGCGCCAGCTTTCGGACCGGGTCCATGCGGGTCAGCACTTCGCTGATCAGATCTGGTGTCTGCGCCAGGTCGTGGAAGTGCGATCGCACCTCGTCGCCGTCGCGGTATCCGCGCACCTGCGCAAGGTGAAGCCCGACGAGATACATGGCGGCGAGCTGCGCGATCACCGCCTTGGTCGACGCGACCGCGACCTCGGGGCCGCTGCGCGTGTAGAACGTTGCGTCGCTCTCGCGCGCGATCGACGACCCGACGGTGTTGCTGACCGCCATCACCCACGCACGCTGCCGGCGCGCGTGCCGGACCGCTTCGAGGGTGTCGGCGGTCTCGCCGCTCTGGCTGATCGCGATGACGAGGGTGCGCGGGTCGAGCACCGGATCGCGGTAGCGGAACTCGCTGGCCATCTCGACCTGCACTGGGAGCCGCGCCCACCGCTCGATGGCGTATTTGCCGACCATGCACGAGTGGTACGACGAACCGCAGCCGACGGCAATAACCTGCGTCAGGCCCTGGATGTCCTCATCGCTCATTGCGAGCTCGTCGAGCCGCAGCCGGCCCTCGGCGTCGGTCCGGCCGCCGATGGTCTCGCGCACCGCTTCTGGCTGCTCCTCGATCTCCTTCAACATGAAGTACTCGTAGCCGGCCTTCTCCGCCGCCGCGGTGTCCCAGTCGACGTGGAACTGCTCGCCGTGGACCGGATCGCCATCGAGATCGGTGACGAGGACCCCGTCGCGCCGCAACACCACGACCTGGTCCTGGTCGACGACGCGCGCGTCGCGGGTGTGGGCGATGAAGGCGGTGACGTCGCTGGCGAGAAAGTTCTCACCCTTGCCGAGACCGATCACAAGCGGGAGGTTGCGGCGAGCGCCCACGACGACGTCGGGCTCGTCACGGTGGGTCACGACCAGCACGAATGAGCCGTCGAGCTCGTGGCAGACCGAGCGGACAGCGGCAGCGAGGTCGCCGTCGTACCGCTCCTCGATCAGGTGCGCAACCGCTTCGGTGTCGGTCTCACTGACGAGGGTGTGCCCGCGGTGCTCGAGCCCGTCCCGGAGGTCGGTGAAGTTCTCCAGTGTGCCGTTGTGGACCACCGCCACGGCACCGGTGCAGTCCACATGAGGGTGGGCGTTGTGGTCGGTCGGGGCGCCGTGGGTCGCCCATCGGGTGTGCCCGATCCCTACCGTGCCTTCGAGGTCTTCAAGCGGAACGTCGGACAGTGCACCGTGCAGGTTCGCGAGCTTTCCGGCCCGCCGAACCACCCGGAGCTGGCCTTGGTTGTGGATCGCCACTCCAGCCGAGTCGTATCCCCGGTACTCGAGCCGCGTGAGACCGGCCATCACGACGTCGAGCGCGGGCTGCTCTCCGACGTATCCGACGATCCCGCACATAGGGAAAAGGTTACGCGGCGGTGACAACCCGGCTCCCGGTCCGATACGTATGTACCGACGTGGCAATGTCCGAAGCTGACGAGGCGGCCTTCCGCGCCTTCGCACACTCCCGGCGGCCAGGACTGCGACGTACCGCCTTCCTGATGTGCGGCGACTGGCACCAGGCCGACGATCTGGTGCAAGCCGCGCTGACCAAGCTGTACGTCGCGTGGCGGCGGGTGCGCAGCAATGAGGCGCCGGACGCCTACGTCCGGCAGATCCTCACGCGGTGCTTCCTGGACGAGCGCCGCCGGCCGTGGCGGCGCGAGTCGCCGGTGGAGGACATCAGCGACCAGCCCAGCTCGGCCGGCCCGGCCGACGAGGCGGCTCTGGACCTCCGCGCTGCCCTTGCGCTACTTCCGCCGCGGCAGCGCGCGACCGTCGTCCTTCGGTTCTGGGCCGACGCCTCCGTCACCGAGACCGCAGACGCGCTCGGATGCTCCGAGGGCACGGTCAAGAGCCAGACCGCCCGCGCGATCACCGCTCTACGTTCCCTGCTCAATGACCCGGTTCTCGCCGAGGAGATGTCATGACCGACCTCAACGACCGCCTCGCCGCAATGCTCGACAACGAGCCGCCGGCGCCGTACGACATCGACCGAGTGGTGTCGGATGGCCGGCGTGCCCTGCGCCGGCGCACCACGCTCACCGCGGTAGCGGGGACGGCAGGTACGGCGGCGGTCACCGCGGCGGTTGTCGTGCCGATCGCTGCGGCGCACCACGACGGGACGACCAAGAAGATCACCGTTGTCGCCCAGCCCAGCGCCACCGCGGCGGGGAAGTGCGAGCTGTACTACAAGCCCATGCCTCACGGAAACCGAGCGAGGAAGCTCGGATTGGGCAGGGCGATCGCCCGCGCCCATACCCACACCAAGCCCGGATACGAAGTCACTGGCGTCGCCATGAAGAACGGTGCATACGTCATCCGGATGTGCCCGCCGGGGGCCCGCCCCGACGACGGCCAGCCGTCGACTCCGCCGGACCCGACCGCGACGATGCCGCCCTACCACTACGACGCCGACCCGCAGACCATTGCGGACGGCTTTGCACGCGAGCTCGGCAAGCAGGTCAAGAAGCTCGGCTTCACGATCGTCTACAGCCGTCCCTTCGCGCAGGAGTCCTCCACGCTGGAGAAAGGTCACCCGACGTACTACGACGGCAACGTCGACGTGCAGCTGCCCGACGGACCCGCCGACATTGGCGTGCAGGTCTCCCACGCAGTCACGCAACTGGTCCCCTTCACCGGCGACTGCACTGCGCCGACCTGCGAGCAGACCACCCTGCCCGATGGCAGCCTGCTGCAGGTCTCCCACGTCACGGCGGGCACCGGCGGCGGCGAGGTGATCGTCGCCGAGATCCACTACGCCAACGGCGTGGTCGTGCAGGCGCAGGAGTCGAACTACGCGTTCGGTCCCGAAGCGACAAGAGACCGCACGAAGAACCAACCGCTGACGATCGACCAGCTCACCGAGCTGGCCAAAGACCCCGCCTGGACCTTCTAGTCCTGCCCGACGTACTTGGCTAGCCAGTCGATCAGCGGGGTCATCGATCGCCAGGCTTTGACGACCTCGGTGTGTGCCTTCTTGGTCGACAACCACGCAGGTGACCCGAAGTCCCTGCCACACGTCAAGGACTTGTAACGCAGCAGGTCGGCTCGCGGGTGCTCCTTCTCGAAGCCGCTGGGCACCCTCGTCAGCTGTTCGCCATTGATGGTGAGGCCGGACTTACGGACAGTCGCGATCGCGTTCTCGAGCGCCTTGCCCGAAAGGTCGTCGTCGATCGCGCGTCGCATCCGTCCGACCTGTGCCGACGTGGTGTGCCAGTAACCGCCGCCGACCCACAACCCCGCCGCTGAAATCTGAACGTACCGGCTGCTGTCGTGGAACACGACGCCCTGATGCGTCTTGTACGGCGTCTTGTCCTTGCTGAATCGGATGTCACGGTACGGCCGGAAGAACTTGCCCTCACCGAACTCAGGGCCGAGCAGCGCAGCGAGCTCCAGCATCGGCGCCTTGACCGACTCCTCGTAGACCGCCTTGTTGGCATTCCAGAACGTCTTGGTGTTGTCGGCCTCGAGGTCCTCGTAGAAGTCAAGCGCCGCGATCGGAATACCGCTGAAGGTCACAGCAAGACATTAGCCAGCAAGCCGGCGGCTGACTTCGCTTCGAGAACCGTGATGACGTCGGCCCTGATCGCGCGCGCGAAGGCGGGATGGGCCTTGACTCGCGCGAGGACAGCATCCTCCATTTCGCGGATCGGAGCGATGTCGGTGTCGAGCAGCATCGTGCCGCCCGCGCGGAAGAACCGGACGGCGGCCTTGCGCGCGGGTACGCCGCGAACGGCCACCGCGTGGAAGCTGTCTGAGATCACGACCCCGTCGAAACCGAGCGCTCCGCGGAGCATCGTCTTCATCACCGTTCTGGAGAAGCAGGCCGGTCGATTGCCGTCGATGTGCGGGTAGCGGGCAAGCGACACCATCACGAACGGCGTGCCGGCCTCGACCCCGCGGCGGAACGCCGTCAGATAACTGTCGTGCCGCGTCGTCGGATCGGTCACGCGCTTCGCAAGATCGGTGTTGCCGGTCGCGCGACCGAGACCAGGGAAGTGCTTGATGGTCACGGCGAGATGCGGGCCCTCCCCACGGACCACCGCCACGACGTGCGAGCCGACGCGGCGCGCGGAGTGACCGTACTCGCGGTCGTACCGGCCGATCGGTTGGTTCGCATGCGCGTGGCCCGCGGGCACCGTGTCCGCGACGGGTGCGAGGTTGATGCTCACGCCGGCCTCCGCGAGCTGTCTTGCCCAGAGGGCCGCCCGGTGCCGAAGCTTCGTCGTGCTCCATCGACCTTGGCGCAGCGCGGAGGGGATCGACGAGAACCCGGGGCCCCTCAGCCGCTGAACGGCACCGCCTTCTTGGTCGGTCGCGACGAATGGCGCCACTCGGGCCTGCTGCATGCCGCCATCGATCCTCGCGGTGGTCAGCGCCACCCGCGCCTGACCGGCTGAGGAGTTCCCGTTGAGGATGACGCTGCCGACCTTGAGCCGGCGGAGGTGCGCTAGCTCCGCAGTGGATGGTCCTGTCGAAGGCACACCGACCATGAAGAGCTGGCCGACCCGCTGCCGCGGCGACATGTTGTCGTACGCCAGGTTCGCTGGCGCCGGATCAGCGTGGGCGACAGCCGGCGGCGGGGTCGGGATGACGGCAGGGGTGGCGATCGCCGCGCAAGGCGTCCCGACGCCGACGAGGATCGCGGCGGCAGCGCGAACCGCTGAAGCCCGCCTCACTCCGACTCGCGCAACGCGGACGCGATGCGTTCCGCGAGATCCGCCGCCTTCGCACTCGTCTCGGCCTCCACCATGACGCGGACCAGCGGTTCGGTACCGCTCGGTCGCACGAGTACCCGACCAGCTTCACCGAGCTCCGCGGCGACGAGGTCGATGACCGGCCGCGCCGCCTCGATCGCGGGGCCGGGGGTGCGGGTCACGACGTTCACGAGTACCTGCGGCAGCCGCTCGAGCTGGGCGGCGAGCGCCGCCAACGGACGTCCGGACGCCACGACGGCGGCGGCGAGATGCAACCCGGTGAGCAGACCGTCGCCTGTCGTCGCGTGGTCGAGAAGAAGCACGTGACCGGACTGCTCGCCGCCGAGGACGGCGCCTTCGGTTCGCATCCGTTCGGCGACGTGTCGGTCGCCGACCGGAGTCGTGGCGAGACCGATCCCGTTCTTCGACAGCAGGCGCTGCAAGCCGAGGTTGCTCATCACTGTTGCGACGACCAAGTCGCGTCGAAGGTTGCCACGTCGATGTGCATCGAGCGCGAGGATCGCAAGGATCGCGTCACCGTCAACGGGCTCGCCATCAGCGGCGACCGCAAGACAACGGTCGGCATCACCGTCGAGGGCGATGCCCATGTCGGCGCCGACCTCCGCGACCATGGCTTGCACAGCCTCGAGGTGGGTCGCACCGCAGCCGTCGTTGATGCGAGAGCCGGTCGGGTCGGTATTGATCACGGTGACGTTGGCGCCGGCGCGTGAGTACACGTCAGCCGCGATGCGCGACGACGCACCGTTCGCGCAGTCGACGACCAGTCGAAGCCCGTCGAGTCGTGACGGCAATGTCGCGAGCAACGCCTCGACGTACCAATCGGCGTCGCCGATCAGGTCGGCCACCACGACGCCACGCCGCGCGCTCTCGTGCAGCTTGTCGATCCGCGACTCGATCTGAGCTTCGGTCACTTCGTCGAGCTTGACGCCACCCGATCCGAACAGCTTGATGCCGTTGTCCTGCACCGGGTTGTGGCTGGCGGAGATCACCACGCCGAAGGACGGAGTGGTCTCCCGGCCGCGGACACCTTCGGCCACAGCTCGTGCCACGGCCGGGGTGGGGATCACACCCAGTAGCGCGATGTCTGCGCCTGCGGACTTCAGCCCCTCGACGACGGCTTCCTGCAGCCAAGCGCCCGACGGCCGTGGGTCACGACCGACAACGACCAGCGGTGCGCCCGGCCCGGACGCAAGCTCAGCAACAGCGGCGCCCGCGATCGATCGCGCAAGGTCGGCGGTGAGGTCGACCCCAGCGACCCCCCGGACGCCGTCCGTCCCAAACAGGCTCACACCGCCTCAGCAAGTGCTGAGCGCGCCAGTGGCAAGGCCGCAGGGAGCGACGCGTGCTGAGGCACGCGAGCGACCGAGAACGCCGCCAATGGCGATGCTCAGCGCTTGCTGTACTGGGGGGCCTTGCGGGCCTTCTTAAGGCCGTACTTCTTGCGCTCCTTGGCCCGCGCGTCGCGGGTGAGGAAACCGGCCTTCTTCAACGGCGGGCGTGCCGCGTCGTCGGTGTCGAGAAGGGCACGTGCGACGCCGAGGCGAACCGCACCAGCCTGACCGGAGACGCCACCGCCATGGACCCGCACGAGCACGTCGTAGCGGTCGGGGATGTCGAGGGTGACCAGCGGCTCGTTGACGATCTGCTGGTGGACCTTGTTGGGGAAGTAGTCGTCGAGAGTGCGGCCGTTGATGGTCCACACGCCGGTGCCCGGGATGAGCCGGACTCGGGCGATGGCCTCCTTGCGGCGGCCGGTGGCTGCCGCGGGGCCGGTCACCTGAACGACGGGCTTGCGCTCGACGGGAGCGGCAGGAGCCTCGTCCTCGACCAGCGTGTCGCCGGCCTCGTTGGCTTCGGTGGCGTCGATGTCCTCGACGACGTCTTCGGTCACTGACTCGCTCACTACTGCGCCACCTGCGTGATCTCGTAAGGCACCGGCGACTGCGCCTGATGCGGGTGTTCCGGGCCGGCGTACACCTTCAGCTTGCTGGCCATCTGCCGGCCGAGCGTGTTGTGCGGCAGCATCCCCTTGATCGCCTTCTCGACGACTCGTTCCGGACGCTTGTCCATGAGCTGGCCGATCGGCGTCGAGGTCAGACCACCCGGGAAGCCGGAGTGACGGTGAGCCAACTTGTCGGCACGCTTGTTGCCGGTCAGGGCCACCTTGCTCGCGTTGATGATGATGACGAAGTCACCCGTGTCGAGGTGCGGCGCGAAGATCGCCTTGTGCTTGCCACGGAGCAGGCGGGCGGTCTGGCTCGCGAGCCGGCCGAGCACGACATCAGTCGCGTCGATCACGTGCCACTGGCGCGTGACCTGGCCAGGCTTCGGTTGGAACGTACGCACAGGGGTGCCTTCAGCTTTCTTACTCGTGATTTTTGGCCTGCCCGATCCCGTCGGGCGGACCCAACGAGGCTACCCGCGCCCCTCTCGGGGGGTCAAAACCCCGATCTGCGCTCCAAATGTGCCCTCGCAGACCGGTCGCCAGGCCCGTTTCTGGCATCCAGACGCTCCGCAACGGCCCTGCGGTGGGCGTCGTCGACATTGCCGCCGTACTTGAACTTGCCCGTGACCTCGCGGATCGCGAGCCGGAGTCCACGGATGCCCGGCAGCTTGCGCTCGTGGACTGCCGGGTCCGCGTGGCCGATCTCGGGCTCGAAGACCTCGAGCTGGCGCCGGAGGATTGCCAGCTTGCCTTCGTCGTCGTCGACGATCGTGGCGTCGCACCGGAGCTGGACGGCGGCGTAGTACGTCGTCGGGATCCCGACCGCCGGGTCCTCGTCCTCGATCGCCTTCCACGCCGACGGTATGAACGCCCAGTCCCCCGCGACGCTGAGCAGCACGGTCGGGTTCTCCTCTATGGCATGCCATACCGGGTTGGGCCGGGCCAGATGAAGGACTACCTCGTCGGGTTCGACGACGTACTGAGTCGGTACGACGACCGGGACGTCGCGATCGCGACCGGCGGCGATCAGCTGCCCGAACGACTGGGCGTCGACGAACGCACGCCACTCGTCGTCACCCTCGGTGGCGTCCCAGGGGTGGACCAGCATCAGCGGACGCGTTCCACTCGGCCTTCGTCCCACACCGGCCCGGGAGTCTCCTCGACGACGCCGTCGGCGCGGAATACGACGAACCGGTCGAACGACCTGGCGAACCAGCGGTCGTGGGTTACCGCAACGACGGTGCCTTCGAACGCCTCAAGTCCGGCCTCGAGTGCGTCTGCCGAAGCAATGTCGAGGTTGTCGGTCGGCTCGTCGAGCAGCAGCAGCGTCGCCCCCGACAACTCGAGCAGCAGAATCTGCAGTCGCGCCTGCTGCCCGCCCGACAACGTCTCGAACGGCTGCTCGCCGGCACGCGCAAGCTCGTAACGATCGAGCACTCGCGCCGCCTGCTCGCGACCAAGGCCGTCGCGGTGCTCGTCGCCCTTCCAGAGGATGTCGAGCAACGTCCGGCCGACCAGCTCGGGATGCTCGTGCGTCTGCGCGAACCACCCTGGGCGCACTCTCGCGCCGAGCCGCGCGACACCGGTGTGCGCGACCTCCGCCAGCGGCGTGCCGGCAACCGGCCGGTGCTCGGCCTCCGGATCACTGCCGCCAGCGGCAAGCAGCCGCAGGAAGTGAGACTTGCCCGAGCCGTTGGAGCCAAGCACAGCTACTCGTTCGCCGAACCACACCTCGAGGTCGAACGGTCGCATCAGACCGGTGAGCTCGAGGTTCTCGCAGACGACCGCGCGCTTGCCGGTGCGGCCACCGCGCAGTCGCATGGCGACGGCTTGCTGCAGCGGCACAGCGCGCGGAGGGCCTTCGCGTTCGAAGCGATCGAGCCGCGTGCACGCCGCCTGGTACGCGCCTGCCATGCCGTCGTTGTACGCCGCCTTCTGCTGCAATCGGACGACCAGCGCCTTGAGCTTTTCGTGCTCTTCGTCCCAGCGCCGGCGCAGCTCTTCCAGCCGACTGTTGCGTTCGACGCGCGCCTCGGCGTACGACGTGAAACCACCGCCGTGCACCCAGGCGGTGTTACCTGCTGCACCGAGCTCGACAGTGACGATGCGACTTGCGGTGCGCGCCAACAGCTCGCGATCGTGCGATACGTAGAGCACGGTCTTGGGGCTGTCGGCGAGCTGCTGCTCGAGCCATCGCTTTCCCGGCACGTCGAGATAGTTGTCGGGCTCGTCGAGGAGCAGCACCTCATCGGGGCCGCGCAGCAACGCTTCCAGCACCAGGCGCTTCTGCTCTCCGCCGGACAGCGTGCGTACCTCGCGCCATCGCGCCTTGTCGAAGGGCACGCCGAGCGCGGCGACGGTGCAGGTGTCCCAGAGCACCTCGATGTCCCAGCCGCCGGCATCCGACCACTCACCGAGCGCCGATGCGTACTTCAACTGGGTGCGCTCGTCCTCGTGCTCCATCATCGCGAGCTCAGCCGAATCGAGAGCCGCGGCCGCGTCGCGTACCCGCGGCGGGGCAACCGACAACAGCAGGTCACGGACGGTCGAGTCGTCACGGACCGACCCGACGAACTGGCGCATCACCCCGAGTCCACCTGAGCCGGTGACGCTGCCGGAGTCGGGCGCGAGGTCGCCGCTGACGATCTTCAGCAGTGTGGTCTTGCCGGCACCGTTGGGACCGATCAGCGCGGCCTTCTGGCCGTCACCGACCCGGAACGTGATCTCGTCGAGCAGCATGCGGCCGTCGGGCAGCGCAAGGCTCACCCGCTGCAGATCGACGTGGCCCATGCCTCCAGTGTCGCAGCGGCCCGCGACCCCTTTTCGGGGGTGATCAGGGGGTGGTGGAGTCCACTGGCGGTGGTGTCACGCGCACCGCCTTGCCCCAGTTCGAGAAGTGCCAGACCTCGGGCGTGGTCGCTCCGGTCGCGGTGTAGTCGTACTCGACGGGCAGATGCGTCGTGGTCGATATGTACAGCACGCTCTCGCCGCCGGCCTTCGCATCGCGGGTGAGCGCTACCGGCTTTCCGCCCCTGATGCCGATTACCTGCTCGCCGGCACGACGGGTGGGTTGATCCTCCGCAAGCGGCGGTCGAGGCGTGATGTAGCTCAGGACCGAGCCAAGGGTCACCTGGTCGACCACCGACGAGTAGATCGCGGACCCGGAGGGGACGAACCGCCACTGTCCTGAAACCTCCTTGGCGGCCGCCGAGGCCATGCCTGCAGCCATCAACCCCGTGAGGTTCCCGCGGAAGTACGCACGTCCGTTGATGACCAGCGTGAGCAGCTGGCCACCGCCGGGAGTGGTGATCGTCTGACGGCCGGTGGTCAGACCGACATCGCCAACCGTTCTCCGCACGCCGCCGCTCTCGAGTGGCGTCACGAGCACGTAGTGGACCGCCCGAATGTTGCGAGCCCCGGCAAGGGCCTCGGTCACGTCACGGCCTGCCGCGGCAGTCTGCGATGCAGATGCGCCCCCCGGCGAACCCTGCGTGGGCGACGAGCCGGACGAACATGCCGCCGCGAAGCCTGCAAGCGCCAGGACTGCGGCGGTGATCCGCGCGGGTCTCATGCCGCCGCACGCTACCCGTCAGGTCCGGCGCTGGCGGGTACGCAGCGCTTGGGCGGCGAGTTCGGCGTCGGCCGGGTAGTCGACGGCAGTCAGCGTCAGACCGTGGGGCGGGGCCACGTTGACCGCAGAGTCCCTCACACCGGCACGCAACACGATCGCCGGCCAGTCGGTGGGCTTTCGGCCGTCTCCGACGGCGAGCAGTGCGCCGACCATCGCGCGCACTTGGTTGTGGCAGAACGCATCGGCATGCGCGGCGATGACAACGGCGTCGGCGTCGCGGGTGACGACGAGGCTGCGCAGCGTGCGGATCGTCGTCGCGCCGTCGCGCGGCCTGCAGTACGCCGCGAAGTCGTGCTCACCGACAAGTCCTTGCGCCGCTTCGTGCATCGCGATCTCGTCGAGCGGGCGCTTCCACGCGACGGTGTCGTGACGACGCAGCGGATCGGCAGTGCGGTCTGCGACCCGGTAGCGGTAATGACGGCCGGTGGCGGAAAAACGTGCGTCGAAGCCGGCGGCAGCGAGGCGTACGTCGGTCACACCGACGTCGTCCGGCAGCACGCCCGCGAGCCGCCGGCGTAACTGCTGCGGATCGACCTCGGCCGCCAGGTCGACGTGGGCGACCTGACCGGTCGCGTGAACGCCGGCGTCGGTGCGGCCCGCCACGGTGAGGGAAGGCGGGCCATCAAGCCGCAGCACCGTTGCGATAGCCGTGGCGAGCGTCTCCTGGACCGTGCGACGTCCTGGCTGCCGCGCCCAGCCGGAGAAATCGGTGCCGTCGTACGAGACATCGATCCGCAGACGGACGAGCCCGCCTTCCCCGGAAGGGAGGGCGGGCTCGTCGACGTCGCGTGCTGCGGTCACTCCTTGGTGGCGTCGCCCTCTTCGGCCTCAGCCTCAGCGGCCGGCTCCGGGGCTGCATCAGCCTCGGGAACCTCGGCCTCGCCGGTGACCTCGACGGGTTCCGCCGTCTCGGCAGCGGGCTCCTCAGCAGCCGCCGCAGGCTCTTCCGTGGCCTCGGCCTCAGCCTCGGCGACTTGCTCCTCGGTGGCCACGTCGTCGCCGTCTTCCTCGTCACCCATCAGGTCGAGTCCGACGTCCTCGAGATCCCCGTCCTCCGCTGCCTCTGCCTCAGCGGCAACAGCAGCGGCAGTCGCGGACTCACCCTTGAGTTCGGCAGCGGCCTCAGCCGTGGCCCCGGTCGGCTTGCGGCGACGAGCGAAGCGGGTGCCGCGTGCGACCTCCGCTTCGGACAGCGCCTCCTGCGCGATCGTCTGGAACTCGACCAGCTCGATCACGGCCATCGGTGCGTTGTCGCCCTTGCGCGGACCGAGCTTGGTGATCCGCGTGTAGCCACCCGCACGCTCGGCGAAGCCGGGACCGATCTCGGCGAAGAGCTGGTGCACGACCGCCTTGTCACGGATGACCGTGAGCACCTGCCGGCGGGCGTGGATGTCGCCCTTCTTGGCGAAGGTCACCATCCGGTCGGCGAGCGGTTGCAGCCGCTTGGCCTTCGCGAGCGTGGTCGTGATCCGCCCGTGCTCGAACAGCGAAGTGGCGAGGTTCGCCAGCAACAGCCGCTCATGGGCGGGACCACCGCCCAGGCGCGGACCCTTAGTGGGGGTAGGCATATCAACCGCTCCTAGCTGCTTTTCTCGGGATCCCCGCGGAGTTGTCGAGCGGAGCGAGAAAAGTTCGTGGGGTTAGTACTGCTCGGTCTCGGCGAAGCCGGCGTCGCCGTTGTCGTCGTAGCCCTGGTCGTAGTTGGCCATGACTGCGCTCGGGTCGAATCCGGGCGGGCTGTCCTTGAGCGCGAGGCCCAGACCGTGCAGCTTGCCCTTGACCTCGTCGATCGACTTCTGCCCGAAGTTGCGAATGTCCATGAGGTCCGCCTCCGACCGCGAGACGAGCTCGCCGACGGTGTGGATGCCCTCACGCTTCAGGCAGTTGTAGGAGCGGACAGTGAGGTCCAGCTCCTCGATCGGCAGGGCCAGGTCCGCCATCAGCTGCGCGTCGGTCGGCGACGGGCCGATCTCGACACCCTCGGCGTTCTCGTCCAGCTCGCGCGCCAGGCCGAACAGCTCGACCAGGGTGTGGCCGGCCGAGGCCATCGCGGTGCGCGGGGTGATGGAGGACTTGGTCTCGACATCGACCACGAGGCGGTCGAAGTCAGTGCGCTGCTCGACTCGGGTTGCCTCGACCTTGTAGGTCACCTTGAGGACCGGCGAGTAGATCGAGTCGATCGGGATGACACCGATCGGCTGGCCCGGCTGCTTGTTCTGCACGGCGGAGACGTATCCGCGGCCGCGCTCGACGGTGAACTCGATCTCGAGCTTGCCCTTGGAGTTCAGCGTGGCGATGTGCAGGTCCGGGTTGTGGATCTCGACACCGGCCGGCGGCGCGATGTCAGCTGCGGTGACCGCGCCCGGGCCTTGCTTGCGCAGGTACATCACGACCGGCTCGTCGTGCTCGCTGGAGACGACGAGGTTCTTGATGTTGAGGATCAGGTCGGTGACGTCTTCCTTGACGCCCGCCACGGTCGAGAACTCGTGGAGGACATCGGCGATCCGCAGCGACGTGACAGCCGCTCCGGGGATCGAGGAGAGGAGGGTACGACGAAGCGAGTTGCCGAGCGTGTAGCCGAAGCCGGGCTCCAGCGGCTCGATGACGAAGCGCGAACGACTGTCATCGATCGGCTCTTCAGAAAGTGTGGGGCGCTGTGCAATGAGCAAGGTGAACCTCTTCAGTCAGGGACGACCGCTATATGACGTCCGCTTGGTGTTGCTTCTTTTCTTTTGACTTTCGATCTTCCTCGTCCGGGGTTTTCGAGCGAAGCGAGAAAAGCTCGGACGACTATTACTTCGAGTACAACTCGACGATCAGCTGCTCTTGAACCTGGGTGTCGATGACCTGGCGAGCCGGCATCGCGTGGACCAGGATTCGCATCCGGTTGGAGATGACCTCGAGCCATGCGGGCACGGTCCGCTCGCCGGCCTCGGCGCGCGCGATCACGAAAGGCGTCAGCTCGACCGAGCTCGGACGCACCTCGATGATGTCGTTCTCCTCGACCAGGTAGCTCGGGATGTCGACCTTGTGGCCGTTGACCACGAAGTGGCCGTGCTTGACGAGCTGGCGCGCCATGTCGCGGCTGTGCGCGAAGCCAGCGCGGTAGACGACGTTGTCAAGACGACGCTCGAGCAGCTGGAGCAGGTTCTCGCCGGTCTTGCCGGGACGCCGGTTGGCCTCCTCGTAGTAGCGGCGGAACTGCTTCTCGAGCACGCCGTAGATGCGCGCGCACTTCTGCTTCTCGCGCATCTGCAGCAGGTACTCGCTGTCCTTGCTACGACCGCGGCCGTGCTCACCCGGCGGGTACGGACGGATCTCGATCGGGCACTTCGAGGACTCGCACTTGGAGCCCTTGAGGAAAAGCTTCGTCTTCTCGCGACGGCACCGTTTGCAATCGGGCCCCGTATACCGAGCCATCAGTTCATTCCTTCGTTTTTCGGGGCCCCCGCGGAAACGTGAGCGCAGCGAACGTTTTCGTGGGGCACTCAGACCCTCCGGCGCTTCGGGGGACGGCAGCCGTTGTGCGGCGCCGGGGTTACGTCGGAGATGGTGCCTACCTCCAGGCCAGTTGCTTGAAGTGAACGAATCGCGGTCTCACGGCCGGAGCCCGGACCCTTGACGAAGACATCGACCTTGCGCATGCCGTGCTCCTGCGCGCGGCGGGCAGCGGCCTCGGCGGCCATCTGCGCGGCGTACGGCGTGGACTTACGAGAGCCCTTGAAGCCGACCTGGCCGGCGCTGGCCCAAGCCACGACGTTGCCCATCGGGTCGCAGATCGACACGATCGTGTTGTTGAACGTGCTCTTGATGTGCGCGTGGCCGTGCGCGATGTTCTTCTTCTCCTTGCGGCGAACCTTCTTCGCCGCAGCCTTCTTCTGTGCCGGAGGCATTACTTCTTACCTGCCTTCTTCTTGCCGGCCACGGTCTTGCGAGGACCCTTTCGGCCACGAGCGTTGGTGTGGGTGCGCTGACCGCGGACCGGCAGTCCACGACGGTGGCGGATGCCCTGGTAGCAGCCGATCTCGATCTTGCGGCGGATGTCGGCAGCCACCTCGCGTCGAAGGTCACCTTCGATGCGGTAGTTGGCCTCGATCCAGTCGCGCAGCTTGACCAGGTCGTCGTCGCTGAGGTCGCGAACGCGGATGTCGGGGCTGACGCCGGTTTCGGCCAGCGTCTGGAGCGCACGCGTGCGCCCGATGCCAAAGATGTAGGTGAGCGCGACCTCGACCCGCTTGTCGCGGGGCAGGTCGACGCCGACAAGGCGTGCCATGTGCGGGCGTTACTCCTTCAGATTCACGGAGGTCTTCCGCGTCACCGTCCCGATCGCCCGATCAGGCCCCGGCCTCCGCGCCGGGGGTACTGCGTTCTGGAAACGCAGGTTGGTGCGCGCTATCTGGTGGCTGCTAGCCCTGCCGCTGCTTGTGCCGCAGGTTCTCGCAGATCACCATGACCCGGCCATGACGGCGGATCACCTTGCACTTGTCACACATCTTCTTGACGCTCGGCTTGACCTTCACGGTCGTTCTCCTACTTGTAGCGGTAGACG
>DASZXY010000017.1:0-115981 GCA_035545635.1 Mycobacteriales bacterium | reverse complement strand
CGCGTTCTGACCCTCGCGGCCGATGGCGAGCGAGAGCTGGTAGTCGGGGACGACCACCCGGGCGGCCCGGGCCTCCTCGTCGACGACCTCGACCGACAGCACGCGCGCCGGCGAGAGCGCCTCGGTCAGCAGCGTCGCGGGGTCATCGCTCCACAGCGCGATGTCGATCTTCTCGCCGTGCAGCTCGGTGACGACCGCCCGCACTCGGGCACCCATCGGCCCGATGCAGGCGCCGCGAGCCCGAACCGCGTTGGAGTTGGAGCGGACGGCGATCTTGGTGCGGTGCCCGGCCTCCCGGGCGATCGCCACGATCTCGACGGTGCCGTCGGCGATCTCCGGCACCTCCATCGCGAACAGCTTCCGGACCAGGTTGGGGTGCGTGCGCGACAGCGTGACCTGCGCGCCGCGCAGGCCACGGTTCACGCTGACGACCAGACACCGCAGCCGCTCGCCATGCACGTAGCGCTCCCCCGGCACCTGCTCGCCAGGCGGCAGAACCCCTTCGAGGTCACCGAGATCGACGAGGACCGGGCCGCCCTCGCGCATGCCCGAGTGGTGCTGGATGACGCCACTGACGAGGTCGCCCTCCTTGCCGACGTACTCGCCGTACGTCGTCTCCTGGGCGTGGTCGCGGAGCCGGGACATGATGACGTGCTTCGCAGTCATCGCCGCGATCCGGCCGAAGTCGCTCGGGGTGTCGTCGTACTCCCGGAGGAGCTGGCCTTCCTCGTCGACCTCCTGCGCCCAGACGGTGACTTCGCCGGACTTCCGGTCCAGCGCGACCCGGGCGCGTGGCTGAGCACCTTCGGTGCGCTCGTAAGCCGCGAGCAATGCGGACTCGAGAGCCTCGACCACGGTGTCGAGCGACACGTCCTTTTCCCGGACGAGACTCTTGAGCGCGGTCATGTCGATGTTCATGCGTCAGCCCCGTCGCGACGGAACTCGATCTCCACCTTGCCGCTCCCGAGCTCGCCGAACGGCACGAACTGCTCCGCGCCCTTGACCTCGACGGCTACTCCATCGTCCGTGACGTCCTTGATCCGACCAGTGAACGAGTCGGTCTTGACGAGCCGGCCGATGTTGCGGCGCCAGTGGCGAGGCTCGGTGAGCGGGCGGTCGACGCCTGGCGAGGTGACCTCGAGCGTATAGGCGGCATCTCCGAACACGCCGGCCCCGTCGAGGGCATCGGAGACCGCTCGCGACACGTCGGCGACCTCGTCGAGATCGATGCCGCCGTCACGGTCCACCACGACGCGGACCACGCTTCGGCGGCCTGCCGAGGAGACGACGACGTCCTCGAGGTCGTAGCCAGTCGCTTCCACGACCGGCTCAACCAGCGGACGCAGCGATGCTGCGGTGGTGGCCGCTCCGCCCTTAGGTGTCACAGGGCCGAAGGTTAGTGCGAATGGCAGACTGGGCGCGGTGAAATCCGCCGCCACGATCACTCGGCGGTCCGTTCTCGGCGCCGGCTTGCTCGCCATAGCCGCGTGCAAGCACCCCTCGTCGCCGCCCGTGCCCCACGTCGATCCCGATGCCGCCGCACTAGCCGAGGCGCGGGCGATGGAAGTCCAGCTGCTGAGCGAGACAACCGATCCTGCGGAACGCGCAGCCCATCTGCAGCACCTTGCGGCCCTCGGCGGGACGGTTCCGTCCCCAACCGCTACGACGACACCGGTCACCGAACCGGTTCGCGTGCAGCTTCGCGGCAGCGCCGACTCGCTTCGGACGGCAGCAGTCGCGGCCAGCAACGGGATGCACGCCGCAGTCTTCGCGAGCATCGCCGCGTCCCACGAGGTGCTACTAGGTGATTGAGCTGGTTGCTCTCAAGCAGGCGCTCGCGGCGGAGCAGGCCGTCGTGTACGGGTACGGCGTCGTCGGCGCCCACCTGTCGGGAAAGGACCGGAAGTACGCCTTCAGCCAGCTTGTCGCGCACGAGAACCTGCGCGATCGGATCTCGGCGCTGATCACGACGGCGGGCGCGGTCGCGCCCCCGTCGCAGGCCGCGTATCGACTGCCCATGCCCGTGACAGGCGCGAAGTCGGCTCGCCTGCTCGCTGCGCAGCTCGAATCCGGCGCAGCGGGCGCGGCGTGGGATCTCTGTGCCTCGACTGCTGCACAGTCACCAGCCCGCGAGGTTGCCGTCGGGTGGTTGACGAATGCAGCGGTCGCTGCGGCGCGATGGGGGGCGCCGGCAGCCTCGATACCGGGTCGCCGTCAGGCGAGCTGAGCCACCGCATCGCCGAGCGCCACGGTTCGTCGCTCGCCCGTCTTTCGGTCCTTCACCTCGATGTTGCCGTCAGCGAGACCCTTGCCCACGACGACGATCGTCGGCATCCCCAGCAGGTCGGCGTCGGCGAACTTCGCCCCCGCCGAGCCGTCACGGTCGTCGAGCAGCACCCGGTGACCGGCCGCCTCGAGGTCGTCGGCCAGCTTGGTCGCCGCGTCGAGCTGCTCGGTCCCCTTCCCGACCGGCACGATGTGAATGTCGTACGGCGCGATCGACGCGGGCCAGCACAGGCCCGCCTCGTCCAACGTCTGTTCAGCAACCGCGGCGACCGCGCGGCTCACGCCGACGCCGTAGGAGCCCATCGTGATGCGGATCGACTCGCCGTCCGGACCTTGTGCATCGAGCGAGAAGGCGTCGGCGTACTTTCTGCCGAGCTGGAACACGTGGCCGATCTCGATGCCGCGCGCGATCGACAGCTCGCCGCCGCACCGTCCGCACCGGTCTCCATCGCGAATCTCGACCGCACCGATTTCACCAGCCGGCTCGAAGTCGCGGCCGCGTACGACATTCGCGGCGTGCTTGCCACTCTCGTTCGCCCCCGTGACCCAGGAGCTGCCCGGGACCACAGTCGGATCCACCAGGTAGCGGACGCCCAGCTCCGCGAGCCGCTGCGGCCCGATGTAGCCCGGCACGAGCCCAGGCACCGTCTTGATGATGTCGGCATCCGCGACCTCGACCTCGACCGGCTCGAGCTGACCAGCAAGGCGCTTCATGTCGACCTCACGGTCGCCGGGCACGCCGACGATCAGCAGCTCCCACTTGCCGCCCGGTTCACGAGTCTTCAACACCACGTTCTTCAACGTGTCCGCGGCGGTGATCTTGGTGTCCCACCGCTCGTTGACGAGAGCAACGAGCGTCTCGATGGTGGGCGTGTCCGGAGTGTCCAGGACCTCGGCAGCACCATGGTCCGCCGGGTTCTGCGCCTCGGGCGTGCGGATCTCGACGGCCTCTGTGTTCGCCGTGTAGTCGCAGCTCGAACACTGTACGAATGTGTCCTCGCCGAACTCAGCGGGCGCAAGGAACTCCTCGCTCGCCGATCCGCCCATCGCACCCGAGACGGCGAAGGCGATGCGGTAGTCCAAGCCCAGCCGGCTGAAGATCCGTTGGTAGGCACCGCGGTGCGCGTCATAGGACGCCTGCAAGCCGGCGTCGTCAACGTCGAAGGAGTACGAGTCCTTCATCACGAACTCGCGAGCTCGCAGCAGACCTGCCCTCGGCCGTGCCTCGTCGCGGTACTTCGTCTGAATCTGGTACAGCGAGATCGGATAGTCCCGGTACGACGCCAGCTCGCTCTTCACGAGAAGGGTGAACATCTCCTCGTGGGTCGGACCGAGGAGGTAGTCGGCCTCCTTCCGGTCCTTGAGCCGGAAGATGTTGTCGCCGTACGCGGTCCACCTCCCGCTCGCGTCGTAGATGTCACGAGGCAGCAGCGCGGGGAACTGCACCTCTTGCGCGCCGATCGCGTTCATCTCTTCGCGCACGACCGCGGCTACGTTCTCGAGAATCCTCCGGCCGAGGGGCAACCAGGTGTAGATGCCCGGGGCCACGCGGCGGATGTAACCGGCGCGGACCAGCAACCGGTGGCTGGGAAGCTCGGCGTCCGCCGGGTCATCGCGCAGCGTGCGAAGGAACAGCTGCGACATCCGCGTCACCATGCGGACCACCTTATTTGGCGGTGTCGCCCCGATATCTCAGGCAGGCGACCCTGACGTCACCGACGTCGTAGAGCGGAGGATCGACGTAGTCGTCACGAAAGTCGACGGTGACGCCGTCCCCGTCGGGCCGGATGTTCCGGACGCCACGCCAGATCGGGTCGGTCGGGCTCTCGCCACGAATCGTCTCGAGCAACGAAACGACGTCCTCGCCGGTGCGGCCACTCCCAGCCGGCACCCGTACCGTCGTGGCTGGCACCTCCAACTGTGACAAACCCCCAACAGCCGCCCGCTCCACCTCGTAGGTCTCGGGCGAGCGCGACACCCAGTGTCGTTCCAACAGGTCTGCCAGATCGCGGCCTTCCCAGCCGCAAGGCTCGAACGCGACGGGGCAGCGCGGGTGGAAGGAGCAGCCGAGGGGTGGGCTCGCGGCATCGGGAATCTCGCCACGCGGGAGGTCTCGGGGCACTGCCCGCGACGGATCGGGTTCGGGTATCGCACGCAGCAGCGCCTGGGTGTAGGGATGCCGTGGCTCGGCATAGATCTGCTCCGCCGGGCCGTACTCGACAATCCTGCCGAGGTACATGATCGCGATCGTGTCGCAGAAGAACTTGGCGGTCGCAAGGTCGTGGGTCACGTAGAGGAAGGTCAGCCCGAGATCTCTCTTGAGGTCGAGCATCAGCTCGAGGATGCGGGCGCGGACACTCATGTCGAGCATCGAGACCGGCTCGTCCGCGACGAGCAGGTCGGGCTCGCAGATGACAGCCCGCGCGAGAACTGCTCGCTGCTTCTGGCCGCCGGAAAGATCGCCCGGGTACTTGTCCAGGTACCGCTCGGCGGGGCCGAGCCCGACGCGCTCCAAGGCGGCTGCGACTCGATCGCGTCGCTCCGCTGCGTCTCGCGCGATGTGGTGGACCTGCAGCGGGTGTCCGACTGCCTGACCGATCGTCATCGCGGGGTTGAGGGACGCATTCGGGTCCTGGAAGACCATCTGCATGCGGCGACGAAGGGGTCGCAACTCCGACTCCCGCAATCCGCTGATGTCCACTCCGTCGAACCGCACGCTCCCGGAGGTGACCGGAACTGTGCGGAGTGCAGCCCGCCCAAGCGTCGTCTTGCCGCTGCCGGACTCCCCGACGACCCCGAGCACCTCACCGCGACGCAGCGTCAGCGTGACGCCGTCGACTGCCTTGACCGCGCCGACGTCCCGTCCGACCATCCGCTGCAGGAAGCTCCCGCGCAAGCCGAAGTGCACCCGAAGGTCCGCCAGCTCGAGCAACGGGTGCTCACCGGTCGGTTCAGACATGGAGCCAGCACTCCACAGGATGGCCGCCGCCGAGATCGACCGGCTGCGGGAAACGTTCGCTGCAGATGTCCATCACGTTCGGGCACCGCGGGTGGAAACGACATCCGGTCGGCGGCGAGAACAGGTCCGGCGGGGAGCCTTCGATGTAGTGCAGGCCGGTGGTGGTCAGGCTGATCGTCGACGCCAGGAGCTCACGCGTATAAGGGTGCTGCGGTTGGGAGAACACCGTCGAGACCGGACCCTGCTCCACGATGCGGCCGGCGTACATCACGGCCACGCGGTCACACGCTTCAGCGACGATTCCCAGGTTGTGGGTGATGAACAGGATCGAGGTGTCGAAGTTCGCCTTGACGTCAGCGAGGATCTGAAGGATCTGCGCCTCTACCAGCACGTCGAGCGCGGTCGTTGGCTCGTCGGCAACCACGAAACGCGGCCCGAGCACCAAGGTGAGGGCGATCAGTATTCGCTGCCGCATCCCGCCGGAGAACTCGTAGGGGTAGTTGTCGAAGCGCGTCGGCGGAATTCCCATTTGCGCGAGCGCATCCAGAGATCGCCGCCGAACCTGCTCGTCGCTGAGCTCGGGTTGATGGACGCGTAGCGCCTCAGCGAAGTGCGCACTGACCCGCATCAGAGGATCCAGTCGCGTCATCGGCTCCTGGAAGATCATCCCGAGAGAAGGCCCGCGCAGCCACCGCATCTCCTCAGATGAAAGAGTGACGAGGTTCTGCCCGTCGAACTCGACGATGCCATCGGAGACTGCTCCGGCGGGGAGCAGACCCAGCAAGCCGCGAGCCAGCGTCGACTTGCCGCATCCCGACTCGCCGACCACGCCGACGGTCTCCCCCTGGCGCACGTCGAGTGAGACGCCGTCGACCGCTTGGACCGGACCCCGTTCGCTCCCGTACCAGACCCGGAGATCGCGAACCCTGATGACGGCATTGCCCGGCGCCTCGGCCGCCATCGCCGGCTCGACGCCGGCATCGGGAAGCGTTGTGTCGGTGAAGCGGCGCTGACGCAGCAGTGGGTTGATCGAGTCGTTGAGGCTTTCGCCGACCAGAGTCAGCCCGGTGACGAGCAGGATGATCGCAAGCCCGGGAAACAACCCGGTCCACCAGTAGCCCGCCTGTGCGTCGTCGATGCCGCGCGAGATGTCGTATCCCCACTCGGCAGCGGCGGAAGGATCAATCCCGATCCCCAAGAACGACAGGGCGGCGAGTGTGAGGATCGCGTCGGCCGCGTTGAGTGACGCAAGCACCGGGACGGACTGCACGACGTTGGTGAAGACATACCGCCGGATAACCGTTCGAGGGCGCGCGCCTATGACTCTGCCGGCTTCGACGTACGGCTCTTCGCGCACCGAGAGAACGCTGTTACGAACGACGCGGAAGTACTGCGGGATGTAGATGACGGTGATCGCGATCGCCGCCGTCGCCACCCCGCCACCGATCGAACCTTGCAGGAGAAACGCAATCACGATGGCCAGCAACAAATAGGGAAAGGCGATCAACGAGTCGTTGATGAGGACAAGCACCCGATCAAGCCATCCTCCGAAGTACCCAGAGATCAGGCCCAACGGCACACCAATGGCGATGCTGAGCAGCAAGGCGAGGAGAACCACCTCGATCGAGGTCCGCGCGCCCCAGATGATTCTGGACAACACGTCGTCGGACTGCACTGTCGTGCCGAGCAGGTGATGGATCGATGGTGCGGCTTGTTGCGGGAATCGAACGCCGTCGGCGGCGTACTGGTCGAAGCCGTAAGGCGCGATCAGCGGAGCAAAGATCGCAAGGACGACGAAGATCGCGGTGAGCGACAGTCCCACCCACAGGAGGACGCGCGGCAGACCACGAGCTGCGAACAGCGGAGCAAGCACCCGACGAAGTCCGCGCATCAGTAGCGCACCCGCGGGTCGATCCAGGCATTGACGATGTCGATCAGAAGGCTCACGACCACGACCGCCAACGTGAACGCGGTGACGATGCCCTGCACCGCCGTGTAGTCACGAGCTTCTAGATAGAACACGAGCCGGTTGCCTATGCCCGGCCAGTTGAACGTCTGCTCGGTGAGCACCGCGCCGGACATCAGCAGCGCCGCCTGCAGCCCGGTGATCGTCACGATCGGAACGAGCGCGTTGCGGAGCGCGTGCCGCACCACCACCCCACGCTCGCCGATGCCCCTCGCCCGAGCCGCTTCGATGTAGTCGCCGCGGAGCGTCTGGATCACGTTGACGCGCACCAACCGGATGACGACACCCGAGATGGTCAGCCCGAGCACCGTCGCGGGAAGGACCAGATGCTTGAAGAGGTCGGGAAGATCTCCCCACTTGCCGTCGATCATCGCGTCAAGGATCAGCACGTGGGTGTGCGACTTGATGTCGAGCTGGGTCAGCACCGACGCCTGGCTCGATGTCGGAAGCCACCCGAGCTTGCGGCCGAACAGCTCCTGCGCAAGCAGTCCGAGAAAGAACACCGGGGCGGCGTAGATCACGATTCCAAACAACCGTGACGAGACATCCACCCAGGAGTCGCGCATCCGCCCGGCGAGTAGGCCGAGCGGAACGCCGACCGCGACAGCGATGAACATTGCCGAAAGCGTCAGCTCGAGGGTCGCGCCTCCGTTGCGGATGATGATCTGCGTCACCGCCTGGTGGTCGGTGATCGCCGTCCCGAAGTTCCCGCTGAGAACTTGCCCGAGGTAGTGGAAGTACTGCACCACCAGAGGCTGGTCGAAGCCGGCCTGGTGCTCGCGCACCGCAAGCTGTGCCGGCGAAAGGTGAGCACCGACGGACGCCTGGATCGGGTCGCCAGGGGCGACCCTCATCAGGACGAAGACGACGGTGAGCAGGATGAACACCATCGGTATGACGAGGAGCAGCCGCGTCACCAGATAGCGACGCAGCGACCCCGTGTTGCGAGGGGCCACCGACGGTTGGGCTCTCTGCCTAGCTCTTTCCGATCAGCCAGAACCGGAAGTCGTAGTCCGGGTCGAGCGTCGACTCGACCCCCGTGACGCCATCGCGCACCGCTGCGACCTGGCCTCCCTGCCAGATCGGAATCAGCGGGACATCCTTCGCGAGCAGTGTCTGCATCTGCGCGAAGGTCTGGTTGCGCTCGGTGTCGCTCGTGGATGCCTGCTCGGCAGTGATGAGCCGGTCGACCTCCGGGTTGCAGTAGTGGTCGTTGAGGAACGCCGTCTTGCAGGGGAAGAACGGACCTGTGTAGTCGTCCGCGTCCGGGTAGTCAGGGAACCACCCGAACAGGAAGGCCGGGTACGTGTCGGTCAACGCAGCCTTGTCGTACGTCGCCCACTCCGCGGTCTGCAGCTTCACCTTGAAGAGGCCACTCGCATTGAGCTGGCGCATCAGCTCGGTCGCCAGGTCGGCATCGTTGTAGTGGTTGACGTTGTACCAAATCGTCAACGACACCGGAGTTGAGACGCCGGCCGCGGCGAGGGCCGCCTTTGCTTTCGTCACATCAGGCCCCGCACCGTACGCCGTCTTCAGCGCGTCAGTCGCGCCGTTGAGACCCTGCGGAATGATCGAGTACAACGGCGAGACGGTGTCTCGGTAGACCGACGACGCGATCGACGAGCGGTCGACCACCTGGGCAGCCGCCTGACGGATCGCGAGCTTCTGCTCCGCGGTGCCGCCCGGTTGCAGCTTCTGGTTGAACACCAGGTAGCGAATCTCGATGCCGACGCCCTTGGCGAGGCTGAGCCCATCGGAGTTGCCCAGTGCGGACAGCTGCGTGGGTGACAACGTTCGGTAGGCGATGTCCACCTGTCCCGACTGGGCATCGGAAACGAGAGTCGAAGCATCCTGCTCGAACTTCACGACGAACTTGGAGTTGTTCAGCTGATCGGTACCGCCATAGTGCGGATTTGGAGTGAACTCAGCGAGCTGGTTCGGCGTGTAGCTGGACAGCTGGTAAGGACCAGACCCGACCACCTTGTCATCGGCAAGAAGCTTCTTCGCCGGGAACACCGCCTTGTCGACGATGGACGCAGCCGCGGTAGTGAGGACGTTCGGCCAAGTTGCGTCAGGCGCCTTCAGCGTGAACGTCACGGTGTCGCCGGACGCGCTCACACTCTTCATCGGAGCGAACAAGCTCGCCGGGCCGTTCGGGCTGTTGATGGCAAGTACCCGGTTGAAGGAGTACACGACATCCTCGGCCGTCAGTGGGTCACCGTTGGAGAACTTCTGACCAGGCACCACAGTGCAGACGTACGTCGTCTTGCCCTTGAAGTCGCACTTCCCCGCCTCTGGTGCGACGTCGCTCGTGCCCGGCGGGACCGCCAGCAGCTTCTGGTAGATGTTGTATTGGAAGTTCCAGGACGGCAGGTCGTAGGCGCCTGCCGGATCCGCTGACACGATGGTGTCCGTCGTACCCAACACGATCGTTGCCTTCGGGTTCGCCGATCCCCCGCCAGGGCCGGCCGCCCCGCCGCCACTGCTGCTGGAGCCACAGGCCGCGAGGCCCAGAACGAGCGCGACGCTGACTGCTCCAAGTCCGGCTTTGCGCATGCGATGAGCTCCTTACGCGGGGGTACGTCGCATCCAATCGAATCTCGCCAGTCAAAACAAGATCGACGCGAACAGACCTATCTCCGCGAAGCCCACCCGCTCGTAAGCGCGCCTTGCGGGGGCGTTGAAGTCATTGACGTAGAGCGACACCGCAGGCGCGACGTCGCGAAGGCATGACGCAACGACGGCGGCCATGCCAGGGATGGACAACCCCCGGCCGCGCAACCCGGGCTCTACCCACACGCCCTGCACCTGACACGCGGCCTTCGTCGCTGCGCCGACTTCAGCCTTGAACACCACGCGGTCGTCCTCGAACCGGGCAAACGCACGTCCGCTGCTGACGAGCTCGCGAACGCGTGCACGGTAGAGCGCACCGCCATCTCCCGCAACCGGAGAGACGCCCACTTCCTCCGTGAACATGGCGATGCACGCCGGCAGCAACAGCTCGAGCTCATCCAGTCTCACTCGTCGCACCGCCGTGTCCGGCGGGATCGAGGAGTGCGCCGTCGTCAGCATCAGCGGCTGACGCATGCGTACGTCCCGAGCCGGGCCCCAATGCGGCTCCAGCACCTCCCACATCGCAGCCACCATGTCGGCGGGACCGACGATCGACGAGCATCGCCGGCCTTGCCGCGCGGCATGCTCGGCGAAGGCACTCAGCGCGTTGTCGTCAGCACCAATGGGGATCAGGTTGGCTCCGGCGTAACACAGCGCCGTTGGGCGACTGTCGGTGCCGTACCCCCACACCTGGGCGCCGAGCCGCTCGGGCGCGAGCCCGGCGGCGTTCACTCGCGAGGCAACGAAGACGTTGCCGACCGGATCGGCGTCGAGCAGATCGAGAACGGCGGGCATGTCCCGGTCGTCGAGGACTCGAAGCATCGAGAGCCGGCCGACTAGCCGATGGAGACGATGGGCTTGCCGGACGCAGGTTCATCGGAACCGGGAAGGCCGCCGTCGGCTTCCATCTGCTCGGCGAGGCGCATCGCCTCCTCGACCAGCGTCTCGACGATCTGCGCCTCCGGCACGGTCTTGATGACCTCGCCCTTGACGAAGATCTGACCCTTGCCGTTTCCGGACGCGACGCCGAGATCGGCCTCGCGCGCTTCGCCGGGTCCGTTGACGACGCAACCCATGACGGCGACCCGGAGCGGCACAGTCATGCCCTCGAGTCCCGCCTGCACCTTGTCGGCCAAGGTGTAGACGTCCACCTGGGCACGGCCGCAGGACGGGCAGGAGACGATCTCGAGGCGTCGGCGACGGAGCCCGAGCGACTCGAGGATCGCGATGCCGACCTTGACTTCCTCGACCGGCGGCGCCGACAGCGAAACCCGGATCGTGTCGCCGATGCCCTCGGCGAGCAGCGCTCCGAATGCGACAGCCGACTTGATCGTGCCCTGGAAGAGCGGACCGGCTTCGGTCACTCCGAGGTGAAGGGGGTAGTCACATCGCTCGGCAAGCAAGCGGTACGCCGAGACCATGACGACCGGGTTGTGATGTTTGACCGAGATCTTGATGTCACGGAAGTCATGCTCCTCGAACAGCGAGCACTCCCAGAGTGCGCTCTCGACGAGCGCCTCGGGCGTGGCACTGCCATGCTTTTCGAGGAAGCGCTTGTCGAGCGAGCCCGCGTTGACACCGATGCGGATTGGTACGCCGGCCGCCTTCGCCGCCTCAGCGACTTCCTTGACGCGGCCGTCGAACTCCTTGATGTTGCCAGGATTCACCCGGACAGCGGCGCACCCGGCGTCGATCGCGGCGAAGATGTAGCGGGGCTGGAAATGGATGTCCGCGATCACCGGGATTTGCGAGTGCTTCGTGATCTCCGGGAGCGCGTCGGCGTCGTCCTGGCTCGGAACCGCGACTCGGACGATCTGACAGCCCGCCGCCGTCAGTTCGGCAATCTGCTGCAGGGTCGCGTCGACCTCGACCGTCTTGGTCGTCGTCATCGACTGGACACTGACCGGGGCGTCGCCGCCGACCGCCACGTTGCCCACGTGGATCTGCCGAGTGACTCGGCGCGGGGCCAGGGCCATGTTTCCTTCTACTGAATGCTGATGGGGTTCGTGATGCCGGCGTAGAGCAAGACCAACGACAGGCCGACAATCACTGCAAACACAGCGTAGGTCACGGGCAGGATCTTCATGATGTCCACGCGACCCGGGTCGGCACGGCCTGCCATGCGGAACAGCCTGGACCGCACCTCCTCGAAGCTGAGGATGGCGACATGGCCGCCGTCGAAGGGCAGCAGCGGGAGCATGTTCAGCAATCCGACCGCCAGGTTCACCTGGGCGAGGATCAGCAGCAGCGCGGCGATGACGTCTGCGGTGCCGGCGCCTGACGAGCTGATCTGGCCGCTCACCCGCGCGACGTCGACAATGCTCGCGGCGCCCTGATCACTTCGCTGCTTGCCGGAGAAGATGTCACCAACCTGGTGAGGCAGATCGCCCAGCGCCTTGCCCGAGGAGGTGATGAACTTTCCGAGCGTCCCGAAGGTCTTGCCGAAGGCTCCCGCAAAGCTCACCGGTTTGCCCTCGACCCGCGGCGAGATGCCGATCTTGCCGACCAGCTTGTTGTCGCGCTTCACGGCAGTGGTGACGAGCGGCACGTTCAACGCGTGACCGTCACGGAGCACCGTCAGAACCAACAGCTGGCCCGGATGCGCCTCAAGCTGGCTCGACAGCTGGTCATAGTTGTCGACAGCGGTCTTGTTGACGGCGACGACCTGGTCACCCGCCTGCAGCTTGCCGTAGGCCGGAGCGCGCGGGTCCTTCGCCGAACACGCAGTCTCGGTGAGCTTGAGTGGCACGCACTTCTCGACCTGATCGATCGTCGTCGTCGGCCGGGAGTTGAGCGGGTCGACACCCGTCGCGACAATGACCCCGAAGACGAGCAGGATCGCGATCACGAAGTGCGTGAACGAGCCGGCACAGAGAACGACGAGTCGACGCCCCGCAGGCTGCTTGTAGAAGGCGCGGTCCTCGTCGGCGGGATCGATCGGCTCGAGCGCTGTCATCCCGTCGAGCTTCACGAACCCGCCGATCGGGAGCGCCTTCACGCCGTACTCGGTCTCGCCACGCCGGGTCGACCACAGCGTGGGACCGAACCCGACGAAGAACCGCGAGGCCTTCATCCCGTAGTGACGCGCGGTGGTGAAGTGGCCGAGCTCGTGCAGCATGATCGAGACGAGGATGCCGACCGAGAACACGATCACGCCGACCGCGTAACTCATCGAGTTAGCTCCCGCGCCCGGGCCCGCGCCCAAGCCTCGGCATCTGCCACGTCCTCCAGGGTAAGGGTGGAACCTGAAGTCGCGCTGTGCTCGCCGACCACTGTGGCGATGGTGTCGACGATCCGCAGGAAGCCGATCCGGCCGGCGATGAAAGCCGCGACGGCCTCCTCGTTGGCCGCGTTGAAGACGGCGGGTGCCGTGGCCCCTGCGCGACCTGCTTCACGGGCGAGGCCGACAGCCGGGAACGTCTCGTCGTCCAACGGCTCAAATGTCCACGTCCCGGCCTCGGTCCAGTCGACAGCGGGGCCTGCGTCGGGGACCCGCTCCGGCCACGCGAGGGCGAGGGCGATCGGGACGTGCATATCGGGCGGACTCGCGACTGCGACCGTCGTGCCGTCCACGTACTCGACCATCGAATGAACGATCGACTGCGGGTGTACGACGACATCGATGGCATCGAAGGCGACGTCGAACAGCCAGTGCGCCTCGATCAGCTCGAGGCCCTTGTTCACCAGCGTCGCTGAGTTCAGGGTGATGACCGGGCCCATGTCCCAGGTGGGGTGGGCAAAGGCCTGTTCCCTGGTGACCGCTGCGAGGTCATCGCGGGAACGCCCACGAAACGGACCGCCGCTGGCGGTGAGGACGAGCTTGCGTACGTCGCTCGCCGCGCCCACGCGCAGGCACTGCGCAAGCGCGGAGTGCTCGGAGTCGACCGGGACGATCTGCCCCGGCTTGGCGCGGCCCGCGACGAGTGGACCGCCCGCGATGAGCGACTCCTTGTTGGCCAGCGCGAGGATCGAGCCGGCGTCGAGGGCGGCGAGCGTAGGAGCGAGCCCGACGGATCCCGTCATGCCGTTGAGGACTACGTCGCACTGCCACCCGGCGACTTCGGCGGCGGCCTGCGGTCCAGCCAGCAGCTTCGGCAGCTCGTAGTCGCCGCGGTCGTACCCGCGCCGCTGCGCCTCTGCGTACAGCGCGAGCTGGACATCCTCGAGCGCTGAGGACTTGGCGACCGCAACGACCTCGACCCCCAGGTCGATGGCCTGCTCGGCGAGCAGCTGAGCTCGATCCCCGCCGGCGGCGAGGCCGACCACGCGGAACCGGTCAGGGTTCGCTCGCACGAGGTCGATCGCCTGGGTTCCGACCGAACCGGTCGAGCCCAAGATCACAAGGTCTCGGCTCACGACGGCTCGGCTCACGACTCCATTGTCGGCTACCGCTCGACCATCCCCCAGCGGGCGCCGTACTCCGGGAGCAGATCGAGAAACGGTTGCGGGTCGAATGCCTCCGGGCCCAGCACCCCGGCACCTGACCAGACCCCCGCCGCCAGAAGCTCCAGAGCGACAACCGGATTGACCGCCGTCTGCCACACCACAGCCTGCGAGCCCCACACCCGCATGCACTCCTCGTTGTCGGCAACTTGGTAGAGATACACCTCGCGGGCGGCGCCGTCACGGACGCCCGTCACCCACGTCCCCGCGCAGGTCAGCCCGCGCATCGAGTCGCCGAGCGTCGCCGGGTCCGGAAGGCAGGCCGCGACCACGTCTCGTGGTGAGACCTTCGCGGGCCCGACCTGGACGGGGTCGGTCCGATCAAGGCCCAGTCGGTGCAGCGTCTGCAGGACGCTGATGAACTCCTCGCCGAGCCCGTACTTGAAGGTCACACGGTTGGCATCGACCCAGCGCGGAATCAGAAGCACTTCCTCGTGCTCGACGTTCACGCACTCGACCGGGCCGATTCCCTCTGGGAAGTCGAAGACTTCCGGCTCTGAGAACGGCGCTGTCGTGAACCAGCCACGGTCGCGCTCCCAGATGACCGGTGGGTTCAAGCACTCCTCGATCGTCGTCCAGATCGAGAAGGTCGGCGCGAAGTCATATCCGTCGACGACGAGGTTGGCGCCGTCGCGCACCCCGATCTGGTCGATCTCGTCGAAGAGCCGGTCGGCCGCGTAGCGCGCGAAGACATCGGAGAGCCCCGGCTCGACCCCGATCCCGACGAGGGCAAGCAGGCCGGCGCTCTCCCAGTCGTCCGCGGCCGCGAACTGCTCGTCGCCGAGCATCACCCCCGTCTTGATGTGCGGCTCGTCGGGATGCGGTCGTGACAGTGACATCGCCATGTCGAGGTACGTCGTCCCCGTCTCACGCGCGGCTTCGAAGATCGGCATGACGAAGCGGGGATCGCAGGCGTTGAGCACCGCGTCAGCATTGGCATCGCGCAACAGATCGGCCACCGCCGCGGTGTCGCCGGCGTCGACTCGCCGGGCAGTCATGCGCTCGTCGCCGAGCCGGTCGACAACGGCGCGGGCGCGCCCCTCGTCGTAGTCCGTCACGACAATCTCGGAAGCGAAGTCGCGACGGGACGCGATCCCGGCGGCAGCGCTTCCGACGCCTCCCGCGCCGATCATGACAACCCGCATGCGGGGACAGTAGCGTCCTGCCCAAGATCGTTCGGCGGATCCGAGAGGGGCGCAATGACAGCAGCGATCGGGAGTCAGGCGCCCACCGGCAAGGGACTCAAGACCGGCGCCCTCGGTCTCTGGTCAACTGTCGTCGTCGGTGTCGCCTCGACCGCTCCCGCTTACAGCCTTGCTGCGACGCTCGGCTACATCGTCTTGCACGCCACCGTGCACACGCCGATCATCGTCGTCCTTGCCTTCATTCCGATGTGGATGATCTCGATCGGCTACAGCGAGCTGAACAAGGCGGACCCGGATTGCGGCACGACCTTCACCTGGGCGACCCGGACGTTCGGACCGAGGGCCGGCTGGTACGCCGGCGGCTGGGGCATCATCGCCTCCGATGTCCTGATCATGGCGAGCCTCGCGCAGATCGCCGGCCAGTACGTGTTCCTGCTGTTCGGCGCCGACAAGATCGGCAACAACGCCGCGAGTGGCTGGGTCCTGCTCGTCGGCCTGCTCTGGCTCGTCGTCATGACCTACATCTGCTACCGCGGCATCGAGGTGTCGGCGAACATGCAGAAGGGCCTGCTGGCGATCGAGGCAGGGATGCTCGTGGTCTTCGCAGCGGTTGCCTTGGTCCGGGTTTCCACCGGCAATGCCCCGAAGGGTCATTTGAGTCCGACCTGGGGCTGGCTGAACCCCTTCGGCATATCGTCCGCGTCGGCGTTCGTCGCCGGCTTCATCTTGATGATCTTCATCTACTGGGGCTGGGACACCGCGGTCACCGTGAACGAGGAGACAGAGGACCCGCAACGGACTGCGGGCCGCGCAGCCGTGATCTCAACGATCCTGCTGCTCGCCATCTACTTCGTCGTCACCTTCGCGGCCCAGGCGTTCGCGGGAGTCGGAGACACAGGTATCGGACTGGCAAACGGTGACAACGTCAACGACGTCCTGTCCGTTCTCGGTCACGCCGTCTTCGGCCACAACTGGATCGGCACGGTCTTCCTGAAGCTGTTGCTGCTGATGGTTCTCAGCTCTGCGGCGGCATCAACGCAGACGACGATCCTGCCGACCGCGCGGACCACCCTCGCGATGGCGGTCTACCGGGCCATCCCATCAGCGTTCGCAAAGGTCCACCCCCGCTACCTGACCCCAAGCGTCTCCACGGTGGCGATGGGGGCGGTGTCGGGCGTCCTCTACGTGGTCTTCAACTACCTGTCCCACGGCAACGTCATCGCGGACTCGGTGACCTCGTGCGGAGTGTTCATCGCGCTGTACTACGGCACGACCGGGATCGCCTGCACGTGGTACTACCGCAGGACGCTGACGAAGAAGACTCGGGACTTCTTCATGCAAGGAGTGATCCCGACACTTGGTGCCGCGATCCTGTTCTTCGTAGGCGGCTGGAGCATGTACCTCAACTGGCTCAGCCCCAACTCGTCGAGCGACAGCGTCCTCGCCATCGAGTCGAGCTTCACCTCGTGGCAGATGCCGTTCTCACCGCATTGGGACGTCGGCGGCGTCGCCCTCCTTGTCATCCTTGCGGCGATCGTCGGCTTGCTCGTGATGATCGGCTGCAACGTCGCCCGCCCTGCGTTCTTCCGAGGCGAGGTGCTCAACAGCAACACACCTACCCTGGTGCCCGAATCGACGGGCTTCGCGGTCGGCACTCCCCCGTCACTCAGTGCCGCGGACGTGCCGCCGGGCTCACCACTCGTTCCACCGGAGCTCGCCGGCGACGACTGAGATTGCTCAGCTGTCCAGGTTGGTCATGACGTGCTTGATGCGCGTGTAGTCCTCGAAGCCGTACATCGACAGGTCCTTGCCGTAGCCCGAGTGCTTGAAGCCACCATGTGGCATCTCGGCGACGAGCGGAATGTGCGTGTTGATCCACACGCAGCCGAAGTCGAGCGCCTTGGCCATCCGCATCGCGCGCCCATGGTCCTTGGTCCACACCGATGACGCCAAGCCGTACTTCACGCCGTTGGCCCACTTCAGCGCTTCGTCCTCGTCACTGAAACGCTGCACGGTGATGACCGGACCGAAGATCTCGTTCTGCACCATCTCGTCGTCCGGCTTGAGATCCGCGACGACGGTCGGGGCGTAGAAGAAGCCCTTGTCGCGGAGCCGCTCTCCACCGGTACGGACGCTGGCATGCTGCGGGACGCGGTCGATGAACCCGCTCACTCGGTCGAGCTGGCTGGCGTTGTTGAGCGGGCCGAAATCGGCGTCCTCATCGGGGGCGCCCACAGTCTGGCCCTTCGCCGCCTCGGTCAGCGCGTCGACGAAGTCGTCGTACACACGGGGCGCCGCGAGAACTCGCGTGGCCGCGGTGCAGTCCTGGCCGGCGTTGAAATAGCCGGCTATCGAGATCCCTTCGACCGCCGCTTCGATGTCCGCATCGTCGAACACGACGCACGGCGCCTTCCCGCCGAGCTCGAGATGGACGCGCTTGAGGTCCGTCGCGGCGGCCGCTGCAACCTCCCCGCCAGCGCGAACGCTGCCGGTGATGGAGACCATCTGCGGGATCGGATGGGTGACCAACGCACGCCCGCTTTCCCGATCACCACAGACCACGTTGAACACGCCGGGCGGCAGGAACGGGGCGGCGAGCTCCGCGAGCAGCACGGTGCTGACTGGAGTCGTGTCGGAGGGCTTGAGCACTACCGCATTGCCGGCCGCGATCGCCGGCGCGAACTTCCAGACCGCCATCATCATCGGGTAGTTCCACGGCGTCACCTGGGCGCAGACCCCGACGGGTTCACGACGAATCATCGACGTGTGGCGGGCTAGGTACTCGCCCGCGGAGCGTCCCTCGAGCACGCGGGCAGCTCCGGCGAAGAACCTGATCTGGTCGACTGCGGGCGGGATTTCCTCGGACAACGTCAGGGCGCGCGGCTTGCCGGTGTTGCGGCACTCGGCGTCGACGATCGCATCGGCGTTGGCCTCGATCGCATCGGCGATATGGAGAAGTGCGCGCGCACGTTCCGAAGGGGTGGTCTCGCGCCACACGTTGAACCCGGCGTGCGCCGCGGCCATCGCGGCGTCGATGTCGTCGCCGCCGGATACCGGCGCCTGCGCATACGCCTCTCCCGTAGCAGGGTCGACGACGTCGCTCATCCGGCCACTGCGGGCGTCGACGTGCTCACCATTGATGAAGTTGCGAAGCTGCACCCGATCATCCTGCCGCCGTCGCCCGCTCCGGTCTATGTTCAAGATCGAACGACCTGTGGAGGCACTCGATGACGTCGCTGTCCGAGGCGGCACGCCGCCATCTCTGGATGCACTTCTCCAGGATGGGCAGCTACGCCGATCACGAGATCCCGGTGATCGAGCGGGGCGAAGGCGCCTACGTCTGGGACAGCCACGGGAAGCGATACCTGGACGCGCTCTCAGGATTGTTCGTCGTACAGGCCGGTCACGGTCGCCAAGAGCTCGCGGACGCGGCGGGCAAGCAGGCGGCACAGCTCGGCTACTTCCCGCTGTGGAGCTATGCGCACCCCAGCGCGATCGAGCTCGCCGAGCGACTTGCGTCTCTGGCGCCCGGAGACATCAACCGCGTGTTCTTCACCACCGGGGGCTCGGAAGCTGTCGAGAGCGCCTGGAAGCTCGCCCGCCAGTACTTCCGGCTCACCGGCCAGCCCGGTCGCTACAAGGTGCTGAGTCGCGAGATCGCCTATCACGGCACCACGATGGGCGCACTCTCGATCACCGGCGTGCCGGGCATCAAGGCGCCGTTCGAGCCGCTCGTGCCCGGCGGGGTGCGAGTGCCGAACACCAACTTCTACCGGGCGCCCGAACACGGCGACGACATCGCCCGGTTCGGGCAGTGGGCCGCGGACGAGATCGAGCGGGCGATCGTGCGTGAAGGTCCGGACTCGGTCGCGGCAGTGTTCCTCGAACCGGTACAGAACTCCGGCGGCTGCTTCCCGCCGCCGCCTGGCTACTTCCAGCGGGTTCGCGAGGTTTGCGACCGCCACGGGGTCCTGCTCGTCAGCGATGAGGTCATCTGCGCCTTCGGTCGGCTCGGCTACTGGTTCGGCGCCGAGCGCTATGACTACGTCCCCGACATCATCACGGTCGCGAAAGGCATGACGAGTGGCTACTCGCCGATCGGGGCGATGCTCGCCTCCGACCGGCTGATCGAGCCTTTCCTGAACGACACCGCGTCGTTTCTGCACGGCATCACGTTCGCCGGACACCCGGTGTCGTGCGCCGTCGCCATGGCGAACCTCGACATCTTCGAGCGGGACGATCTTCTAGGACACGTCCGCAGGAACGAGGCGGCGTTCCGCGCCACTCTCGAACGCCTGTCGGAACTGCCGATCGTCGGCGACATCCGTGGCGACGGCTACTTCTACGGCATCGAGCTCGTCAAGGACAAAGCCACACGCGAG
This sequence comes from Mycobacteriales bacterium, assembly GCA_035545635.1. Lineage (GTDB taxonomy): Bacteria > Actinomycetota > Actinomycetes > JAFAQI01 > JAFAQI01 > DASZTV01. Next base: position 96,187 of record DASZXY010000017.1, on the reverse strand, counting down.
ACCTTCGACGATGCGGAGAGCGAACGACTGCTTCGTGGATTCCTGTCCGGCGCCTTGTACGCCGCGGGTCTGATCTGCCGGGCGGATGACCGGGGCGATCCCGTCATCCAGCTGTCGCCCCCACTGATCTGCGAACAGCAGCAGTTCGACGAGATCGTCGAAGTCCTCGAGTCCGTCCTGACCGAGGCTTCGCAGCTGATCTGACCTCGGCAGACCGGCGGCGTCAGCCGCTGCTGCGGAACGTGAGGGTGAAGTTCTCCGCTGCGGTAAGTGCACTCGCCGACACCAGCGTCCTCCCGTTGCGCACCCACGTGTATCGGTGCGGATGACTCGATCCGAGCGGCTGGTTGTCGATCAACACGTTGCTCACGTGCGTCTTCGTAAACGGGTCGAGCGGGCCGCTCACGCCATCGACATTGACGCTGTTGTCGCCGATGAATGTCTGGCTCGCAACCTTGCCGGCGCCGGTGTGGGTCGTCGACTTGTTCGTCGTCACGTCTTCGATCGTCACGTCGGACCCACCGCGATCGACTGACACCGTGACAACGACGACGTCACCCGGATCGAAGCCGATCAAACCACCGTCCCGCGTCTTGTCATTGACGATGAAAACCGACTGGTAGAAGGGCTGCCCGTTCTCACACGCGACGCCGATGCCTCCGCCGGACGTGCGGTGGGTGCCGGTGTGTGGATTCACGTTCGAGTAGACGAGAACGGACGGTCCGACTCCGCCGAACTGGTCCTCACAGGTGATCTTGGGAACCACGAAGGTCGCGGTGACTTCTTTGAGGTGCGCTTTCGGCTTCGACACCTCGTAGCCCGCGAAGATCGAGCTGTGCCGGGCGTGAGTGGCTGCTGCCGCCGAGCCGGCCGTAGTGGCCAGCACCGCAGTCGCGACTACGGTCGCCAACGCGGAGCGCTTCATCGTGTGACCTCCATCAAGTCTGGGTTGACTCATCACAGGACTGTTGCCGCGAGCTGGCCGCACGCGCCGTCGATCTCGCGCCCTCTTGTGTCCCTCACGGTAGTCGGCACGCGGTACGAACGCAGAATCCGAACCATCTCGCGCTCGCGCTCAGGGGTGGTGGCGGTCCACTCCGAGCCGGGAGTCGGGTTCAGCGGGATGAAGTTCACGTGTGCGAGCTTGCCCGCGAGCAGCGAACCGAGCAGATGCGCGCGGTCCGCTTGGTCGTTGACGTCGCGGATCATCGCGTACTCGAAGGAGATCCGCCGGGACGTCGCCTCGGCGTAACGCCATGCCGCGTCGAGCACCTCGGCGACCTTCCATCGCAAGTTGATCGGCACGAGGGTGTCCCGCAGCTCGTCGTCGGGGGCATGCAGTGAGACGGCGAGGTTGACCTGCAGCCCTTCGCCGGCCAGCCGGTCGATCGCTGGAACGAGCCCGACGGTCGAGACGGTGATGTGACGCTGTCCGATCCCCAGACCGTCGGGTGTTGGGTCAGTCAGCCGGCGCAGCGCACTGAGCAGTGCCGAGTAGTTGGCGAGCGGCTCGCCCATCCCCATGAAGACCACGTTGTCGACCGACCCCCGGCCGCCGACGACGATCTGCTCGACGATTTCGGCCGACGACAGGTTGCGCGTCAGGCCGGCCTGACCTGTCGCGCAGAACGGGCACCCCATGCCACAACCCGCCTGCGATGACACGCACATCGTCACGCGATCCGGGTAGCGCATCAGCACGCTTTCGACGAGGGAGCCGTCGCCGAGCCGCCACAGCGTCTTTCTGGTCTTGCCCTGGTCGCACTCGACGGTCCGGATGTCGTCGAGCAGTACCGGCATGAACTCGGCGGCGAGCCGCTCGCGATCCCGCGCCGGCACATCCGTCATCGCCGTCAGGTCGCGGTGATGCACGAAGTAGTTCCGCGACAGCTGCTCGGCCCGGTACGCCGGCTCGCCGGCGTCCTTGACGGCCGCCCGGCGCTCCGCCATGTCGAGGTCGGCGAGGTGACGTGGCGGCCGATGGGGCTTAGGCAAAAGAGAGCTGCCTCACGAGTGCAGCGGCACGAAGGCCGCGAGCAGCGCCCAGGCCGCCGGCGCAGACGGCAGCAGGGAGTCGAGGCGGTCCATGAGCCCACCGTGCCCCGGCAGCAGAGATCCCATGTCCTTGATCCCAAGGTCGCGCTTCACCATCGACTCGCCGAGATCACCGAGCGTCGCGGTGGTCACCATCGCGAGCCCGAAGACGATGCCTTGCCACCAGTCGGTATGGAGCAGCGTGGTGCACAGAAGCCATCCGATGAAGGCGCACATCATGATCGAGCCGCTGAGGCCTTCCCAGGACTTCTTCGGACTGATCCGCGGCGCCATCGGGTGCTTGCCGAACATCGCTCCCATGGCGTAGCCGCCGACATCGCTAGCGACGCAGGTCGCGACGAAGCACGTGACCCGGCGGTCGCCGTCGGGTGGGCCGAGCAGCAGCGCCGCGAACCCGGCGAGAAAGCCGACGTAGACCAGCGCGAGGATTCCTGAGGAGAAGTCAGCGACCAGGCCGTCGGTGCCCTTCCAGATGCGGCATAGCAGGATCGCCGGGATCGTCAGGACCATCGCGGAGGTCATGGCGTCGCGGCCGTCCCAGTAGGCCAGGCAGATGATCGTCGCCGCACCGACGAGAAGAGGCACCAGCGGCGGATGCATGTCCTTCGCCCCGAGCGCCCGCACGAGCTCCTGCATGCCGAGCCCGATCGCCAGGATCAGGACCACCAGGAACGCGGGCTTGTAGAGATACAGCGTGGTCAGGATGAGCGCGCCGAGGCCCAGGCCAACCCCGATGGCGACGGGCAAGTTGCGACCCGCCCGCCCTGACTCCGCGCTCATCTGCTGATCAAACTTCGAGGAGTTCGGCTTCCTTGGCCCGCAGCGCTTCGTCGACCTGCTCGACGTAGCCGTGGGTGGTCTTCTCGAGCTCCTTCTCCGCCCGAGTCACCTCATCTTCGCCGACTTCGCCGTCCTTCTGGAGCTTGTCGAGGGCTTCCTTGGCGTGACGACGGATGTTGCGGATCGAGACCCGGCTCTCCTCCGCCTTGTGCCGCGCGACCTTGATCATCTCCCGGCGCCGTTCTTCGGTGAGCTGGGGAAAGACGACACGGATGATCTTGCCGTCGCTCGTGGGGTTGACGCCGAGGTCGCTGTCGCGGATCGCCTTCTCGATGGCACCGAGCGAGCCTTGGTCGTACGGCGAGATGACTGCCATCCGCGGCTCGGGGACGTTGAACGAAGCGAGCTGGTTCACCGGCGTGGGCGTTCCGTAGTAGTCGACGACGATCTTCGAGAACATCTGCGGGGTCGCCCGGCCGGTGCGGATCGTGGCCAGATCGTCGTGGAGAACGCCGACAGCCTTCTCCATCTTCTCCTCAGCCTCGAACATCGTCTCGTCGATCACGAGGTCCCGCCTCCATCAACCGCAGCGTTTCCATCAACAACCGTGCCGATGTTCTCACCACGGACGGCCCGTCCGATATTGCCGTCGACCATCAGGTCGAACACGACTATCGGCAGCGAGTTGTCCATGCACATCGTGAATGCGGTCAGGTCCGCGACCTTGAGCTCGCGAGCCACGACCTCGGAGTAGGTGATGTGGGCAAACCGCTTCGCGGCCGGGTTCGCTCGTGGGTCGTCGTCGTACACGCCGTCCACGGCCTTGGCCATCAGCAGGACCTCGGCGCCGATCTCGAGCGCGCGCTGCGCGGCGGTCGTGTCGGTGGAGAAGAACGGTGCACCGAGGCCCGCACCGAAGATGACGACGCGCCCCTTCTCGAGATGACGGATCGCGCGACGCGGAACGTAGGGCTCGGCCACCTGGCCCATCATGATCGCCGTCTGCACACGGGTCTCGACACCCTGCTTCTCGAGGAAGTCCTGCAGCGCGAGGCAGTTCATGACCGTACCGAGCATGCCCATGTAGTCCGCGCGGCCGCGGTCCATCCCGCGCTCGGACAGCTCATGGCCGCGAAAGAAGTTGCCGCCGCCGATGACGACGGCAACTTGCACGCCGCTGCTGACGACATCGGCGATCTGCCGCGCGACGTCCTGGACGACGTCGGGGTCGACTCCTACCGAGCCGCCCCCGAACATCTCCCCGCCCAGCTTGAGCAGGACGCGCCCCCACCTCGCCGGCGAGTCAGCCATGCGTCAGGCGCCCACCGCGAACCGGACGAACTTGGTGATCTTCACGCCGGCCTCGTCGAGCACGGCCTGCACCGACTTCTTGTTGTCGCGGACGTATGCCTGATCGAGCAGGACGTTGTCCTTGTAGAAACCGGTCAGTCGGCCTTCGACGATCTTCGGCAGGGCCTGCTCCGGCTTGCCCTCTTCGCGCGCGGTCGCCTCGGCGATCCGGCGCTCGTTGGCGACGGTGTCCTCGGGAACGTCGTCACGGTTGAGGTACGGCGGGTTGTACGTAGCGATCTGCATCGCCACGCCGCGCGCCGTCTCGGCGTCGTCGCCTTCGAACTGCACCAGCACACCGATCTGCGGCGGGAGGTCGGTGGCTCGCTTGTGCAGGTACGTCGTGGTCTTGCCTTCGAAGACCGCGACCTCGCCGAGTGCAAGCTTCTCGCCGATGACGGCGGAAGTCTGCTCGATCGCGGCCGCGACGGTGCGACCGTCCGCCAGTGTCGCCGCGGCGAGCGCCTCGGCGTCGGCAGGGTGCGTCGAAGCGGCCAGCGCGACGATGTCGGCGGCGAGGCTCTGGAATTCCTCGTTCTTGGCGACGAAGTCGGTCTCGCTGGCAAGCGAGATCATCGCGCCTTCGGCGGCGGCGACGAGGCCGTTCGTGGCCTCGCGCTCGTCGCTGCGCTTCGCGGCCTTGGCGGCACCCTTCACCCGAAGGATCTCCACGGCCTTGTCGAAGTCGCCGTCGGCCTCTTCCAGTGCCTTCTTGCAATCCATCATCCCCGCGCCGGTTGCGTCGCGGAGCTTCTTTACGTCAGCAGCGCTGACAGCCATCAGTTGTCACTCGCTTCCGGGGTCGCTGGGGTGTCACTGCCTTCGGCAGCAGAAGCACTGCCTTCGGCAGCCTCGGCCGGCGCGCTTGCCTCCGCGGCAGGTGCACTGCCTTCGGCAGCAGGTGTACTGCCTTCGGCAGCCTCGGCCGGCGCGCTTGCGGTGCCCTCGAGCAGCTCACGCTCCCAGTCGGCCAGTGGCTCGTCCGTGCCGAGCTGGCCCGGCTCCGGCGTCTCGTCGCCCTCGGCCGCACCGGCCCGTGCGATCAGGCCTTCGGCCACCGCGTCGGCGATGACGCGGGTCAGCGTCGCGACCGAGCGGATCGCGTCGTCGTTGCCCGGGATGGGGTAGTCGACGACGTCGGGGTCGCAGTTGCTGTCGAGAATCGCGACGACCGGGATGTTGAGCTTGCGCGCCTCAGCGACGGCGATGTGCTCCTTGTTGGTGTCGACCACCCAGACCGCGCTCGGAACCTTGGCCATGTCGCGGATGCCGCCGAGCGTGCGCGCGAGCTTCTCGCGCTCGCGCGAGAGGACCAGGGCTTCCTTCTTGGTGGTCACGTTCGTGCCACCGGTCGCCTCGATGACCTCGAGCTCCTTTAGCCGCTGAAGCCGCTTGTGGACGGTCGAGAAGTTGGTGAGCATGCCGCCCAGCCAGCGCTGGTTCACGTAGGGCATGCCGACGCGGGTCGCCTGCTCGGCGATCGCGTCCTGCGCCTGCTTCTTCGTACCGACGAACAGCACCGAGCCGCCGTGGGCGACGGTCTGCTTGATGAAGTCGTACGCGCGGTCGATGTAGGACAGCGATTGCTGCAGGTCGATGATGTAGATGCCGTTGCGCTCGGTGAAGATGAAGCGCTTCATCTTCGGGTTCCAGCGACGGGTCTGATGCCCGAAGTGGACGCCGCTCTCGAGCAGCTGGCGCATCGTGACGACGGCCATAGGTCGTGCTCCTCTCGCAGACGCCCTTCGGGCGTCCGCTCGGTTTGTTCACCGTGACCGGCTGGTCACCGTGCCTGACGCCGCCGGCGCGTCGAACCCTCGTGTCGAGTAGACCCGCGGGACCGTACGGCGCGCCTCGCCCATCGAGGCCGAGTTGAACTCGACCCCTGGGACGATCTGGTGACGTGCGAAGTCGGTTCACCGGGGTGAACCGCTGCGGCGAGTCTACGGGCGACTGTCCACAGGCGCGAAATCCGCGCTGGGCAGGTCCCCCCACGGCGGTGACCATCCCCGCATGATCAGGACGCTCACCGGCCTGTCCGCCGCGCTGATCGCGCTCGCCACCGGCGCCGCAGCCGCGCCGAGCACGGTGCGGGGCGGCTCCCCCGCAGGCTACGAATGGCCACTGCGACCGGCGCCGAACCAGATCGTGCGGGACTTCGACCCGCCGCCGAAACCCTGGCTGGCCGGCAACCGCGGACTGGACCTCGGCGGACACGTGGGTCAGGCGGTTCACGCCTCGAACAGCGGCATCGTGACCTTCGCCGGGCTGGTCGGCGGCGTCGGCGCCGTGGCCATCACGTTCGGCGCGCTCCGGACGACGTACGAGCCCGTCACGCCCACCGTGCACCGCGGTCAGCGGGTGAACGCCGGGCAGGTCATCGGGCACCTGGATGCCGAAGCGCTGCACTGGGGACTGCTGCGCGGAAGGGACTACCTCGACCCGCTCGCGTTGCTGGGCCTGCTGCGGGTGCGGCTCCTGCCGCTGGGGTAGGTCAATCTTTGGGTTCGGCGAGCTTGCCGCGCAGCTGCAGCACGGCTTTGGTGTGCATCTGGCAGATGCGACTCTCCGTCACGCCGAGCACCTGTCCGATCTCAGCGAGCGTGAGGCCCTCGTAGTAGTAGAGGGTGACGACGATCTTCTCGCGCTCCGGGAGCGTGTTGATCGCGCGAGCGAGGAGGTATTTGGTCTCCTCGGTCTCGAACGCCGCAACCGGGTCCTCGGCCTTGGTGTCCTCGAGAGTGTCGACCAGCGACAGCTTGTCGCCCCGCTCGCCGCCGACGTTGAGCAGCTCGTCGAGGGCGATGACGTTGACGAAGGACACCTGGGAGAAGATCGCGTGCAGCTCTTCGAGCTGGATGCCCAGCTCGGTCGCCACCTCAGCCTCTGTCGGCGTGCGATGCAACCTCGCCTCGAGCGCGGCGTAGGCCTTCTCGACCTCTCGTGCCTTGTAGCGCACCGAGCGCGGGATCCAGTCGATCGCGCGCAGCTCGTCGATGATCGCGCCTTTGATCCGGCTGATCGCGTAGGTCTCGAACTTGATCGCGCGGCTCACGTCGAACTTCTCGATCGCGTCGATCAACCCGAAGATCCCGTAGGAAACCAGGTCCGCCTGCTCGATGTTCGGCGGCAGACCCACGCCGACCCGGCCGGCGACGTACTTCACCAGCGGTGAGTAGTGGAGGATCAGCCGCTCGCGAAGCGCGAGGTCGCCGCTCTCCTTGAACGTCCGCCAGAGCTCACCGATCGCCGCATCGACGTTCGGCCCGTCGGTCCGGGTGTCGTCGTCCTCGAGCGCGACTTTGTCACGCTCGGGGGTGCGCGGACTCATAAGTTGCTCTCAGCCGTTCGATGGAAACGTGGGTGTAGATCTGAGTGGTTGCGAGCGTAGCGTGACCCAGCAGCTCCTGAACGCTTCTCAAGTCGGCGCCACCCTCCAACAAATGAGTCGCCGCGGTGTGACGTAGCCCGTGCGGGCCGAGGTCACCGACACCCGGAACCGCACTGAGCCGTTCGTGCACCACTCTCCTCGCCGCTCGCGGGTCGAGCCGGCGGCCCCGCGAACCCAGCAAGAGCGCCGGTGGGCTGTCAGGAACCGCCAGCGCCGGTCGGCCACGCGCCAGCCACGCCGCGGTTGCCCGCGCGGCAGGCACCCCCAGCGGGACGACGCGCTCCTTCGCCCCCTTCCCGAACAGCCGCACCGTCTGCCGCTCGCGATCCAGGTCGTCGATATCGAGGCCGCACAGCTCGCTCACCCGGGCGCCGGTCGCGTAGAGCAGCTCGACAATTGCCGCGTCACGCAGCCCGATGGGGGTGGCGTCCGCCGCGGCGGCCGCCATGACGGCCGCTGCCTGGTCGACGCGCAGCACCTCGGGCAGCTTCCGCACCGCACGCGGAGTCGCCAGCCTGGCGCCGGCGTCGGTGTCGGCAAGCCCGTCACGAACCGCCCACGCGGTGAACATTCGCGCGGACGATGCCCGTCTTGCGAGGGTTGCCCGGCTCTTTCCCAACGCGAGCAGCTGAGCCAGCCAGGACCGGAGAACGCCGATGTCGATCTCGGCCACGCTGCGACGGCTCATCCGGGTGGCGTGGGTCAGCAGGCTGTCGAGGTCATTCGCATAGGCCCGGACGGTATGCGGCGACAGGCCGCGCTCGAACGTCAGATGCTCGAGGTAGCGATCGCGGGCGTCAGCGAACTCAGCCGACAGCTCGGCAGCGGTCGCTGTGTCGAGCCCAGCGTCGAGCTCGACCTCCAAATCGGCCACGGTGCCACGCTCTGCTCAAGACCCGGAAGCGTCAAGCAGCCACGCGGCCATGCCGATCAATCTGCCAGCGGGTCAAGATGCAGCGGCCCTCACCACCAGCCGAGCGCCAGCTCTTCGGGTGCCTCTCCCGATCCGCCGCGTCGCTCGTCGCGGCCGGTCTTTGTCATGCACCACCCGCCGTCCTTCTGCTCGACCAGGCCGGCTGCGGCGAGCGCCGCGAGCGCTGCCGCCATCGCTTCGGGTCGCATCCCCGCGGTGACTGCGATCCGGTCGACCGGAACCGGCTTCATCACCGGGACGGCCTCGAAGGCGCGGCTGACTACCGGACCCAACAGATCCCTGCGACGAACCGGCCCACTCACACGCTCCGCGAACTGGCCGAGTGGACCGACCTGCTCGACCACCTCGTCAACCTTCGTGACGAGCACGGTGTCAGGCCGGTCGCGCAGCAGCTGGTGACAGCCCGCCGAAAGAATCGAGCCGACCGGGCCCGGCACGGCCATGACATGCCGGAAGATCTCGGCGGCGTGACGTGCCGTGGACCTCGCGCCACTTCGCGGGGCGGCCTCCACCACGACCGTGCCGGCGGAAAGGGCTGCGATCAGCCGGTTGCGCACCAAGAACCGGCCGCGGTGCGGAGCCGATCCTGGCGGTTGCTCACTGACCACGACCCCGTCCGCACGGATCCGGTCGTAGAGGTTGCGATTGGCGCCGGGATAGGGGACGTCCACGCCACACGCGAGCACAGCGACCGTGGCGGCGCCCGCAGCAAGCGCACCGCGGTGGGCGGCGGCGTCGATACCGAGCGCGAGTCCTGATACGACAGTCCACCCGAGCTCACCGAGACCGATCGCGAACTCGGTGGCGATGGAGACGCCGTAGTCGGTCGGCGCTCGCGTCCCGACGATCGCGACGGCCCGCTCACAGACGTCGTTCAGCGATCCGGAGCCGCGAACCCACAACGCGATGCATCCGGCGTCCACCTGGTCCAGGTCGTCGACTCCGCTCGGCCACTCCTTGTCCCCGGGGCACACCAGTCGCGCACCGAGCCTCGCCGCCAGTTCGAGCTCCCGCTCGGCGGGGACGTCGAGCAACCGGCCGGCCATCGCCGCGACATCGAGGTTGGCAATCGGCGCCTGCCGGCGAATATCCGCGACCGCTTGGACCGGGCCGACGGTGCGCACGTGACGCAGCAGCCCGGCCGATGGCGGCTCAGCGGCACGCAACAGCTGGGCCCGCGCGGCGCGCTCCTCGTCGCCGACCGCGCTCATGCGGTCCGCGCCAGGTCAGCGCTCTGTCCCATGATTCGTAGCGCCCGCGCCCGCTCGACGTCATCGCGGTGCGGCACGTCACGGCCGGCGAGGTCGGCCAGAGTCCACGCGACCTTCATGACGCGGTCAACGCCACGCGTTGAGAGCCGTTGCTTGTCGAGGTCAGCAGACAAGGTGACCAGCGCATCACTCGGAATCGGCCAGTTACGCCGAAGATCCGGGCCGGGCACGTCGGCGTTCGTCGTCCACGGCGTTCCCCGCAACCGGCGGACCGCGCGGGCTCGCGCTTCGAGGACGCGCTCTCGCACTGTCGCGGTCGGCTCGCCGCAAGCACCCGCCGCCAGTACGGCCCGGCTCACTGGCGTCAACCGCGCACGCAGGTCGATGCGATCCAGCAACGGCCCCGAGATGCGGTTCTTGTATGCGCGCAGCTGAGTCGATGTGCAACGGCACGACGCCGCATCGGTCGACTTGCCACCTCGAGCACACGGGCAGGGGTTGGCGGCAAGCACGAGCTGAAAGCGCGCTGGGTACGTCGCCACGCCGCCCGCGCGGTGGATGGTGACGTGTCCCGACTCCAACGGTTGCCGCAGTGCGTCGAGAGCACGACGCTCGAACTCGGGGCTCTCGTCGAGAAAAAGCACTCCCTGGTGCGCGAGGGAGATCGTGCCCGGCGTCGGGACGCCCGTCCCGCCGCCGACCAAGGAGGCGACAGTCGCCGAGTGATGCGGCGCGCAGAACGGGGGTCGTCGCAACAGCGGCCTGCCTGGAGCGAGCCGGCCGAGCAACGAGTGGATGGACGTGACCTCGAGCGCGTCGTCGCCCTCGAGATCGGGCAGCAGCCCCGGCAGGCGTTCGGCGAGCATCGTCTTGCCGACGCCGGGCGGGCCGGTGAGAAAGACATGGTGTCCGCCCGCCGCCGCGATCTCGATCGCGTGGCGGGCTTCTTCCTGCCCGATTACGTCAGCGAGGTCGAGCGGGGTGTCGTCAACCGGAAGCGGAACCGGGGCATCGTCGTATGCCGCGGTGTCCTCCCCACGCAAGCGGCTGCACAGCTCCCCGAGCGAGCCCACCGCAGTGATGTCCACCCCAGGGACCAGCGCAGCCTCGGCAGCGTTTCCGCGTGGAACGACGACCTTGCAGTACCCGAACCTGACGGCGCCGATCACGGCCGGAAGGACCCCGGTGACGGGATGCACTCGGCCGTCGAGACCCAGCTCGCCGAGCACCACGAGATCGCGCACGGCGGAGGGATCGAGGGCACCTTGAGCCGCCAGCACCGCCACCGCGACTGCCAGGTCGAAATGACTTCCGCTCTTGGGAACTGACGCGGGGAACAACCCGACCGTGATCTTGTGCGCGGGCCAGACCTCGCCGGCGCTCTCAACCGCGGATCGCACCCGCGGCGCGGATTGACGAACTGCCGTGTCGGGCAGCCCGGTCCATTCCGTGCCGGGCAGCCCGACACCGACACTCGCCTCGACCGTCACGGCGTGCGCGACGAGCCCGGTCAGGACGATCGATCGGGTACATCCGAGGCGGCCCATCAGCAGACGCCCCGGTAGTGCTGCAGCTCGGTACGGCCGTTACGTGGCATCACGATGCTGATGACGTCGAAGCGGATCGGCATCCGACACGGGTTCTCCCGCACCCAACGCACCGCAAGCTCGCGCAGCTTCGCCGCCTTGCGCCACGTCACCGCCTCAGCCGGCAAGCCGAAGTCCGTAGATGATCGGGTCTTGACCTCGACCACAACCAGCGTGTTGCCGTCGATGGCGACGATGTCGATCTCGCCCGCGTCGCACCGCCAGTTGCGCTGGACGATGTCGAACCCTGCGCCAACAAGATGGCGCAACGCGAAGTTCTCGCCGTCGGTACCGAGTTGATCCTTTGCTCGCATGCGACGACCGTGCGGGCCGTCGCCGACTCAATCTGCCGGCATCACCGGAGGCTGTGGGCGAGCGGGCGTCGAAGCCGAGCTGTGGTTAACGATCCTCGGGAAGCTCGAGGTCGGAAGCGGGCAGCTCCTCGACGTTGATGTCCTTGAACGTCAGGACGCGCACGTTCTTCACGAACCGCGCCGGGCGGTACATGTCCCACACCCAGGCGTCGTGCATCACGGCTTCGAAGTACGTCTCACCGCCGTCGGTGTGCTGGATCACCTGCACGTCGTTGGTGAGGTAGAAGCGGCGCTCGGTCTCGACGACATAGGTGAACAGTCGTACGACGTCTCGGTACTCCCGGTAGAGCTGCAGCTCCATCTCGGTCTCGTACTTCTCGAGATCCTCGGCGCTCACGACACCCATTCTTCATCATCGAGCTCAGCGTCGAGCTCCGCTCGCCCATCAACATCGAGCTCCGCTCGCCCATCAACATCGAGCACCGCTCGCCCATCAACCCTGCGGACGTTCACGTAGGACCGACGATGCTCAGGACATGGTCCGTGTGCCTCGAGCGCGCTCTGGTGCTCCGGTGTGCTGTAGCCCTTATGGCTGGCGAACTCGTACTCCGGCCAGGTGTCGTGCATCGCGACCATCATCCGGTCGCGGGTGACCTTGGCAAGGACGGATGCCGCGGCGATGCAGGCGGCGACCCGGTCGCCCTTCCACACCGCGAGACCCGGCACCTCGAGTCCGGGCACCGGGAATCCGTCGCTCAGGACGTAGCCCGGTCGCACCGACAGCGAAGCGAGCGCGCGGCGCATGCCCATGACGTTGCTGACGTGCAGCCCGATGCGGTCGACGTCGACCGCCGGGATGACGACGACGGAGTACGCCGCCGCGCGACGAACCACCTGGGCGTAGACACGCTCGCGGGCAAGAGGGGTCAGCAGCTTCGAGTCCGCCAGCCCCGGGATCTCGCCGCGCTTGCCGGGGCGAAGCACCGCGGCGGCGACAACCAGCGGGCCAGCGCAGGCGCCGCGCCCTGCCTCGTCGACACCGGCGACGGGGGTCAGCCCACGCCGGGCCAGCGCCCGCTCATACCCGTAGATCCCGGCTTCCCGGAACCACGGAGCGGTTGTCCTGACCGCTGAGAGCGCCATCAACGGCGAGCGTACGCGCCGGACGCCTCAGGCGCGCTTGTTACGTCGACGCTTGCGAGACCGCAGCATCGCAATCGGGGCAACAAGAACGGCACCACCCAGCAGCGGGGCGCCCGGCAGGTTGGAGGCGGCCAGGCCGACCTGCTTGAACGTCGACGGAACCGGCAAGGTCTTCCAGTCCGAGACCGGCCAGATCACGATGAACGCGCGGCCGATCACGTCCTTGACCGGTACGAAGCCGTGGACCCGGGAGTCATCGGAGTCGTCACGATGATCACCCATCACGAACAGAGAGCCCTTCGGGACCGTCTTCTTCGTGTTGTCGAACGCACCCGCGTCACACGGGTGCGACCCCGGGTAGAGATAGGGCTCGTGGAGCACCCGCCCGTTCACGGACAGCACATCGTTCTTGCACTCGACGGTGTCCCCGCCGACGGCGATCACGCGCTTGATGAAGTCGCTGCCACCGGAGGGTGCGATGCCGATCGCCGCACCGATGCCGTGGAAGAAGCGCACCACGGGATTGCCCGGGGTGTTGAAGTCCGACTCGTTCGGCCAGCCTGGCGGCTTGCGGAACACGACGATCTCGCCGCGGCGCGGGTCACGGAAGTCGTAGACCAGCTTGTTGACCAGGACTCGGTCGTAGGGGTGCTTGCCGGTGTCAGCCGAGTTCGCGAACGCACCACCGCCCTGCAGCGTGTTCTCCATCGACGCGGACGGGATGTAGAACGCCTGGACCAGGAAGGTCTTGATCAACAGCGCCAAGACCAGTGCGATCAAGATCAGGAACGGCAGCTCGCGCCAGAACGAGCCATGGTGCTCGGACTTCTTCGACCCGGCTTCCGAGACCTCGCCGTCATCGGCCGCGGACTCATCCGGATCCGCAGGATGCTCAGAAAGCTCGTCGGTCTCGGTGACGGATTCGTCAGACACGTCGCGTCGCTGTGCGCTCTCGCTCAGCTGGCCGGCGTCGCGTCGCGGCGCTCCTTGATCTTGGCCTTCTTGCCGCGAAGCTCACGCAGGTAGTACAGCTTCGCCCGGCGGACGTCGCCACGCGTCACGACCTCGAGGTGGTCGATGATCGGCGAGTGGACCGGGAACGTCCGCTCCACCCCGACGCCAAAGCTGACCTTGCGGACCGTAAAGGTCTCACGAACCCCGCCGCCGTGGCGGCGGATGACGACGCCCTGGAAGACCTGGACGCGGGTCCGGTTGCCCTCGACCACGCGTACGTGGACCTTGACCGTGTCGCCCGGACGGAAGACCGGAACGTCGCTACGCAGCGAGGCGGCGTCGAGCGCGTCAAGCGTCTGCATGGTGGTGAATCCTCATTCGGGAGCACGCGCGGAAGCAGCGGCGCGATCGGTCAGGCGGTCCATCCACTTTGCCACAGGGACCCTGAAGACGGGTAATCCTCCGTTCAGGTTCGCGGCATCAGATCAGATCAGGGCGGCGCTCGCGGGTGATGCGCTCGGACTCGGCCCGCCGCCACTCAGCCACGGCTCTGTGATCCCCGGAGCGAAGAATTTCCGGTACGTCCAGGTCCCGCCACGTGGCCGGGCGGGTGTAGCTCGGCGCCTCCAGCAGCTTGCCCGCAGCGAAGGAGTCGTCCAACGGCGAATCCGGATTCCCCATGAAGCCCGGCAGCAGCCGCACGACAGCTTCGATCAGCACCAGGGCGGCCGCCTCGCCGCCGGCCAGCACGTAGTCGCCGATCGACACCTCGGCGACGTCCATCCGCTTCGCGGCGTCGATCGCCACCCTGGCGTCGATGCCCTCGTAGCGCCCGCATCCGATGATCAGCCAGGTGCGCGCCGACCACTCAACCGCCCGGCACTGCGTGAACGGCTCCCCCGCCGGCGTCGGCAGGAGGAGCAACGGAGTCAGGTCCGGCGCCGGCGGCTCCGCGAGCAGCGCGTCGAGCGCGCGCCCCCATGGCTCCGGGCGCATCAGCATCCCGGGCCCACCGCCGTACGGCGAGTCGTCGACGGTCCGATGGACATCATCGGTGTGGTCGCGGAGATCGTGCACGCGGACGTCGATGTCGCCACGCTGGTTCGCCTTGCCGAGCAAGGAGACCGAAAGCGGCCCGAAGTAGTCGGGAAAGATCGTGACGACGTCGATGCGCATCAGAGGTCCCACAGGCCGACGGGTGCATCGATCTCGACCCGGCCGGCTTCGATGTCGACCGCGGGGACGATCTCGGCGACGAATGGCACCAATGCCTCCCCAGCACCCTCGCGGTCGATCACCAGCACCGACGGGCCTGGCGGGTGGAGCACGTCGGTGACCGTGCCGAGGGGCACGCCATCGACCGTGAAGGCCGCAAGCCCGATCAGGTCGTGATCCCAGAAGTCGTCCGCGTCGCCGTCGCGACTCGTCTCGGAGTCGGCAACGAGCAAGGTGCCTTGCAGCGCCTCAGCCGCGTTGCGGTCGGCGACACCGTCGAAGCGGATCAGCAGCCGCCCCGAGTGCCACCTCGTGGCGGCGATGGTCAGCGGGCCGTTCTCAGGGGGGTCCGTCTCGAGCGACGCTCCCCGCACATAGCGATGGTCCGGGTCGTCAGTCCGTACGTCGACCGAGACCTCACCGGCGATGCCGTGGGCCTTGGCGATCCGGCCGATTACGAGCTGCATCGGACGGCTCTCGTCGAGCTAGTCGACGAGATCGACGCGCACGCCCTTGCCGCCGATCGCGCCCATCACGGCACGCAGCGCCTTTGCCGTGCGGCCCGACCGGCCGATCACCTTGCCGAGGTCGTCCGGGTGGACGCGAACCTCGAGGACGCGGCCGTTGCGACGCTCGCGGAGGTCGACCCGGACGTCGTCCGGATGGTCGACGATGCCGCGGACGAGGTGGTCGAGCGCTTCGGTGAGCACGTCTTACTCGGCTGCCGGCGCTTCGGCGGGGGCTTCCTCAGCTGCAGCATCTGCGGCCGGAGCGTCCTCGGCAGCCGGAGCCTCCTCGGCAGCGACCTCAGCCGCGGGCGCGTCCTCGGCAGCGGACTCAGCCGCGGGCGCCTCCTCAGCCGGCGCGTCGGCGGCGTTCTCCTCAGCCGGAGCCTCGTCCGCCTTCTTCGCGGCCGCCTTCTTCGCAGGGGCCTTCTTGGGTGCGTCCTCGAAGGTCTCCTTCGCGGCGGCCTCGAACACGGCCTTGCGGTCCGTCTTCGGCGCTGCGGTACGCACTCCCTCGGTCGGCGCCGGCAGGCCCTTGTGGGCCTGCCAGTCACCGGTCAGCTTCAGGATCGCGGCGACCGGCTCGGTGGGCTGGGCGCCCACGGACAGCCAGTAGCGAGCGCGGTCGGAGTCGACCTCGATCAGCGAGGGGTCGGACTTCGGGTGGTACTTCCCGATCGTCTCGATGACCCGGCCGTCACGCTTCGTACGGGAATCCGCAACGACGATGCGGTAGTAGGGCGCGCGAATCTTGCCGAGTCGCATAAGCCTGATCTTCGTTGCCACGAGGCGCTGCACTCCAAAAGAACTCAAAGAGGGGTAGTTGCACGCGCTCACGTCCATACGCGCCGCCGGAGGAGTCTACCTGGCTGGCAGCGAGCCTGCTTTCCAGATGTCCCTGAGCCCCAGCGGCATGATGATGAACCCCCAGATTCCGAGTCCGGCCAGATCGAGACCACCGGTAACGATCGCTCCCGCGATGAGGAAGACCAAGACCACGATCAAGAACATCGTCCAGCTGACCCGGCCCACCGGCCCGAAGGTGGTCGGGGTCTTCCGCCACCTGGTCTTCACGGTGGGCGGGGCTGGAGCGCTGGCCGCGGTCTGGTGCGTGCCCGCCATGATCGAGCGCTCAGCCGGTGCGCCTGGCTCGGCGGCGGTCGAAGCCGGAGTGCTGCCCCTAGGGAGGTAGCACTGGGCACACCATTGGGCGGTTGCGGGCAGCGCGGCTCCACACCCTGAGCACTGCTCCATGAGAAGCGCCTTTCAGTCCACCCCGGCGGCCTCAGTTTGTCATTCCGGGTCGGGGATCCGCACCGGAATCGAGACGGCTTTCCAGATGTCTCGCAGCAGGAAAGCCATGAAGGCGGTCCAAACGACCAGCGCCAGGCCCACCACCGCCCGCGGCCGCCCCGGGTACACGATGCCGAGGTAGGTCAGGAGTGCCACCGGGACCAGCAGGAGGACGGTCCACAGCACGCGTCCAACCGGTCCGAAGCTTGTCGCCGACTTCTCCCAGCGGGTGACTCGCCGCTCTATCCGAACGGGAAGCGGCCGCTCGATCGTCGCCTGATAGCACTGGGCACACCACACGGCCCCGCCGAAGACCTCTCGTCCGCAGCCTGAGCAGTGCGCCATCGCTACTCCGACCCGGGCAGCTTCAGGTTCGAGAGGTCCGGAGCGAGCCCGGGCGGAAGCTTCATGCCGGGCGGCAGGCCGAGTCCGGGTGGGAGCGCGGCGCCCGGTGCGAGTCCCCGCGCCGGTCCGCGACCCCGCTTCGAGCCGCCCTTCTTGCCCTTGCGGGACGACGAGCGACGCGGCCCGCCCAGGCCGCCGGTCATCTGCTTCATCATCTTGCGGGCCTCGAAGAACCGGTCGACGAGCCGGTTGACCTCCATGACCGTCGTACCGGAACCCTTGGCGATCCGCAGCCGCCGCGAGCCGTTCAGGATCTTCGGGTCCTGGCGCTCGGCCGGCGTCATCGAGCGAATGATCGCGGCGATCCGGTCGAGGTCCTTGTCGTCGATCGACGCGATGGCTTCCTTCATCTGCCCCATGCCCGGCAGCATCCCGAGCAGGTTGCCGATCGGACCCATGCGGCGAACCATCATCATCTGCTCGAGGAAGTCCTCGAGGGTCAGCTCGCCGCCGCCGAGCATCTTCTCGGCCATGCGCTCGGCCTCGTCGGCCTCGAAGGTGCGCTCGGCCTGCTCGATCAGCGTGAGCATGTCGCCCATCCCGAGGATGCGCGACGCCATCCGCTCGGGGTGGAAGACATCGAAGTCGGCGAGCTTCTCGCCGGTCGACGCGAACATGATCGGCCGACCCGTCACCTTCGCGACGGAGAGGGCGGCACCACCACGCGCATCGCCGTCGAGCTTGGTGAGTACGACGCCGGTGAAGCCCACACCGTCGCGGAAGGCCTCGGCGGTGTTGACCGCGTCCTGACCGATCATCGCGTCGACGACGAACAGCGTCTCGTCAGGCGACACCGCGTCGCGGATCGCGACGGCCTGAGCCATCATCTCCGCGTCGATGCCGAGGCGGCCCGCGGTGTCGACGACGACGACGTCGTGCCCCATGCGGCGGGCGTGTTCGATCGCATTGCGCGCGACCGCGACCGGGTCGCCCACGCCGTTGCCCGGCTCGGGCGCGAAGACGTCCACACCCGCCTGGCCGCCGACGACCTTGAGCTGGTCGACGGCGTTGGGGCGCTGCAGGTCAGCCGCGACGAGCAACGGCGCGTGGCGCTGCTGCTTCAGCCAGCGGGCGAGCTTTCCGGCCAGCGTCGTCTTACCGGCGCCCTGCAGACCAGCAAGCATGACGACGGTCGGCGGCGTCTTTGCCAGCGTGAGCTGGCGAGTCTCCCCGCCGAGGATGGCGATGAGCTCTTCGTTGACGATCTTGATGACCTGCTGCGCCGGGTTGAGCGCCTGGCTGACCGCGACGCCGCGCGCCCGCTCCTTGATCGCGGCGATGAACTCCCGAACGACCGGCAGCGCTACGTCGGCTTCCAGCAGAGCGATGCGGATCTCGCGCGCGGTCGCATCGATATCGGCCTCGGACAGCCGGCCCTTGCCCCGCAGGGAGGTGAAGACCGACTCGAGCCGATCAGAAAGGGTGTCGAACATCGCAACGCAAGGTTACGGGGTGCATACCAAGTCCGCGGCGGACTGAGCCGGGGTTGGGGCCCCGGCTCACATCTGCGCGAAGCGCAGGATCTACGAGGCGTTGGCAGTCTCTGCTGCTGCAGAGACTTCAACGCCGCCGCCGGCGTACATCTGTTCTACGAGGTCGCCGTACTTGCCGAGCACCCCACGGCGCTTCAGCTTCATCGTCGGGGTGAGCAGCTCGGAGTCCGGCAGCCACTCGTCGGCGAGGACCGTGATGCGGCGAGGTCGCTCGACGCGAGAAAGGCGCTCGTTCGCCTCGGCGACGCCGGCGGCGATCGCCTGGACCACGTCGGGATCCGCGGCAACCTCCGCCAGCGGTCGGCCCGGAAAGCGCGCCGCCACCGCGTCCGGGTCGAGCGTCAGCAGCGCGACGAGGTATGGCTTGTTGTCGCCGACCGCCATGGCCTGGCCGACGAGCGGGACGGTCTTGAGCACGGACTCGACGTTGGCCGGCGAGACGTTCTTGCCGCCCGCCGTGATGATCAGCTCCTTCTTGCGGTCGACGATCTTCAGGTAACCGTCGTCGTCGAACTCACCGATGTCACCGGTGTGCAGCCAGCCATCGGCGTCGAGAGCCTCGGCAGTGCGCTCCGGATCGTCGAGATAACCCGGGAACACGATCGGGCCACGACAGAGCACCTCGCCGTCCTCGGCGGTGATCACCTCGACGCCGGGATATGCGCGACCCACCCGTCCGGTCTTCACAAGGAACGGCTCCCACGTCATGCCGCCGCAGTTCTCGCTCATGCCGTAGACCTCGCTCATCGGCAGACCGATGTCGCGCAGAAAGTCGATCACCTCGGGCGGCACCGGAGCGGCACCAGAGAAGACGAACTCCGCCTCGTCGAACCCGATCGCGGCGCGGATCGGCGCGAACACGAACGCATCGACGAAGTCCCAAGCCTCGGCGAGCTCGCCGGTCGGTTCCTCGCCGCGGGCCCGGAGCTGTTGCACCTGGCGACCGATCTTCAAGGCTTCGGCGAACTGCTTCTGAGTGTCCTCGTCGCGAGCGGCGACCTGCGCCTTCACTCCCGCGACGAGCTTCTCCCACACCCTCGGCGGGCCGAAGAACCCGCCGGGCTTCACCGCAACGAGGTAGGCCGGCAGCTCGTTGAGGTCCGCCATCGGCACGACTTCGGAGCCGCGCAGCAGCGAGCTGTAGTACGAGACCATCCGCTCCGCGATGTGCGCCATCGGCAGGTACGAGATCAGCCGACGGCCCTCGTCCGTCTCCCGCCCGATGTAGCTGGCGAAGGCACTCGCGGCGGAGATCACGTTGTGGTGGGTGAGCATCACGCCCTTGGGCGGACCGGTGGTACCTGAGGTGTAGATCACGGTCGCGAGCGCAGTGGGATCGAGGTCAGCTGCGGCGGCGGCGATGTCGACGGGCTCGCCGTCCGCCACCTGCGACCACGCGATCGTCGCCTGCGGCGCGTCCCCGAGGACGACCATCGTCCGCAGGGCCGGACAGTCCGCCGCGGCCGCGAGCACCCGCTCGGCGAAACAATCCTCGACAACGGCGAGCTCAGCCTTGCAGTGGTTGACGAGGTAGGCGACCTGCTCCGGCGATGAAGAGTTGTAGATCGAGATCGGCGTCGCACCCGCGGCGAGGACCGCCACATCGGCGATGTGGAACTCGAGCCGATTGCGAAGCATCAGCACGACGCGGTCACCGGCGCCGACCCCGAGGGAGGCGAGACCGCCGGCAAACCGGGACGCCCGGTCGGCGTACTGCGACCACGTCATCTGCTCACCGTTCAGCTCCCGGACCGCGACGTCGTCGGGTTGCCGCTTCACGGTCTGCAAGAAAGCGTCGAGGACGTTCCGGGGTGCTTGCGCCATGCGCGGAACCGTATGACGACAATGCTCGGTGTGACGAGTGAGGTCTGGCCGGCGCGGTATCCCGACCTCAACGGCAAGGCTGCTGTCCTGGCAGGGACGTCGAGCGTCCTCGTCGGGATTGCGCGCGTGTTCTGCGACAACGGGGTGATGCCGGCCTTGGTCGTCGACGACCGCGACAGTGTCGAAGCCGCCACGGCATACGCGGAGCAACTGGGCGTGACCTTCATGGGGATCGTCGCCGATGCCGCCGAGCGCAGCACTTGGGATCGGGTGACGCAGCACATCGAGCAACGACTCGGCCCGATCGACATAGCAGCTGTTGTCGCGCCTCCCGCGGTGCGGATGCTCGTCGCGAGCGCGTTGATGCCCGACATGGCCGCCCGGCGGCGCGGCGTGGTCGTCGAGGTGGGCGCGTCGGTCGAGTCGATGGAAGTGCCGGCCGGACTGCGACATCGCGCGGTCTCTGCCACCGCAGGAGTAAGGGCGCTCGACATCGCTGCAGCCGTCCTGCTGAGCGCAAGCGACGTGCTCGATGCGACGCAGGTCCAGATCGCCTTGGCGGCGTCCTAGCAGGCCGCGATCAGGGCCGCCTCGATCATCTTCCGCCGACCTGCGTCGTCGATCGTCCTGCCGTCGCCGTCCACGACGTAGAAGGCGTCCACCACCTCCGCGCCAAGGGTTTGGATCCGTGCGGACCGTACGTCGAGGTGCTCGTCGGCCAACACCTTGGTGAGCCGATACAACAACCCGTCGGCGTCGTGCGTTCGTACCTCGACGATGGTCGAGTGATGTGACTCGTCGTCGAACCAGAGGACGAGCGGCGGCGGTATCGCATGCGTTGCGTCGCCGTACGCCTGCTCGCGTTCCCGCAGCCGGTCGGAGAGCGGCAACGTGTCGTCGTACGCGCGGCGCACATCGGCGGCAAGCGCGACGACATCGGGCAGCGAGCCGAACTTAGGCGCAACCTCCAGCGTGGTGATCGCCATTCGTCCACTGCCGGTCGACATCGAGGTGGCGGTTGCGGAGCGAATTGCGAGCCGGTGCAGTGCCGCGACGCCGGCCCACCGCGACATCAAGCCTGGTCGGTCGGGTGCAACGATCGTGAGCTGCGACCCCGTCAGATCGACCGCCAGCTGACCGCCTTCGGCCAGTGAACGCTGCTGCGCCGTGATCGTCTCGAACTCCGACAGGTGCTCGCCCGCCATCGCCGCCGATGCCCGCCGGACCAACTCGACGATGAGGCCGGCCTTCCAGTCACTCCAGGCGCCGGGGCCCGTGGCGGCGGCGTCAGCGATCGTGAGCGCGTGCAGCAGCTCAAGGGTCGATACCTCGCCAAGCGCGCGAGTGACGATGTCGATCGTCGCCGGGTCGCTGAGGTCGCGGCGGGTTGCGGTGTCAGGAAGAAGCAGATGGTGGCGAACCAGGTCGGTGACCACCTCGACATCGGTTTCCGGCAATCCGATCCGCCGGGTGATCGCCGGGACCCGCTCGACGCCGGCGTCGGTGTGATCGCCCGGGTAGCCCTTGCCGATGTCATGGAAGAACGCGCCGAGCAGGAGCAAGTCGGGTCGAGCGACTTGCCGGGTCAGTGCTGACGCCTCGACGGCGGCCTCGATGAGATGGCGGTCGACCGTGTACCGGTGCACCGCGTTGTGCTGCGGCTTGCAGCGCACTGGTTCCCACTCCGGAATGAGCCGGACGAGCAGCCCAGCCTGGTCGAGCGCTTCAAAGGCAGCGACGGCCGGGCGACCGGCGCCGAGCAGCGCGATGAACGCGTCACGCGCCGGCGCGGGCCACGGTTCGGGCATCGGAGCCGCCTCGGCGGCAAGCCGCTTGGCCACGTTCACGCTGATCGGCAGACCCGCTTGCGCGGCGGCCGCGGCCACCCGGAGCACCAGCACGGGATCGCTGCCGGGGTCGGCATCACGAGCGAGCTGGACTTCGCCGTCCTGCTCGACCACCCCGTCCGCCAGCGGGCGGCGGGGCGATCCGGCGCTGCGTCGTCCCCAGCGCTTCGGCGGGCGACTTGCCACCAGCGCTCTTCGACATGCTTCGTCCGTGGCGTAGGTGATGGTTCGCGCCGCGTCGAACACCCGCCGCATCAAATCGTCCGGATCATCGAAATCGAGCGCCGCAGCGACCGGGATCTGTTCTTGTTTCACGAGCCGGTCGCTACCGCGTGACAGCCTGCGATGCAGCTCCCCACGGACATCGAGGATCCAGTTGTAGGCGGTGCGGACCGACTCCGAGGGCGCGTCGGCAACCCACGCCAGCGCGATCGCGGTCATCGCGTGAACATCGCGGAGGCCGCCGCGGGAGTCCTTCAGATCCGGCTCGAGCAAGAAGGCGAGCTCGCCGCAGCGCTCGCCGCGCTCCTGCACTGCCTCGACAAGTTCGGGGAGCCGCTTACGCGCGTCACGCCGCCAGGTCTCGAAGATCCGCGTCCGCAAGGAGGCGGTCAGCTCGTCGTCGCCGGCGACATGACGAAGGTCGAGCAGCCCGAGGATTGCCTTCAGATCGTCGCGAGCGACGGCGACGGCTTCGTCAACCGTGCGGACCGAGTGGTCGAGACCGACGCCGGCATCCCACACCGGGTACCAGATCGAGTTTGCGAGCTCATCGACCTCGACACCGTCGCGATGCAGCAGGACGAGATCGAGGTCGCTACCCGCCGCGGGCTCGCGCCGGCCGTACCCGCCCACCGCGACGAGCGCGACACCCTCCGCCTCGCCAATGCGGCCGGCGAGCCAGCTGTCAGCGGCGTCGGTCAGCGCCTCGCGCAGCGCGGCGCCCTTCAGTCCCTCGGTGGCCAGGACGGCCGCACGTGCGTCCCGCAGGCCAGAGGACGGGTCTGACATCTCGCCGCTTAGGAGCCGATCCGGGTCGCGCGGGCGTTGCCGAAGTCGTACGCCGACTCGGCATGCAGCGCGGTGTCGAGGCCTTCGAGCTCATGAGCATCCGTGACCCGCAAGCCGATCGTGCGCTGCACGAAGGTGGCGATGAGCCACGACACCGTGAATGCCCACGCGATCGTGCACAGCAGGGCGAGCGCCTGCACTCCGATCAGGTGACCGCCGCCGTTGACGAGGCCCTCGTACCGGATGTTCGGGTTGACCGCCTTGGTCGCGAAGACCCCGACCAACAAGGTGCCGACGAAGCCGGCGGCGCCGTGGACGCCGACGACGTCGAGCGAGTCGTCGTACCCGCCCAGGAATTTGAACTTGAGGCTGCAGGCGAACAGCGAGATGGCGCCTCCTGCGGCACCGATCGCGATCGCAGCCATGCTGTTGACGAAGCCGCAGGCAGGAGTGATCGCGACCAGACCGGCGACAGCCCCCGACGCAGCACCGAGTGTTGTGGCCTTGCCGGTACGCAGCTTCTCCAGAAGCAACCAAGCGAGCATGCCGGAACAGGCAGCGAGCTGCGTCCCGATCAGCGCCTGCGAGGCAAGCGCGCCAGACGCGAGAGCGCTACCCGCGTTGAACCCGAACCAGCCGAACCAGAGGATGCCGGCGCCGAGCATCGTGAACGGCAGCGAGTGCGGTGCCACCGCCTCTCGCGGCCAGCCCTTGCGGCGTCCGATCACTAACGCCAACGCGAGGGCCGATGCACCTGAATCGACCTCGACGACGTTGCCGCCGGCGAAGTCGAGGACGCCTTTCTTCGCGAGCCATCCGGTCGGTGAGAAGACCCAGTGCGCGATCGGCGCGTAGACGACAACGACCCACAGCACCGCGAAGACAAGGAAGCCGCCGAACTTCGCGCGTTCCGCGACGGTTCCGGTCAGAAGCGCTGCGGTGATGACCGCGAACATCATCTGGAACGCAGCGAACGCCAACGGCGGAACGGTCAGCTCGAATCCGGGCACCTGCATCTCGGGATGAGCCAGCCCGGCGAGATGCAGGTTGCCGAGCAGGCCGTGGCCGGCATCAGGGCCGAACGCGATCGAGTAGGCGACGACCGCCCAAGCGATGCTGATCACGCCGATCGTGGCGAAGTTGGCGATGATCATCGCCAGCACGTTCTTGGTCCGGATCATGCCGCCGTAGAAGAAGGCCAGCCCCGGCGTCATGAAGAGCACGAGCCCGGCGCTGCCGAGCACCCAAGCGGTGTCTCCAGCGTTCATCAAAAACATCCCCCGCACGCTCGCACGGTCGTGAGCCTAGGGCTCACGACCGTGCGATTGCTGCGGGACCTACCGCGGTGCCTAGAGCGCGTCGTGACCCTTCTCGCCGGTGCGGACGCGGACGATCGACTCGACCGGGGTCACCCAGACCTTGCCGTCACCGATCTGGCCGGTGCTGGCGGCCTTGACCACGACCCCGACGACCCCGTCGGCGTCGCCATCGTCAACGACCACTTCGATCCTGATCTTCGGGACGAAGTCGACCTTGTACTCCGCACCTCGGTAGACCTCGGTGTGACCCTTCTGCCGGCCATAGCCCTGCACCTCGCTGACCGTCAGGCCGGCGACGCCGTAGGCCTCGAGGGCGCTCTTCACGTCCTCGAGCTTGAACGGCTTGATGATCGCGGTGACGAGCTTCACGCCTGCACCTCCGTGCGCTGACCGAATGACGAGTGCATTACCGGGCTTCCAAATCCACCGGACGGCGCGGACGCCCCCCAGTCGTACGCGGACTCACCATGCTCGTTCACGTCAATGCCTTCGACCTCTGCGTCCGACGTGACTCGCCAGCCGATCGTGACCTTGATCAACATCGCGATGATCACGGTAACGACCCCGCACCACACGACAGTGAACAGCACGCCGAGGAACTGGTGCCAGAGCAGCGTGGCGTTGCCGCCGTAGAACAGGCCGCCGCCACCACTCGGGAACAGCCCGTCGATGCCCTGCGGCGACTTCACGGTGCCGAAGAAGCCGATGAGCAGCGCGCCGATGATGCCGCCGGTGAGGTGGACACCTACGACGTCGAGCGAGTCATCCAGACCCAGCTTGTACTTCAGGCCGATCGCGACCGCGCACACCGCACCGGCGATCGCGCCGACGGCGAGAGCTCCGAGGGTGTTGACCGAGCCGCAGGACGGGGTGATCGCGACCAGACCGGCCACCACACCCGAAGCCGCGCCGAGGGACGTCGCCTTGCCACGCAGGATTCGCTCGACCAGAAGCCATGCCAGCATCGCCGCCATCGTCGCGACGGTGGTGTTCATGAAGGTCACACCGGTCTCGTGCGTGAACTGCGTGGAGAACTGGCACGCGACGTCACCCTTGCAGCCACCGATCGCGTCCCAAGGGTTGTCGGCGCCACCCGCGTTGAAGACGATCGAGCCGACGTTGAACCCATACCAGCCGAACCACAGCAAGCCGGCGCCCAGCATGGTGAGCGTGACGTTGTGGGGTTTGCCCGGGTTCTTCGGCCAGCCCACCCGCTTGCCGATGATCAGCGCCAGCACGGCACCCGCAACACCAGCGTTGATGTGGACGACAGTTCCACCGGCGTAGTCGAGGTTCGGGAAGTGCGCGTAGAACCAGCCGCCTCCCCACACGTTGTGAGCGACGACGACGTAGACCAACGTGACCCACAGGGCCGAGAAGACGATCCATGACGATGTCTTCACGCGGTCCGCGATCGAGCCGGAGATCAGCGCCACCGTGATCACTGCGAACGTGAGCTGGAAGAGCACGAAGATGAAGTTCGAGCTCGACACGTGCAACAGGCCAAACGTGTTGGCCGGGCTCGCGATCAGCTTCCCGTTGCCGTTCCCGATTCCGTCGGCGCCCCAACCGATCGACCAGCCCCAGAGCACGAAGACGATGCCCACGACACCCATCGCGGTGAACGACATCATCATCATGTTGAGAGTCGACTTGGTGCGGGTCATTCCTCCGTAGAAGAACGCGAGCGCCGGCGTCGTCATCATGAGAACGAGCGCAGTGGCTACGACCATCCAGGCGTAGTAGCCGTCCATCAACCCTCCATCGTGTGGTGATTGGCACTTAGAGGGCGCGCCACATTGCCCGACCCCTTGTCGATCAGCACTCTGCTGACGGCAGGTTTCAGCGAACGACGCGGATGATTTCGCGGATGTTACGAAGCGCTCAGGCGCTTTGACTCAAGCGTGGCGCAAGACGATCCAGACCCGCTCGATCTTGTCTTTCGGCAGGTCGTAGCCGATCCGCTCGACAACATAGGGAACATTTGCGATGCGCACGTTCTCACCGACCCGCGGTAACGGTGAGGTCTCCCAGCTCGTTGCGAGCTCGTTGTTGTCGGGGTCGACATAGGTCACTGTGACCTGCTCGCGGAACAGCCCCGACATCGCTAGTCGCCCAGGAGAGCGTCGACGAACACAGCCGGGTCGAACGGCGCCAAGTCGTCCGGGCCCTCACCGAGCCCCACGAGCTTCACCGGTACGCCGAGCTCGCGCTGAACCGCGATCACGATGCCACCCTTGGCGGTCCCGTCGAGCTTGGTCAACACGATGCCGGTGACGTCGACGACCTCGGAGAACACGCGGGCCTGGATCAAGCCATTCTGTCCGGTGGTGGCGTCGAGCACGAGGAGCACCTCGTCGACCGGCGCTTCGCGCTCTACCACCCGCTTGACCTTGCCCAGCTCATCCATCAGGCCGGCCTTGGTGTGCAGTCGACCGGCCGTGTCGATGACGACGGTGTCGACGCCCTTCTCGGCGCCATCGTGCACCGCATCGAACGCGACGCTTGCCGGGTCGGCGCCTTCGGGGCCGCGCACGATCGACGCGCCTACTCGTTCACTCCAGGTCGAGAGCTGGTCGGCGGCGGCCGCGCGGAACGTGTCGGCTGCGCCGAGCAGCACCGTGCCGCCATCAGCGACGAGGACGCGCGCGAGCTTGCCGCAAGTCGTCGTCTTACCGGTTCCGTTGACACCGACGACGAGCACGACGGCGGGGCGGGATCCGCCTTGATCGACGCGGTGCGGCTTGGTGTGCAGCGTCCGGTCACTGTCGGCGCCCACGGCGACGAGCAACGTGTCGCGCAGCATCTTGCGGACGTCCTCGGCCGTCCGCGCTCCCATCACCCGGACCTGCTCGCGCAACGCTGAGACGATCTCGTTGGTCGCGGTGAGCCCGACGTCGCTGGTGAGAAGCGTGTCTTCGACCTCCTCCCAGACGTCGTCATCGATCGTGTCGCGTGACAGCAGCGTGAACAGGCCACGGCCAAGAGCGGACTGAGAGCCGGCCAGGCGCCCGCGCAACCGCACGAGCCGCCCAGCCGATGGCTCTGGCTGCTCAAGAGTCGGTGCCGGCGGTTCAGGTGCCTCGATCGTTGCGGACGGTGCTTCAGCGGTCGACACGTCGACGACGTCGACGACGTCCGCTGCCTCCGGCACCGGCGGTGCCTCCGCCGCATGCGCGAGGTCGGTCGATACGGGAGGTGGGGGGGTTGGCACCGGCGCACCCTTGGCCGGCGGCGCCTTGACGGCCTTCGGGCGTCTCCTCGACGGCGCGAGGACAAGTCCGAGTAGGGCACCGACGAGGAGAACTCCGACGACGATGCCGACGATTACATAAACCACTTAGACGGGCTCCGGTTCTGGTTCGCGTAGCCGCTGGCTGATCACCTCGGTGATCCCGTCGCCGCGCATCGAGACGCCGTACAGCGAGTCGGCTACCTCCATCGTCCGCTTCTGGTGCGTGACGACGATGAGCTGCGAGGTGGACTTCAGCTCGGAGATCAGGCTGACGAGGCGCAGCAGGTTGCGGTCGTCGAGCGCTGCCTCCACCTCGTCCAGGACGTAGAAGGGCGATGGCCGCGCCCGGAAGATCGCGACCAGCAGCGCGACTGCCGTGAGCGATCGCTCGCCACCGGACAGCAGCGACAGCCGCTTGATCTTCTTGCCCGGCGGGCGCGCTTCGACCTCGACGCCGGTGAGGAGCCAGTCGTTGGGGTCGGTGCGGACGAGCTTGCCGGAGCCCCCGGGGAACAGCACCGAGAAGACGGTCTCGAACTCGCGGGCGACGTCTTCGTACGCCTCGCGGAAGACCTGCTCGACCCGCTCGTCGACCTCCTTCACGACGACCAACAGGTCGCGTCGCGACGCCTTGAGGTCCTCGAGCTGGTCGGAGAGGAACTTGTGACGCTCCTCGAGAGCGGCAAACTCCTCGAGAGCGAGCGGGTTGATCTTGCCGAGCAACGCGAGGGCGCGCTCGGCGGCCTTCCAGCGCTTCTCCTGTACGACCCGGTCGTACGGCGTCGCGACGGCATCGGGCCCACCGTCGGCGGGCGGCGGAACGGCGACGTCCGGCCCGTACTCGGCGAGCAGCGTCTCGGTCTCGATGCCGAACTCTTCGCTGACCTTCGCCTCGATGGCCTCGATCCGCAGGCGCTGCTCGGCGCGAGCCACCTCGTCGCGGTGGACCGCGCCGGTCAGCGTCTCCAGCTCCGCACTCAACTCCCGAATCGACGCGCGAATCGACAGCAGCTCACCTTCGGTGATCGTGCGCTGCTGCTCGATCGACTCTCGCTGAACCGCGGCTGCTTGCAGTGAGTTCTCCAGCGCGGTGAGGGCGCGAGCTGCCGCGGTCGACACCGCTGCAGCGACGACTGCCTCCCGTGCCCGGCGCCGCACGAGCTCGGCGGCGCGCTCGCGCGCGGCGCGTTCTGCTTCGGCCGCCGCCTCGAGCTGCTCGATGCGGGCCCCCAGTGCATGACGCCGCTCTTCGTTGGTCCGAACCGCAAGTCGGGCCTCGATCTCGCGGGCGCGGGCCGCGACGACAAGGGCCGCGACCCGGTCGCGTTCACCCTCGTCGAGCACGGCGTCGTCGGGCGTCGCCTCCGCAGCGGCGAGCCGCTCCTCGAGTGCGCTCAACCCCTGCAGGTCGCGGTCGCGCGCCTCGGACGCCTCCTCGACTGCCCGGGCAAGTCGCTCGCTCTCCCCCGCCGTCGCTCTGGCGGCGGCACCGAGCTGACCGAGCTTCTCGGCGACCGCGGCAAGGCGCGCATCGGACTCGTGCAACGCGGAGACCGCAGCTTCCAGGTCATCGCGCCGGGCGGCGACGTCCTCGGCCGCCCCACCAAGCGCGAACCGCAGCCGCTCCGCACGGTGTGACAGGTCGGCGAGCTGCTGCTCGGCATCGCTGTGTGCGGCTCGGATCTCGAGCAGAGACGGAGTCGCGTTGGAACCGCCCGCGGCCCATGCGGCGCCGAACAGGTCACCGGCGCGAGTTACCGCCCGAAGCTCCGAGTGTTCCGTTACGAACCGTTGCGCGTCGTCGGCGTCATCCACGACGACCGTCGCCGCCGCGAGTCGGGCCAGGGCGGAACGGATCTCGCCGGGAGCCGCGATGACGTCGAGAACGGCTCGCGCGCCCGCGGGCACAGCAGCGGCAGCGGTTTCGCCGGTGTCGCTCGCGATGAGCAGGCCGGCTCGGCCGCCGTCTTGCTCCCTCAACAGGGCGATCGCGGCGGCCGCATCCGCGAGAGAGCGAACCGCGACGGCATCCGCGGAAGCGCCGAGTGCCGCGGCAACAGCCGCCTCGTACCCGGTTTCGACCGAAATCAGCTCGGCGACGGTTCCCAGCAAACCGGGAAGCTGGTCTCGCCCCTCGAGCAGAGCCGCGGCCGCATCCTTGCGGTCGAGTCCGAGGGCGAGCGCGTCGCGGCGTGCGGCGGCCGCACTGCGCTGCCGCTCGGTCTCACGCTCTTCCTCCTGGAGGGCAGACAGCGCCTCTTCCGCTGCCGCCATCGCGGCAGCGGCGGCTTCGTGAGTCGCGTCGAGGTCGACTTCGCCCGCGTCGAGACCGGCGACCTCACCCTCAAGCGCCGCAAACTCGGTCGCCGCGGCCGCTGCCCGCGCCTGCGCGGCCTCCAGCGCCACCGACAGCCGGCCGATCTCGTCCTCAGCCGCGCGTGCCCGGGTCCGCATTGCCTCGACCTCGCCCTGCAGCCGTACCCGCCCCTCGCGGTGGTCGGCAAGCGCCAGCCGGGCGGTTGCCAGCGCCTGCTCCTGCTCGGCCAAGGCGAACTCGAGTCGTTGCCGCTCGGCTTCCGCCGCTTCGAGGCGCTCCTGATCGGTATGAAGGATCGTCTCGACCTCGGACGCCTCGACCCGGAGCTGGTCGATCTCGGCCTGCCAGGCCATCGGGTCGCGACCGCCGGTACCGAGATCGACAGCGATCGCAGTGTGGCGCTGCCGTTCGTTCGCGAGCGACGCCGTACCCCGCAGTCGCTCCCGCAGTCCGGACAGCCGGTACCAGGTCTCCTGTGCCCGGGCGAGCTGCGGGGTCTGCGCCGAAAGCGCGGTGTCCAGCTCGGTCTCACGGGTGGTCGCCTCCGTGAGCGCGCTTTCGACGCGGCCGCGCCGCTCGAGCAGTGCGGTCTCGTCGGCGACCTCGGCCTCGAACGTCCCGCGCATGGTGGTCAGGTCATCGGCGAGCAGGCGCAGCCTGGCGTCACGGAGATCCGCCTGAATCACCGAGGCGCGCCGCGCCACGTCGGCCTGCTGACCGAGCGGCTTGAGCTGGCGACGAAGCTCCGCGGTGAGGTCGTTCAACCGGTTGAGGTTGACCTGCATCGCGTCGAGCTTCCGCAGCGCCTTCTCCTTGCGCTTGCGGTGCTTGAGGACGCCGGCGGCCTCCTCGATGAAGCCACGTCGCTCTTCCGGCGTCGCGGAAAGGATCGCGTCGAGCTGTCCCTGCCCGACGATGACGTGCATCTCGCGCCCGATGCCGGAGTCGGAGAGCAGCTCCTGGATGTCGAGCAGGCGGCAGGGCGACCCGTTGATCGCGTACTCGGAGCCGCCGTTGCGGAACATCGTCCGCGACAGCGTGACCTCGGTGAAGTCGATCGGCAGTGCGCCGTCGGTGTTGTCGATCGTGAGAACGACCTCCGCGCGACCGAGCGCCGGACGGCCGGCCGTGCCGGCGAAGATGACGTCTTCCATCTTGCCGCCGCGAAGCGACTTCGCGCCCTGCTCGCCAAGCACCCACGCGATCGCGTCGACGACGTTGGACTTGCCGGAGCCGTTAGGCCCGACGATCGCGGTGACGCCGGGCTCGAAGCGCAGCGTGGTCGACGACGCGAAGGACTTGAAGCCCCGAAGGGTCAAGCTCGCAAGATGCACCCGTAGGACTCCCGGGTAGAGATGGTCAGGCGGGGAAGACCGCTTGCCACGCTACAGCGTCCGCCGCGCCGTACAACGCAGGCGGGCCGTCAAAAAGCGGCGCGAGCTCAGGTGAGCGCGGGCTCGATCTCGCGGACGGGCTCGGCGACCGTGAGTCGCATCATCTCCTCGTCGACCCGAGCGAGCGAAGACAGCTCGGCGTTCTCTGCGCGCAGCCGGATGACCTCGGTCTCGAGGTCCCGGACCCGGTCGCGCAGCCGCTTCATCTCGTTGGCCATACGGAGGTCGAGACCGTTCCCGACATGACCTAGAAGGGCTTTCGCCATCTGTTGCCGATCCTCCACGGTGAGGACACGTCGTTGACTACCCGGACACCCCGATAAGGGTGGCGGGCGAGCCCCCGACTGGTGACGCTGGACGATGTCTGGTGCGCGTCGCAGCGAATCAAGTGTGACGCCGGATATCGCGACGGTCAAGACCTCGATATATCGCGCTGGCACCTGCTACCAGCGCCACGCGGACTCTGCTACCAGCGCCCGCTTCGCGGGCGGGGCTGACATTTCGGGCAGAAGTAGGACGAGCGGTTCGTGAACTTCACCCGCTTGATCAACGTCCCGCACCTCGAACACGGCTCGCCCTCCTGCCCGTAGGCCTCGAGGGAGCGGTCGAACCAGCCACTTTCCCCGTTCACGCTCACGTAGAGCGCGTCGAACGAGGTGCCACCCGCCTCGATCGCGGCGTTGAGCACCTCGTCCACCGCCTCCAGCAGCCGGTCGATCTCGGGGCGCCGCATTCCGTCCGTGCCGCGAGCGAAATGCAGCTTGGCCCGCCACAGGGCCTCGTCCGCGTAGATGTTGCCGATTCCGGAGATGAGCGTCTGGTCGAGGATGGCCCGCTTGATCCCGGTACGGCGCCGTCGCAGCGCCACGGCGAAGCGGTCAGGGTCGAAAGCGGGCTCGAGCGGGTCAGGGGCGACGTGGCTGAGGACCACCGGCACACCGTCGTCGGTCAGGTCCTCGTCGGCGAGCGCGAGCCCCCCGAACGTGCGCTGATCGCAGAACACCAGCCCCGGGCCGTCCCCCTCGAAGGCCCATCGCGCCTTCACGTGCAAGCTGTCTTCCACGCCCGCCGGGACCGCGAGAAACTGTCCCGACATTCCGAGATGAGCGAGCAGGTTCATCCCGTCGTCGAGCGGGAGCCAAAGGAACTTGCCGCGACGCCGCGCGGCGACGATCGTCCGGCCGGTCAGGCGATCGGTGAAGTCGTCCGCTCCCCCGGTGTGACGCCGCAGCGTGCGCTCGCCGAATACCTCGACGGTCTTGATCTTGCGGCCCACGACCCATCGTTCGAGGCCGCGTCGTACGGTCTCGACCTCCGGGAGCTCAGGCACTGGTGGTGGAGCCGGCCTCTGACAGCGCGGTCCATGCCTGCTCCGCGGCACGCTGCTCGGCTTCTTTCTTGCTGTTGCCGGTCCCCTCGCCAGCCGGCTCGCCACCCAGAACCGCCACCGCACGGAACGACTTGGCGTGGTCCGGACCGCTCTCGTCGACGGCGTACTCGGGCGCACCCAGGCCGCGCTCAGCGGCGAGCTCCTGCAGCGACGTCTTCCAGTCGAGGCCGGCGCCAAGACCCGCCGCGTCTTCGAGAGCGTCGGCGAACAGTCCGAGGATCAGCTTGCGACTCGGCTCGAGGCCGCGGTCCAGGTAGTACGCGCCGATCAGTGCCTCGAGCGCGTCGGCGAGGATCGAGGACTTGTCGCGGCCGCCCGTACTCTCCTCGCCGCGACCCAGCTTCATGAAGACTCCGAGGCCGATCGCGCGGCCGACGCCCGCCAGCGCCTTTGCGTTGACTACCGCGGCGCGCAGCTTCGCGAGCTGGCCCTCCGCGAGGTCGGGGTAGCGGCGGTAGAGCTCCTCCGTGACGACGACGCCGAGGACGGAGTCACCGAGGAACTCCAGCCGCTCGTTCGTGGGCACGCCACCGTTCTCGTAGGCATACGAGCGGTGGGTGATGGCGAGATCGATCAGGTCTCGGTCGACATCCCCGCCGAGCAGGTCGATGAGACCGTCGATCGAGTCGCCTTCAGGCATGGGCGAGATATCTGTCGATCTCGCCGAGCGTCTGGAACTTGGCGAGCGTTGCGTCGTCGATCCGGACGAGTTTGCCTTCAGCGGCCAGATCCGCCTCGACGACGTCGGCGATGCTCACCCGCGCGAGGGAGTCCGCACCGAGCGACTCGAGCGTGGTCTCGGGCGTCAGCCCATCGGCGTCCACCCCGCAGACCAGCGAGACGGCAGCGCGCACCGGGGCCGTGAGGCCTAACGCGGTGCTCACCGGGGGGCGGGGCGACTAGACCGGGACGACCTGGCGGTCGTTGTACGTGCCGCAGACACCACAGGCCGTGTGCGGCAGCTTCGGCTGACGGCAACGCTGACAGGCGACGAGGGACGGCGCGGAAGCCTTCCACTGCGAGCGTCGCGAGCGGGTGTTGCTGCGCGACATCCGGCGCTTGGGGACGGCCACGGTTACTTCTCCTCAGGGTCGCGCTCGGCGCGCAAATCGGCACTGTCTGTCGTGGTGCTGTCCTTCAAGAGTGCAAGGGCAGCCCATCGCGGGTCAACTTCGTCGTGCGTGTGATCGGGCTCGGCATCGGCCAAGCGCGCACCGCAACCTGGACACAATCCTAGGCAATCCGGGTCGCAGAGCGGGTTGAGCGGGAGCGCGAGCACGACGGCGTCCCGTACGACGGGCTCGAGATCGAGCAGATCTCCGGCGAGCACGGGCGCGTCAGGATCTTCTGGATCCCGCTCATAGGCGTACAGCTCTTGGATCGGCGCCACGAGCTCGATTTCCACCGGGTCGAGGCAGCGTCCGCACTCAGTCGCGACCGGAAGGTCGACCTCGGCGGTGACCAGAACCCCGTCCATCACGGACTCGAAGCGGGCGTCGATCACGACCGGCGTGCCCGCCGGAACCTTCACGAGGTCAAGGCCCCACCCGTCGGGGGCAGCCGCCTCGATGACGTGCTCCCGCATCGAGCCGGGACGCCGCCCAAGCTCCCGCGTGTCGTACACAAACGGCGAGCGAGACACGCCTTACGAGGCTACCGACCTGAGCCGGGGTTGGTGCCCGGCTCACATCTGCGCGAAGCGCAGATCATCCGGGCAGCGGCTCTACTTCTTCCGCTTCGTCGACCTCTTGCAGCGCTTCCAGCTCGTGGCGGCCGTTGATCTTGTTGCGTCCGTGCTCGACCGCGTGCAGGGTCCGGTTCAGCACGATCTCGAAGTTGGCGAGCTTGCCGTCGACGTAGTCGTCGACCTCACGGCGCATCCGCTCCGACTCGGCGTTGGCAGCGGCCAGCAGGCGCTCGGCCTCCCGGGTGGCCTCTTTGACGACCTCGGTACGGGACACGAGGCGCGCACGCTCGGCTTCGGCCTCGGCGAGGATCGCCTGCGCCTCGACCTTGCCCTCTTCGACAACGGTCACGCGGTCGCGCAGCACTCCGCGAGCCTTCCGGAGCTCCTCCGGCAGCGCCTTGCGGAGCTCTTCGACGGCTTCGAGCATCTCGTTGCGGTTGACGATGCAGGAGGCGGACATCGGCATCGCGCGGGCGTTCTCGATCATCGCGACGAACTCGTC
Organism: Mycobacteriales bacterium; assembly: GCA_035545635.1. Classification (GTDB taxonomy): domain Bacteria; phylum Actinomycetota; class Actinomycetes; order JAFAQI01; family JAFAQI01; genus DASZTV01. The sequence goes on along the minus strand of DASZXY010000017.1, from coordinate 61,031 downwards.
GAGCTTCTCGGAGATTCCCACGTGTGCCTTCCTAGCCGTCAGGAGGTGAGTCGCGACTGAAGGCGCCGAAGGACAGCCTCCGGGACCAGCTTCGAGACGTCACCGCCGTACATCGCAACCTCCTTGACGAGGCTGGACGAGAGAAAACTGTAATGCGGGTCCGCGGGCATGAACAGCGTGTCTACGGCGGCCAAGGAGTGGTTCATCTGGCCCATCTGCAGCTCGTAGTCGAAGTCGCTGACGGCTCGCAGGCCCTTCACGATCGCCTTGACCTCATGCGCGACGCAGAAGTCGACGAGCAGCCCACGGAAGGTGTCGACCTTGACGTTGGGCAGGTGTGCGACGACCTCGCTGATCATCTCCACGCGCTCGTCGGGCTCGAACAGCCGGTTCTTCGACTGGTTGATCCCCACGACGACGATGACCTCGTCGAACAGCTCGCTGGTCCGCTCGATGACATCGAGATGGCCATTGGTGATCGGGTCGAAGGAGCCCGGACACACCGCCCGCCTCATGAGGCGCGACCGTACCAGAGCGTGCTGTCCCCGTACCGGCGCGACCGGAGCCCCTCGATGCCCGCCGGCCAGGTCGGCCCGGGACCGCGGGTCGCGCGCTCGACGCAGACCACGGCGCCGGCGGCAAGCCAGCCGCCGCCCTGAAGTGCCGAGACGACGTCATCCACCGGGTCGGCGTACGGCGGGTCGATGAAGACCACGTCGTAGCGCGCTGGCGTGCCGTCCAGCCACTTCTTGACCGCCGACTCGATCAGCACGACGTCCGAGGCGCCCAAGGCGGCGATGTTGGCGCGGATCACGCGCGCGGCCCGGGCGTCTCTTTCGACCAGGGTCACGGGGCGCGCTCCGCGGCTGGCGGCTTCGAGGCCGACTGCACCCGAGCCGGCAAACAGATCGAGGAACGCGAGCCCGTCGAGGCTGCCGCACAACGAGGTCAGCGAGGAGAACAGCGCCTCGCGGGTGCGGTCGCTGGTCGGCCGGGTGTCGCGTCCGGGCGGGGTGGCCAGACGCCGACTGCCGCCCGACCCGGAGATCAGCCTGGTCACGCCTTGCCCAAGAACTCGGCGCGTTCGTCTGCCACGAGCGCAGAAACCGCCGCCCGGAGTGGCTCATGACGCTCAAGCGTCGGGTCTTCTGCCACCAACGCGATTGCGTCCGAGCGGGCAGCCACGATGACAGCCTCATCCCGGAGGAGTTCGAGCAGCTTGAGATGGCGCCGGCGACCTGACTGCGATTCGCCGAGCACATCGCCCTCCCGGCGTTGCTTCAGGTCCAGGCGAGCCAGTTCGAATCCGTCGAGCGTCTTTTCGATTCCGGCAAGACGCTCGCGCGCCGGGGTGTCCCTGGTCGCGTTCGTGACGAGCAGACAGACTCCCTCGTTGCCGCCTCGACCGACTCGCCCACGCAGCTGGTGAAGCTGCGAGATGCCAAACCTGTCCGCATCGAGAACGATCATCGTGGTCGCATTAGGAACGTCGACGCCAACCTCAATCACGGTCGTCGCAACCAGGACGTCGATCTTCCCAGCCGCGAAGCGCTGCATGACGTCGTCCTTGCGCTCCGAAGGCATGCGGCCGTGGAGCATCTCAATCCGTAAACCCGCCAGCGGCCCCTGCGCAAGCATGGGAGTGACATCTTCGACAGCCGCCGCCGTCGACCAACCTTCGGCAAGCTCCGGTTCCTCGGCGGCATCGTCGGCGTCGATTCGCGGGCAGACGACGAAGACCTGGCGGCCCGACGCGACCTCTTCGCGGGCACGCTGCCACGCCCTGTCGAGCCAGCCCGCCTTGTCGTCATCTGCGGTCGGGACGACGGTTGTCTTGATCGGTTGCCGGCCGGCCGGCAACTCCGCGAGTGTCGACGTCTCCAAGTCTCCGTAAACCGTCATCGCCACGGTCCGGGGAATCGGGGTTGCCGTCATCACCAACAGATGCGGGGGCGAATCAGCTTTCGCGCGCAACGCATCACGCTGCTCGACGCCGAATCTGTGCTGCTCGTCGACGACCACCAAACCGAGGTCCTCGAACTGAACCGCCTTTTCGAGGAGCGCGTGGGTTCCAATGACGATCCCCGCCCGCCCCGTAATCACATCGAGGAGCGCTGCCTGCCGCGCCGCCGCGCCCATCGAGCCGGTGATGAGTGCGACTGCCGTCGACCTGTCCGCTGCATCCAGCTGTCCGGCGCGACCGAGCGGGCCGAGCAGTACGTCGATCGACCTGGCGTGCTGCTGCGCAAGGACCTCGGTCGGCGCCAGGAGAGCAGCCTGGCCGCCGGCGTCGACCACAGCGAGCATGGCGCGGACGGCGACGACGGTCTTTCCAGAGCCCACCTCACCCTGAAGCAGCCGATGCATGGGCACACCGCGGGCAAGGTCCTCGAAGAGTTGCTCTCCGACTTCGCGCTGCCCAGCCGTCAACGTGAACGGGAGAGAGGCATCAAACGCCTCGAGCAATCCCCCTTGAATCCGCGCACGAGGCTTCGCCGGCTCCAGGAGTGCGAGGTTCCTGCGCTGAGCAAGGACGACCTGCGTGACGAATGCCTCGTCAAACCGAAGGCGGTCCTTCGCCTGCTCGGCGTGTTCTCGACTCTCCGGTTGGTGGATCGCGTGAATCGCCTCGGACCTGCCCATCAGGCCACGCCTGGTCCTGAGATCGTCAGGGAGTGACTCCGGAAGGTCGACCATGCCCAGTGCCAGGTCGACCGCGTTCTTCAACGCCCACGTCCGCACGTCTTTGGTCGCACGGTAGATCGGCATCAGCTTGCCGGCGTCATCCACTAGGCCCTTGGCGTTGAGGGCGATGTCCGGCTGCTTCAGCTGAAGCTTTCGGTTGAAGACCTCGACCTCTCCCGAAACGACGATCTCCATATCGGGCTGCAGCACTTTCGGAAGGAACTTCCGGTTGAAGAAAGTGGCGACGATCTGGTGGCGGGTGCCGTCCGTGATCGTCACGTCCGTCTTATGCAGATTTGGCCGGATCTGCTTCCCGAAGACCTTGACCACCCGCACTTGCAGGGTCGCGTGCTCTCCTGGACGCAACTCGGCAAGGTTGGTCAGCTCACCTCGCTCGAAGTATCGAAACGGGTAGTGGCGCAGAAGATCGCCGATCGTCTGAATGCCGAAGGCCTTCTCGAGAACCTTCGCCGTCTTCTCCCCGACCACCGTTCGCACGTTGGACGACTCGTCGGCCACGCTCCGTACGGTAGGCCGCGATTCCGACGCTTTGAGTCAGGCACGCAAGTCGGGCTACCCTCTTCGCCGTGGCTTCCGTCTGTGATGTGTGTGGCAAGGGTCCCGGGTTCGGCATGAACGTGTCGCACTCGCACCGCCGCACGCGCCGTCGCTTCAACCCGAACATCCAGCCGGTCCGCGCCCTCGTCGGCAGCACCCGCAAGCGGATGAACGTCTGCACCAGCTGCCTGAAGGCCGGCAAAGTAGCTCGCTAGCCGCACGATCGGCCACTTACCGATCGCGCTAGAGCGTCTTCTCGAAGCTGATCGACAGCGGAGCGTCGGCGTAGAAGCCGAACCCCTCGATTCGGGTGTAGCCGGATGTCTCGTAGAGGCTCACCGCCTCGGGCTGCCGGTTGCCGGTCTCCAGCACGATCCGGCCGGCTCCGAGCCCACGGGCTCGCTCTTCCAGCTCGGCCAGCATGATCCGAGACAGCCCTTTTCCCCGGGCCTCCGGCACGACGTACATCCGCTTGAGCTCCACCTCACCATCCCCGTGGCGGCGCAGACCCCCGGTTGCCACGGGCTTGTTGTCGAGATAGCCCACGAGAAACAGGCCGTCGGGCGGCGCGAACTCGGCGCCGTCGATCGGTGCCTCGTCGGGACCGCCGTAGCGGACGACGTACTCCCCCTGGACCGCTGCGATCAGCTGCTGGGCGGCCGGCGAGTCATACGCCTCGTCGCGGATCTCGAAGTCGCTCACCGGTGCCGCCAGCCGTGGTCGACCGGGCCGATCCCTGCGCCTAACGGGAAGCCGCCGGCAATCGCCCCGGTGACGTAGTCCTTCGCGCCTTGTACGGCTTCAGGCACAGATCGGCCGAGTGCGAGGTAGGACGCGATCGCCGAAGCGACGGTGCACCCCGTGCCGTGGGTGTGAACCGTGTCGATCCGCTCCGCGGTGAGCTCGAGGTAGGTGTCGCCGTCGGTCAGCACGTCCACCGCGTCACCGTCGCTGAGATGACCGCCCTTCACCAGAACCCAGGTCGGACCGAGGGCGAGCAGCGCATCCGCCGCCTTGCGCTGGTCGATGCGGTCGATGACCTCGAAACCCGTGAGGCGCGCGACTTCCGGCAGGTTCGGGGTGACGACGGTCGCGATCGGCAGCAGCTCGTCCACGATCGCTGCGACCGCGGACTCGACCAGCAGCGGGTCGCCGTGCTTCGACACACACACCGGATCAACCACAATCGGCGCGTCCACCCGGCGCAGCCGGTTGGCCACCAGCGCGACCAGCTCCGGTGAGGCGAGCATCCCGGTCTTCACCGCCTCGACGCCGATGTCGTCGAGCACTGCCGCGAGCTGGGCGTCGACGCCCTCCGGCTCGATCTCCCAGTAGCCGTGGACGCCCGTCGAGTTCTGGGCGGTGACGGCGGTGATGACGCTCATGCCGTGCACGCCGAGGGCGAGCATCGTCTTGAGATCGGCCTGGATGCCGGCGCCGCCACCCGAGTCGGAACCCGCGACGGTCAGGACGCGTGGCGGGGCGGCACTCACGACGTCGACCCTAGGAGACGGAGAAGTGTTCGTGCCCGCCGATTTCCGGAGTATCGCGATCGATGAAGGACACGGTCGGGGTGTCGCCGCCGCACTCGACGACCGCGCCGATCACGCCCAGACCGTCAGGCAGCGCGCCGCTGACGGTCGCCACGAACGCGTGATCGTCACCGCCGGTCGCGACCCACAGCAGCGGATCGACACCCAGCTCCGCAGCCGCCGCCGCGAGCTCGGCGGGGATCGCGAGCCGCTTCGAGTCGAGCTCGATGGCGACGTTCGACGCCTCGGCGACGTGAGCGAGGTCGGCGAGAAGTCCGTCGGACACGTCGATCATCGATGTGACGTTCACACCGTCAGCCAGAACGCGGGCCGCGTCGTACGACACGTCGGGACGACGGTGCGCGTCGGCGAGTGCATCGTCCGGCCGACCGGCCTGCAGCATCGCGAGGCCCGCAGCCGCCCAGCCCAGCCGGCCGATGACGACGACCTGGTCGCCTGGTTGCGCGCCGGAGCGGGTGATGGGCGCCCGGTCGGTGAGATCACCCAACGCCGTCACCGAGACGGTGATCGCGTCGGCCCCCGTCACGTCACCGCCGACCACCGAGGCACCGACGAGCGCTGCCTCGTCGCGCAGACCGTCCGCGAGCCCGTCCGTCCACCTGGCGTCGAGGTCGGCGGGCGCAGAGAAGCCGACCAAGAGAGCAGTGGGCCGGGCGCCCATCGCGACGACGTCGGCGAGGCTCGCAGCGGCTGCCTTGCGACCGACGTCGTACCCAGTGGACCAGTCGCGCCGGAAGTGCCGTCCCTCGACCATCACGTCCACGGTGGCGACCACGCGCCCGTCCGGCGCTGCGATCACGGCGGCGTCGTCCCCCGGCCCGACCGCGACATCAGATGCCTGCGGTAGTCGCTCGACGATGCGCCGAACCAAACCGAACTCGCCGAGTGCTGCGAGCGGTTCGCCGTCGGCGTCGGAAACCGACATGACGACCTGCCCCTTCCGTCGGGTACGGTCTGGCTCGTGACGGTACAGGCGTACATCCTGATTCAGACCGAGGTGGGCAAGGCGGCCGCGGTTGCCGCCGAGATCCAGGGCATCAAGGGCGTGACGATGGCCGAGGACGTGACCGGCCCGTACGACGTGATCGTCCGTGCAGAGGCGAAGAGCGTGGACGAGCTCGGCAAGCTCGTCGTGGCGAAGGTGCAGGGCGTGCCCGGCATCACGCGCACGCTCACCTGTCCCGTCGTTCACCTGTAGCCCCGGGCTCGATCACTGAGGCGCTCCCTTACCGCATCACTCGCTGTCGGCGTCGGCTTGCTGGCTTCCGCCTGCTCCTCGGGCGAGGTGTCGGTCACTCCCCCCAATCCGATCGGTCCGGTACTCGAGAAGTGCGACCACCTCGGCAACCAGGTCCCTGACCGCCTCGGTGGGCTACACGCGCGCCGAACGAAGCCCCTCTCGCCCCTCACCTTCGCGTGGGGCTCTCCGGCCGTGACGCTCGTGTGCGGGGTCCCGAAGCCGCCCGGCTACTCGCCGAAGTCCTCCGCCGTCCTCCAGGTGAACGGCGTGCGCTGGTACCAGCAGGTCGAGTCGGACGTCGTCGTGTGGACCGCCGTACGTCCCGGACCGTCGGGCGTGGGCCAGGTGTACGTCGCGCTGCGGGTGCCGACCAAGTACACGGCGAGCGACAGCTACCTCACAGCCCTCGCGCAACCGCTGAAGGCCGCGCTCCCCTAGGCGGTCAGCGGAGGCCGGTTCCTCTGGCCAGTGCGTCGTCGATCAGGCGGGCCACCAACGTCGGGTAGTCGACGCCGGCAGCCGCCCACATCTGGGGGAACATCGACACCGGTGTGAAGCCCGGCATCGTGTTGACCTCGTTGACGAGCAACCGACCGTCGTCGGCGAGGAAGAAGTCCACGCGCGCGAGCCCCTCGCAGTCGAGCGCCTCGAACGCGGTCACCGCGGCAGCTCGCACCTGCTCGATCACCTTTTCGGGCAAGTTCGGCGGGATGTCGAACTCGGTGCCCGACCCGGGCATGTACTTGGCCTCGAAGTCGTAGAAGTCGATCCCGCTTGCGAGCCTGATCTCGGCGGGAAGCGACGCCTCCGGCGGACCGCCGTTGGCGCCGGCGAGCACACCGCACTCGATCTCGCGACCGATGACGGCCGCTTCGACCAACACCTTCGGGTCGTGGCGGAACGCCTCTGCGAGCGCGTCGTCGAGGCCGGACTTGTCGGCCACCTTGGAGATGCCGATGCTCGATCCACCTCTGGCCGGCTTCACGAAGACCGGCCAGCCGAGCTCGGTCGCGTCTGCGGGGATCGGCAAGCCCTGGCGAGCGACGACATACTCAGGCACCAGCAAGCCCGACCCGGACAGCAGCCGCTTCATGTGGGCCTTGTCCATCGCGGCGGCGGACGCGAAGACGCCTGATCCGACGTAAGGGATGCCGGCGAGCTCGAGCAGACCTTGCAACGTGCCGTCCTCGCCGTACGGGCCGTGCAGGACGGGGAAGACCACGTCGATCGGGCCCAGCACCTCGGGCAGCGCGGTCGGGTCGCCGGACAAGGCGACCGAGTCGCCGACGGCCGTCACCGATGGGAGCTCCCGGCCCTGCATCGACAACGATTTCGTGTCAGCCGACACCCAACGGCCTTCGGCGGTGATGCCGACAGGTACGACGTCGTAGCGGTCAGGGTCGAGCGCGGCGATCACGCTACCGGCGGTGATGCACGAGACCGAGTGCTCGCTGCTACGGCCGCCGAAGATGACCGCGACGCGCGTCCTCCGGTGGTTCGAGCTCAACGCTGATACGGGCGCACCGCGCCGATGTAGTCGCCGCGGAAGGCTCCGCTGATGCGCACATTCGCGCCGGTGTACGGCGCCTCGACCATCTGCCCGTTGCCGATGTACATCCCCACATGATGGATGGTGTCGGGGTCCGACGTGTTGTAGGCGAAGAACACGAGGTCACCCGCCCGCAGGTCGCTCTTCGCGACGTGGGCGCCCTCGTTCCACTGGTAGCCGGTCCAGTGGTCCATGTGCACCCCGACACGGGCGTAGGACCACATCGTGAGACCAGAGCAGTCGTAGCTGTCCGGGCCGGCCGCACCCCACTGATAGGGCTTGCCGATCTGTGACTCGGCCTGCTGAACGGCGGCGGCCGCGGTCGACGCCGAGACAGTGCCGCTCAGGTTGCCCGTGGTGTTGGCGTAGGGGCTCGAACCGCTTGCCGGCGGGTCCGACGCCGCGGCGGCTGCGGCGGCTCGCTGCCTGGCGAGTGCCTCGATGCGCTCTCGCTGCAACCGGGAGGACTTGGCCTTGGCCTGCGCGAGCAACGCATCGAAGTGCCGTTGTCGGCTCTGCAGCCCGTTGAGCACCTTCTGCTGGTCGTGGGCGGCGGCCTCCGCCGCGGTCTTGGCCTTTGCGGCGACGGCAGCAGCGTCGCGCGCCTTTGCGGCAACGGCGGCCGCCTGGTGCGCGACAGCGGCCCGGTAGACGGCTGCCGCGTCGAGCCGGGTGAGAGTGCGGTGCTGGCTGACGGCGACAGCGTCGATCGCCCCGACGCGCCGAACCAGCGCGCGCGGGCCGCCGGGCGCGAGCAGCGCGTCAAGTGCACCCATGCCGCCGGTTTCGTACGCGTTGCGGGCGAAGCGGGTCACGGCGCGCTGCGCCTTGTCGACCTGCGTGTTCGCGGCAGCGAGCAGGTTGCTCGCGGTGTCCGCGGCGCGCTGGGCGGCGGCAAGCTTCACGGCCGCCTCGTTGTACTTCTCGACGACGATCTCGGCCGCGGTGTTCAGCCGGTCGAACCGAGCCTGCGCCGTACCGAGCGAGGCTGCCGCACGCGCGACCTGCTGCTCGCGGGCCGCGACGGCCGCCTTGCTCGCGGCGACCTGTCCTGCGGACGGTCCCGGTCCCGGGTCGGCGCTCGCGGGCACCGGGATGACGACAAGCGTCAGCCCGGTCACGGCAGCCGCGAGTACGGCTCGGCCACGGGCTGGCATGGGGTGACTGTAGTGCCGCAAGTGCCGGATGTCCGGTTCCGGCGCGGTGTGGCTGCGCTCACATATGAGCCGGCGCTTGCTGACGCCGACGGTCACCCGAGCGCTTGCCGGATGTCCTTGATCAGGTCGTCGGGGTCTTCCAGGCCGATCGAGAACCGGACTGCGGCGGGTGCGATGCCCGCTGCTGCCAGCGCGGCGTCGTCGAGCTGGCGGTGCGTGGTCGACGCGACGTGGCTGACGATCGTGTGCGTCCCGCCCAGACTGGTCGCGACCTGACCGACCCTGAGCCGGTCGGCGAGCCGGAAGCCCGCCTCCCGTCCGCCGCGCGGGGTGATGGTGACCACTGCTCCGTATCGCATTCCTTCCGGACCGGACTCGAAGAGCTTGCTGGCGAGGGCGTGCTGCGGGTGGGAGGACAGGCCGGGGTAGTCGACCCGCTCAACAGCCGGGTGATCGCACATCGCCTCGGCGACCCGCGCGGCCGTTGCGCAGTGGCGGGCGACTCGCAGCGGAAGCGTCGCCAGGCCGCGGTGCAACAGGAACGCCTCGTCGGGAGCGAGGCTGCCGCCGAGATCAATGCGGGCCTTCCGGACGGCGGCGAGGAGGTCGAGGTCGCCGACGACGACACCGCCGGTGACGTCGGAGTGGCCACCGATGTACTTCGTCGCCGAATGCATGACCAGCTCGGCGCCCCAGGACAGCGGGCGGCACACGGGTGGCGGCGCGAAAGTGCTGTCGACGCACAGCGGGATGCCGGCTTCCTTACAGACAGCCACGAGACCCACGAGGTCGGCGACGGCGGTTGTGGGATTGGCAATCGTCTCCGCCCACACGAGCGCGGTCTCGTCGCGCATTGCTGCGCGGACCGCTTCGGCATCGGTGACATCCACGAAGGACGCGCCGACTCCGAAGCGGCGCAGGACGTGGTCGAGCACGCCGAACGTTCCGCCGTACACCGCTGCAGGTGCGATGACGTGCGCGCCGGCGCGGCACAGCGCGAGAAGGACGGTGGAGATCGCCGCCATCCCTGACGCGAACGCCTGCGCGGCTACCGGACGGTCGAGACCGTGCGCCTCGAGCGATGCGAAGCCGAGCGCGAAGGCGTCGACGGTCGGGTTGTCGATGCGGCTGTAGGTGTAGCCCGATGCGCGGTCACCGAGGACGTCGGCGTACTGCTGAGACGTGTCGAACGCGTAGGTGCTCGTGCGGTACGTCGGCAGACCCAACGCGCGGACTTCGCTGAAGTCGGGGCGCGGAGTGTGGACGGCGCGGGTGCCTTCGCCGGTGCCGGGATCAGTCGGCTCGAGGATCGGGAGGTTCGAAGGCTGGTCAGGCATCGTGCTGGTCAGACATCGGCGTCCTGCTCATGCTTCGGGGCGCTGGCTAGCAACGAGGCCAGCATGTCAGGAACCGAGATGCCTTCGTCAACGACTTTGACGACATGTTCGGTGATCGGTGCCGCGACACCGTTCTTTCGGGCGAGATCGAGGATCGAGGCGCAGGACTTCACACCCTCGGCGGTCTGCTTCGTCTTCGCAACGACCTGCTCAACCGACAGACCGCGGCCGAGGTCCTCGCCGAAGGTTCGGTTACGAGACAGCGGCGAGGAGCAGGTTGCGACGAGGTCGCCCATGCCGGCAAGACCGGCGAACGTCAACGGCTCGGCGCCGAGCGCCACTCCGATTCGTGCCGTCTCTGCGAGCCCTCTGGTGATCAGCGACGCGCGGGCGTTGTCACCCAGGCCGAGACCGGCGGCCATGCCCACGGCGAGCGCGATCACGTTCTTCACCGCGCCGCCGAACTCGACGCCGATCACGTCGTGGTTGCGGTACGGGCGGAAATAGCCGGAGTTGCACGCGTTCTGAACCTGTCGCGCGACCTCGAGGTCGGTGCACGCGACGACCGCTGCCGCGGGCTCGCGGCTCGCGATCTCCTTCGCGAGGTTCGGTCCTGACACCGCTGCTACCCGCTCCTCGGGTACGCCCGCGACTTCGCGGATCACCTCGGTCATTCGCTTGTCCGTACCGAGCTCGACACCCTTCATCAAGCTGACGAGGGGTGCATCGCTCGGCAACAGGTCGACCAAGTCGGCGAGGTTGGCGCGCAACGTTTGCGAGGGCACCGCGAGTACGACGATGTCGGCGCCCTCGAGCGCTTCCTTCGGGTCTGCGGAGGCGCGCAGCTTCGGGTTGAGTCGGATGTTCGGCAGGTAGTCCGGGTTCTCGTGCGTGGTGTTGATCGCGTCGGCGAGGTCGCTTCGCCGCGCGCAGACAATGGTGTCGGTGCCCGAGTCGGCGAGCACCTGCGCGAACGCAGTCCCCCACGACCCCGCCCCGATGACCGCAGCGCGCGTCATGCCGCGGCTTTCGGATCGAAAGTGGTGGCTGGCGGCGTCCCGCCGCGCAGCTCGACCAGCAAGTCAGTGATGTGCGCCATCACGACTTCAGTGACCTCGTGCAGCAGCTCGGAGTCGATCGGGCGCCCAAGGTACTTCGACAGATCGATCGGCTCGCCCGTGAGGATCTGGATCCGTTTGCGAGGCGGGAAGGGGTGCGGCAGCTTCGCCTTGTACTTCCAGAGCCGGTGCGGTCCCCACTGTGCGATTGGCACGACCGGCGCGCCGGTCTCGAGAGCGAGGCGCGCGACACCGGTGCGGGCCTTCATCGGCCAGTGATCGGGATCGCGGGTCGCGCTGCCCTCGGGGTAGATCAGCACCGACTTGCCTTCCTTGACCGCGTCGACGGCGGCGGTGAGCGCATTGGCTGCGTCTGCCGTCCCGCGGTAGACCGGGATCTGGTTCGCGCCGATGAACACGCGCTTGATGAACGGCTTCTCGAACAGCGACGACTTGGCGAGGTAGAACGGGACCCGACCAGCCTCCAGGACGTAGAGCCCTAGGGTCAGCGGGTCGACGTAGCTGGTGTGGTTCGCCGCGAGGATCACGCCGCCGGTCTTCGGGATTCGTTCCTGGCCACGCCAGTCACGAATCGTGGTGATCGCCAGGAACGGCTTCACGACGACGACGACCAGGCGGTACCAGAAGCCGAGCCGCCCGTATCGCACCCCTGCGAGGATGCCAGACATGACCCAGCACGCGGACCGGTGGTCGCTCGTCGTACCGGTCAAGCGCGTGGAGAACGCCAAGACGAGGCTCGGACTCGACGCGGCGTCCCGCGCATCGTTGGCGATCGCGATGGCGGTCGACACCGTTGCGGCCGCACTCGGCTGCCCATTCGTGGCCGCGGTGGTCGTGGTGACCGATGACGCGCGGGCGCGGGAGGCGCTCGCACCGCTCGGCGTGACGATCGTCGCTGACGAGCCGGATTCCGGGTTGAACGCGGCGCTGCTGCACGGCGTTGCCGTCGCCGGCAGTGGGCAAGTCGGCGCGCTCGCCTCCGACCTGCCGTCGTTGCGGTCTGACGACCTCGGCGGCGTGTTGCAACGAGCCGTCGATCACGACCAGTCCGTCGTCGCGGACCTGTCGGGCGGCGGTACGACGCTGTTGTGCGCGAAGTCGGCCGCGGTGTTCACCCCACGGTTCGGGGTTGCCTCGTTCGCGGCGCATCTCGCCGCGGGAGCCGTCGATCTGACCGAGATCGCCCCCGAGTCGGTACGACGCGACGTCGATACCGTGGACTCCCTGAGTGGAGCCGTCGATCTCGGGGTTGGTGAGGCGACGAAGCGCGCGCTTGCCGAGCTGCCGGTCGCGGAGGGGTTGTGAACTTGCAGGCCACGGTCCGCCACTTCGACGAGTCGACCCGTTGCGGCGACGTGCTCACCGACCAGGGTGCGGTTATCGAGTTCGACGCGGCGGCGTTCGACACGTCGGGACTGCGGCTGCTGCGGCTTGGTCAGCGAGTGCGGCTGGAAATTGACGACGCCGGGCGGGTCAGGTCGGTAGTGATCGCGACCTTCCCCGACCCGGCGTAGTCAGGAAGTACCTCGGACTACCGCTTCTTGGCGGGAGCCTTCTTCGCGGCCTTGGCCGGCGCCTTCTTGGCAGGGGCCTTCTTCGCAGGTGCCTTCTTGGCCGGCGCCTTGGCGGCGGCCTTGGCTGCCTTCTTGGCGGCCGTTGCGGCCTTGCGCGGGCCTGCAGCGGCGGTCTTGCCTGCGCTCTTGGCCGTCGTCGCGGTCGACTTCGCAGCGGCCTTCGTCGCGGCGTCTGCGACCTTGCCGAGCTTGATCGTGCCGCTCACGACACCCTTGAACTGCGTGCCCGGACGGAACTTCGGCACCGAGGTCGCCTTGACCTTGACCGTCGCGCCGGTGCGCGGGTTGCGCCCGGTACGCGCCGCCCGGTCGACCCGCTCGAACACACCGAAGCCGGTGATCGCGACGCGCTCGCCGGCTGCGACGGCACGCTGAATCGTGTCGAGCACGGCGTCGACGGCCTGCTCCGCGTCGTTCTTTGACGCGCCAAGCCGGTCGCGAATCGAGTCGATCAGTTCGGCCCTGTTCACTTGCACCCTCCGCATTTCGCGTCGAGGACCGCCCTCGACTTCACGCGCACGCTAGGGCGCGAATCGCTCTCGCACAACGATTCCGGGGGACTTTTTTGTTGTGTCGCCGAGAAATTGGCCCGCGCTCCTTCTACTGCGTGACCGGGAGACGGCTCGGCCGAGAAGACTCGAAGGCCGCGATGTCATCCGTATGGCGCAGTGTCAGGCCGATGTCGTCGAGTCCTTCCATCAGCCGCCAGCGGGTGTAGTCGTCGATCTCGAAACCGACGGTGAGGCCCGGCGCGCGTACCTCGCGCGCCTCGAGGTCAACCGTTACTTCGGTGGCCGGATCCGATTCTGCGAGGTCCTGCAACGTGGCGACGTCCGATTCGCTGAGCTGCACCGGGAGCAGGCCCCCCTTGAGGGCGTTGCCGCGGAAGATGTCGGCAAACCGCGGCGAGATGACGGTGCGGAAGCCGTAGTCCTGCAACGCCCACACCGCGTGCTCGCGGGACGATCCGGTCCCGAAGTCGGGGCCGGCAACGAGGACGGTCGCACCGTCGTACCGGCTGTCATTGAGGATGAACGACGGGTCCTTGCGCCAGGCGCTGAACAGACCGTCGTCGAAGCCGGTGCGCGAGACGCGCTTGAGGTACTCGGCCGGGATGATCTGGTCGGTGTCGACGTTGCTGCGACGCAACGGGACCGCGCGGCCGGTGTGAACCGTGAACTTCTCCATTGTCGGTGGTCCCTCTCTACAGGTCTGCCGGGGCGGTGAGCTTGCCCGTGACTGCGGTCGCGGCGGCGACTGCGGGAGATACGAGATGCGTACGTCCACCTGGGCCCTGCCGACCCTCGAAGTTGCGGTTTGAGGTTGATGCGCTGCGCTCGCCCGGGGCCAGCTTGTCGGGGTTCATCGCGAGACACATCGAGCAGCCGGCTTCGCGCCACTGGGCGCCGGAGGCCTCGAAGATCTCGTTGAGGCCCTCGGCCTCGGCGGCCTCCTTGACCTTGACGGAGCCCGGGACGATCAGCATCCGTACGCCGTCGGCGACCCTGCGGCCCTTGAGGACGTCGGCGACCGCCCGCAGGTCTTCCAGCCGGCCGTTGGTGCAGGAGCCGACGAAGACGGTGTCGACCTTCACGTCCTTGAGCGGCGTACCGGCGGTGAGGCCCATGTACTCCAGCGCCCGTTCGTCCGCGGCGTCGCGCGGCTGCGGGACTTCAGATGACAGAGCCGCGCCCTGGCCAGGGTTGGTGCCCCAGGTGACCCAGGGCGAGAGCTTGGTGGCGTCGACCTTCACGACCTTGTCGAAGGTCGCGCCCTCGTCAGTGGCGAGCTCGCGCCACGCGGCGACGGCGTCGTCCCAGTCGGTGCCCTTGGGGGCGTTGGGGCGATCCTTGAGGTAGGCGAAGGTCGTCTCGTCGGGGGCGATCATGCCGGCGCGGGCGCCGGCCTCGATCGACATGTTGCAGACCGTCATGCGACCTTCCATCGACAGTCCTCGGATGGCTTCGCCCCGGTACTCGACGACGTAGCCCTGTCCGCCGCCGGTGCCGATCTGCGTGATGATGCCGAGGACCAGGTCCTTGGCGGTGACGCCGGGCGGGAGTGCGCCCTCGACCTCGATCGCCATCGTCTTCGGTGGCGGCAGCGGAAGTGTCTGCGTCGCGAGGACGTGCTCGACCTCGCTGGTGCCGATGCCGAACGCGAGGGCGCCGAAGGCACCGTGAGTGCTGGTGTGACTGTCCCCACAGACGACGGTCATCCCGGGCTGGGTGAGCCCGAGCTGCGGGCCGATGACGTGCACGATGCCTTGACTGCTGTCGCCCATCGGGTGCAGCCGGACGCCGAACTCTTCGCAGTTTCGGCGCAGCGCTTCGACCTGGGCGAGGCTGATCGGGTCGACGATCGGACCCGGCGTCGTCGGGACGTTGTGGTCCTCGGTCGCGATGGTGAGATCGGGGCGGCGGACCGTACGGCCGGTGTTGCGGAGGCCGTCGAAGGCCTGCGGGCTGGTGACCTCGTGGATGAGGTGCAGGTCGATGTAGATCAGGTCGGGTTCGCCCTCGGTCCGGCGTACGACGTGTTGCTCCCAGACCTTTTCGGCCATGGTCCTGGCCATCTGCTGCTCCTTCGTCCTACGGGCTTGCGTCTCACTATTTGATACGCCAGTATTGCGATATGACACAGCGTAGCAGCGTCGGCGTCCTTGACAAGGCGGTCGTCGTGCTCGACTGCCTGCGCACGGGGCCGGCGTCGCTGGCGGAGCTGGTGACGCGAAGCGGGCTGTCGCGTGCGACGACGTACCGACTCGCGGTTGCGCTTGAGGTGCACAATCTCGTCGAGCGAGACGGCGATGGTCGCTTCGGGCTCGGACCACACCTGTACGACCTCGCCTCGGCGGGTGGCGTCGACCCGTTGATGCGCGCGGCCGAGGATGTGCTGGAGCGGCTGTCGGCGAGCACCAACGAGAGCGCCCAGCTTTACCGGCGGGTTGGTCAGTACCGGCGGTGCGTCGCCGCAGCGGAGCGGGCGAGCGGACTGCGCGACACCGTGCCCGTCGGCGCGGACCTCCCGATGACGGCGGGCTCGGCAGCGCAGGTGCTGTTGGCGTGGGAGTCCGCGCCAGACGTCGTGGCGATCGCGAAGCAGGCGAAGTTCTCTGCCGCGGGATTGGCCGCGGTGCGACGTCGCGGCTGGGCAGCGAGCGTCGGGGAACGAGAAGCCGGCGTTGCATCGGTATCAGCACCCGTCTTCGACCGGGATGGCCGCGTGGTGGCAGCGGTGTCGGTGTCCGGACCGATCGACCGGTTGACCCGAACGCCAGGAAAGCTCCACGCGGAGGCCGTGACGAAGGCGGCGAAGGAGCTGACCAAAGCCATCGGTGGATAACGCGCGAGCGTCCACAGGCTCCTTTGTTTGCAACGAATTCTTGTCCTACCTCGAAGCGACCATGATCGCGGAGGTCGCCGATGCCCGCAGAATGCTCGATTGGAGGCTGCGATCGCGTGTCTGAAGGTCGAGGGCTCTGTCACGCGCACCTGCTACGGGTGCTGCGCCTCGGCGACGTAATGGTGGATCGACCAATTGGACGACGCGTGAACCACATTTGCTCGGTTGAAGGCTGCGGCCGACCTGCGGTCAAGCGACAGCTTTGCCAGACGCACGCAAGCCGGCTGCGCAAGGTCGGTGACGTGCAAGCTGACAAGCCCATTCGCAAGGCCGCCGGGGATCGTCACATCCACCACGGCTATTACGTGGTCTCCGTTCCGCCTGAGATGCGTCACCTAACTAACGGTGAGACGTCGTGCCTCGAGCACCGATATGTGATGGCGCAGATGCTCGGGCGCGCGCTGTATCCCGACGAGAGCGTCCATCACAAGAACGGGGACCGCCTCGACAATCGGGCGACGAACTTAGAGCTGTGGAGCCGCTGGCAACCCCGAGGCCAACGAACCGAAGACAAAGTCGCATGGGCGCTGGAACTGCTTCGGAGGTACGCGCCCGACGCCCTATCCAACCCATCAGCCGGTTAGACCGAAAGCGAACTAAACAGAACAGAACCGGCGTTATCGTGCGCCTGTGGCTCAGCCGGTCTTCATCTTCGACGGCGGTGATGTAGCGGTGCAGCCTTCCGTGGAGGCCACGGAGGCATGGCTGGAGCCGGTGGACGTTGACGACCGGGACGACATCTTCGGGGCGGACGGCACCGTGTACCAGGCGTCGGTTGTCGATGGGGTGGTCCGCCTGACGGCTACTTCGGACAAGAGGCCCGACGAGTTGCGCCGCAGGCTGCGCGGCTTCCTTTCACACCCGACCGTCGACCTCGACCCAGACCTGGCAGATGAGCCCTCGGAGGTCGCCATCCTGCTCGCCGACAGGCAACGGGCGCAGACGTGGCCGCGCTGGCCAAAGTGGCTCCATGGGCTCGTCCACCGCGATGGATAGGTGCCGATACACCGCGCGGGCCTGGCGTTCGCGTGCGTTTCAGACACGCTCGCCCTGCGTTGTCTGGTCGGATGTTGGATGTCAGGCTCCCGCCATGGCGGCGGACTGGATCGAAACAGTTTTGAAGTCCCAGCTCTCAAGTGTCAGGGCGCTCATCGATGAGGCTGCCCCAACCAGTTGGGATCCCGAGCCACTCCGCTCGCTGATCTCCGAAATCATCACCCAGATCAACGCTGCCACGTCAGACGGCACCCTGACTGAAGAGCAGGGTGCACTGGCCGCCCGGCTGCTCGCAGACACGCTCCGAGCCCATCCCCGGGTGACGACGAGGCAGCAGAGCGTGAGCATCTCGAGTCCCGTGCGTTTGATCCCCCTCGATCAGCCAGCGGATCCAGAACCCGGGGCCATCGCGATGACAGAGGCCAATCCCGACGCGGTGCGTCAGCTGTTCGCCGCCCAGACCGACCAGCTCCACCGAGCAGTTGCCGAAGGAAAGCTGTCCGCGGAAGCGGCCTCCAACGCCATCGCCCGCCTGCGCGAATCGTACGGGCTGCCGCCGGATTCCTAACACCCGCGACTAGCGACGAGAAGTGCCGTTCTCAGCCGGACGAGATCCGTTCGCGAGCAGCGATCCGCAGTTATCGTGCGGCCATGAGCGGGAGGATCGGTCGAGTGCTGTCACCCCGCCCGCTCGTGTTGGCGTCGCTTGCGGCCTGCGTCGCATGCAGCGGATCTAGCGGTTCGCCACACTCCGCGACCGACACGTTGCGGTTGAAACGACACCACTAGCTCGGTCGCCGCGAGAGAGTGCAAGTTTCCGTTGCCAAACGAGGCGGTCGAGTTCGCTGCGCTGCCATGCGCGCCTGGCGCGTGGAGACTCATGCGGCCGGGTGCTTCAGCGAGCTTCATGCGGCCCGACACCCCTAAATCGCTGTCTGCAGTGATCCAGGTGCAGCGCGAGCAGCACGATGTCTGTACCTACCTACCTTCGGTGGGGGAGCCGCAAGGGCAGGTCACGGCTGAAGTCAGCCAACTGACCCCGCGCGAGTGCCCCGACATGCATCCCCGCCTCCCAGGAGGTCTCCGACGGTCGCTGGCAACATCTTCACCACCATCGCGTAGCTAGCAGAGGTGCCGTTCGCGATGTCCAGACCTCCGCTCAGTGCGATCCTTCTGAGTGTGGGGATGGGGAGTCGACTGCGGGCCGTCGATGACTGCGCGATCGCCATCGCCGAGCGTGTCCGTCGGAACCCCCAAGTTCTACTGGGCGCATCCCTGGACTCGGGTTGATGCGCTTGCGGTGATCTGTTTGCGGGTGGCCTTGCGGGTGTCGGACGGTCGTTGTCTCGTACGCACTACCTGGACGCGCTGGGGTGTTTGACCGCCGCTGTTGGCGGAGTAGCGCTGTTCGTACTGACGTCGCTATTTTCGCGGCCGGACGCACCGGAATGCGAGCTTCCGCCGTTGGCGGCCGACGCGAGCCGCTTTGAGCGAGTCGCCTACTGGCGCAAGACCCATTGAACGGAGTTCTTCATCTGATCCGCAAGTGTCGCTGCTCAAGCCCATAGGCTCATGAGATGGCCGTCTGGGGGAGGCTGGGCATAGCTCGAGGCTTCATCCGCCGCCGCTTCCGGCGCTGGGTTCTCCCAGCCCTCGCTGTGTGGGCGATCTGTGCGGGCTTGTTCGTCGCGGGCGTGGCCGTTGATGCCGCGCTCGCGTGCCCGGACCTGGTACCCGGTACTTCTGACGGCACTCTGCCCCAATCGTGGCAGCTCTTCCCGCCCGGCCCGAGGTGCTACTACAAGCACGTAAGTGACTACAGCGGTCGGGGCACCGTCAGAAAGACGCCAAGCGCGTCACGCGGGCTGTTAGCGATCACGCTTGTCTTGTGGCCCGCGACGGTTCTACTCGTGGGGCGTCGCGAACGAACAAACGATCAGCCCAAGGTTGGGTCCGCGGCCTGATCGCGTTGGCGTCGTCATCGACGCGCTACCAGGGTGCGTACAGCGAGTAAATGCCGTTACACGCGAGACGGCATCATTTCGCATGCTGGCTTCCGAGTCGTCCTGGACTGGCGCGGCCTTGGGTCGCCGCGGAGGATGACCAAGCGTCGCTCCCGCGGATACATGTAGACCTGCCGGGTGAACAGATCGGAGTCGGTGTCTGAGGGATCGGCCGAGAAACGACCGCTAACGGCCAGCCGCTGAAATGAGTCGCTTTCGTTACTGACCAAGATCCGGATCTCTGGAATATCACCACGCCAGTCGCACCCTCGGAACTCCCAGCTAGCGCTCGCCGCCGCGACGTGACTTCGGAGTGCGTGCGCATGCCCACTGCTGCACGCGGTGAGCGCGGCGAGGAGCACACAGCCGGATGCAGAGAGACGCCTGGGCACCTTGAGCGGTTCGACGGCTTGACGCCAACTCCTATCGGTCGGCGAATAGGTGCCGTTCGCGATCGACACCGCGTGTTCCAGAAGAACGCTCGAGGTCCGGCCGATCGGCCGGACCTCTTAAGTTGGTACGACGTACTCCCGAGCAGGTTCGAACTGCCGTTACCGCCTTGAGAGGGCGGCGTCCTAGGCCACTAGACGACGGGAGCTCGCACCGGTTTCCCGGTGCTCAGGCAAGTCTAAATGAAACGCTGGGGTACCAGGACTCGAACCTAGACTAACTGGGCCAGAACCAGTCGGGCTGCCAATTACCCCATACCCCATTGGCATAAAAGACCCGCTGGCAGCGGGCCGTCGATCAGTTTAGCCCAGTCGAAATCAGTTCAGTGCGGCGTCAAGGCGCACCAGGGTTCGGTCCTTGCCGAGCAGCTCGATCGACTCGAACAGCGGCGGAGACACGGTGCTTCCGGTTACCGCGACCCGCACCGGCCCGAATGCGTTCTTCGGCTTCAGACCGAGCCCATCCACGAGGGCTTCACGCAAGGCTGCCTCAATCGTCACAGTGTCGAAGGACGACAAGCCGGCAAGCGCGGCCCGGGCTGCTTCCAAGGCCGGTCTGGACTCGTGCGTGAGCTGCTTTGCGGCCGCTTCCGGGTCGACGGCGAATCGTTCGTCGAGCAGGAAGCCGACCATGCCGGCGGCCTCGAGCAGCGTGGACACGCGCTCCTGCACGAGTGGAGTCGCCTTCGTCACGACATCGGCCGCCATACCTTCGATGCCCATGAAAGCGACGAGCCGCGATGCGAGCTCCTCAACCGGCAGCTCGCGGATGTAGTGACCGGACAGCCACTTCAGCTTCTCGACGTCGAACACCGGGCCCACGGGATTCACCCGCGCCCAGTCGAACGACGCGACCATCTCCTCGAACGTGAAGACCTCCTGGCCATCGGGCATCGAGTAGCCCATCAAGCCGAGGAAGTTGCGCAGCGCCTCCGGCAGAAAGCCCTGCTCCAGGAACCACGTCAGCCGCGCCGCCGGGTTCTTCCGCTTCGAGATCTTCGACTTGTCGGTGTTGCGCAGCAGCGGCATGTGCGCGAACTGCGGCGCCGCCCACCCCATCCACTCATAGAGCAGCACGTGCTTGGGGGTCGAGGCGATCCACTCCTCACCGCGCACGACATGCGTGATGCCCATCTCGTGGTCGTCGACGACGTTGGCAAGGTGGTACGTCGGGAACCCGTCGGTCTTCATCAGCACCTGGTCGTCCGGCCGCGGTGCGTTGACCTCGCCGCGAATCAGGTCGATGAACGACAGCGGCGCATCGTCGGGAATCAGCATCCGTACGACCGGCTGCTCGGAGAACCCCGGCAGCGCGGCCCGCTCGTCCCGCGTCTTCCCGACACACAGCCGGTCGTAGCCCGTCGGCTGCTTGGCCTTCTGCTGCGCCTCGCGCATCTCGGTCAGGCGCTCCGACGAGCACCAGCAGTGATACGCGTGCCCGCTCTCGAGCAGCGCCTCGACCACCGGCCGATAGGTCTCTAGCCGTTCCGACTGCCGGTACGGCGCGAACGGGCCACCGATGTCCGGGCCCTCGTCCCAATCGAGCCCTAGCCAGTGCAACGTCTCGTAGATCTGCCGCTCGCTGTCCTCGTTGAACCGCGCCCGGTCGGTGTCCTCGATCCGCAGCACGAACGAGCCGCCCTCGCGTCGTACGAAGGCAAGGTTGAACAACGACATGTACGCCGTGCCGACATGCGGATCACCGGTCGGCGAGGGCGCGACGCGCAGCCGCACCGTCATCGCGCCACCACCGGGTTCACCAAAGTGCCAATGCCCTCGATCTCGACCTCGACCGAGTCCCCGACCTGCATCGGCCCGATGCCCTCCGGTGTCCCGGTGAGGATCACGTCGCCGGGAAGCAGCGTCATGCACGCCGTGATGTAGGCGATCAGCGAGGGGATCTTGTGGACGATCATCGATGTCCTCGAGTCCTGCTTCACCTCGCCGTTGAGCCGCGTCGTGATGCGCAGGTCACTCGGGTCGACCTCGGTCTCGATCCACGGACCGATCGGGCAGAACGTGTCGTAGCCCTTCGCCCGTGACCACTGCCCATCCGTCTTCTGCTGGTCGCGGGCGGTGACGTCGTTGGCGCACGTGTAGCCGAGCACCACGTCCATCGCCCGTTCCTCGGGCACGTCCCGGCACAGCCGGCTGATCACCACCGCGAGCTCGCCCTCGTAGTCCACCCGCTCCGACGACGGGGGCGACGCGATGGCGTCGCCCGACCCGACAACCGCGGTCGACGGCTTGAGGAAGATCAGCGGTTTCTCCGGAACGTCGCCGCCCATCTCGGCGGCGTGCTCTGCGTAGTTCTTCCCGATCGCGACGACCTTGCTCGGAAGCACCGGCGCCAGCAACCTCACCGCCGACAGCGATGCCCGCCCTCCGGTGAACTCGACCGGCGCAAACGGATGTGCGGTGATCTGGGCGATCGTGTCGTCCTCGACCACGCCGAACGAGACATCCCCGTCGTGGGAGAACCGGGCGATCCGCATTTACCTGAGTTTATTGAGCGCGGAGAGGTCCTCCTTGGTCGGCACCCACTCCCCCGCCGCGACGTTCGCGACGACCTGCTCGGGCTTCGTCGCTCCGGCAATCACCGACGCCACCTGCCGCTGGGCCGCCAGCCCACCGATCGCGACATCGAGCAGTGAGACGTCGCGCTCCTTTGCGTAGGCCTCGAGGGCCTCCACCTTGTCGAACCGCTCGTCACTCAGCCACGCGGACCAGCCCGCCGAGCCCAGTCGGGTTCCCTCCGGCGCCGCGTCGCCCCTGCGGTACTTGCCGGTGAGCAGACCGTTGCCCAGCGGGAAGAACGGCAGGATCCCGACCCCGAATCGACGGCAGGCAGGGGTCAGCTCCTTCTCGACCTCACGCTCGATCAGGCTGTAGTGGTTCTGCGCGCTGACGAACCGCGGGTGCCCACCGGTGCGCGCGGTCCAGTCGGCATCGGCGAGCTGCCACCCAGCGAAGTTCGAACACCCGACGTAGCGCACCTTGCCCTCGTCGACCAGCTCGTGCAGCGCGGCCAGCGTCTCCTCGATCGGCGTCGACGGATCGGGTGAGTGCATCTGGTAGAGATCGATCCACTCGGTGCGCAGCCGTCGCAACGACGACTCGATCGCCTTGCGGATGTAGCGGCGCGACCCCCGCGCTCCCCAGTCGGGCCCGAGCTTTCCGCCCATGTCGTTGCCGAACTTCGTCGCCAGCACCATCTCGTTGCGCGCCGAGCCCAGCACCTCGCCGAGGAAGTCCTCGGACTCGCCGTAGATGTCCGCCGTGTCGAACAGCGTCACGCCGGCGTCGAGTGCTGCATGTACGACGGCACGCGTCTGCTCGAGGTCGATCCGCCGGCCGAAGTTGTTGCAGCCAAGCCCGACGACCGAGACCCGTAGCCCCGACTCTCCTAGTGCGCGATATTCCACGCGCCCCAGTTAACTCGGTCGGTTGTTCTTGCTGCGCAGCAGCCCGAACGTGTACGCGTCATCGAGAGCCGCCCAGGAGGCAGCGATCACGTTCTCGTCGACGCCGACGGTGTCCCACTCGCGCTCGCCGTCCGACGTACGGACGAGCACGCGCGTGACCGCGCCGGTTCCGTGGACGCCCTCGAGGATGCGCACCTTGTAGTCGACCAGCTCGAGCTTCCCGAGCTGCGGATAGAACCGCTCGAGCGCTTTCCGCAGCGCCATGTCGAGCGCATTGACCGGGCCGTTGCCCTCGCCCGTCTCGACGATCCGCTCCTCGCCCACGAACAGCTTCACGCTCGCCTCCGAGGTACCACCGGCGGCCTCGCGGCTGTCGGTGATCACGCGGTAGGACTCGAGCTCGAACGGCCGCCACCGCTTCCCGTCGACCTCTTCGCGAAGCATCAGCTCGAAGGACGCCTCGGCCGCCTCGAACGAGTAGCCCTCCGCTTCCATCTTCTTGACTCGCTCGATGACCCGGCCGACCACCTCGCGGTCGACCTCGATGTCGAGCTCCCGGGCCTTGAGCTCGACGCTCGCCCGTCCGGCGAGCTCGGACACCAGCACCCGCATGTCGTTTCCGACGAGCGCGGGGTCGGTGTGCTGATACAGGTCCGGGTCAACCTTGAGCGCCGACGCGTGCAGTCCTGCCTTGTGGGCAAATGCACTCGCGCCGACCCACGGTTGATGGGCGTCAGGCGCGATGTTGGCGAGCTCAGCGATCGCGTGGCTGACCCGGACCAGCTCTGAGATTGCCCCTTCGGGCAAAACCGGGAGATCCAGCTTCAGCTGAAGTCCCGCAACGATGGAGAAAAGGTCTGCGTTTCCGGCCCGCTCGCCGTACCCGTTCGCCGTGCCCTGCACGTGCGTTGCACCGGCCTGTACGGCGGCCAGCGAGTTGGCGACCGCACACGCGGTGTCGTCGTGCGCGTGAATCCCGATCCGGGTCTCCGGGTGGCTGAGCCAGCCGACGACCTCTCCGACGACATCAGTCAAACGGGTCGGCAGCATGCCGCCGTTGGTGTCGCACAACGCGACGACCTCCGCGCCTGCCTCCGCGGCAGTCGCGAGGACCTCAAGGGCGTAATCGCGGTTGAGGTGGTAGCCGTCGAAGAAGTGCTCGGCGTCGAGGAAGACCCGCCGGCCCTCGCCACGCAGGAACGACACGGTGTCGCGCACCATCGCGAGGTTCTCCTCGAGGGTGGTACGCAGGGCCCGCTCGACGTGCCCGGTGTGCGACTTCGCCACCAGCGTGACGACCGGCGTCTGCGCGTCGACCAGCGCCCGCACCTGCGGGTCGTCGGCAGCGGCAACGCCCGCCTTACGGGTCGCGCCAAAGGCCGCAAGCACCGCGTTCTGCAGCCGCAGGTCACCCGCTGCCGCCCGGCGGAAGAACGCCTCGTCCTTCGGGTTGGCCCCCGGCCAGCCGCCCTCGATGAAGCCGACGCCCAGCGAGTCGAGGTGCGCGGCGACCGCGAGCTTGTCGTCGACGGACAGCGACAGGCCCTCCATCTGCGATCCATCGCGCAGCGTCGTGTCGTAGACGTGCAAGTCGGTGAGGTCCACCGGTTCGGTCCCTTCGAGGAAGCTATGTGGCTGTGCCAGTCCAACGCTGCGTTCTCTTCAAAAGAAAAACCCCCGACCCTGAAGCAGGGCAGCGGGGGTTGCGCGTCGGCTGTGGTGCTTTAGCCGACGCGCTCGCGAATAATCGTGGCGGAGATCGTCACGTCATCAGTCTTCGGCACGTGGACCCAAAAGGTCAAGCCGATCCCGAATCCTTCGTGACCGTCATCGCTGCAGCAGCGGTCCGGGCCCGGGTCCGGGCATCGCCGATGTCGCTCCCGCGGGCAACCGCCACCGCCATCCGTCGGCCGAGGTGAGCCGCGGGCTTTCCGAACACCCGGACCAGCGTGTCCGGGCCGCTGAGCGCCGTGGCGACCCCCGACACGATGGGCGCGTCGATCTCGGCGTCGGCAAGGACAACAGCGCTGGCGGCGGGGCCGAGGTTCGCCACATCGTCAGGTCGCACCGGCAGCCCGAGGATCGCGCGTACGTGCAGCCCGAACTCGCTGGTGGCTTGGCTGAGCAACGTCACCAGCCCGGTGTCGTGCGGGCGAGGACTAACCTCGCTGAACAGCACCTGGTCATCGGCGGTGACGAACAGCTCGACCCCGAAGATGCCCAGCCCGCCGAGTGCATCGGTGATCTTCACCGCGATGTCGGTCGCACGCTCCAAGGCAAGGTCTGACATCGGCTGCGGCTGCCAGGACTCGCGATAGTCACCGCCCTCCTGAAGATGACCGATCGGCGGACAGCACGTCGTACCGGCCGCGTGCCGAACGGTCAGCAGCGTGATCTCGTAAGCGAAGTCGACGAAGCCCTCGACGATGACCGCCTGCTCGGCAACCCGGCCCGAGGTGCGCGCGTAGCGCCACGCGTCGAGCGGGTCGTCATCGATTCCCACCACCGACTGGCCCTTGCCCGACGAGCTCATCACCGGCTTGACGACACACGGCGTGCCCAGTGCCGCCACCGCCTCGACGTACTCCGCCTCAGTCGTCGCGAACCGGTACGGCGAGGTAGGAAGTCCCAAAGTCTCGGCGGCGAGCCGACGGATGCCCTCACGATCCATGGTCAGGCGCGCCGCAAGCGCCGTGGGGATGATGTTCCAGCCTTCGTGCTCGAGCTCGACGAGAGCCGCTGTCGCGATCGCCTCGACCTCTGGTACGACGAAGTCCGGCCGGGTCTCCTCCACCAGGGCGCGAACCGCTGCCGGATCCAGCATGTCGAGGACACGACGGTGCGGCGTCACCTGCATCGCAGGTGCGTCGTCGTAGCGGTCCGCGGCGACGACCTCGACCCCAAGGGCAGCTGCCGCCATGGCAACTTCCTTGCCGAGCTCGCCCGAACCCAGCAGAAGCAGTCGCGTCACAGAGCGAACGTTACGACGGAGCTATGAGATGCGGTGCATCCAGCCGTGGTTGTCCGGCGTGCGGCCGTACTGCAGGTCGACCAGTGCGGCGCGCAACGCGGTCGCGACCGGCGTCTCGGTCGGCAGTGTCACCTCACCGCCATGCCACTTCAACGTTCCGAGCGACGCGATGACTGCAGCCGTGCCGCATGCGAACACCTCGGTTATCCGGCCGGTGTCGACGCCCTTGCGCCACTCGTCGATGTCGACGCGGCGCTCCTCGACCTCATGCCCGAGCTCGCCGGCAATCGTCTTCAGGGCGTCGCGGGTGCCGCCTTCGAGGATCGTGCCGGTCAACTCCGGGGTGATCAGGGTGTTGTCGTCCTGCACGAACCACAGGTTCATGCCACCGAGCTCTTCGACCCAGCGTCGCTCGACCGCGTCGAGGAACAGCACCTGCGCACAGCCGTTGGCGATGCCTTCCTGCTGGGCGACCAGGCTCGCGGCGTAGTTGCCGCTGCACTTCGCCGCACCCGTGCCGCCAGGTGCCGCACGGGTGTAGTCCTCGGACAGCCAGATGGTGACCTGCTGAGCCCCGGACGCGAAGTACGGCCCGACCGGCGATGCGATCACCAGGAAGGTGACGTGCGAGGACGGCTTGACCCCGAGGCCGACCTCGGTCGCCATCATGAACGGTCGCAGGTAGAGGCTCGCCTCACCGCTGTTGTCCGGCACCCAGTTCTGGTCCTGGGAGACCAGCCGGTCGGCAGCCTCGACGAAGACCTCCACCGGAAGCTCGGGCAGCGCGAGTCGGTCGGCAGAGCGGTTGAAGCGCTCGGCGTTGAAGTCCGGGCGGAACGTCGCGATGCCACCGTCGGGTTGGCGGTAGGCCTTGAAGCCCTCGAAGATCGCCTGCCCGTAGTGGAACACGTGCGAGGCCGGGTCCATGCTCAGCGGGCCGTAGGGCCGCACCCGGGCGTTGTGCCATCCGGCGTCAGGCGTCCACTCGACCGTGACCATGTGGTCGGTGAAGTACTTCCCGAACCCAGGCTCGGCCTGGATCTCGGTAAGTCGCTCGGGCGACGTCGGATTGGGCGTCTGCTCGACGCTGAAGTCAAGACCCATACAACCGAGGTTAGGCGAGCCGGGCGGTGATCGCATCTCCGATATCGCTCGTGCTCCGCTGGTGCTTTTTGTGCTGCGCCACATTGCCCCGCTCGGCGAGATCGGCAGCAGCAGCCGCCTCGACCCGCCTCGCGGCATCGCTGAGCTTCAGCGAGTCGAGCAGCATCGCGACCGACAGCACGGTCGCCGTTGGGTCCGCGAGGCCCTGACCCGCGATGTCCGGCGCGCTTCCGTGCACCGGCTCGAACATGCTCGGCGCGGTGCCGTCCACATTGAGGTTGCCGCTGGCTGCCAGGCCGATTCCCCCCGCGATCGCGGCTCCGAGGTCGGTGACGATGTCGCCGAACAGGTTGTCGGTCACGACGACGTCGAACCGCTCCGGCTGGGTCACGAAGTAGAGACACGCCGCGTCGACATGCGCGTAGTCGACAGTCACGTCCGGGAACTCCGGCGCAACCTCATCGACGGTGCGCTGCCACAAGCCGCCCGCATGCACCAAGACGTTGGTCTTGTGCACGAGCGTCAGCTTCTTGCGCGGCCGCGCAGCGGCCCGCTGGAAGGCGTCCCGGACGACGCGCTCCACGCCGTACCGGGTGTTGATGCTCTCCTCGTTCGCGACCTCGTTCGGCGTGCCCTGGCGCATCGAGCCGCCGACACCGACGTACGGTCCCTCGGTTCCCTCTCGGACGACGACCATGTCGATCGCCCCAGGCTCGATGCCGGCAAGCGGAGTCTCGACGCCTGGGTAGAGCTTCACCGGGCGCAGGTTGACGGCGTGCTCGAAGGCGAACCGCAGCTTGAGCAGGAGCCCACGCTCGAGGACACCGGACGGAACCGTCGGGTCGCCGACCGCGCCGAGCAGGATCGCGTCGTGGCCCCGAAGCTCCTCGAGGACGCTGTCGGGAAGCGTCTCGCCGGTGCGGTGCCAGCGCGCCGCGCCGAGGTCGTAGTCGGTCGTCTCGACCTTGACGCCGTCCGGCTCGACGGCCGCGCGGAGGACCTTCAGGCCTTCGGTGACGACCTCAATCCCGATGCCGTCACCGGCGATCACCGCGATGTTTGCCACGAGCGGCGAGGGTAGTAGATCGCCCCCCGCGCCCGGGATCGCATGTGACATTCGGGTCGTGATTTGCGGCACCAATGTCACATAGGGGCCGCGATTCACGACACCCATGTGACATACGAGCCCCGACCCACGACACCTATGTCACATACGAACCCCCCGGGCGCCGGGTCCGAAAACCGCGAGTGTGATGCCAGTGCCTGCTCATATGGTCAAGCCATGTCGAAGCGCGGGTGGGTGCTCTTCGCCGCGATGTGCTTCATCTGGGGTGTTCCTTACCTGCTGATCCGCGTCGCTGTCCGCGACCTGAGCCCCGCTGATCTCGTCTTCGCCCGCACCGGGATCGCCGCGCTGCTGCTCGTGCCCGTTGCGGCGTGGCGCGGCGTCCTCGGCGGCCTGCGAGGGCACTGGAAGTGGGTGCTCGCGTACACCGGCGTCGAGCTGACGATCCCCTGGCTGTTGCTGTCCAGCGCCGAGGAGCACCTCACGAGCTCGTTCGCCGGGCTGCTCGTCGCCGCCGTACCGCTCGTCGGCATCGGAATCACCCGACTGCTCGGCCTGCAGGAGGAGATGACCGCTCGCCGCTGGCTCGGCCTGCTGATCGGGATCACCGGTGTCGCGTCGCTCGTCGGCCTGCAGGTCGGCAAGGTCGACATGACCGCGGTGCTCGAGATCGCGTTCGTGGCAGTCGGTTACGCCGTTGGCCCGCTGATCCTGTCCCACCGCCTCGGTGACGCACCCGGCCTCGCCGTGGTCGCCGCCTCTCTCGCGGTCACCGCAGTCGTCTACGCCCCGTTCGCGATCGCCGGCCCGCCGCATCACATGTCGGGCAAGGTCATCTGGTCAGTCATCGGGCTCGCCGTCGTCTGCACGGCGCTGGCGTTCGTCGTCTTCTTCTGGCTGATTGCTGAAGTCGGCCCGACCCGGGCGACGGTGATCACCTACGTCAACCCCGCCGTCGCCATCGCGCTGGGTGTCGCCGTGCTCGGCGAGCACGTGACCCGAGGAATGGCGACCGGGTTCCCACTGGTCCTGATCGGGTCGTACTTCGCGACTGCTCGCAAGCCGGGCCAACCAGGCTCGGAGACGGTGGTCGTCGAGGACGCGGTGGTCAGCCCCGGCTAGTGCGGGGCACTAGCCTGCGGTGATGGGCGCAGCCCGCAAGCGTCGTGTCCTCATCATCGATGACGACCGCCCCACCCGAGCCCTGGTCGAAACACTCCTCGGCGACGAAGGCTTCATCGTCGACGGGGTTGCCGTCGCGACCGAAGCCCTCGCGCACATCGAGCAACACCCGCCCGACGTCGTACTTCTCGACATCATGATGCCGGAGATAAGCGGCTACGGGCTGATGGCCGAGATCCGCGACCGCACCGATGTGCCGATCATCTTCCTGTCGGCAAAAGGCGGCGAAGCCGACCGCGTCCGAGGCATTCGCCTCGGCGCGGACGACTACGTCGTAAAGCCGTTCAGCAACGACGACCTGGTCGAGCGAGTACGCCGGTTCGCTGCAACTAAGCGCGGTTGATCGCACTCACGAGCGCATAGAGCGACGCGGTGGTGATGCTGGAGTGCACACCGCAGCCCCACACCACCTTGTCGCCGACCGCCACCTCGAGGTACGCCGCGGCCTGCGCTTCCTCACCCGCGCTCCGCGCGTGCTCGTGGTAGTCGAGGACCCGCGCGTCGACATCGATCGCCGCGAGCGCGTGGACGAGTGCGGCGATCGGGCCGTTGCCCTGACCGGTGATCTCCTGCTCGACCCCGTCGACCGACACGGTTGCGGTGATGTGGTCGACATCGCCGCTGTCGATCGAGTAGTGGCGGAGCTGCAACGGGGCGGTCCGCTCGAGGTAGGTCTCGCGGTACATCTGCCAGATCTTGTCCGGAGCGACCTCGCCACCCTCGTTGTCGCACACCGTCTGCACGATCCGTGAGAACTCGATCTGCATCCGCCGCGGCACGTCGAAGTGGTGGTCGTACTTCATGACGTACGCGACGCCACCCTTGCCGGACTGCGAGTTCACCCGGATGACCGCCTCGTAGCTGCGGCCGACGTCCTTCGGGTCGATCGGCAGGTACGGCACGCCCCACGTGTAGTCGTCGACGGCGACGCCGGCTTCCGCGGCGTCGCGTTCGATCGCCTCGAAGCCCTTCTTGATCGCGTCCTGGTGCGAGCCGCTGAACGCCGTGTAGACCAGGTCACCGCCGTACGGGTGGCGAGGGTGAACCGGCAGCTGGTTGCAGTACTCCACCGTGCGACGGATCTCGTCGATGTCGGAGAAGTCGATGCCCGGGTCCATGCCCTGGCTGAAGATGTTCAGCCCCAGCGTCACAAGGCACACGTTGCCGGTGCGCTCACCGTTGCCGAACAGACATCCTTCGACCCGGTCCGCTCCGGCCTGTACGCCGAGCTCCGCGGCCGCGACCGCGGTGCCGCGGTCGTTGTGCGGGTGAAGGCTCAGGATGACGGCGTCACGCCGCGCGACGTTGCGGCCGAACCACTCGATCGAGTCGGCGTAGACGTTCGGTGTCGCCATCTCGACCGTCGCCGGGAGGTTCAGCACGACCTTGCGGTCGGCGCTGGGCTCCCACACGTCCATCACGGCCTCGCAGACCTCTACGGCGTAGTCGAGCTCGGTGCCCGTGAACGACTCCGGCGAGTACTGCCAACGAACGTTCGTGTCGGACAGCAGCGACTCGGCGTACTTCTGGCACCACTGCGCACCACGCACCGCGATGTCCTTGATGCCGGCCTTGTCCAGGCCGAACACCACGCGGCGCTGAAGCGTCGAGGTCGAGTTGTAGAGGTGGATCAGTGCGGTGCCCTTGAAGCCGACCAGCGACTCGCACGAACGCTCGATCAGCTCTTCTCGCGCCTGGGTCAGGACCTGGATCGTCACGTTGTCCGGCACGAGGTCCTGTTCGACCAGTTGGCGAATGAAGTCGAAGTCGGTCTGGCTCGCGGCCGGGAAGCCGACCTCGATCTCGTTGTAGCCGATGTCGACGAGCAGCTTGAACATCCGCATCTTGCGCTCGGCGTCCATCGGGTCGATCAGTGCCTGGTTGCCGTCGCGGAGGTCGACGCTGCACCACTGGGGCGGTCCGGAGATGACCTGGTTCGGCCAGGTCCGATCGGGCAGGTCGATGGGCGCGAACGGGGTGTAGCGGTGGAACTGCGGCATGCGAGCCGTCTGGTCAGGCTGTGTCTTGTCAGACATTGGGGTTTGCTCCTACGTAATGGATTCGGGTGGCAAACCGGCGCTTGCTTGATGGTCTGAGCACGACCGACTCCCGCAGCGGGGGGCCGGTGGTCGACCCCGCTACGGGCGGGTAAGGAGCAGAAGCGCGTGCATCTCGTTGATCACGGTACCAAACTCGGCCGCCAGCGCCGGATTCCGAAGTACACGAGCGCGAGCAGGGCGATCGCCGCAACGCCGTCCAGCCAGTAGTGGTTGGCCGTGACGACGATGAAGTAGGTCGTGAGGAGGGGGTGCGCGAGCGCGAGCCAACGCCACCGGCTCTTGCTCACCGCGATCACCGCCCAGGCCACGATGACGGCCCAGCCGACGTGCACCGACGGCATCGCGGAAAGCTGGTCGGTGATGCCCTTACCCAGCCCCTCGTAGACGGACTGGTGATAGCGAGCTGCGAGATCGACCATGCCGAACCGCGGAATCAGGCGCGGCGGCGCCGTGGGCATCAGCCCGATGAGGAGTGAGATCGCCGTGAACACCACGACGAGGTTCCGCCACCTCGGATACACGTCACGATGCCGAAGCATCAGCCAGAGCAGCGCGACGGCGAACACGACGATGTGCGCCCACGCGTAGTAGCCGTTCGCGATCCGGTCCCACGTCTCGTGACCGAGGATCTGCCGCTGCAGGGCGGCTTCACTCGGCAGGTGCAGCACTCGCTCGGCGTGCCAGAGCCAGCGACCGCGCCCGAAGGCACCCGCCTCGTGGAACACCGAGATCCGGCCGACGATCCGCCACAGGATGAAAAGAAGGTTGAGGAACACGAGCTCGCGGAGCACCCAGCCCCACCGCGCGAGGTCTCGTCGCGTCGTCGCCTTCTGCTCCGGCTCCGCGAGCCCCTCACCGAACGGCCGGCCGCACGACGTACAGACGTCCTCGGCCATCGGGACCCGCGCCCGACAACTGACGCAGACCCACGTCGGGTCGGCCGTTGCCTCGGTCACCCGACCATCATTCCGGACTACTGAAAGGTCAGCCGGATTGTGCGCGTCTTGTTGTCGACGTTCGGGTCGACGAGTACGACGCTCTGCCAGGTACCGAGCGCAAGCCGACCATCGATCACCGGGACCGTCACCGACGGAGCGATGAACGCCGGCAGCACGTGATCACGACCATGACCCGTCGATCCGTGGCGATGCCGGTAGATGTCTTCTGCCGGGGCGACGCGATCGATCACGGTCGCCAGGTCGGCCTCGCTACCGGAGCCGGTCTCGATCAGCGCGATGCCTGCGGTCGCGTGTGGAACGAAGATGTTGATCAGGCCATCACCCTCGCCGGACACGAAGTCCGCGACGACATCGGTCACGTCAGTGACCAGCCGCTCCCCCGACCTCACCTCGAACGTCTCGGATCTCATCCCCGTAGGGTGCCCGACATGCCAACGGACCAGCGTCGCCTCCCGATTGACACGCATCTTGTCGCTCCGCTCGGCCAGGAGGACGCGGAGATC
This sequence comes from Mycobacteriales bacterium, assembly GCA_035545635.1. Lineage (GTDB taxonomy): Bacteria > Actinomycetota > Actinomycetes > JAFAQI01 > JAFAQI01 > DASZTV01. The sequence continues at coordinate 28,176 of DASZXY010000017.1, read as the reverse complement.
CGGCGGCTTGCCGAGGTCGGGTTCGACGGCGCGTTCACCTTCGAGGGCAACCACGACGCGTTCTTCCCCCTGGTCACTGCCGCGAAGGCAGGCACCGGACTGCACCTGATGACCAACGTCGCGATCGCACTGGTCCGCTCACCGTTGACCCTGGCCTACTCGGCGTGGGACCTGCAGACCCTGTCGGGCGGAAACTTCCGGCTCGGGCTCGGCAGCCAGATCAAGACCCACGTCGAACGCCGGTACGGCGCCCGGTGGGAGTCACCCGTCGGTCAGATGCGGGAATGGGTCGAGGCGATCCACGCGATCTTCGATGCGTGGCAGAACCACGAGAAGCTCGACTACCGCGGCAGCTACACGTCGCACACCTTGATGACGCCATTCTTCGACCCAGGACCGAACGAGTTCGGCCCGCCCCCGATCCTGCTCGGTGCGCTTGGGCCGAAGATGACGCAGATGGTCGCGGAGGTGGCGGACGGACTGCTCACTCATCCCTTCAACAGCCGCCGCCACCTGGTCGAGCGCACGCTGCCCGCCGTCGATGCAGGACTTGCTGCCGCGGGACGACCGGCGCGCGGCTCAGCCGACGACAGCTTCCAGCTCATCCTGGAGGCGATGATCTGCTGCGGCCGCGACGAGCAGGAGATGGCCGCCGCCGAAGCCGACACCCGGCGCCGGCTCGCGTTCTACGGCTCGACGCCGTCCTACCGCCCGGTGCTCGAAGCCGAGGGCTGGGAGGACCTGCAGCCCGAGCTGAACCGGCTTTCCAAGGAAGGCAAGTGGGCGGAGATGGGGGACCTCATCGACGACACGATGCTGCGCACGCTCGCCGTCCACGGCACGCCCGCCGAGTGCGCGGCCGGGATCAAGGAACGTTTCGCCGAAGCGACCCGGGTTGCGCTGACGCTGCCGCAAGGATCAGAGGCGACGCTGACGGCGGAGCTGCTCAGCCTGCTTCGAGAAAGCTGACAAGAGCGTCGCGAAACGCGTCGGGGCTGTCGATCCACGGGTAGTGGCCCGTGTCGGCCAGCTCGACGACGGTCGCGTTCGGCAGCATGTCCGCGATGATGTGGCCGGCGCGCACGCCGGTCATCCCGTCCAACGAACCGACGACGATGAGCACTGGCGCCGCTACCGCCTTGAGCTTCTCGGTCAGGTTCAGCTCAGCTGCGACGTCCGCGTTCGGAACGAACGCCGCCATCGCTCGCATCGACATCTGACCGTCGGTCGAGTCGGAATGCGCCTGAGCCCGCTCATCCCAGCGCGCGTAGCCGAAAACCCGCATCGCCGGGTCGAACCGTTGCCGCATGCGCTCGGGAAGGAACTCGAGCTCCGCCTCCGCGGCGGCAGCATCGGCGTACCAAGGCTCGCCGCTACGGCTTGCGCGGATGGCCTTGATGTCGTCGTCGACGGCGCCGAACGGTTTGGCCGACGGCGTGACGAGTACGACGCGACCAAGCCGCTCCGGGTACTTCGCGGCGTAGGCGAGCGTGACGAACCCGCCAGCGGAGTGCGCGACGATATCGACGGTCTCGAGCCCTTGCGACTCGCGGATCACGTCGAGATCGTCGGCCAGCCGATTGAATGCAAGCGAGTCGCGGTCAGCGGGCAGCGGGGACAGCCCGGTACCGCGCAGATCGACCCGCAACAGCCGCCGGGTAGCAGATAGTCCCGCGAAGTCTTCGAGGTACGCCGAGGCACGCGCCGGGCCACCCGGAACACACATCACCGGCTTGCCCTCGCCGATCACGTGGACCGCGATGATCTCTCCGTCCGGGGTGTCGACCCGGACGACCTCGTTTCCCATCGCTACTCGACAGGCAGATGCGCCGCGCGGACGTGTGACGCACCGACAGTTGCGGCGATCTCGTCGAGAACAGCCGGCGGGATCGCGGAGTCGATCGTGAGCACCATGAGTGCCTGGCCGCCTTCGGAGGTCCGCGAGACCTGCATGCCGGCGATGTTGACACCGGCCTGACCGAGCAGCTGACCGACCGCACCGACGATCCCGGGCCGGTCCTCATACGTCACGAAGACCATGTCCTCGGCGAGTGCCACCTCCACGTCGAATCCGTTGACGCCGACGAGCTTCTGCACCATCCGCGGTCCGGTCAGGTTGCCGCCGACCGACACCGTCGTCCCATCGGACAACGTGCCGCGAACGGTGATCAGGTTCCGGTAGTCGGGGCACTCCTCGTCGGAGGTGAGCGTCACCTCGACGCCACGCTCCGCGGCGAGCAAGGGCGCATTGACGTACGTGACCTGGTCCTCCACGACATCGGCGAATACGCCCTTCAGCGCACCGAGCTGAAGCACCGCCACATCGAAGGCGGCGATCTCGCCGCGGATGTCGACGGTGAGAGCGGACGGGGCACCGGCCGCGAGCGCGGTGAACAACCGGCCGAGCCGCTCAATCAGCGGCAGGCTCGGTCGAAGCTCCTCGGCAACCGAACCGCCCTTCACGTTGACCGCGTCAGGCACCAGCTCGCCGGCCAGCGCGAGCTTCACCGATCGGGCCACGGCGAGACCGGCCTTGTCCTGCGCCTCCGCGGTTGATGCGCCGAGGTGAGGCGTGACCACGGCTCGCGGCTCGGAGAACAGCGGAGAGTCGGTGCACGGTTCGGTGGCGTAGACGTCGAATGCAGCCCCGCCGATGCGCCCTTCCTTCAGGGCCAGGGCGAGTGCGGCTTCGTCGACGAGGCCACCACGCGCAGCGTTGACGAGAATCGCGCCCGGCCGCATCAGGCCGATCTCCCGCTCACCGATCAGGCCTGCGGTCTCCTTCGTCTTCGGCAGGTGAATCGAGATGAAGTCGCTCTCGGCGAGGACCTCGTCGAGGGTCATCATCTCTACGCCCAGCTGCGCGCCGCGCGCTGGCGCGACGTACGGGTCATACGCGACCAGTCGGACCCCGAAGCCCCTCAGTCGCTCGGCGAAGAGCTGACCGATCTTGCCGAGCCCGACGACACCGACGGTCTTGTCGGCGACCTCGACGCCGGTGAACGCGCTGCGCTTCCACTGCCCGGCCTTGAGCGACGCGTTTGCCGCAGGAATGTTGCGGGCAGCTGAGAGCAGCAGGGCGACGGCGTGCTCGGCCGCAGAGGTGATGTTCGACGTCGGCGCGTTGACGACGAGTACGCCGCGAGCCGTAGCCGCGTCGGCGTCGACGTTGTCGAGCCCGACGCCGGCGCGCGCGACGACCTTCAGCTTGCCGGCCGCGGCCAGAGCCTCTGCATCGATCTGCGTCGCACTCCGGACGATCACCGCGTCGACGTCGGCCAATGCGGGCAGCAGAGCGGCCCGATCCGCACCGTCGACATGGCGAACCTCGCAGTCTTCGGCGAGGACCTCGAGCGCCGCCGGGGCCAGCTCTTCAGCGATCAATACGACGGGCTTGGACACCTGCCAACCCTACCGAGGTCAACTCGACTCATCCCGCCGCCACCAACTGCGGCCGGGATAACCAGGCCCTGGTCGTTCATTCTCCATCGCCACGGGACATAACCACCTCATCGGATGCTGCGTCTAGACAGTGAGGAGCGACGACCGGGATGAGCGGCGATCCACCCGCCCTTCCACCTCACCAGCCGTTCGTGGCGCCGCCGGAGGGCTACGGGGTGATGCTGGCGATCCGCCTTCCTCGCGACGCGCTCAGCGTTCCGGTGATCCGGCGACTTGTCCGCGATGCGCTCAAAGAGGTCGGTGTCGAAGCCGGAATCAGCGAGGACATCGAGCTCGCTCTGACCGAGGCGTGTACCAATGTGCTCGACCACTCAGGCCCTGGCGACGCCTATGACGTGACCGTGACCATCGGCCCCGAGCAGTGCGAGCTGCGCATCATCGACATCGGCCATGGTTTCGACTACGCCACCTTCAGCGGACCTTCCCAGCCCGACGTCGAGCTGACCGCCGAACAAGGCCGCGGAATCGGCCTGATGCACGCCTTGGTCGACCACATCGAGTTCAAGTCCGAACCAGAAGCCGGCACGCTCGTGCGCCTGGTGAAGCAGCTGACCTTCGACCCGAACACCCCTGCGCAGCGCCTTCTGTTCCAGGCGCTGCACGGCAGCGGCGAACCGCCGCCCGCCTCGCCTGGAGACGTCAGCGACAACTAGGCGTCTTGCTTGATCCAGCTCATCAGCCCGCGGAGCTTGCCGCCGACCTCCTCGATCGGGTGGGCAGCGCCCTCGGCGCGGTACTTGTCGAAGTTCGGCCGGCCGGCGTCGTCCTCGGCAATCCACTCGCGGGCGAACGTGCCGTCCTGGATCTCACCGAGGATGCGCTTCATCTCCGCCTTGGTGGCGTCGGTGATGACGCGCGGCCCTCGGCTGTAGTCGCCGTACTCGGCGGTGTCCGAGATCGACCAGCGCATCTTCGCGAGGCCGCCCTCGTACATCAGGTCGACGATCAGCTTCAGCTCGTGAAGACACTCGAAGTACGCGGCCTCCGGCTGGTAGCCGGCCTCTGTCAGCGTCTCGAACCCGGCCTGGACCAGCGCCGAGACACCGCCGCACAGGACGGCCTGCTCGCCGAACAGGTCAGTCTCGGTCTCCTCGGTGAAGGTGGTCTTCAGGGTGCCGGGGCGGGTGCCGCCGATGCCCTTCGCGTAGGACAGCGCGAGCGCCTGGCCGTTGCCGTCCGGGTCCTGCTCGACGGCGACGAGGCACGGCACACCGCGACCCTCCTGGAACTGCCGGCGGACCAGATGGCCGGGGCCCTTCGGCGCGACCATGGCGACGGTCACGCCGGCCGGCGCGGTGATGTAGCCGAACCGGATGTTGAAGCCGTGACCGAAGAACAGCGCGTCGCCGTCCTTCAGGTTCGGCTCGATGTCGTCGGTGAACAGGTGCCGCTGCACCGTGTCGGGCGCGAGCACCATGATCAGGTCCGCCTCAGCCGCGGCCTCCGAGGGAGTGACCACGCGAAGCCCCTCGGCCTCGGCGGCAGCGCGGCTCTTCGAGCCTTCCGGCAGGCCGACGCGTACGTCGACGCCGGAGTCACGAAGGTTCAGCGCGTGGGCGTGGCCCTGCGAGCCGTAGCCGAGGATGGCGACCTTGCGGCCTTGGACAAGCGCCAGGTCGGCATCGTCGTCGTAGAAGATCTCGGGCACGGCTAAGCAGTCCTCTCAACAGAACGAAGGGTTCGGTCAGTAATGCTACGAGCGCCGCGACCGACCGCGACGACCCCGGATTGCACAAGTTCACGAATGCCGTAGGGCTCGAGCACCCGGATGAAGGCGTCGAGCTTGTCGGCGGTCCCAGTCACCTCGATGGTCACCGCATCAGTAGCCACATCGACCACCTTGGCCCGGAAGACCTGGACGACCTCGAGCACCTGCGTGCGCGTGCTCTGGTCGGCCTTGACCTTGACCAGGAGCAGCTCACGCTGAATCGCGGTGTCCGCCTCGAGCTCCACGACCTTGAGCACGTTGATCAGCTTGTTGAGCTGCTTGGTGACCTGCTCGAGCGGTAGCTCGTCGACGTTGACGACGATCGTCATGCGGGAGACATCGGAGTGCTCGGTCGGCCCGACCGCCAACGAGTCGATGTTGAACCCGCGGCGCGAAAACAGGGCCGAGACGCGCGCGAGCACACCTGGCTTGTTCTCGACCAGAACCGACAGCGTGTGCCTGCTCACTGGCCGACCTCCTCGCCCATCTCGTAGTCGAAGTCCGGCGCGGTCTCGCGCGCAATCTTGATGTCGTCGTTCGACGTACCGGCGGCCACCATCGGCCACACCATCGCGTCCTTGCCGACGACGAAGTCGACGACGACCGGCGCATCGGTGACGGCCATCGCCTTCTCGATCGTCGCGTCGACGTCCTCAGCGGTGTCGCAACGCAGCCCGACGCAGCCCATCGCCTCGGCGAGCATGACGAAGTCAGGGAGGTACTGCGAACGTCCCGCCTTCAGGTCGGTGTTGGAGTAACGGCCCTCGTAGAACAGGGTCTGCCACTGCCGCACCATGCCGAGCGAGCCGTTGTTGATGACGGCGATCTTGATCGGGATGCCCTCGATCGCGCAGGTGGTGAGCTCTTGGTTGGTCATCTGGAAACAGCCGTCGCCGTCGATGCCCCACACGAGTGCATCCGGCCGGCCGACCTTCGCACCCATGGCAGCCGGCACTGCGAAGCCCATCGTCCCGAGGCCACCGGAGTTGATCCAGGTGTACGGCTTCTCATAGGAGATGAACTGCGAGGCCCACATCTGGTGCTGGCCGACACCCGCCACGAACACCGTGTCCGGTCCGCAAATCTTGCCGAGGCGGTCGATCACGTACTGCGGCACGAGCGTCCCGTCTTCGTGCTCGTCGTAGCCGAGCGGGTAGGTCTTGCGCATGGTGTTGCACTGCTTCCACCAGGCCGTGTAGTCGCCCTGGCGACCGGCCTCGTGCTCGGCCTCGATCGCAGCGATCAGGTCGACGATCACCTCGCGCACGTCACCGACGATCGGCACGTCCGCCGTACGGTTCTTCGAGATCTCCGCGGGATCGATGTCCGCGTGCACCACAGTCGCGCCCGGCGCGAAGCTTGACAGCTTTCCCGTCACCCGATCGTCGAAGCGAGTGCCGAGAGCGATCAGCAGATCGGAGCGCTGAAGCGCGGCAACCGCCGACACCGTGCCGTGCATTCCCGGCATCCCCATGTGCTGTGGGTGCGAGTCCGGGAACGCGCCGCGCGCCATCAGCGTCGTCACGACCGGGATGTTCGACAGCTCGGCGAGCTTGCGGAGCTCCTCGGCAGCATGAGCCTTCAACACCCCGCCACCGACGTAGAGCACCGGGCGCTTCGCGTCGACGATCAGCCGGGCGGCCTCCCGCACCTGCTTGCCGTGCGGCTTCGCCGCCGGCCGGTACCCAGGCAGATTGAGCTCGACCGGCCAGTTGAACTCGGTCATCGCCTGCAGCGCGTCCTTCGCGATGTCGACGAGCACCGGCCCGGGCCGGCCCGTCGCCGCGATGTGAAACGCCTCGGCGAGCGTGCGTGGAATGTCGTCGGCGCTCTGCACGAGGAAGTTGTGTTTCGTGATCGGCATAGTGATGCCGCAGATGTCCGCCTCCTGGAAGGCGTCGGTGCCGATCGCCGTGGACGGCACCTGGCCCGTGATCGCGACGAGCGGCACCGAGTCCATGTAGGCGTCAGCGATTGGGGTCACCAGGTTCGTTGCGCCCGGCCCACTGGTCGCCATGCACACGCCGACGCGACCCGTCGCCTGGGCGTAGCCGGTCGCGGCGTGACCCGCACCCTGCTCGTGGCGGACCAGGATGTGGCGAAGCCGCTTCGAGTCGTAGATCGGGTCGTACGCCGGAAGGATCGCGCCGCCGGGAATGCCGAATACGACCTGCGCGTCGAGCTCCTCCAGTGCGCGCACCATGGCCTGCGCTCCGGTCACTCGCTCCGTCACCGTCACCACTCCCACTTACTCGTTCGGTCCGTACGTTCGGTCGCTGTTCTCACAAAAAAACCCCTCGCGCCGAGCGCGGAGGGGTAGCACGTGATCTGAGTTACCTCAGAGCACGCGCTCACTAACTACGAGAATTCGACGCACGCAACCAAGGTGGACTACCGCCCCACGCATGTCAAGCCGCCAAACCTTCGGCTTAGTTGGTGACGGCGCCTTGGGCCGCGGAACCGACGAGGCGGGCGTACTTGCCGAGGACGCCGGTCGGGTAGCGCGGCGGCGGTGGCGTCCAGCCCTGCTTGCGCCGCTCGATCTCGTCCGCGTCGACCAGCAGGTCGAGCGTGCGGGCAGCGACGTCCAGGCGAATCGTGTCGCCGTCCTTCACGAACGCGATCGGGCCGCCGTCGGTCGCCTCCGGCGCGACGTGCCCGATGCACAACCCCGTCGTACCGCCGGAGAACCGGCCATCGGTGAGCAGCAGGACGTCCTTGCCGAGGCCGGCGCCCTTGATCGCGCCGGTCACGGCGAGCATCTCGCGCATGCCGGGGCCGCCTCGTGGTCCCTCGTAGCGAATGACCACCACATCGCCGGCCTTCAGCTCGCCGTTCGTGACCGCATCCATCGCGGGCTGTTCGGTGTCGAAGACCCGTGCCGTTCCTTCGATCACGGCGCGGTCGAAGCCGGACGTCTTCACCACGGCGCCGTCGGGCGCGAGCGACCCACGCACGATCGTCATGCCGCCGGTCGGGTGCAGCGGGTTCGACAGGGCGCGAAGCACGTCGCCATCGAGTTCGGCAGGAGCGAGCTCGGCAAGGTTCTCCGCAATGGTCTTGCCGGTCACGGTGAGGCAGTCGCCGTGCAGCAGACCGGCGTCGAGCAGCGCCTTCATCACGACCGGGATACCGCCGACGCGGTCGACGTCGGTCATCACATGACGACCGAACGGCTTCACGTCGGCGAGCAGTGGCGTCTTGTCGCCGATCCGGTTGAAGTCGTCCAGGGACAGGTCGACCTTCGCCTCGTGAGCGATCGCGAGGAGATGGAGTACGGCGTTCGTGGAGCCGCCGAGCGCCATGACGACCGTGATCGCGTTCTCGAACGCCTGCTTTGTGAGGATCATGCGCGCCGTGATGCCTTGGCGCAGCATCTCCACCACGGCCTCGCCCGATGCGACTGCGGCTTCGTCGCGCCGGCGATCGACGGCGGGCGGCGCAGCGCTTCCGGGGACCGACATCCCGATCGCCTCGAATGCACTCGCCATCGTGTTGGCGGTGTACATGCCCGCGCACGCACCTTCACCGGGGCAGATCGCGCGCTCGAGCTCATCGAGCTCGGCACGCGTGATGCGGCCGAGCGCGCAGGCACCGACGCCCTCGAACGCATCGATGATCGTCAGGTCTCGCCCATCGAGGTGGCCAGGAAGCGACGTGCCCGCGTAGAGGAACACGGAGGCCAGGTCGAGGCGAGCTGCCGCCATCAGCATGCCGGGAAGCGACTTGTCGCAACCGGCGAGCAGCACCGAGCCGTCGAGCCGCTCGGCGAACATCACCGTCTCGACCGAGTCTGCGATGACCTCACGCGAGACCAACGAGGCGTGCATGCCCTCGTGCCCCATTGAGATGCCATCGGACACCGAGATCGTGCCGAACTCCAGCGGTACGCCGCCGGCCTGGCGGACACCGTCCTTTGCCCGCTGCGCGAGCCGCGCGAGGGACAGGTTGCACGGGGTGATCTCGTTCCACGAGGACGCAATGCCGATTTGCGGCTTGTCCCAGTCCGCATCGGTCAGTCCAACGGCACGCAACATGGCGCGCGCGCCCGCGCGCTCCGCGCCTTCGGTGACGTCCTTGCTACGGGGCTTCAAGTCCACGAGGCCGAAGCCTAATCAAGGCAAGAAATTGTTAATGGCATGATCCGCCGGTGACCCGGTTCACCGTGACCAGCAGCGATGGCACCGCGGTGGCCGGCTGGCGCAACAACGGGGACGGCCCGCCGGTCCTGATCTGCAACGGACTCGGCACTCCCCCGGTCGCCTGGCCGATCCTCATCGCCCCGGAGCGCGGCTTCCGCGTCGCGTCCTGGTACTACCGCGGCACCGGCGGCGGTGAGCGGCCGACCGATCCCGAGCGGATCACGGTCGACGACCACGTCCAGGACGCCCTCGCCGTCATGGACGCCGAGGGCATGGACAAGCCGCTGTTGGCCTGCTGGTCGCTCGGCGTCAACGTCGGCTTCGAGCTCGCGCGACAGCATCCCGATCGGGTGGCCGGCCTCCTCGCGGTCGCGGGCCTACCGGGCGGCACCTTCTCCTCGATCGGTGGCCGGATCGGCGTACCAAGACCATTTCGGTACGGGCTCGGCGCCACAGGCGCCAAGGTGCTGCGCCGCTTCGGTAAGCAGATGTCCTGGACGGCTCGGCACATCCCGGTCAACCGCGTGACCGCGACGGTCATCAACCACTCGGGAATCGTCCTTCCGGCCGCGCGACCGGAATGGCTGATGCCGATGCTCGAGGAGTTCCGCGAGCACGACTTCGGCTGGTACTTCACCCTCGCCCTCGCGGGCGCCAAGCACGAGCCGATGGATCTGGAGTTCGTTACGGCTCCGGTCACGCTCGTCGCCGGTCAGCACGACGTCATCACCTCGAGCAAGGACATGGTCGAGGCCGCGTCACACATCCCGCATGCCCAGCTGCGAGTCCTGCCGGGCTCGCACTTCCTCCCGCTCGAGTACCCCGTCGAGCTCGCCGACGAGATGGACTCCCTCGCCGCGCGCGCCGGCCTTCGTCCCCCATCGCTGGAGGAGTCGGAGCACCCCGCGTCTAAGACTTCGCGGTGATCAATCGCGCCTTCGCCGTTGTCGTGCCGGTCGCCGCCACCGTCGTCGCCCTGACCACAGCGGGCCCGCACTCGACCGTGCAGGGCGGCAAGGCGGCCGGCCACGTGGTCATGGCCGAGGCATCGCTGGCCGGCGATGGCCCGCGAGTGGCGAAGGCCGACGCCTTCACCTACGACGCCCCGGGGCTACGACCGGGCCAGGTGGAGATGACCACGATCTCGGCACGTCCGACCCTGATCACCGGCCACGACGCGACCCTCGCGATCCGCGGCCTCACCCGTGGCGACAAGCTTCACGTCACGGTGAACGGACAGGCCGTCTCGAGCAGCGCCTTCCACCGCGTTGCCAGCCTCCCCGCCCAGGCGCAAGGGCAGGTCACCGGCGTTCTGCACCACCTGGCGATCGGAGCGGATGACGTACGGGCAACGGTGACCGGAGATCGGTACGGCACGCGGACGATGCAGCTCCGCCTTCTCGTCCACTCGCTGCAGGGGCCGATCATCACCGGGCCGCACCAGGAGCCGTTCATCTGTCACACCGTGGAGGGCGGTCTCGGGCCGGCACACGGTGCGAACTGCCTGGCGAAGCAGCGCATCCACTGGTGGTACAAGGACCTGCAGGGCAACTTCCATCGCCTCACCAACCCGTACGCCGCGTATCCGAGCGACGTGACGACGACGACGATCAACGGCCACAAGGTCCCATTCGTCGTACGGGTCCAGAACGTCGTCATCAACCGCTCCGTGACGCGGTTGGCAGTCATCGACGACCCGCACGCGCGCGGCAAGCACCGCCCGTTCCACCCGCGGCTTTGGAACCGCAAGCTCGTGTGGCACTTCGGCGAGTCATGCGGAACCGGCTACGAGCAGGGCGACGACGGCGGCGAGATCACCGCGTTCAGCCCGATCTCGTCGATCGGTGGCGAGAACCTCGCCGGGCCGCTCCTCGACTTGCCCGGCCTGCTCAGCCACGGCTACATGGTCGGTGAGTCGTCGCTGACGATCTTCGGCGTGCATTGCAACCAGGTGCTGTCCGCAGAGACCCTGATGATGATCCGCGAATACATCACCAACCATTACGGCCTGGTGCGCAGCATCGTGGGCGGTGGCGGGTCCGGCGGCGCGATCCAGCAGTACACGATCGCGAACGGCTACCCCGGAGTCCTCGACGCCGGTACGCCGATCCTCAGCTTCCCTGACGTCGTCTCGACCGCGATGACGGTCGGCGACTGCGTCGTCCTGTCGCACTACTTCAACTCGCATCCGGGCGACTGGGGTGACGGCAAGCAGGTCGCAGTGACCGGCCTGGCCTCGTCAGGCGCGTGCAACGACTGGAATGACCTGTTCGGTGACAACTTGAGGCCGACCTCGTGCCCGGGCGAGATCCCTGACGCCGACCGCTACAACCCGGAGAGCAACCCGCACGGTGTTCGGTGCGACCTGCAGGACGATCTGAAGAACGTCCTCGGCACGGACCGCAAGACCGGCGCCGCACTGCGTCCACTCGACAACGTCGGAGTGCAGTACGGGCTGAAGGCGCTACGAAGTGACCGCATCACACCGGCTGAGTTCGTCGCGTTGAACCGTGGTGTCGGCGGCGTCGACCTCGACGGCAACTTCATCCCGCAGCGCGAAGCGATGTCTACGTACGAAGCACGGCGCATCTTCCGGAACTCACTCGTCGGCGAGTACGGCGCCATCAACCAGGCACCGATCATCGACCAGACGATTCCCGTCACCGACGAGGTACCGACGGTCGACATCCACGACGAAATCCGGCCCTACGAGATCCGCGCCAGGCTCGACGCGAACTACAACTCGCACGCCAGCCAGGCGATCTGGAGCGGGGGTCCGCTCCCCTCCTCGGCAATCACTGTGGCCGAGCAGTGGCTGACCGACATGGACAAGCTCAAGGCGCACTACCCCTACAAGTCACGCGCCTGGCTGGTCGCACACGCCCGGCCGGTCGCCGCGGCGGACCAGTGCCGTGCGGGCGGGACCGGCGTGCCCGTCGAATGCTCGGTCCTGATGCACTCCAGCCCACGCCAGATGGCCGGCGGCCCGATGACCGAGGACGTCCTGAAGTGCCGGCTTCGCCCGCTGCACCGCAGCGACTACCCCTCGTCGATGACGGCGGGCCAGTTCCGGTCCTTGAAGCGGGTCTTTCCGAGCGGCGTGTGCGACTACAGCGCGCACTCGGTCGGCTGGGTTCGGCACAGCCGGACGTGGGTTTCGTACGGCGACCAGACGCTTTACCGCGAGCCGGTCGTCGTTCCCTACCCGCTCGTCCGCTCCGAAGTGCCAGCGGCTAGCTGAGACGCTCGAGGATCAGCTCGCGGGCGCGCTTGGCGTCCGCCGAGCCGCCGGTCGCCTTCATGATCGCGCCGACGAGCGGTCCCACCGCGCCCTGGTTTCCATCGCGGATCTTCGCCGCGATGTCGGGTGACGCCTCGATCGCCGCGTCGACCGCCGCGATCAGCTCGTCTTCCCCAGCCACCCGCCAGCCGTGCGCGTCGATGACCGCATCCACGTCGCCTTCGCCCGCGATCACCGCGTCGACGACCTGGCGGGCGAGCTTGTTGGTGAGCGACCCGTCGTCCTCGAGCTGGCTGATCCGCGCGACCGACGCCGGCGTGACGGCAAGCTCGGACACCTCGACGCCGAGGTCGTTCGCGCGGCCCACGAGATAGCCGAGCCACCAGCCCTTAGCCTTCGCCGCCGGGGCACCGGCGTCGATCGTCGCGGCAACCAGATCGACGACACCCGCATTCGTCATCTGGTCCATGTCGACGGAGGCGAAGCCGTGGGTCTCCGCGAACCGCGCGCGCCGCACGCTGGGTGGCTCCGGCAATGCCGCACGTAGCTCGTCGACGAGCTGTCGCGGCGGAGCGAGCGGCACGAGGTCCGGCTCGGGGAAGTAGCGGTAGTCCTCGGCGTCGGACTTCACGCGGCCAGAGCTTGTGGTGCCGCTGTCCTCGTGGAAGTGCCGTGTCTCCTGGATGACCCGGTCCCCCGCGTCGAGCACGCCGGCCTGTCGCTCGACCTCATGACGCACGGCGCGCTCAACTGATCGCAGCGAGTTGACGTTCTTGGTCTCGGTCCGGGTTCCTAGCTGCTCAGCACCCGGAAGCATGAGCGAGACGTTCACATCGGCGCGCATTGAGCCCTGCTCCATGCGCACATCGGAAACGCCGAGGTCACGCAGTACGTCACGCAGCTCGGTGACGTAGGCGCGGGCGACCTCTGCGGCCTTCTTTCCCGCGCCGCGCACCGGCCGGGTGACGATCTCGACGAGCGGGATCCCGGCCCGGTTGTAGTCGACCAGGGAATGCGTCGCGCCGTGGATCCGGCCGGTCGAGCCACCAACGTGCAGTGACTTGCCGGTGTCTTCTTCGAGGTGCACCCGCTCGATGTCGACGCGATAGGTCTGGCCGTCGACGACGACGTCGAGATAACCATCGGTGCAGAGCGGCTCGTCGTACTGGCTGACCTGGTAGTCCTTCGGCATGTCCGGGTAGAAGTAGTTCTTCCGCGCGAAGCGACACCACTCGGCGATCTCGCAGTGCAACGCGAGACCGATCTTGATCGTGAACTCGATAGCTGCCCGGTTCGTCACGGGCAGCGAGCCGGGCAGCCCGAGGCACACCGGACAGACCTGGCTGTTCGGTGCCGCCCCGAATGCGGTCGAGCAGCCGCAGAACAGCTTCGTCGCCGTTCCGAGCTCGACATGGGTCTCCAGGCCGAGCACCGGCTCGTACCGCTCCAGGACGTCCTCGTAGCTCACCCACATATTTTGTCTTACGTGGTCGAGCGAGAAATCCGGCGCTGGGGCGATCCCGTTCTTCGCACCCCTTGCGACGAGGTCACGGTCTTCGACGACTCGCTCGCGGCCCTGTGCCGAGACCTGATCGACACGGTCACTGCGAAGGAGGGTCGCGCCGGCCTCGCGGCGAACCAGATCGGCGTCGGTCTGCGCGCGTTCAGCTGGTTCATCGACCGCGAGGCGGGCGTCGTCGTGAACCCTCGCCTCGTGGCCACCGATGGCGACCAGGAAGGCGACGAAGGCTGCCTGTCGCTACCGGGGCTCTGGTATCCGCTGACCCGAGCCGCGTTCGCGGCGGTGGAGGGCGTCGACGCCACTGGCGCACCCGTCCGGGTCGAAGGCACCGGGCTGATGGCGCGATGCCTTCAGCATGAGTGCGACCACCTGGACGGCAAGCTGTACGTCGACCGCCTCGACCGGGACCTGCGCCGCCAGGCGATGGCCGAGCTTCGCGACTAGCGCCCTACACAGCGTCCGCGCTGCGGCGCCAAACCTCGTCGAGCAGTGCCGAGGTGCCGAGTGCGAGCTCCAACGCGGCGCCGACCCGGTACAGCCGGTCGTCGGCGAGCACGGGTGCCATGACCTGGAAGCCCACGGGCAGGCCGTCGTCGGACAGGCCGCACGGTACCGACATCGCGGGGCCGCCATACAGGTTCGACGGGATGGTGCAGAGGTCGACCAGGTACATCGCGAGCGGGTCATCGACGCGCTCGCCGAGCTTGAAGGCGGTGGTCGGAGTGGTCGGAGACACCAGTACGTCGACCTGCTCGAAGGCGGACTCGAAGTCGCGCTTGATGAGAGTGCGGACCTTCTGCGCCTGACCGTAGTAGGCGTCGTAGTACCCGGCAGACAACGCGTAGGTGCCCAGGATGATCCGCCGCTTCACCTCGGCGCCGAAGCCCGCCTCGCGGGTGGCCGCCATCACTGCCTCGGCCGATGCCTCGCCGTCGTCGCCGACCCGCAACCCGTAGCGCATCGCGTCATAGCGAGCGAGGTTGCTCGACGCCTCACTCGGCGCAATCAGGTAGTAGGCGGCGAGGGCGTAGTCGAAGTGCGGGCACGAGACCTCGACGACCTCGGCACCCAGCCCCGCCAGCGTCGCTACCGCTTCGTCGAAACGAGCGCTGACACCCGGCTGGTAGCCATCGCCTGCGAGCTCCTTCACGACCCCGATCCGCATGCCGCTGATGTCCCCGGTGCGCGCGGCCTCGACGACGGGCGGGACCGGCGCGTCGATGGACGTGGAGTCGCGACTGTCGTGCCCGCCGATCACCTCGTGCAGCAGCGCGGCGTCGAGAACCGTTCGCGCGCACGGTCCTGCCTGGTCGAGCGAGGAGCTGAACGCGATCAGCCCGTAGCGCGACACGCCGCCGTACGTCGGCTTGATGCCGACCGTTCCGGTCACCGCAGCAGGCTGCCGGATCGATCCGCCCGTGTCGGTCCCGATCGCCAACGGCGCGAGGAACCCGGCCACAGCCGCGGATGATCCGCCGCCTGACCCGCCCGGGGTGCGGTCGAGATCCCACGGGTTGTGGGCCGCGCCGTACCCGGAGTGCTCGGTCGAGCTGCCCATGGCGAACTCGTCCATGTTCGTCTTGCCGAGGACCACGATGCCGGCGTCACGCATCCGCTCGACGATGGTCGCGTCGTACGGCGGGACCCACCCCTCGAGAATGCGCGAGCCGGCAGTCGTCGGGACGCCCCGCGTGACGATGACGTCCTTCAGCGCGAGCGGTACTCCGGCCAGGGGTCCACTCACCTCGCCGGCATCGACCCGCTTCGCCTGCTCGAGCGCACCCTCAGCGTCGATGTGAAGAAAGGAGTTGTACGACCCGTCCAGCGCCGCGATCCGGCCGAGGTGTGCCTGCGCGACCTCGACGGCCGACACGTCGCGGTCGGCAACCCGCTTCGCCGTCTCACTCGCGGTGAGCCGGCAGATCTCCGCCGCGCTCATTCTTCGTCCAGGATTCGGGGGACGCGAAAACGCTGCTCCTCGGCGATCGGAGCCGCAGCCAGCGCGGCCTCAGGCTCAAGCGACGGTGCCGGCTCGTCATCCCGCAGCACGTTCGTGAGCGGCAGCGGATGCGACGTCGGCGGAATGTCCGCGGCCGCGACCTCCTGCACCCTGCTGACCGCGCCCAGGATCACGTCGAGCTGGCCGGCGAGCAGGTCGAGCTCCTCATCCGTCATCGAGATGCGGGCCAGCGATGCGAGGTGCGCCACGTCAGCGCGGCTGATGGTGGCCACGAGGGCAGTCTAGGAAACGGCGTCGGGCCCACCAGCGAGCAATGCCTCGAATCCCGCCTCGTCCAGGATCGGAACCTCGAGGTCGACCGCCTTGTCGTACTTCGCTGCGCCTGGCGCGTCACCCGCGACGACGTACGACGTCTTCTTGCTGACCGAACCCGTGACCTTGCCACCGCGTGACTGGATCGCCTCAGCAGCGCCATCGCGGGTGAAGCCCGTCAGGGTGCCGGTCACCACGATCGTGAGCCCGTCGAGGACACCGGAGCCGCGCTCCGGCGTGCCCTCGTCGACCATCGACACGCCACCGGCACGCAGTCGCTCGATGATGTCGCGATGTCGCTCGTCGGCGAACCACGCGGCCGCCGCGGCAGCGATCGTCGGGCCGACGCCGTCGACGGCGGCGAGCTCTTCCGGCGACGCTGCGGCGATCGCCTCCAGCGACCGGAACTCGCGGGCAAGTGCTTGCGCGGCGGTCGGGCCGACGTGGCGGATCGACAGACCGACGAGCAGGCGCCAGAGCGGCCGGTGGCGTGCAGCCTCGAGCCCGGCAAGCACCTGGGCGATCTTCTTGTCGCCGAACCCCCGAAGGCCGTCGAAGGACTCAGGCGTCAGGTGGAAGACATCCCCGATGTCGTTGATCCGCCCGGCGTCGAGCAGAGCGACCGCCGTTTCGTAGCCGAGCCCGTCGATGTCGAGGGCGCCGCGGCCCGCGATGTGGAACACCGCCTCGCGTCGCTGAGCGGGGCAGCTCACGGTGTTCGGACAGCGCCAGTCGACCTCGCCCTCGCCACGCGACAACGGCGTGCCGCACTCAGGGCACTCGGTCGGCATCTTGAACGCCTGCTCCTTGCCGGTCCGCAGATCGACAACGGGACCGACGACTTCCGGGATGACGTCACCGGCACGGCGTACGACGACAGTGTCGCCGACGAGCACGCCCTTGCGCTTCACCTCGTCCTCGTTGTGCAGCGTCGCCGTGCTGACGGTCACGCCGCCGACATGGACCGGCTCAAGGGCGGCAAACGGGGTGACCCGGCCGGTACGACCGACGTTGACGAAGATTCCGTTGAGCTTGGTCGTCGCCTCCTCCGGCGGGTACTTCCACGCGACCGCCCAGCGTGGCGCCTTCGATGTCGCGCCGAGCCGACCTTGCAGCGCGAGCGAGTCGACCTTGACGACAACGCCGTCGATGTCGTGCTCGATGTCATGGCGATGCTCGCCCCAGTGGGCAACGAACCGGCGGACGCCTTCGACCCCGTCGACAACCTCGTAGCGGGCGCTGACCGGAAGGCCGAGCGCCTGCAACGTCGCGTAGGCCTCCGACTGGGTCGCGACGTCGAACCCTTTCCGCGCACCGATGCCGTGCACTGTCAACGCCAGCGGCCGGCTCGCCGTGACCCTGGGATCCTTCTGCCGCAGCGACCCGGCCGCAGCGTTCCGCGGATTCGCGAACGGCGCCTTGCCGGCTTCGACGAGCCCGACATTGACCTGCGCGAAGGCTGCGGTCGGGAAGAAGACCTCACCGCGCACCTCGAGCAGCTCCGGGATCTTCTTGCCGGTGAGCCGGGACGGCACGTTGCCGATCGTCCGGACGTTGTGCGTGACGTCCTCTCCGGTGACGCCATCGCCACGGGTTGCGGCGCGAACGAGTCGGCCGTTGTCGTAGACGAGGTCCACGGCGAGTCCGTCGATCTTCAGCTCGCACAGCCACGAGTTCACCGGGGTCTCGCGGGTCGCCCGCACCACCCAGGCGTCGAACTCCTCGTCGGAGAAGACGTTGTCGAGCGACATCAGCCGCTCGATGTGCCGCACCTCCGCGAAGTCGGTGGAGAGGCTTTCCATCACCTTCTGGGTTGGGGAGTCAGGAGTCCGCAGCGAGGTGTAGTCGGCTTCGATCGCCTCGAGCTCGCGCATCTTCGCGTCGTACTCGGCATCAGCCACCGTCGGCTGGTTGAGGATGTAGTAGCGGTAGGCGAGGTCTTCGATCTCGGCCGCGAGCTCCTGGTGCCGATGCACGACATCGACCGGGGGCTCGCCCTTCTTCGCCGCCATCAGCGGACCCCTTCCGGCGCCTCGGACAACGCCCGCGCGACTTGTCCCAACAATCGGTAGGCCGTGGTGGCCCAGCCCGGCGATGCTCCCGCCAGCCCACACGACGGGGTCACGGCGATCGATCTCGGGAGGGCGTCAGAGTCGAAGCCCAGCTCCCGCCACAGTCCACGAACCGGCTCTGCGACATCTCGTGCAACCGGCGGGACGCCCGGGCCGAGGGACGGCACGACTCCCAGCCATACGACGCCACCGCCCTCGATCAGCTCACCCAACGCATCGTGCTCCACCTCGCCGACGGTGAGATCCACGCCGACTGCGGCGGCTCCGGCGGACCGGAACAGCTGGATCGGCGGGCGCTGCACGCAGCAGTGGACGGCGACCGGAACGCCAACGGCATCGATGACCTCTGCCAGACCGGAGACGACCGCCGACTCCTCCGGTACCCGCAGCGTGCCGAGGCCGCTCTGGGTGCGGACGCGGCCGGCCAGCACAGCGGGCAGGCTCGGCTCGTCAAGCTGAAGCACCAGCTCCGCCGCAGGCAGCCGGCGACGTACATCGGCGACGTGCTCCTTCGCGGTCTCGGCGAGCGAAGCGACGAGGTCCCGGACCGCGCCCGCGTCACCCAGAGCGGCGCCACCACGAGGCAGGTCGAGGGAGGCCGCCAGCGTCCACGGCCCGGTCAGCTGCAGCTTCAGCGCGCCGTCGTAGCCGGGAGCGGCGACCGGCAGCAACGCGTCCAGATCGGCTTCGAGCAGCTCCTGAGCAGCCCGCTGATCGAGGCCTGGCCGGTCGACCAGCCGCCAGCCGGACGGCGTCCGGTCGACTCCCAGTCCGGCAAGCTGCGCTCCGGTGCGTCCGACCATGTCGGCACCAGGGCCACGACCAGGAAGCTCAGGAAGGTGAGGCAGGTCGGGCAGCTGGTCGAAGCACGTGGCCACCGCGGCATCGATGTCGGTACCGGGGAGGGATCCCACGCCGGTCGCAACTCCCGTCAGCACTGCTCCCACGATCGGTCAGCCTAGAAAACCCAAGGGACACCTTGGGCTGACAGAATCGCCGCCGTGCGCCGCCTCTTCGCCCTGGTCATCTCGACGCTCCTCCTGATCGCCACCGGCGCCGGGCTCGGCGCGAGCGCTCCCGCGGCCGCCCACCGCGCCGACAAGGTCGACCTGCGCGGCCTGGGGATCCGCCACGTCTTCGTGATCGTGCTGGAGAACGAGTCGTCGGAGTCGACATACCTGCACAACCCGCATCCGTACCTCGGGAAGGTGCTGCAGAAGCAAGGGACCCTGCTGACCGACTACTACGCGACCGGCCATGTCTCGCTCGACAACTACATCGCGATGATGTCGGGGCAAGCGCCGAACCCGGTCACGTCGTCGGACTGCATCCTGTATCTGGACTTCAACGGCACGACGGCACCTGCGGCACTCGACGGGTCGGGCCAGGCTATCGGCGCCGGCTGCGTGTACCCGTCGAACGTCAAGACATTCGCTGACCAGCTGTCCACGAGGCATGTCAGCTGGCGCGGCTACATGGACAGCATGGGCAACAACCCCGCTCGCGAGCAGGCGCGATGCGGCGTTCCGCACACCGATGCGCTGGGCCGGGACGACACCCAGTCCGCGACCGCGAAGGACATGTACGCCGCGCGGCACAACCCGTTCGTGTACTTCCACTCGCTGATCGACTCAGGGCTCTGCCGTCAGCACGTGGTGCCGCTCACGGCGCTCCGCTCCGACCTGCACCGGGTCGCGACGACGCCGCACTTCGCCTTCATCACGCCCAACCTCTGCAACGACGGTCACGATACGAACTGCGCAGGGCCCGACGCGAAGGGCCAGCGCAAAGGTGGCTTGGCGTCCGTCGACAACTTCCTGTCGGTCTGGGTACCGCGCATCGAGCACTCGCCGGCGTGGAAGAAGGGCGGGTTGCTGATCATCACCTCCGATGAGTCGGAGACCTCCGACTCATCGAGCTGCTGCGGCGAGAAGCCTGGACCGACCGACCCGCTTCCCGGCATCAGCGGCTCAGGCGGCGGCAAGGTCGGCACCCTCGTGATCGGCCGGTGCGTCGCCGCGGGCAGGCGTGACACGACGCCGTACAACCACTACGCACTGCTGCGCAGCCTCGAGGACATCTTCGGCATCAAGTCCGGCGGGACCGATGGCCACGGCCATCTCGGGTACGCCGCCGCTACCGGCCTACGACCCTTCGGTCACGACCTCTTCTCGAGGTGCGTCTAGGTTCGGTAGGCCTCCGACCCCCGTCAAGAGGCGTTCGAGACCGCAGACCTTCAGGAGCTGTCGAACGATCCCGGCCGCACCGACCACGCGCAGGCTGCGACCTGCTCGCTCCGCGACCTCTCCGGCTTCGGCGAGCGCGTTCACGCCACTGACGCCGAAGAACGTGGATCGCGACAGATCGACCGTCAGATCACGCTCACCATTCAGGGCCTCACGCATCGCAGCGACGAACTGAGGCGCGGTCGCGATGTCGACCTCGCCGGTCACGTAGACGGTGGCGCGCTCGCGGCTGTGAAAGGCGAGCCACACGGCATCACCTGCGCGGTGCTCGCGACCGGCCGACCGCGGCTGTTGCGCAGCCGTTGACCGGAAGAACGGATCTGATACTGACGAGCTCACGGACTCTCCGAGGGAGGCTGCCTGTCGTCATCACGATGCCGCGCAGGCTCATTGCCCCGCTCACCTCTGAGCCGGTAACTCCAACCTACCCGGTAACCGGGCCAACTACCAGGAACTCAGATCGCCGGGTCGAGTGCGCAGTGCTCGCAGCGCTCAGCGAGGTCGATTTCCGACCATTCGAGGTCGGGCACGATGACCAGCTGATCGACGGGATATCCACAGATCGTCAGCCCGTGTCGCCCCAGCTCGGCCATCGGTGGCGAAATCGCGTGCGCCCTTGCGACCCCGTGGTCGGCCTCCGACTCAACAGCAATCGCGATGCGGTGGGGCTGTGCCTGCGGACTCGCATCCTCGTGCAGTGACGACATGACAGCGGCCCTCCACACCGGTGCCCGCTTCGGGGATCGCCTTATTTGGACGAGAAATTCTTGACGACGGACCCAGCCGTCGTCAAGGACGCAGACGGGCGATTCTCGCGCTTTGGGTAACATCTGACGCCGTGACGATCAGCCCAGATCAGTCGCCGCGACCGGCTGCGGAAGACCTCACTTCGCAGGACCGGCGTGCCCTAGTGCGGGACCATGCGGCCGACGAGCGCGACCGAGCCGCAGATGAGCGCGATCGCCTGGCCGACCTGCGCGATCTGCTCGCGCAAGAACGGATTCGGGTTGCCGAGGACGGCCTCGCCGGCATGATCGCGGCGATGGACTCGCGAGCGATCATCGAACAAGCCAAGGGCATGATCATGATCACCTTGAAGGTCGACGCCGATGCCGCCTTCGACGTGCTCGTGCGACGGTCGCAGGTCTCACACCTCAAACTCGCGGACGTAGCGGCCGAGATCGTCCACAACGGGACCCGGCCCCAGCCCTGACGCGGTCAGGCGCGGGGGGCGCGCCGCGCGGTCGTGCGCTTGGCCGACGTGGTGCGCTTCGGTCGCGCCAGCGTCTCGGGCTCGCCGTACTCCCCCTCGGCGCCGTCTTCCGCCTCGGCATCAGCAGACCGGAACGCGCTGGTGCTCGTCCGCGACCGGCCGCGCTCGAGCCAGGCAACGTCGGCCCGCAACGTCTCGAGCAGCTCGTCGCGGTCAGCAGTAGCTGACCGAACCGCGATGCTGTAGCGGGCGATGACGTCGAGGTCGGTCAACTGGATGGAGTCGGCCATGCCGTCATCCTATTTCTGTTTCTGATCGAGAAGGTCGAGCACGGCCAGCAGGGTTCGCCAGTTCCGCGCTGTGCCCGCGACACCGATCTTCTTGCGCCACGGGAGAGTGGCAAGCTTCGACCGGCCCGCACCGTTGGGGAACCACAGGTAGATTTCGCGGCCGGCCACGGCGAACTCGTCCGGGGCATAAGCCGCGCCATCGATCGCCTTCACGCCCTTGGCATCCGGCTTGCCGTCGAGGAAGCTGACGTGCAGTCGCGACGGCTCGTCGACCCGCTTCGGCATCGGGTTGCGCTCGATGATCTTGGCGAGCTCAGCTCGACTGCGGACGGTGACCTTCACGTCGAGGCCCAAACCGTCGCGGATCAGACCGGCGACCTGCTCTTCAACCTCAGCCGCCTTCGCCGATGAGGTGACGACCAGGTTGCCGCTCTGCAGGTACGTCGCGACGCCGGTGAACCCGGCCTCCGTCGCGGCGTCTCGAAGCCAGGCCATCGGCACCTTGTTGTTGCCCCCGACGTTGACCGCGAACAGCCAGACGGCATATCTCGCCATGAGCCCGCCTACGCGGCGCGTTCGATGGTCGCGGACCCGATGACCCGGTCGGCGTCGTACAGCACAAGGGTTTGTCCAGGCGCGACCCCGCTGAGCCGGTCGGTGAGCTCGACGACGAGGCGGCCGTCCTCGACCCGCGCCTCGCACCCCACCGGCTCGGCGTGGGCGCGGACCTGCACCAGGCCGGTGATTCGGTCGGCCACGGGTGCATCGCCACACCATGTCGGCAGCCCACAGTCGATCTGCCCGACCGCGAGCCGTTCGACCGGCCCGACCGTCACGGTCCGCTCCACCGGGGAGATCGACAACACGTAACGCGGGCGACCGTCGGCAGCTGGCCGGCCGATGTTCAGCCCCTTGCGCTGCCCGATCGTGAAGCCGTACGTCCCCCCGTGGCTACCGACGACCTCACCCGACTCATCGACGATGTCGCCCGGCGCATCACCCAGGTGGCCGCGCAGCCAGCCCGAGGTGTCGCCCGACGGGATGAAGCAGATGTCATGGCTGTCCGGCTTATCGGCGACCGCGAGGCCCCGGCGAGCCGCCTCTTCACGCACCTCGCCCTTCCGCGACTCGCCGAGCGGGAACATCGCCGCAGCGAGCTGATCCGGGCGAAGTACGGCGAGCACGTAGGACTGGTCCTTGTCGACGTCGACGGCTCGATGCAGCCGGCCGTCGACGATGCGCGCGTAGTGACCCGTCGCCACCGCGTCGAAGCCGAGGGCAAGCGCTCGATCCAGCACGGCCGCGAACTTGATCTTCTCGTTGCATCGCACGCAGGGATTCGGCGTACGCCCGGCGGCGTACTCGGCGACGAAGTCGTCGACGACATCGCGACTGAACCGCTCTGCGACATCCCAGACGTAGAACGGGATGCCGAGTACGTCTGCTGCCCGCCGGGCATCGCGGGAGTCCTCGAGCGAGCAACACCCACGCGCGCCTTCACGGAACGACGCCGGCTTCGGTGACAGTGCGAGGTGTACCCCGGTCACGTCATGACCCGCGTCGATCGCGCGTGCCGCCGCAACCGCCGAATCGACACCGCCGGACATCGCTGCCAGAACCCTCACGCGGCACGAACCTGCATGACTAACGCGCCGCGGCAGTGCGTGCGCGGTCCACCGCGGGACCGATCGCGGCGACCAGCGCATCCACATCGGCCGCCGTAGAGCTGTGACCGAGCGAGAACCGCAGTGACGACTTCGCGCGATCCTCGTCCTGGCCCATCGCGATCAGCACATGGCTCGGTCGGGCGACGCCGGCCGAGCAGGCCGAGCCCGTCGAGCACTCGATTCCCTGCGCGTCGAGCAGCATCAGCAGTGCGTCGCCCTCACACCCCGGGAAGGAGAAGTGCGCGTTGCCCGGCAGCCGGTGCCCGGTGTCGCTGACCGGATCGCCGTTGAGCTGTGCGTCGGGTACGACGTCGAGCACTCGGCGAATCAGGTCGTCACGAAGGGCCGAAAGCGACTCGGCGCGCTGCGCCTGCTCCTTGACGGCGACCTCGACGGCGACGGCGAAGGCCGCGATGGCAGGCACGTCGAGGGTGCCGGACCGTACGTCGCGCTCCTGGCCGCCCCCATGTAGAAGTGGCGCGCACTCGACATCCCGCCCAAGAACAAGCGCGCCGACACCCACCGGTCCACCGAGCTTGTGCCCGGTCACTGTCAGCGCGGAGACCCCGGACGCCGCGAAGTCGACCGGCAACGATGCGACCGCCTGCACGGCGTCGGTGTGCAACGGGACGCCGTACTCCGCTGCGACCGCTGCGAGCGAAGCGATCGGCGCCACGGTGCCGACCTCGTTGTTGGCCCACATCGCGCTGATCACAGCGACCTGCTCGGGCGCTTCGTCGATCGCGGCGCGCAGCCCGTCGGGCGACAGCCGGCCGAGTGCGTCGACCGGGACGACGACGAGCTCGCCGCCGCCGTGCTCCGCGATCCACACCGCGGGGTCAAGGACGGCGTGGTGTTCGACCGCGCTGACCAGGATGCGACGACGGGCCGAAGCGTTGCCGTGGCGAGCCCAGTACAGGCCCTTGACGGCGAGGTTGTCGCTCTCGGTCCCACCGCTGGTGAAGATGACCTCGCTCGGGCGGGCACCGAGCGCAGCAGCTACTGCCTCACGCGACTCCTCGACGATCCGGCGCGCCCGCCGTCCCGCAGCATGCAGAGACGAGGCGTTGCCGACCTGTCCGAGCAACTCGGCCATCCGGTCGACCGCCTCGGGAAGCATCGGCGTCGTCGCCGCGTGATCGAGGTAAGCCATCGCCCTTAAAGCCTAGGGCGCGGCGGGTTCTATTCCGCGAGAAGCGCGAGCGACCTATTCGGCGAGGATGCGCTCGGAGTGGCGGATGCCGGGGAGGGACTGGATCTCGTAGGGGTCGGACAGCACGATCTGGGTCGGCAGCGTGCCCGCAAGCGCCCTGATGTCGGCAGCGGCACCGATGACCGTCCCCGCGTTGTCGCCACCGTTGGGAACGACCCGCACCACGACCCTCCTCCCACCGCGCGCGCGTGGCCCGCTGACGATCCGCCAGTCCCGGAGGTCTTGCCGGCCGGCCAGAGCGGAGGCAACCGCGCGAAGGTCGATGACCTCACCGTCGTCGCCCACTGGGCTCACCAAGGCGCGCCGGTGAAGGCCCTCAGCGCGCGCAAGGACGTGGTGACAGCCCGGACAGGCTGAGCTCGTGACGTTGCTGACGACGTCGCCGGTCCGCCACCGCAGCAGGGCGCTGCCGCGCATTCCCACCTGGGTGAGCACGAGCTCGCCGCCGCCTGTGGCGTGCTCACCCGTCTCCGGGTCGACGACCTGCAGCACGTCGAGGTCGGGATAGGTGTGAAGCCCGGTCGTGCCGCCTGACTGCCGGCACTCGCCCCACAGCACCCGTCCGCCCGCCGGTGCGTGAACGGCGAGCACGGCGACCTCGCCGGCACCCACAGTGCGATGGGCCGCCTGCGTTGCCGCGGCCCGCTCCGCCTCGGTCGGAGCGCCGACGAGCAACACGGTCCGCAGCGTGCTGAGCCCGCGCAGCCGGTCGAGAACCTCAACGGCGGAGTCGGTGGGCAGTGCAAGGACTGTCGGCGGCGCGAGCCGTGCTGCGGCGGCGAGATCCTCGGGGCGGCTGCCGGGGAACAGCGCGGGAGCACCGGCGCCGATCGCGGCGTACTCCAGGGCGACATGCTCGGTCGTGGCGGCCGGCTCGACACCCGACAGCAGCACGTCGTTGCGGGTCAGTCCGAGAACGGTCCACAGCCGGGCACCGGCGCGAGCGATGGTGTCGAGGTCGGCGCGGGTCGACGCGATCGGGTAGCGCATCCCGTACCCGGAGAAGACGTACGACGTCGCGCGAGTGTCGGCATCGACGACCCGCTGGTAGGCGTTGCTCCGCATGACCCGCAGTCGCATCGCGCGGCGAAGCGACGGCCCCGAGGCGTACAGGGCGAAGCCCGCCTCGCCGGCCTGCAGCACGAGCGCGGCCATGCCGGCCGGATCGCCGGTCGGGCTGACCTCGCGCTCGCCCATCGCCGGGATGGACTCGAGGTCGGCGACGCTGCGAACCGTGGCAGCCCGGCGGTTCAGCTCCTGGAAGCGCCTACGCCACAGCGGCGAGAACGGCGCCACCGAGTCGCGGACCTGTGCAGCGACCAGCTGGTCCTGCAGCGATGCGAAGGAGCTCGGAGTGTGCTGATACCAGGCGGTTGCCACGAATGGAAGTTACCGGGTGCGACCGGCAGCTAGCCCTTGCGTGCCTCGATCTGCTCGGTCACCTGCGGGACGACATCGAACAAATCGCCCACGACACCGAAGTCGACGAGCTCGAAGATCGGTGCCTCGGGGTCCTTGTTGATCGCGACGATCGTCTTCGAGGTCTGCATGCCCGCCCGGTGCTGGATGGCGCCAGAGATGCCGACCGCGATGTAGAGCTGCGGCGACACCGTCTTGCCGGTCTGCCCGACCTGGTTCTGGTGCGGGTACCAACCGGCGTCGGTCGCTGCACGCGACGCACCGACAGCCGCACCGAGAGAGTCGGCGAACTTCTCGATGAGGGCGAAGTGCTCCGCCGCGCCGAGGCCGCGACCACCCGAGACGACGATCTCGGCCTCGGTCAGCTCCGGGCGGCCGCCCTTCTTCTCGCTGACCCGCTCGAGAACCTTGGCCTTCTTCGCCGCGTCCGACAGCGTGACCGAGACCTGCTCCTCGCTGGGCGTCGCGGGCGACGGCTCCGGCGGGGTCGAGTTCGGGCGCACGGTGATGACCGGCGTGCCCTTGCTGACCTTCGACTTCACGGTGTAGCCACCGCCGAAGATCGACTGGTCACAGACGAAGCCGTCGCTGACGCCGACCGCGTCGGTGATGACACCGGAGTCGAGCTTGACCGCGAGGCGCGCGGCAATCTCCTTGCCCTCCGGCGACGACGGGATGAGCACGGCCGCCGGCGACGAGCTGCCCACGATCTGCGCGAGCACCTCCGCCTTCGGCGCGATGATGTAGTTGTCGAGCTCGGTGTCAGCCGCGATGTAGACCTTCTGCGCGCCGTACTCGGCGAGCGCGGCCTTCGCGTTGTCGTATCCGGCGCCGACGTACACCGCGGACGGCTCACCGAGCGACCGCGCGAGAGTGAGCAGCTCGAGCGTGACCTTCTTGGGCGTGCCCTCGAAGTGCTCGACGAGAACCAGGACCTCAGCCATGTCTGTTATCTCTCCTCAGTCCTGGCTCAGATGATCTTCTGCGACGCGAGGAACTCGGCGAGCTTGTTGCCGCCATCGCCCTCGTCCTTGACGATCGTTCCGGCCTGCTTCGGCGGCCGCGCCGCGAACTCGTCGACTGCCGTGCCGGAGCCACCGAGGCCGACGTTGCCGGCGTCGATGCCCGCGTCGGCGACGGTGAGGGTCGTCAGTGGCTTCTTCTTCGCCGCCATGATCCCCTTGAACGACGGGTAGCGCGGCTCGTTGATCTTCTCGACGACGGACACGATGGCGGGCGTCTCGGCCTCGACGATGTCGTAGCCGGTGTCGGTCTGCCGCTCGATCTTCACCGTCGAGCCGTTGACCTCGACCTTGCGCGCGAAGGACAGCTGCGCCGCGCCGGTGCGCTCGGCAAGCATCGCGGGGATCACGCTCATCCGCGCGTCGGTCGACTCGACGCCGAGGATCACGAGGTCGTGCTGAATGGTCCCCAGCGCCTTCGCGAGAGCCAGCGAGGTGGCGAGCGCGTCAGAGCCGTGCAGCGCCGGGTCCACGACGTGGACGGCGGAGTCGGCGCCCATCGACAGTGCCTTGCGAATCGTCTCGACGGCCTTCTCGGGGCCGACAGTGAGGATGGTGACCTCGCCGCCGTGCGCCTCCTTGAGCCGGAGCGCCTCCTCGACGGCGTACTCGTCGAGCTCGTTCATGACGCCTTCGACGCCCTCGCGGTCGAGGGTCTTGTCAGCGTCGCTGAGCTTCTTTTCCTCG
>DASZXY010000016.1:0-30411 GCA_035545635.1 Mycobacteriales bacterium | reverse complement strand
ACGCGGTCGTCGGCGAGCAGCGTCTGCGCGTCGTCGGCCATCGCCACCCTGCCGGTCTCGAGCACGTAGCCCCGGGCCGCGAGCCGCAGCGCCTGCGCCGCGTTCTGCTCGACGAGCAGCACCGTCACGCCCTCTGCGCTGACGGTGGCGATGACCTCGAAGATCGTCTTGACCACGAGAGGGGCCAGGCCCATCGAAGGTTCGTCGAGCAGCAGGAGCCGTGGGCGCCCCATCAGGGCGCGCCCGATCGCCAGCATCTGCTGCTCGCCACCGGACAGCGTCCCGGAGCGCTGCTTCATCCGGCCGCCGAGTGCCGGGAACATGTCGTGCACGCGGGCGACCTGACGGCGCCGCCAGGCGGCGTCGACTCCTTGCGCCGACTCGGCCGCGAGCTCGAGGTTCTCCCCCACGGACAGCCCCGGAAAGATTCCGCGACCTTCGGGGACGAGGGTGAGGCCGCGCTTCGCCCGGTGATAGGAGGACAGGCCGTCGATCCGCTCGCCGAACAGCCGGATCGCACCCCCGCTCGCCCGCACGGTTCCCGTCAGCGCTCCGAGCGTGCTCGTCTTGCCGACGCCGTTCGGTCCGAGCAGCGCGACCACCGCGCCCTCCGGCACGTTCATCGACAGGTCGTGGATCACGGTCACCTTGCCGTAGCCCGCGGTGAGGTTTTCGACCTCGAGGGCAAGCGTGCTCATGGGGCGTCCACCGCCTCGGTGCCGAGGTACGCCGCGCGCACCGCTGGGTTGGCCCGGACTTCCTTCGGTGTCCCACTAGCGATCATCGCGCCGAAGTCGAGCACGTAGATCTGCTTCGACAGCGACATCACGAGCTCGATGTCGTGCTCGACCAGCAGAATCGTGAGCCCGAGATCGGCCAGCGACGTGAGGACGGAGTGCAGCCGATCGGTTTCCGGGCCACTCAGACCACTCGCCGGCTCGTCGAGCAGCAGCACCTGCGGCTCGGTGCACAGTGCGCGGGCCAGCTCGACCAGACGCGACAGGCCGGTGGGCAGCGAACCGGCCGGGCGGTCAGCCAGGTCGGCGATCCCCACCAGGTCCATTGCCTCACGCGCCCGGCGGAGCACATCGGGGTTGTCCGGGTGGCGAAGCGAGAAGAGGTCTCGCCAGATCCGGCTCGACGACCGTCCTTCCACGGCAACCTGCAGGTTCTCGGCCACGGACAGCCCGGAGAACAGCTCGAGGATCTGGAACGTCCGCGCCATTCCGGCTCGCGCGCGCTTGTCCGGCGACATGCCGCGAAGGCTCTTCCCATCGAGCAGCGTCTCGCCGCGCTCCGGCGTCAGGATGCCGCTGATCGCGTGGAACAGCGTGGTCTTGCCGGCACCGTTCGGCCCGATGAGCGAGGTGACCTGACCCGGTTCTGCCACCAAGCCCGCATCCCGCAGGGCGAGGAACCCGCCGAATCGCACCGTGATGTCGCGTGCCTCGAGCACGGCGCCGTTCAGCCGGTCGCCCGTCATGAGCCACCACCGCGCGACGCACTCGCGCCGGCAAGGAGCCGCTCCGCGAACCGAGTCGGCTCGAGGCCCGCTCCTGCCGGCGGCGCAGCTTCGATCCGCGCCTTGTCCCGGGCGAACTTCGCCAGACTCTCCTGCGCCGGAGACGGGCCGATCCCGTCTCCTCGGACGAACCGGAGCACGGTGCCGATCAAGCCGCCTGGCAAGTAGCCGACGAAGATGGCGATGGCACCGATCATGATCAGGCTCGCCCCACGCGTCCCGACCACGACATCGACGGCGATGTAGAGAATCGCACCGAGGACCGCGCTGACCCGGTAGGACAACCCGAAGACGACGACCGCACCGAACCAGTACAGGCCGAACAGCGGCGAGAACGGCCCGTCCGGGTTGACGTTCATCGTGCCGGACTCTTGGACGATGAGACTGCCGCCGATTGCGGCGATGAAGGCGCTGGCGCCGAAGATCAGCAGCTTGTAGCGCCGCAGGGAGATGCCGACGCTGACGGCCCCGCGCTCACTGTCGCGCATCGCGCCGAGCACCCGACCGAGCGCACCACTTCGAAGGTTGCGGACCAGCAACAGAACCAGCCCGAGTACGACGAGCTCGAAGTAGAGGAAGGTGCGCGGCCCGGACAGCGACCAGCCGAACAGGTTCGGACGGTCGGTGTTGCGTCCACTGGTCCAGCTCGGGTTCTGGAAGATGAAGGCGTCGACAACTTGGGCGAACGCCAGCGTGATCAGTCCGAGAATCAGGCCCCGGCGGCGTAGCGCCGGATAGCCGACGATGACGCCGATTGGTATGACGACAATGCCGGCGATCAGCATCGCCAGCAGCACCGGGACGTGCGGGATCGACGTGGACACCGGCAACGGAAGCAACCCGTTGCGAAGGCGCACGGTGATGTACGCGCCGAGCCCTGCGAACGCCGCCGTGGCCAGGGAGAGGTGACCGCTGTAGCCGGTGATCGCGACGATCGACAGGAACGCGACGGAGTACGCCACGACCTCCTGAGCGATTCCGAGGTTGCCGTCGGTGAGCAGTGCCGGCACCACGACAGCAACCAGTGCCATTGCGAGCAGACCCTGCACTGTGGCGGCCGTGCTGCGTCGACCGATCCGGCTGAAGGTCGCGGTGACAACCCCTGAGGTGCCACCGCCGCCGGACTCGTCGAGATTGCGGTAGACGAGCAGGAACACGATGGTCGTGAGCACCGGGACCTGGACATCGATGTCGGGGTAGATGCTCGGGATCCACGACAACCACGACCAGTAGTGGGGGGTGACCAGCGCCGATCCGAGCGCGCCCACCAAACCCACGCCGAAGCCGGCCGCGACGGCAACGCCGATGTTGCGGAGCCGGGCCACGACCGCGACGCCGATGATCTGCAGCACCTGCAGGGCGAGCGCGCCGTTCTGCAGACCCACGATCGGGGCGTCGAGCACGCCGGCCAGCGCAGCGAAACCTGCGGCGATGGCCCACGACAGCATCGAGATCTTGTTGGCGTTGACGACGAACAGCTCAGCGAGGCCGCGGCGATCGACGACGGCACGAACCTGGCGGCCGAGCGGGGTGTAGCGGAAGAGCAGGATCAAACCGCCAGCAGCCGCGACGATCATGCTGACGTTGCCGACAACGCTCCATGACACCGACACCGCGCTGTTGCCACTGCTGATCTGGAACGCCTGGCTGGCCGGGAAGACGTTCTTCGGCGCGTAGGTCGTCTCCCCGTAGATCACGCCACCGATGCCGAGCAGCAGGATCAGCACGCCGAGGTTCGCGACCAGCTTCTCCGCAGTGCCGGCCGAGCGTCGTTCGAGCGAGCGGAAGACGATCAGGTCCATCAGCACGCCGATGGCGGGGCCGGCCAGCACCACGACGATGATCAGCCCCAGCCAGACCGGTACGCCGCCGTTGCTGGTGAGCTCGTACATGATGAACGCGCTGATCGTCGCGATGCCGGCGAACGCGAAGTTGAAGACGCCGGTCGCGCGATACGCGACGACGAGGCCGGTGCCACCCAGCGCCGCGATCGCGCCGATGGACAGGCCGGCGACGAACTGTTGGCCCAGGTAGGACCAGCGACCAGGAGCCGCTGCGAGCACCCACAGCACGAAGAACAGGCCCACCCATAGGCCAGGATGCCGCAACCGCGGCGGGACGCGGTCGACGAAGCGACCCCACGCGGTGTGGGTGGCTCGCCCGGACGCGAGCCGCGGATCAAGTGTCATGTCTGGTGATTACGCAGCGTCGGGACGACACATCCGGCACGGCTTGAGGTTGCGGCTGGTCACTTCGCCGCGGCTGATCCCCACCGTGTCCTTGCCCTGAACCATCGAGCACTCCGGCAGGTGGTAGCTCGTGCCGCGCGACACAGCGCGGAACGGCTTGCCGCCGGTGAGGGTCTGGGTCGACTCGGCGACCGCGTCGGTGCGGGCGAGGAGTACGGCGTGCAGCTCGGCCACCATCTGCTCGAGCCGGTCGAGACGACCCGAGTCACGGCGGATGTCGTTGGTCATGAAGATGCGGTTGCCGATCGCCATCAGCACCACGCCTCCCAGGCCGGCGCTGGCGATGTACGGCAGCTGCTTGGCGACCACTGCGGTCCCTGACACACCCCACCAGCCAACGAAGAGGGTGATCACACCGGCTGCCATGCAGACCCAGCCGAGATACGGCCTGATGCCGTCCACCAGCCAGGCGAACCCGACCGACGGGGTGACCTCGACCCGATCGGATTCGGATGGGCTCGCGGATACCGCGCGTGCCGTTGCCATCGTCTGCAGTCCCCTCTCGAACTACTTCGGTCCGGGAAGCCGTGCTGGGGCCCGGAGTCTGCCGATCAGTGCAAAGAAGCCGATTGCGAAGAGCGGGAAGAACCACTCCAACCGGTGGCTCACACCGGCGAGCTGATCGGCCACGGCGCGCCTGGGACCAGCGACTGCCGGTGGCGGCACTGTGTCGTTGTTGCCGCCGACCGTCTGGTTGCCGCCCGGCAACGGGCCGCCATCCCCGTTGACCGTCTGGTCGCCAGGCGGTGGCGGGCTGGCGTTGCCACAGTCCGTGCACCCACCCGGGTTGACCCCCGACCCACCCGGCTGCGCCATGCTGACCACGCCGACCTCGCCGAGGTCGATCTGGCCGTGGTACTGGCCGTCGAGGCTCAGGCTGACACCGCCGCACGGGTCGATGGGAAGGTCGTGCAGCTGAGGGGGGCAGGGGACGCCCGACGGCGGCGCGATGGTGATCGGCTGGGTACCGTTGACCGTTCGGTCGAAGGTGATCAGCAAGCCGTCGGCCTCGACCGAGTGACCGTTGTCATCGTCACTGCGGATGATGTTGGCAAGCGTGACCTTGATCCCAGCGGCCTTGAGCACCTGGTTCACGAGCTGCTCGACCTGCTTCACGACGTTGCCCGGCAGCCCGTTGCCGTTGACGTGGATGCCGGTCCCGTCGATGGTCGCGGCCAGCCCCGCCGCGGTGACGTCGGACAGCACCGTGGTCGTCGTGTCGGTGGCCGGTTTCCCGGGCTTGGACACCACAGTCGTCGTGGACCGGAGGTTGCCGATGTTCAGCAGCTTGCCGCCGAGTCCGATGTTGTCGAGGTTCGCCACCGCGACGGTCGTGAGCCCATCGGCAGTCGCGGTCTGCGTCGTCGTGGTTCGGACGGCACCGATCGAAAGTGCTCCGGCGATCTCGAGGTTCTGCGCACTGGCCTTGGTCGACGTGTCGTACTGATGCGCCTCAGCCCGCGCCGCGGCAGCGTCGAGGGCGAACCCACTCTGGTCGACAGAGACCTGCGCCGGGGACTTGCCGATCAGCGGCGCAACGCCAACCTGATGTGCGGGGTACGTCGCGTGCGCGTCGACCGGGTCCGGCGGCGGGAACGTCGGGATCAGGCCCGCCGTGATCTGCCCGATCGGGATCTGCGCGCAGGTCGCCGCACCCGCGGCGAGGCAGATCAGACCTGGGATCCCGCCCAGTCCGTTGAGGTTGAGGATGTGGCCATCGGCCGACGACGTCCCGAAGCTGTCGAGCTTCGCCTCTGAATGTGGTGTCTCCACGTCAAACGGGTCGGGCAGGTTGGAGAAGTCAGGGTTGCGCTGCAGCGTCGCTTGCGCCCCGATGGCGGTGACGGCGCTGGAGTAGGTGTAGTCCGGCGGTGCGGGGGGATCGCCCGCGCTTGCCGACCCTGCGCCGAACACTCCGAAGATCGCCATCCCGGTCGCACCGAGGAAGGCCAACGGACGTCCGCGTCGGAGCAAGACGCGAATGGACGGCACCGCGCTCCTTTGAAACCGAGGAGTGGACAGCCTCAGGGTCGCTGGACTTGCCTTGTGGCGAGGCCCACAATATCGAATCATGCCGCGTCTGACATCTCTGTCTAGCCCGACACACCAGACCAAGTCACAAGCCGGTAACGGCCGCTCACGGGCGGCTCGTCGTCGTACTGACGCGAGTGTCGCAAAGCGGGTCCGGCGACCGCTTGCGCAACGGCTGGGGCGGCCCGGCATGGCTTGCGTCGCACTCGTGATGCTCGCGAGCTGTGGCACCCGCCTGTCCAACTCGGCGTTCGCGCCGTACCAGGTCGGCGCCACGACTGGCCCGCAGCCGATCTCCTCCACCGGACCAGCCCAGAACCCGACCGCGGGTTCCTCGGGACTGCCGCTGCCGTCCGACAACCCCACCGTCGGTTCAGGCGCGACATCGCCAGCCGGCTGCAAGAAGCACTGCGGTCCGGCTCCGACCACCAGCGCTTCGAGCCCGACCGGCGGCAAGGCGAACTACGCGTCTGACACGGGCGTCACGGCCGACTCGATCACCGTCTGCAACGTCGTGACCCAGGGCGGCCCGTTCGGTCCGTACCAGTTCACGCCGAGCTACTACGGCGCGGCGGCCTACTTCTCGTGGCTCAACGCGACCCAGGGCGGCATCAACGGGCGCCGGGTCAACTTCGTCTCGCATCCCGATGACGGCTCAGACTCCGGCGATCTCGACCAGATCCACACCTGCATCGACCAGAACAAGGCGTTTGCGTTCGTCGCCAACAACATCTACGAGTACGCCGGTGCGCCGTACGTCGCACAGAAGAATGTGCCGGACATCGGCAGCCAGCCGATCTCGACGTACTACTACCAGTACCCGAACATGTTCTCGATCGACGGCCTCAACCAGCTGCACAACGGCAAGCCTGTGACCGGCAACAGCAAGGCGTACCGATGGGCTGAGGACGCAACCTTCTTCAAGCAGCGCGAGCACATCACCCATGTGGGTGTCGTCTACTACGACCAGGCGTCGTCGCGGTACGGCGCCAACGAGGTCGTGCAGGACTACCAGCACGTCGGTGTGAAGGTCAGCCTGTACCAGGTCAACCTCGGCCTGCCGAACTTCGCATCAGCGGTTGCACAGATGAAGGCGGATGGGGTCGACCTGGTCGCCGACGCCGTTGACCAGAACGGCGGTCAGAAGCTCTGCCAGGCGATCGAGCAGAACAGCGCGTTCGAAAACCAGATGAAGGTGCACCTGTCGACCATCTCGGCCTGGGGGGCGAGCGTCGGCAAGGACTTCGCGCAGACGCCGAAGTGCTTGGCAAAGAGCTGGGTTGACAGCTACACCGCGAACTTCCAGGACCCGAACAACCCGGAGGCGGTCAAGTTCAATGCCGCACTGCGTCAGTACTTCCCGAGCTGGGTCCCGCACAACCACGAGTGGTCCTTCGAGGGCTGGGTCGGCGCCGAGTGGTTCACCGAGGCAGCAAAGTCCTGCGGTGCCGACCTCACGCGCAAGTGCGTGATCAGCTACATGGACCACAAGCCGGACTTCGGTGGGGACGGGGTCACAGTTCCGTACGTGAGCTTCCGGCCGCTCCCGCCGAGCTTCTACGACAAGCCGACTCGCCACTGCGTGTCCGCAGCGCAGTGGTCGATCGCTGCGAACAAATGGGTGACCCGGGCGTCCCCGGCCAACACGTGCTTCATGGTCAAGGGATACGGCTTCGGGCTTCAGCCGCCCACGTAGGAGTCGCGGGCTTACGTCGGCAAGGATGCGTTCGGATCGGAGTGCATCGAGGTGGCGAAGATCAACCGAGCCGCGGTCGCGGTCGCAAGCCGCTCCGGGACGTCGTCGCGCAGGTACGAGCTCAGCCGTTCCAGCATTGACAGCAGGCTCAGCGCTGCCATCCCGTCATCGAGCTGCTCGACAAGAGCAGGGTCGACGATGGAGCCGAGCGCCTGCGCGAGTGGGCCAAGCGAGTCGTTGGCGAGCGACTGCATCAACGGGTCGGCGTCGCGGTTGTCCAGCCACACCCGGATGACGGGGCCGTCTTGCTGATACAGCGCGATGAATCGAGCGACCCACGCTTCGAGGTCGTCCAGCCCCACCGGCCGCGGCAACGCCTCGAGCGCAGCGGTGAGCTCACGCAGCTGCGCGCCGCAGTCGACTGCCAGCCGGTGAAGCAGGTCCTCCTTGTTGCGGAAGTACAAGTAGAACGAGCCGTGCGACGTGCCCGCGATCGCCACGATGTCGTCGATGCGCGCGGCGGCGTAGCCATAGCTGCGAAAGCACTCTCGGCCGGCCTCGAGAATCCGCCGAACCGTCTCCTCACCGCGGCCACGTGCCGCGCGAGGCGCGGCAGCACCCGCAGTGACCCACTTCGGCGGCTCCGGCACGCCGGAAGCGTAGCCAGGTGCCGCGATGGCAGTCACTGACGCGATCGGCTCAACGCTCGTCGTCGGGCGACGTCGGCGGCTGCTCGAGTGCGCGCTCACCGTCTTCAACCGCCGCGGCTACTCCGCCAGCCGAGTCGACGACGTCTGCGCCGAAGCAGGGATTTCTCGGGCGACGTTCTACCGGTACTTCGAAGGCAAGGAAGAGGTGTTCGACGCCCTCATCGATCTGATGTCCAGCGAGGTCCTCGACACCGCCGCGCATCTCGGCGCAGTGACGCCTGACGCCGACGGCAAGGCAACCCTCGCCCACTGGATTGCCGACCTGATCTCGATCACGGAGCGATGGGGCGGTCTCGTCGACGAGGTGAACGCGCCACGGGTGACGAACCCCGGTGCCCGCGAGCGCGCGGTGCTGCTGACGTCGCGGTTCGCGAACGTGCTGTCGGACCGCTTCACCCAGGGCGGCGTTTCCGGCGTCGACACCAAGCTCGCCGCCCTGGCCATCATCGCTATGACCGAGCGAACGGCACATCAGGTACGGACGTGGGACGTGGACATCGATCGGACGGCGATGGTCGACTCGCTCGCCACCCTCGCCATGAAGATGCTTCACCCCATGGCAGGCTGACTTCCCATGACCGGCTGCGAGCACGCACCCATCACAGAGCAGGACGGGATTCTCACCGTCACGCTGAAGCGCGAAGAGAAGCTGAACGCGATCACGCCCGACATGACGGCCGCGTTGTGGGAGGCACTCAATCGGCTCTCGCTGCGCGATGACCTGAGGTGCCTGGTCATCACCGGCACCGGCAAGTACTTCACCGCGGGCATGGACCTCGGCACGCAGGTCGGGTCGAGTCCCGGCAACCCCGAGACCGAAGCCCAGCACCCGGGGTGGAACTTCCGGCGCAACTACCGGAGCCATCACCTGCTCTACGACGAGATCGAGGCGATCGAGAAGCCCGTCATCATTGCCGCGCAGGGAATCTCCCTCGGGGCGGGCGTCGAGATGGCAGCGTCCTGCGACTTCCGGTTCTGCACGCCGAACGCCGAGTTCGGATTGCCGGAGGTGAACATCGGCGTGATGGCCGGAAGCGGTGGCACCAGCCGGCTCACCCGGCTGGTCGGCCCGGCCTGGGCGAAGTACGTCGCAATGGCGGGAATGCGCATCAACGCCGACCGGGCCCTCGCGATCGGCCTGGTTCACGACGTGTTTCCCGCAGCGACGTTCCTCGATGACGTCTACGCGTTCTGCCGCCGGCTCATTGCGATCTCCCCGGATGTGCTCGGAGTCACGAAGCTCGCGATCGACATGTACGCCGACGTCGATCGCACCGCCCAGCGCCACATCGACCGGATTGCGGTCCACGGCCTCGTCCAGTCGGGCGAGTTCGACAAGGCGCGGGAGCGCTTCGGCAAGGACTGAGCCCCTCCATAGGATCGGGAGGACATGGCAAGCACGGCGAGCGTCGCGGTGGCGGTGCCGTGCGCACTGGGGGCGGCTGTCGCGTTCGCCATCGCGAACGTCGAGCAGATGCGCGCCGCACGGGTCACGGAGGCGCCGGCAGAGGTCAGCGCGACCCTGCTGGTCCGCCTGGTCCGCAGCCGAAAGTGGTTGATCGGGCTCGCCACCGCTGTCGGCGGGTTCGGCCTGCAGGCCGTCGGGCTGTTTCTCGCGCCGGTTGTGCTCGTCCAGCCGCTGATCGTCACTGAGCTGCTGTTCGCGCTGCCGTTGGCGGCTTGGTACGCCGGCGCACGCCTGCACCGCCGCGAGTGGGTCGGTGCGGGGCTCGTCGCCGGCGGCATCACGGCGTTCCTCCTCATCGGCAATCCGTCCGGTGACAACGCGCACATCACGACGTTCGCAACCGTCGCGATGACCGCGGTAGTCGGATCTGCGGTGATCTTGATCGTCCTGGTTGCTGAGTCCTTCGCCTCCAAGCCGATGATCCGGGCGAGCGGGCTTGCGCTCGCATCGAGCGCGTGCTTCGGGATGTTGTCGGTGATGACAAAGGTGGTGGGCCGCCAGTTCCAGCACGACAAGCTGGACACGCTGACCCATTCGCAGTGCTACGTGCTCGCCGTCTTCGCCATCGCCGGTCTCCTGCTGTCACAGACGGCGTTCCGGATCGCGCCCCTGTCCGTGACGCTCCCGGTCATCGACATCGGCGAGCCCGCCATCGCGTCGCTGCTGGCGGTACTCGCGTTGCACGAAACGCTCGACCTCAGCTCGGGTGCCGCCGTCGGAGTCGCACTTTCCGCCTCAGCTGCGACGTTGGGCGTCGCGTTGATCGACACCTCGCCAAATGTTCACGCCATGCAGGAAGAGGTGACCGCGGTCGTGCTGGAGCACACCGAGACCTAGTAGATCGCGATGGCGGCGAGCTTGGCTCTCAGGTACTCGCCGGCGGCGACCGGCGCGTAGCTCACGCTCCCGACGGGCGGCGGCACGCTGTCGATCACGGCGGCAGGGTTCGCCTCGTGGAAGTAGACGAGCGACATCAGGTCCTCGTCGGGCGCGGACGCATCAGGTGCGAGCACGCGGTGCCGGTTCGACACCCATCTGTCACCGGTCCAGCGCGCCATCATGTCGCCGATGTTGATGGTGAAGGCACCATCAACCCACGGTGCATCGGCCCACTCACCGTCCTTGCCCATCACCTGCAACCCGCCGGTGCCGCGCTGCCGATCAAGAATCGTGAAGGTCCCGAAGTCGGTGTGTGATCCGATTCGGAGCTGGCCGGGCTGCAGCTCGCCGACATCGCGCAGCGCGGGGTACCAGTGCGTGTAGAAGGACCATGTCGGGTGGTCAGCCAGGTCGAGGAAGTACCGGTCGGGTAGGCCCAGCGCGACTGCGGCGATCTCGAGGAGGGTGTTGACCAGCGCCTGCATCTGGTCGACGTATGCGGTCACAGCGGACCGGTACGCCGGGACCTCCTCCGGCCACACGTTGTCGGTGAACCACTCGCGGTCGATTGCCGCGTCACCGGTCGGGGCGAAGCAGGCGATGCTGAACGACTCCTTGAGATCCGGCGGAGCGCTGACCCCCTCATCGGAGTTCGCGTTGGCCTCGGAGCCGAGTGGCGACCAGCCCCGCGGCATCCAGCTGTCGTCGCCGACCTGCGCGCGATAGCGCTCTTTGAGCTCGACGGGCAGCTCGAAGAACTGCCTCGAGGTCGATCGCACCGCCCGGCGCAGAGCGGCGTCCACGCCGTGGTTGGTCACCAGCAGGAATCCGATCTCGCGCAACGCGGTGTCGACCTCGCGCGCGACCTGCGCCCGCCCTTCCGGCGTACCGGCGAGCCAGGGCCCAAGATCGATCACCGGGACCGCTTCGCCAGGCATGCAACCGAGCGTAGACGGCAGGTTCAGGTCACACGGGCGTCGAAGATCGCGACGTGCGCCGTCGCCTCATCAGTGTGGTGTCCCTGCTCGCCTTGCTGGTGTCGGCGAGCACCGCGGCCGCCACCACCGGCGCGAGACACCACCACAGGATCGCCCCGAAGCCACTGGTGCGCACCGCTCATCGGGGGGTGGCAGACTCGCTGCCGCACGTCGGCAGCGGCCACCGGCCGGGACCGTCGATCCTCTACGCGAAGCCGGCCGTCGCGCCGCAGCTGCAGAACCGCGGGATCTGGAAGGCGCCGCCGACGCTGGTGTCGGGCACCGAGGCATACCGCGACGGCGAGTGGATGTACCAGGACTACCTGTACGACGACCACGGGGCGCTCGGCGTGCCCGACCCGACAACTCCGTGGTCGGAGACCGACTTCCTGTTCTCACCGGTGGCCGGAACCTTCACCTATCCGACCGCTCAGCGCTACGCCAACAACCTCGCTGACCTCGTCGAGTTCCGGACCAAGCCACTCGCTTCGTCGACCGCGTTCCGCGTGACGCTGAACAGCCTGACTGACCCGTCACTGGTCGGGTTCACGATCGCCCTCGGCATCTCCGAAGGCAGCGAGGAATGGCCGGCCGACGCCGATGTGGCATCGCCGGCGGCGTACTTCGTCACCGTGCACGGCCACAGCGGGACGATGATCCAGGCAGGCACCGGCCACGTTCTGGTGCCCGCGCCGCGCGTCTCGGTCAGCGTCAAGCGACGTCAGTTCACCGTCGAGGTGCCGCACGAGGCGTGGAACCCGGGCACCAGCACAGTGCGGATGAGCATCGGTGTCGGACTGTGGGACACCGCTCACAACCGCTATCTCGTCCCGGCCGCCGGGCCCGCGACCGCGAGCACTCCCGGTGGTGGCGGCGCGGCGCCAGTCGGGTTGGTCAACGTGGGGCCGAGGTTCAACGAGCCGTGGCCGACGCTGGCCCAACCCACCGAGACGATCGCTGACAGCGCGGCCGGCGAGCTGGTTCAGCCGTTCATGTGGCGCGAGCACGAGCAGGCCTATGAGCTCGGCGTGCTGGGCTCGGTCCAGCCGTTCTTCGCCAACGTCAACTTCGCGAAGCTCGCCCATCACGTGACCGACAACTCCGACATCCCGACGTCGGGCTCGACCGACCGGATCATGGCAAGCCACTTCGCCTTCGGCCAGGGCCTCGACAACGCCTTGGTCTGCTCGCGGATCGCGCCGCCGGTCGATGTCGGCGCCAAGTGCAAAGGCCGCATGGCCGGCCAGCTCCAGCCCTACAACCTCTATGTGCCCCCCGGCCCGGCGCCGCGCGATGGCTACGGCATGACGCTGCTGCTCCACTCGCTGTCCGGCAACTACAACCAGTACGCGACCAGCCACAACCAGAGCCAGCTCGGACGGCGCGGCGCCGGATCGATCGTCATCACACCCAGTGGCCGCGGTCCCGATGGTGGCTACGCGGGCGTCGCCGAGGCCGACACGTTCGAAGTCTGGAACACCGTCGCTCACCTGTATCCCCTGAACCCGGACTGGGTCGCGGTCAGCGGCTACTCGATGGGTGGCTTCGGGACCTACCGGCTGGCGGAGCGGTATCCCGACCTGTTTGCCCGTGGCTTCTCCGTCGTGGGCGAGGCAAGCCCCGCCTCCGGCCTGCCGTCGCTTCGCAACGTGCCCATCCTCGCCTGGAATGCGACCGCGGACGAGCTGGTCCCGATCGACGGCACGATCGAGAACATTCAGGAGAT
Organism: Mycobacteriales bacterium; assembly: GCA_035545635.1. Classification (GTDB taxonomy): domain Bacteria; phylum Actinomycetota; class Actinomycetes; order JAFAQI01; family JAFAQI01; genus DASZTV01. Next base: position 17,153 of record DASZXY010000016.1, on the reverse strand, counting down.
GACCGCCGACGGGCTGCGCTACATCGAAGACGTCTTCACTGCGTCGGACCACCTGACACTCGCCACGAACGACCAGTACGGGCCGGGAGCGATCTGGCTCGGCTCGCATCGCGTCAATCGCAACCCGGCCCACGTCACGTACGTCGTCAACCACGGCGAGGACAACCGGCTCGCCGAGGTCGTCGCCGACCACGCGTACTGGTTATCCGACATCGCACCCCGCAAAGCGGGCGCGATCGGAACGATCGACGTGCACTCACTCGGCTTCGGTGTCGGCGACCCCAAGCCGTCCGGCATGAAGTACGGCGCGGGCGCCCTGACCGGCGGCACGAAGGCGGCGATTCCCTACGTCGAGTTCACCCAGACCTGGGGCAAGACACCCAAGACCGCCAAGCGCGACGGACTCGACGTCGTCGCGACGAACATCGCGCGGGTGGTGGTCGACGTACACCGCGCCCGGGTCGACTGCGACACGAAGGTGCATGTGAAGAGCGACGGCCCCGTCAAAATCGTTCTCGCGGGCTGTGACCGGACAGTCCGCGCCGGCTAGAGGTGGCGCCGGCCGACCGAAGCGCTAGCGCCGGTCATCGTGGAAGGCAGCTGCCGTAGCGACATCTTTCGGGTAGGTCCCGAGAGCGCGGAACAGATAGAGCGCCGACACCGCGAGTGGTAACAGCATCACGAGGAAGGTCCACTTCAACGCGTGCTGGCCGCCGCCGAACACATAGTCGGACGTGAAGCCGAAGAGCATCGGCGCGAGCGCCTGCGCGGCCGTGCGCAGGAAGGTGCGAATGCCCTCTGCCCGTCCCCACAACGGCGCAGGCATGATGTCGAGCCGTGCGGCGTTCAGCGGCGGGTTCTGTGCCGACAACCCGAACGCGGCGAGGATCAGGTAAGGCAGCGCGCGCATCGGGTGGTGGGTGAGCAGGGCCGGGATGAAGGCGCCCGCGGCGATCGCCGCCGAAATCGCGGCGACGAACACCCGAGCGTTGAGGAACCGACGGTGCAGCAGGGAGTCACCGAGCCGTCCGCCGACGAGTACGCCGATCACGGCGCCGAGTCCGACGACGAGGATGAGCAGGTTGGCGAGCGCGGTGTTGATGCCGTACTGCTGGTGCACCATCTCCGCGCCGAACGTCTGCACACCCGTCAGGTAGAAGTAGCTGAACGCGCTGGCGACAATCATCGCGACGTTGGTGCGGATCGACATGATGTAGCGCGTCGCCTGCCAGACGCCCATCCGCTTCACGTCGACGGTGAGCACCTGCTCAGGGTCGGGCTCGACACCCTTGCTCCGCGACACGTGATGCGCGACGTTGTCCGCCGGGTCGTCGACCTCGTCGAACGGATCCTTCGGGACGACGGCCTTGGTCGGTATCTCCGTTGCGCCGGGCAGGATCACTCCGCGGCCGCCGCGGATCGGCTCGGGCAGCCGGAAGACCATCCGCGCGAGCACGAAGGCCGGAATGGCGAGCAGCAGGAACGACAGCCGCCAGGACAACGCCGACACGTCACCGGTGAAGGCGAACCCGACCCCACCGCCGAGCAGCTCGCCGGTCAGGACGTAGCTGTAGATGCGCCCCCGCTCCGCACTCGGAAACCAGTCTCCGAGCATCGAGGCGATCACCGGACCGGCCGACGCGGTCACCACACCGAGCGCCAACCGGCTGATCAGCAGGTGCTCGAAGGAGCCGACCAGTGCGCTCCACACCATGCAGACGCCCCACAGCACGATCGAGAAGCCGAGTACCCGTTTGCGGTTCATCCGGTCAGCGATGACCCCGAACGGCAGGCTTGCAATCGCCGCAACAACGCAAGTCATCCCGACCAGCAGGCCGAGGTCGGAGTTTCCGATGTGCAGCGAATGCCGCAGCGGCGTCGCAGAGGCGCCGACCGTGGCGGTGTCCGCACTCGACAGCGCAAGCACCCCACCGAAGACGACGATCACGCGGGTGCGCGCCGGACCGCCGAAGAACTTCTCAATCTTGCGGCCGACCGCGCGGGCTCCCCGCACCCACAGCCCACGCTTGCGCGGGGACGGAGCGCCCGCCACGGGTAGGGGCAGCGTCTCCACGAGCACATCTTTGCTCGCTGGGCGCCCTACTAGTCGATCGCCTCGCGGCTATCCGCGTACATGGATGTTCGTCGCGACCGCGATCTGCTGCCCGCTCTCGGTCCCGACGCCCAGGTTCAGCGACCAGTCCCCCACCCCGGGGAAGGTGAACGTAGCGGTCTCCCGCCCTGAGCCCGCGGCATGGAAGACGAGCGGCAATGGACCGACCGGCGGCGCGGCTTCGGACAGCGATCCTTCGATGCTCTCGATCGGCTCCACCCTGCCGTGGCGTGTCGTCGACACGACGAGGTGCGCGACGCCGAGGTGGGTCCGATCGACGTGCACCGTCACGGTGACCCCGTCGTGGACGGCCGACCGCGTGAAGGCAGGTCCGTAGCTCTGCGAGGCTTGGGCCGTGCCGGTCAGGAACGCCGTGATCGCGAGGATCGCGACGGCCCCGGCCGCCTCAGCCACCACAGACCGCCGTAGCACTGGCAACGGCGCGCCGGCACGACGGTCAAGACCTTCTGCATACCGGCGGGAAAGCCGGGCTACCGCCACCACGAGCACCACCGCGGCCGTCTTCCAGATCAGCAACCGGCCGTAATGCGTGCCGGTGAGCGCGCCGACGATGCGGACGTTGCGCCATGCCGCAAACAACCCGGTGGCGACGATGAGTGTTACGGCGTTGAGCGCCCACTCCGAAAACGCCTCGAGCATCGGGAAACTCTCCGGCGACGGGTCTGGACCGGTGGTGTCGCGGAGCGGGCCGACCAGCAACACGGCGAGACCACCGAGCCAGGTCGCCATCGCGCTGACGTGCACCCAGTCGGCGATGAACGCCAGAGGCACGAGATCGCCGGCGGCGGCGTGACCGGCATACGGCCAGGTCGCAGCGAGCAGAAACGCGACGGCAGTCGTTCGTACCGCCGGCACGCGGCCTCGGCCTTGCATTCCGGCGAGCGCGAACCAGAGCAACGCGACGAGCAGCACCACCCGACCCGCCACCGCGCGGCCGAAGTGCCCGGCCATCCCGAGCCGCAGATCGGCGCCGTCAAGCGCGTGGCCGACCGAGACACCGGCAGCGGCAGCGCCCTGCACCCACACCGCCAGCCCCGCGGCGAGAACAACCAACAGCCCGCCGCCGTAGACCATCAGGCGGACCCGGCGTCGGGCGAAGCCGGCCGGCCACAGCCAGACCATCACGACAAGGGCGCCTGGACCGAGAAGGAGCCCCAGGTAGCCGAGACCGCGCGCCAGCGCAGACAGCAGGCTCGTCGTCGAGTTGTGCTTGGTTCCCGGCGCGATGCCACTGACTGCTGTCGCGTGACCGACTGAGAAGGTGAACTGCCCGGCGACGACATGCGCGTCGTCGGAGGTGACCCGCCACACGACGGTGTAGGTCCCGGTATCCAGCCGCTCCTGAACCCTGGCCGCGACGAGCTTGCCGACTCCGCGCGGGTGAAAGGTCTCGCCGAGCCCGACGGGGGCAAGGCGATCGTCGTACAGGCGGATCGCATCGTGGGCCGGGAAGACGCCCTCGTCGAACGTCAGCGTGATCTGGCGCGGAGGCGACTCGACCACGCTGTTCGCAACCGGGTTCGTGCGCTCCACCTCGGCATGAGCGAACGCCGGTGTCGCGCCCGCGACGAAGACGCCGGCCATCGCCGTGACGACCAGCAAGGTCCGCGCGAGCCAACGTCCATGGCTCACCCCCGTGTGATCCATAGACCAATAGCCTGCCGCTAGCCCTTGCTGGCTTCGAGGAGCTCTTCCCAGATCGCCAGCTTGACGCGCGCGTTGCCTCGCCGCGTGCCCTTCGCGATCTCGGCAACGTCGATGGCGTTCCAGCCGCTGAGGTCGACGACGGATACCCCGCGCTCGTGCAGCAGAGACGCCGCGGAACCCGGCGCGACGTCACGCGCGAGCAGCTTGTCCGTGTCCGCGAGGAGAGAGGTCACGGCTGCCTTCGCGTCGCTGCGGTTCGTGCCGATGACGCCGGTCGCGCCGCGGCCGATCCAGCCGCAGGTGTACTCGCCGACCTCGACGCATCCGCCGACGACGCGGTGGTCGTCATTGGGGATGACGTTGGAGGTCTCGTCGAACGGCACGCCCGGCATCGGCGTACCGATGTACCCGACAGAGCGGAAGACGAGCTGCGCCGGGATGTCGTACGTCGTGCCGTCCGGTCGCTCGCAACGCAGGGCTTCCACGCGATCCGTCCCGACGATCTCCGCGGGCCGCGAGTGGAAGTGCACGTGGAGCCGCCGCTTCGCGCCCGTCTGCGGGCGGTGCGCCCACTCCTTGAAGACCTCGAGGTTGCGCTTCACGTCCTTGTCGTCGGAGTCCACGTCGTCGACCTGCGCCGGGTCGACGACAACGTCGACGCCGGCGAGCTCGCCCATCTCGCGCAGCTCCTTGATCGTGAACTTCGCGTGCTCGGGCCCACGCCGGCCGACGATGTGCACGTCGGTGAGCTTCGACTCGCGAAGCACCCGAAGCACGTCGTCGGGGATATCGGTCGTGGCCATCTCCTCGGCGTCGCGCACGATGACCCGTGCGACGTCGATCGCGACGTTGCCGAGCCCGATCACGACCGCGCTGGTTGCTTCAAGCGAGTACGGCTCGATGAAGTCGGGGTGTCCGCTGTACCAGTTGACGAATGCCGTGGCGGCGATGCTGCCCGGCAGGTCCTCACCCGCGATCCCGAGCTTGCGATCGATCGACGAGCCGTACGTGTAGACGATTGCGTTGTAGTCGCCGAGCAGCTCGGGCACCGTCACGTCACTGCCGACGTTGACGTTGCCGAAGAACCGCACGTTCTCGTGCTCGAGGATCCGCTGCAGCGTGGACGCCAGGTTCTTCATCTTGATGTGGTCGGGCGCGACGCCGTACCGGAGCAGCCCGAATGGCGCGGGCAGCCGGTCGTAGATGTCGACCTGCACTGGGACGTCGGCCTGAGCACAGAGGGCATCGGCGGTGTAGATCCCCGCGGGCCCAGCACCGATCACGGCGACCCGAAGCGTTCCAGCAGCGTCCGTCACACCAAACATTCTGCTAAAACAACAAAATCCGGCGGACGTCGGGGCGATCCGTGGAGCGCGACGGGAGGCGGAGCCCAGCATGTCCGGCCACACCCTGAAGCTCCTGACGATCCCCCTGTTTACTGGAATCATCGGCTACGTCACCAACTGGTCCGGCGTGGTGATGCTGTTCTACCCGGTGCACTTCCGGGGGATCCGGCTTCGCCCGCTGGCGCCGTTCGTCGGCCTGCTCCCGCGCAAGATCCAGCAGATCCCGGGGATCATGCAGGCGGGTCTGGGCTGGCAGGGGATCATCCCGTCACGTGCGGCGAAGATGGGTTCGATCGCCGTCGACAAAGGCATCTCGAAGCTCGGCAGCCCGAGAGAGTTCTATGAACAGCTCGAGCCCGACAAGATCGCCGAGCAGATTCTCGTCGACTCGCGGCAGGACGTTCACGACCTGATCGACCGGATCCTGCAACGCGAGCACGGACAGCTGTGGCGCGACCTTCCGCCGCGCGCTCGGCAGGCGATTCACGACCGGGTCGACCAGCAGCTACCCAACGTCGTGCGCCAGGTCACGCAGGAGATCGGCGAGCACATCGACCAGCTGCTCGACATCAAGCTGATGGTGATCCGGCGAATCGAGGAGCAGCCGGAGCTGGCCAATCGCATCTTCCTGGACGTCGGACGCAAGGAGCTTAAGTTCATCCAGAACTTCGGCTTCGTGTTCGGCTTGCTGCTAGGCATCCCGCTGGCCTTCTTCACCAACGCGTTCACGGGCTGGTGGTGGCTGCCGATCGGTGGCGTGCTCATCGGCTATGCGACGAACCTGCTCGGGATCTGGATGATCTTCGAACCGGTCGCGCCACGCCGATTCCTCAAGATGACCTTCCACGGCCTGTTCATGCGACGTCAACCCGAGGTCGCCGACGTCTACGCGAGCATCATCGCCAACGACATCGTGACGATCGCGAACATCGGCGACGACCTGATGCACGGGCCGCGCGCTGACCGCACCAGGCAGCTGATCGAAAACGCTCTTCGGCCGGCAGTCGACAACTCGCTGGGCCGCGCGTCCGGACTGGTCCGGGTCGCGGTTGGCACGAAGCAGTACGACGCGATCCGCGAGTCGTTGGCCACAGAGGCCGTCGCCTACACGATGACACCGTTCAACGACCCGGAGTTCGGAGCACGCCAGAACAAGGCCATCTTCAACCTGCTTGCCGCTCGAATGCGCACAATGGCTCCGCACGACTTCGCGGAGATGCTGCGGACGGCGATCAAGGAGGACGAGTGGCTGCTGTACCTGCACGGCGCCGTCCTCGGCTTCGGCGCCGGCTTGATCCATCTCGCGATCTTCGGGTGAGCCAGTGAGCGACGGCCCGCTGGTCCCCCAGGTGATCAGCGCCGACGGCCAGGACGTGTCGGCGGTGCTGCGCGCCGCGCCATCGCTCGCACGGTTCGCGGTCGCGGCCTGGTGGCGGACGACCGAATGGTCACTCGGGGTCGCCCTGAACACCGGCAACCGCGTGTTCAGCGCCGTGGTCTCCGGCCAGTCCCCCGCCGTCGTGCTGTCGACGCTCGGTACCGAGCTGCGCACCAGCGTTCGGCAGGTGCTGGGGATCGGCGACCAGCCGTCTTATCCCGGCGTCAACGTCATCAACCGAGTGCTGCCGGTCGAAACGCCCGAGCCCGCCGTCGACCGCCCGCTGAAGGAGATCGGGCGCGAGCTGCTGCTGCGTTCCTCGGACCTGACCTACGACGACGAGTTGCATCCGGCCTACGTCCGGATCCTCGCCGACCTCGCACCCGACGAAGGACGCATCCTTCGGCTGCTCGCGATGGAGGGTGCGCAACCGTCGGTCGATGTGCGGACCAGCCGCCCGCTCAACGTTGCGACGACCCTCATCGCACCCGGACTCACGATGATCGGCGCCCAGGCCGGAGTCCGCCACAGCGATCGCGTCCCGGCGTACCTCAACAACCTGTTCCGGCTCGGGCTCATCTGGTTCTCTCGCGAGCCGGTCGCCGACCGGCTGCGCTACCAGGTCCTCGAGGCCCAGCCCGACGTCGCGGCAGCATTGAAGCAAGCCGGACGCGGCCGGACCATTCGCCGCAGCATCGAGCTGACACCGTTCGGCGAAGACTTCTGCACGACCTGCCTCCCGCTGGGTTAGCGACCGGTCACCAGGCGTCTGCCTGTGGGCGCTCAGACTGTCGCTTCGACGATCGATATGGGCGTCGGCGTCGCCGTCACTCCTGCGAAGGTCAAGCCGGCTGCCTCGAACAGCGCCCGATGCTCAGCGGCCGTCCGCTCTCGCCCACCCAACATCGCAAGCATCGTCAGGTCGATCATCTGTGCCATGTGCGGTCCACCGTCCGCCGGCAGCACCAGCTCGAACGCCACCACCTTCGCCCCCGCTCGCGCGGCAGCCCGCAGGTTGGCCAGAATCCTTGCCGCTTGTGTGTCGTCCCAGTCGTGCAGAACCAGCGCGAGGAGGTAGGTGTCGCCGCCGGCCGGCACAGATTCGAAGAAGTCACCTGACTCCTGCGTCAGCCGGGCGTCGAGCCCGTACCCCTTCACCGTCTTCTCGGCCGCAGCGACGACGTGCGGCAGATCGAAGGCGACGCCCGTCACGTCCGGGTGTGCCTGCAGGACCCGCGCGAGCAGCGCTGCGTCGGCTGCACCGAGGTCGATGATCCGACCCGCGCCACTGAAGTCGTACGACGCGATGGCGCCGGCCTTGATCCCGTTGGTGAGGTTCGCCATTGCCCGACTGAACCGATCAGCCTGCTCCGGCTGTCCCGACAGCCAACCGAAGAAGGGCTGACCGAAGTAGCTGGTCGCCGCACTGGTGCCGGTGCGGACGCCGTCGAGCAGGCCACCGAACGCGCCGTAGTGGGTCTCCATCCACATCAAGGCGAGGTCACGCATGGAGCCGTCGCCTTCGGACACCAGCGTCGGACCCAATGGACCGAGGCCGTACCGGCCGTCGGCCTGCGGAGCAAACACGCCCATCGAGCCGAGCACCCTCACCAGTCGACCGACGGCTGCCGGGTCGGCGGTGACGTGGTCGGCGATCTCATCGATCGAGCGCGGGCCGGCGACCAGCACATCCGGAATGCCCAGCTTCGCTGCGACGTACAGCGCCTGCGACACCTGGAACCCGGCGAGCATCTGCACCATCTGGACCGGCGGTGGCATCGACTCCATTGATCCGCTCCCCTCACAGCTCGGCTGGGCGCATCTAACCAGATCGCTAGACTTCTAGTAAATAGAGTTCTAGTAAAATCTCCTAGTGGAGCCAATCAGGGTGCCCGCGAGCTTCAGTGACGAGTTCCCCGGCGCAAGTCCCAGTGCCGCCGAGCTGGCGGTCAACCTGGTCCGCGCGAGCGAAGCCTTCGTCGCAGAGCTGGACCGGCGACGCCGCGTCATCGCGGACCTCTCCGCGAGCGCTTTCCAGACTCTCGCCATCCTGGATGGCGCCGGCGAGCCGCTCGCCAGCCACGTCATCTCCGACCGCCTCATCGTGACGACGGCGAGCATGACCTCACTGCTGAACACCCTTGAGTCACGCGGGTTGATCGAGCGGCGTCCGCATCCCGAAGACCGCCGGAAGATCCTCGTCGCGATCACCGCCGCGGGCGGCAGGATCGTCGATCAGGTCCTTCCGGTCGTCCACTCGACCGCGACGGAGATGTTCGCCGGCATCTCCGAGTCCGACCGTGAGTACGCAGTCAACCTGCTCGCCGGCATTCGGGGCAGCGCCGCGACGATGGCGGCGCGGGACCCCGTCACACCGCCGAAGCGGCGGAAGCCGAAGAAGTAGCTACGGCGCCGGCGTCATCATCGAGTCGAACGTCTCGATCGCCGCGCGTACCTCTGCATCACTCGGCGGCGACTCGCCGTACAGCTCCTGCTCGAGGGCGAGCACCGCGGCGTCCACCCCTGACCGCGCGCCGCCGACCCGGGCGAGGTACTGGCGCGGTGTCTCCGCGGGAGCACGAGGCGGCGGCCCATGGCGGCTTCTCGTCATTCGCAGGAACGCGGCGAGCACCGGCCCTGGTGGCCGCGCCGGCCCTCGGCGGCGACGGCCAAGCCCGCGACCGCGAGCGAGCTGCCGAATGATCCAGCCGAGCAGGACGAACAGCGCGGCGCCGATGACGGAGAGCACCAGCCGACCACCAGGGACCAGCTTGGCGACGGCATCGAACGCTCTCGACAGGAGCGACTGGCCCCCCGAACCGTCACCCGCGAGCGCGACCCCTGCGGTGGGGTCACTCGGCGACCAGCCGACGCCCGGGTAGTAGACCTCGTCCCATGCGTGAGCGTTCTTGGCTGTGAACAGGCGTTCGTTGCCCTGAGGGATCCCGTAGGCGAGCCCGCTGACCACGCGAGTCGGGACGCCCACGCTGCGGAGCAGCACGGCTTCGGCCGACGCGAAGAGCTCGCAGAACCCGACGTGCGTGTGGAACAGGAACTCGTCGACCGCGTCGTGTCCGCGCCGCGGGATCGGGGTGTCCAGGGAGTACTGCTCGTGGTCGCGGAGATAGGACTCGACCGCGTCAACCATCTCGTAGCGACTGCTGGAGCCCGCGGTGATTTGGCGGGCGAGCGCCCCGACCTCCGTCGGGAGGTTGCTCGGCAGCTGCGTCCAACCGGCATCGGCGAGGTCGGGGCCGCGCGCTGACGTGAGCACATCGTGCGACGCCGGGGCGACAACCGACCGAACCGTGTACGACGTCAGCGGCCGCCCAGCGCTCAGCAACCGGATGTTGGCCGGACTTCGCAACAGCCCCCGCACCTGGGTGGGATCGGTGGTCACGTGTTCCACGACGCCCGGCGCCCAGACCAGCGAGGCACCGGCGCCCGGCTCGACCTCGACGCGGTCCGTTCGCGTCACCCCGCCCCGGGCGGGCGGATCATCGGCGTACGACGGCAACGTCACGGACGACCCGGCGACGTCCTGCAGGCCGCCGTTGCCGAAGTTCGTCCACTCCGTCCCCGTGTACGAGCGGTAGAACGTGCCGCGCCACAGCTCGGGAGAGTCCAGAGGCACCCGAATGATCGGGGTGTCGGGAAGCTGGCCGCGGACCAGCAGGCTCAAGTCGCCGAACCCGCGAGTGTCGACTCCGACGTTGTCGCGATCGACGATCTCGAGGTTCGCCCGTTGCACCGAGCGGGCGATTCGCCGCGCCAGGTCACCGCTACCGAAGCCGACCGGCACCGCGACGAAGACGACGGCGCCGACGGCCAGCGTCGCGACGATCGGGAACACCGTGTCCGCCTGGCCGAGCAACGACACTCGCTCCTTGACCGGCATGCCGACGATCGCGCCCGGCACCGCGCCGTCGGCGTAGGCATCGGTTACCTGCACCCGGTTCGTCGCGATGAGGACGACCACCCAGCCGACCGCGATCATCACGGCCACCCCGCTGGTGCGGCCACCCGCAGCAGCAGCAACCAGCACGCCGAGAGTGACCGTCAGCCAAACGCGATGCTCACGCGGCGTGCGCGCATTCGGCGCCATGATCAGCGACAGCACGACGAGCGCTTCGGTGAGCGATCGCAAGGTCGCCGTCGGGTTGACGAGCCCGCGCTTACCCTCGCTGATCGACCGCACCGCAACGATCGTGGTGAACGCCGAGACGGAGGCGACTCCCAAGACGCGGGTCAGCCGCGCCCGGAACTGGTCGACCGGACCAGTCGGGAGCGTCACTGCGACAGTCATCGCGAGCGTGAACGGCAGGGCCCACCAGGGCAACATGCCGGCAGAGGTCGCACCGAGCTGGGACGCTGCGCAGGCCGCGCCGCACCAGTTCCGAGCCTTGAGCTCCGCCTCTGTCATCGGCCCGGACCAGCCATCGCTTGTGCCGACGTGACCGATCCCGCACCCGCCGCGCGCGCCGCGCCGGCGACCCGGGCAGGCACCGTCTCGGATCCGAACCAGACCACCGTGGCGCCGGCACCCGCCAGCTGCATCGCCGTGCGTACCGCGGCAGGGTCGGGCTCATGCATCGGGTCGAGGGCGGCGAACCAGTCGAGTGCCTCGATCGGCTTGCCCACCTTCTCGACGGTGTCATCGGCGACCAGCACGAGCGCGCGACCGTCCCGCAGCGCCTGGACGGCGGTCGACGCGACGCGTGCCAGCAGGTCCTCGGCCGCCTCGTCGTCCGGGATGCGCCCAACAACGACCGCCAGGGTCGGATGCCCGGGCCGCTCACGTTCCATGACGACCAGCTCGTTGCGGCGCGCTGAGGCCCGCCAGTGCACCGACGACGAGGGATCACCCGCCCGCCATTCCCGGATGCCGTAGAAGTCCTGGCCGGTGCCAGTTCGCGAGATCGACGTACGTCCGTAGATCTCGCCAGTGCTCACCTCCGGCAGCCGGAGCGGCGCGGCGGGCGCGGGATGCACCCAGCCCGACTCGGCGATCCGCACCCGGTTGCGCCGGACCCAGCCGCCAAGCGGTGAATAGGCCTCGATGTCGATCCGGCCGCCGTCCGGCCAACAGCCACGGTGGTGCGGCATGGCCGCTCGCTCGGCCACGGCGCGCTCGCCGACCCGCACCGAGGGGAAAACGTAGCGCCCCACGTCGAGCCCGGGCGCCCGATCCTTCAGCACGATCGGGCGACGACCCGTCACGCGCCGCGCGGACCCCCTGACGCTTACCTCGACCTTGGCGGGAACGCCGACCGCCATCCGCAACGGCGTACGACGATCGACCTGCGCGAACGTCACTCGTGGGGCAAGGAAGGCGTCGCTGATGACGGCGCCGACGGCCGCAGCGGCAGCCACGGCAACCCCTTTGGATGCGATGAGCTGACCGACCAGCTCGAGCAGCGCGGTGATCGTGAGCAGCAGCAGCGTCGCTCGCGTGGGCCGCGGCATTCGCCGGACCCACTCCAGCACCACACCAGACCTAGGCACCCGACAACGGGGCAGGCGTCTTCGCGACGATGTCTGCGATCACCTGTTGGCCGCGGGCGTGACCCCCGTCGTCGCCAGACAGCACCAGCCGATGACCCAGCACCGACACCGCGAGCGCCTTGATGTCGTCGGGCAGTACATGAGGGCGCCCTTGCAGCACCGTGCGAGCCTGCGCGCAACGAACCAACGCGATTGCGGCGCGGGTACTGGCACCGATCGCGACTCCGGGATACGTGCGGGTCCCTCCCACGATGGCGACCGCGTACCCGATCACCCCGTCCGCGACATGCGTTGTACGAACGGCGCGACGCAGCATCGGCAGGTCACCGACCTGCATCACCGGGCGCAGCATGTCGACCGTCGGCGCGACCAGCTGCTCACGCACGATCTGCCGCTCGACGTCCTCGGCATTGAGACCCGGGTGGACGAGCGCGGTGAACCGGTCCATCTGCCCTTCCGGCAGCGGGTAGGTCCCCCACTGCTCGTAGGGGTTCTGCGTGGCAAGCAGCACGAACGGATCGGGAAGCAAGTGCCGTACGCCGTCGACCGTCACTGCTGCCTCGTCCATGGCTTCGAGCAGTGCCGACTGGGTTCGGGGGGAGGCTCGGTTGAGCTCGTCGACCAGGACGACGTTCGCGAAGAGCGGTCCAGGCACGAAGCTGAACGCGCTCCGCGCCGGCTCCCAGACCGATGAGCCGGTGATATCGGCCGGCATCAGGTCCGCAGTCGCCTGCACCCGGCGGAACGAGCCGCCGAGTGCCTGCGCGAGCGCGCGCGCCATCGTGGTCTTGCCCGAGCCCGGCACGTCCTCGATGAGGACGTGCCCTCCGGAGATCACGGCGGCAACCGTGAGCTCGACGGCGGCGCGGCGGCCGAGGACCACGCGCTCGACAGCATTGACCAGCGCCTGCGCCTGCTCGTGAGCAGACTCAGGCGCAGCCATCGGCGACGCCGTCACGAGCAAGCCTCCCCGATCTCCGCGGTGATCCAGTTACTTCTTCGAGCATCGACAGAATCCGGTTCAAACTCAACCCGGGGCGATTTTCAGGTTCGGACGAACTCCCGGACCGTGCCGTCGAAGCCGCACACGAACAGCGCCCCTTTGCGCCAGCCATGTCCGGTTCCAATGGTCACGTCCGAGGGATTGCCCAGTCCAGAGGCGATCAGGCAGGCACGCCGGGTCCGGGTGTCCACGCTGTAGAGCTCGTCGCCGCCATTGGCCGGGATGTAGAGGACGCCGTCGGACATGTAGAGGTCATCGAGCAGCTTGAGGTTCAGGTTGCCCATCCGCGACAGGTCGGCGATCTGGGTGGATTTGTCGGGGTGAGCCATCGGGATCCGCATCACCGGCGCGTTGACCTCGAACGTCCGGTCGACGTACATGACCCGGCGCTTCGTGTCGATCGCGATGCCGTTCGTGTCGGACAACGTCGACCAGTTCGTCGTGATCTTGTGACCGCGCTTGGCGGAGATTCTGGTGATGCCGGTGCCCGTCCCGGTGTCACGGGTGACGTACGCAGTGTGGTCCCGATCCAGCGCGAGACCATTCGGCATCGTGAGCCCGGCGGCGTAGGTCCTCAGCTTGTGGGTCTTGAGGTTGAGGATTCGCAGCGTCCCGTCGGCGCGGCTCAACGCCCCTGAGGCGAGCGCATCACCGGTGGGAAACATGACCTCGTTCTTTCTCCACCAGACGATCTGCCCCGCGCTGTCGACCTTGGCCACCGTCTTGACCTTGCCGTTCGGGGTCAACCGGAAGACGCCGTCTCCCCCTGAGACCAGCATCCCGCCACGGTTGTCGGGGAGCAGCGCCTCGAGGATGCCAAGGCTGTAGGCGACCTTCTTCTCGCGCCACACCCCGCATCCGTTGCCAGAACCAACGGCCGGGGCCGACGTCGCCACCAACGTGGAGCCGGCCAGCACACCAGCGCACAACGTCGATGCGACCCGTGCAGCCGCCCCCCTCCTCACGCCTCAGATCATGTCAAACCGCCGCGAGCGGTAGCTCTCCAGCGCGATCCAGGTGGCTACGCCTTTGTTGACAGCAGCCGGTAGCCAGGTCGCTCGTCGGGCTCGACGAGCACACAGTGGGTGCCTCGATAGATCGTCGGCATGCACTTGTTGCAGTGGATGCAGATCGACTCCTTCGCCGCACCTTCGCGCATCCGGTGAGGGAGGTCCGGCTCGCGCAGCAACGCCCGGCCCATCGCGACGAAGTCGAACCCGTCGGCAAGCGCCTGCTCGATCGTCTCGATCTTGGTGATGCCGCCCAGCAATACCAGCGGCATCGACAACCCCGCGCGGAACTGGCGTGCTTCGGAGAGGAAGTAGCCCTCCTCGAAGGGGTATTCCGGCATGAAGCGCTTCCCGACCAGCTTGAACGCGGGGCGCAGCACGGCAGGGAGCGTTGCGGCGAACTCCTTGCGCGGAACATCACCGCGGAAGAGGTACATCGGGTTCGCCAGCGATCCGCCACAGGTGAGCTCGAGCGCATCGATGCAGCCGTCGGACTCGAGCAGCTTCGCGATCGGCAGGCTGTCGGCGACCGTCAGCCCGCGCGGTACGCCGTCCTCCATCTCGAACTTGGCGATCACCGCGACGCTCGCGCCGACCGCGGCGCGCACCGCCTTGGCGATCTCGCGCGGGAACCGCGCCCGACGGTCGATGTCACCGCCCCAGTCGTCATCACGCTTGTTGAACCGCGGACTCATGAACGCGTTGATCAGGTAGTGGTGACCCATGTGGATCTCGACCGCATCGAATCCGGCCTCCGCGAGCAGCCCCGCCGCCGTAGCGAAGTCCCCAATCGCTGCCTCGATCTCGGCGACCGACATCGCGTGGTAGCGCGTCCCCAGAGGGCTGAACCCCGACGATGCGGCAACCGCGCGCGAACCCGTCACTCGCGCATTTCCAATCGGACCGGCGTGACCGACCTGCGCGTTGATCGCCGCGCCCTCGCCATGCACCGCGTCGACGAGGCGACGCAGGTCTGGCACCAGCTCCGGGCTCGGCACGAGCTCGTTCGGTGCACCTCGGCCACCGGGCGCGACCGCGCAGTACGCGACGGTCGTCATCCCGACCCCGCCCGCCGCCGTCGTGCGATGGAAGTCGATGAGGGCATCGGTGACCTTGCCCTTGTAGCTCATGCCCTCGAACGTCGCGGCCTTGATGATCCGGTTCCGCAGCGTGATCGGACCCAGCCGAGCCGGCCCGAAGACCTCAGTCACGACATCTTCCACTGCTACATCTCCCACAGCGTCGGCCAGGCGTCGGCGCGGAGCAGCGCCTCGGTGCCACCGTCGATGAGCAGCAACGTCCCGACACAGAACTGGTTGTTCAACAGGAACACTGCCGCATCGGCGATCTCGGCCGGTACGCCGCCTCGTCCCATCGGCAACGGGAACATCGCGACCAGCGGTCCGATCGTCGGGTCGTTGCGCTGCTCCGCGGCCAGTGGCGTCTCGACCAGCCCCGGGGCGAGCGCGTTGAGCCGGATCCCGGCACCGATCCAGTCTGCGGCCGTGGAGTTGCGGCGAATCCAGCGAGCGATCGCAGTCTTCGTCGCCGGGTAGGTCATCACCGAGTCGGCCTGGTTCGCGAGGGCCCCGGCAGCAGCCTCGTCGCCAGCGAGACAGGCGTCGACCAGGTCGAGTGAGTAGCCGGGCTGGCAGGTCGTCGAGTTCGAGCTGATCGCCACGACGCTGCCCGACCCCGCCGCGAGCTGCGCCCGCAGGCCCGTGATGATCTCAATCGTGCCGAAGTAGTTGACCGAGACGAGCAGCGAGCCCGGGCGGTCGGGCAGGCCGGCGAGACCAGCACAGGTCACCAGACCCGCGAGCCGACCGCCGCACGCCGCGGCGACGCCGGCAACGGCGGCCGCGCGCCCATCGGCCATGCTGAGATCGGCGATGACGTCGGCATCGACCCGATCGACTCCGATCACCCGGTGGCCATCCGCGGTCAGCCGATCCCGGATCGCGGCACCGATCCCGGAAGCCGAGCCCGTCACGGCGTACGTGCCACTCACCGGCGTCCCCCCAATACGACAAACAACCCGACGCCGGACTTATCGGTCATTTCCGTCATCCCCGCTTCACCCGAATCCGGAATCGCCCGATGGAACCTCTCGAGGGGTATCGCGGCCTGGGGGAAGGTTTCGAAGTGGGCGACATGCTGGCCTGGCATCGCATCTATGGCGAGTCGGGCATCGCCAGCCTCGGGAAGCTGGTCGGCGCCGCCGTCGCAGTGGTGCTGATGGCGCACTACGGCATCAACCCCGAGTACGAGCACCGCTACATCATCTACACCTGGCTCGCCGTCGGCCTCGTGCCGGTCATCATGCAGCGGCTCACGCCGGCGGTGATGACGCGCGCTTCTGGTATCGAGATCCCGTACTTGATGACGATGGGCCTGATCGACCAGGGCGTCGGTGTCGCCGTGGTCGCGCTCACCGGCGGAGTAACCGGCCCGTTCTGGGTGATGATGCTCGTCACCACTGCCGGGGCCGCAGTGATCGCGCCGAACCTCCTGCTCGCGATGGGCCAGTCCGTCTTCATGAGCGGCTCGCTCGTCCTCGCGACTTGGATCTCCCACGACCTCAACAAGGCGGCGGTCGGACCACTGATCCTCATTGGTCTGTCGTCGGCGATGATCTCGCTGCTCGGTAACGCGGTGTCCTCACGGCTGGACCTGCAGCGGATGCACTCCGACGCGGAACGCGACCAGCTGCGCCGCACCGTCGAGGAGCTCTCCGGCGCGCTCGCCCTCGCGGCCCGCGGCGATCTCTCGGTGCGGGTGGAGTCCGAGACCGTCGCCCAGGAGCTGCTCGCCCAGCTCGCGACCGCCTTCGACGACACCCTCGGCAACCTGCGTGGCCTGGTCGGTTCGATCCGCACCGGCGGTGAGCAGATCGTCGCCGCCGCCCACGAGCTCGTCGCGTCGGCGGAGCAGCATGCCGCGAGCGCGACGCAGCAGTCGAGCGCCGTCTCGGAGACCACGAGCACGATCGAGGAGCTCGCGGCGACAGCCGCACAGATCTCCGAGACCTCGGAGTCGGTCGCGAGGTACGCCGCGGAGACGTTGCGTCACGCCGAGGAAGGCCGCGAAGCCGTGTCGGCGTCGGTCATGGCGATGGATGCGATCGCCG
>DASZXY010000015.1:0-61360 GCA_035545635.1 Mycobacteriales bacterium | reverse complement strand
GCAGGTTGCCCACGTGTTACTCACCCGTTCGCCACTAGGACACCTCCCCGAAGGGAGGGCCTCGTTCGACTTGCATGTGTTAAGCACGCCGCCAGCGTTCGTCCTGAGCCAGGATCAAACTCTCCATTGATGTCTGTCAGGTGGGCCATCGACCGGCGAAGGTCGGCGAGCCACCAAACTCAACAGAGCCACGTCTGCTGGTGCAGAGCGTGGATCTTGTATCTCCTGGCGATTAATCAGACTTACGTTGTTTGCTGTTCGTCTGTCATCGCCAAATCGAACCGAACCGCGCGTCGCGAACGACGACGGCCGGATCAGTTGGCACTGACTTTTGGCACGCTGTTGAGTTCTCAAGGGACAGATGCGCACCGCTCGCGGTCTCTCGACCGGCTCCGGGGCAACCGAGCCACGCTATGTCAGCGCGGAGGTCTGCGTCAAAGAAATCGGGGAAGATCTTTACGTTCAGACCACGCTCAGCCTGAGGTCGATCTTACGCCAGCCAGTGACCGCTTCCCGCGGCGGAGCACCAACCATCCGCCCGGAAGCAGATCGGCCTCCCGGGGCGCCGCTTCGGAGTCGGTCAGACGGACGTTGTTGAGGTAGGCACCGCCCTCCTCCACCGCCCGGCGCGCGGCCGACTTGCTCTGGCACAACCCGGTCGCCACCAACAGATCGGTCACGCTTGGCAGCGCTCCCTCGATCGTCACGTTTGGGGCCTCTGTGAGCGCTGCGCCCAATGTGGCGGCATCGAGCGCGCCGAGCTCGCCCTGCCCGAACAGTGCCGCGCTGGCCGCGATCACCCGAGCCGTCTCCTCGGCGCCGTGCACAAGCGTGGTGAGCTCCTCGGCGAGCTTGCGCGCCGCCGTACGAGCCTGCGGTCGTTGGGCGGTCTCCTGCTCGAGCGCCTCGATCTCCTCCCGGGGCAGGAACGTGAAGTACCGGAGGTACGGACCGGCGTCGCGGTCGTCGACATTGATCCAGTACTGAAAGAACGCGTACGGCGAAGTCAGCTCGGGATCGAGCCAGAGCCGGCCGCCTCCGGTCGACTTTCCGAACTTCTCCCCGGATGCCGAGGTGACCAGCGGGGTGGTGAGCGCATGCCCGGATCCGCCTTCGACCCGGCGAATCAGGTCCAGACCGGCGACGATGTTGCCCCACTGGTCGCTTCCGCCGGTCTGGAGCCGGCAGCCGTAACGGCGGTAGAGCTCCAGGAAGTCGTAGGACTGCAGCAACATGTAGCTGAACTCGGTGTAGGAGATTCCACCGCCTTCCAGGCGGGCGCTCACCGACTCCCGGCCGAGCATCACGTTGACGGAGAAGTGCTTGCCGACATCGCGGAGGA
Organism: Mycobacteriales bacterium; assembly: GCA_035545635.1. Lineage (GTDB taxonomy): Bacteria > Actinomycetota > Actinomycetes > JAFAQI01 > JAFAQI01 > DASZTV01. Next base: position 60,018 of record DASZXY010000015.1, on the reverse strand, counting down.
AGTCCAGCGCGGAGAGCTCCGCCGTCCAGTCGATGTTGTTCACCAGCAGCGCCGAACCGCCGGCGAGGTCGACGAACCGCTCGAGCTGCGGCTTGATCCGCTCGACGCGCGCCTGCACCTCCTCGCGGGTGACGAAGTCGCGCTCACTGGAGCGCCCGCTCGGGTCGCCGATCAGCCCGGTGGCACCGCCGGCGAGCGCGATCGGGCGGTGCCCGGCGAGCTGGAAGCGCCGCAGCGTGACCAGCTGCAGCAGGTTGCCGGCGTGCAGGCTCTCCGCGGTGGGGTCGAAGCCGCAGTAGAGCGTCATCGGGCCCGCAGCGAGATCCTTGCGGAGCGCATCCGCGTCCGTCGTCTGGGCGATGAGACCGCGCCAGGCGAGCTCCTCGAGGATGTCGGCGGTCACCCAGCAATCCTGCCGTACGTGTCATGCGCATTAGCGCCCGCGACACCTCGAGCCCAACGCTGGGCGACCGGCACCCGGACCGGGCCGGGCCGGCGAACCTCTAGCTGCGCTTGCGGGGAAGGTGCGCCCGATACGGCGACACCGTGGGGTCCTCGGCGATCCAAAACCGCCACGGTCGATCGGCTGCGGCCGAGATACCGACTCGCGGCCCGGTCCTGATCATCACGTCAGGCACTCGCTCGCCGGCGTCCAGGCGCAACGGCGAGCGACTTCTCGTCAGGTCGACGCCGTTGAGCGCTCGGTCGATGCCGAGGGCGACGCACAGCCTGGCCGGCCCGCGCGCGTAGTCGCGTGGCTTCGCTGTCGGCCTGCGCTCCGCGACGATGTCGTGACCGGTGACGACCTCACCCGCTCGTAGCAACACCGCAGAGGCTTTGCCTACCGGCCCGCACACCACGTTCACGCAGTAGTGCATGCCATAGGTGAAGTACACGTAGGCATGACCGGGCGGCCCGAACATCACCGCGTTTCGAGGCGTCTCGCCCCGAAACGCATGGGACGCCGGATCGCTCTCGCCGTCGTACGCCTCGACCTCAGTTATCCGCAGCGCCACCTTGCCGCTGCGGAGAATGCGGCCGAGCAGGTCGGGCGCAACCTCGAGCACCGGGCGGTCGTAGAACCCGCGCGAAACCGTCACAGCCGCGCGGAGAGCGAGAGGATCAACCCTTGCCGGCCCACTCCAGCTGGCCGTGCACCGTCTCGCGCAGATCGGCGAGCTGCTCCGCGACCCGGAAGGGCGCGGTGCCGCCAGGGGCGGAGCGGGCCTCGAGCGCGCCCCGCACCGACAGCACGTCACGCACCTCAGGCGTCAGGTGCTTGCTGATCGCGGCGAGCGTCTCGTCCGGTACGTCGGCCATGTCGAGGCCCTTCGACGCGCAGTAAGCAACGAGCTCGCCGACCGCTTCGTGCGCATCACGGAACGCGACGCCGTTTCGCACCAGCAGCTCCGCAACATCGGTCGCGAGGGCGAAGCCGTCCGCGGCCGTCGCCTCGAGTCGTTCGATGTCGACGGTCATCGTCGCAACCATCCCGCTGACGGCGGGCAGCACGAGCAGCAAGGTGTCGACCGCGTCGAACACCGGCTCCTTGTCCTCCTGCAGGTCGCGGTCGTAGGCGAGCGGCAGACCCTTCAAGACCGTGAGCAGCGCCGTCAGGTCTCCGACCAGCCGGCCGGCCTTGCCGCGTGCCAGCTCTGCCACGTCGGGGTTCTTCTTCTGCGGCATGATCGACGACCCGGTACTGAACGCGTCGTCGAGCTCGACCCAGCGGAACTCGCTCGTCGCCCACAGCACGATCTCTTCGCCTAACCGCGACAGGTGGATGCCAACCATCGCCGCGGCGAACAGGAACTCCGCGGCGAAGTCGCGATCACTGACCGCATCGAGGGAGTTGGCCGCAGCCTTCGCGAACCCGAGCTCGGCAGCGACCGCATCGGGATCGAGCGGCAGCGACGAGCCCGCGAGCGCTCCGGCGCCAAGCGGGCTCACCGACGTGCGCACGTCCCAGTCCTGCAACCGCGAGACGTCCCGCGCGAAGGCCTGCACGTGAGCGAGCAGCTGATGCGCGAACACAATCGGCTGCGCGTGCTGCATGTGCGTCATGCCGGGTGCCGGCGCTTCAAGGGTCCGTTCCGCCTGCGCCATGAGCTCGGACTCGAGCTCCGCGATGCGTGCCACGATCTGCCGCACGTGATCGCGCAGGTACAGCCGAAGATCAGTCGCGATCTGGTCGTTGCGACTGCGGCCGGCTCGAAGCTTGCCGCCTAGCGCCCCGACCCGCTCCAGCAACCCGCGCTCGAGCGCAGTGTGTACGTCCTCGTCCTCCGGTGCCGGCTTGAACCCGCCGTTGTGCGCATCGTGGTCCAGCTCGTCGAGGGCCCCGATGATCCGCTCCAGCTCGGCGTCGTCGAGCAGCCCCGCGCGATGCAGCACGCGGGCGTGCGCGCGCGAGGCCAGCAGGTCGTACGGCGCGAGCCGCCAGTCGAAGTGGACGCTCATCGACAGCCGGGCGAGCGCATCCGCAGGTCCGCCCGAGAACCGGCCGCCCCAAAGCCGCGTGGGCGGCGAGGTTTCCACCATCTACTTCAGCCGTGCATCCCGCTGAGCCGCGATCTTGGTCGGCAGGCCCCACAGCTCGACGAATCCCTTCGCGAGCTTCTGGTCGAAGGTGTCCTCGGCGTCATAGGTCGCAAGGTTGTAGTCGTACAGCGACGCCTGACTGCGCCGGCCGTTGACCACGGCGCGTCCACCGTGCAGCTGCATCCGGATGTCACCGCTCACATTGTCCGACGCGCTGTTGACGAAGTCGTCGAGCGCGCGCTTCAGCGGCGAGAACCACAAGCCGTCGTACACGAGCTCCGCCCACCGTTGCTCCACCGAGCGCTTGAACCTCGACAGCTCCTTCTCGACGGTCAGGTCCTCGAGATGGCGATGCGCCTCGATCAGCGTCAACGCGCCGGGCGCTTCGTAGACCTCGCGGCTCTTGATGCCGACGAGGCGGTCCTCCACCATGTCGAGCCGTCCGACGCCCTGCGCGCCGGCGCGCTCGTTGAGCTGCTGGATCGCCTCGAGCATCGTCACCGGCTTGCCGTCGATCGCGATCGGCACCCCGTCCTTGAAGCTGATCAGGACCTCGTCGGCGTCGCGTGCGACCGTCGGGTCCGACGTGTAGGAGTACACGTCCTCGATCGGCGCGTTCCAGACGTCCTCGAGGAATCCGGTCTCGACCGCCCGACCCCAGACGTTCTGGTCGATGGAGTACGGCGACTTCTTACTCACGTCGATCGGAAGGTTCTTCTCCTCGGCGAACGCGATCGCCTTGTCACGCGTCATTCCGGAGTCGCGCACCGGCGCGGTGACCTTCAGGTCCGGCGCAAGTGCTGCGATGCCGACCTCAAAGCGCACCTGGTCGTTGCCCTTGCCGGTACAGCCATGGCTGATGACGTTCGCGCCGTGCTTGCGTGCCGCATCGACCATGTGCTTCACGATCGTGGGCCGCGACAACGCCGAGACCAACGGGTACCGATCCATGTAGAGCGCGTTGGCCTTCAACGCCGGAAGGCAGTACTCATCGGCGAACTCAGCCCGTGCGTCGACGACGACGGCCTCAACTGCGCCGCACGCAAGCGCGCGCTCGCGGATCACCTCGAGGTCCTCACCACCCTGACCGACGTCAGCCGCGACGGCGATCACCTCTGCGCCGGTCTCGTCGGCAATCCAGCCGATCGCCACGGAGGTGTCCAGTCCGCCCGAGTAGGCGAGGACGACACGGTCGGTCATCTGGGATCGCTCCTGTCAGTTGTTCGCATCAGTTGGTGCCACATCTCCGTCGCAGCCCGGCCATCTGCCTACACCCCCGCCATTCGGCGAAGCCGCTCGGCGAGCTTCGCGCCGCCGCGCGGATCGCGCGCGACCAGCAACACAGTGTCGTCGCCCGCCACAGTGCCGAGTACGTCGGGCAGCCCTGCCCGGTCGATCGCCGACGCCAGCAGCTGAGCCCCGCCCGGTGGCGTCCGCGCCACGACCAGGTTCGCGCTCGCCTCGGCCGACACGAGCAGCTCCGCCGCAAGCCTCGACACGCGCCCGTCGCTCGCATCGCTCAGCGCGCGCAGCACGGGGCCCGGCGCCTCGTCCGGGACCGCGTAGACGGTGCCGCCGCTGGGGTGGCGGACCTTGAGCGCACCCATCTCCTCGAGGTCGCGCGACAGCGTTGCCTGGGTCACGGCAACACCGTCCGCGGCGAGTAGCTGTGCAAGCTCGCCCTGCGAGCGAACGGGGTTCGCCGCGAGAACTGCAGCGATCCGCGACTGTCTGGCCACCTTCGTGTGCGGTGCTGTCATCTCGCGCGACTTCGGGGCCGCCATCACGCGGCTCCGTCCGCGAGCAAGAAGGCGAGCAACGCCTTCTGGGCGTGCAGTCGGTTCTCGGCCTGGTCGAACACGATGCTCGCGGGACCGTCGATGACGGCAGCTGCGATCTCTTCGCCACGGTGCGCCGGCAGGCAGTGCATGACGACGGCGTCTGGTGCGGCCGAAGCGAGCGCCTTCTCGTCGAGCGCATACGGCCGGAACGCCTCGACGCGACCCTCGGCCTCGTCCTCCTGCCCCATCGACGCCCAGACGTCCGTGTAGAGCACGTCGGCGCCCTTCGCAGCTTCAGTTGCGTCATTGGTCACGACGACGCTGCCGCCGCTCGCCTTCGCGTGGCGCTCGGCCGTCGCCACGATCTCGGGCAGCGGTTCGTAAGCCGACGGCGATCCCACGCGGACGTGCATCCCCGCCATGGCGCCTGCGATGAGCAGCGAGTGCGCCATGTTGTTGCCGTCGCCGAGGTAGGTCAGGGTCAGGCCGGCCAGCGCACCTTTGTGCTCTCTGATCGTCTGCAGGTCGGCAAGTGCCTGGCACGGGTGCGCGAGATCGGTCAGGGCATTGACCACCGGCACGGTCGCGGCGGACGCCAGTGCGTCGATCCGGTCTTGACCGAAGGTGCGAATGACGATCGCGTCGACGTACCGCGACAACACCTGTGCTGTGTCCTCGATCGTCTCGCCGCGGCCGAGCTGGCTGCTTCTCGCGTCGAGGATCACCGGATGACCACCGAGTTCCGCGATGCCGACCTCGAACGAGAGGCGAGTCCGGGTCGACGGCTTCTCGAAGATGACCGCGACGGCGCGAGGACCGGCAAGCGGACGCTGCGCGTAGCGGTCGGCCTTCATCCGGTCGGCGTTGTCGAGCACCGCCGCCTGCTCGGCCGCCGACAGGTCGTCGTCGATCAGGAAGTGACGGACGGTGCCCATCACGTGACTCCGGACGCATCGACCGGGCCACCCGTGACCTCGGCCACCCGCGCGAGGAGCTCCGCGACGGCGAACGGCTTAGCGATCACGTTCTCTTCACCAAGCCTCGCCGACAGCGCCGGAACCGCGTCGATCTTTCCGGTCACGATCAGCACCGGGATGTCAGCGGTCGCCGGATCTGCTGCCAGCTCTTCGAGCACGCGTACGCCGCCGAGGTCGGGCATCATCACGTCGAGCAGAATCAGCGCCGGGCGGGACGCCGCCGCCTTCACGAGCCCCGCGATCCCGTCCGACGCCGTGGTCACGCCGTATCCCTCTGCGTGCAACAAGGACTCGAGCAAACCGCGGATGCTGGGGTCGTCCTCGACGACGAGAATCGGGGTCGGGCGCGTCACGCGGTCACCTCCACAGCGGCCAGGAGGCCGGGCAGTGCGGTCGTGAACGAGGCTGCCTGATCCGCGCTGAGAATCAACGGCGGTGCGATCCGGATGGCGTCCGGACCGGTGGCGTTGACCAGAAAGCCCCGTTCTCGAGCAGTCGCCTCGACTGCAGCGGCCGCCCCCGGGAGTTCGAGACCGATCCACAGCCCCCTGCCGCGCACCCCTTTCAGTACCTCGCCGACGTGGCTCCCGAGATCAGAGATCCACTGCTGCCCCAGCTCGTCGACCTGCTTCAGCAGGCCTTCCTGCTCGATCACGTCGATCACCGCCAGCGCGGCCGCGCACGACACCGGATTGCCCCCGAACGTGGAGCCGTGATCGCCCTTCTGGAGCGCGTCGGCAGCCTCCCCGACGGCGATGCACGCGCCTACCGGCAGTCCCCCGCCGAGGCCCTTCGCGACCGACACCAGGTCCGGCACGATCCCCTCGTGCTGATGCGCGAACCACACGCCGGTCCGGCCGATGCCGCCCTGTACTTCGTCGATCACGAGCAACGCGCCGGCCTGGTCGCACGCGGCGCGAGCCGCCGTGAGGTAGCCGGCAGGTGGCGGGATCACGCCGGCCTCCCCCAGCGTCGGCTCGAGGAAGACTGCCGCCGTTGTGTCGTCGACAGCGGCGTTGAGGGCGTCGGCGTCGCCGTACGGCACAAATGTGACGTCGATCCCGAACGGGCCGAACGGCTCGCGGATCGCCGCCTTGCCGGTGAGCGCGAGCGCACCGAGCGTCCGGCCGTGGAAGGAGCTCTCGGCCGCGACGAACTTGCGCCGCCCCGGCCGCACCCGAAGCGTCGTCTTGATCGCCGCCTCGTTCGCCGTCGCTCCGTCGTTGCAGAGAAACACGCGTACGCCGGGCACGCCCATCAGCTCGGTGAGCTTCTCGGCGAGGGCCAATGCGGGCGGGTTGATGAACAGGTTCGAGGTGTGCGCGATGGTCGCTACCTGCTTCGACACCGCGTCAACGACGGCCGGATGCGCGTGACCAAGCGACGACACCGCGATGCCCGCGATCAGGTCGAGGTAAGTGTTTCCGTCGGCGTCGGTCACCGTGGCACCCGAGCCACTGACGAGGGCAACCGGCGGGGTGCCGTAATTGCGCATCATCACGGCTTCCCACCGCTCCTGGAATGCCGAAGTACTCATACGTGCTCCATCCCGCCCGCCACCCAACCAGAGAGCGGGATCGCGCCCGCGCTCATTTGATGACCATCGTCCCGACACCCGAGTCGGTGAGCAGCTCGAGCAGCAGAGCGTGCGGCACCCGACCGTCGAGGACGTGCGCCGCCGATACCCCGCCTTGCACCGCCCGAAGGCAAGCTTCCATTTTGGGGATCATTCCTTCCGACAGCGTCGGCAGGAGCTCGGCGAGCTCAGCGGCGGACAGCTTGCTGATCACTTCGGTGCTGTTCGGCCAGTCGGCGTAGAGACCCTCGACGTCAGTGAGGAACACCGCCTTCTCGGCCTGCACCGCGACGGCGACCGCTGCGGCAGCCGTGTCCGCGTTGACGTTGTAGACCGCACCGTCCGCGCCACCGCTCACACTCGCGATGACAGGGATCCGGCCGTCGGCGAGCAGGCCCTCGACCACACCCGGCTCGACATGGTCGACGTCGCCAACCAGGCCAATGTCGATCTCCTCACCCTCGACGAGCGCGGAGCGTCGTGAAGCGGTCATCAGCCGGCCGTCCTCGCCCGACAGCCCGACGGCGAACGGGCCGTGCGCGTTGATCAGGCCGATGATCTCCCGCTGGACCTGGCCGACCAGCACCATCCGCACCACGTCCATGGTCTCGGGCGTCGTGACCCGCAGACCGCCGGCGAACTTCTGCTCGATGCCGAGCTTGTCGAGGTGAGCGTTGATCTGCGGCCCACCGCCGTGCACGACGACGACCTTCACCCCGGCGTACCGAAGAAAGACGACATCCTGGGCGAACGCCACCCGGAGCGTCTCGTCGGTCATCGCGTTGCCGCCGTACTTCACCACAACAGTCCGGCCGTGGAACTGCTCGAGCCACGGCAGCGCCTCCACGAGCGCCGCGGCCGTCTGCTGCCGGCTCACTCCCCGGCTGGTCATGTTGAGTACGCCGAGTTCTCGTGGACGTACGCGGCCGTGAGGTCGTTGGTCCAGAGCGTCGCGCTGTGGCTTCCCGCTTTGAGGTCGACGAGGATCTCGATCTCGCGACCGCTCATGTCGACCTTGGCGGGGTCGTCACCAGGAGCGCTGTCGCGGCACACCCACACGCCATTGATCGCCGAGTCGAGCGTGTTGGCGTCGAACGCTGCTTGTGTCGTGCCGACGGCGGCCAGGATGCGGCCCCAGTTCGGGTCCTCGCCGTGGAGCGCGCACTTGAGCAGGTTGCTGCGCGACACCGCGCGCGCAACCTCGACCGCGTCGGACTCCGAGGCTGCGCCCTTCACCTCGATCCGGATGTCCTTGCTGGCGCCTTCGGCGTCGGCGATCAGCTGCCTGGCAAGCGACTCGCACACTTCGTAGACGGCGGCGTCGAGCTCGGCCTGACTCGGCTGCACGCCCGAGGCGCCACTGGCGAGCAACAAGACCGTGTCGTTGGTCGACATGCAGCCGTCGGAGTCGATCCGGTCGAACGTCAACGCCGTCGCAGACTGCAGCGCCTGCTTCAACGCAGCGGCATCGGCGATCGCATCGGTCGTGACCACGCAAAGCATCGTCGCGAGCGATGGCGCGAGCATGCCGGCGCCCTTCGCCATGCCGCCGACCGACCAGTCGCCGGCGGAGACGGTCGCCTGCTTCGACACGTTGTCCGTCGTACGAATCGCGTCAGCGGCGTCGGCGCCGCCGGCTGCGGAAAGGGTCGCCACCGCTGCCGCCACTCCCCCGTTCAGGACGTCCAGCGGCGGCGGCTCGCCGATCTTGCCGGTCGAGCACACCGCGATCTCTCCGGCACCGACGCCCAGCGCGGCCGCGACAGACTCGGCGGTCGCGTGCGTGATCTGGAAACCCGCCGGCCCGGTGCACGCGTTGGCGTACTTCGCGTTGAGCACGACTGCGGCGACCTCGCCACTCGCGAGCACCTGCTCGGACCACACCACCGGCGCCGCCTTCACACGGTTCGCCGTGAACACACCCGCAGCTGCCTTCAACGGCCCGTCGTTGACGACGAGTGCGACGTCGCGGCCGTCGGCCTTCAAGCCGGCGGCGACACCAGCCGCCCGAAACCCCTTCGGATCCGTGACGCTCACGGTGCGATTCCATTCCGGGAAAGGCCCGTGGTCTCGGGAAGTCCGAGCATCAGGTTGGCGTTCTGGACCGCCTGCCCTGCCGCACCCTTTCCGAGGTTGTCGAGCGCGACCAGCACCACGGCGCGGCCGGGATCCACATCCGCGACCACCTGCAGGTGAGCGCTGTTCGAGCCCGCGGTCGCTGCAGTGTGCGGGAGCTGCCCCTCCGGCAGGACCGTGACGAAGGGTTCATCGGCGTAACAGCCGAACGCCGCCCGCAACGTCGCTGCGTCGGCCCCATCTCGAAGCTTCGCCGTGCAGGTCGCAAGGATCCCGCGCGGCATCGGGATGAGCATCGGCGTGAAGGACAAGGTGACGTCGGCCCCGGAGATGGCGCGCAGCGACTGCCTGATCTCGCCGATGTGGCGATGCGTGCCACCGACCTTGTAGGCCGCGAGATCACCCATGACCTCGCTGGCAAGCTGCTCGACAACCGCTGAGCGGCCGGCACCACTCGTTCCACTGCCTGCGACGACGACGAGGTCCATCGGCTCGATCAATCCGGCCGCCAGCAACGGCGCATAGGCCAGCTGCACCGCGGTCGCGTAGCAGCCGGGGTTGGCGACCTTCTGCGCTCCCGCGACCAGCTCGCGCGCACCGGGCAGCTCGGGAAGGCCGTAGGGCCAGGTGCCCGGATGATCACCGCCGTACCACCGCTGCCAGTCAGACGAGTCGGCCAACCGGTAGTCGGCGCCGATGTCGACGATCTTGGCGTCGGGAGCGAGGTTGGCCACGACGTGGGGAGTCGCGCCGTGCGGCAGTGCGAGGAACACGAGCTCGCAGTCCGCGAGCTCGGCCGCCGACGCGTCGAGCAGGACCTGGTCCGCCATCGACACGAGCTGCGGATGCAGCTCACCCAGCCGCCGCCCGGCGTTGCCGCCCGCAACAAGCGCGCCGACCTCGAGCATCGGATGGGTGTCGATCAGACGGAGCAGCTCGCCACCGGAGTAGCCACTCGCGCCCACCACCGCCGTCCGGATGCCCATTCCGACATGCTAATGCATGATAATGCAGATATGCGAGTTAGTATGCGAGCAGGCTCAGGCCCGCAGCTCTGCGCCTACCCGGCTCGCAGCCTCGGCCACTGCGGCGTCGCGCACCGCCGTCGCCTCCTCGACCGTCAAGGTGCGGTCGGGGGCGCGTAGTCGCAACGCGTAGGCCATCGACTTTCGGCCCTCCCCGACCTGCTCCCCGACATATACGTCGAACAGCCGGATCGTCTCGAGCAGCTCGCCCGCGCCGGCCCGAAGCGCCGCTTCGAGGTCCGCGGCCGGGACACCGGCATCGACCGTGACCGCGAGATCGACGTTCGCGGCCGGGTACGGCGACACCAGCGGTGCCGCTGTCACGTCGGCGGCAGCTGCGAGCAGCACGTCCAGAGAGATCTCCATCGCACAGGTGCGCGGCGGAAGGTTGAAGGCGTCGATGGCCCTCGGGTGCAGCTCGCCGGCATGACCGAGCAGCTCGTCGCCGACGTGCAAGGCGGCGCAGCGGCCCGGATGGAACGGCGCATGCCGGTCGGCGGTCACCTTGACGTCAGTCCCTAGTGCGCGACCCAGCGAGCGGGCGGCCTCGACTGCGTCTGCCCATGACGCCGCGCGACCGTTGCCCCACCAGCCTGCGAGCTCTCGCTCGCCTGCCAGGACGACGGCGATCCGGCCTGGCTGGTCCGGCAGCGCCGCGTCGAGAGAGAGCAGCTCCGCGTCGAGCGGGCGGCGCCCGGGCGGGAGGTCGGGCGTTCCCACTGCGCTCGGGTGCCGGAAAACCGGCCCGGTCTCGAACAGCGCGACGTCGGTCATGCCCCGCCCGATATTGCGAACGACAGCAGCGAACAGACCGGGAAGCAGCGTGGCGCGAAGGTATGGCTCGGCATCACTGACCGGGTTGGCGATCCGAACGGTCGGGATCCTCGCGTCACCCGGCTCGACCTGCAGCCGCTCACCGGAAGCGGCATCGACGAACGGCGAGCACAGCACCTCGGTGTAGCCCGCACCCGCGAGCGTCCGTCCGATCAGCCGACGCAGCCGCTGGTCGCGGGTGAGCCCGGCGCCGGCGGTCGCCCTGGGCAGGGTCGACGGGAGGTTCGCATAGCCCTCCAGACGCACGACCTCCTCCACGAGGTCTTCGGCGATGCGCAGGTCGGGCCGCCAGCTCGGCGGGACGACGTCGAACGCCCCGGCCCGCTCACGCACTACGCACCCGATGTCGGTCAGCCGGGTCACGACGGTCTCGTAGGGGTAGTCGACACCGGCAATCCGGCCCGGATGGGTCGGGTCAAGCTCAATCGATGGCGGCAGCGGCCGGTTGTCGATGTCCGTGGATCGATCGGTGCGCTTGGCGGCACCAAGGTCGACCAGGATCGAGATCGCGAGCTCGGCCGCCTGCCTCGGCAGCGCGTCGTCGACGCCGCGCTCGAAGCGGCGGGATGCCTCGGAGCCGAGCCGGTGACGCCGCGACGTGTAGGCGACGGAGATCGGATCGAAGTGTGCTGCCTCGAGCAGCACGTCATGTGTGGCATCGGTGATCTCTGTGGACTCACCCCCCATCACGCCGGCAAGTGCGATGGGTCCGCTGTCGTCCGCGATGACGAGGTCGCGCGGGTCGAGGTCGCGATCGACGCCGTCCAGCGTCCGCAGCCGCTCGTCCGGACGCGCGCGTCGTACGACAATCGGCCCGCTCACCTTCACGAGGTCGAACGCATGCATCGGCTGGCCGATCGCCAGCATCACGTAGTTGGTCACATCGACCATGAGAGAGATCGGGCGCATGCCCGCCATCGCCAGCCGTCGCTGCATCCAAGCGGGAGTCGGGACGCCAGGATCGAGCGCGGTGATCGACGCCGCGACGTAGCGGTCGCAGCCGTCGCCGTCCTCGATCGTCACTGGATATCCGCTGCCCGGCGGCCGCGCCGACACCGCAGCTGGGTCGAGGAACGAGACGCCGTACGACGTGGCGAGCTCCCGGGCGACACCGCGGATCGACAGCGCGTACCCGCGGTCCGGGTTGATCGACAGGTCCAGCACGTCGTCGCGAAGATCGAGTACGTCGACGACGTCTCGCCCGAGCGGGGTGGCCGGGTCGAGCACGAGGATGCCGGCGTGGTCATCGGAGATCCCAAGCTCGCGGCCGGAGCAGATCATTCCGTCGGACATGTGGCCGTAGGCCTCGCGTGCTGTCACGCGGAAGTCGCCTGGCAGCATCGCCGGCGGTCGGGCGTAGGCGACGACGTCACCGACCGCGAAGTTGGTCGCGCCGCAGATCACCTGGCGATCGGTCGCACCGTCGGTCAGGGTCACCCAGCGAATCGGCTTCTTGAATCCTTCGAGCTCCTCGATCTCCTGCACCTTGGCGACGACGACGCCCTGGATGCCCTCGCCGATGCGGTCGACCCGCTCGACCTGCAGCCCTGCTGCCGTCAGTCGTTCAGCGAGCTCATGGGATGTGACGTCGGGAAGGTCGACGTACTCGCGAAGCCAGGAAACCGGTGCGCGCATCAGCTTTCACGCCCAAGCGCCGCAGTGACGCGCACGTCGCCCTCGACCAGGTCGCGGATGTCGGACATGTCGTGGCGCGACATGAGGGTGCGTTCGAGACCCATCCCGAACGCGAAGCCGGTGTAGCGCTGGGGGTCGACTCCGGCCGAGGCGAGGACGACGGGGTGGACCATGCCGCTGCCACCCCACTCGACCCAGCCCTCGGATCGGCAGGTCTTGCAGGGCTCGGAACCAGGCTCTGTCGACGTGCCGCGGCACACCCAGCACTGCAGATCCACGTCGGCGGACGGCTCGGTGAAGGGGTAGTGGTCAGGCCGCAGCCGGGTGCGGATGTCCGGCCCGAACATCGCGCGGGCGAGGGCGTCGAGGGTTCCCTTGAGGTCGGCCATCGTCAGGCCCTCGTCGACGGCGAGGCCTTCGAGCTGGTGGAACACCGCGCTGTGCGTGGCGTCGAGGGCCTCTTGGCGATACACACGACCCGGCACCGCGACGTAACAAGGCGCGCCGCGAGCGAGCAGCGCCCGGATCTGGACCGGCGAGGTCTGGGTGCGAAGCAAGACACCGGAGCTCGGCGGATCGAGCCACAGCGTGTCCTGCGTCTCACGCGCGGGGTGGGCGGGCGGGATGTTGAGGGCGTCGAAGTTGTACCAAGCTGCTTCGACCTCTGGGCCTTCGGCGATCTCCCAGCCCATTCCCACGAAGACGTCCGCCACTCGCTCCTGGATCAGCGTGAGCGGGTGCCGGCCGCCGCGCGGCGCCCGGTCCCACGGCAGCGTGACGTCGACGGCCTCCTCGACGAGGACACGTTCGTCGCGCTCGGCCTCGAGTGCGGCCTGCCGGGCGCTATGGGCACCGGTGAGAGCAGCAATCGCCTCGTTGACCCGTCGGCCCGCGTCGGCCTTGGCCTGTGGCGGCAGCGCACCGAGCTCGCGACGAGCGAGCGCGACGGGCGAGCGCACGCCGAGGTGCGCCGTGTGCGCGGCCGCCAGCGCCTCGAGATCCGCGGCGGACTCGAAGGCAGCCACGCCATCCGCGACCGCGCCGGCGAGAGCGTCGTCAGACAGCGCAGCCACTTCCTTGGGGTCGTACGAGTCGTTTGGTCCTGACATCTCGCCGGTTGAGTCTAGGAACCTCGGCTACGGCCAGACGAGCCGATTGCCGTCGTACAGCTCTGCGACCAAAGTCGTGTCCTCCACCTGGCTCAGCGGCGGAAGGTTCTTCGCCAGCCCGAAGTCCGTCACCTCGCGCAGCTCCGGCTGCCACTCTGCCTCGGACTGCACGCCGATTCCCTTGCCCGCCAGGGTGTGGTTTCGCGAGAGCGCAGCTTCGAGCTTCCAGACCTGACGCTCGTGCGCGACGGGGAACTCCGCACCCGCCCGCTTGGCGTAGCTCTCCTCGATCGAGATGCACTCCGCCTGGTGGTCCTCGCAGTATTCGAACGCGTGGAGGTCCGCACGCATGAAGTCCTGCGCGGCGGCGCGATGCGCTTTGAGAAATGTGGCGTTGAAGAAGACGACGTTGTAGGTGCCGGAGACCCCGAACTGGGCCGGCGTGAACTCGTTGAACTTCGCGCCTTCCGCGCGCAAGGTCAGCGGTTCGTTGGACTGGTAGCAGCCGACCGCGTCGAGCTTGCCCTGGACGATCTGGTTCGGGTCGTAGTTCGGGGTGTTGACGAGCTTGACCTTGTCGATGTCCACCCCCGCGGCGCGAAGCATCTCGAGGTCCGGCGCTTCCTTGACCGAGTGATAGCCGAGCGTGTGACCTTCAAGGTCTTTCAGCGTCTTGAACTCGGGTCTGGTGATGATGCAGTAGTCCGAGGTGTTGCCGTACGTCGCGACACCCGTGACGTTCGAGCCGTTCGCGGCCAAGGTGAGGAAGTCCGCGGCCGACCCGGTACTAGTTGTCGTCGCCTTGCCCGCCGACACCAGAGCGGCAGAGGTGTACGAGTTCGTGACGAGCTTCACGTCCACGCAGAGGTCGCGGAAGTAGCCGAGCTTGTCGGCGGCGAACACGTCGATGATTCCGGCCGAGGCGTCGAAGCCAAATGGCGAGACCCAGGTGATCGTGCCCGCAGCACGGTTCGCGGCGCACCGATCGGCCGAGACGATGCCGTGACTGGCGTTGCCCTGGTCACTGCTCCCTGAGCCGCCGCCGCATGCCGCCGCACCGAACGACGCCGCCACCGCGATAACAGCGCCGGCCGTCATGCGAGTCCTGGTACTCATCTGCGTCCCATCCCGACAGCCGGCGCGTAACGCCCGAGGACCAACCGCTGCAGCGCGACAACTGCGCCGAACATCCCGACCCCCAACATTGCGAGAACGACAACCGAGGCATACATCGTGCCGAGGTCTCCGAGCGATGCCGCCGTGACGATCAGCGTTCCCAACCCCTTCGAGTCGCCCGACGCGACGAACTCCGCCACGACCGCGCCGACCAGACTCAGCGGCATGCAGATTCGCCCGGCGGCGAACAGGTAGGGAAGGCTACTGGGCAGCCTCAACCGCCACAGCACCTCGGCTCGGCTCGCGTGCAGGGTCGCCACGAGATCGAGCGCCTCAGGGTCGACATCCCGCAGCCCGGCAAGCGCGTTGACCAGGAACGGGAAGAAGATGATGACCGACGCGATCACGAACTTGGGCGTCATCCCGAACCCGAAGGCGACGACAAGGGCCGGCGCGATCGCGACCAGCGGCGTGACGTTCAGCACCACTGCCAGCGGCAGCACCGCCCGCTCGATGACTCGCACGTAGAACATCACCAGGGCAAGCGCGAAGGCCGCTCCCATACCCGCCGCTCCGCCCACGAGCGCTTCCTGCAACGTCGTCCAGGCGTTGCGCGCGAACAACCCCGGGTGGGAAGACAGCTCGGACTTGATCTGCGACAGCCTCGGCGCGACGTACGGGTGGTGAACCGCGTACAGCTGCCACAACGCAAGGAAGACAGCAAACGCGATCACCGGCGGCAGCCACACGCCGAGCCGCAACGACCGTCGGCTCATTTCGAACCCCGGCGCAGCTCGAGTCTCAGCTCGCGTTCCAGCGCAAGAAACTCTGGCGTCGTCTCGACGAGCTCGTCGCGGGGTCGGGGCAAGTCGATCGGGATGACACGCTGCACTCCGTGCGTCGTCGCTGACATGACGACGACCGCGTCGGACAAAGCGACCGCCTCGGTGACGGAGTGCGTGACAAAGAGCACGGTCTTGCCGCTTGCCTGCCAGATCGTCAGCAACGCATGCCGAAGCGACTCGCGGGTGAGCTCGTCGACAGCCGCGAACGGCTCGTCCATGAGGAGCACCGGCGGATCGAAGACGAAGGCACGCGCAATCGCGACGCGCTGCTGCATGCCGCCGGAAAGCTCGCGCGGACGCCGATTCAGGGCGTCGCCAAGACCGAGGGCGGTGAGCAGCGCCACTGCATCTGGCGGCGTATCGGGCGATGGCGCCTTGCGGTTCACCTGAAGCGGCAGCAGCACGTTGTCCAGCACCGATCGCCATGGCAGCAGCGCGGGCGCCTGCGGGACGAAGCCGATCCGTTTCGCCTCGGTGGCGGCGCGAACCGGAGCGCCGAAGACGCTGACCTTGCCGGCGTCAGGCCGGACGAGCCCGGCGGCGAGTCGAAGCAGTGTCGTCTTGCCACAGCCGCTCGGTCCGATCACGGTCACGAACTGGCCGCGCCGAATACTGAGATCGACGCCGTCGAGCACCTTGACGACTTCGCTGCCACGCCCGAAGGACTTGTGCAGCCCGCGAAAGTCGATTGCAACGCCGTCGGCTTCGGGGCTCAGCTCGCCTCCGCGTGACTGGGCGCCCCCACCGGCAGCGCGAACCCGATCCGGGCGCCGCCGGTGTCGGCCGCGCCCGCCTCGATCACGCCACCGTGCGCCTCGACGATGCCCTTCGCGATGAACAACCCAAGCCCGGTGCCGCCGCGCTTCGCGTCACGCCAGAACTTGGTGAAGATCCGCGGCAGTGCCTCAGCCGAGATGCCTTCGCCTTCGTCGCTGACCGTGACCCGCGCCCCGTCACCCTCGGGCGCCAGCCGGATGCGGACGGTTCCTGAACCGTGACGCAGGGCGTTCTCGACGATGTTCCCCACTACCTGCCCGACCTTGTCGGGGTCCGCCCAGACTTCAGGTACATCCGCTGTTTCCACGACGAACCGGTCTTCTGCCTCCCCGGCCGCGATCCGAGCCGCGACGTCACGCTCCACAAGGCTCGGGAGGTCGACCAGCTGCTTGTGCAGCTCGAGGCGACCGGACTCGATCCGAGAGACATCGAGCAGCTCGCTGATCAGGCGCGTCAGCCGGTCGGCATCGGAGTTGATCGTCTTCAACATGTGCAGCCGCTGCTCATCGGTGAAGCGATCCCACTTGCCGAGCAGCGTGGCAGTGAAGCCCTTGACGCCCGTGAGCGGCGAGCGAAGCTCGTGCGCCACGACGGACACGAGTTCTGCGCCGCTGCGCTCGCTGCGCGACCGTGCCTTGGTGTCACGCAGGGAGACGACCACCGATGTGACCTTCTTCTGCACGTCGCGGCGATAGGCGGCGGTCACTAGCAGGCCTTGGTCGGGCCGCCCCGGACGGACCAGCGTCAGCCAGCGCTCGGGTTGGCGAACCCGGGAGGACAGGCCGTCGTACGGGTTCGTGCAGGTCCACCAGTCGCGGCCTTGCGGATCGATGAGCGGCAGTACGTCGGCTAGCGGCCGGCCGAGCCAGTCCCCCTCGCCCAGGATGCGCAGCGCAGCGGCGTTGAGGTCGACAACGGTGCCGTTGGCGTCTGCAACGACGACGCCATCCGGCAAGCCGTCGTAGACCGACTCCCCCCCGCCCCGCTCCGGCACGACCCGCCTCCTCGCCACTTACCTTTTCGGAGCCTAGGACGACTACGCGAAAAGCGAACCCCTATCGCCCGGATCGAGTGCGTTAGCGCGCCGCCAACCGCCGGACTCTTGCGGACGAGTAAAGACAAATCGCCGCTGCGGCGGCAAGGTTCAAACTCTCCGCGCGGCCGGAGATCGGGATGCGTACGACGCCGTCCAGCCGGGTTGTCAGCTCCGCGCCCAACCCATGTGCCTCACTGCCGAACACCCAGGCCGTGGCTGCAGTCAGCCGGTCCTGCGACAGCGCGTCGAGGTCCAGGTCCCCGTCCGCGGCTGTCCCGAAGACCTGGCAGCCGCGCTCTTTCAGAGCAGCGACGGCGTCTCCGACCGCGAGCGAGGTGACAACCGGCACGTTGAAGACGCTGCCTGCGCTGGCCCTGATGCACTTGCCTGACCAGACGTCGACCGAGCCGGCGCCCAGGACGACCGCGTCTGCGCCGACCGCGTCGGCCGTGCGGATGACGGTGCCGGCGTTCCCGGGATCGGAGCACCGCTCGAGTACGACGACCAACCGCGGCGCCTTTGGAATCACGGCTTCCGGTGGCAACTCGACCACTGCAACGACGCCTTGCGGCGTGACCGTCTCCGCAACCGCGCGCAGCGCTCGATCAGTCACCGTATTGATCGCCGCACCACTGTGCGCGATGTCGCGCATCAGTGGTGTCTCGCGCTCGGCCGCCTCGTCGGTCACGAAGACCTCGCGCACGGCGAACGAGGCAGCCAGAGCCGCACCCACCGCGTGCGGGCCTTCGGCGAGGAAGGCGCCCGCCGCACGCCGGCCGCGCGCGGAATGCAAGGCGCGCGCGGCGACGACCCGCGCATTTCGCGGCGAGTCGATCGCGGCGGGACCCGCGCGACCCACGGCGTACTAGTTACGCAGCCGAGCCGGAGGCGGCGTTGGCCGCGGGCAGCGACTGGCGCGCCAGCTCCACGAGCGCCGCGAACGCCGCTTCGTCGGAGACCGCCAGCTCGGCGAGGTGCTTGCGGTCAACCTCGACGCCAGCAGCCTTGATGCCCTGGATGAACCGGTTGTACGTCATCCCGTTCGCGCGGGCAGCCGCGTTGATCCGCTGGATCCACAGCGAGCGGAAGTCACCCTTGCGAGCACGCCGGTCGCGGTAGGAGTAGTTCATCGAGTGGAGCATTTGCTCCTTGGCCTTGCGGTACAGCCTCGATCGCTGACCGCGGTAGCCGCTCGCGCGCTCGAGAACGACGCGACGCTTCTTCTGGGCGTTTACCGCCCGCTTCACCCGTGCCACGGGAACTCCTTGCTAAGTCTGACCGGCTGCGAGAGCCGGAGGGGGAACGACGACGACGCGGGGGCTACCGACCCAGCAGCTTGTTGTACTTCTTGGTGTCGGCGGGCGACATGACCTCTTCGTTGGCAAGCCGGCGAGTACGCCGCGACGGCTTGTGCTCGAGCAGGTGGTTGCGGTTCGCGCGACGGTGCGTGAGCTTGCCGCTCCCGGTCACCTTGAAGCGCTTCTTCGACCCGCTGTGCGTCTTCATCTTGGGCATCGCTGCCTCGTCTCCCTCGTCGTACTTCTCGGTCCCTGGTCCTGCGTCTGGTGCTAGGCGGAAGCGGCTTCGGCGTCGGACTCCTCAGTGGAGGCCTCGCCGGTCGCTGCGTCCTCGTCGCCACGGCGACGGGGCTGCTGCGCCTGCTGCTTCCGATGCGGTGCAATGACCATGATCATGTTGCGGCCGTCTTGCTTGGGTGCCGCCTCGACGTACCCGAGCTCCTCGATGTCGCCCGCCAGGCGCTGCAGCAGGCGCAGACCCAGCTCGGGTCGGGACTGCTCGCGTCCGCGGAACATGATCGTGATCTTGACCTTGTCACCGGCCTTGAGGAACCGCACGACGTGACCCTTCTTGGTCTCGTAGTCATGCGGGTCGATCTTCGGCCGAAGCTTCATCTCCTTGATGATCGTGTGCGACTGGTTGCGTCGCGCTTCACGCGCTTTCTGCGCGTTCTCGTACTTCCACTTGCCGTAGTCCATGAGCTTGCAGACGGGCGGACGGGCTTCGGCGGCTACCTCGACGAGGTCGAGATCCGCCTCCTGCGCCAACCGCAGCGCGTCGCCGATGGCGACGATGCCGACCTGCTCGCCGTTCGGACCGACCAGCCGCACCTCGGGGACGCGAATCCGGTCGTTGATGCGTGGTTCGACGCTGATGGGACCTCCACTGACGATTTGACTCCTCGCGTGGCCCCTCATGGGAAAGGCCCCGCACGACTGGCATGCGAGGCCTCTTCAGCGACGGCCGAGCCACACCACCCGGCACAATCGCCCGGGCGGCGTAGCGACCGAAGACCCGAAAGCCTGAGCTAAGCGGGTGGGAGAAGCTCCACTTGTATGCGGGCAAGCCCGCTAGTCGCACCGGACAGACTACCAGCGAAGCGTCGGACGCGGTGATCTTGACGATTTGCGCCCGTCACGGGCCCGGAAGGGCACGTTGCGTCAAGATCACCGGGGCTTAGGCCGCCGCGGTGCGGAGACGGGCGCGCACCCGCTCTACGACGCCCTCACCGGTCCCCCGCATCTCTGCGGCACTCACTACCAAGACCGTCCAGCCGAGGGCCCGGACGGCGTCCCTCCGTCGGTCGTCCTCACCGCGCTGCTCCCAGTGGAAGGCACCGTCGTACTCGATTGCCAGCCGATGTCCGAGGTAGGCGAGGTCCAACCTGGCGACGAAGTTGCCGGAAGCATCCCGAATCACGTGCTGAGCCGTGGGGCGCGGAAGGCCCGCGGAAACCAGCAGATAGCGGAGGCGGGTCTCCATCGGAGATTCGCTCAGTGGCTCGAGCATCCGGATCACCTCGTCGACTCGCGTCACGTCGCGGATGCCCTTGTGACAGTGGCGATAGGTCGAAACCTCCTCAGCAGTGACCAAGCCGTCGTGAGCGAAGGCATCGGCCACCACCAGCCCCTCAGGCGGTGCGAGCCAGCGAGCACAGTCATAGAGGGTCCTTACGGGCGTGGTGAGCAGGACGCCGCTCATGAGGTCCAGGTCGGTCACGTCGATCGTGACCTCCCGCGTGTAGCAACCCTCCCGGGTCCGAAGCCTGCTCCCGGTCGGGCATCCAACCCAGACGAGATTCCACCTCCTGTCCCGCGCGTCGATCCCGTACAGCCACGCCGCAGTCAGACCGCACACGAACGCGTGCTTGCCCAGCACAAGCCGAACCGCCTCGAGCCGCACTTCCCGGGTGTCCTCGATCTGGTCATGGACCCAGACGTTGCGAAACACGTGCCGCCATGGACCCCGTCGAAGCGCCGACCTTGTCAGGCCGCCCGACGCTGCCTGCGCCGAAGTGAACGGCGCTTTGGTGAGCTGAGGCGGAATATTCGGCGGTCGCGGCACCGCCGAAGCATCGGCTGAACCGGCGCGCGCGCGTCAGCCTCATCCACAGCCGACCCAAAGGCGCCCGTGATCTTGACGTCGTGCGCCCTACAGAGCCGCTGAAGGGCTCACTACGTCAAGATCACCGGGGCTATTCGACGATCTTGGCTATCGGGAGTTCGAGGATGTCTCGCGCTCCCGCTGCTTTCAGGGCTGGGATGAGGGTGTTCACTCCCTGCTTGGGCACTACCGTTCCCAGTGCGTAGCCGCCTCCGGCGAGCTCCGTCTGCGTCGGCGAGCTCATCGACGGCAGGACCGCGAGCACGCCGTTGAGGTCGGCCGCGTCGACGTTGAGCATCAGATAGACGGTCCCCCGCGCCCGGATCGCGCCCTGCAGCAGCAGAGCGATGTCCTCCATCGCGGCCCGCTTCTCCGGGTCGGCGTAGGACGCCGGGTTTGCGATCAGTTCGGTACGAGAGGTCAGCAGCGTCTCGATGATCCGCAGCCCGTGCGCCCGCAACGACGAGCCGGTTTCGGTCACGTCAACGATCGCGTCGACGATGTCCGGCACCTTCGCCTCGGTTGCGCCGTACGACGGCACGATCACCGCATTCACGCCCGCGTCGGCGAAGAAGCGACGCGTCAGCTCTGGGTACTCCGTCGAGACGCGTACGCCGTCCGGCAGCTCCGCGCCGGTCTTGGCGGCGTGCTCGGCCGGCACCGCCAGGATGATCCGCACCGGGTTGGAGGTCGCCTTGGAGTACTCGAGCTCACAGACGGACTCGACCTTCGCGGACGTCTCCGTGATCCAGTCGCGGCCGGTGATGCCGAGATCGAACAGCCCCTCCTCGACGTAGCGGGGGATCTCCTGCGGACGCAGGAACATGACGCGATCGACGCGTGGGTCGGAGATGCCGGCGCGGTAGTCGCGGTCGGAGCCGCGGCGCACCGCAAGGTCGGCAGCATCAAAGAGCTCGAGGGTCGCCTTCTCCAGCGATCCCTTCGGAAGGACGAGCGACAGCACAGTTCTGGCCTTTCGGAAGGAGGTACAGGACGGCAGAGGTGCAGGCGGACAGCAGCGTTCGGTCAGCGACCGTCCGCCTGTGCATGGCCGTGCCGGCCTGCAGCACTGCCGTGCGTGCGGATGTCCCGCAGCACCAGCGCCGTCTCGACCGCAGCCATTGCGGCCTCCCGTCCTTTGTCCTCACTCGATCCGGGCAGTCCCGCCCGGTCGAGCGCCTGCTCCGTCGTGTCGCAGGTCAGCAACCCGAAGCCTACTGGGACGCCGGTTTCGATCGCGATCCGATTCAGCCCGTCCGTTGCCGCCGAGCACACGTACTCGAAGTGAGGCGTGCCGCCGCGTACGACGACTCCGAGCGCCACGACAGCGTCGTACCCCGACTTCGCCAGCTCACCCGCCACCACGGCGAGCTCGAACGCGCCGGGCACGCGGCAGACAAACGGGTCAGCCACGGACGCCGCCTCGAGCCCGCGCCGCGCGCCGGCGACGAGGGCATCGGTGATCTCGGTGTGCCAGCGCGCCGCCACGACCGCCACCCGAAGCCCACTGCCGTCGACGGTTGCCTCTTCGGGCACTCCCTTGCCGCTCATTGAGTCGCCTCCTCAGCGGAATCGTCGACCGGCAGGGCGAACGGCGACAACGCGTAAGCCATGCGTACCGCAGAGCGGTAGATGTCGGGCTCAGCCCGGGCCGCGCGTTCGGTCACCGCTGCCGGCAGGACGTCCGCACTCGCCTCGGTGACCTCCTCGTCGACCAGCGGCGGCAGGTCCGGGAGGTCGTGGCCCATCCGGTCGCGCTTCGTCGTGAGGTAGCGGAGGTTGTCCGCCGTCACGCGCACCGGCAGCGGGACCCGCGCGACGATCTTCAGCTCGTGACCTTCAAGGCCGGCCCGCTTGTCCGGGTTGTTGGTCAGCAAGCGCATCGACCGCACGCCGAGGTCGACGAGGATCTGCGCTCCGGTGCCGTAGTCCCGCGCGTCGGCCGGTAGACCCAGCGCAACGTTCGCATCGACCGTGTCCTGCCCCTCGTCCTGCAGCTGATAGGCCTGCAGCTTGTGCATCAGCCCGATGCCTCGCCCTTCATGCCCGCGGACGTAGAGCACGATCCCCCGGCCTTCCGCCCCGACCGTTGCGATCGCCGCGTCGAGCTGCGGGCCGCAGTCGCATCGCCGGCTGCCGAAGACATCGCCGGTCAGACATTCGGAGTGCACGCGCACCAGCACGTCCTCGCCGTCACCAACATCACCTCGCACCAACGCGACGTGTTCGATGCCGTCGACGGCGCTGCGGAACCCGACAGCGCGGAACTCGCCGTGGTTCGTCGGAATCCGCGCCTCGGCGACGCGCTCGACCTGACTCTCGGTGCGACGCCGATGAGCGATCAGGTCAGCGATCGCGATCAGCGCGAGGTCGTGCTCGGCCGCGAAGACCTCGAGCTCGTCGAGGCGCGCCATGCCGTCGATCTCCTTCTCACTCACGATCTCGCACAGCACGCCCGCCGGCTGCAGTCCCGCCATCCGGCAAAGGTCGATCGCGGCCTCGGTGTGACCCGCCCGACGAAGCACCCCGCCGTCCTTCGCGCGAAGCGGTACGACGTGGCCAGGCCGCGTGAAGTCCGCTGACGTCGAGCCCGGATCCGCAAGCGCTCGCATCGTGAGCGCGCGGTCGTGCGCCGAGATCCCCGTTGTCGTGCCCTCGGCTGCGTCGACAGTGACGGCGTATGCCGTCCCTCTGCGGTCCTGGTTCGTGTGGTACATCGGCGGCAGGTCGAGCCGATCGCAGTCGGACTCGGTGAGCGGCACGCAGATGTAGCCCGACGTGTACCGGACCATGAACGCGACCAGCTCCGGCGTTGCCTTCTCTGCAGCGAAGATCAGGTCGCCCTCGTTCTCGCGGTCGGCGTCGTCGACGACCACCACCGGCTTGCCGGCTGCGATGTCGGCGACCGCACGTTCGATGGTGCTGAAGCCCATCGTCGGCTCATGCCCCGAGGCACTCACGACGTCTCCTTCGCTGCCAGCAGTCGCTCGACGTACTTCGCGAGCACGTCGACCTCGACGTTCACCTGATCGCCGACGACCCGCCGACCTAGGGTCGTACGCGCCAGCGTCTCGGGAATCAGGCTCACCCCGACTCCACCCCCCGAAAGCGAGGCGATCGTCAGACTGACGCCGTCGAGAGCGATCGAGCCCTTCTCCACGACGTAACGCATCAGGTCCTCCGGGAGCTCGAGGTGGACGTCGTGCCAGTGTTCGGACTTCTCGATCTCCACGATGGTCGCGACCCCGTCGACGTGCCCCTGGACGATGTGACCGCCCAGCAACGAGGTCGGAGTCACCGAACGCTCGAGGTTGATCCGGTCACCAACCTGCAAGCCGCCGAGGGTGCTCCGCCGCAGCGTCTCGAGCATCACGTCGGCGGTGAAGCCGTCCGGCTCGATCTGCGCAACCGTGAGGCACACGCCGTTGACCGCGATCGACTCGCCGCCGGTGAGGTCTTGCAGGATCTCTCCTTCGACCGACAGCCGGACGGCGCGCCCGACCTCCGCAACGCTTCGCACCGTGCCAAGCGCCTGGACGATTCCGGTGAACATCTACTTCGCCCTCTCGACGGTCGCGATGATTCGTACGTCCGGGTTCATGTCCGTCATGCCTTTCGGTGTCAGTCGCAACGCGCCGTCGATGCTCGGCACGCCGAAGTCGCCGACGACCGGACTGCCAGAGCCGAGTAGCGCCGGCGCAAGGTAGGCGACGACGCGGTCGACGAGGCCGCCCGCGAGAAATCCGGTCGCGAGCCGCGCGCCGCCCTCGAGCAGCAGCTGGTAGCACTCGCGGTCATACAGCGCCGCGAGCAACGCAGGCAGGTCGACACCACCCGACGCCCGCGGCAGCTCGACAACCTCGGCACCGGTCTCGCGCAACGCGGCCACCCGATCGCGCGCGGCGCCGGCCGCCACCGCGACCAGGGTAGGCGCCGAGTCGTCGAGCACCTGGGAACCGGCAGGCGTGCGCGCGTCAGTGTCGACGACGACCCGCAATGGCCGACGAGGGATGTCCACGACCCGCACCGTGAGGGCCGGGTCGTCAGCCAGGACGGTGCCGATGCCGACGATGACGGCGTCCGCGGCCGCACGGAGGAGCTGCACGTCCAGGCGAGCGCCTTCTCCGGTGATCCACTGGCTGGTCCCGTCAGCCGCTGCCGTGCGGCCGTCGAGGGTCGCGGCGTACTTCCACGTCACGTAGGGACGGCGGTCGGCCGTCGCAACGAGCCACGGCTCGAGCCCTGCGCGCGCCTCGTCGGCCAACACACCGGACTCGACGTCCAGGCTGGCACTCCGGAGCCGAGCAGCTCCCCCGGCGGCATCGTCATGCGGATCGTCGACCCCGTAGACCACCCGCGCGACGCCGGCGGCAAGGATCGCCTCGGTGCACGGCCCGGTGCGCCCCTGGTGGTTGCACGGCTCGAGTGACACGACCAGCGTTCCCCCGCGCGCGGCCCCGCCGGCCGCGGCAAGTGCGATGACCTCGGCGTGCGGTCCCCCGATCGGTGCGGTCGCGCCCTCCCCGACGACCTGGCCGTCTCGGTCCAGGACGACGGCTCCGACCGCGGGGTTCGGGTTGGGGATGCCCAGCGCAGCCTCGGCCAGGTCGATCGCGCGACGCATCGCGGCGGTCTCGGCCTCGGTAGCCACGGAACCTCTCCTCCTGCTCGACCGACGGCCCGGGATCAGGAGAGGAAAACGCGAACGACACGCGCCCCGGCCACCGCCAAGATCGACAGCAAGCCGAGCGTCGCTCGCGCGCTGCCTCTCATCCGGACTCTCACCGTCGGTCCTGGAGTCTCACCAGGTCCACCGGCCGACGGCTTCGGCCGGGTCGCGGACTTCGAGGTCGCCCGACCAACAGGCTCACTCGTCACCGCCGGTTCGGACTTTCACCGATCCCGGAGCGCGCTTTGGTACTTCCGTGTCAGGCTATATCGTTATTGCTGGGGCGTCCACCGAACTAGTGCGTCCACCATGCTGACTCGCCGGCCCGGATCGCTGCTTCCCGCAGCCGTACGACGGCCGCCGCCGGATCGTCGCAGCCGTAGACCGAGTTGCCCGCTACGAACACGTCCGCACCCGCCTCGGCACACTGCTCGATCGTGTCGGCATCCACACCGCCGTCGACCTGCACCCACACCGCGTGCTCGCCGTCGCGCACGAGCTGCCGGGCGCGACGGATCTTCGGCAGCATGATGTCGAGAAACGACTGGCCCCCGAAGCCGGGCTCGACCGTCATCACGAGGACCGTGTCGATCTCCGGCAACAGGTCGGCGTAGGGCTCGATCGGCGTCGCCGGGCGGATCGCCAGCCCGGCTCGCGCCCCGGCAGAACGAAGCGCACGCGCGAGCCGCACCGGCGCCATCGCCGCTTCGGCGTGGAACGTCACGCTCCGAGCGCCCGCCTCGGCGTATGCCGGCGCGTGACGATCCGGGTCCTCGATCATCAGGTGACAGTCGAGCGGCAACGACGTGTTCTTCAGCAGCGCCTGCACCATGGACAGCCCGAACGTCAGGTTCGGCACGAAGTGGTTGTCCATGACGTCGACGTGCACCCAGTCGGCGACCTCGCCGATGACCCCGACCTCGTCGGCGAGCCGGGCGAAGTCGGCAGAAAGGATGCTCGGCGCGATCTGCATGGTCGCTCAAGTTTAGGTGGGCGGGGCGTTCGATCCCGGTTCATTTCTTCGCAGTACGGCGATGTACATCGCGTCCGTGCCGTGCCGGTGCGGCCAGAGCTGCACGTCCGGTCCCTCACCCAGCTCCGGCACGCCGGGCAGCAGCGGACGGGCGTCGACCGCCTCGACGTCGGGACGCCGCGCGAGGCCGGCGCGCACCACCTCCCTCGTCTCGGCCAGGTGCGGCGAGCACGTCGCGTAGACCACGATCCCGCCGACCCGCACCGCATCGAGCGCTGAGGTGAGCAGCTCACCTTGCAGCCTCGCGAGGTCGTCGAGGTCCGCGCGCTGGCGCCGCCAGCGGACCTCGGGCCGCCGTCGCAACGCTCCCAGCCCGGTGCAGGGCGCGTCGAGCAGGACGCGGTCGAAGCCACCGGCTCGCCAGGACGGCTGAGTGCTGTCAGCGACGACCGACGTCGAGCCCGCCCCGGCACGAACCAAGGCGGCCCGATGCGGGTGAAGCTCCGCTGCCACCAGCCGGCAACCGGCAGGGAGCAACCGGGCGAGCAGCCGGGCCTTGCCGCCCGGACCGGCGCACATGTCGAGCCAGCGTTCATCCCGCCCCGCCACCCCGGCTCGCGCCAACGCCAGAGCGACCAGCTGACTGCCCTCGTCCTGCACTTGGGCGCTGCCGTCCTGAACCGCTCCGATCCGACCGGGGTCACCGCCCGCCAGCCGGACGGCGTACGGCGAGTACGGCCCCACCTTCGCGCCTTCCCCCGCCACGCCGAGAAGGCGCTCTCGGTCGATCGCCCCCGGCAGCGCGGCGAGATGGGTCACCGGCCGGTCCGCAGCCAGCGCCCGCGTCAGCTCCGCGACATCGCCGTCGAGAGCATCGAGCAGCGCCCGCGCGATCCACACCGGGTAGCCGTGCTCGAAGGCGAGCCGACCCAGACCGTCGGCGGGTGCCGCCTGCACCACCCATGCCGGCCAGTCACGTTCGCTCACCCGGCGCATCACCGCGTTGACCAAGCCGGACGTTCGGTGTCCCGCCACCTCTTTGCCGACATCCACCGTCGTTGACACGGCAGCGTGCGCGGCAACCCTCGTGTGCAACAGCTGGTAGGCCCCAACCCGCAGCACCGCCCGCACCTCGGGGTCGAGTGAAGCGACCTCGCGTCGTGCCGCGATCGAGATCACCTCGTCCAGCACGCCTTGCCAGCGCAGGGCGCCGTATGCAATCTCCGTCGCGAACGCCGCGTCCTGCCCTGACAGGTTGCGATCGCGGAGCAGCCTCGGCAACAGCAGGTTGGCGTATGCACCGTCCCGGTCGACGGCAAGGACGACCTCAACCGCGGTACGTCGGGCCGGGTCCTTCACTCGAGCAGCTCGCCCGCGGTCAGCCGCGCTCCCCGCGCCCACTCTTCCGCGGTGCGGTCGGGCTTGCCCTCCGGGCGGACCATGCCAAGTCGCAGCGGCTCCGACGCCGTGCCGACGACCACGCCGTCCTTTCCGAGATCGCGGATCTCGCCAGGCGGGACGGGCTCACCGCGCATGTCGGCAGCGATCCGCACCGAGCTGATCCCGAGCCGTTTGCCGCGGAACGTCGTCCACGCGCCGGGCTCCGGCGTGCACGCCCGGATGCGCCGGTCGATGGAGGCGGCGGGGTGGGTCCACACGATCCTGGCGTCTCCGGACTTCAGCTTCGGCGCGAGCGTGACGCCCTCGGTCGGCTGCGGTTGCGCCGTGAGGGCGCCGTCCTCAATCCCGTCGAGCGTCGCGGCGAGCAGGCCGGCGCCGTCTTCCGCCAGCCGCTCGAGCAGCTCACCCGCGGTCTCGTGCGCACCGATCGTCGTCGTCATCACCCCGAACACGGGACCGGTGTCGAGCCCGGCTTCGATCTGGAAGGTGGTCGCGCCCGTCACGTCATCGCCGGCGAGCAGCGAGTGCTGCACCGGCGCCGCTCCCCGCCAAGACGGCAGCACGGAGAAGTGCAGGTTGACCCACCCGTGCGCGGGTATCACGAGGGCCTCGGGCGGGATCAGAGCGCCGTACGCGACGACCGCGACGCAGTCGGGTGCAATCGCAGTGAGCCGCTCCAGGAAGGCCGGCTCGGACGGTCGCTTGGGGGTGAGCACCTCGATGCCGGCTGCCTGCGCGCGCTGCTTCACCGGGCTCTCGCTCAGGGAGCGGCCCCGCCCCGCGGGGGCGTCAGGTCGGGTGACGACCGCGACCACCTCATGGCGGGCGCTTGCGAGCAACACCTCGAGTGACGGCAGCGCCGTCACCGGCGTCCCCGCAAACACCAGGCGCACCGCCGCAGCCTTCTAGAGCGCCAGGCCGCTGGTGAGGTGCGGCGAGGTCCTCACCACGGGTGGCGTGAGACCGGACCATTCGGCCTCACGGATCGCGCGCATCGCCAGCTTGCGCTGCTCAGTGTCGAGCCGGTCGATGAACAAGATGCCGTCGAGGTGATCGACCTCGTGCTGCACACAACGCGCGAGGAGCTCGGTCCCTTCGACCGTGATCGGCTCGCCGTGCATGTCGACACCTGTCGCGACGACGTTCATCTTCCGAACGGTCGGAAAGCTGAGCCCGGGAAGCGAGAGACAGCCCTCGTCGCCGTCCTGCTCCTCGTCACCGACGACGCGGACAACGGGGTTCACCAGATGACCGGCCTGCTCGTCGTCGAGGTGATAGGTGAACACCCGCAGGCTCACTCCGATCTGCGGCGCCGCCAGACCGACCCCGGGAGCGTCGAGCATCGTCTCGGCAAGATCTCTGACGAGGTTCCGCAGCTCCTTGTCGAACGTGGTCACTTCCTCCGCCGGCGAGGTCAGCACCGGGTCGCCGAACAACCGGATCGGCTGAACCGCCACGCGAACTCCCTCAGACGACTGACAAAGACGGTCAATGGTAATTGGGAACCCGCGGGGCGTGGCGCGCGTCGAATCCGCATGATGGGCACATGATCGGCTCGCTCAAGCGCGGACCCGTCGTGCTGGCTGGCATCGCGCTGCTGCTGGGCGGTAGCTATGCCACAGCCGCCATGCCCGCCTCCCATGGCAAGCCCGTGATCGCGCCCGCCCCGGCCCAAGCACCGTCGATGGACCGATCGAACGGCAGCTGCGGCCCGACCGACCAGACACCCGTCGGGAAAGACCTGTTGTGGGTCCATGCCCACCCGAGTGGTCTGGTCGCGATCTGGATTCCGGGCCTCAACTCGAAGAAGTGCGTCGCGCGCCGTACGACGGGCAGGGCCGCCCTCGCCGAGCGAGTCGCCGTCGCCGTACGCCATGCGAAGGCGTTTCCGACCGAACCGCTGCCGTGCCCGTACGGCGACAACACCTCGGTGCGGCTCTACTTCACCTACCCAACCGGCGGCGATGAGTACGCCGAGGTCTCACTCAGCGGCTGCCGCCCGATCACTGCGCCGGATCGAGCGTCTCGATGGAGCGACAACGCCGTCGAGAAGCCGCTCCGGAAGATCGCACCGAAGGCGTGGCGCAGCTATCTCCCCACTCCGAGACCGCCGGTCGCCCATATCAAGCAGCCGGACAAGGGTCCCGTCTCGGAGCCGGCTCCGTCGCGGGCACCGTCAGCAGCCAAGCACCACGGCAGCTGTCAGTCCGAGGACGGCGTTAAGGGCCGAGGGACGGTCGGCGGGAAGAACCTGGTCTGGCTGCACCGGCACCCCGGCGGCGCTGTCCTGATCTGGCGCCCGGGCCTCAACGCCAAGCACTGCGAGGCGAAGCGCACGACGATCGGCACACAGCGGGCAAGGCGAATCGCGAGCGCCGTGGACGCCGCACCTGCCGAGCCGCGAGGTCTGTTCTGCCCGCTGGATGACGGCTCCTCGGTCGACATCTACTCGACGTACGCCGGCCGGCCCGACGAGTTCGCGCACGTGGAGTTCACGGGTTGTGCGTCGGTCTCGGCGCCGGACCGCTCGAGTCGGGAGACGACCGATCGCTTGGACATGGCGCTGCGGTCGTCGGCACCAAAGGCGTGGCGCCACTACGTCAGCCGCTGAAGAAGCAGGTCAGCCGAGCTTGACCGGGTCCATCTCCACCCGCACGCTTCCCGGCGCCTTACGCGCGCTACGCGTCGACTGCGCGGCCTTCAGCGCAGCTGCGAGCTCCTGACCCCGCACGCGCGGGACTCGCACCAGCACGCGCTCGTCCTCGGGGTCGCCGTCGACAGCCGCAACCGGGCCGAGCACCTCGGCTGCCGGCGGCAGCTTCGCCGATCCCAGGAGCTCGGCGACCGCATCCGCGGGTCCGGTGATGGCAGCCATGCGACCGGCCGGCGGCAGATGCAGCGAACGCCGGTCCTCGAGCTCACGCTCGGCGTGCCATCGCGGTTGCCATCGCAGCAGCGCCTGCACCGGCCGCAGCTCACCGGGAGCGACGACCACGACCCGGCCGCCGTCAGCACTGCCGCGCACCAGGCTCGCAGCGTTCAGCCAGCGCCGGAGCGCCTCTTCGCCGGAGCGGAGATCCGGTCGTGACAGAATCAGCCAGCCGTCGAGGAGCACCGCGGCCGCATAACCGCCCGCAGCGATCGGCTCGGCGCCAGGCGTCGCGACGACGATCGCCGGCTGATCGGTGACCCGCGCAAGCACCTTGCCTCCGCCCGACGTCCTCACGGGAAACCCCGGGAAGACCCGGCCCAGCTCCTCCGCCGTACGACGCGCTCCGACGACCACCGCGCGCAACGTCAGCGCCGCGCAGTGAGGGCAGCGCCAAGCCGTCGCTGTCACCCCGCACCAACGACAGACCGGCGGTGCGTCCTCGCGCACCCGCGAGAGCGGGCCCGCACACTTCTTGCACTGTGCCGTGCGCCGGCACGACGCGCACGCAAGCGCCGGCACGTATCCCTGTCGCGGAACCTGGATCAGGACGGGCCCAGACTGCAGCGCCTCCTTCGCGGTGCGCCAGCCGATCGTCGGCAGTCGTGCTGCGCGCGCCGCCTCGTCATCGGCGAGCTCGTCGTCACCGCCCGACGCGCGGATCGCCGGCAGATCACGAGTGCGGGCCGGTGCGGTCGGGCTCAGATCGCTTGCCCACCCGGTGGCGAGCAGCTGCGCACCCTCTGCAGTGACCGCGTGACCCGCCAGCAGCATCGACGCACCTGCCCGGTGCGCACGCAACACGGCGACATCACGGGCGTGGCAGTACGGAGCCCGCGGCTCAGCCAGCAGGTCGTCGCCGTCGTCCCAGATGACGACCAGCCCGAGGTCTCGGACCGGCGCCCACACCGCCGCCCGCGTTCCGACCACGGCCTGCACCGCGCCTCGTGAGATCGACAGAAAGCGTGCGTAGCGTTCCTCGGGCCCGAGCTCGGCGGTCAGCGCAACGTGGTGTCCTTCGCCCAAGGCAACGGTGAGCGCACGATCCATGCGCTCGACGTCGCGGGCGTCCGGTACGACGATCACGACGCCGCGGTCCGCGGTCAGCACCGCCGCGGCGGTCGCCGCGATCTCTGCCGGCCACTCACCGGGAAGCGCGGTCCACACCCGGCGCGCGGTTCCGGTCGCCAGCTCGCGCAACAGCTCCGGGCCGCCGGTGTAACGACCGAGGGCCGACGGCGGCGGTGCCATCACTGGCGTCTCGGCCGGCTTGCTCTTCGCTCGCTCGGCGGTCGCGTGGCGCGGTGGCACCGCGAGCCGGGTCACGTCGGCGAGACTGCCCGCCCACCGATCGGCGACCTCGCGAGCGACGGCTGCGACGTCCGGCAACAAGACCGGCTCCGCGCCGAGCACGCGCTCGAGAAACGACAGCTTCCCGTCGTGATCGGTGCTTGCTGCCCGCTCGAGGATGAAGCCGCCGACAAGGGCGCCCGCGAAGCGGACACGCACCCGCACGCCGGCCTTGGCGGCCGCGTCCTGCTCCTGGCTGACCAGGTAGTCGAACGTCCGGTCAAGATGGGGCAGCGACACATCGACCGCGACGCGGGCAAAGGGCAAGACCTCGGCCCGCCGCTGCATCGCCGGCTTCGCCGACTTCACAGGCTTAGCCGGAGCAGCAGACTTAGGCGGCACCCAACAAGTCTCTTACGCCAAAGCGACAAGCAACGAGACGCACCCGATCCGGCCCGGGTACTGCGGCCGCCTACTTACCAGCGGCCGCCTTGAGCGCGTCGACCCGCGACGTCGACTCCCACGTGAAGTCGAGCTCCGGGCGGCCGAAGTGCCCGTACGCCGCGGTCTGCGAGTAGATCGGGCGCAGCAGGTCGAGGTCGCGGATGATCGCGGCTGGGCGCAGGTCGAAGACCTCGAGGATCGCTTCCTGGATCTGGTCGTCGGAGATGGCGCCGGTGCCGAAGGTGTCGACGAACATGCCGACCGGACGCGCCTTGCCGATCGCATAGGCGACCTGCACCTCGCAGCGCTCCGCGAGCCCGGCTGCGACGACGTTCTTCGCCACCCAGCGCATCGCGTAGGCAGCGGAGCGGTCGACCTTGGACGGGTCCTTGCCGGAGAAGGCGCCGCCACCGTGACGTGCCATGCCACCGTAGGTGTCGACGATGATCTTGCGCCCGGTCAGGCCGGCATCACCCATCGGACCGCCGACCTCGAACCGGCCCGTCGGGTTGACCAGCAGGCGATATCCCTCGGTGTCGAGCCCGAGCTCGGCGAGCTCGGGATCCACCACGTGCTCGCGAACATCCGGCGCGAGCAGGGTGTCGATGTCGATGTCTGCTGCGTGCTGACTCGACACGACGACCGTGTCGAGCCGGACCGGCTTGTTGTCGACGTACTCGATCGTGACCTGCGTCTTGCCGTCAGGTCGCAGGTAGGGAACGGTGCCGCTCTTGCGTACCGCGGACAACCGGCGAGCCAGCCGGTGTGCCAGCGCGATCGGCAGGGGCATGAGCTCCGGAGTCTCTGTGCACGCGTAGCCGAACATCAGGCCCTGGTCACCCGCACCCTGACGGTCGAGCGGGTCGTCGTCGCCCTCGGCGCGGTGCTCGTAGGCGTCCTCCACACCTTGTGCGATGTCAGGCGACTGCGAACCGAGCGAGACGCTCACGCCGCAGGAGTCGCCGTCGAAGCCCTTGCGCGACGAGTCGTAACCGATGTCGAGGATCTTGTCGCGCACGATGCCCGCGATGTCGACGTAGGTCTCGGTGCGCACCTCGCCCGCGACGTGAACCTGACCGGTGGTGATCAGCGTCTCGACCGCGACCCGGCTCGTCGGGTCTTCCTTGATCATCGCGTCGAGGATGGCGTCACTGATCTGGTCGGCGATCTTGTCGGGGTGACCTTCGGTGACTGACTCAGAGGTGAACAGACGGCGCGACACGGGGACTCCCTTTGAGCTGGGCCGGTCGCGACGGCGCCGGCAGACCGGCCGATCCTACCGAGGGGAAAGGTCGTTCGGAGAATCGGCGGAACCGGCACGAGCCCGAACGAGTGCGGTTGCCGCGCCCGGCCATTCGGGGGCGAGCATCGAATAGACGGCGAGGTCGACGAATCCCTGCGGCAGCTCCTCAGCCTCGCGTCGGACTCCCTCGTACTGCATGCCCAGGCGCTCAGCTACCGCGCGGCTGCGGATGTTGCCGGTCGCAGCCTGCAGCTGGATGCGGTGCAGCCCGAACGCATCGAACCCGATGTCGAACAACTCGGCAGTGATCCGGGTGATCACGCCCTTGCCGACAGCGGCTGAAGCGAGCCAGTAACCTACCTCACCGGCGCGCTGAATCGGCACGATCCGCAGGTCAGCGACGCCTGCGAAGCGACCGTCCACCTCCACGACGCAGTGCAGGGCCTCACCGGCCGCATCCTGCCGCTCGGCTGCCTCGAAGAAACGGCGGGCATCTGCCGGGCTGCGGGTGCGATCGACCCACGGCAGCCACTCGCGAAGGCGGTCGCGCTCCGCGTCGACGACAGCGAACGAGTCGTCAGCGTCGGCCGCGGTCGCGACACGCATGACGAGACCGCCGCCGAGGTCCCGCGGCAGCAAAGGTGCGCTCACGCGTCGAGACGGGCAGCGACCAGGTCCCAGATCGCGTGCCCAAGGTCTTCCTTGCTGACGTCCTCCACCGAGGCGCTGGAACCGTCGGCGCCGAGAATCGTCGCGGTGTTGTGCTCGGCACCGAAGGTGAGGTTCTCGCCGACCTGGTTCACGACGATCAGGTCGCAGCCCTTCGCGGCGAGCTTCGCGCGGCCGTTCTCCAGGACGTCGTTCGTCTCGGCTGCGAAGCCCACGATGACCTGTCCGTCGCGGCGGCGGTTCACGGAGATGTCGGCGAGGATGTCGGCGTTGCGCACCAAAGCGATCGGATCGGGGTCGCTCGCGCCCTTCTTCAGCTTCGCGTCGGCGCGGACCGCGGGCCGGAAGTCGGCAACCGCCGCCGCCATCACGATTGCGTCCGCGCTGGCGGCGACCTCGTCGACGGCGACCCGCATGTCCTCCGCGGTGCGCACCCGGACGACCTTTGCGCCTGCCGGGTCGGCAAGTGCCGCGTTGGCCGCGATCAACGTCACCTCAGCACCACGCGAAAGTGCGGCGCGCGCGAGCGCAAAACCTTGACGACCGCTCGACCGGTTGCCGAGATAGCGCACCGGGTCAAGCGGCTCCCGCGTGCCACCCGCCGTCACGACGACGTGTCGCCCAGCGAGGTCGGCGCGTAGTGACTGCGTGCCGCGAGCGAGAACGGTTCGGGCGACAGCGAATATCTCCTCCGGTTCGGGCAGCCGGCCGATGCCGGTGTCCGAGCCGGTGAGCCGCCCAACCGCTGGGTCGAGCACGATCACACCGCGCTCACGAAGCGTGGCGACGTTGGCCTCGGTCGCTGGGTGCTGCCACATCTCGGTGTGCATCGCGGGCGCAACAACGATCGGACACCGAGCGGTCAGCAGCGTCGCGGTCAGCAGGTCGTCGGAACGACCGATCACCATGCGGGCGAGGAAGTCGGCCGTCGCCGGTGCCACGACGACCAAATCGGCCTGCCGACCGAGCGTCACGTGCGGGACGCGATGAGCAGAGGTCCACACCTCTGTGGCGACGGCGTTGCCCGACAGCGCAGCCCACGTCGTCTCACCGACGAACTTCAGGGCGGATGCGGTGGGTACGACGTGGACGTCGTGACCGGACTCGGTGAACCGCCGGAGCAGCTCACAGGCCTTGTAGGCGGCAATGCCGCCACAGACGCCTAGGACTACCCGGCGGGGCTCGCCCGTCATCTGACGGACTCCGGACCTAGACCGGGGCGTCGATCTGCTCGAACGTCAGCAGGTCCTCGTTCGCCTCGCGCAGCGCCACCGAGAGCGGCTTCTCCTGCACGTGAGCGGGAACCAGCGGGCCGACGTACTCAAGCAGACCCTCGCCGAGCTGGGAGTAGTACGCGTTGATCTGGCGGGCGCGCTTCGCCGCGTAGATGACGAGCGCGTACTTGCTCTCGACCTTGTCGAGGAGCTCGTCGATCGGCGGGTTGGTGATCCCCTCGGGGCGAGCGGCGGTGCCGGACACGCGTGCCTCATCTCAGCAGTAGAAAACAGCCCAACAACGCTACCAGCCTTCAGCCGATGAGGGCCGCCAGCTGTTTGGCGGCCTCCGCCACGGACGTGTTGACGATGACCCGGTCGAACTCGCCTTCCGCGGCCAGCTCGACCTTCGCCTGCTCGAGCCGGCGTTCGATGACGGCCTGCTCCTCGGTGCCTCGCCCCCGCAGCCGCCTTTCCAGCTCCTCCCAGGACGGCGGCGCGAGGAAGACCAGAAGGGCGTCCGGATCCAGCGCTCTGACCTGCCGCGCTCCCTGGACTTCGATCTCGAGCAGCACCGGAATGCCCGCAGCCAGCCGCTCCTCGACCGGTCCGCGAGGTGTGCCGTACCGGTTGCCGGCGTAGGTCGCGTTCTCCAGCAGCTCGCCGTTGGCGGCCATCGCCTCGAACTCCTCGCCGGAGACGAAGAAGTAAGACTCACCGGCGACCTCGCCGCGGCGCTTCGCGCGGGTCGTCGCACTCACCGAGATCCATACTTCCGGCACCAGCTCGTGCAGCGCCGCGACGACGGAGCTCTTGCCGACCCCAGCCGGCCCAGACAGCACGGTGAGACGTCGTGCGCCGTCAGTCATCGAGTCGGGTCTGTGTTGTGGGAACGGCGGTCAGTCGGCGAACTCTTGCTCGAGCGCCGCGCGCTGATGTGCGCCCAGTCCACGCACCCGCCGGCTCGTCGAGATCGACAGCCGCTCCATGATTCGCTCCGCACGGATCTTGCCGACACCCGGCATCGACTCGAGGACGGCGCTGACCCGCATCTTGCCGATCGCATCGTCGCGCTCCCCCGCCTTGAACACCTCGGCGAGCGAGACCTTCGACTGCTTGAGCTGTTCGCGAAGCTCGGCCCTGACGCGGCGTGCTGCCGCAGCCTTCTCCAGCGCGGCCGCCCGCTCTTCGGGCGTCAACGGCGGGAGCGCCAAGCCAGTTCACCTCGTGGTCACGATCGCGGGCGCAACATGGCCAGCGGCGGCGAACCTAGCGAGGCCGAGACGGGTCGCGCAACTGAGGTCAGCGACCACGCGACGGCAACGACGCAGCGATTGCCGCAGCCGCCTCACCAGGATCAGCGGCACCGGTGATCGGGCGCCCGATGACAACGATGTCGGCACCATTCGCGAGCGCCTGCTCCGGTGTCGCGACGCGCGCCTGGTCGTCGTGCGCCGCGTCCGCCGGCCGGACGCCAGGCGTGATCAGCGTGACGTCTGCCCCGACCGCTGCGCGCACCATTGCTACTTCTTGCGGTGAGCAAACAAGTGCCCGGGCACCGGCCGCCACCGCAAGGTTTGCGAGTCGTACGACGGCGTCTTGCGGCGGACCCGCGATGCCGAGCTGCTCAAGGTCTGCGTCCGACAACGAAGTGAGGATCGTGACGGCGGTGATTTTCGTGTCGGGCAGCGCATCGGCCGCGGCGGCGATCATGGCCATGCTTCCGCTCGCATGCACCGTCAGGTAGTCCGGTGCGAGACCGCCCACCGAACGCGCCGCACCGGCAACGGTCGCCGGGATGTCGTGCAGCTTCAGGTCGAGGAAGAGATCGGTGTCAGCAGCTGCGCGAATCTTCTCGACGGCGCCGGGGCCTTCCGCGCAGAACAGCTCGAGGCCGACCTTCAACGTGCTGACGTGTGGACCAACCGCCTGTGCCCATCTCGTCGCAGTTGCAAGATCACCGGTATCGAGGGCGACTGCGATCGGGCTAGACATCTTGGTCCTCGAGCCACTCTTCTTCGATGAACACCTCGTTGATTTCGTCGTCCGCGCCTTCCGTTTCGTACTGCTCGTCTTCGAGCGTGTCGCCAGGTGGGTCCGGCAGCTCCGGCACGATCACCTCGGGCGGGCGGTGCGCGAGACCGATCGCCTGCGCGACCGAGTCCATGCCGCGCTCCGCAAGTGCCTCACTGAGCTCACGTGAGATCCGTTGTGGCGCACCCGGGTCGTTGAAGAGCACCGTGCCGATCTGCACCGCGCTGGCTCCGGCGAGGATGAACTGCAGCGCGTCCAGTCCGGTGCGAATGCCGCCGATTCCGAACAGGGGCACCTCTGGCATCGCCTGATGGACCTGCCAGACGCAACGGATGGCGAGTGGGCGAATCGCCGGACCTGACAGGCCACCGGTGACGCCGGCGAGCAGGGGGCGCATCGTCGTCGTGTCGATGACCATGCCGAGCGTCGTGTTGATCAGGCTGAGCCCCGCCGCACCGGCGTCCATGCAGGCACTCGCGACGGACACGATGTCCGTCACGTCGGGCGACAGCTTGGCGAAGATCGGCGTACTCGCGGGAGCCGCGCGCTTCACCGCCTGAATCACCGACGCTGCCGCGCTCTTGTCGCAGGCGAAGACCTGACCGCGGTCCTCGACGTTCGGGCAGCTGATGTTGACCTCGATCATCGACAGCGGCTTGCCGCGCAGCTTTCCTGCGAGCTTCGAGTACTCGTCGACACTCTGACCGGCGATCGAGACCACTGCGTTGACGCCGTGCTCGTCGAGCCAAGGCAGATCGCGACTGAGGAAGATCTCGATCCCCGGCCCTTGCAACCCGATCGAGTTGAGCATGCCGCTCGCGGTCTCGGCCATTCGTGGTGTCGCTCTGCCGGCGCGAGGGTTCAGCTGGATCGACTTCGTCACGACCCCGCCGATCGCGGTGAGGTCGTTGAACGCCGCGAGCTCCTGCCCCGATGCGGCGCAACCGGACGCGGTGAACACCGGGTCGGCCGCGACGAAGTTGCCGAGCTTCGTGGTCATGTCGACGTTGACGTGCTTCACCTGGCGCTCTTGCCGCCGAATCGTGACCGTCATTGATGGGCTCCAACTGCATCGTCGGGAACCGTGCCAAGTGCGTCCCAGCGGATGCGATCACCACCGAAGACGGGACCGTCGACGCACGACCGCGCCATCCGCGTCTGACCGTCGTTGCCGACGATCGGCAGCACGCACGTCATGCAGACGCCGATTCCGCAGGCCATCGACTCCTCGACCGACAGCTGCGTCGGGATGCCGGCGCCGTCGTATGCCTCGCTCGCGACTCGCTGCACCGCTTCGAGCATCGCCATCGGCCCGCAGGCGTAGACGACGTCGGCGCGGACCCGTGCGATGACCTCGGGAAGTACGTCGGAGACGCGCCCCTTCTCGCCGTACGAGCCGTCGTCAGTCGTGAAGGCCACGCTCGCTGCCATCCGCTTGGCATCCAGCGCGCCGAACAGCCGGTCACCTGTCGATGCACCGAGCACCGCGTCGATGCGGCAGCCACGGGTCCGCAACGCGTCGGCGAGTGGGAACAGTGGAGCGGCTCCGTAGCCTCCGCCGACGACCACGCAGTTGGCGGGCTCGCGTGGGAGTGCGAACGGCCGGCCCAGCGGACCGACGATGTCGATCGGGTCGTAGGGCCGTTGCGCAGCGAGCCAGGCGGTGCCGCGACCCGCGACCGAGAAGATGAACTCGACCGTGCCGCCGTAGACGCCGGTCTCGCGCACCGAGTAGATCGAGAAGGCCCGGCGCAGCAACATCCCACCGGTCTCGCCACCGACGGCGACGGCGACGAACTGGCCCGGCTTCGTCCGTTCCGCGATGCCCGGCGCGACCACCGTCATCGAGTAGTACTCGCCAACCGGTTTGACGTTGAGGACCTCGCCTTTGACCTGGATGGGCATCAGCCCGCTCCTCCCTGCTTGGTCTCCGGCCCACCGTAGCGAGCGTTGTCTGCCTCCGATCGGGCAGCGGTTATCACTGCGTGGTGGCGTTGCAGCGGGGCGACGCCGATGTCACCACTTCGCAGCGCTTCGATTCCCTGCACGGCCGCGGCGAGCGCCTGCACGGTGGTCAGGCAGGGAATCCCCCGCATGACCGCCGCGGTGCGAATCTCGTATCCATCGAGCCTCGGCCCGGAGTTGCCGAACGGCGTGTTCACGATCAGGTCGACCTCGCCGGCCGCGATCCGGTCGACGATCGTCGGCTCGCCATCCGGACCACGACCGTCGGAGAGCTTGCGCACCACCGTCGGGGTGACGCCGTTGCGCCGCAACACCTCCGCGGTCCCCTCAGTCGCCAGCACCTCGAAGCCGAGGTCGGCCAGCCGCTTCGCCGGGAAGATCAGGTGCCGCTTGTCGCGGTTGGCGACGGAGACGAACACCCTGCCCTTCGTCGGCAGCGCGCCGTACGCCGCCTCCTGCGACTTCGCGAACGCAGTGCCGAAGCCCGCGTCGACACCCATGACCTCACCGGTCGACTTCATCTCAGGTCCGAGGACGGTGTCGACACCGGCGAACCGGCTCCACGGCAGAACCGCTTCCTTCACGCAGATGGGGGCATCGAGCGGCAGATCGGCACCGTCACCAGCCGGCAGGATGCCTTCCTCGCGGAGCTGCGCGATCGAGGTGCCGAGCATCACCCGAGCCGCGGCCTTGGCGAGTGGGACTGCCGTCGCCTTCGACACGAAGGGCGCGGTACGGCTGGCCCGCGGGTTCGCCTCGAGGACGTTGAGGACATCACCTGCGATCGCGAACTGGACGTTGAGCAAGCCACGCACGCCGACACCGCGGGCGATCGCCTCGGTCGCCTCACGGATCCGGGCGATGTCCGCACGACCGAGGGTGATCGGCGGGAGCGCGCACGCCGAGTCGCCGGAGTGGATGCCGGCCTCCTCGATGTGCTCCATGACGCCGCCGAGGAACAGCTCCTCGCCGTCGTACAGCGCATCGACGTCGACCTCGATGGCGTCATCGAGGAATCGATCCACGAGCACCGGATGCTCCGGGCTGACCTCCGTCGCGCGGTCGATGTAGTCGTGCAGGGTCGCGTCGTCGTAGACGATCTCCATGCCACGGCCGCCGAGGACGTATGACGGGCGAACCAGGACCGGGTAGCCGATCTCGTGTGCAATCGTCACGGCCTCGTCGTAGGACCGGGCGGTTCCGTGCTTGGGCGCGGCGAGACCGGCTTCGGCCAGGACCCGCCCGAACGCGCCGCGCTCTTCGGCGAGGTGGATCGCCTCGGGTGACGTGCCGACGATCGGAACGCCCGCGTCCTTGAGCCGCTGCGCGAGCCCGAGAGGGGTCTGGCCGCCGAGCTGCACGACGACACCGACGACCTCGCCGCTGCGCTGCTCCGCAGCGACGACCTCGAGCACGTCCTCGCACGTCAGCGGTTCGAAGTACAGCCGATCCGAGGTGTCGTAGTCCGTAGAGACGGTCTCGGGGTTGCAGTTGACCATCACGGTCTCGTAGCCCGCGTCGTGCAGTGCGTAGCAGGCGTGGACGCAGGAGTAGTCGAACTCCACACCCTGGCCGATCCGGTTCGGCCCGCTGCCGAGGATCAGCACCTTCGGCCGCTGTCCGGGCGAGATCTCGTCCTCCTCGTCGTAGGACGAGTAGTGATACGGCGTCTTCGCCTCGAACTCCGCAGCGCAGGTGTCCACTGTCTTGTAGACCGGCCGAACCCCGAGTGCGTGACGCAGCCGGCGGACATCCTCCTCCGTGAGGTCGCCCCGGATTGCGGCGATCTGTACATCCGAGAACCCGTGGCGCTTCGCGGCGCGCAACGTGTCCGCGTCAAGCTGCTCGGCCGCAGCAAGGTCTGCCGCTACCTCGCCGAGCAGACCCAGCTGGTCGAGGAACCACGGGTCGATCCCGGTCTCTGCATGCAGTGTGTCGATGGTCGCGCCGGCGCGCATCGCCTGCACGACCGCCTGCAGCCGGCGGTCATGTGGCCGCCTCGCCTTGGGCATCCACTCCTCGACCGTGCCGACCGGCGAGGCGAAGTCGAGCTCCGCACCTTTTGCCTCGAGCGACCGCACCGCCTTCTGCAAGGCCTCGGTGAAGCTGCGCCCGAGTGCCATGACCTCACCGACGCTCTTCATGTGCGTCGTGAGCGTCGTGTCGGCGCCGGGGAACTTCTCGAAAGCGAACCGCGGGATCTTCACGACGACG
Source organism: Mycobacteriales bacterium (assembly GCA_035545635.1). Lineage (GTDB taxonomy): Bacteria > Actinomycetota > Actinomycetes > JAFAQI01 > JAFAQI01 > DASZTV01. Next base: position 18,243 of record DASZXY010000015.1, on the reverse strand, counting down.
TAGTCGAGGCTCGGCTCGAAGCTGGCGGGTGTCTCGCGGGTGATGTCGTTCGGAATCTCGTCGAGGGTGTAGCCGAGGGCTAGCTTCGTCGCGATCTTCGCGATCGGGAACCCGGTCGCCTTGGACGCCAGAGCACTCGAGCGCGACACCCGCGGGTTCATCTCGATGACAACCTGCCGTCCGGTTCTCGGATCGACCGCGAACTGGATGTTGGAACCGCCGGTCTCGACGCCGACCTTGCGGATGACGGCGAACGCCATGTCGCGCATCTGCTGGTACTCGCGGTCGGTCAGTGTCATCGCCGGCGCGACAGTGATGCTGTCGCCGGTGTGAACGCCCATCGGGTCGAAGTTCTCGATCGAGCAGACGACAACACAGTTGTCGTTACGGTCGCGCATCACCTCGAGCTCGAACTCTTTCCAGTGCAGGACGCTCTCCTCAACGAGAACCTCGTGCACCGGGCTCTGCGCGAGACCCGCGGCCAGCATCGACCGCAGCTCTGCTTCGTCATGGGCGAACCCGGAGCCCGCACCACCGAGCGTGAAGGACGGACGCAGCACCAACGGGTAGCCGAGCTCGCCCGCGACCGCCACGCCCTCATCGACCGTCCGCACGAGGGTGCTTCGCGCATAGTCCGCGCCGATCGCGTCGCAGACCGCCTTGAACTTCTCGCGGTCCTCGCCGGCGTGGATCGCATCGATCGAAGCCCCGAGCAGCTCGACGCCGTACTTTTCGAGCACGCCGCGATCATGCAGAGCAACCGCGGTGTTCAACGCCGTCTGGCCACCAAGCGTGGCAAGCAGCCCGTCAGGGCGCTCCGCCGCGATGACCTTCTCGACGAACTCGGGTGTGATCGGCTCGATGTACGTCGCCTCGGCGAACTCCGGATCGGTCATGATCGTCGCCGGATTCGAGTTGACCAGGCTGACCCGCAGGCCCTCGTCGCGGAGGACGCGCAACGCCTGGGTCCCGGAGTAGTCGAACTCGCAAGCCTGGCCGATGACGATCGGTCCGGAGCCGATGACCAGGACGCTGTTGATGTCGGTGCGCTTCGGCATTACCTCGCACCTGCCATGAGCTCGGTGAACGTCGCAAAGAGGTTCGTCGCATCGTGTGGGCCCGGGGCGGCTTCGGGGTGGTACTGCACCGAGAAGGCAGGGATGTCGAGGCAGCGCAGTCCCTCGACGACCCCGTCGTTGAGGTCGACATGACTGACCTCGACCTTGCCGAACTCGGTGGTCGCCGGGCCGTCGGTCGGCGCGTCGACGGCGAAGCCGTGGTTGTGGCTGGTGATGGCGATCTGCCCGGTACGACGGTCCTGTACCGGCTGGTTGACGCCGCGGTGGCCGAACTTCAGCTTGTAGGTGCCGAAGCCGAGCGCGCGGCCAAGGACCTGGTTGCCGAAGCAGATCCCGAACACCGGCTTGACGCCGAGCACGCCGCGCAGTGCTGCGACCGGACCATCTGCGGTCGCAGGGTCGCCCGGGCCGTTGGAGAAGAAGACGCCATCGGGCGCGACGGCCAGGATGTCGTCGGCCGTCGCTGACGCGGGCAGCACATGCACCTCGCAGCCGTGCTCGGCCATGTAACGAGGCGTCGACGCCTTGATTCCGAGGTCGACCGCCGCGACAGTGAAGCGCTTCTCGCCGACCGCCGGAACGACATACGCCTCCGGCGTGGTCACCTCGCCGGCAAGGTCTGCGCCTTCCATGCCGGGGCTCGCGAGCACGCGTTCCAGCAGGGCGTCCGAGTCGGTCGCGGTGCTGCTGACGCCTACCCGCATCGCTCCACGTTCGCGCAGGTGGCGGGTCAGTGCCCGGGTGTCGATGCCGCTGATTCCCACGACGCCCTGCTCGGCCAGGTCGGCGTCGAGCGTCCGCTGCGACCGCCAGTTGCTCGGAATCCGTGCTGGGTCGCGGACGACGTAGCCCGACACCCACACCCGACGCGACTCCGGATCCTCGTCGTTGATGCCGGTGTTGCCGATATGCGGTGCGGTCTGCACGACGACCTGGCGATGGAACGACGGGTCGGTCAGGGTCTCCTGGTATCCCGTCATGCCGGTGGTGAACACGGCCTCGCCGAAGGTCTCGCCCACCGCGCCGTACGAACGGCCGCGGAAGGTCCGGCCGTCCTCGAGCACGAGGATCGCCGGCTCAGTCATCGTCTGTGTCCTTTCCGTGTTTCACCCGCTGGATGACGATCCAGGTTGCGAACGCTACGAAGACCACCGCGGCGGCGATACCGACCCCGATGCTCCCCCACGCCGGATGCGGATCGATCAGCACCTTCTTGGAGTCATCCGCTGCTTGCAGAAGCCTCATGTGGCTTTGCCGTCCAGCACGGTTGCCTTGCCCCGCAGGAACGTCGCAACCACGCGCGCCGACAGCTCGCGGCCGGCGAACGGCGTGTTGCGGCTGCGGCTCGCCGACGCGGTCGGGTCGACGGTCCACCGCGCGGACGGGTCGACCAGGACGAGGTTCGCCGGCGCACCCGGCTCCAGCGGCTGACCCTGTCGTGAGAGCCGGCCGATGGCGGCGGGACGGACACTCATGCGGTCGGCGACCCCGGCCCAGTCGAGCAGCCCGGTCTCGACCATCGATGTCGCGACCACCGACAGGGCCGTCTCGAGCCCGGTCATCCCGAAGGCAGCCGCGGCGAACTCGGTCTCCTTGTCCTCGAGCGCATGCGGCGCGTGATCCGTCGCGACTGCGTCGATCGTCCCGTCGGCAAGCGCGGCCCGAAGGGCGGTGACGTCGTCGTTCGTCCGCAGCGGCGGGTTGACCTTGAAGACCGGGTCGTAGGACGCGACGAGGTCGTCGGTCAGCAGCAGGTGGTGCGGGGTGACCTCGGCGGTGACGTTCCAGCCCTTCGCCTTGGCCCACCGGACCAGCTCGACCGACCCCGCAGTCGAGACGTGACAGAAGTGCACGCGCGATCCGACGTGCGCCGCGAGCAGGCAGTCGCGGGCGATGATCGCCTCCTCGGCGACCGCGGGCCAACCGGCGAGGCCGAGGGTCGCCGACCACTCCCCTTCGTTCATCTGCGCCGACTCGGTCAGCCGCGGGTCCTGCGCGTGCTGCGCGACGACGCCGTCGAACGCCTTCACGTATTCGAGCGCGCGCCGCATCAGCAGCGGGTCGTGCACGCACTTGCCGTCGTCGGAGAAGACCCGGACCCGGGCAGCGGAGTCCGCCATCGCACCGAGCTCCGCCAGGCGTTCGCCGGCAAGTCCGATCGTCACGGCACCAACCGGATGGACGTCGCAGTGACCGGCCTCCTGGCCGAGCCGCCAGACCTGCTCGACGACCCCTGCGACGTCTGCCACGGGATCGGTGTTGGCCATGGCGTGGACCGCGGTGTAGCCGCCGAGCGCGGCCGCGCGAGTTCCGGTCTCGACGGTCTCGGCGTCCTCGCGCCCGGGCTCGCGCAGGTGCGTGTGCAGGTCGACGAAGCCGGGCAGTGCGATCAGGCCGTCACCGTCGATGACGTCGGCCTTCGCCGGCGTCTCGTCGACCAGCTCGCCGCCGTCGACGTACAGGTCGCGCACCTCGCCGCCGAGCACCCTGGCGCCGCGGATCACATATCTCGACATCATGCTGCGACTTCACCCTCACCCGAGACGTCGATCAGTCCGCCTAGCAGGAGGTAGAGAACGGCCATTCGGACGGAGACGCCGTTCGCGACCTGCTCGACGATCGTCGAGCGCACGCTGTCGGCGACCTCGGCCGCGATCTCCACCCCGCGGTTCATCGGACCCGGGTGCATCACGATCGCGTCGTCGGGCAGTGACGCCATTCGCTGCGCGTCGAGGCCGTACCGGCGCGAGTACTCGCGGGTGGTGGGAAAGAACCCGCCGTGCATGCGCTCGTGCTGCACGCGCAGCATCATCACGACGTCGCTCTTCGGCAGCACCGCATCGAGGTCGTAGGAGACCGAGCATGGCCAGGAGGTCAGGCCGACCGGGAGCAACGTCGGAGGTGCGACCAACGTGACTTCGGCGCCGAGCGTCGAGAGCAGCAGCACATTGCTGCGTGCCACCCGCGAGTGCAGGACGTCACCAACGATGGCGACCTGCAGGCCTTCGAGCCGGCCGGTGCGCCGCCGCATCGTGTAGGCGTCGAGCAGCGCCTGGGTCGGGTGCTCGTGCGTCCCGTCTCCGGCATTGACGACGCTGCCGTGGATCCAGTTGGCGAGCCGGTGAGGGGCTCCGCTCGCAGAGTGCCGCACGACTACCGCGTCCGAGCCCATCGCTTCGAGCGTCAGCGCGGTGTCCTTCAACGACTCGCCCTTGCTGACGCTCGACCCCTTGGCGGAGAAGTTGATGACGTCGGCCGACAACCGCTTCGCGGCGACCTCGAACGACGTGCGGGTCCGGGTCGAGTCCTCGAAGAAGAGATTGACGACGGTCCGGCCGCGCAAGGTCGGCAGCTTCTTGATGCTGCGTCCGGCGAGAGCCGCATCCATGTCGGCGGCGGTGTCGAGGACAAGCAGTGCGTCTTCGCGACTGAGGTCTCCGGCAGAGAGAAGGTGGCGATTCATCCTGCGACCTCCCGCTTGAGATCGGCTGGTCCGAGCAGCACCGCGTCGCGACCGTCGTGCTCGTCGAGCAGCACGTGCACGGTCTCGGTCAGCGACGTCGGGATGTTCTTGCCGACGTAGTCGGCCTTGACCGGCAGCTCACGGTGTCCCCGGTCGACGAGCACGGCGAGCTGCACGGCGCGCGGGCGTCCGATGTCGGAGAGCGCGTCGAGCGCAGAGCGAACCGTGCGCCCGGAGAAGAGGACGTCGTCGACGAGTACGACGATCAGGTCGTCGATTCCCGCGGGCGGGATGTCGGTCTCCTCGAGCGCCCGCACGCCGCGGAGCCGAAGGTCGTCGCGGTACATCGTCACGTCGAGCGCGCCGACCGGCACCTCGATGTTCTCGATCTCCGCGATGCGGGTGGCGAGCCGCCGGGCGAGCGTCACGCCACGGGTCGGGATGCCGAGCAGCACGATCTGGTCGGCGCCGTTGCGCTCGACGATCTCGTGCGCGATCCGGGTGAGGGCACGCTGAACGTCGTCGACGTCGAGAATAGGACGGGCCACGGACGGATCACCCGTCACAGGGCGCGCATGTGTCACCGAGACACCCCCTTTGCCGCCTCACAGGACGGATTTAAAGGACGTTGTCGTACCGGGTCGACAGTAGCAGCCGGCTCAGACCGCCGGGCGTTCTTTTGCCAGCCGCGCCAGCAACCCGTTGACGAACGCCGGTGACTCGTCGGTCGACAGCGATTTGGCCAGCTCGACGGCCTCGTCGATCGCCACGGCAGTCGGGATCTCGTCGCGCCACAGGAGCTCGTAGACCCCGAGCCGCAGCACCACTCGGTCCACCGGAGGCATCCGGTTGATCGCCCAGCCGTCCGAGCATTCCGACAGCAGCTCATCGATGCGCGAGACGTTCTCGCTCACGCCGAGGACGAGGGTCTGGGCGTACTCCGGCACCGGCGGGTCGGCGCGGCTCACCCACTGCTCGAGCGTCGCCTGCGGGTCGGTACCGCGCTGGTCGGCCTCGAACAGAACGTCGAGGGCGCGCTTGCGCGCCTTGCTACGAGCGGCCACTCAAGACTCGCGTACGTCGACGAGCTAGGAGTTGACGCGGCTGATGTAGCGACCGTCGCGGGTGTCGACCTTGATCTTCTCGCCCTGCGCGATGAACAGCGGGACCTGGACACTGGCGCCGGTCTCGAGCGTCGCGGGCTTCGTGCCGCCAGTGGAGCGGTCACCCTGCATGCCCGGCTCCGTGTAGGTGATGACGAGCTCGACCGACGCGGGCAGCTCGACGTAGAGCACCTCGTCGCCGTGGCGGGCCACCGTCGCGTTGGTGTTCTCGAGCAAGTAGTCCTTCGCATCACCCACGGCGGCTGCAGGAACATGCAGCTGGTCGTAGGTCTCGGTGTCCATGAAGACGTAGTCGGCGCCGTCGGCGTACAGGTACGTCATCTCGCTCTTGTCGACGGTGGCGGTGTCGACCTTCACGCCGGCGTTGAACGTCCGCTCGACCACCTGGCCGGTCCGGACGTTCTTCAGCTTGCTGCGCACGAAGGCGCCGCCCTTGCCAGGCTTGACATGCTGGAACTCGACGATGTTCCAGAGCACCCCGTCGAGGTCGAGCGTCATGCCGTTCTTGAAGTCGTTCGTCGTCGCCACGGCGAACAGACTACGGAACGACGAAACGGGTTAGAGCTCGATGAGCTCTCGTGGTGAGGTGGTCAGCGACTCGCCGCCCACTTCGGTGACGAGGACGCAGTCCTCGATCCGCACGCCGCCGCGCCCTGCCAGATAGATGCCGGGCTCGATGGTCACGACCATGCCGGGCACGAGCGGCGATGCAGGTGACCGCTCGGTGAGGAACGGGTCCTCGTGGATCTCGAGGCCGACGCCGTGCCCGAGCCCATGCGCCACCTCGTGACCAGACGCGGCAATCCGCGTCCGCATCTCCGCGTCGAGATCAGCTGGTACGACGCCCGGCGCGACGAGGGAAGCCAGCTCGGCCTGGATGGCCTTCACCTCGTCATGCAGCTCTCGCTGCCAGCCAGCGGGTCGGCCGAACACGATGGTCCGGGTCATGTCCGCGTGGTAGCCGTCGATCAGTGCTCCGAAGTCGAGCTTGACCAGATCGCCTGGTGCCAGCGTGCGGTGCGAGGGGCGATGGTGCGGGATGGCGGCATCCGGGCCGAACGCCACGATGCTGGGGAAGGACGGGCCCTCGGCGCCGGCCTCGCGCATCGCGTTGATCAGCTCCCATTCCGCCTCTCGCTCGGTGATTCCCGCCGCCAGCCGCCCGAGCACCGTCTCGAACGCCCGGTCGGTGGCGCCGCACGCCCGGCGCAGCGCCTCGACCTCGTCCGGGTCCTTCACGGCGCGCTGCTCCTCGACCGGCTTTCCCGCCGCGACGAGCTCGAAGCGGCCCGCCGCAACCGCCTCGAGCTGTCCCAGGCTCTCGACCGTCACCTGGTGGGCCTCGAAACCGAGCCTGCCCACACCGTCGACGGCGGCGCGTTCAAGCAGAGCCGGTCCGACGCGAGACGCTTCGAGCACCTCCAGACCCGGCGCTTCGTGAGCGGCCTGGAGGACATACCTCGCGTCGGTCGCCAAAACCGGCGCGGTGTCACGCTGAAGAAGGAGCGCCCCGTTCGATCCGGTGAAACCGGACAAATAGCGCACATTCTCTGGGCGGGTCACCAGCAGAGCGTCGACATCGTCCGGGAGGCATGCGGCGACGGCGTCGTGGCGAGCCACCGCCCGCCCGTTGGATGGCACCGTTCATTACTCCATTCGGGTGACGGCAGTACAGCGCCCCAGCATGCCCGCCGATGCCAGAACCAACGCCTGTGATGGGCGCGCCGCAACCAGCACCGGGAGTCCTATCGTGGCACCACTTCGCCGCCGCATCTCGCTGATCATCACCTCAGCCCTCGCTATCGGAGTCGGCGTTGCGGTAGTGCCCTTGAACTCCTCCTACGCGGGCGTTGCCGCGCCCGCTCCCACCCTCGTCAGCCCCGCGAACGAGACCGACACCGCCGTCAAGGACGTCATCCTTGACTGGAAGCCGGTGGCCGGCGCCTCCTCCTATGAGGTGCAGGTGAGCCGCAATGCGGCCTTCACCAACAACGGCATCGACCTCCCGAACGGCGGCGTGACCACGGCAACGCTGTTCGAGATGCCGCTCGGCCTTCCTCACACCACCTACTTCTGGCGGGTGCGGGCAAAGGTCAGCAACGGCATCGGCGCGTGGTCGCAGCCGTGGCAGTTCCTTCGCGAATGGGAGGCGCCGATCAGCATCATCCAGACGCCGAACGGGACCGACCCGACTCTCTCGTGGGGGCCAGTGCGCGGGGCGTCGGTCTACCACGTGATCTTCGACACCTCCCCGGTCACGGCGGACGATCTCCTCAACACGACAAACGGATGCTTCACCGGCAACACCTCGTTCACGCCTGGGACCGGCGGAACATCGGTCACGACCGGCTCGAGCTCGATCCAGTGTGACGACCCGACGCTGGTCGACGGCGCGACGTTCTACTGGGGGATCGCCGCCTTCGACAGCACGAACGACAGTCCGCTCGACCTCAACAATGGCGCGACCGGTTGCGGCACGCAGCTGCCCGAGTGCGATGCGAATGTTGTGATCGGTCCGTCCTTCAAATACCTAGCGCCGCCAAGCGGCACCGGCACCCAGCTCACTGGTCTCAAGACGAGCTGGCACTCGAACAGCACCTCGAACGTTTGCGATGCCACAACCCCGTGTCCGATGACCCCGACTTTCTCCTGGAACCCGGTTCCCGGCGCGGATGTCTACGTGACCGACATCTACCTGGACCGCGACGCCACATCGATCTACCGGGAGCTGGTCTCTCAGACCGCGCGGATAACTCCGCCGGACCAGTTCCAGGATGCGCAACCGGGCCGTCCCTACTACTGGACCGTCGATGCCGCGACCTGCGGCGGTCCCGGGGTCCAGTGCAGCGCACCGGCCGCAGCAGCCCAGAACTGCCCGGTCCCCGTGACCACCTCATCGTCCAACACAGAGGCAAGACCGGCCGCGGCAACGCCATCGCCATCGCCGTCGCCCACAGCCACGCCGACGCCTCCCCCGACGATCACTGCGGTGAAGGTCTCCCCACCGGGCCCGGAGGGCGATCAGTCGATGCGGGGCGGCACCAGCGGAACCGTGACGATCACGGGCACCGGCATCACGAACGGCGCCTGCGTCATCGCGTCCGCGGGCGTCGTGACGTCGGTGCCTGCCGTCGGCACCAACTCGGTCACGTTCGGCTACTACGCACCCGTCCCCGGGGGCTCGGTGACCTTCAAGGTCGAGAACGCGGACGGTCAAACCAGCGGCCCGAGCACCGCGATCAGCGTCGACTCCTCGGCGCACTCCCTCGCGCTGAGCGCGACGAGCTCATTCCAGAAGCAAAGCGGTCCAATCGGGCTGACCTCCCCTGCGGATGGCGCGGTGGTGAACGGAAGCAATCTCACGTTCAAGTGGGACGACTACATCGCCAGCGGATCGCAAGGGTCCTACGACGTCAAGAACTACGAACTCCAGGTGGCGAAGGACAAGACCTTCAGCACGCTTCTCCTGGACAAGCCGAACATCGACTTGACGCAGTACACCTCCCCCACCGGGTTTACGGGGAGCGGACACATCTACTGGCGCGTCAATGCGATTGACGAGTCGGGCAACCAGCTGACCTGGAGCGCGACGCGAGAGGTCACCCTCAACGCCACCCAACCGACCGTCAGCTTCGCGACGGCCGACGGCGCCCGAGTCGCCAAGCCCCTCACGATCCAGTTCAGCGAGCTGGTCAAGGGTGTCAACCGAGGCACCTTGAAGGTGGTTCCCGAAAACGAGCCGATCTCCCACGCCATCGCCGGAACGCTCCACATCGGCGCCGCGCCGACCCAGTTCGTCTTCACCCCGAAGCACCCGCTGGCGACCGGCGGTTCATATGCGCTCTGGGTGTCACCCAACGTCGTCGACGTCAACGGCAACCGGGTGCTGGTCAGCGGCGCCTCACTGCACATGAACCAACAAGGCCACAACACGAGCAAGGGCTGGCACTTCAGCCACGGATGGACCCGCAACCACTCCTCAGGGTCCTTCAGCGGTAGCGACATGGAGGCGCGGGCCGGCCGTACGGCGAGTATCCGCATCGAGGGCGACAACGTGCAGGTCGCCGGCTGCAAGGGACCTGGCTTCGGCTCGATCTCGTTCTCGGTCGCCGGCATCAGGCACACCGTGAACGAGCACCAGAGCTTCACCCGATGCGGCGTCTACATCTGGCATACGGCACTGCCTGCGGGCATCCACACCCTCCGCGTCAGAGTCGTGAGTCGAACCGGCAGCTTGGACGGGCTGGCGGTCAACTAGCCCGCGAGACGCTCCGCCAGCGCGCCGAGTGCGAGCAGGTAGGAGCTCACCCCGAACCCGGCAACGATGCCGTACGCAAGACCTGCGGTGTAGGACGTGTGCCGGAACTCCTCGCGGGCCAACGGGTTCGACAAGTGCACCTCGATGAACGGCACGCCGGCCTGGGCCGCTGCGTCGCGCAGGGCAACGCTCGTGTGCGTCCACGCGGCCGGGTTGAGGAGCGCGCCGTCGTACCGCCCGCTGGCGAGCTCGTGAAGCCAGCCCAGGTAGGTCGCCTCGTCGTCGGTCTGCCGGACCTCGACGTCAAGTCCGAGCTCCTCCCCCGCCGTCCGGCAGGCAGCAGTGAGGTCGTCGTGGGTGACCGATCCGTAGATCTCCGGCTCGCGGGTGCCGAGCCGGCCGAGGTTGGGCCCGTTCAGGACGAGCACACGCTTAGCCACGGTTGCGGGCCACCTCTCGATAAGCGGCGTCGAGCATGGACGGATCGGGATCCTCCAGCATCACCGGCGCGGCGAGACCTTTGAGGACGACGAAGCGCAGCTTGTCGCCGCGCGCCTTCTTGTCGATGCGCATCAGCTCGACGAGCTCGGGCAGGGCGTCGGGGCGGTACGTCGTAGGCAGCCCGGTGGCAGCCAGACAGACTTGATGGCGCATGACCGTCTCGCCGTCGATCGTTCCTGCGGCCTTGCCGAGGCCTGCCGCGAACACCATCCCGATCGACACCGCGTGCCCGTGAGGAATCCGGTACCCCTCGAGCCGCTCGATGGCATGCCCGAGGGTGTGCCCGTAGTTGAGCATCTCGCGCAGCCCCGCCTCCTTGAGGTCGCGTGACACCACGTCGACCTTCATCGCGATCGCGCGCTCGATCAGCTCGCGGGCCGAGGGACCGTTCGGGTTCGACGCCCCTGCGAAGTCCGACTCGACCAACTCGAGGATTGCCGGATCTGCGATGAAGCCGGCTTTGAGGACCTCCGCCATTCCGTTGACCCACTGCTCCTTCGGCAGTGTGGCCAGGAAGTCGAGGTCGACCACCACGCCCGCAGGCGGGTGGAAGGAGCCAACCAGGTTCTTGCCGGCGTCGGTGTTGATGCCCGTCTTGCCGCCAACTGCGGCATCGACCATCGCCAGCAACGTCGTGGGGACCTGCACGATCCGAATCCCCCGCAACCAGGTGGCGGCGGCGAAGCCCGAGACGTCGGTTGTCGCTCCCCCACCCACGGCAACAATCGCGTCGTTGCGGGTCAGCCGGGCGGCGCCCAACTCGTCCCACAGGTGCGCGACCGTGGTCAGCGACTTCGCCTCCTCACCGGCAGGCACCGGAAGCACGACCACCGCGATGTCACGAGCGCGCAGGCCATCAGCGATCCGGGCCGCGTGCGTCGCGACCGTCGGGTCCACGACGATGGCCACCGTGGTCGCGCCACTCACCATCTCGGGCACGAGCGACGTCGTACCTGGGCCGATCGCCACGTCGTACGGCGAAGCTCCGCCTACCCGCATGACGGTGGTCACAGCGCGGCCTCTACGGCGTCAGCGACCTCTTCGGGCGTCCGCCCGTCCGTCGGGACCGAAATGGTCGCTACCTCCAGGTAGAGCGGCCGCCGTTCCTCGAGCATCGTGCGCAGCTGAGCTCTCGGATTCCCCAGTAGCAGCGGGCGATCGCGGTTGAGGCCCACCCTTGCGGCCGCGTCCGACAGTCCCACGTCGAGGAACACGACACGCTGCCCAACGAGCAGCTTGCGGGTCGTCGCGTCCAGGACCGCGCCCCCGCCGAGCGCAAGCACGCCGTCGTGCTCCCCGACCGCGGCACGCACCGCGTCGCGCTCCAGATCACGAAAAGTGGGCTCGCCGCGGTCGACGAAGATGTCGCGGATCGACTCGCCCGTCGTGGCCTCCACGTCGCGGTCCGTGTCGCGGAACTCGACTCCCCGCCGCTCGGCCAGCAGCTTGCCGACCGTGGTCTTGCCTGCGCCGGGTGGGCCTACCAGGACGACCAGCGGCGTCACCGGACGACCAGCGACGCGAGGTATGCGTCGCGGTTGCGCCGTGTCTCCGCGACCGAGTCACCGCCGAACTTCTCGATGGCTGCCTCGGCGAGCACAAGCGCGACCATCGCCTCCGCCACTACTCCGGCCGCGGGCACGGCGCACACGTCGGAACGCTGGTTGATCGCCTTCGCGGCCTCGCCCGTAGCGACATCGACCGTGTCCAAGGCACGAGGGACGGTCGAGATCGGCTTCATCGCCGCCCTCACCCGTAGCAGGTCCCCGGTCGTCATGCCGCCCTCGGTGCCACCGGCCCGCCCGGTGCGCCGGCGTAGCCCATCCGCAGACGACTCGATCTCGTCGTGTGCCTCGCTCCCGCGCCGCCGGGCGGTGGTGAACCCGTCGCCGACCTCGACGCCCTTGATGGCCTGGATCCCCATGAGCGCGCCTGCCAGCCGGCTGTCGATCCGGCGGTCCCAATGCGTGTGGCTGCCCAGGCCTGGCGGCAGCCCGTAGACGACGACCTCGACGACGCCACCGAGGGTGTCGCCCTCGGTCTTCGCCGTGTCGATCTCGGCGACCATCGCCGCGCTCGCCGCCGCGTCCACGCAGCGCACCGGGTCGGCGTCAACCGCCTCGAGCGTGCCACGCTCCGGTACGACTCCGTCAGGTGCGGTCGCTGCACCGATCGCGACGACATGACTCAGAACCTCGACGTCGAGTGCCTGGGCGAGAAAGGCCTTGGCGACCGCACCCAAGGCCACCCGCGCAGCCGTCTCGCGGGCGCTCGCCCGCTCGAGGATCGGCCGGGCGTCGGTGAACCCGTACTTCTGCATCCCGACCAGGTCCGCGTGCCCTGGCCTGGGCCGGGTGAGCGGCGCGTTTCGGCCGAGTCCCTCGAGCTCGGCGGCATCGACCGGGTCGGCCGACATGACGGTCTCCCACTTCGGCCACTCGGTGTTACCGACCCGGATCGCAATCGGTGAGCCGAGGCTGAGGCCGTGGCGTACGCCGCCGGTCAGCTCGACCTCGTCCTGCTCGAACGACATCCGCGCACCTCTGCCGTACCCGGCCCGGCGGCGCGACAGCTCGGCGGAGATCTCCTTGGTCGTGATCGCGGTCGATGCCGGCAGCCCCTCGAGCACCGCTACGAGGGCCGGACCATGCGACTCACCGGCCGTCAGCCATCGCAACATGCGTCCATTCTGCCGGTCGCGCACTCGATGAGCCTGCTCATTACGCGCTTCAGCCCGCCGGCTGCGACACCGACGGGCTGAAGGGAGGTCGAGCTAAACGATGTGGCTCGCGCCCTTCTTCAGGTCGAACGGGGTGTCGTCGCCGACCTGAAGCGTGACAACACCGCCCTGGATCCCGAGCAGCGCGAAGACATTCGCAAATGTCGTCCCTTCGGTCGATCCCGCGGTGGGAGCTGCCACGTCGAAGATTGCGACGCTGTGCGGGCGCGAATAGGTGACGGCGAACTCCGCGACAGCGCTACCACCTGAATCCGAGGTGACCTTCACAAACCGGACAGAAACCGGTGTGCCAGGCGGCGTCACATTTGCGGCCGGCGGCACAGCTCCGCCGTCCGCGGTACCGGACCCGGACGTGTCGGTCCCTCCGGCGGCTGTGTTGTCGACCAGAAGCGGTTTGAACGGATCGCGCGCGAGCCGGCGATCGCTTGTCTTCGGCAGCTTCGTCCCCACCTTGTTCCCGCTGCCGGAGTTGGAGCCGGCCTTCGCCGACCCACCCTGGACGGGCGGCGCGGGTGGGGCGGCAGCGTTCGGTGTGCCGCGCGGGACCACACCCGTGGCGTCGTCGGACGATCCGCCGCCCTTGAGCAGGAAATAGGCGACCACGAGGATGAGGACGCCGACGATGACGCCGGCGATGACCATCAGCCGTCGACGATCGTCGCCGGGCTCGTCGTCGAGCAGGGGCGCCGGCGCACCAGGCAGCGCCGGGCCGGCATCCGCGGCGGTCGGAAGGATCGAAGTGTCGGTCATCTCACCGGGCTCCCTGTCAGCTCGTCTCGCCCGCAGCGTTGCTCGCTGCGTCGGCCGCAGGAGCGGCTGGGTTGGTGGCCCCGTCCGTCGGCGCCGCACTCGTTTCGGGCGCGGCTGCAGCGGTGGTCGTGGACGGTGTCGAGTAGTACACGGCCGTCTGGATGGTCGCCGAGATGGCATTCGCCGGAGCGTGGACATTTGGTCCGGTGCCGGCGGGCGCGAAGCTGAAGGAGCTCACCCGAAAGGCGCGCGGCAGGTGTTCGAGCGCGGAGAAGAAGGACTCCACGTTTGCGTAGGCGCCGGTGACGGTCAGCTGCAACGGTAGGGAGTAGAGCTCCCCCCCGCTGCCGGTTGCGCCCAGTGTCTCAGTGGTGGTTGACGAGCCGGACAACGCCGCGGCGGCGGACGGGGTGATCTCGGAAAGGTCCACGCCGGAGCCCTTGGCCGCCTGCGAAAGCGCTCGAATGAGTGCCGGCTCCTGGGCAGTGTCCGGAATCTGGGTCGCGATCTTGTCGAGGATCCGCTGCTCCTGGGCGTTGTTCTTGGCCGCTGCCTCGAGCGCGGTGATCTTCGTCACCAGCGTCTGGTTCGTCACCTGTTGCGCGGCGGTCTGCGCATGGAGGTCATTGACCTTTGCCTTCTGCGGCTTGACCAGCAGGAACCAGCCCGCCGCCAGAATCACGACCGCCGCCAGACCCGCGCCGATTCCCCAGCGCCTGGTGGTGCTCATTGTGCCGCCCCGGAGGTCGTCGACGTAGCCGACCCGTCGAACCGGTGGGAGAACAGGTCGGACGTGATCTGCACAACCCCTTGGAATGTGACGTTGTCGTGGTCCCCGATCGTCCCGGTCGCCAACGAGTTGAAGGTCGGATCGAGATAGCCCTTCACTTTCGCCATGGCCTCGAGCCACCTGGCGACGTCGTCCTTCTCGAAGCCGACTCCGCTGAAGGTGATGGTGCCGATGGGAACCGGTGCTGTGCTCGTCGGAGCGGGCGCGCCCAGAGTGTCCCCTGCGGCCGGCGCCGGTGCGTCGCTGGTGGCATCCTCGGTGACGCCCATCGCGGTCAGCCAGGTCTGGCTGGGCATGCGGAACGCGAGGTCATTGAGCATGTACGACCAGCGCACCTCGGCGCCCATCGCCGTGTTCAGCAGAGCCTGCTTGGCCTGCACCTCGTCGAGAGTCTGCTGGACCGGAGCGAGCGAGCTCAGCTTCGCCTGCAGCTGGGTTTGCTGATCCTGCGCCTGGGTCAGCTCTGACTTGGCGTTGGACACGCCGCTGTGCGCGTGCAGGTAGAGCAACGCCACGATGACGACAGCGAAGAGCACCCCCGCGCCGAGCAAGACCTGGATCTGTCGGAACCGTGCTGCCTCGGCGATCTCCGGCGGCATCAGGTTGACGCGCGGCGAGGTCGCCGCGGTCATCGGGGCGGTCTGAAGGGTCTGTGGGGCGGTCACGACGCAACTCCCAACGCGAGTCCCACCGGAACTGCGATCTGCGGCTCCACGTAGCTGAGCTGCTCCGGCGTGAGGCCGGTCTTGCCGATCCGAAGCGATGCCATCGCGGCGCCCGGGTGGACCGGCAGCCGGGAGGCCGCGGCGAGCCGCTGTGCGAGACCGCCGAGCCGGGCGCCGCCGCCGGACAACACCACCCGCTGCAGCGGCACCGAGTGCGGCTGCGCCAGGTAGTAGTCGAGCGAGCCGCGAATCTCCTCGAGGAACGAGGTGGCGGAGGCCTCGACGACCCGGGCGGCAGGGTGCTCGCTGACGATCTCGCCCCGCACCGGCGACATGCCGAGCTGCTGCTTGACGGCAACTGCCTGCTCGAACGGCACGCCTAGCCGCTCACTCACGGCGTCGGTCACATGGTCGCCGCCCATGAGGAGGATCCGGACGAAGCGCGGGACACCGTTCTGGTGGATCACGATGTTGGTGACGGTGGCGCCGACGTCGACGATGGCCTCTGCGCCGCCGTAGCCGCCCTGCGCGCCGGTGTGGTCGACCTGCGCAAGCGCACGGAGCACAGCGAACGGCGTGAGGTCGACCTGGAGGGGCTGCAGGTCGGCACCCTTGGCGGCCTCCAGCGCCGTCATGACCATGTCACGGGTCGCGGCAACCAGCAGGACACGCAGCGTCCGGGCGCCGCTTTCGTTGGTGACGGTCTCCAGCGGGTGGAAGTCGAGGATCGCCTGCTCCACCGGGATGGGGATGTAGTCCGCGACGTGCAGGTCCAACGACTTGCGGAGCTCGGCCTCAGGCATGAACGGCAGGTCGACCTGGCGAACGATGACCTTCTGGTTGGCCACCCCGAGGACGACCTTCTTGGTGGAGAACTTCGCGGTCGCCCAGAGGTGCTTGATCGCCTCTGAGACCGCGGCGACATCCACGACCTCGCCGTCCCGCACAGCGCCGACCGGCAACGCAACCTGCCCGAACCGGTGCAGCGTCGCTGCGCCCTTGCCGACCGTCAGCTCGGCGGCACGGACGCCGGAGGTCCCGATGTCGAGACCGACCGCGTTTCCAGCCACTGGGTCCGTCCTCCCGTAGGCGACCTACGCCGCCACCGAACGCGTCCTGAAAGGAACTCTGTCCTGAACGGGATCGGTCGGTACGGGTCCCTCCTTGAGCGAAAGGAAGTGACTTACTGCGCCGTACGGCCTAGGGCACCGCGCTCAGCGGTTGAACGTGTGGAGATATCCGTGGGCGATCGGGTCCGCCGCAAAGATCGCAATCAGGACGCCGAGCAGCATAAAAGGCCCAAAAGGGACTTTTGTCTTGCGGCCACTCCCCTGGACCACCAACAGGATCACGACACTCACCACGGCACCCACCAGGAAGGCTGACGCGGCTCCTACGACGAGGGCGCGCCAGCTCAGCCAGCCCAGGTACAACCCGAGGACTCCCGAGAGCTTCACGTCGCCCAGACCCATGCCGGCGGGATAGACGAACCACAGCGCCGCATAGAAGCTGAACATGGCGGCCATCCCGATCAGCGCGCGCGCGTACGGCCAGCCGGCCCCTTGTGCCATCGCGGCGATGCCGAGCAGCACCAGCGCCACCGGATACGACGGGAGCGTCAGCTTGTCCGGCAACCGCTGGACGTCGAGGTCGATCATCGCCAGCGCGATCCCGACGCACCCCAGGTAGAGGAAGGCCGGCAGCGCGGCATGCGGACCGAAGCGCACCGCGAACGCCGTGAGCAGCCCAGCCGTGGCGAGCTCGACGAGCGGGTATCGGATCGAGATCCGGGCCTGGCAGTGCCGGCACCGCCCCCGCAGCAGCAGCCACGACACCACCGGGACGTTGTCTCGAGGTGAGATCGGCTTGTCGCACGACGGGCAGTGCGACGGGGGCCGCACGACGGACTCGTCGCGGGGCACCCGCCAGATCACGACGTTCAGGAAGGAGCCGATGACCAGGCCCCATACGCCACACGCGACGGCCAGCAGCGTATCCACGCCTAGATTCTTGCCTGACTGAGTCGCGCGCTGTCACGCGGCTCGCGAGATAGGTCGAGATAAGTGTGGTGTCGTACCGAGCGCGGTTGCGCTAACCCGTGATGCTTCCCCCGGGCAGGCCGGTCGTGCTCACCGGACATCCGGTCGAACCGGGCGGTTGCAACCCCCCAGCCTGGGGGTCGTAGTACCACGTGTACTTCGAGATCGGATGGTGCGCGGACAAGCAATAGCCTGTCGCGCCCTCATAGCTCACGACCGTAAGTGTGACACCGTGGCTCGCGGAGATCCGCGGCTCATTGGCGAGCACGTCAGCCAAGCTGCCGTATTCACCGAAGTCGGTGAGGTAGATCTCCTCGAAATTGGCGAGATCACGGACATCGGACTTGGCGGCCGCGTCGTAGCCCTTCGAGCGCTGTGCGACGAAGGCCGGGATGGCGATGGCGGCCAGGATCCCGATGATGACGATGACGATGAGCAGCTCGATGAGCGTGAACCCTTGCTCGTCACGGTGCACGAGCAGCCGCTGGATTCGGGTACGCATCGCTACCTCCCCTGACATCCAGTTACTTCGTGCGCGCCGCGGCGCGAGATTAGCGCCCGGATGGCCTAACTGCGTGACGCGAACGCATCGATGAAGGCGCGGGCGCACGGCCGCCGGACAGGCGTGGGGCCCGCGACAGATGCCGCGGGCCCCCAACCGTTGCTCGCGCTGCGAGCAGATTGCTGTTGTCGCTTACGGGCAGGTGGCGTTGGTGCCCGGCTGCAGACCACCAAGGCCGCTGTTGTAGGCGAAGGTGTGGCCGGAAGCCGAGGTCGCGAACAGGCAGTAGCCCAGGTTGTTCGCGGTGGTGCTGGCACCGGACTTGTCCACGT
>DASZXY010000014.1:0-56219 GCA_035545635.1 Mycobacteriales bacterium | reverse complement strand
GGCTTCGCCTTGCCGACCATCATGAGTTCGGCCACCGCCGATCTGCCGCCCGCGCGGTCGTCGACCGGCTCGGCGGTGGTGTCGATGAGCCGCCAGATCGGACTGGTCCTCGGTGTCAGCCTGTTCGTCGCGATCCTCGGTGCGCCTGCCGGCTACGAGGCCCTGCACACGGGCTTCCAGCACGCGTGGTGGATGATCGCTGCGACCACTGCGGCAGCAGCCGTGACCGCGATGGGCATGACGCCGCGCTCTTCCGCAGCGAACGCCGCTCGCTAGGACAGGTCGGTGCGTGACGACTGGCTCTGCTGGATGAACTCGACGATCTCCTCGACGTCGTCGCTGACGTGGATCAGGTCGAGGTCGATCTCGTGAATC
Source organism: Mycobacteriales bacterium (assembly GCA_035545635.1). Lineage (GTDB taxonomy): Bacteria > Actinomycetota > Actinomycetes > JAFAQI01 > JAFAQI01 > DASZTV01. The sequence goes on along the minus strand of DASZXY010000014.1, from coordinate 55,844 downwards.
TTGCCGTGGCCGAGCATCGTCTGGCGCAGCCACTCGATCAGCCCGCCCCAGTACGACGAGCCGTACAGCACGACGGGGAACGACGTGACCTTGCGCGTCTGCACCAGGGTCAGTGCTTCGAACAGCTCGTCCATCGTGCCGAAGCCGCCAGGTAGTACGACGACTGCCTGCGCGTACTTCACGAACATCGGCTTGCGCACGAAGAAGTAGCGGAAGTTCACGCCGAGGTCGACCCAGTCGTTGAGCTTCTGCTCGAAGGGCAGCTCGATGCCGAGCCCGATCGACACGCCGCCGGCCTGGGTTGCGCCCTTGTTGACCGCCTCCATGACACCCGGCCCGCCGCCGGTGATCACCGCCCAGCCGGCTCGTGCCAGTGCCGCGCCGAGCTGCTCGCCGACGGCGTACTCCGGCGAGTCGGGTTTGGTGCGCGCTGACCCGAAGACGCTGACGGCCCGCGGCACTTCCGCAAGCAGGCCGAAGCCCTCGACGAACTCCGACTGAATTCGCAGCACGCGCCATGGGTCGGTGTGCACCCAGTCGGACGGACCGCGGGTGTCGAGCAGTCGCTGGTCGGTCGTCGTCGCCTGCACCTGACCCCGCCGCAGCACCACAGGGCCGCGCTGCTTCTCCGGCGGAGCTTCCGCCGGCGGGTTCTCGGGCGCGAGGTCTTCGGGAAGGCGGTCCGGGTCGAGCGGCGTCACTGCGCATCTTCCAGATAGGTGCGCAGCACTCGCTCGCAGTCGGCGATCAACGGCACGTCGACGTACTCCTCGCGGGTGTGTGCGAGGTTCGGGTCGCCGGGGCCGAAGTTCAACGCCGGGATCCCGAGCCCGGCGAAGCGAGCTACGTCAGTCCAGCCGAGCTTGGCTTGCGGCGGAGCATCCACAGCTTCGAGAAAGTCGCGGGCGGCCGGCTCGTGCAACCGGGGCGGGGCCGCGGGCGCAGAGTCGGTCAGTACGCATTCGAACGGCGCGAGTACCTCTTGCACGTGCGCCAAGGCCTCCTCTTCGGTGCGGTCCGGTGCGAACCGGAAGTTGACCGCAATGGTGCAGCGGTCTGGTACGACGTTGCCTGAGACCCCGCCTTCAATGCGCACGGCGTTGAGACCCTCGCGGTACTCGCAGCCATCGATCTCAACCCGTCTCGGCTCGTACGCCGAGAGCCGTGCGAGCACCTCGGCGGCGCCATGAATCGCGTTCTCGCCGAGCCATGATCGCGCCGAGTGCGCGCGCCGGCCGGTGACCACGACAAGGACGCGCAAGGTGCCCTGACATCCCGCCTCGACGCGGTTGGAGGTTGGCTCCATCAGTACTGCGAGGTCGGCCTTCAGCCAATGCGGCTCGGTGCGGGAGACGCGCCCGAGCCCGTTGTGCGCCGCGTCGGTTTCCTCGTTGTCGTAGAACAACCACGTGACGTCGTGACGCGGCTCGGGCATCGATGTCGCGAGCCGGAGCATGACCGCGATGCCGGCTTTCATGTCCGACGTACCGCAGCCGTAGAGCTTGTCGCCGTCGCGCCGGCTCGGCAGATTGTCGGCGACCGGAACGGTGTCCAGATGTCCGGCGATGACGACGCGTTGTTCGCGGCCGAGCTCAGTGCGGGCCATCAGCGCGTCACCGTCGCGCTCGACGTGCAAGTGGCTGGCGCCGCGCAGAATGGCCTCCACCTCGTCGGCGAGACGCGTCTCGCCACCGGACGGTGACGGGATGTCGACGAGGGAGGCGGTCAGCGCCTCCCCGGACAGGTTCGGGTCGATCACGGCCTACACCGTAGAGGGACTGGGCCGGAAAGCGGTTGGAACTGCCTCGTAGGGTGAGCTCGTGGGGTTTCGAGATGAGGCAGCGGCGGGCCGCGGGCTTGCGACGTACGACGGGTCGGGGCGCGTCCTCGAGGCGTGGTTCCCGGCTCCGACGCTGGGAGCTGTCGCTGACGAGGTGCCCGAGCCGCTGCGTCCGGTGGTCGACGAGATCAGGGGCGTGAAGGTCGAGCCAATCGACATCTCCATCGACTCCCTTGCGAACTCGCCCGCCGATGCCGCCGATGTCTACCTGCGACTGCAGCTGTTGTCGCACCGCGTGATCCGTCCGCATGAAGCCAACCTGGACGGCATCTTCGGCTTGCTGGTGAACGTGGCATGGACATCACGCGGACCGGTGGCAGCCGACGACGTCGACACGGTGCGTGCTCGTGCCCGCGCCGCAGGCGAGCGACTCGAGGTGTACGGCGTCGACAAGTTCCCGCGCATGACGGACTACGTGGTACCGAGTGGTGTTCGCATCGCCGACGCCGACCGGGTGCGGCTCGGCGCGTATCTCTCGTCCGGCACGACGGTCATGCACGAAGGCTTCGTCAACTACAACGCGGGCACGCTCGGCACCTCGATGGTCGAAGGCCGGATCTCGGCTGGCGTTGTCGTCGGCGACGGCACCGACATTGGTGGTGGCGCCTCGATCATGGGCACGTTGTCGGGTGGCGGAAGCATCGTCGTGTCGCTCGGTGAGCGCTGCCTTCTCGGCGCCAACTCCGGCCTCGGCATCCCGCTCGGGGACGACTGCGTCGTCGCCGCCGGCTGTTACGTCACGGCTGGGTCGAAGGTGAAGCTTCCGGACGGCGAAGTGGTTGCGGCACGACAGCTCGCCGGCATCAACGCGATGCAGTTCTGGACCAACACCGTCACCGGTTCGCTAGAGGCGAAGCCTCGCAACGGATCGTGGGGCGGGCTCAACGCCGCGCTGCATTCGCAGTAGGTCTTTCATGAGTACGGCGGCGGAGCGGTCCGGCATCAGGATCGAGTCCCTTGACGCTCGATCGGTGGAAGCGCGCGAGCTCGTCGCGTCGTACATCGCGGAGATCCAGAAGGCGTTCGGCTACGACACGACGAGAGCGGTGCCGGTCACTGACGAGGACTTCGATCCGCCGAACGGCAGGTTTCTCGTCGTGCGGGATGAGCGAGGTGTCGCCATCGGGTGCGGAGCGGTGCGGTTGATCGAGCCGGAAACGGCCGAGGTGAAGCGGATGTGGGTCAGCCCAACGATGCGCGGTCGCGGAGCGGGGTGGGCGTTGCTGCAGGCCCTTGAAGCGGCAGCCGTTGAGCTCGGTGCGACGACGGGCGTCCTCGACACGAACGTGACGCTGACCTCAGCGCTTGCGCTCTACCGTGCGAACCACTGGGAAGAGGTTCCGGCCTACAACGACAACGCCGAAGCCACCCACTGGTTCCGCAAGCAGCTCCCCGGCCCTTCCTCGAAGTAGCACATGTTGCCGCCCTCGAATCGGACACCGAGCGCAGAAGTGGCTTGATCGAGCGACTTGATGTGCTACTTCGGGGGGTCGGCGAAGCCAGTCGAACAGCAGCGGGAGGTCGTCACGGCCGAGCGGCCGGAAGCTGACGTCAGGCACCCATGAGCCGTGAGGCTGCGGCGGCGACCCGCTCATCCGTCGCGGTGAGCGCGACGCGCACGTGGCGCGCTCCCGCGGCGCCGTAGAACGAACCGGGTGCCGCCAGGATGCCTCGCTCCGCAAGCCAGCCGACGGTCTCCCAGCAGTCCTCGTCGCGGGTCGACCACAGGTAGAGCCCGGCGCCGGTGTCGTCGATGGTGAAGCCGACGTCGCGAAGCGCGGCGAGCAGGATCGAGCGCCGCGCCTCGTATCGCCGGCGTTGCACGACGACATGCTCGTCGTCGCCCAGCGCGGCGATCATCGCGGCTTGCACCGGTGCGGGCACGATCATCCCGGCGTGCTTGCGCACCTCGAGCAGCCGAGTGATCAGCGCAGGGTCACCGGCGACGAACCCGGCGCGGTAGCCGGCGAGGTTGGACCGCTTCGACATCGAGTGCACCGCGAGCAGTCCTTCGTGCCGGCCGTCACACACCTGCGGCGACAGCACGGACGCGGGCGCCTCGCCGCCGTAGTACAAGTCGGCGTAGCACTCGTCGCTCGCAACCACAGTCCCGCGGTCGCGCGCCCAGTCCGCGACCTTGCGCAGATGCTCGGCCGGCAGGACGGCGCCCGTGGGGTTGCTCGGCGAGTTCACCCAAAGCAGGTCGAGCCGTTCCGGCCCGACGGACACGGTGGCGTCGACGACGGTTCCCCTTGCGCCCGCGATACGCGCACCGACGTCGTACGTCGGATACGCGAGCGACGGGTAGCCGACAGCCGAAGCCTCGAGCAGGGTTGGCAGCCAGGCGACGAGCTCCTTGGTGCCGATCACCGGCAGCACCGCCGCGGGGTCCACCGCTGCGCCGAACCGGCGGCCGAGCCACGCCGCGATCGCCTCGCGCAGGGCGGGCGCCCCGGCGGTCAGCGGGTAGCCGGGCGCGTCCGAAGCGTCGGCGAGTGCGCGGCGAACGACGTCGGGAGTCGCATCGACCGGCGTGCCGACCGAAAGGTCGACGATGCCGTCAGGGTGCGCCCGGGCCTTGTCGGCGTACGGCGCGAGGGAGTCCCACGGAAAGTCCGGGAGGCTCCCCAGACCGGAGGTCATGCGACCTCAGTGCTCGTCGTGCACCTGGGGCGGAAGGGCAGCGACGAAGGGGTGGTCCTTGTCGATCTTGCCCGTCTTGGAAGCGCCGCCGGGAGAGCCGACCTCTTCGAAGAACTCGACGTTGGCCTTGTAGAAGTCCTTCCACTGATCGGGCACATCGTCCTCGTAGAAGATGGCCTCGACCGGGCAGACCGGCTCGCAGGCGCCGCAGTCCACGCACTCGTCGGGGTGGATGTACAGCATGCGGGCGCCCTCGTAGATGCAGTCGACGGGGCATTCCTCGATACACGCCTTGTCGAGCAGGTCGACACACGGCTCGGCGATGACGTACGTCACTTTCCAGGTCCTCCCTCGAACTACAGCGCCTTCTAGTATCACCGTCGCCTTGGATTCGTGCGAAACCGGGAGTCGCTTTAGTGCCTGGACAGGCGTACGACGTGCCCGACCCAGGCACGACTGTGACGCTCCGGGTCGCCACTCCGGTCGGACCGATCAGCGTGGTGGGGGAGATCGTTTCGGCGGACGCGGAGCTCTGGCGGGTGCGCCGGCGGGACGGGGAGATCGCCGAGGTGATGGTGGCGTCGATCGAGGCCCAGCGGGTGGTTCCACCCGGGCGCTCGGCCACTGCCACGGCGAAGGAGATCGAGCAGATCGCCGCCTTCGGCTGGCGAGCGGTCGAGACGGTCCGGCTGGGGGAATGGCTGCTCCGCGCCTCCTCCGGGTTCACGCGGCGCGCGAACTCCGCGCTCGCGATCGGGAATCCGGGCTGCGAGCTCGACCAGGCGATCGACACGCTGTCCGACTGGTACGCCCAACGTGGCTTGCCGCCGGTGGTCATGGTGGCTGATGGGGCGAGCCCGGAGGGCCTGACCGACGGCCTGCTCGAGCGTGGCTGGGCGGCGTTCAGCCACAGCCACGTCATGACCGGAGAGGTCGCGCACGCGCTGCGCGCGATGCCGGGCGCGATCGCGCAGGCAGTCAGCACCGGCCTGGAGCTTCGGCTCGACGAGGGGCCGGATGACGCCTGGTACGCCTGCTACGCGGAAGGTTCAACGCCCGTCGCGGATGCTGGACGGGCCGTCCTCGAGAGCCACCCGGCCGTGGTGTTCGCGTCGCTTCGCGACGGCGGAGCGGCGGTCGCTGTCGCCCGAACCAGCGTCGACGCCCGCTGGACCGGCCTCGCCGCCATACGCGTTGTGGAGGCGCGGCGGCGATCAGGACTGGGGGCGGCGATCACGCTCGCTGCGTGCAAGGAGGCGGCCCGTCGCGGCGGGCGTCACCTCTACCTCCAAGTCGAGGTCGACAACGCTGGTGCCATCGAGCTCTACCGGCGGCTCAACCTCCGCGTGCACCACGACTACCGCTACTGGACCCCCGGCTCCAGCTCGAAGTAGCACATCAAGTCCTTCCAGTCGTGCCGGATTGGGTCCGGTGTCCGCTTCCGGAGGGGCGAGATGTGCTACTTCGAGATGATATTGACAACGGTTACCAGTAGCGTTTAGCGTGCTCGCCATGACGACGCGCCTGCCCCGCCTGCTCTCGGTCATGACCGCTCTCGCCGCGATTGCGGTGGTGAGCGGTTGTGGTTCGTCCTCCTCCGGGGGCGGCGGGGCAGGCGACTCCGGTCGGATCCCGGTGGTCGCGGCCGAGAACTTCTGGGGCGACATCGCCAAGCAGATCGGCGGAACTCACGTCGAGGTGACGTCGATCATCAGCGACCCGAATGCCGACCCGCATCTCTTCGAGAGCGATCCCCGCGACGCGGCGGCGCTGTCCGGCGCGAAGCTCGTCATCGAGAACGGCGTGGGTTACGACGACTTCATGGACAAGCTCCTCGCCACCGACGGCGGTTCCCGCCGGGTGCTCAGCGTCCAAAAGGTGCTGGGCGTGACTGCCTCCGACGCGAACCCGCATCTGTGGTACTGGACCGCTCGGTTGCATGAGGTTGCCCAGGCCATCTCGCAGCAGCTCGGGGCGATCGACCCGACGGACGCGAAGGACTTTGCGGCGGCCGCGCGCCGATTCGACGCCAGCCTGAAGCCGCTGTTGGACACGATCGCCACGATCAAACGGAAGTACGCCGGGACGAAGATCGCCTACACCGAGCGCGTGCCGGGCTACCTCGTAGCGGCGTGTGGGCTCAAGTTGGGGATGCCGCCCTCGTTCGCTCAGGCGCTCGAGGCTGGCAACGACCCGAGCCCGCAGGACACTGCGGCGTTCGAGGCCTCGATCAGCGCACACGCGGTCGACGTCTTGCTGTACAACTCTCAGGTGGTCGATGCGCAGACAACCCGGATCAAGCAACTCGCAAATCGTGCGAAGGTGCCGGTGGTCGGAGTCTCCGAGACACTGCCGCAGACCTATCCGGACTTCCAGGCGTGGCAGCTGGCGCAGGCTCGCGCGCTGCTAGAGGCACTTGGCGGCTGACCTGGCCGAGGCGGTCCGCCTGCGCGGCGCAGGTCTTCGATTCGGTGACCGCGTGCTGTGGGACGGGCTCAACCTCGACGTGCAACGCGGTGAGCTCGTCGCCGTGCTCGGCCCGAACGGCGCCGGCAAGACCAGCCTGATCCGAGTGCTGATCGGGCTGCAGCGCTTGAGCGCCGGCGAGGTGTTCGTCAACGGCCGCCCGCCGCGTCGGGGCGATCACGCGATCGGTTACATCCCGCAGCAGAAGGGGTTCGATCGTGACCTGCCGTTGCGCGGGACCGACCTCGTCCGGCTGGGACTCGACGGACACCGTTGGGGTCCAGTGTGGCCGTCGCGCGAGACGCGACGTCGCGTCGCCGCCGCGATCGAGGCGGTCGGCGCCACGCACTACGCGGACGCTCCGCTCGGGAGTCTTTCCGGTGGCGAGCAACAACGGCTGCGGATCGCGCAGGCGCTGCTCGCTGACCCCGCGGTCCTGCTTTGTGACGAGCCGCTGCTGTCGCTGGACCTTGGCCATCAGCAAGCGGTCATGGCCCTCATCGATCGTCATCGGCGTGAGCACGACAGCGCAGTCCTCCTGGTGACGCACGAGATCAACCCGATCCTGCCCTTGGTGGATCGGGTGCTCTATCTGGTCGGCGGCCGGTGGGCGGTCGGCACGCCCGACGAGGTGATGACGACGGAGCGACTCAGCGACTTGTACGGTGCGCCTGTCGACGTGCTCCGAGTGCGCGGCCGCATCATCGTCGTCGGTGCGCCCGACCTCGAGCACGACCATGTCAGCGGCGGTCATCACCACGTCGAGGACGAGCTCCGTCCGGGCCGAGGCCTGCTGTGAGTCACTACGTCGCCGCGAAGCGAGCGTGCTGAATGGGTCTCAGCTTCTACCTGCATCAGCCGTTCGCGCAGCACGCGCTGATCGCGGCGGCTTTGATCTCCGTCGCATGCGGGCTGCTCGGTCCCTTCGTGGTCACGCGCGGCGCCGCGTTCGCCGTGCATGGCACCGCGGAGCTGGCGTTCACCGGCGCCGCGGCGGGGTTGTTGATCAGCAACGATCCGGTAGTCGGCGCTCTCGTCGGCTCCGTCGTCGTCGCGACGGCGATCGGGCTGCTCGGCGCTCGTACCCGTGAGCGCGACTCCGCCATCGGTGTCATCCTCGCCTTCGGACTAGGGCTCGGCGTGCTGTTGCTCAGCCACTACCACGGGTTCGCAACCGCAGCGACCAACATCCTGTTCGGCTACATCTACGGCGTCAGCAACGGCCAGCTCGTGATCCTGCTGGTCATCGTTGCGGTGGTCATCGTCGTCACCGCGAGCATGTTCCGCCCGTTGCTGTTCGCGAGTGTCGATCCGGAGCTGGCGGAGGCCCGAGGTGTGCCGGTGCGGTTCGTCGGCCTGTTGTTCCTCTATCTACTCGCCGTCACGGTGACCGAGGCTGCACAGATCGTCGGAACGTTGCTCGTCCTGAGTCTCGCCATCACGCCTGCGGCCGCCGCCCAGCGGCTGTCGGCGCGTCCCGGCGTGGTCACTGCGCTGTCTGTGCTGTTCGCCTTCCTCGCCGCAGACGGCGGACTCATCGCGAACCTTCAGCACCCGACCGTGAAGGCGAGCGTCTTCGTGACGTTCATCAGCTTCGGTTTGTACCTGCTGTCGCGGGTCGCCGCGCCGCTGCTCCGGCGTCGCGGGGCGCATGTGCATCGGGTGGACGCGCATCGCGCGCACGAGCATCGTGAGCATGACCACAGCGAGGTGCATTGATGACCGATCTCGTCGCACGCCGGAGATCGACGCGGCAGGGCGCCGCGGTCGACGAGGTGCTGGCGTCCGCTGACGGCTTCCTCACCGCGCAGGCGCTGTACGACGTGTTGCGCGCCAGAGGTGAGTCGGTCGGGCTGACGACCGTCTACCGGCACCTGAGGCGCCTGGCCGAGGACGGTGCGGTGGATGTCGTCGTTCGCCCCGATGGCGACTCCGCGTTCCGCCGCTGCGGTCCGGCCGCGTCGGGCGAGCCGGAGCAGCACCACCATCACCTGGTCTGCCGAACCTGCGGATTCTCGGTGGAGATCGAAGGTCCAGAAGTGGAATCGTGGACGCATCGTGTTGCCGCGGACGCAGGTTTCACGGACGTGAGCCACACGCTGGAGATCTTCGGAGAGTGCAACCGCCATGCAGGACACTGAGCGCATCGAGCGGCTGCGCGATGCCCAGCAGAAGGCGACTGAGCTCTTCGCGGCGATCGAGGACGCGGGGATCATCGCGCCCGGCGTGACAGAGCGCGAAGCGAGCGATGCGATCAAGACGCTCGCTGCCGAGCGGCTCGGGGTCGAGAAGCACTGGCACAAGCGGGTGGTGCGGTCCGGCGTCAACGCACTCCAGCCGTACCACTCGAACCCGCCCAACCGCGCACTCACCGAAGACGACATCGTCTACCTTGATCTCGGGCCCGTCTTCGACGACTGGGAGGCCGACTTCGGCCGCACGTATGTCATCGGCGACGATCCCGAGAAGCACCGGCTTCGTGACGCGCTTCCGGTCGTGTGGGCGGCGGGCCGCGCGCACTTCGAGGCAACTCCGGACATCACCGGCGCGGAGCTGTTCGCGTTCATGGTCGGACAGGGTGCGGTCCACGGCTACGAGTGGGGCGGGACCATCGCCGGGCATCTCGTCGGTGACTTCCCGCACGCTGACGCCGACGGCGCCAAGGACTTCTCGCGAATCGCGCCCGCCAACGACCGGCCGTTGCGCGGCGTCGACAGCACCGGCAACCCCGCCCACTGGATCCTCGAGGTCCATCTCGTCGACCGCGAACGCGAGATCGGCGGCTTCCACGAGGAGCTCCTCGATATCTGACGAGGCCGGCGACTCCGCATATCGAGTCGCGGGCGACTATGACTACGAGGCCGGCGGCTCGGGGTACGCGCAGATTCGCCGAGCCGATCCGCGGATCGCGGCGTACATCCATGCCGCGTTAGGTGACGCCAAGACCGTGATCAACCTCGGCGCTGGTGCCGGGTCCTACGAGCCGACTGACCGAGAGGTCACCGCGGTCGAGCCGTCCGCGGCGATGCGTGCGCAGCGTCCGCCGCACCTCACCAAAGCCGTCGACGCGATTGCTGAGGATCTGCCCTTCCCCGACGACAGCTTCGACGCAGCGATGGCGACGATCACGGTCCACCAGTGGCGCGACATCCAGCGAGGGCTGCGAGAGATGCGAAGGGTGACTCGAGGTCCGCGGGTGATCCTCGCGTTCGACATCGACACCTTCGCGGAGTTCTGGATGATGCGCTACATCCCGGAGATGGTCGCTGTCGCGAAGTCGCGCGACCCGTCGATCGCAAACCTGGTCGAGATGCTCGAAGAGCCCACGACGGTGACGACTGTCCCGATTCCCTTCGACTGCACCGACGGCTTCCTCGAGGCCTTCTACGGCAGACCCGAGCGCATCCTCGAAGCGGCGGTACGCCGGGCACAGTCGGCGTGGGCGTTCTTGCCGCACGGAGCCGAGACCCGCGCCGTCGAGGCGCTTCGCTCGGACCTCGAGAGCGGTGAGTGGGACCGTCAGTACGGCGCGCTTCGCAGCCAACCCGAATATCTGGGCACTCTGCGGCTGCTGGTGACGCAATCGACGGGGTAGCTGCAACTGAGATGCTTCCCGCGTGACCGACGAGGGAGCGATGCGCCCGGAGCTGGAGAAGGTGCGCGAGCGTCAGCGCCTGCTTTCCGACGAGGCCCGCCCGGAGGCGGTCGCGAAGGTCCACGCGCGCGGCCGACGCACGATCCGGGAGAACCTCGACGACCTGTTCGACGCCGGCAGCTTCCACGAGTGGGCTGGCCTGGTCGTTGCCGCACAGCGGGGGCGCCGCGAGTTCGCCGACCTGCTGATGAAGACGCAGGCCGACGGCGTCGTCACCGGCATCGGGACTGTCGAAGGCCGACGTGTGGCGGTCGTCGGCTACGACGTGATGGTGCTTGCCGGCACGCAGGGCCACTTCGGCCACAAGAAGACCGACCGGTTTCTCGAGGTGGTGCGGCGCGAGAGGCTGCCGCTGGTGCTGTTCGCCGAGGGCGGCGGCGGACGTCCCGGCGACTCCGACGTGCCCACAGTCGCCGGCCTCGACGTACCGACCTTCGGCCGTTTCGCCGCGCTGTCCGGCGTGGTGCCGCGGATCGGGATCGCGTCCGGCCGCTGCTTCGCCGGCAATGCCTCGCTCTACGGGTGCTGCGACATCACGATCGCTACGCCCGAGGCGAGCATCGGCATGGCCGGGCCGGCGATGATCGAAGGCGGCGGGCTCGGTGTCGTCGATGCCGACGACGTCGGTCCGCAGGAGATGCACGTCACCACGGGCGTCGTCGATATCAGCGCTGCGGATGACGCGGAGGCAGTCGAGGTCACGAAGCGTGCGCTCACGGCGTTCGTCGCGGAGCTACCGAAGTGGTCCGAGCCGGATCAGATCGCACTTCGCGAAGTGGTGCCGGAGAACCGCCGGCGCGCGTATGAGGTGCGCAAGGTCCTGAACCTGGTCGCGGACGAAGGCTCCGTGCTCGAGGTGCGGCCGCGATGGGCGCGTGGGATGGTCACCGCATTCGCCCGAATCGAGGGTCGCGCCATCGGCGTGATCGGCAACAACCCGCTGCATCTCGCCGGCGCGATCACCAGCGACTGCGCCGACAAGGCGACGCGGTTCCTTCAGCTGTGCGATGCCTTCGACCTGCCGGTGCTGTCGCTGTGCGACACCCCGGGCATGATGGTCGGCCCGGCGGCCGAGCAGACCGGCCTGGTGCGTCACACGTCGCGACTGTTCACCGTCGGCGCGACAATGACGGTCCCGATCGTGATGGTCATCCTGCGCAAGGGCTACGGCCTCGGTGCGATGGCGATGGCGGGCGGTGACTTCCATGCGCCGCTCGCGACGCTGGCCTGGCCCACCGGCGAGGTCGGCGGGATGGGACTGGAAGGCGCCGTGCGGCTCGCGATGCGCAAGGAGTTGGCTGCGATCGAGGATGACGACGAGCGGCAGCAAGCGTTCGACGCCCTGGTCGCCGCGGCGTACGAGCGAGGGAGCGCGCTGTCTGCGGCGACGTACGGAGAGATCGACGACGTGATCGATCCGGCACAGACCAGGACCCGGGTGGCTGCGCTGCTTCGCGGCTGGCAGCCGCCTGCGCGCGGCGAGCGTCGCCGCGTCGTCGACACCTGGTGAGAGCGGTCGCTCTCAGATCACCTCGGTGACTTCGCTGTAGCGCGCGAAAAGACGCATCCGTTCGGCCCTAAGGCCGGTGAATGAAGTACGCCGTAGACGTGTAGGTCAGCTCGAACGTGTAGCCGCCCTCGTCCTCGCCGTGGCCGGTCTCGCTCAGCGTGATCTGGTCACCGTTGACGCCTTCGACATAAGCCAGATGGCCGCCGGGGCTGGCCTGGAACCAGTTGTAGCCGTCGTCGGATCGACCCATCATCGCGTTCGGCTTCCACGCGGCGATGTCGCCGACCCGGGGGAAGTGGTCGACGGCGTAGCCGCCCTTCTTGGCATCCAGCTCCACGTTCCACGCGCCGTGCGGCGGGGTGCGGTAGCCGTACTTGTTCACCGGGCCGTAGAAGATGTCCGGCCGCTTCTCGGCCGCCCAGTAGACGCAGTCGTCGTAGTTCACGCTGGTGTAGCCGTTGGCCCGCGCCTCGTAGTTGCAGGGGTCCAGCGGCACCTGCCACGGGCCGTCTCCAACCGGCGTGCGGTTGAACTTGGTCGGTTTGGGTGTCGCGCTTGTCGTGCAGCTCTTGAGGGCCGGCCGCGCCGGGGCGGCTGCCGCGGGCGCGGCCAGGCCGACGCAGCCACCGACCAGGAGAGCAGCGACCACGGCCGCTGATGTCAGACGCGCAGATGCGCGCGAGGAAAACACTTGCGGCCCCCCCAGGCTGCGCGGTTCGGATGGTAGGCACCTTCAACTTATTCGGACGGCGTTACCGATCAGTTACAAGCCCGCGGGAGTTCGGACCAGCCGGATCCGAGCTCCCGCGGGCTGGCTCTCTAGCGGTGGATGAAGAACGTTGCCTTGGTGTAGCGGAGGTCGAAAGTGTGGCCGTAGTCGTCGGTGCCGTGGCCGGTCTCGCTGACCGTGATGGTCCCGTCCGCGTTCACTGCCTCGACATAGGAGACGTGGCCGCCGGAGCTTGCCTGGTACCAGTTGTAGCCGTCCGGGGTCTGGCCCATCATCGCGTTCGGCTTCCACGCTGCGATGTCGCCGACCTGCGGGGTGTTGGTGATCGAGTAGCCGGCCTTCTTGGCGTCGATCTCGATGTTCCAGGCGCCGTACGGGGCGACCTTGTAGCCATAGGTGTTGACCGCTCCCCAGAACAGGTCCGGACGCTTCTCGGCCGCCCAGTACGCGTTGTCGTCGTACGGCGTCGAGGTGGAGCCCATCGCCTTGCCCTCGTAGTTGCAGCGGTCGAAGGCCACGGTCCAGGACTCGCCGTCCGGGGTGCGGTTGAACTTGTTCGAGGCCGGAGCTGCGCTTGCGCTGCACCCGGCGCTCGCGGCGGCCTTGTGGGCGGCGGAGGCGCTTGCCGGAGTCGCGAGACCAAGGCTCAGGCCGGCGGCGAGGACGGTCCCCGTGATCACCGTTGCGGTCTGGCGGATGTTGAACATTGCGACTCCCGGCTGGTTCGTCTCGGCTGTGATTGCGAACCTAGGAAGCCGGGTTTGCCACCCTCCAATTAACTTGGGGAAACTGTCGGGAACTTGACAGATTTGGCGTAAACCAGGGGGTCTGATGACCGAAACGGCCGCTGTGGACACTGTCCGGGAGATGCCGCTGCCGCGTACGCCCGTGACCCTCGACCGAGTCGTCGACGACCGTGACGAGGTGTGGCGGCTGATCGAGACCCACGCGCCGTACTGGCCGGTGCAGCGGTACTTCGCCAACAGCGCCGAGTACGCAACATTGTCCGGTCAAGACGAACCTGCGCAGATGATTGTTGCGCCGGTGTTCCGCGGCAACTGGGCATTTGACGGTGACGTGCTCGACGGTGTGCAGCCGATCCTCGACAGTGAGGCCTTCTGCGGTGCTGCGAAGCAGCTGTTCGGCGCCGAGATCGTTCGGCCGACGACGGTCTACGTCAACCTGACCTGGCAGCTGCCGTTCCCGCAGGGCGCGGGCCACACCGACATCCCGGCTTTCCGGGGCTTCGACCGGACGACCTACCCGATCACGTTCCTCACGATCATGGGACTCTCAGGCCTGTTCGAAGACGTCCGGGTGAAGGTCGCGACCGGGGTCTCGTGGTTCTACCGGGGCAGCGACGGTGGTTTTGAGTACTGGCCGGAGGGTCCGGACGGCCCGTCGGTGCTGCACGAGGGCGGAATCGACAACACCGCGATCGTCGCGGACAACGACTTCATGTGGCACCGCGTCCGGCCGACCGGCAAGCCCGAGGACGGCATGGTCACGATGTCGAAGGACGCGGAGCTGGTGCGCCGGGATGGCGGTGGGTGGGCGATCGTCGACGGCGGACAGGAGCTTGCTGCGTTCACGACCGACCGGCTGCGGGTGAGCCTGTCGTGGAAGGGCATCGCGTTCACTGACGAGGCCGACCGACGCCGTCACGACGAGCACCTCGACGACATCGACCTCGTGGGCGTGCTGAAGCGATTCAGCGACGACTTCGCCGCGCGTGGCGTCGCGCTCGAGATCCCGTCGGACCCGCTGAGCGACCCGGCGTTCATCCGCACGCTCCGTGACGCCTACGTCCGCTACCCCTCAACAACCCAGTAGCCGCGGGCGCGGCCCGGCCAAGCAATGCGGCGTTGCATGACCTGATCGGGCAGTTTGCGCCTGGATCGCCCATGCAAAGCCACATTGCTGCACTGGATCGGGCATCTGCGGATGCCGATAGCCCTGTCGTGATCTCGATTCGACGGGTTGTCGTCACCGCCACCTCACTTGCGATGCTGTCCGCGGGGGTCACCGCTGCGGCTCCCGCTCGCCAGGCTGCGCCCGGCAAGCATCTGTCCGGGACCAGCTGCACTGCCTTTCCGGCAAACAACGTCTGGCATGCCAAGGTCGCCGATCTCCCCGTGGACCGCCACAGTGCGCAGTGGGTGAGCAACATCGGCGACTACAACGTGCATCCGGACTTCGGGCCGTCCTACGGCGCGCAGCCGGTCCCGTACGGGATCCCGATCACCTACGTCGACAACTCCCACGCCAAGGTGCACGTGAAGTTCACCTACTCCTCCGAGAGCGACCACGTCGGATACCCGCTCGGCTCGGACACCAAGATCGAGGGCGGCAAGAACGCGAGCGGCGACCGCCACGCGATCGTCGTCAACCGCGACACCTGCCGGCTCTACGAGGTGTACGACGCGCGGCAGGGCCGCAACGGGGAATGGACCGGTGGGTCGGGCGCGACGTGGTCGCTGAACGGCAACAAGCTGCGTCCGGCGGACTGGACCTCGGCGGACGCCGCCGGCCTGCCGATCATGCCGGGACTGTTGCGGTACGACGAGGTGAAGGCCGGCTACGTCGACCACGCGATCAGGTTCACCGCGCCGTACACGTCGCGGCACTACATCTGGCCGGCTCGCCACCAGGCCGGCAGCAAGGACAGCCTGGCCTATCCGCCGATGGGTGCGCGGTTCCGGCTGAAAGCCGACTGGACGCCGCCGGCGAGCTTCGGCAAGGACGCGCGCGTCGTGGTGCAGGCGATGAAGACCTATGGGCTGATCCTCGCCGACAACGGCTCGTCCTGGTACTTCCAGGGCGAGGCCAGCACGAAGTGGGGCGACAGCTTCATCGCCCAGCTGAAGGGCATCCCCGGCAACGAGTTCGAGGCGGTCGACGAGTCGAGCCTGATGGTGTCCAAGGACAGCGCACAGGCCAGGTAGCGCCGCGGTCGGGCAGGGGGCGCTGTGAAATCCCTAATTCCTGTCCCGGAGAATGGTGTTCACATCACGGGGGCGGCATCTAGGGGGACGTAGTTGAGTGCGCTCGCCCGCTGGTGCGTTCGGTACCGGTGGATCGTCGTCGGACTGTGGGTCGCGACCGCTGTCTACACGGGCGTCATCGCGCATCGGGTCGGATCGACGTACTCGAACAGCTTCAATCTCCCCCACACGGATACGCAGCGCGCCATCGACCTGCTGCGCGCGGACTTCCCGCAGGCGGCGGGTGACGTCGACCAGCTGGTCGTTCACGCGAACCACGGCAAGGTCACGGACCCGAAGCTGAAGGCGACGGAGACGAAGCTCTTCGCGCGGATCGCCGGGCTCCAGCATGTCGTCGCGGTGATCTCGCCGTTCGGGCCCGGTGGCGCAGCACAGATCAGCAAGGACGGCGCGACTGCCTATGCGGTTGTGCAGTGGGATCACCTAGCCGATGTGCTGCCGACGTCGTCCATCGACAAGCTCATCGACGTCGCGGAGGCGGCGCGTAGCGACTCGCTTCGGGTCGAGCTGCTAGGTCAAGCCATCACCCTGCGCAAGCAGGTGAAGACCGGTCCTAGTGAGCTCGCGGGCGTACTCGGTTCGGCGATCATCCTGTTCCTCGCGTTCGGCTCCTGGCGGGGAATGGTCACGCCGCTGGTGGCCGCGATCTTCGCGATCCTCGTCGGGACATCGATCGAGGCGATGCTGTCGCACGCGCTGTCCGTTGCGCCGTTTGCTCAGCAGCTTTCGGTGTTGATGGGCTTAGGCGTGGGGGTGGACTATGCCCTCTTCATCGTCAGTCGACATCGCAACAACCTGCTGCACGGGATGAGCGTCGAGGACTCGATCGAGGCCTCGCTGAACACGTCGGGTCGAGCGGTGCTGTTCGCCGGCGCGACGGTGTGCGTCGCTCTGCTCGGCCTGCTGCTGCTCAACGTCACGTTCCTGGTGGGTGTCGCTGTCGGTACGGCGATCACCGTCGCGTTGACGATGATCGCGTCACTGACTCTGACGCCTGCGCTCCTGGGCTTCATGGGCCTGAAGGTGCTCGGCCGTAAGCGCCTCGCGCGGCTGCAGGAGCAAGGTCCGGACGACAGCCATGTCACCGGTGGGTGGTTGCGCTGGGCCCGGCTCATCGAGCGACGCCGACTCCCGTTCGCGGTTGCCGCGATCGCCGTGCTCGTTGCCCTCGCCGCGCCGGCGTTCGCAATGCGGTTGGGTGCCGCTGACGCGGGCAACGATCCCAAGGGCGACACCACGCGCGAGGCCTACGACCTGCTCAGCGAAGGCTTCGGAGTCGGTTTCACCGGCAACATGCAGGTCATCGCGCAGTTGAAGCAGCCCGGTGACGTCAGCCAGCTCGCGCCGCTGCAAAGCGCCATCCGCAAGGTGCCCGACGTCGCCGAGGTGACGCCGGCAGTCATGGGCCTGGACCGCAAGACGGCAGTGTTCGTCGTCGTCCCGAAGACCTCACCGCAGGATCAGGCGACGACCGACCTCGTGAAAAAGCTGCGCACCCAGGTCATTCCCGACACCATCCCGGGGTCCGCCGTACAAGTCGCGTACGTCGGCGGATCGACCGGAGCGATCATCGACTTCTCGAAGGTGCTGGCGGACAAGCTGCCGCTTTTCATCGGCGTCGTCGTCCTTGCTGCCGCCCTGCTGCTGATGATTGCGTTCCGAAGTCTCGTCATCCCACTGACGGCTTCCGTCATGAACATCTTCGCGGCGCTGGCGAGCTTTGGCCTGCTCGTGTTCGTCTTTCAAGAAGGCCACTTGGCGAACATCTTCACGATCGGGAGGCCGGGCCCGGTGGACGCCTTCGTGCCGGTGATGATGTTCGCGATCCTGTTCGGCCTTTCGATGGACTACCAGGTCTTCCTCGTCAGCCGGATGCACGAGGAGTGGATCCACACCGGCGACAACAAGCTCGCCGTCAGCGTCGGCCAGGCCGAGACGGGGCGGGTCATCACCGCGGCCGCGACGATCATGATCATGGTCTTCCTGGCGTTCGTCTTCGGGGATCAGCGTCAGGTTTCCGAGTTCGGGCTCGGGCTTGCCGGCGCGGTGATGATCGACGCCTTCATCCTGCGGACAGTGCTTGTGCCTGCGGTGATGCACGCCTTCGGGCAGGCGAACTGGTACCTCCCGAAGTGGATGGACCGAACCCTGCCGCACCTGAGCATCGAGCCACCGGACCGCACTTACGACGACGACCTCACGATTGCCGACTTCTGACTGCAGCAAGCAAAAGATTGCGTGCCAGCAGGCAAGTAATATAAACTCGTCTGAGTGAAAGACGACGCTGACGCAGCAGCCCGGCTACGGGCGATCGTCGGCGCGATGTCGAGGCGGCTCAACTCGACGGCTCGCGGTGCCGACCTGACCACGAGCCAGCTGTCGACCCTCGGAGTCGTCGCCCGCCAAGGGCCATTGCGCTTGTCTGAGCTCGCCGAGATCGAGCACATGAACCCAACGATGCTCAGCCGAGTCGTCGGCACACTCGTCGACGCCGGTCTGTTGCGTCGCACCGCCGATCCCGACGACCGGCGTGCCGGGCTCGTGGAAGTCACGGCGACCGGCCGCCGTACCCACGATCGGCTCCGCGAGCAGCGCGGCCGCATCCTCGCGGAAGGTCTGGCGGAGCTGGACGACGCCGAGCGCGAGCACGTCGAGCGAGCGCTGCCGGCGCTCGAGGCGCTGGTTGCCGCAATGCGCAAGGCCGGAAGTTGAGCCGCTTCGAGCGGTTCCGTCGCGACACGTTCGCCTCATTGGTGAACCCGAACTACCGGCTCTACTTCGGGGGCCAGTCGGTCTCGATGATCGGCACCTGGATGCAGTCGATCGCGCAGTCGTTCCTGGTCTTCCAGATCACCGACTCCGGCACCGATGTCGGCCTGATCGTGGCGCTGCAGACGCTTCCCGTGATGCTGCTCGGGCCGTACGGCGGTGTCGTTGCCGACCGCGTCGACAAGCGTCGGCTCACGATCGCGTTGCAGAGCCTGATGGGAATCCAAGCGCTGGTGCTCGGGCTGCTCACCGTCACGCATGTCGTGCGGATGTGGGAGATCGGAGTCCTCGCTGCCGTACTCGGTCTCAACAACACCTTCGAGAACCCGGCTCGTCAGTCGTTCATCCTCGAGATGGTCGGCAAAGAGCATCTTCGCAACGCCGTCACGCTGAACACCGTCATGGTCAACGTCGCCCGAGCGATCGGCCCGGCCGCAGCCGGATTGATCATCAACGCGGGCGGTCTCGGGGTCTGCTTCCTGATCAACGCCGGCAGCTTCGTGGCCGTTGTCGCATCGCTGCTCGCGATGGACGTGTCGAAGCTCTCGCCATCAGAACCGGCGCAGCGCAGACGTGGCCAGCTCGTCGAGGGACTTCGCTACGTGCGCGGCGAGGTCGGCCTCGCGATTCCCCTGCTGATGATGGCGATCGTCGGATGCCTCACCTACGAGTTCCAGGTCACGCTGCCGGTCGTCGCCGCCCGCGCTTTCCACGGTGGGTCCCGGACCTACGGCTTCATGACCGCCGCGATGGGTGTGGGCGCGATCGCCGGTGGTCTGTACGCCGCGGCCCGGGGCCGGACCGGGCTCGCCACCCTGGTGCGGTCCTCCGCGTTGTTCGGCGTCCTGCTCGCCCTTGCCGCCGTCGCGCCGAACCTGTGGCTGGAGCTCATCGCCCTCGCGGCGGTCGGCGCCGCCAGTGTCACCTTCATCTCGAAGGGAAACAGCACCCTCCAGCTCGCGGCTGCCCCGCAGATGCGCGGTCGGGTGATGGCGCTGTGGGCGGTGGCGTTCTTGGGATCGACGCCGATCGGGGGACCGGTCGCCGGTGCCATCGCTCAACATGTCGGCGCACGCTGGGGACTTGGGCTCGGCGCTCTCGCCTGCGGGCTCGCAGCGGCGCTCGGCGCAGCGGTGCTACGCAAGGTGCGTCTCGCCTCAGCGGTGACGACATCGGAAGCCGTGGACTCCGAGGAGGGCCCTGTGATGGAAGCCGCCCGCTGATCTACCGTTGACTCTTGTGGGGGACGTTCGTTCCGCGCTGAAGCGGAAGAAGCTCGAGGCTCAGTTCTTCTGGTCCTACGGGAAGCAGCGCGCACGCGCCGACTGGTATCTCCGAAAGTGCAAGTCGGTCGGCGCGCAGGCGACGATGCTCGGCAGCCCGACCGTCGACGCCTCCGACATGGAAGTGGGCGACCACTTCAAGATCTGGTCGACCCACAAGCGAACGCTTGTCACCGGCTGGGGCAAGCTCCGCATCGGTGACCGCGTCTTCCTCAACAACGGGGTCTTCCTGGCCTGTTGCAAAGAGATCACCATCGGCAACGACATCGCGATTGCGAACGACGTCTACATCACCGACAGCGACAGCCATGGTGTCGAAGGGCGTCCGGTGCGGGAGGCGCCGGTGGTGATCAAGGACGGCGCCTGGATCGGAGCGCGGGCGATCATCCTGCCCGGCGTGACAATCGGGTCGCGTGCACTCGTCGCAGCGGGCGCGGTCGTGACCAAGGACGTTCCCGATGACACACTCGTCGGCGGCAATCCGGCGAAGATCATCCGTCAGCTCGTGTACCCGCCGGGGGTGACCCGGGCTTGGTACGACGACCCCAACATGTTCGTCCACCCGGTCTTCGCCCAGGACTCCGACAGCTGATCCGCCCGTTCCGCGGGTGAAGGCCGACTCGCTTCGGCTCGTCTCGATTGACTTTTCGTAAGCCAATCGATATAGATTCGTAGCAGTTTCGTAGGGCGGAGGTGTGTGGTGTCTTCTCGTGCCTCCGCGCGCCCGTTGCTGATGGCACTTCTCGAGTTGCTGGCACAACGCGGCCAACGACTCGAGGAGATCAAACAGCTGGTCCCCAAATGGGCTCGGGTAGCGGTCGCTCTGGAAGTGCTTCGCAGCGAGGGCCTGGTATCGGTCGTGTCCTCCGAGGCGGGTGCTGTCTACGCAACGACAGCGCTCGGAGTGGCAGTGCTCTCCGCCCGCGGGGTGGATGTCTCTCGGGGTGATCGGCACCTCGCTGTCATGTTCACCGATCTTGTCTCCTCGACATCGCTGATCGAGCTTCTGGGCGAAGGCGAGGCCCACGCCGCACGGCTTCGCCACTTCGCGCTGCTGCGCTCGGTCGTCGCCTGTCATCGCGGTCGTGAGGTCAAGTGTCTGGGGGACGGCCTCATGGTCGTGTTCGACGATCCGAGCGACGCGCTCCCATGTGCGCAGGAGATGCAGCGCGTCGTACGCGGCGATCCGGATGGCTGTCGGCTTCGGGTCGGTATCGACGCCGGTCGACCGATGCGCGCCGATGGCGACTACTTCGGAACGCCAGTGATCACCGCCAAGCGGCTCTGCGACATCGCTGCCGCCGACGAAGTCCTGGTCACTGATCGCGCGTGCGCGCTGATTGGCTCGGACCCGCCGGTTGAGGTGTCACCCCGGGGGGCGCTGTCGTTGAAGGGTTTCGCGGACCCGGTACCGGCGAGCGTCGTGGCAGTCGGATGACGAGCCGCTTCTTCCGCCACGGCGAGCTGCCTCTGGTGCTGCTGGCCCTGCTGGCGGAGCGCCCTCGGCACGGCTACGAGCTGATGGCAGAGCTCGCTCGACGATTCGGACCGCGGTACCGCGCGTCTCCTGGCAGCATCTATCCGGCGCTCGAGGCACTCGAGACCGAGGGGCTGATCGAGGAAGAACGGGCGCGCGGAACCAGCAAGACGGTGTACCGAAACACGGATGCCGGCATCCAGGCCCTCGCGGCTCGCGGGGAGCTGCTTGCAGAGCTCGAGATCCGTACCGGGGTGCGGCTTGCCGGGGAGGACTCGCTGGGCGCGCTGCTCGACCGCTTCAAGGCTCGACTGCTGCCGTTGGCAGGGATCGTCGATCCAGTGGCGGCCGCCGGTGTATTGGACCAAGCCGCTACCCGCATCGAACGACTGCAACGGAGCGCGACGAGGAGGCAGAAGTGACGGACGACCCCTTCGAGCGTGCTGTGGAGCGGCTCGAAGCTGCCGACGAGCAGGAGAGGTGGGAGCGCCGCGCGCGTCGAGAGCGAATCCAGCAGCACGCCAAGAGTGGCCGGCGCCAAGGCTTCCAGATCCACGCGACGGTGTTCATCGCGGTACAGCTCTTCCTGGTGGTCATCTGGGCGATCAGTGGGGCCGGCTACCCGTGGTTCGTCTATCCGCTGTTCGGGTGGGGCATCGGCCTCGCCGCCCATTACGTGGCGGCGCGCGAGTAGTCAGTGACGTGGATGGCCAGGGATCAGCGCTCCCAGGTCGTGGGGATGCCGTGGCCCGATGCTTCGCCGAGAATCCGATCGTCACCGCCCGGCCACGTGCGCAATGTGACCAGGAACTTGAAGTCGCCGCCCGGCAATGGCCGAGTCGGCTCCAGCGTGAGGTGGGCGAACCTGCATCTCTCGCCGGCTTGGGCACCGAGTTGGTCGATGCGGCGTTTCAGAGCCTCGCGATCGTCTGGCGACAGGTACTGCTGGAACACCGAGTGCCAGACGACGGTCCAGGCGCCCTCGACCAGCGAGGTCCGGGTGAGTGTTTGCTCCGCGCTTTCTTGGTGCACCCTGAGCGGAAGTGCGGCAGCGAGCTCGAATGCACCACGCAGCCGCTCCAGTCGCGCGACCTGATCTGCCCACACGTACGCCGTAAGCAGCAAGCGACCGGCGTCGGTCGAGACGTCGACCGGGTGGAGGTCGCCGGCGATCCGTTCAACGACGTCCAACGTTGCTACCGGCGGGGAGGTTCCCAGCCAAGCCTTTCCGAGCTGCACGGGTGAGGACGGATCGCCGTACGCCGCCACTTCACCATCGATCCGGAACCGGTCGGCGCGCAGGTTCAGTCCACCGCTGGCACCAACCTCGATGAGGCGGATTGGCATCGGCGCGTCAGCGGTGATGTGCAGCAGCCCGCCGATCAGCGCCGCGCCTCTGCCGACCTCGTTGGTCTGCGGCGGGCGGTGCAACCATTCGCGTATGGCGTCGCGGTGATCCTCGAGCACCGAGGCGAAGGCCGGCCAGGCGTCGTCGGCGGACGCCGCTGCTTTGCCGGCGATCGACGGGTAACACCGTGCGAGGTCCGGCGCGTGTCCGTTGAGCACGACGGCGTGGACGCCGCCCATCATCCGCAACGCAAGTGCGCTAGGTCCGGGATCTTCGAAATGTCCGTCGAGAACGGCCGCTGTCGGGCCGCCGGCCATCAGGTCGTCGGCGGCATGTCGCAACAACTCGTCGTACAGCGGGCTGCCGAGCCGCTTGCACGCCTCGGCCTGCTGACGAAGGAGCCGCGCTGTGCGGCTCAGTGGAGATTCGGTCGCGCGGTTGCTCACGGTGTGAGTGCTGCGAGCACCTGGTCGTGCAGCTTGCCGTTGGTCGCGACGGCGTTGCCGCCGTCGACCCGATCAACGCCGGAGAGATCGGTGAAGCGACCGCCGGCCTCTTCCACGATGACGTTCAACGGTGCGAGATCCCACAGCGACACCTCGGGTTCACATGCGATGTCGACCGCACCTTCGGCAACCAGCATGTAGTTCCAGAAGTCTCCGAAAGCCCGATTGCGCCAGACCGAGTCGGCGAGCCTGCGGAAGGCGTCACGCCGGTCGACCTGGTCCCAACCTTGAAGCGAGGAGTACGACAGCGACGCATCTGCGAGGGAGCCGACCTCCGACACGCGGCACGGCCGCGCCTCGGTGATCGCTGTGCGGGTCCACGCACCTCCGCCCGCGGATGCCCACCATCGCCGCCCGAGCGCCGGCGCCGAAACGACCCCGACGACGCTGCGCTCGTCCTCCTGCAAGGCGATGAGGGTTGCCCACACGGGCACCCCACGCACGTAGTTCTTGGTGCCGTCGATGGGATCGATCACCCACCGTCGCGAGGCGGCGGTCGTCGCGCCGTACTCCTCGCCGACGATCGCGTCGTTCGGCCGCTCGCGCTCGATGGCCTCACGCAGCGTCTGCTCGGTCGCCTTGTCGGCGTCGCTGACCGGGGTGAGGTCCGGCTTCGTCTCCACCATGAGGTCTGCGGCGTGGAAGCGCGACAGGGTGACCGCGTCGGCAAGATCGGCGAGAGCGTGCGCCAGCCGAAGGTCTGCCTCCCAGCTGGACACGTACTGAGCCTAGTGAGGCGAATCCAGCGAGAATCCGCGAGCGTGAGGCACTTGACACGGAGGCCCTTCGTGTAAAGACTGCCCGTGATGACGGAAGCTCGCTCCACTCGCGACGCGCTGCACTCCTCCACCCGCGAGGCGTTGCTCGACGCGGCGTACGACGTCATCGTCGCGGGCAACTGGCAAAAGGCCAGGATGGTCGACGTCGCATCAGCGGCCGGAGTCTCGCGCCAGACCCTCTACAACGAGTTCGGATCCAAGGACGCGGTCGCGCAGGCGCTGGCCGAGCGTGAGTCGCAGCGCTTCATCGATGGCACGAACAGGTTCATCGATGAGGTCCACCCGGATCGCCCCGTCGACGCGATCGCCGCAGCGACGGAGTGGACGATCCGCGAGGCGTCGGACAACCCGCTGTTGAAGGCGGTGCTGACCGACGACACCCACGACCTGCTGCCGTTCCTCACCACGCGCGGCGAGGTCGTCATCGGCGCGGCGCGCCGCAACATCGAGAGCTACTGGCTGTCGCATTGGCCCGAGCTGCCGCGCGAAGACGTCGAGCTCGTCTCCGAGATGGTCGCGCGGCTGACCATCTCCTACCTCGTTCTCCCCAGCGATGGTCCCGACGGCTCCGCCGAGGCGATCGCTGAACGAATGGCCCAACTAGTCGAACGACTCCTCATGAAAGGCGTGTCATGACCACTGCCGAGAAGTACGTCATCCCGACGGACGTGACCGCGACCTGGGACGTTCCGGCTAACTGCGAAGCCCGGTTCAGCTGGGAGTACGACGACGGGCGCGACCGGCTGCTGTCGCTCTATCAAAAGGGCAAGGACAAGCAGTGGGACTCGACCAAGCGCATGGACTGGTCGATCGAGGTCGAGCACCACAACCCGGTCGGGATGCCTGAGGAGTACAACCCGTTCCACGGCACGTCCGTTTGGGACAAGATGACGAAGAAGGAGCAGGAGGAGTTCACCCACAACCAGGCGGCTTGGTCGTGGAGTCAGTTCATGCACGGCGAGCAGGGCGCGATGATCACCGCTGCCCGCATCGTCGAGACCGTGCCCGACATGGACTCGAAGTTCTACGGCGCGACGCAGGTCATGGACGAGGCGCGTCACGTCGAGACGTTCGCCCGCTTTCTGCAGGAGAAGGTCGGCACCGTCTATCCGATGAACAAGGACCTCGCCGCGCTGCTCAACGACGCGCTGCAGGCGAAGGACTGGGACTTCGCCTACCTCGGCATGCAGGTCCTCATCGAGGGTCTCGCGCTCGCGGCATTCGGTCTGCAGCGAGACCTCGCCGGCAACCCGCTGGCGAAGCAGCTGCTGGCTTACGTCATGCAGGACGAGGCACGCCACGTCGCCTTCGGCCGCCTCGCGCTCAAGGATGCGTACGCCGAGCTCTCGCAGAAGGAGCGCGACGAGCGAGAGGACTTCGTCGTCGAGGGTTGCTGGCTGATGCGTAACCGGTTCCTCGGCACCGAGGTCTACGAGACGCTCGGGCTGCCGGTCGAGGAGTGCAAGGAGATCGCTGACCACTCGGAGTTCCAGCAGATTTTCCGGTCGCTGCTGTTCAGCCGGATCGTGCCCTGCGTCAAGGACATCGGGCTGTGGGGCGACAAGGTCCAGAAGTGCTACGCCGAGATGGGCGTGCTCGACATGGCCGGCCACAACCTCGACGAGCTGATGAAGTCCGACGAGGACCAGGCTGAGGCGCTCGACAAGGAGCGCGCGGCGATGGACGCGCGGATCGCGGAGGTCGAGGAGACGATCGCGGTGGGCGCGAACGCGTAAACCTCGCCAGCTGCCCCGCTTCGCATGGCTATAGGTCGAGCAACGCCACTTTGCTTACCTAAAGGGCGTCGCGGGTTACCAGGAGGCGTCTGAGCGAGTCGAGGCGCTCCGCGCTCGCATGTCCGGCTGCCACATACGCGTCGAGCTCGCATGCCTCGGTGTCGACGTGGTCGCAGTCGCTCGGACAGTTCGCCGTGCCCGCGGCGAGATCCGGGAAGCAAGCGATCAGCCGGTCGCGGTCAACGTGCGCAAGGCCGAACGACCGGATGCCCGGCGTGTCGATCACCCAACCGCCGCCGGGCAGCGGCAAGGCGATTGCCGCCGTCGTCGTGTGCTGGCCCTTGCCGGTGGTTGCGCTCACGGCTCCGATTCGCTGCGCCGCATCAGGAACTAGTGCGTTGACCAGCGTCGACTTCCCGACGCCTGACGACCCCACGAGCACTGTGACGCGGTCGTGGAGTGCGCTGCGTACTTGTTCGACGGCCGTTTCGAAGCCAGGTCGTCCACTTCGAATCACCGGCAGGTTCAGCTCGGCGTAGTTAGCGGCGACCGCGTCAGCGGAAGCCAGGTCGGTCTTGGTGATGCACAACATCGGAGTGATCTCCGCGTCGTACGCCGCGACCAGGCAACGATCGATCAGGCGCGGCTGCGGCTCGGGGTCGGCGGCCGCAGCGACGACGAGGAGCTGCTCCGCGTTGGCCACCAGCACCCGCTCGACCGGATCGGTGTCGTCGGCGCTGCGCCGCAGCACTGACCGCCGCGGCGTGATGCGGACGATGCGCGCCAGCGCGTCGGGGCCGCCAGACAGATCGCCGACGACATCGACTTCGTCGCCGACCGCGATCGCGCGGCGACCCAGCTCGCGGGCCCGCATCGCGATCACAAGCACTGGGTCGTCGAGGTCAGGCGCGTCGACCAGGCAGCCGAAGCGGCCGCGATCGACACTCACCACCCGCGCAGCGGTCGCGTCGTCGTGGCGCGGACGGAGCCGGCTGCGGGGTCGAGAGGAGCGGCCCGCTCGCGCGAGCCGGTCCTCGTCGTCGATCGGCTGACGCGTCAGCTGTCGGCTCCCGCGAGCTGCGACCACGCCTCGGCGAATCCCGGGAAGGTCTTCGCGGTGGTCGTGACGTCGTCGAGGACGACCCCGGGTACGACGAGACCCATCACCGCGCCGGCCATGGCAAGCCGATGGTCGTCGTAGGTCTTGAAGGTCCCGGCGTGCAGAACCCCGGGGGTGATCGCCAGGCCGTCTTCGAGCTCCTCGACTTCGGCACCCAGACTGTTCAGCTCGTGGGTGAGCGCGGCGAGCCGGTCGGTCTCGTGACCGCGCAGGTAGTCGATGCCGATCAGGCGAGACGGTGAGTCGGCAAGCGCCGCGATCGCGGCGATGACAGGGGTGAGCTCGCCGGCTTGCCGCAGATCGAGATCGGCGCCGTTGAGGTGGTCGGGTCCGACCACGACCAGTCCCCGTTCGTCGAGTCGAGAGATCGCGCCGAACTGACCGAGCAGCTCCGGCAACATCGCACCCGGCTGGGTCGAGTGCTCAGGCCAATCCGGGATGGCGACGCGGCCGGCCGTCACCGCGGCCGCTGCGAGGAACGGCGCCGCGCTCGAGAGGTCGGGCTCGATCGTCTCGAGAATCGGCATGAGCTTGCCCGGCGCGACCCGCCACAGATCGTCACCCAGTTCGACGTTCGCGCCCCGGCGTCCGAGCATCGCCACCGTCATCGCGAGATGCGGCGCGTTCGGCACAGGACGCGCGCCCACGTGGCGGACCTCGATGCCCGCTCCGTACGCCGGTCCTGACAGCAGCAGCGCGCTGATCAGCTGACTCGAGCTGGAGGCGTCGACGGCCACCCGTCCGCCGTCAACGTGACCGTTCCCCCGGACTGTGAACGGGGCGGCGCCGCGCCCCTCGTCCTCGACCGTCACGCCGACCGACCGCAGCGCCGCCAGCAGCGGCGAAACCGGCCGACGGCGAATCGCCTCGTCGCCGTCGAACTCGATCGAGGCATGGGTGAGCGCCGCTACGGGTGGCACGAAGCGCAGGACTGTGCCCGCGTTGCCGACATCGATCGACGCCGCCGTCCGCGTGAACGTTCGGCCTTCGACCGTCCATCTTGCGTCGTCCGAGTCGTCGATGCCGATTCCCAGGGAGCGCAGCGCCTCCACCATCAGCGTCGTGTCCCGGCTGCGCAACGGACGTTCGATCGTGCTCCGCCCGTCGGCGAGGGCGCTGAGGACCAAAGCCCGGTTGGTCATCGACTTCGAACCGGGTACGCGGACCTCGGCGTTGACCGCGCCGGAGGCACTCGGGGCCGGCCAGCTCGCGACGGATGACGGAGACATCTCCCTCATCGTCCCATCGTGTCGAAGTGGATTTAGGTGGGCACACACCTGAGATGAACCAGCAAGAGATTCGTGCCCGGCTCGAGACGCTGATCGGCGACCTGGATCGCTCGGCCGCGGCGCTCGCGCGCGACCGAGAGTCGGGTGGCGAGATCGATGAGCTCGTCCTGCACCCCGCCGATTACGCGTCCAACGTGGGGGAGGCCGATCGTGAGGAGGCGTCGCTCGAAGTGATCGCGGCACAGCGGGAACGCGTGACACGAGCACTCGACCGCCTTGGCGCCGGCAGTTACGGCCAGTGCGTGGACTGTGGCAACTCGATGCCCGACGACCGGCTTGAGGCCAAGCCGGATGCAGAGCGCTGCGTGCCCTGCCAGCAGCGTCACGAGGCGGCCGTTAGAGCATGAACGGCCATGGCGGCCGACACGCTCGACGCGCGCTCGCTCGAGGTCGACACCCCGAGCGGCCCGGCGTACGTCGCACTGTCCCGCCGCGGTAAGTCAGGCTTGTTCGTTGTCGGCCATGGCGCCGGCGGAAGCATCGATGCCGTCGACATCGTGGCGGTGTCGAACGCACTGGTGCAGGCGGGCTGGACGGTTGCGCGCGTGGTCCAGCCATATCGCGTGAAAGGGCGCCGTGCGCCCGAAGCGCCACCCAAGCTCGACGCGGCGTGGGAAGCCGTCCTCGACGCGCTGCGCAAGGAGCGGGTCGACCGCCTCGTCGTGTCGGGGCGAAGCAGCGGTGCCCGTGTCGCTGTGCGCACGGCATCGACGGTCGGCGCGGACGCCGCCGTCGCGCTCGCTTTCCCGCTGCACCCACCGGGCAAGCCGGAGAAGTTGCGCGCCGACGAGCTCGCTGCGCTCACTGTGCCCTGCCTCGTCGTCCAAGGTGAGCGCGATGCATTCGGAACGCCGGCCGAGCTGCCCGCGGGTACCAACGTGATCGCGGTTCCGGGCGATCACTCGCTCAAGCAGGCGCCCGATGTGGTGGCTGCGACGGTTGTCGGCTGGCTGTCCAACTGACCTCCCCGGGCGGGAATCGCCTCGCTCTCGATGGCGTTTCACTAGCCATGGCGGCGATGACACTGGAAGCCCCGGTGTTAGATGTGGACGTGGTCGAGGAGACGGTCGAGGCTCGAACCGAGCGGTTCGAGCGTGACGCGCTGCCCTTCCTCGACCAGCTCTACTCCGCCGCGCTGCGCATGACGCGCAACCCGTCGGACGCCGAGGACCTCGTCCAGGAGACCTTCGTCAAGGCTTTCGCGGCCTTCCACCAGTTCTCAGAGGGCACGAACCTCAAGGCTTGGCTGTACCGGATCCTCACCAACACCTTCATCAACAACTACCGGCGCAAGCAGCGACAGCCGCAGGAGTCGAGCGACGCAGACGTCGAGGACTGGCAGCTCGCGAGCGCGGAGTCGCACACGTCGAGCGGCCTGAAGTCGGCCGAGGCGGAGGCGCTCGAGCATCTCCCCGACAGCGACGTGAAGGAAGCGCTGCAGTCGTTGCCGGAGGAGTTCCGGATGGCGGTCTATCTCGCTGACGTCGAGGGCTTTTCCTACAAGGAGATCGCAGACATCATGGAGACGCCGATCGGCACCGTGATGTCGCGCCTCCACCGCGGCCGGAGGGCACTTCGCGATGCTCTCGAGTCGTACGCCGTCGAGCGCGGCTATGTACGGCCCGGCACGGCGGCCGCGGATGGCGGGAGCGGGTCATGACAGGAGCGCGACAATGAGCTGCGGTAACCCGCACGACGTCGACTGCGTCGAGGTGATCCGGCAGGTCTACCTGTACCTCGACGAGGAGATCGACGAGGAACATCGCGTCGAGGTGCGTCAGCACCTGACCGAGTGCGGTCCGTGCCTGCGCCAGTTCGACATCGAGCAGGAGGTCAAGGCGCTCGTCGCTCGATGTTGCGGTGGTGAGGTCGCCCCCGACAGCCTCAAGCAGAAACTGCGTGCGAAGCTCGCCGAAGTCTCGATCGAGATCACGACCGTCGAGTACCGCGCGGAATGAGCTCTTGGCTCGTCACCGGCGGAGCCGGCTACATCGGCTCGCACATCGTCAAGGCTTTGCGGGACCGCTCCGAGCCTGTCGTCGTCATCGACGACCTTTCAACCGGCACGGCTGACCGCGTCGGGGATGCCACGCTCGTGCGCGGAAGTGTCCTCGACGCAGATCTCGTCGCCGCCACGATCCGTGACTACGACGTGGGCGGAATCATTCACGTTGCCGCTCGCAAGCAGGTCGGCGAGTCGGTGGAACGGCCGCTGTTCTACTACCGCGAGAACGTCGTCGGGACGTTGAACCTGCTAGAGGCCGCAGTGGCCGCAGGGGTGCAGTCGTTCGTGTTCTCCTCGAGCTGCTCGACGTACGGCATGCCCGACGTCGACCAGGTGACCGAGGACACCCCGTTCGCGCCGATGAGCCCGTACGGCGAGACCAAGGTGGTCGGGGAGTGGATGTCCCGCGCGACGGCCGTCAACTCCGACCTGCGGGTGATCTCGCTTCGGTACTTCAACGTCGCTGGGGCGCGCTCGCCGGAGTTCGGCGATCCCGCAGTGCTGAACCTGATTCCGATGGCGTTGAAGGCGCTCACCAACGGTGAGGCGCCGAAGATCTTTGGTGACGACTACCCGACGCCCGACGGCACCTGCATTCGCGACTACGTGCACGTCGCCGACATCGCCGATGCGCACGTCGCGGCTCTTGAGCACCTCAACAACGGCGGCGGCTCCGCGACGTACAACATCGGGCGCGGCGAGGGTTCGAGCGTGCGGGAAGTGCTCGCGATGGTCGCGGACATCACCGGCATCCGAACCGAGCCGGTCGTGGTTCCCCGTCGGCCCGGCGACCCGGCGAGGATCATCGCCAATGTCGACCGGATTCAGGCCGACCTCGGCTGGACCTCGCGCTACGGCCTCCAGGGGATCATCGAGTCCGCCTGGAGCGCGTGGCCCCATGAGGCGACGACCTGACTCTGTCCGTCCTTCTCGTCGCGCCGACGCCGTGACGTCACGACGATGAACTCGGCCAGTCCCGCTGCCACGAGCAGATCGCCGGGGCTGATGACCTCCGGGATGCCGGGGAGCGGGAGCGGGATCACGTCGCCCAGGGTTCGCCACACGGAACCCTTGCCCGCGATCTCGTGCCGGGGGTCGTCGTCCGAGGCGACGGTGACGATCGACACCCCGGCGCGCGACGCGGCGGCGATCGAAACCGGCATGGCGCCGTTGCGGGCGACGACGACGGCGTTGAGCACCAGCCCGATCGTGACCAGGCCCACGCCCGAGACCCGGAGGTTCGCGACGCAGAACACGAAGGCGCACGCCGCAGACACGGCCAGCGCCGTCGGGTAGACCCACGCGGCGCTCGTGTGATCGGAGAGCACGGCGCCGAGCACCTGCGCGATGACGGCGAGCACCACATACCCGGGCGCGCGCAACAGCTCATGGGTGAAGCCGCTCCAGCGGCCGCCGCTGACGACGGCAATGAGCGCCGCGCCAAGAACCGCCACCCCCACTAGTGCCACGCCACAAGTCTGACCGAAAACCCATCAGAGAGACTGTTGCCGCGATGTTCGAATCACTACTTGTTGCTAATCGGGGCGAGATCGCCCGCCGGGTTCTGCGTACGGCGAGTGCGATGGGGCTGCGAACCATCGCCGTGCACTCGGAGGCGGATGCCGCCTTGCCGTTCGTCAAGGAGGCCGACGAGGCCGTCCTGATCGGCCCACCGCCGCCCGCCGAGAGCTATCTCGACGTGGCGAAGGTGCTCGAGGCGGCCAAGCGTTCGGGCGCCGAGGCGATCCACCCGGGCTACGGCTTCCTCGCCGAGAGCGCCGACTTCGCCGAAGCGGTGATCGCCGCCGGTCTCGGCTGGGTCGGACCGGCGCCCGAGTCGATCCGGTCGATGGGCGACAAGATCAGCGCCCGCAACTTGATGTCCGATGCGGGCGTCCCGGTCGCGCCGGGCACCCGTGAGCCGATCGACGAGGTCGAGGCGGCGGTCGTCGCAGCGTCCGAGATCGGCTACCCGCTGATGGTCAAGGCGTCAGCCGGCGGCGGCGGGATCGGAATGGGCGTCGCCCGCGACGAAGCCGGTCTGCGTGCCGCTTTCGAAACCGCACGGACCCGGGCCGAGCGCTTCTTCGGCTCGCCGGCGATCTTGCTCGAGCGCTACATCGACGGCGCACGGCACGTCGAAGTCCAGGTGCTCGGCCTGGCCGACGGCCGAGTCGTGGCGTTGGGCGAGCGGGACTGCTCGGTGCAGCGTCGCCACCAGAAAGTGGCAGAGGAGACTCCGTCCCCGGGGGTGACGGATGCACTTCGCGCCGAGATGCTCGCCGGAGCGGTCCGCGCCGGAGCGGCGGTCAACTACCGCGGCGCCGGGACGGTCGAGTGCCTCGTCGACCCAGCGAGCCAGACCTACGTGTTCCTCGAGATGAACACCCGGCTGCAAGTCGAGCACCCGGTCACCGAGCTCGTCACCGGGGTCGACCTCGTCGAGGAGCAACTGCGCATCGCGGCGGGTGAAAGTCCGCGCGCCGATCTGGACAACATCACGGCCAACGGTCACGCGATCGAGCTTCGGGTCTACGCCGAGGATCCGGTGCGGTTCCTGCCGTCGCCCGGCGACATCACGCGCTGGGAGGAGCCTTCGGGCGAGCACGTCCGCGTCGACTCGGGCTACGCCGCGGGTACGACGGTCACGCCGTTCTACGACCCGCTGCTCGCGAAGCTGTGCGTGTGGGGCTCGGACCGCGACGAGGCGCTGGCCCGGGCGCGGGAAGCGGTGGCGAAGTTCCACGTCGAGGGGCCCAAGACCAACCTGCCGTTCTTCACGAGACTGCTTGCAGATGAGAGGTTCGTCTCCGGCGGCTACGACACCGGTCTTGTTGATGGGATGGCCAAACCGTGAGCGATCTCCTGACACAGCGTGAGGGCAATGTTCTGCGTCTGCTGATCAACCGCGAGGACAAGCGCAACGCCCTGTCGGCTGACGTCATGCGAGGCATGCTCGACGCCGTCGTCGCGGCATCGTCGGACGACGACGTGCGGGTCATCGTCGTGAGCTCGGTGGGCGACCGGATCTTCTGCGCCGGCGCGGACCTCGCTGTCATGGCCAACGACGCGACCGGGCTCGAGCAGCACGAAGGCCGTGGTCTTCTCGCGCAGCTCGTCGTCGCGATGCGCGAGTGCCCGGTGCCGATCGTCGCTCGGGTGCAGGGGATGTGCCTCGCCGGCGGGACGGGTCTCGCCATGGGGACCGACGTCGTACTGGCTCGCGAAAGTGCACAGTTCGGCCTGCCGGAGGTCGACCGCGGCCTGTGGCCGTTCATGGTGAGCGCGCTGCTCGCCCGCCATGTCTCGCCGAAGCACGCGATGGACCGGATGCTCGCTGGTGACCGGTTCGACGCCCGGACGGCGTACGAGATGGGGCTGGTCTCCCGGGTCTTTCCCGATGACACCTTCGACGCCGAGGTCGACGCGTACGTCGCGAAGCTGGCGGCGTCGGCACCGGTCGCGGTGCGACTCGGCAAGGCCGCCTGGGTCACGGCGACCGAGACAGGGCCGCTCGCGATCGCGCTCGAAGCCATGCAGGCCCAGCTGTCGCTGCTCACCACCACGAAGGACGCGGCCGAGGGCATCGCGGCCTTCTTCGAGAAGCGCCCGCCGCAGTGGAGCGGGCGCTGACGGAGAGTCCGCCGCGATGAGCGGCGTGCTGGTCGGCATCGCAATCCTGGTCGCGTTCGCCGCCATCCTGGCGGGCGGTTACCTGCTCTCGCAGCGCCGCGCGGCCCAGGTCGTTCCCGGCACCCCCGATCGGGTGACCGAGGAGGTCGTCTCCGGGCTCATGGC
Source organism: Mycobacteriales bacterium (assembly GCA_035545635.1). Lineage (GTDB taxonomy): Bacteria > Actinomycetota > Actinomycetes > JAFAQI01 > JAFAQI01 > DASZTV01. The sequence continues at coordinate 21,885 of DASZXY010000014.1, read as the reverse complement.
CGAGCTTCGGAAGGCGCAGGCAGAGGCTGCCCACTGGAAGTCGGCCGCAGAGCGGCTCCAGCGGGAGATCGACGGCCGGGGCTGAGCGCGGCCGCGGGCGTGCGAAAAAGCGGTCCGGTTACGCTCAGCACCGCAACACGAGAACGGAGGCGATGTGGCCGAGGTAAGGGCCGAAATGGTCGCGAACGTCTGGAAAGTCCTGGTTTCCGAGGGTGACCAGGTGGCAGACGGGGACACCCTGGTGATCCTCGAGTCCATGAAGATGGAAATCCCCGTGCTGGCGGAGGGTTCCGGGACGGTCAGCCAGTTGCTGGTCGCCGAAGGCCAGGTCGTCCAGGAGGGCGATCTGATCGCCGTTGTCGGATAGGCCCAGTGGCGCAATTTCGCCACTCGGGGCACGATCGACGCAGCGTGAGCCTGGCCGGGGGGCCAGCGGCCAAGCTCTGCGGTCAAGGTGGCCGGATATCGCGCCGAAGGAGTAGACGTGTCGGCCTTGATGATCGAGCCGTTCCTACGCGCGCTCGTCGACTGTGGGGGCTCCGACCTGCACTGCAAGGTCGGCTCACCCCCGCGGGTCCGGATTGACGGCCGGCTCCGCAAGCTCGAGACCCGTGACCTGACGCCTGCCGATACCGAGCAGATGGTCCACGAGGTGCTCCGCGAGGACCTGGTCGAGGAGTTCGACCGCACCAACGAGGCCGACTTCGCCTACTCGCTCGCCGACGTCGGCCGGTTCCGCGTCAACGCCTTCCGCTCTCGCGGCTCCGCGGGCCTGGTGTTCCGGCGGGTGTCGGTCGGCGCGATCCCGCTCGGCGACCTCGGCCTGCCGACCGTCCTCGAGACGCTGGCGCTGGAACCGCGTGGTCTGGTCCTCGTCACCGGCCCGACCGGTTCCGGCAAGACCACGACTCTCGCCGGAATGATCGACCACATCAACATCAACCGCGAGGTGCACGTCGTCACGATCGAGGACCCGATCGAGATCCTGCACTTCGACAAGCTCGCGATGATCAACCAGCGCGAGGTCCGCGTCGACACCGACGACTTCCATGTCGCGCTTCGTGCGGCGCTGCGGCAGGACCCGGATGTCATCCTCGTCGGTGAGATGCGTGACCAGGAGACGGTCCGCGCAGCACTCGCCGCTGCAGAGACGGGTCACTTCGTCATGTCGACCCTGCACACCACCGATGCGCAGGAGACCATCACGCGTGTCGTCGACTTCTTCCCGCCGCACGAACAGAAGCAGATTCGCATCTCCATGGCGAGCGCGCTGCGCGGCATCATCTGTCAGCGACTCGTCCCACGTGCCGACGGGGAAGGCCGATGTGTCGCGATGGAGATCTGCGTCAACACCGGTCGTGTCGCCGACGCGATCATGGACGCGGAGAAGTCCGGCTCGATCATGTCCCTCATCGCCGAGGGTTCCTACTACGGCATGCAGACCTTCGACCAGCACCTGGTCGCTCTCATCCGTGACGGCGTGATCTCCCTCGACGCAGCCATGACTGCCTCGACCAACCCGCACGACCTGACGGTTGAGCTCCGTCGGGTCGGTCTCGTGGCGTAAGGCCGAATGACTCAGTCACTTCCGCCAGCCGGCTGGTACGACGATCCGGCGACGGCGGAGCAGCAGCGCTACTGGAGCGGGTCGGCGTGGACTGACCACACCCAGCCGAAGACGCCACCTGCGCCGGCACCTCCGGTTGCCGCGCCGCCGTACGCCGCGCCGCCGCAGCAGGCTTACGCTCCGGCGTCCGCCTACCCGCCGGCCCAGCCGGCCTACGGCGCAGCGCCGCAGGCTTACCCGCCGGCGCAGCAGCAGTACGGCATGGTGCCGCAGCGGCAGGTCCAGGTCAGGCCGTACAACCAGCGCATGGCGGCACGGATCGCGAAGCGCGCCAAGCTCAACGAAACCGCGGTTGCTGTGGCCTTCACGTACAACAACCTCGCGACCATGCTCATCTTCGGTCTGGCCGAGGATGTCGTCAGGCTCGTCCCCGCCGTCGGCGAGCTGCTCGAGATCGGCCTCTCGCTGATCAGCTTCTACTTCCACCGCATCGTGCTCGTCACCGACCGGAACGTCTACGTGTACCGCGACTGGCCGTTCCACATCCCCGGCGAGAGGCTTGCCGGGTATGGCCGCGGGCCCGGCGTGGTCCGGATCGGCAGCGACAGTCAGGGCGGCTGGTCACGGTTCATCCGCCGAGGCGAGCTCACCTTCCAAGACGGGTTGTCGGTCTACCACAGCCCCTTCTGGATATTGCGCGCCCGGTACATCGCCCAGGAAGGCAACATCCCCGCGGGCTACTAGCCCGCGCTTTTGTACCCGATGTCGAACTCCGCGCATGTGGTCAGGTCGCTGCGACGAGGCGTCGCAAACGTCTTGCCGCCTACGGTCACGATGTGTCGAACGATGTGGGCGTCCTGACCTCGGTGGGGGTCGACTTCGAGTTCGTCCAGGCTGAGCCACAGGCGCGCGCCGCGGTGGAGGTGCTCGCGGCGATTTGGATGCGTGGTTCGGGGGACGAGCCGCTCAAGCCCGAGTTGGCGCTGGCGTTCGCCCACTCCGGCAACTACGTCGTCCTGGTGCGCAAGGCGGGCGAGGTCGTCGGTGCCGCGATCGGGTTCCGGGGTGCCGACGAGCACGGCACCTACCTGCACAGCCACATCGCGGGGATCGTGCCGCAGTGCCAGGGCTCGAGCATCGGCTACGCGCTGAAGCAGCACCAGCGGTCATGGGCGATCGAACAAGGACTCGAGCGCGTGGTCTGGACATTCGACCCGCTGGTCGGCCGCAACGCCTACTTCAACGTGGTGAAGCTCGGTGCGTCTCTGACGCGCTACTACGTCAACTTCTACGGCGAGATGTCCGACGGCATCAACGGCGGGGATGAAAGCGATCGATGTCTCGCGACCTGGCGGCTTGCGAGCGACAGCGCCAAGGCTGCAGCGGCGGGCAGCTTCTCGCCGGCGGATCTCGCGCAGCCACGATCGGCAGGCGCGGTCGAAGTGCTACGTCGCCACGCTGACGGCTCGCCAGAGCTGACATCGAGCGATGCGCGGGTGCGGCTTATCCAGGCGCCCGAGGACATCGTTTCGCTGCGACAGACCGATCCCGGGACTTCGCAGGCGTGGCGGATGGCAATGCGCGAAGCGCTTACCACAGCCTTCGCGGATGGGCTCGAGGTCGTCGGCGTCAGTCGGGATCTCTGGTACGTCCTCGCGCGCCCGCCGGACTAGCGCTCGAAGAATGTCCAGGTGAGCGGTCTACGTGAGCAAGGAGCTGCACGAGTAGGTCGCGATCAGCCGACGGCGCGGTTGCCGCTCGTGTACTGGAAGCAGCTGCAACCGGTCTGGTAAGCGATGTCGCGGTAGGCGCCGACGCCGTCGAACCGGCCGACTGCCATCTTGATCGCGAAAGCATCGGCCGGAGGAAACACGAAGCCGGCCTGACGGGCGAGCTGAAGCGTTCCCGGACCGAGGCCGAACTTGTCGCTCGCCGCTTGGAGAAAGAGCATCACGTTGCACAGAGCGGTCTGGAAGGTTTTCACGGTCGTGTCCGATGACCCCTGACCGGCTGCCTTCATGATGCGGAAGCACAGCGTCTCGTTGCTGCTCACCGCAGGCGGCATCTTGCCGGCGCCGATGTCGAGGTACTTGTCCCAGCCGATGCCCGCGGCGTTGCGCAGCTGCTGCTTGGGTGCCGCCGACTCAATCAGCGCACCCGGGCCCCAGGTAGAGGTCACGGCGTACGCCGGGTAGTAGCCCTGCGTCTGCGCCGACTCCATCAGGAACAACGGGCTCGCCGCGATCGGGATGACCCGGTCCACGCCGCTGCTGCGGAACTTCAGCACCGTGCCGCCCTGGTTCGCTGCGCTTCCGCTGTTCGACACGAAGGCTGCCGCAGCGGGCTGCAGGCCGTGCCGCGCCAGCGCGGGTATGAGGTACCTCGACGCGAACAGATGACCGTCCGGCGAGTCCCAGGTGAAGATGCCGACCTTGCTCTTCGAGGTCAGCCAGCCGCGCCGCCACAGGTCGTCGACCAAGGCGCCCGCAGCGCGCCCGAGGGCGAGCTCTCCAGGCGCGGCGAAGGTGTTCGCATTCGCACCGCCGGTCGTGTCGGGAATCCCGGACTGGTCGTCGATCACCGTGACGCCCTTTTTCGCGTAGCACGCGAGTCGAGCCGCGGTCAGGTTCACGTAGCTCACGACGTACGTCACCTTGTCGTCCTGGACGAGCTTGGCGCAGGCAGCGCCGTACGCGCTTTCCACGTTCGACGCGGCCGCTGACGCGTTGATGACGCCGTAAAAGAGGCTGATCTTGCGCCCGGCCAGCCCCCCGTGAGCATTGATGTAGTTCGCGATCGCTTTCGACTGCGCGGCCGGGTCGCCGGTCGACAATCCCTTGATCCCGAGGCTGTTCGCGAGTGCTGTCGCGCCGCCCACGTACAGAACGCCGACCCGGACGGGACCCGACCCCGAGCCCGCTTTCGTCAGCGGCACCGAGGTGTCGGGTGCCGTGGTCGATCCGTTGCCGGATGAGTGACGAGCAGTGGGAAGTGTGGTCGGTCCGTCTCCGCCGAGCGCCTGCGACGGCTCGCGCGACCGGGAGGGAGCCACGGTGAGGCCTGGTGAGGCTGGCAAGGGGATACTGAGGTCGCCGCCCGAGGATCCGGCTGCCGCCGCAGCGCCGGGTGCGGTCGGAGCGAGCTGCACCGTCGATCCGCAGGCGGTGAGCGCGGCTGAGCAGAGCAGGGCGACCAGCGGCGCTCGTCTCATGCGAGCCGGTCCAGGAGCTCGACGAGGGTCGTGACGCCGAAGCCGGTGCCCGCCGCAGGCACATGCTCGTACGGCTCGCCGTGGTTGTAGGCCGGCCCGGCGATGTCGATGTGCGCGAACGGCACGCCGTCGGGCGCGAAGCGATGCAGGAACGACGCGGCGACCATCGTCTGGCCGTTGGCCTGATCGCCGAGGTTGTTGATGTCTGCGATCTTCGACTCGAGCGTCTTCGCGAAGTGGCGGCGCATCGGCATTCGCCAGATGTCTTCGCGTCCGGCGTTCGCCGCATCGAGAATCTTCGTCGCGAGCGCTTCGTCGGGCGACATCAATGCCGCGGTGCGCGAACCGAGTGCCCGCCACGCTGCGCCGGTGAGCGTCGCGATCGTCACGAGCGCATCCGGGTTCTCTGCTGACGCCATGCTCATCGCGTCGGCGAGCACGAGCCGGCCTTCGGCGTCGGTGTTCTGGATCTCGACGGTGGGACCGCTGTGCATGCGAAGCACGTCGCCACCGCGGTAGGCGCTTCCCGACGTGACGTTCTCGCACAGTGGCAGCCACACCGTGAGACCGCTGCGCCGCGGGTACCTCGCCGCGTGCAGCACGGCGGCCGCAGCTGCAGCGGCCCCGCCGATGTCGAGCTTCATGCACTCGAGCATCGCCAGCTTCAGGTTGAGGCCGCCGGCGTCGTACGTCAGTCCCTTGCCGACCAGACCGAGGACGCCGCCTTCAGTGCCCGATGCGTGGAGTCGCACGAGTCGCGGCGGATGGACGGATGCGCGGCTCACTGCGAGCAGGCCGCCCATGGCGAGTGCCGCAATCTCGTCTTCGTTGTAGACGCGGCACTCCGCCCCGACTTCCTCTGCTGCGACCTGCAGTAGCTCCGCAACTCGGTCCGGCGTCTTGTCAGCCGGCGGGAACGTGACCAGGTCTCGCGCGAAGCAGATCGCTGCGACGAGGTCTTCCACCCGGTCAGCGTCACCGGGCGAGTCGCTCATCACCGCGACCTCCTCGATCGCGGCCTCGCCGGAGGCTTGGTAGGCGACGAACCGGTACGTCGCGAGGACGGCGCGAAGCAGTGCGGTCTCTGGGTCCGCGCTGACATCGACGACGATCCGTCGCGCGCCCGTGCTCGCGCGAACCCCAGTAGCGATTGCGCCGAGGATCTCGTCGTCTCCGGCGCCGTCGCGAACGCCCACCACGGTGATGCTTTGCGGCCCACCATCGGAGGTGCGGGGCAGCCGCGTGACCTGTCCCGGCTTGCCGGTGAACCCGACCAGGCCCAGTGCGGACTCGATCTCCCTGCGGAGGTGGGTACCGATGGCCTTGGTGAGACGCAAGGACGCGCCGTTGTCCGCCGTTGCCAGCGCGACGACGGCTTCGACGCCGTCTAGTCCTTCGGAGACTGCGGTGAACGAACCACGCGCCCGGCAGCTCGCCCCCGTGGTGATGCTCACGACGGTTCCTTCAGCAGTTCTCTGGTGCAATCGATCACGCGCTGGGGCTCCTGGAGATAGAGGCTGTGTTTGGTGTTCGGCCAGATTTCAAGGCGTCCGCCCAACGCCTCCGCCCACTCCCCGTGGGCGCGGCGATAGCGGTGTAGCGGCTTGCGATCGGCACTGGCGAGCAGCACCGGCACACCCGACGGCGCGATGTCGCGTGCGGCATAGAGCCGTGCGTCCTCCGCAAGCAACGCGACCGATGCGGCGGTGTCCTCGAGCCAAGGTCCGTCGAATGTGCGCCGGAACGCGGCTTCGGCGCTCTTGCCGAGGTGTTTCGGCTTGGACGTCGAGGTCATCAGCTTGACGAGCAGTCGCCCGACAACCGGTGCCGTGCACAGCCGTATCAGCAGGTTCGCGCTACGAGCGGTCTTGGCGCAGATCTCCGGGCTGTTGAGCGGCGTCGGGTCGAGGAGGAACACGCCGGCGACCCGGTCGGGATAGTCGGAAAGGGTCTGCGCGGCGAGTGCACCGCCGAGGCTGTGCCCGACGAGCAATGCGCGCTGGATGCCGAGGGCGTCGAGGACGGTAATCGTGTCCGTCGCCCAGATGCGCATCGAGACCGGATCCGTGGTGCGCGACTTACCGGTGCCGACCCGGTCGAACTCCACGACGGTGCAGTCGGGCAGGCCCTCGATCAGGTCCGGGAAGTAGCCGTTGCAACCGGCGCCGCCGCCGGAGAGGGGTACGACCGCCATCCCGCCGTCGCCGTACACCTTCACCGATACGTCGACTCCGCGAACCCGTACGACTGTGACGCGAGTAGGGGTGGGCAGTGCCACTACGAGTCCTCCAGTGAAGTCGAGACGTACTCCTCGGTCAGCGACGCGACGTCCGGGACGCCCAGCAGCTGAAGGGTCCGGACGAACTCGGTGCGCAGGATCTCAAGCGCACGGTCGACGCCGGCTTCGCCACCCGCCGTCAGCCCGAACAGGTACGCGCGTCCGACGAAGACCGCCTTCGCGCCGAGGGCTACTGCAGCCGCGATGTCGGCGCCGCTGCGCACACCGCCGTCGAGGAACACGTGGGTGGTGTCGCCGATGCCGTCGCGGATCTGCGGCAGCAGGCTGAGCGGGCTCGGTGCCCGGTCGAGCTGCCGGCCGCCGTGGTTGGAGATGACGATGCCGTCGACGCCGACACTCGCGATGTCCTTCGCGTCGCGAACGTCCTGCACACCCTTGATCAGAAGCCGGCCGGGCCAAACGCTGCGAATCCACTCGAGGTCAGCGAGGGTGACGCTCGGGTCGAACATCTTGCGGATGATGCTGGCCAGGTCACCGCCCACACCGTCGGAAGTCGCGAATCTCAGCGGTTCACCGGTGACGAAGTCGAACCACCACGCGGGATGCCGCACCGCCTGGATCGCGCTCCTCCAACGAACCGTCGGCGGCATCGTCATGCCGTGCCGCACGTCGCGAAGCCGTGCTCCGGCGACTGGTACGTCGACGGTCAGGACGAGCACATCCATGCCGGCGGCGGTGGCGCGGGCGAGCTGCTCGGCACTTCGCTCGCGGTCGCGGATGATGTAGAGCTGGTACCAGTTCCAGCCACCAGGCGCCGCCGCAGCGACGTCCTCCTGGCTCGTCGTCCCCATTGTCGACAGCGTGTAGGGCAGGCCGGCGCGGGCGGCTGCCCTCGCCACAGCGGCCTCGCCTTCCCGGTGCATCATCCGCGTGAAGCCGGTCGGGCCGAGCACGAGAGGCATGGCGATCTCACGGCCGAACAGCTCGGTCGTGGTCGAGACGGCTCCGACGTCGCGCAGCACTCGCGGGCGGAACGTCACCCGGTCGAACGCCTCCACCGAGTCGCGGAGCGACCGCTCGGCCTCTGCGGCGCCGTCGACGTAGTCGAACACCATTCGAGGGGCGCGCCGCCTCGCCATCAGGCGCAGGTCCGCGATGTCGGCCGCCTTGGCGAGCCGGTTGCGGGTCGTGGGAAGCATGGGTCGCCCGGGCATCAGCTCGCGCAACTCGGCCGGCCGCGGAAAACGCCGGGTCTTCTTGACCACGCGGTAACGGTAAGCGCGCCCCCGCGTGCCCGGGACCCCCCTGCTCGCCAGTCTCCTTCGGCCTGCGTTGTACGGCGCGACAATGGGAGGGTGGCCGAGGGAGGCGGTCCCGAGGAGGTGGAAGCGTGCTGACGGTCGCGGAAGTCGCAGACCGGTTGGGTCCCGCGCTCGTGGTTGCGAGATGCGGACGGCTCGCAGCCGCTGTCGCTGACGTCGTCGTCACCGACCCCGCTTTCCCCGTCGTACCGCCGCGCGGCGCGCTCGTCGTGGCCCCCGGCTACCGCCTCGGCGATCCCGCCACCGACGAGCTGCTCGCCGCGGCCGGAGCGGCCGGGGCCGCGGGCGTCGTCGTCAAGGGAACGACCGTCGCCGACCAGGCCGAGGACACGGTCGGGTTGCTCATCGCGGAGCCGTCGGCGGACTGGGCCCACCTGGTCGCGCTGTTGCGCACCGTCACGACGGTTGCGGCAGGACCGCTCAATCCGGAGGACTCTCTGTTCGGGTTGGCCGATGCGATCGCGTCGTTGTGTGGAGGGCCGGTCGTCCTGCACGACCCCGCCTGGCAGCTGCTCGCCTACTCCGGTGGTCGGCTGATCGACGAGGTGCGGAGCGAGACGATCCTCGGACGACGGGCGCCGTCGCAGGCCCTCGAGCGGCTGCGCGAAGCCGGTCTGCTCGACCGGTTGATGCGGGGCGAGATCGTCGAGATCCCGACCGGCCAGATCGAGGGCATGAGCCACCGCTTTGCGGTCGCCGCGAAAGCGGGGTCAGAGCTGCTGGCGACCATCTGGCTGCAGGTCGAGCACGACAAGCCCGAAGCGGACGTCGAGCAGCGGTTGCGCTGGGCCGCCGACGTCGCGGCGGTCTCGTTGCTGCGGCATGCAGCCGCGGGTCCCGGCGGGGTGGGCGCTGCCGACGCCGCGTTCGACGCATTGCTCACTGGCGGGCGCACCGAGCGGCTCGTAGCCGAGAGGTTGTCGGTGAAGGTCGACAACGGCTTCGTGCTCGCCGGACTGCGGCCGATGGCGACCGATGAGCGAGACCGCGCCGCCACTGCGCGGCGGTTGATGGCCTTGGCGCGGGGTTACTGCGACGCCTACCGCGTGCAGGCCAGGGTGGCGGCGGCCGCGGACACGGCGTACTTGCTGTTCTGCTGCGCCGAGCCAGACCAGCGACGAAGCGCGCTACGCATCGTCACCGACATGCACACGCGCCTACAGTCGTCGGCGCCTCACCGAGCAATGCTGAGCAGCACCTTCCGTTCGCTGGTCGAGACGCCCTCGATTCGCGACTCCGTGGACCAGCTGCTCGCACTCGCCGAGCGGCGCAACTGGAGTGGGCTCACGGACAGCGAGCACGTGCAGGCCAGCTTTCGTCTCGAGCAGTTTCGCGAGGTCGCCCTCGCCCATCCGGCGCTACTCGCCGGGCCGGTCATCTCGCTGGCGGAACATGACCGCGCACACGGAAGCGATCTCGTCGCGACGCTTCGCGCGTACTTCTCAAACGTCGGCGACATGAAGGCGGCCGGCGCGCAGCTCGGCCTGCATGTGAACACGGTTCGCTACCGGATTTCGAAGGCGCAGGAAGTTGGTGGCTTCAGCCTCGACGACCCCGACGAGCGGTTGCTGGCCGAGCTTCAGGTACGGCTGCTGACATGACCGGATTCTGAGATGACATCGTCGAGGAGCGCACGGGTTAACGAGCCTGCGACGGCGCCGACGCGTCCGGCGCCATCGCCGCGGGTCGGGTCGCTGACCTGGTAGCCGTCTACTGCGGGTCGCCGTGTCTCGCCGGGAGGCAGACGAAGTGCTCGACGTCCTCGCCGGCGGTGGCGCCCGGCGTACCGCGACGATCGACCGTCGGGTTGCGACCATCGATTCGGTCGGCCCGCAGGTGCTGTTCCGGCGCCTCCAGGAGCCACGTTTCGTTACCGGCTGCGCCGGATCTCGGAGGTGTTCGGCCTGCCTCAACGACCCTGATGCGCGCCTGCTCGCCGAGCTCCGGCTGAGGTTTCTCGACTCGGCTCGCCGGTAGGGCTTGACGCGCACCTTACGGTACCCAACAAGGGTTTGCAGTACCGCGTGTCGAATGCTGTCCGGGCGTGGGTGGGCCGCACAGTGAATGCGCCGTCAGTTGGTAGGGCGGCACGACGACTCCGGGCCTGCAAACCCACCACGATGTAACTCTTGTCCGACGAGTGACCCAGGAGGCGCTAGTGCGCGGGCTGCGCCTCGCCGCTGCGGCGGTGGTCTCCGTCTTGGTGCTGTCCGGGTGTGGGCTCACCCACGTGCACGACCTGAGCTTCCGGGTCGACAAGCGGCTGCACTTCACCAGTCCGGCGAGCCGTGCCACGGTCCATCAGCCGGTCTTTGTGTCCTGGACGATGGACGACTTCCGAGTGGCCGACGAAGGAAGCGAGCCGCCGACGCGCGATGCCGGCTACTTCGCGGTGTTCGTCGATCACACGCCGATCAAGCCGGACCAGACGATGAAGAGCGTCGCCAGTGGCGACCCCGCCTGTCAGAGCGACCCGAAGTGCCCGACCAGGTCGTACCTGCGCCAGCATCTGGTCTTCACGACGACTGCTACCTCGATCAAGCTGCCCTTGATTCCGGACCTCACCAACACCAAGGAGAAGCTCCAGCTGCACCGGATCACGGTCGTGCTGATGGACACCGCCGGACACCGCATCGGTGAGAGTGCTTGGGAGATCGACGTGCGCATCCCGAAGGCGAGCCTGTAGTGGCGCGGCGGGCGGCAGCGGTCGCGGAAGCCGAAGAGCTGTCCGGGATCGCCGGTGTCGCAGACATCGAGGAGACCCGCGAAGCGCTACGGGATGCCGCCCGGCTGAAGCTTGGCGTCGCCGGCGACGCCAACACCACGAGCTTCCGGACCATCGTCCGCGACAACGGGCTGTCGTACTACCCGATGCTTGCGCTCGGTTTGCTGCTGGTCGCCGACAGCTTCCAGTCTTACGCCTTCACCGTCCTCACGCCGGAGATCAGCCGCACCCTCGGGGTCGGGTTCGGCGCCATCGGAGGCGCCCGCGCGTTGCAGGCGCTATCGGTCGCGGTTGCACCGCTCCCCGTCGCGGCCCTCACTCAGAGCAAAGCCCGGCGCGCGATGTTGTGCATCGTCACCGGCGTCGCGTGGAGCGTCCTGACGTTGTTCACCGGCTTCGTGACGTCGATTCTCGGCCTGATCGCGATGCTCACCTTCGACGGGTTGACGACCGGCAGCGTGACGGCGCTGCACCCACCGCTGATGTTCGACATGTACCCGCCAGAAGGCCGAGTCAGGGCGCTGTCGTCCTACCAGGCCGTCGGCACATTCGGGAACGTCGTGTGTCCGATGATGGTGGGGCTGTTGGCCAGCGTCGCCGGCTTCACCTGGCGTGGGGTGTTCATCTTCCTGGGCCTCACATCGCTCGCGATCAGCCTCATCTCGATCCGGCTCCGCGACCCCGGCTTCGGCAAGTGGGACACCGAACAGCTGCGAGCGAGCGTCCGGGAGGCTCACCACGACGAGCCGCGGACCGCGGACCTGGATGACAGCGAAGTGGCGCTCGGCTTCTGGGAGATCTGCCGCCGGGTGATGCTCATCCCGACCAACAAGCGGATCTATGCGGGGCTCGCGGTTCTCGGCATCCTCGTCGTACCGCTTCTGACCTTCGTCTCCTTCTTCCTCGAGGAGCGATGGAACCTCGGACCCGGTCAGCGCGGCTTTTTCTTCGCGTTCTACGCCGCGGTCGGTGTGGTCACGTTGCTGATCTACGGCACCCGCGGGGAGAAGCAGTTCCGCGACTCGCCCGCGAAGCTGGTGCGCAACGGCGGCTTCCTGCTGGGGGTCGGTGTCGTGCTGATCGCTCTCGGCGGGGTGTCGCCCTGGTTCTGGCCGATGATCCTGTGCTTCGGTCTCGCGAGCGCGTGCATCGCCTTGCTGACGCCGCTGCTGGCGATCGCGTTGATGTCGATCATCCCGGCCCACATGCGTCCTCACGCCCAGGCGCTCGGCGGGATCTTCACCGCCATCGGTGGCCTCGTGGGTGCGCTGATGTTGGGCAGCGTCCAACAGCAGTACGGCGCGTCCGGGGCGATGATCTCGATCGCGGTCGTCGGTGTCATCGCCGCGGCCGTCGTCATGTCGGCCGGCGCCCTGATCCAGGGCGACATGGACCGGATGATCGACGAGGTGCTCGAGGACGAGGAGATCCGCCGGTTGAAGGCCGGCGGGGCGAAGCTACCCATGCTCTCGGTGCGCGGAGTCGACTTCGCCTACGGCCAGCTACAGGTCCTGTTCGACGTCGACTTCACGGTCGACGACGGTGAGATGGTCGCCCTGCTGGGCGTCAACGGCGCCGGCAAGTCGACGTTGCTGAAGGTCATCTCCGGGATCGGCCTGCCGAGCCGGGGCAGCGTGCGTTATCGCGGCCAGGAGATCACCTACCTCGACGCCGAACGCCGGGTCGGCCTTGGCATCACGCAGATCCCCGGCGGTCGCGCCGTCTTCGGCCCGATGACGATCGTGGAGAACCTGCGCAGCTTCGGCTACACGATGGGTCGCGACAAGGCCGGCGTCGACCGCGCCATCGAGGCGTCGTTCGCGGCCTTCCCGCGACTTCATGAACGCCGCAACTCTCTCGCGGCGACGCTCTCCGGCGGTGAGCAGCAGATGCTGGGCCTGTCCAAGGCCCTCATGCTTCGGCCGCGGTTGCTGCTCATCGACGAGCTTTCGCTCGGCCTCGCGCCGGTGATCGTCGGACAGCTGCTCGACATGGTGCGGCAGATCAACAACGAGGGCACCGCGGTCGTGCTCGTCGAGCAGTCGGTCAACATCGCGCTCAATCTCGTCGCGCACGCCTACTTCATGGAGAAGGGCGAGATGCGCTTCGACGGTCCTGCCGACCAGCTGCTCGCCCGTGAAGACCTGTTGCGCGCGGTCTTCCTGCAGGGTGCGGGAGCCGCCACGTGAGCGAGCTTTTCAGCCTCGACGAACACGCGCCGGGTCGCCGGCTCCCCATGCCGTCGCGCAAGGCGACGATCACGTTCGCCGTCTTCGTTGTCGGCGTCGTGCTCGCCAAGATCGTCAGTGCGGTGCTCGACCAGCACGACATCATCAAGGCGTCCACGCCTTTCCCGGTGATCGTCCTCGGCACGATCATCGGGCTCACCTACGGTCTGCTCGGCGTCGGTCTCGTGCTGATCTACCGGACCAACCGGATCGTCAACTTCGCTCACGGACAGGTCGGCGCGTTCGGGTCTGCGTTCTTCGGAGTCGCTGCGGTGAAGTGGCACATCCCCTACTGGGTGGCCTTCCCCATGGCGCTAATCGTCGCGGCCGCGACCGGCGCCGCCGCCGAGACCGGCGTCGTACGCCGTTTGCGTACGGCGCCGAAGCTGATGAGCGTCGTCGCCACGCTCGGTGTGGGCCAGTTCCTCGTCATCTTCGCGCTGGTCATCAACTCGACCGCATCAGCCGGCTCGCTCTACCCGCAGCCGTCGTTCCTGCCGGTGTTCAACATCGGTGCGCTTCGCGTCACGCAGGCCTACTCCGGAATGTTGATTCTGTCGCCGATCGTGGTGATCGGCCTCGCGATCTTCCTCAAGCGCAGCCGGTTCGGTCTTGCGATCCGCGCCGCGGCGGCCAACCCGGAAGCGGCCCGGATGTCGGGCATCTTTGCCTCGCGAATGTCGACGCTGGCGTGGGCGATCGCCGGTGCGCTCAGTGCGCTGACCGCGATCCTCACCGCGCCGACGCAGGGCTTCACCAGTGGCGACAGCTTCGGGCCGGAGCTCCTGCTTCGCGCCATGACTGCCGCCGTTGTCGGCCGGATGCAGAACCTTCCGCTCGCTCTCGCCGGTGGGGTCGGGCTCGGCATCCTCGAGCAGATCCTGCTTTGGAACTACCCCGAGTCAGGCCTCGTCGAGGTCACGTTGTTCGTGGTCATCCTCGTGGCGCTGTTGTTCCAGCGGCAGCGCGGCGGCCGTGACGAAGAGAAGGGCAGCTGGGCCGCGGTCCAGGGTCTTCGCCCGATCCCGCAGCGACTGCAGGAGCTCTGGATGGTGCGCGCGCTCGCGCCGCTGTTCGCGATCATCGGCATCGGGATGCTGGCGGTGCTGCCGCTGTTCATCAGCAACAGCGTGTCGGTCGACTTCACCGAGTTCCTCGCGTTCTCGATCGTCGGCCTGTCGATCTGTGTGCTGACCGGTCTCGCGGGACAGCTCACCCTTGGTCAGTTCGCCGTCGCGGCAATCGGTGCGGTCGTCTCGTACAAGGTCTCCGGGCGAATCGGCGACTTCCCCTTGGCCTTGCTCTATGCCGGGCTGGCGGCGGGCCTGGTTTCCGTGCTGATCGGACTGCCCGCGCTGCGGATCCGCGGCCTGATGCTGACGCTGACGACACTCGGGTTCGCGTTGGCGACGCCGAACTGGCTGCTGACACAGGGGTGGATGCTCGGCAATGGCCACGACCCCGGCCAGCCGATCGTTTTCGGCCGCGCACTCGACACCGGTCACGAGTACTACTACTTCGCGCTGACCCTTTTCGTGATCATGCTCGTGATGGTCTACAACCTCAGACGCAGCGGCTTCGGCCGGCTGTTGGTGGCGATTCGCGACAACGAGGACAACGCGCGCGCGTTCACGGTCAAGGCGAGCGTCGTCAAGCTGCAGGGCTACCTGATCGCCGGCTTCGTCGCCGGCATCGGTGGTGCGGTGTTCGGCCACTCGCTGGCGAGCATCGGCTACACGACGTTCCCGACGAGTGCGAGCATCGACGTCGTCGTCATGACGGTGTTCGGCGGCGTGTTCATGCTGTCCGGCCCGATCATCGGTGCGCTCTGGGTGATCATGCTGCCGCTGGTCAACCTCGGCAGCATCGGGCTGGCGGCGACGAAGCTCGGCACCCTCGGCGTCATCCTCTGGAAGCCGGGCGGCCTCGTGCAGCTGGTGGTCGAGCCGATCCGGAACCGCCTGGTCAAGGCCATCGCGCGGATGCATGGCATCGATCCGGAGCCGCTGTTCGCCGGCGAGGACGTCGCTCCTGCCGAAGCCGGTGCGGCGACCGGTACGGCGGCCCTGCTCAAGGCGGGCGAACGTCCGAGCGTCCCGATGCAGCGACACCCGACGACGGGGACGACGCTGCTCGAAGCGCGCAGCTTGCGGAAGAGCTTCGGCGGGGTGCATGCGGTCCGCGACGTGACGATCGCCGTACGCGCGGGCGAGACGCTCGGCCTGATCGGTCCGAACGGTGCCGGCAAGACCACGACGTTCGAGCTGCTCGGAGGCTTCACCCGGCCCGACGGCGGTCAGGTCTGGTTCAACCGCCGCAACGTGTCCCACCTCGGACCTGAAGAGCGCGCGAAGCTCGGCCTGATTCGCTCGTTCCAGGACGCCGCGCTGTTCCCGACGATGACCGTCAAGGAAACCGTCATGCTCGCCTTCGAGCGGGTGCAGCCGACCCGGTTCCTGACCTCGACCCTCGGCATCACGCTCGGTGAGCGCAGCAAGGAGCGTCGTGCCCGCGCGCTGGTCTCCGCGATGGGGCTCGACCGCTACCGCGACAAGCAGATCCAGGAGCTGTCGACGGGCACCCGTCGAATCACCGAGATCGCATGTCTCGTGGCGCTCGAGCCGGTGTGCCTGCTGCTCGACGAACCGTCGTCAGGCATCGCGCAGCGGGAGACTGAGGCTCTCGGTACCTTGCTCGTCGATCTCAAGCAGCAGCTCGACCTGACGCTTGTCATCATCGAGCACGACATCCCGCTGATCATGGGCATCTCCGACCGGATCGTGGCGATGGCTGACGGCACGGTGATCGCGGACGGCGCGCCGGACGTCGTACGGAACACGCCGGCGGTCGTCGACGCCTACCTCGGCGGCAGTGTCACCGCGATCGAGCGGTCCGGTGCGGGGGCGTCCACGGCGCCGAAGAAGAGCGCGGCTAGTGCGGCTACGGGCGCACGGTCGTCACGGAAGTCGTGACCGCCTCGAGCACCTCGGGAATCACGTCAACGCCGATTCCCGGGCCGGACGGCACGCGGATGTGCCCCTCGTCGAGCACGAACGGCGGTGTGATGTCTTGGACGTAGAAGCGATCCGAAGCCGAGACGTCACCGGGGAGCGTGAACTCCGAGCCGGCCGCGAGGGCCGCGTTGGCGGCACGGCCGAGACCGGTCTCGAGCATTCCGCCGCACCACACCGCGAGGCCGTTCGCGGCCGCGACGGAAGCGATCTTGCGCGCCTCGAGGTACCCGCCGACCCGGCCGGCCTTGATGTTGATGACCTGGCACGCGCCGAGGGCGATGGCATCGGCCGCCGAACGCGCGGACGTGATCGACTCGTCGAGGCAGACCGGCGTCGTGATCCGCTTCGCCAGCTCCGCATGCCCGCGCACGTCGTCTTCGGGCAGCGGCTGCTCGATGAGCAGCAGGCCGAACGGGTCCATCTTCGCGAGGTGCCGCGCGTCCTCGAGGGTGTAGGCGGTGTTCGCATCCGTCTGCAGCAGCACGTCGTCGCCGAAGCGCTCACGCACTGCACGCACCGGCTCGTAGTCCCAGCCCGGCTCGATCTTCAGCTTGATGCGGACGTAGCCGGCGTCGAGGTAGCCGGCAACGGTGTCGAGCAGCTCGGGGATCGAGTTCATGATTCCGACCGAGACTCCCGACGGCACCCGATCGCGGGTGGCACCCAAGAAGGTCGCGAGTGGCTGGCCGGCCTGGCGGAGCTCGGCGTCGAGCAGCGCCATCTCCACGGCGGCCTTCGCCATGGGGTGGCCCTTGATCGGCTCGAGCAGCCCGCTAATCTGCCCGGCGGTGACGTCACCCGCGGCAAAGACGCGGGGGAGCAGGAAGCGCTCGGTCACGACCTGGGCGGCGTCGACGTACTCATAGGAGTACAGCGGCTCGAGCATCGCGACGCACTCGCCCCAGCCTTCGATGTCCGGGGTGATGGCGCGGACGAGCAGCGCGTCCCGTGTCGTCTGCGTGCCGAACGAGGTTCGGAACGGCGCGACGAGAGGAAGGCTGATGCGGCGTAGCTCGACGGCGGTCAGCTTCACGAGTCAGGACAGTAATCCCTGGTTCGGGGGCGGTCCTCATCCATCGCGACGCCGCCGCCGCATGCACCGGTTCGTGGGCTGGGACGATGCGCGTGGCAGGCGCGTCCGGTCACGCTGGTTGCGAACTCACGGGCAGGATGAACGTGCGGAGATGGCGAACCAACCCAGAGTGACGCGGCTGCGGCGTGCGACGCTGCTCGCCTTCGGTGCCTTCTTCCCCCTCTCTTGGATCTTGGCCGCATCGACGGCGACTGCGATCCCTCGGATCGACCCCGCAATGGTCGGCCCCAAGACCATCACCGTGAGTGACTCGACAGAGGCTTGGTACGCGTCGCTGCCGTTGCCGGTCGACCTGTGCGCGACACCGCTCGGCTGCGTCTCGGTGCCGGTGCCGCTGCCCTCGATCTACCCGGCTGACACCTTGCACGCAGGCGTCGCGCTCGGTGCTGAGACCGCGCGCAGCTACGTGAAGCCCGACCTGGAGGCGGTGCCGGCCGGCTCGAAGATCGTCGAGGCGACGATGACGCTCCCAGTAGCGGCGTCTGCCACCGACGGTTCGCTGCAGCCGGAGGCGGCGAAGCTGCTCGCCTGCCCCGCGACCCAGCTGTTCAACGACGGCGTCGACGGTGCGCTAACGCTGCCGCCGCGGGTGGACTGCCACCACGCGCCGGCGCTCAAGTACGACGCAACGCAGCACACGTTCACGGTCGACGTCACTAACACTTTCGTCGGCTGGGCTTCGGGTCAGCCCGAGAACGGGATTGCGATCGTCCCGGACGTCGCCAACGTGGCGCCCACCGACCTGTGGCACGTCACCTTCGACGGGCACAAGCGCGCCGGGACGCCACACATCAAGACCTCTGTCATGTTCGACCCGCCGTCGAGCCCGCCCGCGACCGACGCGGGCGTGACCAACACCCCGGCGCCCGCGCCGACCGAAGCGGCCGCGCCGCCTCCCGTCGTTCTTCCGGATGAGGGAGTTGTCCCGCCGGTCGCCCCGGCGCCGGTCGTCGCCCCGACCACGGCTCAGCCGGTCGCGTTCGTGAAGCACTTCAAGTACCCGATGGCGTTCCTGTTTCCGATCGCGCTGCTTGCGCTCGGGGTGTTCCTGACGCGCCTGTTCACAGGCGACGCGACCCCGGTGAAGCGATGACGGCCGCCGTCGACAGCTTCGTCGCCGACGTCGAGGCACTCGTGTCGTGCGAGTCGCCGTCGGCGAACACTGACGCGCTGGCGCGCTGTGCCGACGCCATCGATGCGATCGCACTACGCCGGATCGGAATGCCCGCGGAGCGGATGACGACCGACGGCGGCCGCACCCATCTTCGCTGGCAGAGTGGCGCGCCACGGGTGGTGTTGCTGGGTCACTACGACACGGTGTGGCCGATCGGCACCCTCGCCCGTTGGCCGTTCGCCGTCGACGGCGATCGCATGACCGGCCCCGGCGTCTTCGACATGAAGGTCGGTGTCGTCCAGGCGTTCGCCGCGCTCGAGTCGCTCGGCTTCCCTGACGGGGCCGCAGTGCTGCTCACCAGTGACGAAGAGGTCGGCTCCACGTCGTCGCGAGAGCTGATCGAGGAGACCTGCGGCGGCGCGGCGGCGGTGCTCGTCCTCGAGCCGAGTGCCGACGGCGCGCTGAAGGTCGCCCGCAAGGGTGTGGGCATGTTCCGGGTCGACATCACTGGGCGCGCGGCACATGCCGGACTCGATCCCCACAGCGGGATCAACGCGACCGTCGAAGCCGCGCACCAGGTGCTAGCGATCGCGCAGCTTGCCCGCGACGACATCGGCACGACCGTCACGCCGACCGTCGTCTCAAGCGGCACAACGGTCAACACGGTTCCCGCGAGCGCGACGGTGGCCGTCGACGTACGTGCGGAGAGCGTTGCGGAGATGGAGCGCGTCACCGACGCACTCGAGTCACTCGTGCCCTCTGTCAAAGGAGCGACTGTCTCGACAGTCGCGACGTCGATCCGGATGCCGTTCGAGCGGAAGATGTCCGACGCGCTCTTCACCCGGGCGCAGCGGCTCGCGGGCACCGTCGGCATCGATGCACTTGACGGCGTTTCGGTAGGTGGCGGGTCCGACGGCAACCTGACCGCCGCGCTCGGCATCCCGACCCTCGACGGGCTGGGTGCCGTGGGTGGAAACGCACACGCTGAAGGCGAGTGGGCATCGCTCGCCGCGGTGACACAACGTACGGCGCTAGTCGCCGCAGTAGTTCGGGAACTGTTGGAGGAGACGGAATGAGCAAGGTCACTGTGTCTAAGGCGACGGAGGACGGCGCCATCGACTTGGCGGCTCAGCCGACTCGGCTGCGTGGTCTCACCGACCCGGCATCGTTGGTGCCGACCTATGTGGGCATCCTCATCGCCATCGTCGGCTTCGCGGTGCTGGGGTACGCGTGGTCGAAGGTGGCCGGACTCGTCGACGTCTGGCGGCAGATGCCCTACGTCGTGTCCGCCGGCCTGCCAGGCCTCGGCCTGGTGATGACCGGCCTGATCGTCGTCAACGTGAGCTCGCGGCGGCAGGACGGCGCCGAGCGGGCGCGACAGATGGACACTCTGACCGAGGCATTGAGAGACCTGCAGAAGTCGCTCGGCAAGTGACTGACCCCGAGACCCTGGCTGCGTCCGAGGCGGCCGGTACGAGCCGGCTCCAGCGATTGGCTCGTCCCGCGCACGACCCGGGCGTCCGGTCGGGCGCCGTGCTCGTCGCGTTGGCCGTAGTCGCCTTCGTGATGTTCGGCCTGGCGTGGCGAGGGATCGCCCGAACGATCTACGTCCCGCTGCAGATGCCGTGGCTGCTCTCCGGCGGGTTCATGGCACTCGCCCTGCTCGGCCTCGCACTGGGTGCCTGGAGCATTCATCTCTCCCGTCGCGACAACGCGGTGCACCGGGCGGCATTCGAGGACTTCGTCCACGAGACCGCAGAGCTCGCGGAGGGTATGCGAACGGGCCGGGTCCCGCTGCCCGGACGCAAGCCGGCCCGAAAGCGTGCACCAGCCAAGAAGGCTTAGCCCTCGGTTTGTGAAGGGTGAGCGGTAGCCCGCTACTCCCAACCCTTCACGAACTCGGTATCTCGTCCCGATCCCTCGTTTGGCCGCTGATCGGTTGGTCCCAACGGTCTAGCGAAGTCACCGCACCCCGGCGGGTACGCGGGTGATGATGAACCGTCGTTCTTGTCGACGCGTCTGCGCTGCGCGCAGGAGCCCAGACGCGAGGCTTCGGCCACCCAGGGGGGTTGGAAAGTGTCCAGTGGTTGGTCATCGCCCAGGCTTGGACGGGCTGCGAGCCGCGTCGCCGTTGTTGTGGCTGTCGCAGCATCAGTCGTTGCGACGTCGCTGACGTCTGCCGTTGATACGGCGAGCGCGACGATCACGTCGCCGCTGACGGCCGTGATCAACGGTTCGGTCGGCAGCACGCAAGATGCTGCCGCCCAGTCGTCCTACCCGAACGATGGCCTCGTCCGTTGGACCGCGTCGCACAGCAACTCGACGATCTCGTTGACGGGTAGCGGCGCATACTTCCCGAGCACCGCCAACCAGGCCGCGGACGCAACGTCGAGCGGTGACGCCACCGTAGGAAACGTCACAGTCACGGGCCCCACGACCGCGACCTGCCCGACCACGGTCTGTGCTGCGCACATCGGTGACACCGCGGCTGAGGCTGTCAGGGTCTTCATCGCCGACCCGGCGGACGCGACCTCGTCGAGCACCACTATCAACTTCAACGGCCTGTTCATCACCGGCTGCCCGGCAACCGGCCTCGATACCGGAGCGGCCGCCGGCCAGAACTACGGCTCGCCGGCGCAGAACACCCCGCAGAACTGTGTGACCCAGGCGCAGTTCGGCCAGCCGCTGACGCTCTCCGCGAAGTACCTTGCCGGCGGCGCGGGTGGAGTTCAGAGCACCCAGGTCGACATCACCGGCTCGGGTGCGGCCCAGTTCTCCGCAACCCAGCCCGCAAGCTGCACCCAGGCGAGCACAACGCAGGTGAACTGCACGTCCGACGCGAGCGGCAGCTTCAGCTTCACGCTCGTGGACAACGGCAACGCGCCGCCGTCAATCGAATCGAACACCATCGTCGTCCAAACCCGTAACAGCACGGGCCCGTATCCGACGATCACCACCGCCGGCGGCGGCCCAGCGACGCGCCCGACGCCGACCGAGCTGATCAACGAGGGTCCGGGCGGCGTGACGCCGGTCCGTGTCAACCTGATCTCGAGCGACGTTCTCGCGCCGAGTTCGGCTAACTCATCCGGCCAGCAGCCGTATGCCGAGCCGGGCGACGCGGTCAAGAACGTCTACCAGGTCGAGGGCTCCTGCACCCCGGTCGCTCCGGCTGTCACCTGTGACGGTACGGCGCTGTCGGGTGTCTCGGTCCCGGTCACGGTCGACCACGGGTTCATCACCCCGAACTGCACCCAGGGCGGCGTGACGAGCTACGCCGAGTGCTCCTTCGCCACGACGCCGACGGTTGGCGGCCAGGCGGGCAACCTGACCAACTCGGGCACCACCGCGACTCTCAGCACCAACGTCGCGGGC
>DASZXY010000013.1:0-382579 GCA_035545635.1 Mycobacteriales bacterium | reverse complement strand
CCGGCGAACCCGAACTGTGGCGCGAACCTGCCGGGTCCGGGTGCTGCGAATGACACCTACTTCGCGACGATCGGTGGCGCGCTCACCGGTTACAACGACAACGGTGACTGCCCGCAGGACTTCGGTTGGACCACGGCCGAGCAGCCGCTGAACGGTGGGGTGGCCAGGCTGGTCGCCCTTCCGACGGTGGTGAGCTCGCCGGGCAGCTTCGTCGCCTCCACCAACAACGTGCCGGCATCGGACAGCACGACGACGAACGTCCCCGACGTCGACCGGGTTGACTTCCTCGTCCACCTCACCGACCAGTTCGGAAACCTCACCAGCGACGCCCGCTCGGGCTCCGTGCAGCCGACGCTGACGAAGACCGGCCACGGGTCGCTGTACCTGTGCACAGGGGTGAGCGCGTCGAGCGCGTGCACCGGCGGGTCGCTCGCCGGGACCGGCGCTTCACAACCGGACGGCACCACGACTCAGACCGTCACCGGTGTCATCGGCAGCTATCTCGACGTGGCGCAGCAGGTGCGGTACCAGTCGGACACCAACGACGGCGCGATCAACCTGCGCTACCCGTGCGACTCGCACGACACCGCGGCCACCTGCGATCCGACGCACACGGCCACCCCGGGCATCAACGACGCATCCCAGGCCGATGTCCTGTCGTGGACTGCTCCGACGACGACGTTCGGGACTTATCACGCGGGTACGCCGTCGATCGCGACGTTCGTGGCTGGTACGGCGACCGTCCAGACCGACACCTTCAGCCTGAACTTCTACAACCAGCTAGCCGCTCCGGTGGTGACCTTCGCCGCGGCGCCGGGCTTCAAGGTGCCCGCGACCACCAACGTGGAGGAGACGGTCACCGTCAAGGACTCCTTCGGGGCACCGATCGTCGACCAGACGGTTGTGTTCAGTCCCAGCGGGTCGCAGGCAGGCTCCTGCACCCCGGGGCTCACGCTCGGCACTGACAGCACCGGTAGCGCGAAGTACGTCGTCGGCTGCTCCGTGCCTGCCACCCTGGACGTTGCGATGGTTGTGACGACCCAGAACGGAACCCAGTACGCGGCGGGCCAGGCTGCGCTCACCTACTTCGGTGTCAGCTCGGTGTCTCCATCGGCAGGGAGTCCGGCCGGCGGGACGTCGGTGACGATTCTCGGTGCCGGGTTCACGGGAGCCACGAAGGTGCAGTTCGGGACGGGAAATTCGGCGTCGAGCTTCACAGTGGTGTCGTCGACGAAGATCACGGCCGTGTCGCCGCCCCATGCGGCGGGAACTCCCCACGTGTTCGTCACGACGACCGGCGGTACGACGCTGGCAAGCAACGGGGACCGCTTCACCTACGAAGAGGCTCCGACTGTCACCGCCATCTCACCCTCCTCCGGGCCCGCATCCGGGGGGACGTCTGTCACGATCACCGGGACGAACTTCACGGCTGCCACGAAGGTGCAGTTCGGGACGGGCAACCTCGCGCCCAGCTTTACCGTGGTCTCGGCGACGAAGATCACCGCGGTCTCGCCAGCCCACGCGATCGGGACGCCTCACGTGTTTGTCACGACGCCCGTCGGTACGTCGGTCGCGGGCAACGCTGACAAGTTCACCTACAAGGAACCGCTTCCGGCGGTGACGGGCGTGTCACCGAAGTCGGGGCCGGCAGCGGGCGGCGCGACAGTGGTGCTCACCGGGACGGGCTTCACCGGCGCCACACAGGTCGAGTTCGGGTCGGGTAACCCGGTTGCGGCGGGGAACTTCACGGTGAACTCCCCGACGCAGATCACTGTCACCAGCACGCCGAGTCACGCTGCCAACCAGGTCAACGTCTTTGTGACGACGTCAGCCGGTAGGTCGGTTTCAGGGTCCGCCACTCACTACACCTACACCGCCGGCTAGGTAAGTCGAGGGTTCGCCCGGGCTCCCGTGTGGACGTACTCGCTGCCGTCCGCCAGCCGGTAGAAGACCACCGCAGCCCATGACTCCTGCCCGGGCTGCCGCATCGCGAAGAGATCCTCCGCGACGGGAAACGCGTCGAGGTCGGGTTGCTGCTGGCCGCTGAGCGCCGCGGCGAACGAGCCCGTGAAGGTCGTCTTGACGACCAGGCGGTCGTCGGCCGGTTCGATGTCGAGCTCTACGCCCTCGCGCGCGAAGTGTCCGGCGTACTTCGCCAGGTCGAGCTGCGGCGGCGCTGCCGGCGGCTCGAGCCGGGGTGGCATCTGCACATCGGCCACCTCGGCGAAGATCTCGGCGAACAGGTCGTTGTAGAGGTCGCGCATGTGCCCGCCGTTGGCAGTGAGGCATACCCCGAGGCGAGCATCGGGACAGACCCGCAGCATTGCGGCCTGGCCGAGAGTGCCACCGTCGTGGCCGTAGACCTCACGGCCGTCCCAGCTCATGAGGATCCAGCCGAGACCCCAGTGCGTTCCGAGCGTGTAGGTGTCGGGAATCTCCACCTGCGGCACGCGCATCGCCCTCGCACTCTCGGCGGAGAGGAGGCGCGTCCCGTCGGCGGTCACGCCGTCGTCGAGGTGCAGCTTCGCGAACGCGAGCACTTGCGCCGGTGTTGCGTCGATTGCTCCGGCGGGCGACGTGCCACGGGGGAGGCCCCACACCGGTACGACGACAGGCCCCGAGCCGGGCGGCACGAGGTGGCCGACCGCAGTGCGGTGCAGGATCGCCTGGTCTGCCGACATCGTCGCCGAGGCCGCACCTAGCGGGTCGAAAAGCTTCTCACGCAGCACTTGGTCGAACGGCTTCTCACGTAGCACCTCGACAAGCCGGCCGAGCACCGCGAAGCCCGAGTTGCAGTACGACATCGTCGCGCCGATTGGATGCGTCTGTTTCAGGCCTGCGCACGCAGCGACGTACTTCTCGATCGCGTCGTCGCCCTTGCCGGTGTCGAGGAACAGATCACCGTCGATGCCCGACGTGTGGTTGAGCAAGTGCCGGGACGTGACGTGTTTCGTCACGTCTGGGTCCGCGACCTTGAAGGTCGGCAAGTACTTGATCACCGGCAGGTCGATGTCGAGCAGGCCGTCGTCGACCAGCTGCATGATCAGCGTCGCGGTCCAGACCTTGGTGATCGACCCGATCTGGAACAGCGAGTCGGTCGTCGCCTCGATCCCGGCACGGACGTTGAGCAGCCCGTACGCCGCCTCGACGACCTCGTCGCCGGACTGGATCGCGAGGTTCGCTCCCGGCACTCCGTGCTTGTCGGCGAGCAGCGCGAGTCGGTCGGCCCAATACGTCTGGTCGAGCGTCATGCCGACATCGTCTCCCCAGGGGCGGTAAGAGCGGCTTGTGTCGAAGTCCGAAAACGCCTCCGGTTATCGGGGCATGCGTACGACACCTAGGCTCATCGGGTGCCGACGATGGACGAGCTGCTCGCAGAGCGGGGCTTCGCCGACGCCGCTGCGGCGCGAGCCGGCGGTGCCACGGAGGCGCTGCACCGGCTGGTCGCGGACTGGCAGCTGCTCGCTGACCTGTCCTTCGCTGACCTCCTGCTGCTCGTCCCGGACGCGAGCCCAGAGCAGTTCGTCGTGGTCGCGCAGATGCGGCCCACGACGGGTCCGACCGTCTACCAGGACGATCTCGTCGGCAGCGTCCTCACCGCGGCCGAACGCCCTCAGCTCGCGGTTGCTATTGCCGAAGGGCGGATCTGCCGCGAAGGCGACCCCGTGTGGTTCGGCGATGCGCCGATCCGGCAGGAGGCGCTTCCGGTCCGGGTCGACGGCGCCGTCGTCGCGATCGTGACGCGCGACACGAACGTCGCCGCGGCCCGCACCCCGAGCCAGCTCGAGATCGCCTACCTGCGCAGCGCCAACGACTTGGCGCAGATGCTCGCCGAGGGCCGCTGGCCGTACCCCGGCGAGACCGGCGTCGAATGGAGCGGGCCCCGAGTCGGCGACGGTCTGATCCAGCTCGACGCCGAGGGCATCGTGGCATTTGCGAGTCCCAACGCGCTGTCGGCGTACCGGCGGCTGGGTCATCGCGGTGACCTCGCGGGACAGTCGCTGTCCGACGTGACCGTCGCCTTGGCCGACAGCGGTCCGGCGCAGCTGCTCGCCCATGTCGCCACCGGTCAGGTCCCCGCCGGCGCCGACATCGAGGCGCATGACGCCGTCGTACAACTGCGTGCGCTCCCGCTTCGGCCGGGTGGTCAGCACATCGGCGCACTGGTGCTCGTCCACGACGTGACCGAGCTTCGACGCCAGGAGCGGGCCCTCGTCGGCAAGGATGCGACGATCCGCGAGATCCACCATCGGGTGAAGAACAACCTGCAGACGGTGGCTGCACTCCTGCGGCTGCAGGCGCGCCGGCTCGCCGCCCCCGAGGCGCGCACGGCACTCGAGGAGTCGGTGCGACGGGTGTCCTCCATCGCGGTCGTGCACGAGACCTTGTCGGGGGTGCTCGACGAGTCGGTGCGCTTCGACGACATCGCGGACCAGGTGATGGCGATGGTGGCCGAGGTCGCCGGCGCGCACGTGGTGGTACGTCGGGTCGGTTCCTTCGGGGTGCTGACGGCGGAGGTCGCGACACCGCTCGCGATGGTGCTGTCAGAGCTGGTGCAGAACGCGGTCGAGCATGCCTACGGCGAGGGCGGCAGCGGCGAGGTCGACGTCCGGGTCAGTTACGCCGACGAAGGCGCGCTGCTCGTCGAGGTCGTGGACTCCGGCCGCGGGCTGCCGCCGGGATTCTCGATCGACGGCTCGGACCGGCTCGGTCTCGCGATCGCGCGGACACTGGTGGAGAGCGAGCTCGGGGGACGGCTGACGTTGACGGCCGGCGACGCAGGCGGGACCGTCGCCCGGGTCGAGATCAGCGGAGCGTTGTGACGAGCGCGTGCAGGGGGCGGAGGCCGCCGACGGCACCACCTGTGTCGTTGCCGCTCGTGATGATGATGTGCGCAACCCAGGCGATCAGCACGACGAGCAGCGCGAGCAGCGCACCCATGACGATGCGGAACCGCCAGATCGCGGCGCGCTGACTGCGTACCTCGATCGCGACGATCGGCGGGCGGACGTAGTCCTCGGACGGCACGCCGTCCAGACTAGGCCGGAAAGCGGAGCGGCTCTGCTAGGCAAAATCGACTCGTGGAGCGACTCCACTGCGGAATCTTGCCGAGCGGAGTCGCTCTGCTAGGCGGTGCGAAGAGCGGTGCGGACTCGACGGCGCTTGACCTCGCGGCGCTCGTCCTCCGACAGCCCGCCCCAGACGCCAGCGTCCTGGTCGCTGTCGAGTGCCCAGCTCAGGCACTCGTCGACCGCGTCGCAACGCTGGCAGACGGCCTTGGCTTCGTCGACCTGCAGCAGCGAAGGGCCGGTGGTGCCGATGGGGAAGAACAGCTCGGGGTCTTCGTCACGGCAGGCTGCCCGGTGGCGCCAGTCCATGCGTCTCGTCCTTCCGTCGGGGCGCGGCCTGGTTGACCGTCGTCCGTCGTGGTTCCCAGTTCGAGTCCGTGTGCACTTTGTGAACACTTTCACGAACTAGTCCGAACACTGGATCGTCGATCAAGACGGTCAAGCACCCGGGACGCTATTGCGTCGCCTCGCAGGGTGTCCATGGAAGGGCGTCCATGAGCGCCGCACGTGGCCTATTCCGCACGCTAAGCGGTGGCTTAGCCCGGAGCAAGCGACCTAGACAGAATCCCCTTCGGAATGGCTGTGGCATACGTCACAAGACACCCGAACGGGTGTGGATATCTGTCCAAATTCCCGCCCATCCGCGAGCTGCCGGCGCAGCGTGCCCTAGGCAATCACTCGGATGGCGTCCGGGACCGCCCGCAGGTGCAGCGACTCCTCGTGCAGGCCGAGGTAGTCGCCGTCGACCTCGAGGTGCATCGGGACGTCGAGGGTGAGCGTGAACTCCGAGAGGTCCTGGAAGGCCTTGGAGTGCCGGCCGCGCAGCCCTTTGCCGGTGAGCATCCCCCCGGCCGCCCACAACGTCGGGACGAGCCCCATCCGGTCGCGGACCACGAGGTCGAGCCCACGCTCGAACGTGCAGTTCGGCGACAGGACGACCGGCGCAGACCGGAAGTAGGTCCACGGCGAGGTGTTGCTCGTGATGCCTAGGTAGATGCCGGTGATCGGCTCCTCGCCCGGGATGTGCAGAGTCAGCGGCGGCTTGTGCTTCTCGGCCGCGAAGTACGACGTGACCGCGCAGACCGTGTAGCGGCTCGGAGTGGCTCGCTTGCCCTTGGAGCGGGCCTTCTCGACGCGCCGTACGGCGTCGGCGTCGAGTCCGACCCCTGCGGTGAAGGTGAACCAGCGGTCGTTGACCCGGCCCATCGTGATCCGGCGGCTGCTGTTGGTGCGAAGTGCCTCGAGCAGCTCGCTCGTGGCCTCGACCGGGTCGCGGGAGATGCCGAGCGCGCGGCTGAAGACGTTGGTGCTGCCGCCGGGGACCACTGCGAGGGCAGGAGTGTCCTCCGACGGCCCCAGCCACTCGCCGGAGCCGAGCAGGCCGTTGACCACCTCGTTGATCGTGCCGTCGCCGCCGAGAACGACCACCAGGTCGTATGCCTCGGCCGTGGCTCGGGCGCCGAGCTCGATCGCGTGGCCGCGGTGCGTGGTCTCCTCGAGATCGACCTTCAGGTCGCTGCCCAGGGCCCGGGCCAGGACGTCGCGCTCACGTGCTGAGGTCAAAGTGGCCTGGGGATTGACCACGAGCAGGGCTCGCATCGCCCGAGGGTATCGGGCGCCCCGACGGCGTTGTCCGCGGCGGGCCGCCATCACCCGGTTGCGCGCTGACTACCCTGCGATTCGAGATGGAGCGCCCGCAGACCCTGACCGTGACCGCTGTCCTGGTGGCGGTTCAAGCGGCTGCTTTCGCGACCTGGGGAGCGGTTGAGCTCGTCCGCGCGCTGGTCGGCCACCCGAACGACCGGCTGACCGCGGTGATGCTCGGGGCGCTGGTGCTGATCCTGGCCGGCGGCGTCTTCTTTGCGGCGTCCGGGCTGTGGCGGATGAAGCGCTGGGCGCAGGCACCGACGTACATGGTGCAGTTCTTCTCGGTGATCATCGCGATGGGTCAGCTCACCAAGCTGCCGGCAATGATGATCCCGCTGCTGATCGTCGGCCTGGCGACCCTCGTGACGGTCTCGCTGCAACCCAGTCGGGAGGCGCTCGGCGGCATTTAGTCCTCTGCGAGCAGGCCCTCGCGCAGGTGCACCAAGGTGCGCGTGATCAGGCGCGAGACGTGCATCTGAGAGATGCCGAGCTCGGCGGCGATCTGGGACTGGGTCATGTTCGCGAAGAAACGCAGGAGCAAGATGCGCTTCTCGCGCGGTGGCAGCGCTTCGAGCAGTGGCTTGAGCGACTCGCGGTACTCGACGCCCTCGAGTGCGGCGTCGGTCTGGCCGAGGGTCTCGGACATCGCCGAGCTCTCGTCGTCGAGGTCCGGAGCGTCGAGTGAGATCGCGGAGTAGGCGTTGCTCGACTCGAGACCCTCGAGGACCTCGTCCTCGCTCAGCTCGAGATGCTTCGCGAGCTCGGCGACGGTCGGGGCGCGGCCGTTCTTCTGCGAGAGCTCGCTCGTCGCCTTGGTGAGGGCGAGCTTCATCTCCTGCAGCCGGCGCGGCACCCGGATCGCCCAGCCCTTGTCGCGGAAGTGGCGCTTCACCTCGCCGACGATGGTCGGCGTTGCGTACGTCGAGAACTCGACCCCGCGCTCGAGGTCGAACCGGTCGATCGACTTGATCAGCCCGATCGTCGCGACCTGTACCAGGTCGTCGAACGGCTCGCCGCGGTTGCGAAAGCGGCGCGCCAGGTATTCGACGAGCGGCAGGTGCATCTCGACGAGCTCGTCGCGGATCCGGCGCCGAGCGGGGTCGTCCTCAGGCAGTGTGGCGAGCTCCACGAACAGCGCACGGGCGTGCGCGCGGTCCGGGCGAGAGCTCGTGTCGGTCGCGACGGGCGAGGTGTCAGTTGCCCCTGCGATGTCAGGAGCGTCGACCTCACCGCCACGCTGGTTCGGCGCGACGGGGTCGGTGGTCATCTCGCTGACCCGCTCCGGTGCTTGCACAGGGTGATCGTTACCCGATTGTCAGCATCTGTACCACTGCTGACCTCACCGGCTAGCGCGGTGAGCACGGTCCAGGCGAAGGTGTCGCGTGACGGCTCCTCGCCGTCCACCGTCATCACGCTCACCGTGACGGTCATGGCGTCGCCGTCGAGCTGGAACTCGCAGTTGATGTCGGCCCCAGGCAGCGCCTGGGCCAGGAGCATCGCGCAGGCCTCGTCTACCGCGATGCGCAGGTCCTCGATCTCGTCGATCGTGAAGTCCAGGCGGGCGGCGAGACCGGCAGTCGCCGTGCGGAGCACGGTGAGGTAGGCACTCGAGGCGGGCAGCGTGATCGCCACCACGTCGCGCGGGCCGACCGCAGCGATTGTCGTGGCGTCAGTTGCGTTCGTCACTCGACTCCCCTTGCATGCCTTTTGTCGCTTTTATCTCTTCCAACGTAGCCCCCGCGTGCCGGTCGCTCGCTCTTAGCCTCTTTCACATGCCGAAGGGCAGGCTTGAGGCCTTCAGCGATGGCGTCATCGCAATTCTGATCACGATCATGGTTCTTGAACTCCACGTGCCCCACGGCGCCGGACTTCATGCCTTACGGCGGCTGGTCCCCGTGTTTTTCACCTATTTGCTCAGCTTCGTCTATCTGGGCATCTACTGGAACAACCATCACCACATGCTTCAGGCGGCTCACCGGATCAACGGGGTGATCCTCTGGGCAAATCTGCACCTGCTGTTCTGGCTCTCGTTGTTCCCTTTCGCGACCGGGTGGATGGGCGAGAACCACTTCGCGGAGACGCCGTGCGCGGTGTACGGCGTGGTGTGCGTCGGTGCCGCGGTCGCGTACTACCTGCTGCAGACCGCGATCATCCGCGAGCACGGGACCGACTCGGCGTTCGCTCAGGCGGTCGGCACCGACCTGAAGGGCAAGATCTCCCCCCTGCTGTACGTCTCCGCCGTGCCCCTCGCGTTCGTGTCTCGTTGGATTTCCGTGGCGCTGTATGTCGTGGTGGCAGGTATCTGGCTGATTCCGGACCGGCGGATGGAGAATCGGGTCGTGGAAGCGACTCACCGATGAAGCAGTTCCAGCGTCGTACGGTCGTCAAGGGAATAGCGCTCGCCGGCGGCGCGGCGGCGATCCGGCCCGCCTTCGGCGCGACGCTCGGCGGGCTCGACGGCGGTGTGAAGGGAGCGGCTCGGCAGTCGCGGCTGGACCACACGAAATCGCTCACGCTGGTGCACTCCGATCTGCACAACCACAGCTTCATCTCCGGCGACGCCGAAGGCGATCCGTACCAGGCGCTGCACCACCTTCGTGCCGCGGGCATCGATGTCGCGTGCATGACCGAGCACGCCGTGTCCGGCGGCTACGGCTTGGGCGAGCACGTCTGCTCGAAGTGGCAGGACGGCGGCTGCCGGTTCATCACCGGTATCGACAACGACGACTGGGCCACCATGGCGAAGATCGCCGACGAGGCCTATGAGCCGGGCAAGTTCGTTTCGTTCCGCGGCTTCGAATACAGCACCCCGACGATCGGCCACATCAGCGTGTTCTTCGGGAAGGACTTCACCGACCCGGCACACGAAGGCGCGTTGGTCACGGGGTCCGAAGTGGGAGAGGCGTATCGCGTCTTTCCGCCGCTCGAACCGGTCTCGCCCGTCTTCAAGGCGCTGCCCAACACTGCAGAGATCACCCCGTTCTACGAGTGGCTGACGACACCGCCTGGCACCGGGCTGCTCGGAGGTGGTGCAGACGCGATCGCCAGCTTCAACCACCCCGGCTACTTCGGGAACTTCCAGGACTTCCTCTACCACCACAAGGCGGCCAAGCAGATCTTCCTGATCGAGGCATTCAACGCGATCACCTTCGATGGCGGCGAGAGCCACGACGCGACCGACTACTTCTGGTACGGCCGCGACTCGAAGCTTCCTCAGCCGTTCAACGCGTGTTTCAACGCCGGCTGGAAGGTCGGCTTCAGCGGTGTCAGCGACGAGCACTCGGGAACGTTCGGCCAGACCGGCAAGGGACGTGGCGGTCTCTACGTGAAGCACATGACGCGGGAGGGGGTCCGCCGCGCGATCATGACCCGGCGGACCTTCGGCACCCGCGAGGCCGGGCTGCGAGTCGACGCCACCGCGAACGGCGTACCGATGGGCTCACATCTCGCCCATCGTGGCAAACCCCTCGCGATCAAGCTCGACATCGACCGCGGCCCGAAGTGGGTCGGTCGCAAGCTGTGGGTGCAGGTGATCGGTCCGGGCAAGGACGACCCGACGCTGCTCGACGTGTTTCCGATCCGCGTCCCCCGTCACGACGAGCCGGTGGTCTCCTTCCACGTGAAGCCACAAGGAGATTGGCTGTTCTTGCGGATTTGTGACCCGGCGCGCAAGAACGACCCGCTCGGCCACGCGCCGTTCGAGGACTCGACATACGGTGGAGCGGTCGCCTACGCCAGTCCGTGGTTCTTCCGCGACTGAGCTCTTCGAACTGAGTTCATGAGGGATTGAGGCTCGTGCACCTTCGCAAGAGCGTTGCTCTCGCTGCGCTGACCTGCGTGCCGGCCGTCGTGGCCTGCGGTGGGGGCAAGAGCCCGGCGGAGAAGGCGAAGGACGGGGCTGCTCAAGCCAAAGCGGCCTGCGAAGTCTTCACGCACCTCAAGACGCCCTCCGGGTCCGACGACAGCGCGCAGATCGCCGCGGCCAAGGTGTCGGCCACAGCCTTTGCGAAGGCGTCGGACCTCGCATCGGCCGCGGCGGCCGACGATGCGACCTGGACCAGGCTGGCGTCGTCGGCGAAGGCTGAGTCTGACTCGTTCGCCATCATCGTCAAGGCGGCGACGAAGGGCTTCACCGCGGTGGGTAACGAGCGCAACGTGCTCAAGGCGGTGCAGATCGCCAAGGGGGCACGCCCGGTCTTCATTGGGGAGTGCGCCAAGGCAGATCCCGCAAAGTTCACGCCGATCCCGACGCCGACAGCAACCGCGACGGGGACCGCGACGCCAAGCGCGACGGTGACCACGAAGAACGGTTAGCGGCCAGTCCGTTCGCGATGCTTGCACCCCGGCCAGCAGCACGGTCGGCGCATACCTTCTTCGAGCTCCTCCTGGGTCCGGCGGATTCGCCGTTCACGCGTCTTGGCCTGCTTGGCGTCCTCGACCCAGCAGATGAACTCGTTGCGTGCGAGCGGCGTGATGTCGCGCCAGGCCTCGAGCGCAGTCGCATTGGCGAGCAACGCCGTACGAAGATCGGGCGGCAGCTTGTGCACGACCCCGCCGGGCACGCGGATGGCGGCTACCGGAGCGCTTCGCCCGTCACTCGCCATACCGTCCACTCTTCCATCGGCTGCGCGCCGAGACTGCGGTAGAACTCGATCGCCGGCGTGTTCCAGTCGAGCACGGCCCACTCGACCCGGCCGTAGCCGCGTTCGCGCGCGATTTCGATCAACGTCATGAGCAGTGCTTTGCCGAGCCCGGTGCCACGTGCCGACGGGCGAACGAAGAGGTCCTCCAGATAGA
This sequence comes from Mycobacteriales bacterium, assembly GCA_035545635.1. Lineage (GTDB taxonomy): Bacteria > Actinomycetota > Actinomycetes > JAFAQI01 > JAFAQI01 > DASZTV01. The sequence continues at coordinate 371,066 of DASZXY010000013.1, read as the reverse complement.
TCCCGTGGCGGCCCTTCCAGGTCGAGAAGTTGAGGAACCACAGCGCGAAGCCGACGACCTCCCCGTCGTGCTCGGCGACGTGGCAGAACGCGGCCGGTGACGCGCCGAAGAGCGCGGCGCGGATGTCGGCCTCGGTCGCCTCGACGGCGTCCGGCTCGCGTTCGTAGTCCGCGAGCTCGCGGATCAGGGAAACGATGACGGGTACGTCATCGACCACCGCAAGGCGGATCGGCGACGTACCCGTCATCGGAAGTCGTGCAGCGGCGCTCAGGCCTGCTTCGTCTCCCAGAAGATCTTGTCGATCTCGGCGATCTGGTCGAGCAGCTTCTGTCCCTCTGCGGGGTCTACCTTGCCCTTCGCGCCCGCGGCGCCGGCCTGCTTCGTGGCGTCGTTGAACAGCTGGTGCAGATTCGGGTACTTCTCGAAGTGCGGCGGCTTGAAGTAGTCGGTCCACAGCACCCAAAGGTGGTGCTTGACCAGCTCGGCCCGCTGTTCCTTGATCTGCAGTGCGCGGGCGCGGAAGGCCGGGTCCTCGTTGTCCTGGTACTTCTCCATGATCGCCTTGACCGACTCTGCCTCGATCCGGGCCTGCGCGGGGTCATAGACACCGCAGGGCAGGTCGCAGTGGGCGGAGACGACGAGGCGCGAGCGCGTCGTACGCAGCATCAGGTCCTCCTGGACTCGAGTCTTCACGTTCACTAGGACACTATTCCGCGGCATCGGTCCGCTACACACCGGGAGTGATCTTGTTGCGCGTCGCGCTGGTTCGGGGGCCGTCCATGGTCCCGACGTTGCGCGACGGTGACCGGATCGTCGTGCGGATCGGTACGCCGCGCGTCGCACCGGTCGGCCGTGTGGTTCTGGTCGAGCTGCCGGACCGCCCGCTGTCGGTGAAGCGCCTGGTGGCGGTCGAGGCCGGTGGGTCGTTGCGGGTGGAGGGCGACAACGAGTTCGGCAGCACCGACAGTCGTGTGCTCGGGCCGCTACCAGCAGACGCGATGAAGGGAGTGGCTCTCGCCCGCCTCTGGCCCCGCCCCCGAATCCTGCGCTGATCTTGACGTTGTTGGCCCGATGCCGGGTGCATCAGGCCAACAACGTCAAGATCACGCGGGGTTAGAGGACCTTGGAGAGGAAGGACTTCGTCCGCTCGTGCTGCGGGTTGGCGATGACGTCCCGAGGTGCGCCTGCCTCGACGACCACTCCTTCGTCCATGAAGACGAGCTTGTCCCCGACCTCGCGGGCGAACCCCATCTCATGGGTGACGACGAACATCGTCATGCCTGACGTGGCGAGGTCGCGCATCACCGACAGCACCTCGCCGACCAGCTCCGGGTCGAGCGCGCTCGTCGGCTCGTCGAAGAGCATCAGCTTCGGCTCCATCGCGAGCGCCCTCGCGATGGCTACCCGCTGCTGCTGACCGCCCGAGAGCTGCCGGGGATAGGCGTCGTCGCGTCCCTCGAGCCCGACCTGACCAAGAAGTTGCCGTGCCTTCTCGACTGCCTGCTCCTTGGGGATGCCTTTGACTCGGCAGGGGGCCTCTGTGATGTTGCCGAGCACCGTCATGTGCGGGAACAGGTTGAAGTGCTGGAACACCATGCCGATCTCCGCCCGCTTGCGCGCGACCTCGCGCTCGGGCAGCTCGTGGAGCTTTCCGTTGCGCTCCTCGTACCCGACGAGCTCGCCGTCGACCTCGAGGCGTCCGGAGTTGATCTTCTCGAGGTGGTTGATGCACCGCAGCAGCGTCGACTTCCCCGAACCGGAAGGGCCGATGACGCACATCACCTCGCCCCGCTGGACTTCGAGATCGATGCCGCGGAGCACCTCATTGAGGCCGAAACGCTTGCGAACGCCCTGGGCACGCACCAGCGGTGTTGTAGTCATCGCTGGTGCTCGCTTCCGGTGGACAGCAGCGCCGCTTGCTCGTTGCCGGGCCGGATATAGCGGATCGCGTGCCAAAGCCTGCCGGGCAACTGCCCCTGGGGATCGACGAGCCCCGAGCCTCGCCGATAGTGGCGCTCGATGTAGTACTGGCCGACGGTCAGGATCGACGTCATGAACAGGTACCAGAGGCTCGCCATGATGAACAGCGGGACCGTCGCGTAGTTCAGGTTGATGATGGCCTGCGTGTGCTGAAGCAGCTCTGCGACCGCAATCGTGCTCACGAGAGAAGTCGTCTTCAGCATTGAGATCGTCTCGTTGCCGGTAGGCGGGATGATGACGCGCATCGCCTGCGGCAGCACGATGCGGCGCATCACCAGGCCGCGCCCCATGCCGAGGGCCGCGGCGGCCTCGGACTGGCCGGCTTCTACGGACAGGATTCCGGCTCTGACGATCTCCGCCATGTACGCGGCCTCGTTGAGGCCGAGGGCAAGGATCCCCGCGGTCAGCGCAGAGATCAGGTGATTCGTGTTGGCGGTGACGAACGTCGGCCCGAATGGAACGCCTAGAGACAGGTGCGGGTACAGGTAGGACAGGTTGTACCAAAGCAAGATCTGCACCAGCACGGGCGTGCCGCGGAACAGCCAGATGTACGCCCAGCTCACCGAAGACAGGACGGGGTTCGGCGACAGGCGCATGATTGCCAGGACCACCCCGCCGACGATGCCGATGGCCATGGCGGCGGCCGTCAACTCGAGGGTTACGAGCACACCGTGCAGGATCGGCGAGGTGAAGCCGTACTTGCTGACGTACGACCAGCCGAACCGGCCGTTCGTGACGAAGGAGTGAACCAGCATCGCCAGCAGAACAGCGATGACTCCCATCGCCACCCAGCGGCCGGGGTGACGGACCGGCACCGCTTTGATCTCGGTGCCCGGTGCCGTCTCCTCGAGGCTCATTGCGTCACGGACGACTGCGCTAGCTGATTGCTCCGTTGATCACCGGGTCGGTGATCGCGCCGCTCGTGAGGCCCCACTTGCTCATGATCTGGCCGTACGTGCCATTGGAGATGAGGTCCTTGACCGCCGCGAGGACCGCCTGGTCGAGGGTGCCGTCCTGCTTCGGCACCGCGATGCCGTACGGCGCGGCGCCGTACTCCTGGCCGGCGAGCTTGAAGGCGCCGTTCGACTGCTTCACCTGGTAGGCGGCGACCGGTGAGTCGGCCATCCCCACTTCAGCGCGACCTGAGTTGAGGGCGAGGTTCGCCTGGCTCTGGTCATTGAAGGAAAGGACGGTGACCTTGGCCTTGCCGGCCTGGGTGCACTTCTTGGACTGTGCTTTCGAGTCGGACTCCTGCGTCGTCCCGCTCTCGACCGCGACCTTCAGGCCGCACAGGCTGCTGAGCCCGGTGATCGCGGGACCGCCGCTCGCCTTGGTGAAGAACGACGTGCCGGCGCTGAAGTAGGTCACGAAGTTGACCGTCTTCTCGCGGTCCTTCGTGTCGGTGAACGACGACATCCCGAGGTCGAACCGGCCGTTGGCCAGACCCGGGATGATCGCGTCGAAGGTCGCGTTCTTCACATTCACCGTGAGACCAAGCTCCTGGCCGATCGCCTTCGCCAGGTCGGCATCCATGCCCTGGACCGTCGTACCGTCGGACGCCAGGAACTCGTTCGGCGCGTAGGAGGCATCGGCTGCAACGGTGAGCGAGCCCTTGCTCTTGACATTCGCTGGAAGCAGCGCCACGGCAGCGGAGTCCGGTCCGGCTGAGGCTGCGGGGCTAACGGTCGCATTGCCGCCCGAGGAGCTGCTGCTGCACGCCGCCGCACCGAGTGTCAGGGCGACGAGAGCGGCCGCCAGGAGCGGTCGGCGGGTCGGGTTGGACATCTCGAACTCCTCCAGGTGGGTTTCTTGATCGGCATTCTGCACCCGCAGCGCGTGATCTTGTGTGCCTGGTCACACTTCAGCGGGTAATCCCATTGGCATGGCTCACGGGTGTGACAAGATTGTTGGGTACCGGGTGATCCCCGCACACCGTGTCCTTCGGCGGCCAAGTCCATTGCGACCCACGCCGCTGGCGCCCGATCGGCGCCTTTGATGCTGATGAGCGCCGCGTTCCCGTGGTGCGAGTTTGGGATTACTCAATGGCCGTGGAGACTTTGACCATGACGTCGCGCGACGACACCCCGCTCTATGCCTTGCACAAGGGCGGCAAGATCGAGATGGCATCGACGGTGCCCCTGCGCAACCGCGACGACCTCTCTCTTGCCTACACCCCCGGCGTCGCCGAGGTGTGCCTGGCCATCGAGGCCGAGCCCGACCTCGTCAACGACTACACGTGGAAGAACAGCGTCGTGGCTGTCGTGACGGACGGTACGGCGGTCCTCGGCCTGGGTGACATCGGTCCGGAGGCGTCCCTTCCGGTCATGGAGGGCAAGGCCCTGCTCTTCAAGCAGTTCGGCGGCGTCAACTCGGTGCCGATCGCGCTGGCGACCAAGGACGTCGACGAGATCGTCGACACGGTCATCCGGCTCGCGCCGAGCTTCGGCGGCATCAACCTGGAGGACATCAGCGCGCCGCGCTGCTTCGAGATCGAGGACCGGCTCAAGGCCGCCCTCGACATCCCGGTCTTCCACGACGACCAGCACGGCACCGCGATCGTCGCGCTGGCGGCGATGAAGAACGCTGCGCGTCTCACCGGACGCTCACTCGCCGACCTTCGCGCGGTCGTGTCCGGCGCGGGTGCTGCCGGCGTGGCGGTGACGAAGATCCTGCTCGAGGCGGGCATCGGAGACATCTCGCTCGCTGACAGCAAGGGCATCGTGCACAGCGGTCGCGGCGACCTCACGCCGATCAAGACGGCGATGGCTGCCATGACGAACAAGGCCAACTTCACGGGCACGATCGAAGAGGCCATGGTCGGGGCCGACGTCTACATCGGTCTTTCGGCCGGCAAGGTCGACGAGTCCGACGTCGCGAAGCTCGCACCCGAGGCGATGATCTTCGCGATGGCGAACCCGGATCCGGAAATCCACCCTGACGTCGCGCGTCACTACGCGCGGGTGGTGGCGACCGGGCGAAGCGACTTCCCGAACCAGATCAACAACGTGCTCGCGTTCCCGGGTGTGTTCCGCGGCGCGCTCGACGTTCGCGCCAGCGCGATCACCGAGGGCATGAAGCTCGCGGCCGCAAACGCGTTGTGCGACGTGGTGGGTGACGACGTTGCGGAGGAGTACGTGATTCCGAGCGTCTTCGACCCGCGCGTCGGCCCGGCCGTCGCTGCGGCGGTCGCGGACTGCGCTCGAGCCGAGGGCGTCGCCCGCATCTGAGCAGAGCGACTCCGCTAGGCGAAATCGCGGGGCGGAGCGGCTCCGCTAGCCAGATTCGCGTAGCAGAGCGGCTCCGCTGCGTTCGCTCGCGAACCCCGCGAGAACGGCGTTTCCGCTGATCGGTAAGGTCTGCTCCATGCTTGCTGCTTACGCCGCCCGGTTGAACAACGACGACCCGCTGTCCGCGCTCGAGGTGGGTGACATCGAGGCGCCTGCAGTGCCGGATGGCTGGGTCACCGTCGACGTCAAGGCTGCGGCGCTGAACCACCACGACATCTGGTCGCTGCGTGGAGTCGGGCTGCCCGAGGACAAGCTGCCGATGATCCTGGGCTGTGATGCGGCAGGCATCGGTCCGGATGGCAGTGAGGTCATCGTCCACTCGGTCATCGGCGACGGGTCGAAGACCGGGGGCGATGAGACACTCGACCCGAAGCGCTCACTGCTCTCGGAGGTCTACCCGGGCACGCTGGCCGAGAAGGTCTCGGTGCCCGCGGGCAACCTCATCGCAAAGCCCGCCGACCTGTCGTGGGAAGAGGCGGCGTCGCTGCCGACCGCATGGCTGACGGCGTACCGGATGCTGTTCACCAAGGCGCAGGTCGAAGCGGGGCAGACGATCCTCGTTCAGGGCGCGGGTGGCGGCGTTGCGACCGCAGCGATTGCGCTCGCCAAGGCCGCAGGCGTCACGGTGTGGGCGACCTCGCGCAGTGAGGCGAAGCGCGCGAAGGCCGAGGAGCTCGGTGCGGCCGAGACCTTCGAGCCCGGCGCCCGCCTTCCGGGTCGGGTCGACGCGGTGATCGAGACGGTCGGCGACGCGACGTTCGGTCACTCACTGAAGTCCGTGCGTCCGGGCGGCCGCGTCGTCGTCTGCGGCTCGACCAGCGGTGGCGTCACTCCGCTCGAGCTGCAGCGCACCTTCTTCCTTCAGCTGGAGATCCTCGGCTCGACGATGGGGACCAAGGCCGAGTTCGAGTCGCTGCTCGCGTTCCTCGCCAAGCACGGGGTGAAGCCGCCGATCGACTCGACCTTCGCGTTGAGTGACGCCCGGGCGGCGTTCGCCAAGCTGAACGACGGCGACGTCTTCGGCAAGATCGTCCTCACCAACTAACCGCCGAGCCCAACGTAAAGAGGCCTCTCCGGCGCCGTTTTGGGGCCAATATCGTTGGGCTCGACGTCATACTGACCGCCTAGCGATCGGGGGCATTGATGTCGAGTTCGGGCCTGTCGAAGTCAGAGCTGAAGGAGCTGGTCGCGAAGCTCAGCTCGCTACCGCGCTTCGCCGACTGCAGCAAGGCCGATCTCGAGCTGCTCGCGAAGTCCTCCGCGCTGTCCGCCGTGCCCGCGAACTGGCCGCTGATCAACGAGCAGACCCCTGCCGACGCTTGCTACGTCATTCTCGACGGCGACGTCGAGGTGCGTGTCGACGGCAAGGCTGTCGCTCAGCTCGCGGCCGGCTCGGTAGTCGGGGAGGTGGGTCTGCTGACCTCCAAGCTGCGCAACGCGACCGTCGTCTCGACTTCCAGGGTTTCGGTGCTCCACCTCGTGCCCGAAGTGTTCAACACCCTCGTGAGCTCCAGTCCGTCGATCCGCGCAGCACTCCAAGGCCCCACCGCCGACGCCTGATCCCGCGGTGATCTTGACGCAGTGAGCCCGTCAGCGCGCGTGATGGGCGCATAACGTCAAGATCACCGACGACTCGTCGCCTATAGCTCCTCGTCGTCGGCTCTTGCCAGCCAGGTCGCGAGGCGGTCGATCGCCGTCTCGTACTCGGCGTTGAGGTTGACGAAGGTCCGCAGGCTTTCGGCGACCTCGAAGTAGGTCAGCACCTCTTCGCCCCGGCGCTTCTCGAGCTCTTCGATGCCTCGGTCGGTGAAGTACACGGCGGAGGCCTTAAGCGAAAGCAGCTTGGAGCAGCGCCGCTTGCTCGACCTCGTGCGTGTGGTGCGAGCCGGTCGACGGCGCGGCCGACGCGTTGCGCGAGACGCGCAGCAGGGGGCGGCCGTCGAGGTGCTCCGGCAGCCGCAGCGCGATGAACGGCCACGCGCCTTGGTTCGCCGGCTCCTCCTGCACCCAGACCAGGCTGGCGTCGGCCGGAAACGCCTCAAGGGCAGCCTTCAGCTCGATCGCGGGCAGCGGGTAGAGCCGCTCTGCGCGCAGGATCGCCGTGTCCGTCGCGCCGAGCGTCTCCCGTTGCTTCACCAGGTCGTAGTAGACCTTTCCGCTGCACAGCAGGATGCGCCGGATCGCGGATGGGTCCGGCACGTCCTCGACGATCAGCGGCTGGAACCGGCCACTGGTGAACTCGTCCGGCATCGATGTCGCGGCTTTCAGGCGCAGCATCGACTTCGGGGTGAAGACGATCAGCGGTCGCTGCCGCGCGCCGAGGGTGTGCAGGCGCAGCAGGTGGAAGTAGTTGGCGGGCGTGCTCGGCATGGTGATGACCCAGTTGCCCTCTGCCGACATCGTCAGGAAGCGCTCGATGCGCGCGGACGAGTGGTCCGGGCCCTGGCCTTCGTAGCCGTGGGGGAGCAGGAGGACGACGTTGGACGTCTGGGCCCACTTCACCTCGCTCGCCGAGATGAACTCGTCGATCACTTCCTGCGCGCCGTTCGCGAAATCGCCGAACTGCGCCTCCCACGCAACCAGCGCATCCGGTCGCGCGAAGGAGTAGCCGTACTCGAAGCCCATCGCGGCGTACTCGGACAGCAGCGAGTCGTAGACGTAGAACGGCGCCTGGTCCTCGGCGAGGTGGGAAAGCGGCGTGAACTCAGCCCCGGTACGGCGGTCGACGATCACCGAGTGCCGCTGGCCGAACGTGCCGCGTCGCGAGTCCTGGCCGGCGAGTCGAACCGGACGGCCTTCCATCAGAAGCGAGCCGAACGCCAGGGTCTCGGCGAATGCCCAGTCGATACCACCCTCGGTCACCATCTGTGCGCGCTTCTCCAGCTGTGGGAGCAGCCGCGGGTGCACGTTGAAGCCCTCCGGCATCGAGACTTGCGCGTCGCCGATGCGCTTCAACACCTCCTGCGTGACGGCGGTCGGTGGCGGCGGACCGACAGGGACCTCGGGGATCTCCTCGAACGGCGGCGGCGTGTAGTCACGGCTCTCCGCGAATACCTTCTCGAGCTGGCCCTGGTAGTCGCGCAGCGCGGCCTCGGCCTCTTCGACGGTGATGTCGCCACGACCGATCAGCGACTCGGTGTAGAGCTTGCGGACGCTCCGCTTCGCGTCGATCAGGTCGTACATCAGCGGCTGGGTGAAGCTCGGCTCGTCGACCTCGCTGTGACCGCGGCGGCGGTAGCAGAGCATGTCGACGACGACGTCCTTCTTGAACGCCTGCCGGAACTCATACGCCAGCTCCGCGACTCGTACGACGGCCTCGGGATCGTCGCCGTTCACGTGGAAGATCGGCGCCTGGATCATCCGCGCGACGTCGGTGCAGTAGACGCTGGATCGCGCACTGGCCGGCGAGGTTGTGAAGCCGACCTGGTTGTTGATGACGACGTGAACCGTGCCGCCGGTCCGGTAGCCGCGCAGCTGCGAGAGGTTCAGCGTCTCCGCGACGACGCCTTGGCCCGCAAACGCAGCGTCGCCGTGGATCAGGATCGGCAGCACCGTGAAGCCGTCCTCGCCGCGGTTGAGCATGTCCTGCTTCGCGCGCGCGATTCCTTCGACCACCGGGTTGACGGTCTCGAGGTGCGACGGGTTCGAGGTGAGCGTCACCTTGACCGTCTCGCCGTCGAGCGCGGTGTAGGTGCCCTCTGCGCCAAGGTGGTACTTCACGTCACCGGAGCCGTGCGCCGTACGCGGGTCGAGGTTGCCCTCGAACTCCGAGAAGATCTGTCCGAAGGACTTGCCGACGATGTTGGTCAGGACGTTGAGCCGGCCGCGGTGGGCCATGCCGATGACGACCTCGTCCATGTCGTCGTGCGCCGCCGCGGACACGACCGCGTCGAGCAACGGGATGACCGACTCGCCACCTTCGAGCGAGAAGCGCTTCTGCCCGACGAACTTCGTCTGCAGGAAGGTCTCGAACGCCTCGGACTCGTTGAGCTTGCGGAGGATGCGCAGCTGCTCTTCGCGGTCGGGGCTCTCGTGGGGCCGCTCGACGCGATCCTGGATCCAGCGCCGCTGCTCAGGGTCCTGGATGTGCATGTACTCGATGCCGACCGTGCGGCAGTACGAGTCGCGCAGCACGCCCAGGATCTCGCGCAGCTTCATCACCGCTCGGCCACCGAAGCCACCGCTCGGGAACTCTCGATCGAGATCCCACAGCGTGAGGCCGTGGGTGACGACGTCAAGGTCAGGGTGGCGCCGCAGCTCGAAGTCCAGCGGGTTGGTGTCGGCCATCAGGTGGCCGCGGACCCGGTAGGCATGGATGAGCTCGATGACCCGCGCCGGCTTGCCGACCTCCTCGTCGTGACTGACCGCGATGTCGGTAGTCCAGCGGATCGGCTCATACGGGATGCGCAGCGAGGCGAAGACGTCGTCCCAGAAGTGGTCGCCGAGCAGCAGCTCGTGAATCCGCCGCAGGAACTCACCCGACTCCGCGCCCTGGATGATGCGGTGGTCGTAGGTCGAGGTCAGCGTGATGACCTTGCTGACCGCGATCCGCGCAAGCGTCTCCTCGGCTGCGCCCTGGTACTCCGCCGGATACTCCAGCGCGCCGACGCCGACGATGGTGCCCTGGCCCTGCATCAGGCGGGGCACCGAGTGGACGGTGCCAATCGTGCCGGGGTTGGTGAGGCTGACCGTCGTACCGGTGAAGTCGTCGACCGTGAGCTTGTTGGTGCGGGCCTTGCGCACGACGTCCTCGTAGCCCGCCCAGAACTTCGCGAAGTCGAGGGTGTCCGCATTCTTGATCGCCGGTACGACGAGGGTGTGGCTGCCGTCGTCCTTGGTGAGGTCGATCGCGAGGCCGAGATTGATGTGCTCGGGCTCGACGACGGTGGGCTTGCCGTCAGCCTCGGCAAACGCGCGGTTCATCACCGGCATCTCGCGCAGTGCCTGCACCATCGCGAAGCCGATGAGGTGGGTGAAGCTCACCTTGCCGCCGCGACCCCGGCGCAGATGGTTGTTGATCACGACCCGGTTGTCGATCAGCAGCTTCGCGGGGACGGCGCGAACGCTGGTCGCGGTCGGTACGGCGAGGCTCGCCTCCATGTTCGCGACGGTTCGCGCGGCAGCACCCTTGAGCACGCGACCGGCAGGTTCCTGCGGCGACGTGGACTCGGAGGTGGACGCGCCTGCGGGAGGTGCTGTCGGGGGCAGAGGGGTCGGCGTCTCGACCGGTGCCGCCACGGGGGTGGACGGGGCCGGGGCGTCCGGCGCGGCGGTGGCCGCGCCATCGGTCGGCCGACTGCTGATCACCGGGGTATCGCCCGGCGCGTAGTCCGCGAAGAAGTCCCACCAGGCCTTGTCGACCGAGTTCGGATCCTTCAGATACGACTGGTACATCTCGTAGACCAGCCACTCGTTCGGGCCGAAGCCCGCGAACTTTTCCGCCTCCGTCGTCACGGCGAGCGTCGCCTCTTTCACCTGCGCGCGTATGGGCCTGTTCGCGTCCAGGCTAGTGCGTCCGCCGCGCGGGACTCAGGGCCTCGGACACCCGTTGATCGGCGGGCGGGTGAACCGCGGCTCAGTCTTGGACCCCGTGGTGATCGTCTCCGGACTCGAGCAGACCGAGATTTCCTCCGGTCGGTCTCCAGTGGAAGAGGCCGGTGTGGGTCCCGATCACGACACCTTGATCCTGGCTGTCTGCAGCCAGCGGTCCGCCGACTGGAATCGACTCGGTCGGCGTCGAGTCGCCAGTGGACAGGTCGTGCCGGCTCCAGAACGACGCGAAGTCGGTGCCGTCCTTGCCGGTCCGCCATACGAAGACACCGGCCCCGGTCGAGACGACGTCTCTGATCTGACCCGGGACCCGGTATTCGAAGTCGACGCAGCCCTGGCAGCCCATCGGACCCCCGCCCGGCGGGCGGGCGAGGTCGTAGGGGTCGAGGGCAACCCAGGTGTTGGGTTTCGTCGTCCCGACCAGCCCGTGGTTCTCGACTGTCGTCGGGCCGAAGATGTGGCCAGGCCAAGGCGCGTGGGCGATGGAGGTCCTGGTCCCAGGATCGATCTGGACGATCGTGTCGGCGCTCGCCTCCTGAACCCACAGCTGGCCGTCCGGCGTCGTAGCGATGTCGGCGGGGCCGCCCGGCACAGCGACCACGGACTTCCGGAGCTGGTATGCCGACGGGTCGACGGTCAGCCGCCAAACGGCGTTTTCGAGCGGAATGGTCACCCATGCCGCGCCGTCGGCGAATCCGATGTCGTAGGGCTCGGCTGTGGGATCCGTGATGCGCATCGAGTAGTAGTTGTGCGTGTTCGGATCGATGGCCGTGATGGCGGACGGCGCCCCGCCGCCTGGATTCGCGCCGATCACCCAGACGTAGCCCGCGCCGGCCGCGATGCTGGACGTCGGCAACGGGACGGGGATCCGGTGGGTCTGACGACCGGTGACCGGATCGAGCTGATCGACCCATGACTCGCCAGACACGAGATCGCAGCACCTCAGCGCCCACATCGAGCCGAAGCCGCTCGTCGCCGAACCTGCGCTCGCGTCCCAATGCTTCAGGTCCGGAGCTGGTCCGGGCTCAATCGCGGCGACGGGCGGTTTGGACCCGCGAACCGAGATCGGTACGACGATCGCTGTGGCCACCGCTGCAACGACCGCGAGGATCGCGGCGTGGGAACGTCGGCGCCGCCGCAGCGCGTCGCGCACCCGAGCCGCTGGGTCGGCCGCGTCGATCTCGATGTCGCGAGAAGCCTCCCGAAGCAGCGCACGGATGTCGGTCACTGCGTCACCGCCTCGTCGGACAACTCGGGAAAGGACGCGCGCAAGGAGGCCAGAGCCTTGCTCGCTTGGCTCTTCACGGTGCCGACCGAGCAACCCAGGACATCTGCGGTCTGCAGCTCCGAGAGGTCGTCGAGATAGCGCAGGACGAGGACCGCGCGCTGGCGCGGCGGCAGCGTAGCCAAGGCTCGGCGTATGTCGACGCCTCGGCCGGCACCCTCGGTCGGATCGATGGACGGCGTCGCCGGAAGCTCGGCGACTGGCGTCTCGCGGCGCCGCAGCCTGGTGCGCCGGTTGATGTGGGCACGGACGATCGCGGTGCGGACGTAGGCGTCGATGTTGTCGCGGTCACGTAGCAACCGCCACCGTGCGGCGACCCGGACCAGCGTTGCCTGCGCCAGCTCCTCGCCTTCCGATGCGTCGCCGCAGACGACGGCGGCGTATCGCACCAGCGCAGGCCAGCGTGCGCGAACGTAGTCAACGAGCTGCTGGTCCATCTCTCCCCATGCCTGACTCACACCGCAGCCACGCGAAAGGTTGCCTCAACTGAGACCGAGGTCTTTGAGGACTCGCTGGGCGGCGTTGTGGCCGGCGGCGCCGATGACGGAGCCCGCCGGGAAGCAGCCTGCGCTCGCGGCGTACAAACCGTCGATCCCCGTCGCATAGGGCATCCGCTGGTCGAAGCCGAACGAGTTGTCGACATGGTGGATGTGGCCGTGGCGGATCCCGAAGTGCGACTCGATCCCGGGAGGCGGCAGGGGAAAGGAGTCCGCGACCAGGTCCGAGGTTCCAGGGGCGAACCGGTCGCAGATCTCGAGCAGGTGCTGCACGTAGCCGTCGAGCTCGGCCTGCCAGCTCGACCCGGCTGGCTGCCACGGCACGGACTGCACGAACAGCGCAGACGAGTGATGACCGCCGTCGTCCTGCAGTGACCCATCGGCGGTCGTGTGCAGGTACCACTCGATCGTCGGAAAGTCGGGCAGTCGGCCCGCCTGGACGTCAGCCCACATCTGCCGAACCGACTGCAGTGGCGCGTCCTGCTCGAGCAGGTGGATCGTCGATCCGAACGGTGACGGCGAGCCTTGCGGAAGACAGCTGAAATGGGGCAGGCCGGCCAGCGCGAGGTTGACCTTCAATGTCGTGCCGGCACGGCGTACGCCGTCGAGCCGGTCGACAAGGGCAGCCGGGAGGTCGACCAGCGTCGCCAGGGTGAACGGATCGCAGGCGGCCACGACGGCGTTGGCTGCGACCTCGCGTCCATCGGCCAGTACGACGCCCGATGCCGAACCACCGCCGACGGCGACCGATGCGATCGGCGCGTTGGTCCTGATCCTCGCGCCGTGCCGGCGGGCCCGATCGGCGATGGCCGCGCTGACGGTGCCCATGCCGCCGCGCACGATCATCCACGTGCCGTCTGCCCCAGGCAGTCGGCACATGTTGTGGACCAGGAAGTTGTGACCGGTGCCGGGGTCGTCCGGCCCGGCGTGAAGCCCGGATAATCCGTCGGTCACGGCGTACATCGCGACGATGAGCTCGCTGGCGAAGCCGAACCGGCGGAGGTAGGACGTCACGTCGCCGCGTACGAGGTCGATGAACGCGTCTCGCAACGCGGGACGGATGAATCGCTCGGCAGTGTCCTCGACCGAGAGAGGCTGGGTCAGCCATGCCGGTGCGAGGTCCTCGCGCAGCATCGACAGCTCCGCCGACAGGCGGTCGTCGGCATCCGCGTCGGAGTCGGTGAAGAACTCAGCAAACTGGTTACGGGTGGCGACGCGGTCGCTCCCCATCAGCAGATAGCGATCGGTCGTGGTCGGCAGGAAATAGTGCGGGTCGCGACGGACCAGCGGAAGTCGCAAGTCGAGTAGCTGCTCGAGCTCCGGCGGCATCAGACCGAGCAGATACGAGCCGGTCGACTGACGCAGTCCAGGCACCTTCGCAAACGGTTGCTCGGTGCGTGCCGCGCCGCCGATGACTGCGTCGCGTTCCAGCACGAGCACGTCGAGGCCGTTGCGGGCAAGGAGCGTGGCTGCAACGAGACCGTTGTGACCAGCGCCGATGACTACGACATCGGCGGATTCGGGAAGCTTTTCGGACTCCGTCACTTTGCTCGTCGATGCACGAAACGGACCCCGCTCCACACCTCGTCGATTGCTGCGACCTTGTTGTCGACGAGTCCCGTCGCCAGGCCGGCCTGATGGATGTCCAGCTCGCCGACATCCGTGACCACGCCACTTGCCTTCTTCGGCCAGCAGAGCCAAAGCCCCCCTTTGGGGGCGAGCCGTTCGGGAAGCGTCGCCACGTGACGCCGTAGCGCGCGCAGGTCAGGGCAGAACGCGACGATCACGTCGTACGGCGCTCGCCCGGGTTTGCGATGCGCGGCAGGAATCGCCGTGAGTACAGCCGCTGCGGCAGGACCGACTACGAGGCATCGCGAGTCCTCAGTCGCGCCGAGCTTCTTCGCAAGTGGTGTTGCGGAGTACCCGGCCTCGGTTGGCTTTCTCTCGCTGGGGCGGCTCGTGGCCAACTAGTCGAAGGAGTAGTCGACGGCGAGCTTCGTCTTTCCGCCACCGAGATCGCGACCGCTGATCGTGCCGTGGGCGCCTTTGTAGTAGCCACTCCCGCCGACGATCGTGCCATCGGTCTGTCCGGTGTTGATGTTCTGCGACTCCTCGATCAGGATGACGCCGTTCTTCAGCGCGAGGGCGCCGTGGCAGTCCTGCCGTAGCGCGCCGCTCGTGACTGCCGTGCAGGTGTAGGCCGCGGTCCCGATGATCTTTCTGGTGCCGGGCTTGTCCAACGCTGCAGAGTAGACGGTGTGTGAGCTGTCGAGCCGCCGGGCGCCGGTCGTGCTGTTGACCAGGTGCAGCGTGGACGGCAGATGGAGGGTCGTCTTCGGCATCGACTCGAGGTGCGGAGCGGTGGCAGGGGGAGGCGCAAGCGTCACCGGCTGTGCCGGCACCCACGCCGGCGGACGAGGGGCGCCGGATGCCGCCGATCCCACGATCACCGCGCTTCCGACACCACCCGCGGCGACCGCGAACGCGAGCACACCCGCGGCACGCTTGACGGACATGGTGTCCCCTTCCTCGATCCCGCATCACTGCTATTCGTGATGCAGAAGGGCGATTCCTCCTTACATCATGCTGGATGACCGACTCGGAGGGAAAGGCGTGGGCAGCCGACTGGTTGGATGATCACGATGAAAGCCACCCCGGCGGCGCCACACCGGCAGGTCCGTCCCAACCTCGCGCTGACCGTGATCGCCGCCGCTCAGCTGATGGTGGTGCTCGACGCGACGATCGTGAACATTGCGCTGCCCAAGATCCAGCACGCGCTGCACTTCTCCCCGACGAGCCTTTCGTGGGTGCTGAACGCCTACACCCTCGTCTTCGGCGGGCTGCTGCTGCTCGGCGGGCGGACGGGCGACCTGTTCGGACGGCGGCGGATGTTCATGATCGGCGTCTCGATCTTTGCCGCCGCGAGTCTGGCCGGTGGGTTTGCCCAGAGCGAGGGGCAGCTGCTCGGGATGCGCGCCCTGCAAGGCGTCGGCGGCGCGATCGCCTCCCCGACTGCGCTGTCGCTGATCGCCACCACGTTCGCGGAAGGACCGGCACGGAATCGGGCCTTCGGGGTGTACGCCGCGGTGTCGGGCGCGGGTGCCGCGATCGGCCTGATCCTCGGCGGCTTGCTCACCGACTTCCTGTCCTGGCGATGGGTGTTGTTCGTCAACGCACCGATCGGCTTGGTGATCGCCTTCGCGGCGCCTCGGGTCATTCCGGACAGTGGCCGCCGTGAGAAGGGTGCGCTCGACGTACCGGGTGCTGTGGTCTCCACCGCGGGCATGGCATCACTCGTCTACGGCTTCATCCACTCCGCGACCCACGGATGGAACGACCGCACGACGCTCGTCTCGTTCGCAGCTGCGGCGATCCTGCTCACCGCCTTCGTCACTATCGAGCTGCGTTCGCCGCGGCCGCTGATGCCGCTGCGGCTGTTCGGCGATAGGAGCCGGGTCGGCTCGTATCTCGTGATGTTGATTCTCGGTGCCGCGGTGTTCTCGACTTTCTTCTTCCTCACGCAGTACATCCAGACGGTGCACGGCTTCCGGCCGTTGCGTGCTGGATTCGCGTTCTTGCCAATGAGCGTCGTGATCGTGACGATGGCGCAGATCGCGAGTCGCGTTGTGCATCGTGTGGGTGCACAACCGATGATCTGCGCAGGGACGATCTTCGTCGGGTTCGGCTTGCTGTTCCTCTCGCGGCTGACTCCGTCGTCGTCATACGTCGGCCACGTGCTGCCGGGCATCTTGCTGGTGGCGGCGGGGATGGGCACGATCTTCGTGCCGGTCACCCTCGGCGCGGTGTCCGGCGTCGCGCCGGAGGACTCGGGTATCGCATCGGCGATGCTGAACGTCGGCCAGCAAGTCGGCGGCACGTTGGGGCTGTCATCGCTCGTCGCGGTCTTCAGCTCGGCGGCTCGACACGCCACTGATCACGCCCCTCACACGAGCCTGGCCGCGTTGCGGAACTACACCTTCACCCACGGCACCGACGCGGCATTCAAGACCGGTGCGGTGTTCGCTTTGCTCGGTTTCGTCATGGCGTTTGTGTTGATCCGTGTCGCGCCGGACGCCGAATCGCCAGGCGGCGGACGGGTGCCGTGAGCCGCGCGTCTAGCTACCTGTTGCGGGTGCGGCTGCCTGACCAGCCCGGTGTGCTGGGACGGGTGGCGACCGCGCTTGGCAATGTCGGTGCCGACATCGAGGGAATTGCGGTCGTCGATCGGTCGGAGGCGTTCGCGGTCGACGACATCGTTGTCGCGCTGCCACCCGGCGCCCTCGCTGACCGCTTGGTGAGTGCGGTCTCCGGCGTCCCCGGAGTCGCGGTCGAAACCGTTCAGCGTCACCACGGCAGACACCGGATACAGGACGACCTCACGCTGCTCGACACCGCACTGACCAGCGACGATCCCCTTGCTGCGCTGGTCGACGGGCTTCCTGAGCTGATGCAAGTGCGTTACTCGCTCGTCGTCTCCCGCGAAGCGGTCGTTCTCGCCGCAACCGCGGGTGCGCCGGAGTCGACGATGCGGTCCTGGCTCCCGCTGACGGAAGCAAGGCAGGTCGACGCGTCCGAGGTGTGGGACGACGCAGCGGCAGCCGGACCGGACAGCGAGCTGCTCGGCGTACCGTTCCGCGACGGCGCGCTGTTGTTGGGGCGGATGGGCGGCCCGGCCTTTCTCGCCACCGAGATCACCCGAGTCGCGCACCTTGCGCGAGTAGCCCAGGCACTGCTCGCCGAAGGAGGCGCGTGATGACAAAGACGAAGCGGCAACGCGAGTGGGTCTATCGGCCTGTCATCCGTGTGGTGCTTGTCTTGTTCCGGTTGCTCGGCTTTCGCTTCACGATCAGCGGCGGTGAGAACATCCCCACCCGCGGCGGTGCGGTTCTCGCTTCGAACCACGTCAGCTACTTCGACTTCATGTTCGTCGGGCTACCCGCCCACTACAACGGCCGTCGGCTGGTGCGCTTCATGGCGAAGAAGGCCGTGTTCGACAACGCAGTCTCCGGTCCGCTCATGCGGGGGATGCATCACATCCCGGTCGACCGGGCGGCCGGTCTCGGTGCGTACGAGGCGGCGGTCAACGCGCTCAGAGACGGTGAGCTGGTGGGTGTGTTTCCAGAGTCGACGATCAGCCGCGCCTATGTGCCGCGCACGTTCAAGACCGGTGCGGCGCGGATGGCGATCGAGGCTGGTGTGCCGCTGATTCCCGTGGTCGTCTGGGGCGGACATCGCGTTTGGACCACTGGACGCAAGCCGACCTTGCGCCGCGGGGTTCCGGTCGTCGTGGAGGTCGCGCCGCCCATCCCGCTGCCCGACGGGATCTCGGCTGTCGATGCGACGGCGTTGTTGCATGAGGCGATCACGTCTCTGGCCGAGAAGGTTCAGCGCTCCTATTCCGGTCCTGAGTCGGACGACGAGATGTGGTGGCAGCCCGCCTATCTCGGCGGCGGCGCCCCCACGCTCGAGGAGGCAAAGCCGATCGAGGCGGCAGCGGTCGCGGCACGTGCCGCGCGCAAGCAGAAGAAGCGAAAGAGCGCCTAGGTCGCGGCCGCGGCGACGTGGCTGCGCAGCATCCGGAGCAACGCCAAGGACGCCACGATCGGTGCCCCGATCATCAGCCACATGATCGCGTAGCCGTGGGTAGCTGACAGCCACGACTTCGACCAGGAGACACCGGCGCCGACCAGCAAGGGCCCGAGCACGACGCCGACGCCACGCGAGAAGTCGACGAGGCCCGCGGCCGAGCCCTGCGCATCGTCGGGCGCGATCGTGAATGCCAGCGCCTGCGGGAGTGTCATGAGGATCGAACCGGCGAGGGCGCCGAACGGCAACACGATCATCATCGGCGTCACGGTGGTCGGGAAGATCCCGACGCAGAGCAGGAGCCCGTATGCCAGCGCCGAGATCTCCATCACCCGGACGATCCCGTAGCGCTCGGAGAGCCGGCTCGCGATCGGCGCGCCGATGACGTAGGCGACCGCGACGACCGCGATGAAGACCGACGCCATCGACGTCGACTTCCCGAGTCCCTTGGTGACGTACAAGACGATGAAAACCTTCAGGCCCGCGAAGCTGTACTCCCAGATGGCGTTTGCCAGGGCGAAGATCTGGAGCGCACGGTGGTGCAGGAACAGCTCGCCCGGGTTGACGCCCTCGCTGTCCTCGTCGCCGGGCCGCGGTGGGCACTCCTGCTGCAGGCGGATGACCGGTTTGAGCCCCAGCGTGCTCACACCGAGCACAGCCGTTCCCAGCACGAAGGGAAGCGGAGTCCAGGCCGACAGCAACAGGCCGCCCGCCACCAGAGCGAGTCCGAGTCCGGCGCCGCGCATGATCGCCTGGCTCGATTGCGCACGTGGCAGCAGCCGTTTGGGCAACAGGTCGGCGTAGATCGCGCGGTACGGCGGGTAGTAGATGTAGTAGCCGATGAAGAACGCAAGGATGAACAAGCCGGCGAGCTGGTAGTCCGGCGCGAACGGAAGCAGGACGAGACCGGCGCCGGCAAGCGGGGCTCCGACGATCACGAACGGAAGCCGTGGGCCGAACCGGCCGGTGCCCGCCATGCGATCTGACAACACGCCCGCGATCAACGGGATCGCGAGAGCGAACGCGCCTTCGCCGCCGATCAAAGCGCCAACCTTCGCCGGCGAGTGCGTGAGGGCGAGCAGGACGCTAGGCCCGTACGTGGTCAGGATGGTGATCGCGAAGGCCAGCCCGAACGTCGGAAGCCCGAGCGTCAGGAGCAGCGGCCGGGCGTCCTGGGACGTCGTTTGCTCGCTCGGAAGCTCGAGGCGGAGGAGCTTTCGCGGACTCCGAAGAGGAGCTCGCGCGGGAGCCTGCGCGCTAGTTGCCGGCAGCGGTGCCTCGCGAGACGACCACGTTGGTGGCCTCACAGACGAGCTCGCCGCCCGTCGTACGAATCTCCATGCGCATCGTCAGCAGCTCGTTCGCGCCGGCGTCGCGGATGTCGTCGATGTGGGTGGTCGCCGTGAGCTCGTCGCCAGGGTGGATCGGCCGGTGGTGGACGAACTTCTGCTCGCCGTGCACGACGAGGGCGTAGTTGAGGCCGAGGTCGGCGCTCGCCAGCGGCCCGCCGCCACGGAGCGCGAAGCCCATCGTGGTGAGGAAGGTCGGGGGAGCGATGACGTCCTTGTAGCCCGCTGCCTGAGCCGCTTCCTTGTCGCGGTAGATCGGGTTCGGATCACCGATGGCGTCGGCGAAGCGCCGGATGTGCTCGCGTCCGATCTCATACGTGCCCTCGGCTTCGTACGACCGGCCGATGAAGTCACGGTTGAGCGGCATTGCGGATCCTCCTGAACCCCCGGCTAAGACAGCTGGACTGACCGTAGCAGCGAGCGCATGTAGAGGCCGTCGGCGGAGCCCGTGGACGCCGATGGCCGGTGGGCGCGGCGGTGAACGTCTGTGTAGCGTTTCCACTTGCCATGCGACAGCTGCTAGGAGTCGACGCGCTCCACGTTCTCGAGGAGAACGCGCGGCAGCACATGCACACACTCAAGGTCGCGATCGTCGGCCCGAAGGATGGCGAACCGGTCGAGGTGGAGGACCTCAAGAACTGGGCGCGTGACCGGCTGCCCCGGCTGGCGCCATTCCGGTGGCAGGTCCGGAAAATCCCACTGGGCCTCGGTCGGCCGGTCTTCATCGACAGCGGTCCGTTCGAGATCGACCGTCACATCGTGGTCGAGGCGCTGCCGGCGCCCGGCGACGAGGAGCAGCTCGACGAGGTGATCTCCCGGGTCGCAAGTGTGCAGCTTCCGCGTGACCGCCCGTTGTGGGACCTGACGATCGTGACCGGACTGGCGGGCGGCCGCACGGCGCTCGTCTTCAAGATCCACCACGCCGTGATGGATGGCCAGGCGAGCGTTCGCTTCTTCGAGCTCGCGTTCGACGGCGGCTCGGGTGATCCGCTCGGTGAGGTGCCCGAGGCGGAGCCGATGCCGAGCCGGGCGCGGCTGATCGGGTTCGCGTTGCGATCTCAAGGCCGGCAGCTTCGTGGGCTTCCCGCCGTGACGAAGCGATCCTTCTCCTCGATCCGCTTCAACCGCAACCTGCGCAAGTCCGGTGCGCCCCCGGTTGTGAACCCGTTGTCGGGCCCGTCGACGCGCTTCAACAAGCGATTGGTCGCGGAGCGGGTGTACGTCGACCTCACGGTTCCGTTCACGGAGATCAAAGAGCTGTCGAAGCGCGCCGAGGCCACGGTCAACGAGCTGTTCGTCACGATCTGTGGTGGCGCTGTGCGTCGCTATCTCGCGGCGCACGGCGAGACGCCCGACCGCTGTCTGAACGTGGCGCTGCCAGTGTCACTGCGGAAGCCGGAGGAGATCGACAACTTCGGCAACCGCACGTCGTACTGGTACGTCGCGATCGGCACTGACATCGCCGACCCGGTCGAGCGGTTGGCGGCGGTGAAGGACAGCCTCAACGCCGCCCGGGCCTGGGCGCAGGGCGACGCGGAGCTGTTCGCCGTGTGGCAGGACTACTACTTGCTGTTCGGCAAGATGACCCTCAAGTCGCTCACCGTCGTCGAGCGGATGGTGCGGCGCCCGCTGTTCAACGCGGTTGTCTCCAATGTGCGCGGACCGAGTGAGCTGTCAGTCGCGGGCGCGCCGGTGGTGGCGGTGCGGTCGATGGGACCGATCACCCGGTTGCTCGGCCTGAACATCACGGCGTGGAGCTATCTCGACACGTTCTCGATCGGCATGCAGTCATGCCGCGAGTTCATGCCGGATCTCCGTGAGCTGGGCACGCACATCCGCGACGAGATTGCCGCATTCTCCGCAGCGCTGGGAGAACAGACCCAGCCCTAGGCCTGCGCGACGCGGATCATGTTGCCGGCGGGGTCGCGTACCGCCGCGTCGCGCACTCCCCAGAACCGGTCGTCCGGCTCCTGCAGCACCTCGACGCCGGGCGTCGCCGCGAGCTTGTCGAACGTCGTGGTGAGGTCGGACACGCGAAGCTGAAGCATCGGGAGCGCGCCCTTGGCCAGCAGCATCGCGAGAGCGTCGCCGTCCTCCTGCGACCGGCCGCCGTGCGGCTGCGAGAGCACGATCGAGATGTCGGGCTGGGCTTCCGTCGTCAGCGTGATCCAGCTGAAGCCGTCCTTGTCGACCCGGTTGACGACTGTCATGCCGAGGCTGTCCCGGTAGAAGGCGAGGGCCGCATCGGGGTCGTCGACCGTCACGTGCACGCCGCTGATCGAAGTACTCATGGCACCGACCATAGGAGGCTGCCGACGGCCGGCGCTTCTCCGAAACTGCTCGCTTCGCTACGTCTTCGACTTCGTGCGGCGCGGGCGGGTCAGCACCAACGACTGGCAGGAGCTGGTGTCGCGCATGTCGTCATGGTTGGCGGCGCGGTAGTCCGACGGAGTCTCGCCGACGATCTCGGTGAACCGCGACGAGAACGAGCTGAGGCTGGTGCAGCCAACCGCAAAGCACACGTCGGTGACGCTGAGGTCCCCCTGTCGCAACAAGGCCTTGGCGCGTTCGATCCGCCGCGTCATCAGATAGGAGTACGGCGTCTCCGAGTACGCGTCGCGAAAGCGACGGCTGAAGTGCGCCGGCGACATGAGTGCGGTCTGCGCGAGCGCCGGAACGTCCAGCGGCTGCGCGTACTCGCGGTCCATCCGGTCGCGAGCCCGGCGGAGCCGCTTCAGCTCGTCGAGCTCGGCTGCGGACGCCACGGACCCATTCTGCGCCTTGCGGCGACATGCGATGAGATTGGCGAGGCCGATCCGTCCAACTGGTCATCAGCGATCTTGGCCGTTAGTCCAAAGCAGGGAGCAACCGATGAATCCGATGGCTCGGCAGATGTACGAGCTCGTCGAGCCGATCGGCCTCATCCCTTATTCGGCCGACGAGCCCAACGAGACGATGTTCGCGCTCGGGTTCACCAACTACTGGGACACCTACTTCGCCGGACGCGCTGCGCCGCTCGGCCTCGCGACGCCTGAGGTCGTCGACGCGCTGTTCTACAACTTCGCTCCGGGTGAAGTTGCTCGCCACATTCCGAAGGTGTGGGAGACGACTACCCCTGAGGCGGCGATTGCTGCACGTCAGCTGGGTTGCGTCCGCGCGCTGCGACGCATCCTCGGCAGCCACGTCGAGGGACCCGCTTTCGCTCGTGCCACAGAGCTGTTGCTCGAGGCGGCTACCAGCGCACCGACCGAGGGACGGCCGATGTACGCCGCGCTTCGCGCCCTCCCGGTGCCTGAGGACCTGGTGGGCCGGTTCTTCTACGCGGCGGCGTTGCTTCGCGAGCACCGCGGCGACGGCCACATCACCGCGTTGATGGTCGAGGGTGTGGGTGGCCTCGAGGCGCACGTGCTGCTGGCACTCGACATGGACCTGCCGGCCGAGAGGTTCGGGCGGATTCACCACCTCCCGGCGGAGCAGATCGCGGCGGTGGTCGACGGGATGCGAAAGCGCGGCCTGGTGGGTGAGGACGGCTGGCTCACCGACGAAGGACGCGCCGTCAAGCAGCGGGTCGAGGAGCGCACCGACGACCTCGCGGCGACGCCGTACGAATGCCTGACCGCAGCCGAGCTCGATGAGCTGATCACAGCTCTCGAGCCGCTCGCCGCGCTGTTGGTCGCGGCGCAGGACTAGACGCTGACGGTTCGGGTCACCGTCCTCACGAGTCGGGTTCCGGAGTACCAGACCAGCTTGAGCGTGTGCTTGCCCTCGGCCGCCTCGGTCGATCCGCTGAACTCGTACGGACCGTGCAGCGTCATCACGTAGGTCGTCTTGACTCGCTTCTCGTCGAGGAACGCGATGACCTTGTCGTCCGTGGGGCTCGGGCAGCCGAACGCGCCGAGGCCGGCGACCTTCGGGCACTTGTCGTTGCGATCGAGAATGCCGTCGCGGTCGGTGTCCGGGCAGCCACCCGAGTCCACCGGACCCGCGTCGTGCCTGCACACATCGGCGATGTCCGGCACGCCATCGTGGTCTGCGTTGGCGACCAACGTCTTCGCGCTGGCGGTGACGGTGTAGTTGACCGACGGCGAGAGCACCTGCGACGGGATGATGCGCGCCGTCAGGTCATGGTGCGCCCAAGGCACCGTCACCGTCACCGAGTCCGCGCCGTTCTTCACGGCCTGGCCCGACCCGCCCTTGACCTGCAGGCCCAGGGCGGAGGACGGGTCGTCCCACTTCAAGGTCACCGTGACGGTGGACTGCTTCGTGACCGGCACCGTGATCTCGTGCACATTGCCCACCTCAGGCACGAGTGGCAGACCGGAGGTCGAGGTGTCGGCCGGCGTGAACGTGTTGCCGCCCTTGTGGCGGACCGTGAAGGTGTGCGTCGCGACCTTCTTGGCGAACGGCGCGCTGCGGGGCAGCGGCGTCATCTTCGGTGCCGAGAGGGTCACCATCTTCGCGTCCGGGGCGCGGTCCAGAGACATCACCCAGTCCTTGGTCCGGATGTGCACGCCGGTCTCCGCGAATACCTGGTACGGCGCGTGGATCCGCTGCTGCGCGAGGTAGCTGCGCGGAATGTCGAAGCTGACGGTGCCCGCCTTGGTGTCCCACTTCGAGGTGCCGAGCGGCATCATGTAGCGCGCACCGGAGTCGATCGTCTGGACGTCGCTCGTGGTGCCCTGCGTCGTGACGAACGAGTCGAACTTGCGCCCGCCGACGTACAGGCCGTAGGCCGTGACTCGGCCGCCTTCGACCGTGGGCCACAGCTTGTCCACGTGGATGGTGGCCTTCACATCGCTGTGCGTGACCTTTGCCGTGAAGTAGGTGATGTCCGTCATCGGCAACGTGCCGTCGCCGGACACGTCCTGTACCGACGCAACTCGCGTGGTCCGCGGCTGCGGCGTCACCCAGGCGGCTGAGCCGCTCCACCGAACCTGCCCGGCCGCATGCTTCACCGAGCTGATGGCCAGCCGTGGATTGGCGGCCTGTACGGGCTTGGGCTCCCAGTTGGTCGCGCCGCCGATCGGCAAGGTGCCGAAGTCCGGCTGCGGGCAGTCCTCCGCCCGTCCGGTTGACGACGCGTACCAGTGGTCCGCCGGATTCTGGATCTGGAACGAGTTGAGACCGTCGCCCGCCTTGTCGTTGGGGACGAGTACGTCGGCGGCGTTGACTTTGCCGTCGCCGTTGACATCGAGGAAGTTGCTCATGCGCAGCGCGAAGCCCTCGACGTCGAGAGTCGAGACGCACTTCGCGAGGTCTACCGGGTCGGAGCTGTACGCCATGATGTCGTTCGTCGGAATCGGTCCCCACGGGCCGTCCGCGCCGTCACCGACGTGGCCGAGCGTCAGGCAGTGGCCGGTCTCGTGGGCCACCAGGTCGAAGATCGAGAAGAAGTCAGTCTTGCCCGGGACCGGGTCGACCGCGCCGTTGATCGAGAAGCAGATGTTGCCCCCCGGGCCGTCACAGCGGTGGACGTAGATGCCGCCGAGCTCGCCGTGATGGTCGTCGAAGCCGGGCACGGTGAGCCAGTGCTGCATCGAGAACGGGTTCGAGAATGAGCCGCACGGTGCGCCACCCGGACCGAACACGTCGAGGCCGGCTTCCTTCGCGAAGGCCACCGGGTCGATGCCGATGCCGATGCCGCCGACCGGGTTGGTCGCGATCACGATGATCTTCGGCTGCACCAGCCGGATCACGCTGGTCGGCAGACCGTTGGCGTCGACCGGCACCAGGTCGGTCGTGACATGGAAGTGGACGCCCTTCGACAGCCACTGCAGGTTCATCTGGTCAGCGAGGTCGTGGATGCCGCCGTCCCACATCTGGACTGCCTCGCGCATCATGCGCGCATCGCGCTCGGCCGCTGGGGAGATCGGCACCAGCACCGCAACGTTGACCTCAGGCGAGTCGAGCGCGTTCAGGCCGACCTTCATGTGGAAGCACTTGTTGTCGGGGTTGTCCTGGTCGCGGTCGACGATGCAGCCCGCAGGGATGTTCCCGTCGCCGAAGTACGTGCCCGTGAAGCCCGCAGCCGCGCCGCCATGCGGCGCCGGCGCGGGAGCCGCCCCTGCCGATGGCGCGGCGACGCCGACGATGACGGCGGCAGCGAGCAGAAGAAACGATTGCGGCTTGAAGAGAAGTCGGCGCACCAGCCGAAGGTTCGACGCAGGCGCCGCTTTTCCTGGTTTTGGCTATTCGTTGGGCGGGCGGATCAGCCGGGGGCACTGGTGGCGAAGCGTGCCGATTCAGGGGGCAACGTAGGTGAAATGGTCGCTCGCCGCGGCTGCGCTCGTGCTGCCGGCCGCGGTGACGAAGACGTTGACCTGACGCGCGGTCGATGTCGCCGGTGACACGGCGGTGATCTGGGTGGATGAGTGGACGTGGTAGCTGGTCGCCGCGCCCGCGCCGCCGAAGCGCACGGCCGTCGTACCGGTGAAGCCGGACCCTCTGATGGTCACGCTGGTGCCGCCCGTCGTCGGTCCGGAGTTGGGCGTGATCGATGTGATTTTCGGCGTGGTCCCGTAGGTGAAGTGGTCGGCGGTAACTACCGCGCTGGTGTTGCCGGCTGCGGTGACGGTGACATCGACAGGGCCGGTCGTTGATGACGGGGGTGACACGGCGGTGATCTGGGTGGAGGAGTGGACGTGGTAGCTGCTCGCTGGGCCGGCCGCTCCGAACGTCACCGCGGTCGCGTGGGTGAACCCGGTGCCATTGATCGTCACGCTGGTGCCGCCCGCCTTCGGACCGGACTTGGGGGCGACCGACGTGACGGTCGGAGCCGTCGCGAAGTGGTTGATGAGGGTCTGCTCCGCCGCGTCGAGAACGCTTGGCGGAATGCTGGCGTCGTCCCACATCGACGCGCTGTGGTAAAGCCCGTTCGTCGAGTTGAAGGTCGCGTCGACGAGGCTGTCGGAGAACGCCGGTCCGGCGAGCTTGAGCAGCTCGTAGTCCTGCCGTCCGTCGCGGATTCGCTTGAGCCGGATCGACTCGAGCGGGATCGGCGAGCTACCGCCGACCTTCTCGTTCGTGTTGTCGTACGGGTAGAACAAGGTGCCGTCACCGTTGGCCATGTAACTGTCCTCGGAGATGCTCGACCACGCACCCGTCGCGTTCGGGTCGCCGCTGTAGGAAAGTGGCGACGGCACCCCGGAGTGATCGTCGCGGTTGACGTTCCAATACTCCTCTCCTTGCAGCTGGTCATGCGACGCATCGCCGTCGTAAAGAAGCCATCCCATCGCCTGCTGCGCCGTGGCGTCCTGATCGATGCCGTAGCCCGGCCAACCCTCTGGGCGCGTGGAGCTGTCATATCCGGCTGCCTTGTCGCATCGACCAATGTCGTCGCACGTGGTGTACGCCCACAGGATCCGGTCACCCGGGGACGCGTCGCGCCAGGCTGCAAGAGCATGCTCGCGCCCTGGCGGCGGTGTGGCGTCGCTCCCGGTCCAGTCGTTGTTCGTCGAGTTGGGCGCGAGTTCCTCGGGTAGCAGGATCAGGCCCTTGGGCTGGGGCGTCATGGTCGGCGGCACCGGGTTTGCGGCCGGATTACAAGGATCCACATTTGTGGGCGGACAAGGATCCGGCCAGGAGTGGTAAACAGTGCCGGCATCGGTGGCGAGAAGCGGCAGTGGCCATGCGGTTTTGGCGGAGTGGCTCGTGCCGTCGCCGCCGTTGGCGTAGGTGTCCTGGCAGTGCGTGGGCGTGAACTCGTCGCAGAACGCGAACGGCTGCGTTGCCACGTCGCTCGGGAAGTCCGCTTTGAACGAGTCGAACCAGCCGTCGGTGCCCAGGACGAAGTCGGGCAGGATCGCTCGGTGCGTGCCGCTTTGGTCCGTCAGCCGAACTGCTGCGTCCAGGCCGTTGGTGAGGTTCGTGAGCGCAGCGTGCATGTCACCGCTGCTGCCCAAGCCCTGCGGCTGGATCGCGATCCGGTCGTTGAGGCCTAGGTCGGCGTACTGCTCATACGTACTCACGGGAATTCCGCCTAGACCCATGAAGAAAGCGCTCTGCAGCGAGCTGGTTGCCGGCAGCGTGGCGCTGATGACGTTGAGCGCAACGGGGATGCTGGCCGCGGTCGTCCCGTTCGCCGCGATGGTGATCGTCCCGTTGTACTGACCGGCCGATGTTGCCGCGGGGACGAAGATGTCGACCCAGACCACCCGGTTCTCGTTCGCGGGCACGCTGAACGGGAAGGCCTTGCGTGGCTGTCCGAGCAGCGCGTCGCGGTCAGGGACGAGCGCGTCCGGGAACCGGCAGTCACCGGCGTGGCCTGGCGGACCCGTGCAGGTCCCGTCCGGCTTCCGGGTGAGAACGTCACTCAGCTCGCCGTCGGAGGCGGAGGTGATCGTCGTGTAGTCCTCCCGGGAGAGCTGCACGTCGGGGAACCCCGCCGCTCCGGGGGCGACAGCGGACGTGCTCGGGTTCGTGCCGGGCAGCGTCCCGCCGGTACCGGTGAGATCCGAGGCGGACATGCTTATCCCCGACAGGCCGCCCGCGGGCGCGGTGACCTCGAGCTGAAACGAGGCATAGGAGTCCCGAGCCGCGCAGATCGTTGCGGCTGACGCGCCGTCCTGATGGACCGCCGGCAAGACCTGGGCAAAGGTGTCGAGAACATCGGCACGCCCACCGCCGGTGAGCGCAACGCCGCTGGTCCCGCTCGAGACGCACGCCAAGGTGCTCCCCGTTGCATTTGCCAGCGCTGCGTGGTTCGTCACGACCGGCCCAGCGAGCGCCAACGCGCTCAGCGCCGCCGCCGCTGCGCGCTGACTACCCCGACGACTTTTCACTTGCGACCCCCGTGTCCGCGCCCTTGGCGGCGATCTTTACGTTGCGTAAGGATGATCGCAAGGTAGGTAGGGCTGGCTACAAGTGGACCGCATCTCCCGCGGCGGGGTAGCTCTCCAGTGCGTCGCCGAGCTCTGCGAGCAGCGATGAAGCGCCACCGAGCAGCAGCTCGATCTGCTTGCCCCACAAGAAGTAGCGGTGCACCGGGTAGGTGATGTCGGCCCCCATGCCGCCGTGAAGGTGCTGGGTGATGTGTACGGCGTGCTGACCGGCTTCGGCGGCCCACCAGGCCGCGGTCAGCACCTCGAGCCGCGCGTCCTCGCCGATGTCGAGCTTCCACGACGCCTGTCGCGCAGCGGCGCGGATCGCGGTCGCGTCGAGATAGGCGTCGGCGGCCTTCAACGCCACCGACTGGAAGGTCGACAGCGGCTTCTCGAACTGCTCGCGCTGAGAGGTGTAGGACGCAGTCAGCCGGACCGCGCCGTCGGCGACTCCTGCGGCAGTTGCGGCCAGCGCGGCGAACCATCGGTGACGAAGCCACTCGGCGGCGCCGGCCTCGCCGACCGGCTCGGCGGCAACGCCGTCGAGGTCGAGATCTAGGGCGACCTCGCGCGCGGTCGTCGTACCGCGGTATGACGACACGCCTTCGGTGGACGGAGCGAAGGCGACGACGGTCTCGCCGACAGGCACGAGCAGCAGGTCGGCGACATGAGCCCAGGCGACGCCAACCAGACGACCGCTGAGCTTGCCGTCCTCAAAGACCGCCTCGACGACGGACTGCAGCGGCGCGATCGCGGCGACCACCTCGCCGGCGGCGATGCCGGGAAGCCAGCTCTTCCGCTGCTCGTCGGTGCCCCACTCGGCCAACAGCTGGGATGCCGTCAGCGTGGCAACGAGCGGCACTGGCGTCACGTGCGCGCCGAGCTGCTCGCAGACCAGTCCGACCTCAACCGCACCAAAGCCGAGCCCGTCGTACTCGTCGGGGATCGCGACGCCAAGCAGTCCTGCGGCGGCGAGGTCGGCCCACAGCTCGCGGTCGAACGCATCGGGCCGCTCCTCGGCCATCGTGATCTGCTCGGCGGAACCGTTGCGACCGAAGGCGCTGGTCGCGAGCTCCGCCAACTCCTGCTGCAGCTCGGTGAGAGTCGAGATCATCGGGCGCGCCGCGCCATCTTCAGGCCCGCGGCCGCGACGATCTCGCGCTGGATCTCGTTGACGCCGCCACCGAATGTGTTGATCTGGGCGCTGCGACCCGCGCGCTCGACTCTGCCGTGCAATGCGGCGGCGGGGGAGCCAGTGCGGAGCCAGCCGCCGGAGCCGAGGATCGCGAGCAGCTTGCGGTAGACGAAAACGTGGGTCTCGGTGCCGTAGAACTTCGCGACCGAGGCGTCCTGCGGCTGCAGGCGCTCCTCATGGACGGCTTCCACGAGCTGCCAGTTGATCAGCTTCATCGCCTCGAGCCGCGCGTAGCACTCAGCCAGGTCTGCCTTGACCCAGGGCAGATCGATGACGTGCTGCGCGCTGCTGCCGGGGACTGTTGCCTCGCGCGCCCACTCGCGGACTTCGCCCCACAGTCGCCAGGCTTGCCCGCCCAGAGCCGCCAGGCCGACGCGCTCGTGGTTGAGCTGGGTGGTGATCATGCGCCAGCCGCCGCCGCGCTCGCCGACGATGTTGCCGGCGGGGACGTGTACGTCGTCGTAGTACGTCGTCGTGGTGACGATGTCGCCAACTGTCACGATCGGCGTCCAGCGGAAGCCGGGCGAGGACGTCGGCACCATGATGATCGACAGGCCCTGGTGCTTCGGCAGGTCGGGCTCGGTGCGGCACGCCATCCAGACGAAGTCCGCCTGGTTGGCGCCAGAGGTGAAGACCTTCTGGCCGTTGATGACCCACTCGTCGCCGTCGAGCCGCGCGGTGCTGCGCAGTGACGCGAGGTCGGTGCCGGCCTGCGGCTCGGTGTAGCCGATCGCGACGTTGATCTCGCCGGCGAGGATGCCGGGAAGGTACGCCGCCTTCTGCTCGTCCGTGCCGAACCGCATGATCGTCGGACCGACGGTGTTGATCGTCACGAACGGGAACGGGACACCGGCGCGCTGGATTTCGTCGAAGACGATGTACTGCTCGGTCGCCGATCGGCCTTGGCCGCCGTACTCCTTGGGCCAGCCGAAGCCGAGCCAGCCGTCCTTGCCGAGCCGGCGGATCGCGTCGCGGAAGGACTGCTCGTCGGTCCCCGGTGCGCTCAGCTCCTCGCCGCTGGAGGCGGCTCCGAACGTCGAGAAGTACTCGCGCAGCTCCGCCCGGAGTGCACGCTCTTCGGCAGTGTCGGCGAAGCGCATCGTGATAGATACATTAGTGCCCGAAACGTAATTAGGTCGAGGGGTGTCAGTTGTCTGAAGACCTGCTGTCGCGGATGCGCGCCTTGGTGGGAAGCCAGGGGCAGCCGCTGGTTGCACGGCACGCGGTCGGCACCGCGGCGATCGCCGACTGGTGCGATGCGATGGGTGACGACAACCCCTGCTACATCGACCCGGACTACGCCGCGAAGTCCGTGCACTGCGGCATCGTCGCGCCGGCTGCGACCCTCGACATCTGGGTGCGCCCCGGACTTCCCGCGCAGAACCCGGCGATGCGGCGCGGCGACGACCCGCAGAGCCGCGTCATCGCGATGCTCGAAGAAGAGGGGTACGTCGGCGTCGTTGCCGTGAACAGCGAGCTCGAGATCACCCGCTACCTCAAGCCGGGCGAGGTGCTGCAGGGCGTGCAGGTCCTCGAGGACGTCTCGGAGGAGAAGCAGACGGGACTTGGTATCGGCCACTTCCTCACCACGCGGACGCGCTACACGAACAGCGACGGCGACCACGTCGGCGACCTGCTGTTCCGCATCCTGAAGTTCAAACCGGGAACGGGCGCCGCTCCCAAGACGGAGGAGTCCGACAAGCCGAAGCCGGTGCAGGTCCCGAGCGACCCGTCGATGCGGCCGCGACCGGCGATCAACCGCGACAACCAAGCCTTGTGGGACGGCTACCGCCGTCGCGAGCTGCGCATCCCGCAGTGCCAGGCATGCAAGCGGGTGTTCTTCCCGAGCTCGCCGCGATGCGCGGAGTGCGGGTCGTTCGACATGGGTTACGCCGTCGCGTCAGGCAGGGGAACGCTCTACTCCCACGTGGTGGCGCAC
Source organism: Mycobacteriales bacterium (assembly GCA_035545635.1). Classification (GTDB taxonomy): domain Bacteria; phylum Actinomycetota; class Actinomycetes; order JAFAQI01; family JAFAQI01; genus DASZTV01. The sequence continues at coordinate 339,579 of DASZXY010000013.1, read as the reverse complement.
TATCCGCCCGTGCCGGGCTTCGCCTATCCGCTCCCGGTCGGCCTGATCGAGCTCGAAGAAGGTCCGCGCATGGTCGCGGACCTGGTCGGGCTCACCCCCGATCAGCTCGAGATCGGAATGCCGCTCGAGGTCGACTGGCTCGACAGCCATCCCGCTTTGGAGCCAGGAGCGACGGACTCGCAGGGGCCGATCACGCTGCCGCGGTTCCGGCCGGTGGCGCCGTCGCGGCGTACGGAGACCCGCACCGCCGGCGACCTGAGCGAGGGCGAGCAGCTTCCGGTCTGGGTGCTGCCGGTGACACCGACGGGAATCACCGCGGGCGCGCTGTCGACGCGCGACTTCCAGGACGTGCACCACGACCGGGATCTCGCACACAAGAAGGGCTCGGCCGACATCTTCTTCAACATCAACACATCCATCGGGTTGATGGAGCGCTACGTCACCGACTGGCTCGGCCCCGAGGTGCTGGTACGTGCGCTGCGCGTGAAGCTCGGGGCACCGGCGTACCCCTACAACCACCTGACCTTCACGGGGTCGGTGAGCTCACTCGACCCGTCCACCGGGCGCGCGGTTGTGGCGGTCAGCGCGAAGAACAAGCTCGGCAGCCATATCTCCGGAACGGTCGAAGTGGAGTTGCCTCGTGGCTAGGCACACGTACGCCGGCAAGGCGGCGATCGTCGGCATCGGCGCGACTGAGTTCTCGAAGAACTCCGGGCGCAGCGAGCTGCAGCTTGCGCTGGAAGCGTGCGTCGCTGCGTGTGCCGACGCGGGCATCTCTCCGACGCAGGTCAACGGCCTGTCGACGTTCACGATGGAGACCAACCCGGAGTCAGAGATCCTCCGGGGCTTGGGCATCCCGGAGCTCACGCACTTCAGCCGGATCCATTTTGGCGGCGGCGCTCCTTGCGCGACCGTGCAGTACGCCGCGATGGCGGTCGCGTCGGGCGTCGCCGACTACGTCCTTTGCTACCGCGCGTTCAACGAGCGCTCCGGTCGTCGCTTCGGCGCCGGCGTGCAGGGACGGCCTGCTGGTGTGACGGCCGAGGAGGCGCAGTTCTCCTGGACGTCGCCGTTCGGTGTGCTGACCCCGGCGTCGTGGGTCGCGATGTTCGCGACGAGGATGATGCATGAATACGGCATCACGAGTGAGGACTTCGGTCGGGTTGCCGTCGCGGACCGCAGGCACGCGGCGAACAACCCGGCCGCGCACTTCTACCAGCAGCCGATCACCCTCGAAGACCACCAGAGCTCACGGTGGATCGTCGAGCCGCTACATCTGCTCGACTGCTGCCAGGAGACCGATGGCGGTCAGGCGATCCTCGTGACGTCCGTCGAGCGCGCGAGAGACCTGAAGCAGCCTGCGGTGATCATCGAGGCGGCGGCGCAGGGCATGGCTGACGACCAGCACATGATGCGGTCGTTCAACCGTGACTCGCTCGTTGGGCTTCCCGAGATGGGTACCTGTGCCCGGCAGATCTGGGAGACCTCGGGGCTGACGCCGGACGACATCAAGACCGCCGTCCTCTACGACCACTTCACGCCGTTCGTGCTCGCGCAGCTCGAGGAGTTCGGCTTCTGCAAGCCGGGCGAGGCGAAGGACTTCATCGCCGACGGTGCGATCGAGATCGGTGGCCGGCTGCCGATCAACACCCACGGCGGCCAGCTCGGCGAGGCCTACCTGCACGGGATGAACGGCGTCGCCGAAGGCGTGCGGCAGGTTCGTGGCACGTCGGTCAACCAGGTCGAGGGCGCCGAGCACGTGCTGGTGACGGGTGGCACGGGAGTGCCGACCAGCGCGGTCATGCTCGGTGTGGCGCGCTGATGGCCAAGCCACTCGTCCCGTCATTCTCCGGCGAGGAGCTCGCCGGTGGCGTCGCCGTCGTCACTGGGGCAGGCGTCGGGCTCGGCCGCGCTGAGGCGCTCGCCCTCGCTGCTGCGGGCGCGAAGGTCGTCGTCAATGACATCGGTGACAACGCCAACGTGGTGGCCGAGGAGATCCGCGCCGCTGGCGGCGAGGCGATCGGCGTACCCGGCGACATCGGCGACTGGGACTTCGCGACATCGCTCGTGCGACGAGCGGTCGATGAGTACGGCGACCTCAACGTCCTCGTGAACAATGCCGGCGTTCTGCGTGACCGGATGATCTTCAGCATCACCGCCGACGAGTGGGACACCGTGATTCGCGTCCACCTCCGCGGCCATGCCGCAACGTGTCAGGCCGCGACTGCGTACTGGCGGGAGAAGTCGAAGGCCGCGGAGGGACCGGTCTGGGCGCGCGTCATCAACACCGCCTCGGAGGCGTTCCTCTTCGGGTCCCCAGGTCAGCCGAACTACGCGGCCGCCAAGGCGGGTATCGCGCTGTTGACCCTGTCGATCGCGAACGGCTGTGCACGCTATGGCGTGCGGGCGAATGCGATCGCGCCGCGGGCGCGCACCGCGATGACCGAGGGTGTCTTCCCGCCGCCGGCAGACGACGAGATCGATCCGCTCGCGGTCGAGCATGTGGCGCCCGTCGTCGTTTGGCTCGGCACCCGCCAAGCCGACCATGTCAACGGCAACGTCTTCGTGACCTACGGCGGCAAGGTCGGCGTGATGCACGCGCCAAAGCTGGAAGCCGCGTTCGCGAGCGATGGCGACACCTGGACGGTCGCGGAGCTGGAGAGATCGGTCGGCCACTACCTCGCCGACGGCAACCGCCACACCTTCGCTGTAGGAAACGACCTGCGTCTGTAACGCCGAGCCCAACAATTTGGGCGTCTCAGGCCCCCCTGAGACGCCCAAATTGTTGGGCTCGGCGCTTCAGGCGCTTGGTTGCGGGAGGACCCAGCGGCCATCGTTCCTCACGAGCGGGTGGACCGCGGTGACTGCTGCGGTCGGTAGTGGGCCGTAGATGTGCGGGAACATCGGTCCTGCTTCAATGGCGCTCTCCACCTTGAGGTCCACGCCGATGCGTGCGGGGTCGATCTCGAGCAGGACGAGCTCCTCGTCCCAGTCCGGGTAGACGAAGTTGGCGATCATCTCGACCTGGTCCTCATACGAGCAGTGGATGAATCCGACGTCGTCGAGCGACTGGTCTCTGGTCGAGCCGGTGAACCTGCCCGCTTCGGCAGCCTTGGCCCATATGTCGGGCTCGGTGATGTGAAAGATCACGGATCTGGTCGCCATGCGGTGATCATCCTCGCGTCGTACCGTTCTCGCTGTGGAGGTCGGTGCGGCCGAGTGGGAGCGGCTTCCGGTGCAGCGACAGGCCTGGCTGGTGTGCCGAGACGTGGCCGAGCGGAAGAGCCGGCACTGGTTCGACGTCATCACTCGCATCGGACGAGCCGGCATGGGGGAGCGGACCCTCGGGCTCGGGATCGACATGGTCAAAGCCGACCGCGCGGCGCGGTTCGGCGCGATGCAGTTCGCGGCAAGTGACCTCGTGCCGCAGCTGTCGGAGCAGGAAGTCGCCGATCTCCGAGCTAGTCGGGTCCTGCCGGAGTGGTTCGTGCCCGCGATGCTGAAGCGCGCCAAAGTAATCGAGCGCGAGCACCGCAAGCGATAGTGCGGCTGCACCCCTTCACTCAGCCGCTGCCGTCGTGACTCTTCGAGTCGGTGTGGTGGACGTAGTGGTGATGATGGGTCGTGGCCGCCACCATTGCCGTGCACGTGAACACGAAGATGGTCGTGCTGATGAACGCGTTGGGCCAGGACGTCGTTGTCTGCCCGGGCTGGCCGGTGTCGCCGAGTCGCCACGCAACGGCGAGCGCCGCTGAGACGACCAGCATGCCCGCGAACCAGGCCGCGAGATGCCGCAGGCGGAAGAGCAATGGATGCGCCGTGGCACCCTCGGCGACCGTGCGGCGAGCGACTAGCAACAGGTGGGTGGCAAACCACGCCATGGTCACCAAGCCGACGGCTGACAGGGCGCCGACCCTCACTTTGAACGCCGTCGATCCGTCCACCAACTCGGCGGGCAGGACGAAGGCGACGACGCCCGCGAAGACGTAGAGCGCGATGATCGCGCGCGCAATACGCCTTCGTCGTCTTGCTTCCGGCGGATCAGGCATCAGCACGTCGGGTATGACGCCGCAGCTCTCGACTGCCGGTCCCGATGCCGGCACGAACCATGCTCGAATCGTGTTTGGTGGCTCGAGCGTGTACGTCGTGGAACCTCGACCGGCGAATCCGCCTCGCCCGATGGGGCGGGAGGGATCCCAGAGCAAAGTGATGGTGTCGCCATCGATGACGACCGGTTGCCCCGTCTGAAAGAGCCGGCGGACGATCCCGGCGGGTGACCGGGAAGATGCGCGCAACGCACTTAGGCCGACGATGCCGCCGTACAACACGCCGACGAGGGCAAACGGGATCGCTATTGCGTTCATCGTCGCTTCGTCAGCGGGTGCCTAGTTCGCTGTGTCCGGTGCCTTCGACTGACCACTCGGCTTCGGTGATCCATCGGCCTCGCCATCGGTCGACCTTCACCACGACGTCGGCGCGCTCGGTGTTGGTGCAGACCGCGCCGTCGCCGTTCGGATCGGTGTAGTCGAGTCGCACGCAGCGGTCCTCGGGCTGGTTCACCGTCACCGTCAGTCGCGTCCGACCGACGACGCCACGAAGGCGCCACCTGGGCGACGACAACCGACTGCGGAACAGCGGTGCCGTCAGGAGCGGGTCGCCTGGCCAGTCGTCGCCGCTGCGGCGCAGCTGCACGAACGCCAGCGGCGGAAGCGCGCGCATGCCCGGTCGCCGCGCGACCGCACTGACGATCTCGAGCGACGTGTCCTCGTCGAGATCGGCATGCAGCCAGCCCCACCGCTGTGCATTGCCGTGCCCATAGATGTGCGATACCGCTCCGGTGCCGTCAAGCGACAGGGATCTTCCCGCCACCGTGATCTGGCCCGACATCGCTGCTTTTGGTGCGAGTACGACGTGCGCTGACGGCAGCAGTTCCCGCGCCCAGACTCGCTTCGGCAGCGTCCACATCGGACGGTCTGCCTCCGCCCACTCGATGTCCCAGGTGGAGTCGTTGGTTGCAGTGCCGCGGAACCGACCGGGTCCTACCGAGGCCGAGGCGCTGGTGAACCACTGCCCCTCGTCGGGGTCGCCGTACGGCTCGTGCCCGAAGCGCTCGACAACTGGCATCTCATCCGGAGGGAACAGCGCGACCCAGCCGTGGGCGTATGGCTCGCCTTCGGTCGGCGCGACCCGTTCGTGGTGCACCCACAACCCCGTGCCGCTCGCGTGATCGGTCGCGGTCGCGTACCAGACCTCGAGCCGTCCGCGCTGCCCACGCCAGCGCGGTCCGCCGGCCAGATCGTCGCTCACCCGGACAGTCTCTACTTCGGGCGCCGGAGGGCACCGTTGCCTGGCGGCGGCGTGTGCCCGGTGTGGACGCGTACGCCGAGCGAGCCGGCTTCCTTCACGATCGTCCGGCTGGCCCGTTCGGCGAGCGCCGCAATCGTCAACGACGGGTTCACGCACAGCGATGTAGGCACCGAAGCGCCGTCGGTGACGTAGAGCCCTGGGTGGCCCCGCAGCTGGTGCGACGGCTCGCACGCCGACGTCGCAGGGTCGTCGCCGATGCGGCACGACGCGAGGGGATGCGCAGACAGATAGTTGCGCGTCGCGGACCAGCCGAGGTGTTCGCCCACCCCGTCCTTCTCGATGATCCGCTTCACCGCGGCATCCGAGCTCTTCCAGGCGCGAACCGTCGCCGGCGACGGCCGGTAGTTCAGGGTCGACACCGCAGCGGCGGAGTCGACGCGGACGAACGCGCCCGTCGGCGGTGGCGTGCCGAAGGTGCCCTCGTTGTTGTCCTCGACCATCGCCAGGATGGTGAGCCACGACCGCCAGCGGTCGGTCAGGTGCTTCTTCGCCGGACCGAACCAGTCACCCCCGGGCGTCGCCTCCGGGAGGATGTTGGTGATCGTCGGAAAGTAGATCTGCTGCAGCCCGTATCGCTCACCGACCTGGCGCGAGCCGTCAAGGAAGTCGTACGTCATCGAGCCGATCGGCTTGCCGACCGGGAACGCGTCGTACGCCACACCCGGTTTGCGCTCCAGGCCGAGCACCGAGTGAACCTTGCGCTCATTCATCAGCGCCATCGACACCCGGTCGCCGTTGGGGGAGAAGTACTTTCCGACTGCGGGTGGCATGCTGCCGAGCAGCGGCGCGGAACGCTGAAGCAGCACCGGGGTTGCCATCGCGCCAGCCGCGAGGATCACGATCTTCGCCTCGATGACGCCGCCGCCCTCAGGGACGCGGTAGTCGCTTTCGGTCAGCGTCAGGTACTCCACGGCGTAGCGATAGCCCGACGTCAACGCGGGCGAGATCGTCTGCACCTCGTGCAACGGACGGATCTCAGCGCCGTGCTCCGTGGCAGCAGGCAAGTAGTTCAGCAGCATCGAGCGCTTCGCGCCGAACCGGCACCCGTTGAGCATCCAGTTGCAGTTGGTGCACTCGTTCAGGTCGACCGCGACTGGCACCGGGTTGCAGGTGTGTCCCGCGTTGTGGCATGCCGCCGCCCACACCCCGCCGGGATACGGCACGTCGTTCCAGGCCTGCTGCGCGATCGGCAGCGTCTCCTCGACCAGGTCGTACCAAGGGTCGATCGACGAGCGCGTGCTGTCCTTCGGCCAGAGCCGCCGTCCGTTCGCCTGGCGGTCGAACACGAACGTCGGTGCGCGCAGCGCTCCGGCGAAGTAGATGACGCTCGAGCCGCCGACGCAGTTGCCCGCGACGACGCTCACGCCGTTCGCGGTGATGTAGTCGACGATCCGCGTGTAGGTGTCGATGCGCAGGTCGTGCGTGAAGTCGTGGGTCTCCAGCCATGGTCCGCGCTCGAGGATCGTGACCTTCGCACCCGCCGCGGCGAGCCGGTACGCCGGGATCGCGCCGCCCGGACCCGATCCGATGACGAGTACGTCGGTGGTCTCCGTGACCGGGCTCATGCGGGGTTACCGGTCTTGGTCGTGTGCGGATGAATCCTGGCGAGCTTGCGCCGGTAGGAGAACTTCGGGAACCGCCACAGCCCGTCGCGGTCCGGCTGTGGGAAGCCGATCGCCTTCAGCCCTGGGTGGCCGCTGCGCACCGCGTCAGCCGTGTGGAGGTGGCCCGCGGTGTGATACGCGAGGAACACCAGACCGGCGAGCGCGAACCAGATCAACGTCTCTTGCCCGCCGCCGGAGTTGAGGAGGTTGTCGAGCATCGCCTTGCGGTCCTTGTAGTCGAGCGCAACGAACGGCGGCAGTGTCGGGTCGGTCGCCTTGCCGTGTTGCGCCGCGTAGGCAACAGCTTCGGTGTTGACCGCGGCCGCGAACACCGGGAGTGCGACGCCGACGCCGGTCCCGCGGAAGCGCATGAACTCGAGCGCCCCCGCCTGCACGGCGCCGGCACCGCGGGCGACGCCGGCGATCGCCACGTCGCCGTCGAAGCGCTTCGCGCCGGGAATCAGCGTGTCCGCGACGGCCTCGATGGTCATCGTCTCCGGATCCGTGGACGTGCCGAGCAGGCCGACCGGGTCGGTACCGACCAATCCGAGGGGACTAGGAGGGCTTGGTTGACCGGATGACCCCGGCGCTGTTGCGGCGTTCGCGACCGCCGGCAGGCCGGCCATTCCGATACCTGCCAGCCACAGCACCTGCCGACGGCTCAGCCCGCCGTACTTGGATCCGGACGGCACCTCAGCAGCCGATGCCCGACGCCTCAGCAACCGATGCCTGACGGCATTGTGACCTCGGCGCCGAAGCCACCGTTCCGGCCGCCATAACGGCGCATCTGCGCGGCGAGCGGCGGGCTCACCGTCGAGACCACGGCCGCGGCCTGATAGGCGCCGACCGGCAAGCCGCCCACCTTGAAGTTGCGTAGGACCGCTCCGCCGTAGCCGTTGCGCAGGTCCCACCAGTAGCTGCCGTCCCACGAAACGATCGTGCCGAAGCCGCGGTCGACGCGGATCCGCCAATGGTCGCGCTGCCAGTACTGGCATTTGCCCGCCACTGCGAATCGGCCGGGCTCGGCGAACGAGAAGCGCACCGCGCCACCGTTGTCGGCGGTGATGTCGCGTTTGTTGTAGATCACACACAGCGTCGTGCCGTTGAGAGTGCCCGGCTTCGGTCCGACGCCGTTGCCGTAGTGATGCACGGCCGGGCAGTGGAACGTCGGTGCGTGGTACGGCGCGAAGTTCGGCGTGTTCGCACCCGCCGGCACCGCGACGGCGGCACCCGCGGCAGCCGTCACCACGAGGATGGCTCGGCGTAGCCCGTCACGCATCCGCACAGTGTGTCTCAACGAGCGAGCGCACCCGCTTGTTTCGGGGTGAGATGACCGGCGTCGTACAGCCCCCGGAGGGTGTCCTCGAGCGTCGTTTCGGGATCGCGGTAGACGACGCCGAGATCGTCGTGAACCGCCGAGTCGTCGGTGTCCTTGGCCAGGGTCAGCAACTGCATGCCCTCGGCGGTGAACACGGTGCTGAAGGGGATCACCCGGCGGATCGTGTCGAACAACGCGCCGAGGCCTCGGTAGAGGGCCCCGGGAGTGCGCACCGACGGGATGCGCCGGCCCGTGGCGCGTCGGAACACACTGACAAGTCCGGCCAGGGACACGAGCGTCCCGCCCACCATGTAGCGGCGGGGGCCGCGCCCTGGAACGAGCGTGGCGACGAGGACGGCGGCGAGGTCGCGCGCGTCGATGACGTTGACGCCGCCTCCTGTCACCGCGAGGAAACCGATACTCAGGATCGACGCGAAGCCCTCTGCGGCGTCGCCGCAGAGCTCTCCTGCGTTGGGGCCGCAGACGCCGCCGGGATAGACGATGACGACCGGGTCGCCCGCTGCCTGTCGCTCGCGTGCGAACTCATCCGCGATCGCCTTCGACCGCGTGTACGGGTTGGCGGCATCGACGACTGGCGGCAGGTCGGCCGTCAGCAGGTCCACGCGCGGCGTGAACACCGCTGCGATGGACGAGACATGTACGACGGGGTCGCAGCCTTCCGCGAGCGCCGCACTGAGCACCGTCTTCGTGCCGGTCACATTGATGTCTAAGGCGGCTTCCGCGCTCTTGCGATCGAGTGCGGCCACCACAGCGGCGGCATGGATGACGGCGTCCATGCCCTTGACGGCGCGGCCGACCGCGTCGGTATCGACCATGTCGCCTTCGACGACATCAAGCGCCGCGGTGTCGACGCCCATCGCGCCGAGCGTGGGCGCGACGCGTTCCGGTCGGCGGACGAGCAGTCGGACCTCATGGCCGGCGCCGAGCAGCGCCTTGACGGCATGAGCGCCGACGAACCCGGTCCCGCCGGTGACAAGAACCTTCATCGCGGCGGAAGTTTAGGTGCGCTCAGTTAACGAACTGTTGCTTGCCTTGCCACAGCTGGTCGCGCAGAACCCGACGCAGCAGCTTTCCGGTCGGGTCGCGCGGGATCTCGTCGACCACGTGCACTGTCCGGGGTCGCTTGTACGGCGCGAGCCGCTCGGCGGACGTCGACTCGATCGCGCCGCGCACGGAGGCCTCGTCCGCGTCTCGGGCAAGCGCGACGAATACGGCGATCACTTCGCCGCGCTCGTCATCGGGCGCTCCGACGGCTGCGAGGTCGGTGATCCCCGGTACGTCGCTCAGCGCCTGGTCGATTTCCGCCGGATAAACGTTGACCCCCGCCGACACGACGACGTCGGCAGCGCGCCCACATAGATAAAGGAAGCCGTCCGCGTCGATGCGCCCGATGTCGCCGACCGTGAACGAGTCGCCGACGTGTGCCCCTTCGGTCTTTCCGTCGTCGCCCTGGTAGCGGAACATCCGTCCCTTGGACGGCGTGAAGTACACAGTCCCTTCGGTGTTGACCGGCACTTCGTTGCCATCCTCGTCCAACACGCTGACCTGCATCCCGGGCAGCGGGCGCCCGACGGTTCCGCGGTGTGATCGCCACTCGTCGCGGCGGACGATGGTCAGCCCGCCCTCGGTGAAGCCGTAGTACTCGACCAGCACCTCGCCGAGGACCTCGGCGATCGCCTCCTTCAGTGGCACGGGGCAGGGCTCCCCGCCGTGCAGCACCGTGCGAAGCGTTGGCGGCGGGCCGTCGCGCTGTTCCGCGGGGAGCGCCAGGATTTGCCGGAACATTGTCGGCACCATGATCGTCGAGGTCACGTCGGGTCGCCGGAGCGCAGCGAGCGCTTCGGCGGCGTCCCAGTGCCGGAGGATCCGCAACGTCGCGCCGCGCGCAAGCGCTCCGAAGCCGAACGTCTGCGGTGCACCGTTGAACAGCCGCGAGCAGAACAGGTGTACGCCCTCGCCCGGAAGCTCGAGCGCCTCCGCCCAGAAGGCGATGCCCGCCCAGCCGGACGCGAAGTTCGACGTGCCGGACCCGCGCATCACGACGCCCTTGGGGCGGCCCGTCGTGCCTGACGTATACGGCATCTTGTAGCCGCAACGGTCGTCCGGAAGCGGAGCATCCGGTTGGCCGTCGAGCCACTGCGAGAAGTCATCGGTGTCGACATCGACCAGCGCGACGTCTCGTCGCCCCGCCGCCTCGCGCGCGCCGTCACGGTCGGTGACGACGGCCACGGTCCGGGCGTCCTCGAGAACCGCGTCGACCTCCGGCGCGGTCCAGCCCGTCTTCAGCGGCGTGTAGGCGCAGCCCGCCCGCCAGGCACCGATCAGTGCGACGACGAACTCGATCCGGTTGCTGATGCAGAGCGCTACGTGGCTTCCCGGCGTGGCGCCGAGTGACTCGAGCCCGTGGGCGAACTGGTTCGTCTTCCGTTCGAGCTCGCGCCAGGTGAGCCGTGTCGCACCGTCCTCGACGGCGATCCGCGAATCCTCCGCGACTCCCGAGAGGCTCGCGAGCGTCATTGATGCGCTTGTCAAAGAAGGGCGGCCAGCGCTTCGGCGTGGTCGTCCGCCGTACCGAACTCGGTGGCGTGCAGCCAGGTGCGCTTGAGCAGGTAGTGGACCGGGACCTCCCAGGTGAAGCCCATGCCGCCGTGGACCTGCACGCACGCGCGGGAGTTGCCCGTCGCGGCCTCGTCGGCGAGCAGCTTCGCTCCCGCGACCGCGCGGTCTGCGTCACCGGCCTCGGGGTCGTCGAGCATCACCGCGGCGCTGTGCAGTGAGGCCCGCGCGAGCTCGGTCCTCACGAGCATGTCGGCGCAGATGTGCTTGACCGCTTGGAACGAGCCGATCGGGCGGTCGAACTGCTCGCGGGTTTTCGCGTAGTCGACGGCGAGCTCGGTCAGCCGATCAGCGAGCCCGACCTGGAGTGCCGCGGTCAGCAACGCGCCCTCGGTCATCAGCTGGTCGTAGTCGATGGTGATCCGAGCGCCACCCGATGCGGCGGTGAGCTCGTGCAGCGGGCTCAACGGATCGATCGGGTCCTCGAGTGGGACGCCGCTCAGGTCGCTGGCGTGGGTGAGACGAGGACCGCCAGGGTCGAGGACCAGGACCTTGTTCGAGACGTCGAGATGCGCGACGACGATCGGTGACAGGCGCGGGTCCACGACGCTGACCGGACCTTCGGCGCGACCGGCAGTCAGGAAGGTGCCGACCAGCGGAGCAGGAAAGGCCGAGCGGCCGAGCTCCTCGAAGACCAGTACCGCCTCGACGAAGCCGAGCTCGAGCTCGGTTCGAAGCGAGAAGACGCCGGTGTCGATCAGCGTCGACCACACCCCGGGATCGAATCCGTCCGGCAGCTTGTCGAGCGGGTACGCCGCCTCGAGCACTTCGCGCACGCCGCGCTGCAGCTCGCGCTGCTCGTCAGTGGGCAGGAAGTACATCAGCGATCCTTGGGCAGACCGAGCAGGCGCTCGCCGATGATGTTGCGCTGGATCTGCGACGTGCCCGCCGCGATCGTGTACGACAGCGAGTTGAGTCGCTCCGTCGTCCACTCGCCGGTGGGGAGGCCGGCGATGTCGGTGCGGGACACCGAAGCGCGATCGAGCACTCGCGCGCCGAGATCCATCAACCGCTGCCGCGCTTCGGTGTAGCGAAGCTTCAGCACGGACGCGCTCGCACCGGGTACGCCGGAGCCGGCTTCGGTCACGCCGCGCTTGGTCAGCGCCCACAGCGCGTCGAACTCCGCACCGAGGTGTGCGATGTCGCGACGGAGCCCGCGGTCCTCCCACGCGATTCCCGCGGTGGTGGTGACCTTCTTCGCCAGCGCCGCGAGGTCGGCGACCAGGCGGACCGAGTCGACGATCTGGTCGACCCACGCCGTACCGCGCTCGAAGGACAGCGTGACCATCGTGACTCGCCAGCCGTCGTTCTCCTCGCCGACTCGGTTGGATACCGGGATCCGCACGTTGTCGAAGAAGACCTCGGAGAACTCACTCGACCCGAGCAACGTGTTGAGCGGACGGACGTCGAGGCCGGGCGTGTCCATCGCCATCATCAGCCAGGTGATGCCCTTGTGCTTCGGCGCGTCAGGGTCGGTGCGGACCAGCAGCTCGCAGTAGTCCGCGACCTCCGCGTGGGAGGTCCAGATCTTGTGGCCGTTGACGACGTAGTGGTCGCCGTCGCGCACCGCACGGGTCCGCATCGACGCGAGATCGGACCCGGAGGAGGGCTCGCTGAAGCCCTGGCACCAGATTTCCTCGCCCTTGAGGATCTTCGGCAGGTGCTCGGCGCGCTGCTCGGGCGTTCCCTCGGTGATGATCGTCGGCCCCGCGTGGAGCAGGCCGACGAAGTTCACGCCGACGTACGGCGCCCCGGCTCGCTCGGTCTCCTCGAGGAAGATGAGGTGCTCGTTCGGCGTGGCGCCGCGGCCGCCGTACTCCTCGGGCCAGTTGACGCCGGCGTAGCCGGCATCGAAGAGCAGCTGCTGCCAGTGGGTGTCGTACTTGCGCCGACCGGGCCAGTCGGTGTGGTGCGGCTTCGCGCCCGGCGTTGGCAGGGTCTCTGCGAGCCAGCCACGGAGCCCTTCGCGGAAGGAGCGCTCCGCCTCCGAGTCGCGCAGGTCCACGCGCCCAACGATAACCTGACGACCCGTCAGAAAATCTCCGCCAGCAAAGGATGGTTGCGTGGGCAGGCTCGACGAGAAGGTCGTCATCGTGACCGGCTCCGGCCAAGGCATCGGTGAGGGCATCGCGCTGGCGGCTGCGGCCGAGGGCGCGAACATCGTCACCGCCGGCCGCACGCTCGAGAAGGTCGAGCGGACCGCGGCGACCGTCGAGGAGCGCGGCCGCAAGGCGCTCGCCTTGCAGTGCGACGTCCGCAACCAGGACCAGATCAACGCCTGCGTGAAGGCGACGCTCGAGCACTTCGGCCGCATCGACGGCGTCGTGAACAACGCGCAGATGGTCGCACTCGGGCCGGTTCTCGAGATCACCGAGAAGGACGCGCGTCGTACCTGGGAGAGCGGCTTCCTCGGCTCGCTGTGGTTCATGCAGGCGGCGTACGAGTCGCTCAAGGAGACCAAGGGCGCCGTCGTCAACCTCGGCACCGGATCGGCGCTGCGCAACGACCTCCCGGGGTTCACCCTCTACGCCGGCACCAAGGAGATGATCCGGACGCTGACCCGGATGGCCGCGCTGGAGTGGGGCAAGGACGGGATCCGCGTCAACGCTGTGATCCCGAACGGCATGTCGCCGGGCCTGGAGATGTGGTCGGAGTTCGCGCCGAAGGAGTACGAGGAGTTCGTCAACACGATCCCGCTCGGCCGGGTCGGGAAGCTCGAGGAGGACGTCGGCCGCGCGGTCGCCTTCCTGCTCAGTGAAGACGCTGCTTACGTGACCGGCTCGACCCTGATGGTCGACGGCGGTCAGGCCTACCTCAGATAGAGAGAAGGAGCACGACGGAGTGGGTATCTGCGACGGCCGAGTGGTCATCGTCACCGGTGCGGGCGGTGGGCTGGGTCGCGCTCATGCGCTCGCGTTCGCCGCGGAAGGCGCGCGTGTCGTGGTCAACGACATCGGGACGTCCCGTGAGGGCGAAGGTACGTCGACGGGTCCTGCGCAGTCGGTGGTCGACGAGATCGTCGCCGCCGGTGGCGAGGCGGTCGCGAACACCGACGACATCGCCGACTGGGATGGTGCCGAGTCGCTCGTCCGCACCGCGGTCGACTCGTTCGGCAGCCTCGACGTGCTGGTCAACAACGCCGGCTTCCTACGCGACCGGATGCTGATGTCGATGTCGGTCGAGGAGTGGGACGCGGTCAACCGGGTTCACATGCGCGGCCACTTCTGCACGATGCGTCATGCCGGAACGTTCTGGCGAGAGCAGTCCAAAGCGGGATCGCAGCCGGACGCGCGAGTGATCAACACGTCGTCCGGTGCCGGTCTCATGGGAAGCGTCGGTCAGGGCAACTACAGCGCAGCCAAGGCCGGCATCGTGGGGCTGACGCTCGTGGCGGCGGCGGAGTGGGCGCGCTACGGCGTCACCGTGAACGCGATTGCGCCCGCGGCGCGGACCCGGATGACTGAGGTCGCGATGCCCGACATGATGCGCAAGCCGGAGACCGGCTTCGACGCGATGGCGCCGGAGAACGTGTCGCCGCTCGTCGTCTGGCTCGGGTCATCGCAATCGCGGGACGTCACCGGCCGGGTGTTCGAGGTCGAGGGCGGAATTGTCAGTGTCGCCGACGGGTGGCAGCACGGACCGCGCGTCGACAAGGGTTCCCGTTGGGAACCGGCAGAGCTCGGACCGGTCGTTCGAGACCTGATCGACAAGGCTCCGGTTCCCACGCCGGTGTACGGCGCGGGAGGCTAGCGGCGTGGCACAACTACTTGAGGCGCCGACGATCTGGGAGCTGGTACGACGCCGGGCGGCCGAGTCCGGTGACCGGCCGTTGCTGATCGACACGAACGGGCGCCGGGTCGGCTTCGCCGAGTTCGCGACCGAGGTCGAGCACGTTGCCGCCGGTCTCGCCGTACTTGGCATCCGCCCAGGCACTCGCGTGACGTGGCAGCTGCCGACGCGGATCGAAAGCGTCGTGCTGTCCATGGCGCTTGCCCGGCTCGGCGCCGTGCAGAACCCGGTGCTTCACCTCTACCGCGAGCGCGAGGTCGGCGCGGTCCTGCGCGCCAGCCAGCCCCAGTTCTTCATCGTGCCCGGGGTCTGGAAGGACAGAGACTTCGGTGAGATGGCGCGGACGCTGTCCGCCGACCTTGCGAACCCGCCGACCATCCTCGAGATCGGCCTTGAGCTGCCGCGCGGGGACGTCGCCGATCTTCCGGACCCGCCCGCATCCGGCGAGGAGGTGCGCTGGATCTACTACACCTCGGGCACCACGTCCGAGCCGAAGGGCGTGCAGCACACCGACCAGACGCTGATGGCGGGCGGCCGTGGTCTTGCCGCCGCGCTCGACATGTCACCCGACGACATCGGGTCGATGGCGTTCCCGTTCTCGCACATCGCAGGCCCGGACTACCTGCTGATGATGCTGTCGGCCGGGTTCGCGGCCGTGCTCGTCGAGTCGTTCATCCCTGCCGATGCGGTCGCGGCGTACCGGGAGCTCGGAGTGACGATGTGCGGCGGCAGCACGGCCTTCTACCAAATGTTTCTCACCGAGCAGCGCAAGACGCCGGACACTCCGATCATCCCGACGTTGCGCATCATGTCGGGCGGTGGCGCGGCGAAGCCGCCGGAGCTGTTCTACGACGTCGCCAAGGAAATGGGCGTGCGGCTGGTGCACGGCTACGGCATGACCGAGGTGCCGATGATGGCCATGGGATCGCCGCACGACAGCGACGAGCAGCTCGCCTACACCGACGGCAAGCCGGTGGTGGGGGCGGAGATCCGAATCGTCACCGCAGAGGAGAAGGTCGCCGCGCCCGATGAGGAAGGGGAGGTGCGGCTGCGCGGACCCGTGGTCTGCATCGGCTACACCGATCCGGCGGTCAACGCCGAGGCGTTCGACAGTGAAGGCTGGTTCCGCACCGGTGACCTAGGCGTCCTTCGTCCCGACGGTCACCTGCGGCTGACCGGGCGGCTCAAGGACGTGATCATCCGCAAGGGGGAGAACATCTCGGCGCGCGAGCTCGAGGACGTGATCTTCAACCACCCCAAGGTCGGCGACGTCGCGGTCATTGGTGTGCCGGACGAGGAGCGCGGCGAGCTGGTCTGTGCGGTGGTCGAGACGGCCGCGGACGCTGGGCCCGATTCTGCGCCGATCACGCTCGACGAGCTGGTCACCTGGTGCCGCGATGCCGGGCTGATGATGCAGAAGATCCCGGAGCGACTCGAGATCGTCGACGCGCTGCCGCGGAACGAGACATTGAACAAGGTGCTGAAGTTCAAGCTCCGCGAACAGTTCGGGGGAAAGTAGCAGTGGCCGACGATGCCGGGATCAAGACCGAGCAGTCGGGCGGTGTCCTGACGATCACGCTCGATCGTCCGGACGTGCACAACTCCCTCGACTGGCGAGCCCGCGACGCGCTGGGCGACGCGTTCAACGCGGCGAGCGAAGACCTCACGGTCCGCGCCGTGGTGCTGACGGGGAGCGGCGACCGGGCGTTCTGCACCGGCGCCGACCTGCGTACGTCGCTGCCGCGACCGCCGCGGCCGGAGGGCGCGCCCAACTTCGCGCAGGGTGACACTGCCCGCGCCATCCAGACGGGCTGGCAGCGACTGGTGACGTCGATCCTCGACTGCGACAAGCCGGTGATCGCCGCCGTCAACGGCACTGCGGCCGGCGGTGGCATGCATCTCGCGCTCGCCTGCGACATCGTCGTGATGGCGGATTCGGCGAAGATCGTGCCGGTGTTCGTGCGACGCGGGATCGCGCCCGACGCCGGTGGCCCTTACCTGCTCACCCGGCTGATCGGCCCGCAGCGCGCGAAGCAGATGTACTTCTTCGGTGACGACCTGCCGGCCGCCAAGGCCCACGAGTGGGGGCTGGCCACTCACCTGGTGCCGGCGGAAGACACGCTCTCGACGGCGACCGCGCTGGCCGAGCGACTCGCCCATGGTCCGACCCGTGCGATCGCCGTGACGAAGCGGCTCGTCAACTCCTCGCTCGACGTCGACCGCGGCACCGCGCTCAATGATGAGGCGTGGGGTCAGGAGCTGGTGATGACCACCGACGACGCGCAGGAAGGCGTCCGGGCATTTGTCGAGCGACGCGAGACCGACTTCAAGGGCTGGTGAGTGATGCCGTCGACGTACGAGGTCGTCGTTCCGACGAAGGCAGGGAAGGAGAAAGTATTCGCGCTGGTCGCCGATGCCACCTCGTGGCAACGCTGGGCGAAGCCCTACGTGATGTACGGCGAGTGGATCAAGGAGGGTGACCCGGCGCCGGGTGGGGTCGGCGCCATCCGCCGGCTCGGTTCCAAGGTCTGGGGCGTGAAGGAGCAGATCACGGAGTACGACCCGCCCGACTACCTCGCCTACACGATCGTCACCAAGACCCCACTTCGCGAGTACCGGGCAATCGTCTCGATCGACAAGGACGGCGAGGGCAGCCGGATCACTTGGGCCGCCTCGATGGAGGGTCGATTTCCTGGCGCCGCACCGGTGATGGCGTTCCTGCTCGGTCGTTCGATCAAGCGCATGGCGGCCGGGCTCGCCCGCTACGCCGAGACGGCAGACTGACGAGATGGTGAAGGTCCGAATCGAGCACGATTACACCGCCGACGTCGAGACGGTCTACGCACTGATCAGCGACCCGGACTATGTCGAGCGGAAGTACGTCGACCTCGGCGGGCGTGACGTCACCGTCGATCGCACCGAGACCGGTGACTCTGGCTGCAAGGTCGTCACCAAGCGAACGATCACCGTCGATCTGCCGGGCTTCGCCAGCAAGGTGCTGACGCCCAGCCAGAGCCCGATCCAGTCGGAGACCTGGCTGCCCTCCAATGCATCAGGCGAGCGAGTGTGCAACTACACCGTCGAGGCGCCCGGCACGCCGTCCCGGATCGTCGGCAGCCACAAGCTGACGCCGACCGCGACTGGCTGCCATCACACGATCGACATCGATGCGAAGGTCAGCATTCCGTTGATCGGAGGCAAGATCGAGAAGTTCGCCGCCGAGCAAGGTCGCGCTGACATCGAGGCGCAGTTCGCCCACACCGACGCCGAGCTGGCAAAGCCGAGTGGCTGACTTGCTGGCGGAGCGATACGGCCCGTGGGCCGTCATCGCCGGAGCGTCTGACGGAGTAGGCGCCGCCTTCGCCGAACAGCTCGCGGCATCGGGCATCAATGTCGTGCTGGTCGCCCGCCGCGAGGCGTTGCTCAACGAGCTCGCTGCGCGCCTGCCGGTCGAGAGCCGAGTGGTAGTCCTCGATCTGAGTGCACCCGAGGCGATCGATGAGCTGGCTTCTGCGACGGGCGAGCTCGAGGTGGGGCTTTTCGTCTTCAACGCAGGAGCCGACACCGTCAACCGCTCGATGCTCGAATGGGATCTCGAGGAGCTGCGCCGGCTCGTCCAGCGCAATTGCACCGCGGTGCTCGAGGCGAGCTATGTCTTCGGGCGCAGGATGGTCGAGCGCGGTCGTGGCGGTCTCATCCTCGTCACGTCCGGTGCAGCCTGGGCGGGTGGCGCCACGCTCGCTGCTTACAGCGCCAGCAAGGCGTTCGACGCGAACCTCGCGGAGTCACTGTGGGCCGAGTGGCAGCCTCATGGCGTCGACGTACTTTCACTCGTCCTCGGTCCGACGGACACGCCCTCGTTGCATCGCTCGCTCGCACGCAGCGGCGGTCAGATGGACGGCCTGGCTGACCCGGCGGCCGTCGCAGCAGAAGCGATGGCCCATCTCGCCGACGGCCCCACATGGGCGTACGGCATGCCGGATCCCGCTGGGCCTAACCCGATGGCAACGCTCTCGCGGCGGGTAGCCGTAGAGCTCATGACCGCGGGCGCCGCCGCCGTCGTACCAGAGCCGTCAGCCTGAGGGGGCAAACGTGAGTGTGATGTTCGGGCTGCGGTTCGACTTCCGAAACCCGGAGTTCGCCGGAGTGTCCATGGCGGACCGGTACGACGCCGCGCTGGAGATGGCGGAGTGGGCGGATCGGCTGGGCTGCGTGAGCATCACGGTCTCCGAGCATCACGGTTCGGCCGACGGCTACCTGCCGAGTCCGCTGCCGATGCTGGCAGCGATGGCGGCGAGGACGAGCAACGTGAACCTGATGATCGCCGCGCTGATCGCGCCATTCCACGATCCGCTACGCCTCGCGGAAGACCTGGTTGTTCTCGACAACCTGAGCCGGGGCCGGGTCGACGCGATCGTCGCGGGTGGCTATGTCGGGGAGGAGTTCGACATGTTCGGCGTGCCGATCGGGGAGCGCGCTAAGCGCGTCACCGAGACGGTCGAGACCCTGCGTGCTGCGTTTTCGGGGGAGTCGTTCGAGTTCCGCGGGCGGACGGTCCGGGTCACGCCGACGCCGCATCGCCCGGGTGGTCCGGGGGTGATGCTCGGCGGGAGCAGCGACGCGGCCGCTCGCCGGGCAGCCAGGATCGCGGACGGCTTCATTCCATCGATCCCCGAGGTGTGGGACGCCTATCGCGACGAGTGCCTGAAGCTCGGCAAGCCGGACCCAGGCCCGAGCATGCTGCCGCCGGCGCACACCGTGGCTCTGGCGCAGGACGCCGACGCGGGCTGGAAGGCGTTCGCGCCGTACTTCATGCACGAGACGAATGCGTACGGCAAGTGGATCGCTGACAGCGGTACCGCCGGTCCGTACAAAGAGGTGTCGGACCCGGAAGAGCTGCGCGCAATGGGCGAGTACAGCGTCATCACGCCCGATCAGATGATCGCGAGCTTGAAGGAAGCGCCGTTTCCGTTCGTGATGTTCCACCCGATGTGCGGTGGCACGCCGCCTGAGCTCGCCTGGTCCAGCCTCAAGCTGTTCGAGTCCGAGGTACTGAACGCGCTCTAGGTGCTCAAGAGCTGGAGGGCGCCGGCGAGTCCGAGGGCGACGACGAGCTGGAGCGAGCCGCCGATGGTGAAGATGTCGGTGTAGCTGTCGGGCTGGGAGCGGACGTGTCCGGCTGGGACGGCGCCCCCGAGCCGGTCGACGCAGTGGAAGTGGCGTCAGGCGACGCGCTCTGAGCCGGCACTGAGGTCGTCGAACTAGATGTGGCGGTCGCGGTGGGGCTGTCCGAAGGCAGCGGCTGGGCGAGCAAGCCGCTGCTCTGGAGGAGACTCTCGACCTTCTGCTGGACGGCGTTCACCTGCGACTCGATCTGCTCCGGAGTGGCAGATGCGCCGAACAGCGGGAGCAGGTCGAGGCGACGCATCGCCGCTTCGAGACGACTCGTGAGGCTTGCCGGCGGCTCCTTCGTGAGGGTCACCACGAGCTGGTCGGCAACCGCCGTCGTCATACAAGCAGGGCACTCGTAGTTCAGGGCACCAGCAGCGTCGATGGGCGCGATGGCATGGCTTTCGCCAACGACCAGCACCACCTGGAACGACACGGCGACGGTGGTGCACGCATTGCAGTTCGCGATCGCGAAGGCGCTGTTGTCGTTGGTCACCGCGTCGTCACCCGAGACTGTGACGACGGCGTAGGCGACGCGGTAGACCACGCCGCCGTCGGTCTGGTTGGTCGCGAGGGCCTGGGTGTCCCCAGGGCCGGGTGCCGAGGGCAGCGCGAACGGGAAGGCCGTTGACGGCACGACTCCGCCGGGCGGGGGAGGCGGGCTAGCTCCGTCGCTCGTCGGGGCAGCGGCTGGGGCGCTCTGTGCGGGCACTGGCGCCGAGGGATCGACAGGTGGTGGAGTCGCCGACCCGGGTGCGGGGGTCGATGTCGTTGTGTCACCTGCGGGCGGCGGTGCCGGCTCCTTGGTGCTCAGCACCGCCACTGGATCGCCCGAGGCGCCGCGAACGAAGAGGACTGCGGGTCGCGCGCTCGTCACACCTGATTTCGGGACCATCGCGAAGGCGAGGTATCGGCCCGGGCTCAGCAGCGAAGGTGAGGCCGACCGAGCCACAGAGCTCGGGGCGCCGAGCATCGACACCAGCGAAGGCAGCGTGCCGCGGTCGGTGCTTCGGACTGGCTGGTACTGGCCGCTCGGCCACCACGCCCACGCGACGCCGGCGACGACAGCGGCCCCTGCGAGGATCGCGGTCGCTCGCCGAGTCGGATGTCCGGCGCTCCACGCGCGCGCCTTGGCGAACGACGCGCGCACCAAACGCTGGGCGATCAGGACGCTGCCGACGACCGGCAGGGTGAGGGCGAGCAGCTGAAGTAGGCCTGCCCCGATGGTGAGCACGTGACCGTGATCGGCCGCCTTCGGGAAGGTCTCGACGATGTGGTGTCCCGAATCCCAGGCGCTGGTGGCGAGTCTCGGAAGCAACAGGATCGCGCCCGCCATCAGGCTGAGCAGAACGGGTACGACGACCAGCACCCAGATGGTGACGAGCGCGCGCGCCTTCCCCGTCAACGCCGACGGCGAGCGCTTTGCTCCGGGGATCAGACGACGCAGCGTCGGACCGATGTGAGCGAAGAGATCCGGAACGCCAGTCGCGTCGGCGAGGATGTGGTAGCCGTCTGCGCGAATCACGGGCGAAAGCTGCTTGAGCATGAGGATCAGCTGGACCGCGACGCCGAGCAGGATCGAGTCGAGCTTCGTTGCGGCCCACACGCCGGCGAGGACGACCGCGATGACCGCGTTGAAGTAGAGCCCGGCGAGGTCGACGCGCAACCGTGACCGGCGGTCGAGGCGGTAAGCGTCGGTGACGTCTGTGTAGAACGCGGGCCACACGAGGTAGACCCCCATCCCCATGCCTCCGGGGGTGGCTCCGCCGTACCGGCACGCGGCGGCATGGCCTAGCTCGTGAAAACCCGCCGAGACGACACCGATCGCAAAGATGAGCAACAGCAGACCCGGTCGGCGGAACGCTTCAGCCCCTGGTGCCGCCAGTCCCTTGTCGAACAGCACGAACCAGCACACGCCGATGAAAGCCCCGAGGACCGGCCACATCACCCACGGCCGGAACAGGAAGGTGAATGGCGCGGTCAGCCAGCTGGTGACCCGAGGGTTGGTGACGAGCACCTTCCAGCGCAAGGCGAGAAGCGGGTTGCGGCGTGGCGGTGCAGCGGCCTCACTGCCGGCGAGCAGCCCTTGGGAAGCGAGCTTCTCTGCGATTCGCTGAACGTGCCCCTCGTCGAGCCGACGCCCGAGCTTCTCGCTGACTGCCGCAGCGATCTCGCTGTTGCCGCGATGTCCGTCCGCAGCCTCAAGAACGCCGTACTGCAAGGGCCCGAGCTGGACCATCTGCCCATCCGCGCGGCGGACCAGGGAGGTGCCTTCGGCATAGCCCGACCCGCGGAGCTCGCCCAGCAGCTCGGCGCCTGCGGCGACGGCCAGCGGGCTGTCCGCCGGTGCCGCAATGGCGGGCTCGGTGGTGACGGAGCTAGCGGGATCGAGCGTGGAGGTCATGGCCTCGACTCAGCAGACTGCTCAGGACTGCGAGATGTTCGCGTCCTGCTCCGCCGTCGCGTCCGCGCTCACGTTGTCCATGTTCTGGGTGACTGCAAGCTCCTGTGGCGCGAGCGCTTCGGCAGTCGCACCGGCTGACCCGATGTTGGCCGAGACCGCTGCGTCGATCGGCGCCGCCACGTTGGCGTTGGCCGCGACCGCGCCGTCGATCGGCGCGGTCAGGTTGGCATTGGCATCGATGTTGATGTCGGCATTGAGCAGGCTGCCGCCGTTCAGCAAGTTCGTGACGCCGGAGCCCACATCCCCGACCTGACCGGCGGTGTCGCCCACGGTGTTGCCGACGTCGCCGACGGTGCTGCCGACGTCGCCGGCGGTGTCGCCGACAGTGCTGCCGACCTGACCGGCGGTGTCACCGACGGTGTTGCCGATGTCGCCGGCGGTGTCACCGACGGTGCTGCCGATGTCGCCTGCGGTGTTGCCGGCGGTGTCGCCCACGGTGTTGCCGACGTCGCCGACGGTGCTGCCGACGTCGCCGGCGGTGTCGCCAGCGGTGCTGCCTACATCTCCGACGGTGCTGCCGACATCGCCTGCGGTGTCGCCAACGGTGCTGCCTACATCTCCGACGGTGCTGCCGACGTCGCCTGCGGTGTCGCCAGCGGTGCTGCCGACGTCGCCTGCGGTGCCAGTATCAGCAGGCACTGCATCGCCGGTCGTCGGCGTGACGCCACCATCGGCAGGCGCCGCGGCGTCGGCAGTTGCTGTGTCGGCGCCGCCAGTCGAGCCACCGCTCGCATCCTGCGCGATCTCGGCCTGCTGCGGAGCGGTCGCCGTGGCGGAGCCGCTGAGCGTCTGATCGAGCGTGCCGCTTTGGTGCGCGAGGCTGACCGCCTGAGCGTCGGGGCTCAGCAGGTTCGCACTAGCGGCCGCTTCGATCGGTGCTGCAACGTTGAGGTTCGCGGCCGCCGCGAGGTCGACGGGGGCGGCCAGGTCAAGGCCGAGGTCGACGTTCGCATTCACGTCGAGGAGCGACAGCACCTCTTTGTTCGGCAACGCGACAGACGATTCCGCATCGATTTCTTCCATCGAGACCGCGTTGGTCTCGGCCGGCTTCGAGGAGATGTCGGTCACTGCTGCCTCCGGGATCACTGGGACGTGTTGCGCTCTGTGTTCCCGTCGAGACGAATCAAAACGCTTGCAGCTCACAACCGGACTTCACCGGTTTCTGACGGGTCGTCAGATTCCCGTAGTCTTGGGCCATGCGCGGGATTGTCGGCTGGGGCGCGCACGTCCCGCATCGCCGGTTGGATCGGACCGAGATCGCACCGGTCGCGGGCACGGGAGGCGGCAAGGGGACGCGAGCCGTCGCGTCGTACGACGAGGACGCCACGACGATGGCGGTCGAGGCCGGCCGAGCTTGTCTCGCGTCGACCGACGTCATGCCGGACTCGTTGTGGTTCACGACCACGAGCCCGGCGTACCTCGACAAGACGAATGCCACTGCGATTCATGCCGCACTTCGGCTCGATCGTTCGGCGCGCGCCTTCGACGCCGTCGGCTCCGTTCGATCCAGCATCGCCACGTTGGTTGCGACCGGTGAGAGCCGCAAGCCGGCGCTCGCCATCGCCAGCGACGTGCGGATCGGTCGCCCCGGCTCGCCTGATGAGGCCGCCGGCGGTGACGCTGCCGCCGCGGTTCTGTGGGGCAACGACACCGACGCGCCGCTGCTCGCAGAGTTCGTCGCCTATGCCGGGGTCACCGAGGAGTTCCTCGACCGTTGGAGGGCTCCCGGTGAGCCGGGCTCCAAGCTGTGGGAAGAGCGCTTCGGTGAGACGAAGTACGGCCCGCTCGCGGCGGAAGCACTGAAGACTGCGCTCGGGTGGGCCGGGATCGGGCCCGACTCGGTGGACGCACTGGTCGTGGCGGGTCTGCACGAGCGGGCGTGCGCGAGTGCGGCGAAGGCATCGGGGGTTCCGCCAGACAAGATCGTCGACCGCCTTGCGGATTCGGTCGGCAACCCTGGGGCGGCTCAGCCGCTCCTGCTGTTGGTGCAGGCACTCGAGGCCGCGGAACCCGGCCAGACGATCGTGTTGCTCGTCCTCTCGGACGGTGCGGACGCCATGGTCCTACGGACTACAGACGCCATCACGTCCTATGTCCCGCACCGCAGTGTGCGCGCGCAGATCATGGCGAGCGCTCCGGTCAGCTACGGCCGCTACCTCTCATGGCGTGGGCTGCTGCCGGTCGAGCCACCGCGGCGTCCGGAGCCCACGCGTCCCTCGGCGAGCGCAGCCGGGCGCTCGACTGACTGGAAGTTCGGACTCGACGGATCCTCCGGTCCCCTCGCCGACCAGCGCGGAACCGTGACCACGTTCACGATCGACAAGCTGGCGTACTCCCAGAGTCCGCCCGTCGTCTTCGCGGTCATCGACTTCGACGACGGTCGACGGCTGCCGGTGGAGCTGACCGACGTCGATGCCGACGAGGTGGCGATCGGAATGCGTGTGGAGATGACGTTCCGCAAGCTGTTCACCGCGGACGGCATTGC
The DNA here is from genome assembly GCA_035545635.1 of Mycobacteriales bacterium. GTDB lineage: Bacteria > Actinomycetota > Actinomycetes > JAFAQI01 > JAFAQI01 > DASZTV01. The sequence goes on along the minus strand of DASZXY010000013.1, from coordinate 314,746 downwards.
CAACTACTTCTGGAAAGCCCGACCGACTCGTGCGGAGGAGGCGTCTTGAGCTCGCATGGAATTCGCGATCGCGTCGCGATTGTCGGCATGGGCTGCACGCGGTTCGCGGAGCACTTCGACAAGGGCACTGACGACCTGCTGCGGGACGCGACGAGCGAGGCCTTCGCCGGCGCCGGCGTGACCAAGGAAGACGTCGATGCGTACTGGCTGGGCACGGCGCAGTCCGGGATGAGTGGCATCACGCTGGCTCGGCCTCTCGCGCTGGAAGGCAAGCCGGTCACGCGGGTCGAGAACTTCTGCGCGACCGGATCGGAGGCGATGCGTCAGGCGGCGTACGCCGTCGCGTCAGGCGCCTACGACCTCGCGATGGCCGTCGGGGTCGAGAAGGTGAAGGACTCCGGCTACCAAGGACTCAACGCGTTCCCGATCCCCAACGACGGAACGCAGCGCTCGCTGACCGCAGCCGCGATGTTCTCCATGGTCGCGCCCGCCTACGCGAAACGGTACGGCGTGGACGAGGCCGAGATGAGAGGCGTGCTCGCGCGGATCGCCTCGAAGAACCACGCGAACGGCGCCCGCAACCCCAAGGCGCAGTTCCGCAAGGAGATGCCGGTCGAGAAGCTGATCGCGATGCCACCTGTCGCGGGCGGGCTTTCGGTCTTCGACTGCGCCGGTGTCGCGGACGGTTCAGCCGCCGCGATTGTGTGCCGCGTCGAGGATGCCGCCAAGTACACGGACAGGCCGTTGATCATCAAGGCGCTGTCGTTCGTCGCCGGCAACGGGTCGGGGCTCGAGGACCCTTCGTACGACTACACGCAGTTCCCAGAGGTCGCCGCCTCCGCGGCTGACGCCTACGCGCAAGCCGGGATCACCGACCCGCGCGCGGAGCTCGCGATGGCCGAGGTGCACGACTGCTTCACCCCCACCGAGCTGGTCCTGATGGAGGATCTCGGCTTCTGCGAGCGCGGCACGGCTTGGAAGGAGGTCCTTGCCGGGACCTTCGACCGCGACGGGGAGCTGCCGGTCAATCCGGACGGTGGCCTCAAGTCCTTCGGTCATCCGGTTGGTGCATCGGGCCTTCGGATGATGTACGAGGCCTGGTTGCAGCTTCGCGGCGAGGCGCCGGAGGAACGGCGGATCTCGACATACGGCAAGCGTTCGCTCGCGCTGACTCACAACCTTGGCGGCTACCCCGGCGAGATGGTGAGCTTCGTGGGGATCGTCGGCATCTAGCAAGTTGTCCGTGTCTCGAGTGCCTATAGGTGGCTGAGACAAGGACAAGTTGGGTATTGCCGTCTCTGTGGCGGTGACGAGTGATGACATCGCTGCGCTGTACGACGACGCGGAGCGGTGCGCCGATGTCGCGGGGCTTCGTTACGTCAGCGTCGACGAGCCGGGCATCCGGCGGCTGAGGCGAGGCAAGGGGTTCAGCTACCGCTACGCAGACGGGCGCCCGGTCGGCGTCGCCGTGCGCGAGCGGATCTCCGCCTTGGTCATCCCGCCCGCATGGCAAGACGTCTGGATCTGCCGCGATCAGCTGGGTCACATCCAGGCGGTGGGCACCGACGACCGCGGGCGCAAGCAATACCTGTACCACTCGCGCTGGCGTGAGGTCCGCGACCTGTTGAACTTCTGCCGGCTGGTCGGCTTCGGCGAACGGTTGCCGGTCGTACGAATGCATGTCGACGAGCAGCTACGGCGCCGGACTGTTGATCGCGAGCTCGTCGTCGCAACCATGCTCCGCATCGTCGACTGCTGCGGGATCCGCGCGGGCTCGGAGATCTACGCCGAGGAGAACGACTCGTTCGGGTTGAGCACCCTGTCGCGGCGCCACGTGACCGTGACGGGACGGCGGGTCCGGTTCTGCTTTCCGGCGAAGTCCGGCCGGACCGCTGACGCCGTGATCGAGGACGCCGCTGTCGCCCGGGTGGTGCGACAACTCGCGGCGCGACCAGGACGGCGGTTGTTTCGCGTCGATGGCGAGGTGCTCGGCGCCGACGAGGTCAACGCGGAGCTTGCCCGGCTTGCCGAGGCGCGGGTGACGCTCAAGGACTTTCGGACCTGGCGCGGCACGCGGGCGGCCTTCGGCCATCTGCGCGAGCACCTCGACAGCGACGACCGCGAGACCGAGGTTGTGGCCGCGATCGATGTTGCTGCGGAGCAGCTCGGCAACACGCGAGCGGTCGCTCGCGCTCACTACGTCCATCCGGCGCTCGTCGAGGGCTACTTCGACGGCGGCCTGCACCGGTTCCTCGGGCGTTGGAGGGGGCGAGCCCGGAAGGGCCTCGACCAGGACGAGACCGCGTTGCTCGCCTATCTCGAGAAGGCGATCGCGGATCCGCTCGCGGCCATCCGCGCTGGGCGATGAGAATCGCAGTGCTCGCTCGTCTGCACCACTGAGCCGGAACCGCCACTGCGATTGGAGTCCACGATGGGTGACGCTGCCGGAGTCGTTTCCGTCTCGAGGCGCATCGAGGCACCGGCCGACCAGATCTTCTCGCTGCTCGCGGATCCGGACCGGCACACCGACCTCGACGGCTCAGGAATGTTGCGCGGACCTGATGGTGCGACGCCGATCACCGGCGTAGGTGACCGATTCTTGATGCGCATGTACTTCGACCGGCTCGGTGGTGACTACAAGATGGACAACCACGTGGTCGAGTTCGAGCCGAACCGCCGGATCGCATGGACACCAGCGGGCGCCGACGAGGTCACGACGAAGGAGGACGAGTTCTCGATCGGTGTGCCGGCCGGCCATCGGTGGGCCTTCGAGCTCGAGCCCGACGGACCCGATGCAACGGTCGTCACCGAGACCTACGACTGCAGGAACGCGCCGGCGTCATTGCGCGATGCGGTTCAAGACGGCGCGATCTGGGTCGACGCCATGACACAGACCCTCGAGCGTCTCGAGCAGCTGTGCACCGGATGACGCGCTAGGCGGTCAGGTCGACCCAGGTGCGGTCTGCGGCCGACTTGCGGATCGCGTCCATCACTCGCATGGCGGCAACCCCGTCGGCGAAGGTCGCCGGCGCGGGCCCGTGAGTGGGATTTCCTTCGATCAGGCTGCGGAACGTCTCGAACAGCCGGGTGTAGGGCCCCATGTCGATCCCGGTCGAGTGCAGCCAGTCGTAGGCCGTGACGAGCAGCTCCGCCGGCGGCGGCTCGGCGGGCGGCGTCACGAGGTCAGCCGGGATTTCGACGATGCGCACGCCGGACTCGTCGGCGACCTTGACCGTGTCGCCTTCGGCCCACACCGCGCCTTTGGTCCCGGCGATGCGCGCGGTGATGAGGAAGGGCCCGCGGTCGGACGCGGTGCTTTGCATGAGTCCGTCGCAGCCGCTCGTCGTACGGAAGTGCACTGAGAAGGTGTCCTCCGCCGTCCAACCGTGGTCGGCGAGGTTGAGCAATGACGCGCTCACACCGGTGAACTCACCGAGCGTGGTCCGGATCTGGTCGATGACGTGGGACCCCTGCGCGCCGAGCCAGCCGCCACCGGCAGCTTCCTGCGACCACCAGTCGGGCACCTCGGCACCCTCGCCCGCCAGGAGCGGAATGTGGAGCAGGAACGTCGCGAGGCGCGGCTCGCCAATCGCGCCGTCGGTGACCAGGCGCGTCATCAACGCCTGACCCGAGGCGTAGCGGAACTCGCAGCCCAGCAGGTGTACGACGCCGGCCCGTTCAGCCGCGTCGAGGACCTGCACCGCTTCGGCCTCGTCTCGGGCGAACGGCTTCTCGCAGACGACGTGCTTGCCCGCGGCGACCGCGGCAAGCGCCAGCTCGGCGTGCGAGTGCGGGGGAGTGGCGATCGTCACCGCGCCGACGTCCGGCATCGCGAGGACGTCGTCGAGCGAGGTCGACGCGATCGGGATCTCGAAGCGATCCGCTCGGGCTTTGGTGCGCTCCGGGTCGCGCCCGACCAGCGCGCGGACCTCGAAGCCTGCTGCGCGCAACGCGCGGGTGTGCGTGAGAGTGCCGAACCCGGTGCCGATGACCGCAACCCCAGTGAACATGCGATGAGTTTCGCGAATCAGGCGCGTCTGTTGTTGGGTAGGCCCGGAAAGTCCCGAACGACTTCAAAGGAGACCAGATGGCCGCCAGCAAGGATGACGCGATGCTCATGGTCCAGCTCCTCGCTCTCGGCGCCCAGACCGGCTTGAACGATGCAATGAGCCACGTGATGAGGCCCGGCTTCGACCCCGATCAGGTCGACGCGTCCGACAAGCCGGTGCAGACGATCCTCAACTTCGGCGAGACGGTCGCGACGTTCGTGAAGCAAGGTCTGCTCGACAAGGACCTCGTTCACGACCTGCTGTGGCTCGAGGGAATGTGGACGAAGGTCGGTCCCGCGGCGCTGAAGGTTCGCGAGGCGGCCGGCGAGAAGCGGCTCTACGAGAACTTCGAAGCGCTCGCCAAGGGGTAGCCAACGGTGGTCGGGCCCGGTTTCTGACGGGTCGTCAGATTCCGATATTCTCACCCGCATGCCAGGAATGCTCGAGAACAAGGTCATTGCGATCACCGGCGCGGGACGTGGGATCGGGCGCGCCGTCGCGCTCGCCTGCGCCGCCGAAGGTGCGAGGGTCGTCGTCAACGACTACGGCGTGAGCATGGATGGCAGCGAGCCTTCGAGTGAGGTCGCGGACGCGGTCGTCGCCGAGATCGAATTCGCAGGTGGCGAGGCGATCGCTCTGGCCGACGACATCTCGAAGATGGAGGCTGGCGAGCGGCTGGTCGCGGCGGCGGTCGACAAGTGGGGCCACATTGACGGCGTCGTGACGCCGGCGGGCATCCTTCGCGAACGAATGCTGTTCAACATGTCCGAGGACGAGTGGGACGGCGTCATCAACACCCACCTCAAGGGCACGTTCACCGTCTTCCGCGCGGCGGCGGCTGTGATGCGCAAGCAGGAGACCGGCGGCTCTCTGGTCGCCTTCACGTCGGGCGTCGGGATGTGGGGCAGCGTCGCCCAGGCGAACTACGCCGCAGCCAAGGGCGGGATCGTCGCGTTGATGCGAAGTGCCGCACTGGGGTTGTCCAGGTACAACATCAACGCCAACGCGATCGCGCCGGTCGCGAGCACCCGCATGCAGGCGAATGTGCCGGGCGGTACGGCGGAGACGGGCGAGCCCGAGGACATCGCGCCGATGGTGGTCTATTTGCTCTCCGACGCAGCGCGCGAGATCACCGGCCAGACCTACACGGTCGTCGGTGGACGCATCGCGTTGTGGAGCCAGCCGCGCGAGATCAAGGAGATCTCGAAGGACGGGCGCTGGACGCCGCAGGAGCTCGCTGAGCGGATTCCCTCCGACGTCGGGTTCGACCGGCTGCCGATGCTCGACTACATGGACATGATGAAGAAGCGCGCGGCCGAGGCCGGCGCCACCGAAGGCTGAGCGGCCGCATGACTGCGGGGCCCCCGCCGTATCCGTCGGGACACGGCCTGCTCGCCGGCAAGCGCGTGCTCGTCACTGCAGCCGCCGGCACCGGCATCGGCTTCGCCACCGCGAAGCGGTGTGCGGAGGAGGGGGCAATCGTCGCGATCAGCGACCGCCACGAGCGACGTCTTGCCGAATCGGCGGAGCGGCTCGCCGAGGTCATGGGCGACCAGCCCGTCGCCGTGCCGTGTGACGTGACAGTCGAGGACGATGTGCAGCGGATGTTCGACACGGTCGGTGACCTCGACATCCTCGTGAACAACGCCGGACTGGGCGGTACGGCGGAGCTCGCCGACATGACCGACGAGCAGTGGTCGAAGGTGCTCGACGTCACACTGAACGGGACGATGCGTTGCACGCGTGAGGCGCTGAAGCGGATGCGCGATCGCGGAGCCGGTGGCGCAATCGTCAACAACGCATCAGTGATCGGTTGGCGCGCCCAGATCGGCCAGGCGCACTACGCGGCGGCGAAGGCCGGCGTGATGGCGCTGACCCGCACAGCGGCGGTTGAGGCGGCTGCGTTCGGTGTACGTGTCAACGCCGTGGCTCCGTCTCTGGCGATGCACGAAAACCTCGCCAAGGTCACGACCGACGAGCTGCTGGCGGAGCTGACGTCGCGCGAGGCGTTCGGTCGTGCGGCTGAGCCCTGGGAGATCGCGAACATCATCGTGTTCCTGGCCAGCGACTACGCGTCGTACCTCACCGGAGAAGTCATCTCAGCGAGCAGCCAGCACCCGTAGCGGACAGTTATCGTCAGCGCATGCGGACGATCTTGCGCGTGGCTGGTGTGGCGGCGGTTCTGTTCGCCGCGTCTTGCTCGAGCTCCGGTTCCAGTCCAAGGTCGGCTCCGACCGCTCCCACTCCACACGCCGCCGCGCGCGCGAACTATGCGGTCCCGAAACACGTCAAGGGTGAGCTCGCTCGCGCGGAGTTTGGCGGATCAAACTTCGAGCGGGCCGCCGAGGCGCTCCCGAAGCCAAAGATGAGCTACGCCGCCGTCCTCGGCTGTGTCGCGTCGGATCCGGCCAAGACATCGATGCACTGGGAAGTCCGGCTCGCCAGCACCAAGGTGACGCCACCCATCGTCGGCGGCAGCGTCCCGTGCGACGGTCAGCGGACGACCGGCGGCTTACCCGCGCTCAAGCACTGGCCCATCCAGATCGAGATCGACTGGGTGGGCACGCCGGGCACGCGAGCCTATGGCGTGGTGCAGCCGCTCTAGACGGGCTCTGTTCAGAAGGGGAGCGGGGGCGGGGACATCGGTCCCGGTTCCGGTTGAACTGGCAGCTCCAGGTAGGACGCGTGCACCTCGTCGTGGAACACGCTGTTCTGCGCAACGACGCCGACGGCGTCTTCTCCGATCGGGTTGCCGGTCTGCATGTTGCGGGCCCAGTGCGGGAACGCGCTCGAGGCGATCTGCATCCGCACTCGGGTGCCGGCCTCGAACAAGTACCCGGTCGGACCGAGCTCGATCGTGATCGGGACGACTTCTCCCGGATTGAGCGGAGCGGGCGAGTCATAGCCGTTGCGGTGCAGTGCCCGCGCCTTGCCATCGGCGAGGTTGATGCTCGTACCGTCCGGCCACACCACACAAAGCTTTGCGATGAAGTCGGTGTCCGCTGCAGACGATGCGACGAACAGATGGAGCCGGATGTCGCCAACGACCTCTGTGTCCCGCTCGAGCGGCGGGCTCGTGTAGACGAGGACGTCGTCGCGCTGCTCGACCCGGTGCTGGTCGAACGGGCCCGCCACGGTTGTGCCGCCGGTGTACATCACGCGAAAGCCCCACGACGGGACGGGATCGTGCGGGTTCGCGGTGTAGGTGTCCTCCGGCTCGCCGGCCGCCGGCTGGTCGAGGCTCAGAGCGCCGTCTGAGTCGCTGGTCGCCGCTGCCCCACGCGAATGCAGATACCAGCGCTGGAACTCGGTGCCGGGGATCGGCCACTCAACTGCCTCGCGCCAGACGTTCGCGCGCATCACGAAGTAGCGCACCGGCGCGAGGTCGTTGTCGCCGCCGCGGAGGTGGCGGTCGTAGAAGCGAAGATGCAGAGCCGGGACTCCGCCACCGTCCGACGATCCGAGTCCGCCGAGACCGAACGATCCGACGAAGCTCGTCGAGTAGTTGTGAGTCCAGCCCCCCATCAGCAACCGGGTACCGGTGCGCGCGATCTCGCTCGCTGCCCTCGCCCGCATCGTGTTGAACTGCTCGGCGCCGCCGGCATTGTCGTACCAGCCCGCGGTCCACAACGCGGGCACGTGCCAGCCGGTCTCCTGGATCCCCTTGTGTGCGGCGGCGTTTCCCACCAGCTGATCGGTCAGTTCGTAGCCGGGCATGTCGTGCGACTTCAGGATTGCGAGGTCGTTGAGTGGAAGCACCTGTGCGGCGAGGTCCGGACGCACCATTGCCTGCAATACGCCCTGCAGGTCCTCCAGCGACGCCTGGCCGAGTGGCAGCAGCTTCACGACTTTGTCGATGGCGAGGCCCGCCATCCAGCCGACGGTCATCGACTCCAATGGCAAGCCTTGGCTCAGTGCGCGTTCCTTGCCCATGCCCATGAGTGACGGCGCAATGCAACCGAGGCTCGGCGGGTTCGCCGTCGCCGCAGCCATCTGCGTCTCAGCGACGTAGGAGCCGCCTGCCATCCCGATGTGGCCGTCGCACCACGGCTGGCCCGCTACCCACTCGATTGCGTCGTACCCGTCGGCTTCGTTCGCCGAGGTGAGGTCGAGGAAGTCCCACTCGCCCTCAGACGCAAACCGGCCGCGAATGTCCTGGATGACGTAGGCGAAGCCCGCGCGCACTGCCGGCAGCGGCATGCAGTAGCGGATCGGGTCGTTGTGGGTCAGCTTGTTGTACGGCGTCCGCGAAAGGATCGCGGGATAGCGGCCCGGCGCATCCGGCCGGTAGATGTCGGCGCGCAAGGTGATGCCATCGCGCGTCTTCATCTCGACGTCGTGGTCGATTCGGATCGAATGGGGCGCCATGGCGCTTATTGTGCCTCTCGCGTAAACCGTTGTTAACTGCGACGTGGACTTCGACGATGCGCCGGAAGATGCCGCCTTCCGCGCGGAATGGCGAAGCTGGCTCGTCGCCAACGCCGAACCTGTACCCGCCGGCTTCCGTGGTGGCTTCGTCTCACCCGGTCGGGAAGACCCACGGGTCGTTGCTCGCGCGAGAGAGTGGCAGAAGCGGTTGGCCTCCGACGGATGGGGCGCGATCGCCTGGCCGAAGGAGCACGGCGGTCGCGCCGCCACCCCGATGCAGGTCTACATCCACGCCCAGGAGCTCGCGCGCTTCGACGTTCCACCGGACATCTACTCGATCGGCCTCGGCATGATCGGTCCGACGTTGATGGCGTGGGGGACAGAGGAGCAGCAGCGCACCTACCTGCCACTGATGCTCGACGGCAGCGAGCTCTGGTGCCAGATGTGGAGCGAGCCGAATGCGGGCTCCGACATCGCCTCGCTGACGACGCGCGGCGAGTACGACGCCGACAAGGATCGCTGGGTGCTCAACGGTCAGAAGGTGTGGACGAGTGGCGCCCACCGCTCGCATTGGGGGCTGGTCATCGTCCGGACCGACCCGGCCGCTCCGAAGCACCGCGGCCTCAGCGCGTTCATCGTCGACATGAAAGCGCCCGGCGTCGAGGTCCGGCCGCTTCGAGAGATGGCTGGCGGCAGAACTTTCAATGAGGTCTTCCTCAGCGACGTCGAGGTCCCCGGGAAGCACCTTGTCGGGCCGGCTGGCCAGGGCTGGGCGGTCGCATTGACGACCATGGCGCAGGAACGACTGACGGCAGGTCTGATCGGTCTTGCGGCGATGCCGACCGGACCGCTCATCGAGCTGGCTCGCGGCGCAACGCACAACGGCGCACCGGCGGTCGACGATCCCGTACTTCGCTCCCGGTTGATCGATGTGCTGATGCGTCACCGCGTGCTTGAGCTGACGTCGTTGCGGACGCTCAGCGCCATGTCGAAGTCAGGCGCTCCGGGTCCCGAGAGCTCGACCCTCAAACTGGCGTGGAGCGATGTCGGGAGCAGCTACGCCGAGCTCGCACTCGACCTGCTCGGAGTGAGCGGGACGCTCACCGGAACGCAGGCGCCGTACGACGGACTGGTCGCTGCGGCGTACTCTTTCGCGCCGAGCTTTCACATCGGGGGCGGCACCGATGAAGTGCAGCGTTCCGTCATCGGCGAGATGGTTCTCGGGCTTCCGAAGGAGCCCATACCGTGACGGGAACGGCTTGGTTAGCATCTGTTAACGTAACGATCCGCTGACGGCGCGAGACGCAGACGTTAGCGGGGGAGGTCCGATGGCGGCGACGACCGCGACGGAGCGGGGAACCGTACGCCGGCGACCCGGTGGCCGACGGGCTGTCATCCTTGCCGCGGCCCTCGAGCTGTTCTCGCGGCAGGGCTACCAAGAGACCGGCATCGACGAGATCGGCGCCGCGTCCGGAGTCTCCGGCCCCGCGATCTATCGCCATTTCGGCAGCAAGCAGGAGCTGCTCGCTGCTGCGTTCATGGATTCCTTCGATCGCCGGCGCGCTCAAATCCGGGACCGGCTCGCGGGCGTCACCGTCGCGGATGAGCGGCTCGAGGTGATTGTCCGCGACACCGTCGAGAACGCCCTCGATGAGCGTCAGGTGCTCACGCTCTACACCCGCGAGCTGCGTCACCTTCCACGCGAGATGCGGGCTCCGGTGCAGCGCAAGCAGCAGGAGCTCACCAACGACTGGGTGATGGTGTTGAGCAGCGTGCACCCGCACCTGTCGCCGGCGGAAGCGCGGATGGCGGTGGTGTGCGTACACAACCTGATTGCCACTCTCGGTTCCACCGACGGAGGCATGAACCGCAGTGAGCTCGAGCGCATGCTCGTGGCGATGTCGCTGGGCGCCCTCGGGGCGGCCGGTGATGACGTCTAGAACCAACGATCGCGAGGAGTGGTTGTGAAGCTGGCCCTGACGCTGCCCTACGGGCAGGGAGCGATGACCCAGGAACAGGTCATCGAGGTTGTGCATGCGGCAGACCGGCTCGGCTTCGACTCGCTGTGGGTCGCTGAGGCTTGGTCGTTCGACGCCTTCATGGTGCTGACGTCCCTCATTCCGGAGACCGAGAACATCAAGCTGGCGACCGGCATCGTCAACGTCTACTCGCGTACGCCGAGCCTGATCGCCCAGTCGGCGGCAACGCTCGACGCACTTTCCGGCGGCCGTGCGATTCTCGGCCTCGGCGCATCCGGCCCGCAGGTGATCAAGGGCTGGCATGGGCTTGACTACGACCAGCCGCTGCAGCGCACCCGCGAGGTCATCGACGTCGTACGGATGATCATGCGGCGGGAGAAGCTTGAGTACTCCGGTGAGATCTTCGACCTGCAGGGCAAGCTGAAGCTCATCAACCATCCGGTGCGACCAGCGATCCCGATCGCTGTGGCGTCGCTCGGACCCAAGAACGTGGCGATGACCGCGGAGGTCGCCGACGCCTGGCTTCCAACGTTGTACTCACCGACCAAGGCGGCCGATGTGTTCGGTTCTTCACTCGCCGAAGGTGCGGCTCGCCGCTCTTCCGACCTTGCTCCACTCGAGGTCGTCGCTCCTGCCGCGGTCGCGATCGCTGACGACACGACGAACGCCAAGAACATGGCGCGTATGGGTATGGCGCTCTACATCGGTGGCATGGGATCGCGGAAGCAGAACTTCTACAACCAGCTGTTCCAGCGCTACGGCTACGAGGCAGAGGCAGCCGAGATCCAGGAGCTGTACCTCACGGGCAAGCAGCCGGAGGCGATCGGCAAGGTCACCGACGAGATGGTGGATGAGGTCTCGATGATCGGGTCGGCCGGCTACGTGAAGGACCGGCTGGCGCAGTTCGCCGAGGCCGGCGTCAGCACGTTGCTGGTGCAGATCGCCGATCCCGACCCGGCGAACATGGTGAAGACGCTCGAGCAGCTGGCGGAGCTCAACTAGCCGCTGGGCAGCGTCGACTCAGACCTTGATCGACTCCAGGGCTGCCGCGAAGCCGGCGGTGAGCTCCTCGATGAAACCTGCGTCGACGATCAGCGCCGGCGACACCTGAAGCCCGCCGGTGGCAAGGGCTCGCGTCAGCACGCCATGACGCCGAAGCTCCATGACCATGCGGGCCGGAAGTGCCGGGTCCGCGTCGAGAGCGATCCGATCGAGCTGCACGGCGCCCAGCAGGCCGGCACCGGTACGCACTCCCGACACGAGCGGCGAGCTCGTCAGCGTGCCGAGTGACTGAGCCAAAGTCGACTCGAGCTCGCGGGCCCGCGCCGGCAGATTCTCCGCCTCGACGATCTTCAGGTTCGCAAGGCCGGCCGCGGCGGCTCCCGCGTGACCGGAATACGTGTAGCCGTGGCGCCACATCCCGGCCCTGCCGTCGTAGAACGGCTCGGCAACACGCGGCGCGATGATGACGGCGCCCATCGGAACGTAGCCCGACGTAAGACCCTTCGCGCACAAGATCATGTCCGGCTCGAGGTCGAACCGGCCACTGGCGAACCAGTCTCCGGCTCGACCGAACCCACTGATCACCTCGTCTGCGACGAACAGCACATCGCGGTCGCGGCAGATGCTTCGCACCTCGGCGAGGTAACCCTCTGGTGGGAAGAACACCCCACCGGCGCCGATGATGGGCTCGCAGAGAAACGCCGCGACGTGTTCCGCGCCGACTCCGTCGATCGCCTTCTCGACCGCGGTCGGGTCGTCCCACGCGACGCGCTCGACGCCACCGAGCAGGCTGCCGTACCCGTTCAGGTTGGCCTCGATGCCCGCCACGCTCGTTCCGCCGATGTGCATGCCGTGGTAGGCGTGCTCGCGGGTGATGACCGTCGTGCGATCCGACTGACCGAGGACCTGCCAGTAGCGCCGGGCGAGCTTGATTGCGGTATCGACCGAGTCGGACCCGCCGTTGGTGAAGAACACCGCACTGTCGGGCACCGGAGCGTGCTGCGACACCAGCTCAGCCAGCTCGATTGCCGGCCGGTTGGCGAAGTCGCCGAACCCTGAGTACGCCGGCATGTCGCGCAGCTGCTGTTCGACGGCAGCCGCAATTTCGGCGCGACCGTAGCCGACGTTGCAGAACCACAGCCCGGCAGTGGCGTCGAGATAACGGCGGCCGGCCTCGTCGAAGACGTAAGCCCCATCGCCTCGGGCGATGACGAACTCGCCGTCCCTCACGATCGCGGCCATGTCCGCGAATGGGTGCCAAAGCCGGTTCATGACGCGAATACCTCGAATGCGACGAGTGGGTGGTCGGACGGCGGACCGGCACTCAGGTGCAGGACCGGATGATCAGTCAGCTCCATTACAGCGGAGTAGAGCGTGAAGCCCTGGTCGCCGTCGGATCCCCGGCACAGTGGCGTCTCCGTCAGGATGGCTCCGAGCTGAGCGGCGTCGACGTTGTCGAGCTCGCCGAGTCGTTTCGAGAGATGCGCGAGCCGAGGCACAGTGCGGCCTTGCGAGTCGTTGTCGGTGGGCGCGAGGTGGTCGTCACGGGAGTCGACCAGCGGATGGTTGGTGTGGGCGATCCACGACCCGTTGGCGCGGTAGTCGCTAGCGCCCGCAGCGGAGCACTCGACATCTGCAACCCCGGTGGGATCGCCGACGAGATAGTTCTGGCCGGAGGCATGGGGCAGTTCGTGGAGGGCGGCCACCGCTCGCGTGCGATCCGGCTGGTCGAGCACGGTGCGGATCATGAAGGCCACCGGGAGGCCGTCCACCGACGTCGGCAGCTGCGCGAGGGTGTTCACGCACACTCCGACGCCGTTCTCGTTCACCCCGTCGAGAGCGACCATGCCCGGCCATGACGGGATCAACGCGGCCGGACCGTCGTCCGGACGCAGGTCGAGCAAGATCTGCAACCCGTCCATCCAGCCCGGGAGGTCCATGTTCTGCCCGACGTACGCCGGGCGGTCGGTGGTCGGCGGGATCCCGAACCCGCTGCAATGAGTCATCGCGGGGCCCGAGGCAAGCTGTCGGCGAAGCCACCACTCCTCGTCGAGCAGGTTCATCGCGAACACCAGGCGCTCATCGACTCCGCTCGCTCGAGACAGTCCGGCGATCTCCGCAAGCAGGTCGGGGCAGTGCTCCGCGGCGGCGGACCTGAACCCGGTCTTGTCGACGAGCTCGACGAGGTAGTCGGCGACCGGCATGCCGAGACCACGCCCGATGTTCTCCGTCCAACGCTCGGCAGCCTCGCCGACGAGGTCTCGCGCGCTCTCGCCGTACGCCTCGCCGCGCGCCGAAGGATTGCCGGCGAGGGTGATCACTGAGGTTGTGCGTGCGGTCACCGGCCGACGCTAACCCAGGAAGCTCAAGCGGATGCGCGCTCGAGCAGGCGAAGCGGGGGCACCGGCAACGCGCCCGCGGGCTGGTTGGCGAGAACCGCCTCGACCCCATCGGCCACTGCGGCGGCGAAGTCGGTGAAGTCGCCCGCGATCGTCGTGAGGGACGGGGTAACGACGCTCGCGAGGGGCTCGTCGTCAAGTCCGATCACGGCGACGTCGTCCGGAATCCGAACGCCGCGGTGTTGCAGTGCGGTCATCGTTGCGATCGCGAAGGTGTCGTTGTGAGTCGCCACGGCGTCGGGCATCGTCGACCATTCCGCGACTGCGGCCGCGACATCCGGAAGATCGATGCGCTCGAGCTCCAGCCTTCCGTCTGCCTCCGCCACCAGTGAACGAGCCTCGGAAAGCAGGCGGCGCTCTGTCCGTGGGTCGACCGGTAGCAACGTCGGCATGATCCAGCGAATGCGGCGATGCCCCCGCGCGATCAGGAAGCGGAGCTGCTCGAGGCGCTGCAGCCGCGCGAAGATGTCCCCGCTGCTCTCCCACGGATCCTGTTGCGGGAGCGCGGCGGACAGCACCGGTATCCCACGTGCCCGCAGCAGCACCAGCGCTTCGTCGTCGTGGTGCAGGTTGAGATCCAGCAACGCCGCGGGCGCGATCTCCGCCCAGGCGTCTGCCTGCGCAGCTGGGTCGTGGTGGCGCGACACGTCGCTAACGAGTGAGAAGCCGCGAGGCGCGAGCGCCGCGGTGCATGCATCGATCAGGGAGCTCAGCACGTGATTCATCTCGACGTGCGGTGAGGGGAACAAGACGGTGTTGCTGCGACCTCGCTTGAGAGAGCGCGCCAGCGCGCTGGGCTGATAGCCGAGCTCTTGGGCAACGCGCAGCACCGCCGCGCGGGTCTCAGTCGACACGACCTTTCCAGGAGCGTCGTTGAGCACGTAGCTCACCGTCGCGCGCGAGACGCCGGCGGCTCGCGCGACGTCTGCGCTGGTGACGGACATCGATCCCCCTGGGGTCCATTGCCAGAGCGACGCAGTGGCGCTACCGTTCCCCAGCATAGTCAGTTACTCGAGTAAATAAAGCGAATGACGGACGCAGGCCCGAACAGACAGGGAGACAGCGTGGCCCAGCCGCTGCCGGAGATCGTCGAGCTGCTTGGAGCGGTTGCCGGTGATCCGATCGCCACGCCCGGCGTATCGACGACAGATCTTCGGGCGCTTTGCGATGCGGGCGTCATTCGGCTGCATCGGTGGGTGCGTGAGGCTCGCGCGCTTCACGACGTGAAAGACCTCGTGTCGCCGGGCGGCGTACCGGTCCGGCTCTATCTGCCCTCAGAGGCGCCACTCGCCCTCCACATTCATCTGCACGGTGGCGGCTGGTGGATGGGCAGCATCGCGACCGCGGACCCGATGGTGCGTGAGCTCGCCGCAGACCTCCGCGTCGCCGTGCTCTCGGTGGACTACCCGCTCGCGCCCGAGAACCCGTGGCCGGCGGCGCCGGAGGCGGTCTACGAGGTCCTCGCGTGGATGGCCGAGTCCTACGACCGGATTTCGATTGGTGGTGAGTCCGCAGGCGCCAACCTCGCCGCAGTTGTGGCGCTCATGGCGAGAGACCGCGGCGGACCCCGGCTCGTGGCGCAGTGGCTGGACGTTCCGGCGGTCGATCTCGGTCGCTACGACGACCCGAGCATGTCGGCATACGGGTCCGGCTACGGCCTCGAGGTCGCGCACCTGCCGGCGATGGTCAGCTGGTATGCCGACGACCTCGCTCATCCGTATGTCAGTCCGCTTCGCGGCGATCTCGCCGGCCTGCCGCCGTCGATCGTCACTGTCGCTCAGTTCGACCCGCTGTGTGACCAGGGCGTCGCCTACGCCGAGGCGCTGCGAGCCGCCGATGTACCTGCTTCGCTGATCCGCGCCGAGGGACACGTGCATGGCAGCACGTGGCTGACG
Source organism: Mycobacteriales bacterium (assembly GCA_035545635.1). GTDB lineage: Bacteria > Actinomycetota > Actinomycetes > JAFAQI01 > JAFAQI01 > DASZTV01. Next base: position 299,054 of record DASZXY010000013.1, on the reverse strand, counting down.
GCACTGACTGAGGGCACCGGCGCATGGCACGACGAGGTCGTCGCGATGCTCGCCGGTCACCACGCGATGGAGACCGTGCAGTGAAGCGGGTCTGGCTTGCGGTCGTGACGGTGTTGCTGGCTGGAGCCTGCGGGAGCCGGTTGCCCCATCCTGCGCCGGGTCAGGTGGCGACCTCGACCTCTGCCGATGGTCTCGGCCTGGCGCCGGTCGCTCCCGCGCCGGTCGCGGCGACGACGGCGAGTCCCGGCAGCGGGGTCTCCGTGCCCGCGGCCAATCCGGGTTCGAACTCGACGCAGCCGGTGTCAACCGGATCGAGCCGCGTGCCCGCCACAACCGTTGCGCCCACCGCGCGCAACGCACAGCCGAACAATCACGCGCCGATCCAGCTTGGATTCATCACGACGACTGTCGGCAATGCCCAATCGCTGGGCGTCAACGCCGGTCAGTCCTATTCCGACCAGGACATGTGGAGCGCGCTCGTAACGGAGTACAACAAGCACGGCGGCCTGGACGGACATCGGATCGAACCGGTCTACGGATCGACAGACACGGCCAGCAGCAACTGGGCGAGCCAGTTCTCGGCTGTGTGCGCCAAGTTCACCCAGGACCATCACGTGCAGGCGGTCATCGGCTACATCTTCGTGTTCCTGCCCTCGTTCGAGAGCTGTCTCGCAAACGCGAACGTGCCGCACCTGTATGGCGGCTACCAGCCCGGTGACCTGGTGGACCAGCAGCAGTACCCGACGCTGGTCTCCACTGCTAACCCGACCACCGACGGTGCTCTTCTCACCGCACTGGATGGCGGACTTCGGTCCGGGCTGCTGACGACATCGACGAAGCTCGGGCTGCTCCTGGACACGTGCGCAGATGGCGACCGCGCCTACCAGCGAACCATCGAGCCATGGCTGAAGGCGCACAGACTGAACTTTCAGACGGTGCTTGGGAAGTGCTCGCAAGGCTCCTCGGACGTGAGCAGCGCGGTGTCGGCTGTGAGCAACGCCGAGCTGCGGTTCGCGTCTTCAGGGGTGAAGGTCGTGATGGGCGGCGGGGTGCCGCTGTTGCTGTTCATGGAGACCGCAGAGACCCAGCACTATCACCCGCAGTACCTCACCATCGTCGGTGGCGCGGCGCTCGAGGCGAATGCGCCGCCGGACCAGATGCTGCATCTGCACGGCTTCGGCTGGCTCCCGGCGGTCGACGTCGACCCGACGCACCAGCCGATGCCGCGAAGCCCGGCCCAGAAGCGGTGCCTTGCGATGCTCGCGAAGCACGGGTTGCAGGCGAAGCAGTACAACGACTTCCTCGGTGCCTACTCCGCGTGTGACGGGCTGAACTTGTACGCCAAGGCGCTCGCCGCCGGTGCCGCCACTCCCCAGGAGGTCGCGAGCGACGTCGCGGCGGCGGAGGCCGGCCTCTCCGGCGCGCTGACCTACGGCGGCGAGTTGCGCGCCACGTCCACCCAGCGAGGCGGACCGGCGGTCTACCGGCAGTACGGCTGGCTTCCGACGTGTCGCTGTCTCACCTACCGGGGTCCGACGTATCCGATTCCGTCGCCGTAGCGCAGCCGATGTGCGCCGTCGCCCGGCGACACGCGCCAGCAGGCGTAGACCCGGATTGTGAGTTGGCGTTAACATCCGCGGACAAGGCTGTATGCGCCGGGGAGGTCTGATGCGCCTTGCCGGCCTCCGGTCCGGCCGCACGCGTGTTGCGGTGCTGCCCTTCATCGCTTCGGCTCTTGTCCTCGGCGGTTGCGCGGACCTGTCGCAGCTGCAGTTCCACGCGGATCATGACGTCAAGTTCGTCGCGCCGGAGGCGCGCGCCAAGCTTTCAGTGCCGGTGACCCTTCGTTGGGAGGTCGACGGGTTCCGCGTCGCAGGACCTGACAGCGGCGAGGCGCCGTCGAAGGATGCCGGCTACTTCGCGCTGTTCGTCGACCGCGCGCCGATCAAACCAGGTCAGACGCTCGCGGCTGTAGGCGGCGACGACCCGGCGTGTGCAGACGCCGCCCACTGTCTGACGAAGAGCTACCTCGCGGATCGGCAGGTCTACTGGACGACTGACCTCTCCTACACGTTGCGCCAGGTGCCCTCGCTGTCGGACAACCGCGACAACTGGCAGCTGCACGAGGTGACGATCGTGCTCCTGGACACCGCCGGCCGTCGTATCGGGGAGCACGCGTACTTCCGGGACTTTCAGCTGAAGCGGGATCAGGAGTCATGACGCGACCGGCCACCAAGACGCGCCGCGGCGCCGCGGAGGTTGTCGACACCCGTCGCCAGGCGAAGGCGGACGCTGCCCTGGACGAGCTCGTCCGCACCCGTGACGAGCTGCGTGCCGAGGCGCGCGAGAAGCTCGGCGTCGTCGGCAGCGCCGATACCGAGAAGTTCCGGGTGCTCGTCAAGCGGTACGGCCTGTCGTACTACCCCGTGATAGCGCTGGGCCTGCTCTACGCATCGGACCAGCTGCAGGGCTACGCGTTCGTCGTACTCGCGCCCGACATCAGCCGCGCTCTGGGGATCGGTATCGGTGCGATCGCCGCTGCGCGCGCGGTCTACGCGCTGGCCTTCTCCCTCGCGCCGCTCCCCATCGCTTGGCTTGCGCAACACCGAGCGCATCGCGCCTTGATCTGCATCGTGACCGGTGCCCTGTGGAGCTTGATGACACTCTACACGGGCTTCATCACCTCACTGCTCGGGCTGGTGCTGATTCTCCTGTTCGACGGGTTGTCCACCGGCAGTGTCACTGCGCTGCACTCGCCGCTGATCATGGACTCCTACCACCCGGAGGCGCGGGTCAGGGCGCTGTCGGTCTACTCCTCCTTCTACTCGTTCGGGCAGGTCGTCGCCCCCCTGCTGATCGCGTTGTGTGCCGGCGCACTTGGTCTCACCTGGCGTGGCGTGTTCCTGGCGATGGGGTTCACATCGCTGCTCGTTACAGCCGGCGCGCTCGGGCTTCGTGACCCTGGTTATGGACGTTGGGACACCGAACGGCTGCGCGCCGCCGTGCGGGAGAAGCACGGGGAGTCGACCGAGTCGATCACCGAGTCCGACGTGCAGCTCGGGTTCTGGGAGATCTGCCGGCGCATGCTGCTCGTACCGACGAACAAGCGCCTGTTCGTCGGCGCGACGATCCTCGGCATCCTCGTCGTGCCGTACTACACCTTCTTGTCCTTCTTCCTCGAGCGCCGATGGGGTCTGGACGCGACCCATCGCAGCCTCTTCTTCGCGTTCTACTCCGCGATCGGCATCGTCGGCCTCGTGCTCTACGGCCCGCGTGGTGAGCGACAGTTCCGCAACAACCCCGCGCGGTTCCTGCAGACTGCTGGCGCCATCCTGGCCGGTGCCGTCGTGTTCGTGGCGATCGGCGGCCTGATGCCGGTCTTCGCCGGCGTTGTGGTTGCGTTCGGCATTGCCGGTGCGCTCCTCGGCATCGCGCCGGTCGGCTTCTACATGTCGCTGATGTCCGTGGTTCCGGCACAGATGCGCGCGCACGCGCAGGCGCTCGGTGCGATCTTCATCGCAGCGGGCAGCCTGCTCGGAAGCGTGTTCCTCGCTGGCATCGACCGCCGCTACGGCATCGCCGGGTCGATGGCCAGCCTCGCGATCCCCGGCCTGATCGGGGGCTACGTCCTGTCCACGGCGGGTCGCTTCGTCAACGCCGACCTCGACCGGATGATCGACGAGGTCATTGAGCAGGAAGAGGTCCACCGCATCGTCGACAGCGGCGGGCACCTGCCGATGCTCGCGTGCCGCGGAATCGACTTCTCCTACGGCAAGCTTCAGGTCCTGTACGGCGTCGACTTCAGCGTCGACGACGGCGAGATGGTCGCGCTGCTCGGCGTCAACGGCGCCGGCAAGTCGACCTTGCTGAAGGCGATCTCCGGGATCGGGCTGCCGACCGGAGGCAGCGTTCGCTACCAGGGACAGGACATCACCTATCTCGACGCCGAGCGGCGGCTGCGACTTGGCATCACGCAGATCCCCGGCGGCCGCGCCGTGTTCGGGCCGATGAACGTGGTGGAGAACATGCGGACGTTCGGGTTCGCAGTGCGCCGAAACGGAAAGGCGGTGGACGAAGCGATCGAGCGCAGCTTCGCGGCGTTCCCTCGCCTTTATGAGCGGCGCTCCTCACTCGCATCGACGCTTTCCGGCGGCGAGCAGCAGATGCTCGGGCTGTCGAAGGCGCTGATTCTCCGGCCGCGACTGCTGCTCATCGACGAGCTGTCGCTGGGGCTGGCGCCGGTGATCGTCGGGCAGCTGCTGGACATGGTGCGGGAGATCAACGCCGACGGCACCGCGGTCGTGCTGGTCGAACAATCGGTCAACATCGCGCTCAACCTTGCTGAGCACGCCTACTTCATGGAGAAGGGCGAGATGCGCTTCGACGGGCGCAGCGCCGATCTGCTTGCTCGCGACGACCTGCTTCGCGCGGTCTTTCTTCAAGGTGCCGCGGCGGGAGCCGGGCGATGAGCATTCTTACCGACCTCCGGAGCCGGCTTGCCGAGACCCCGCGGACGCGTGCCGTCGCTCAGGCCGGCGGCCTTGCGGCGCTGGTCGCACTCGCGTTCTTCATCGCGGCGCATGCGGGATTCGGGACACCGCTTCCCTATGTCATCCTCGGCGCGATCCAGGGGATGACCTACGGCCTGCTCGCGGTCGGTCTGGTGCTGATCTATCGCACGAACCGAATCATCAACTTCGCCCACGGCCAGATCGGCGCGTTCGGATCGGCGCTGTTCGGGCTAGGCGCCGTGTCGTGGGGTGTGCCGTACTGGGTCGCGTTCCCGCTCGCGCTGATCCTCGCAGCGGGGACAGGCGCAGTTGCTGAAGCCGGCGTGGTCCGTCGGCTGCGAAACGCGCCGCGACTGATGAGCATCGTCGCGACGCTCGGTGTCGGTCAGTTCCTCGTCGTGTTCGCGCTCGTCATCAACTCGCAGGCCACGGCCGGATCGCTGTTCCCGGAGCCACCCGGCCTGCCATCGTTCAGCGTCGGAGCGCTCCGGATCACGCCGGCGTACACCGGCATGCTCATCCTCTGCCCGGTTGCCGTCATCCTCATCGCAAGCTTCCTGAAGTTCAGTCCGTACGGTCTCGCGATGCGAGCGGCTGCGGCGAACCCGGAAGCGGCGCGGATGTCCGGCGTTTTTGCCGGGCGAATGTCCTCGCTCGCGTGGGCGATCGCCGGCGCGCTTTCCGCGCTGACCGCGATCCTCACCGCGCCGACGCAGGGCTTCCTCACCGGCGACAGCTTCGGCCCGACCTTGCTGCTCCGCGCGATGACGGGCGCGGTCGTCGCGCGGATGACCAGCCTTCCGCAGGCGCTCGTCGCCGGGATCGGGCTGGGGGTGATCGAGCAGATACTGCTGCAGCACTACCCGCAGGACCCCGGTCTCGTCGACATGACGTTGTTCGTCGTCATTCTCGGCGTGCTTCTCCTGCAGCGCCAGCGAGGCGGCCGCGACGAGGAGAAGGGATCGTGGGCCGCGGTCCAAGCCTGGCGTCCGGTGCCGGAGCAGCTCAGACGGATCTGGATCGTTCGTCACCTCGGTCTCGTGACCGGCGCGGTCTGCCTGATCGCCGCGGCGCTGCTGCCGCTGGTCATCACCAACCAGAACTCGGTCGTGGTCACCGGCATCATCGGCATGTCGATCGTCGGGTTGTCGATCGGCGTTCTCACTGGTCTTGGCGGCCAGCTCACGCTCGGCCAGTTCGCCGTCGCGGCGGTCGGCGGCGTCGTGTCCTACAAGCTCGCCACGGCGAGCGGTGACTTTCCGCTCGCCTTGCTCTATGCGGGGTTTGCGGCCGCTGCCGTGTCGGTGCTGATCGGACTTCCCTCACTTCGGATCCGCGGCCTGATGCTGACGGTCACCACGCTGGCGTTCGCTCTCGCCACCCCGGCGTGGCTGTTGCCGCAGTCGTGGATGTTGGGCGGAGGGGCGCAGCCCGGCCGGCCGATCGTCTTCGGCAAGGCGCTCGACACGGGCAAGCTCTACTACCCGTTCGCGTTCGGACTCCTGCTGGTCGCGTTGTTCATCGCACGAAACGTCCGGCGGAGTGGCTTCGGCAGGCTGCTCATCGCGATCCGCGACAACGAGGACAACGCTCGCGCGTTCACGGTTCGGGCGAGCTTGGTCAAGGTGCAGGGTTACGTCATTGCGGGCTTCCTCGCGGGGGTCGGCGGGGCGGTCTACGCGCACTCGCTCGCGAGCATGGACAGCGGGGCCTTCCCTGCGCAGATCAGCATCGACGTCGTAGCGATGACCGTGATCGGCGGCGTGTCGATCCTTGCCGGGCCGATCATCGGTGCGCTCTACGTCCTCGGCATCCCGGCTTTCGTCCCGCTCGACTCTGCGGGGCTGGCCGCAACCAAGTTCGGCGCGCTGATTCTCATCCTTTACCTGCCCGGCGGCATCGGCTCACTGTTGCAGCCGTTGCGGGATCGGATCGTCAAGTGGATCGGCCGGCGGCAGGGCCTCGACGTCGACGCCCTCTATGACGTCGACGCTGTCGACTCGACCGAGAGCTCCGCCGTATCCGAGCTGCCGAGACAGCGGCCCTCGGTGCTCGACAACAACCAGCACCAAGCGCCGATCCACGGCAGCAAGCTGCTGGAGGCTCGCAACCTCGGCAAGCGGTTCGGTGGCGTCGTCGCGGTTGACGACGTGTCCTTCGTGGTGCGTGCCGGTGAGACGGTCGGCCTGATCGGACCCAACGGCGCCGGAAAGACCACTACTTTCGAGCTGCTCGGCGGCTTCACGCGACCTGACTCGGGGCGCGTCCTGTTCGACAAGCGCGACGTCAGCGCCCTCGGCCCTGAGGAGCGCGCCCGGCTCGGCTTGATCCGCTCGTTCCAAGACGCGGCGTTGTTCCCCACCATGACCGTGACGGAGTCGGTGATGCTCGCGCTCGAGCGGACCCAGCCGACGCATTTTCTGCGTTCGATCGTCGGCTGGAACTTCAGCGAACGCACGAAGGAGCGGCAGGCGCGCGAGATCGTCAGCTTCATGGGGCTCGATCGCTACCGCGACAAGCAGACGCAGGAGCTGTCGACCGGCACCCGCCGAATCACCGAGATCGCTTGTCTCGTCGCGTTGCAGCCGACCCTGCTTCTTCTCGACGAGCCGTCGTCCGGCGTCGCGCAACGTGAGACCGAGGCCCTGGGCGCGTTGCTCGCCGAGCTGAAACGTGAGCTGGACCTGACGCTCGTCGTCATCGAGCACGACATCCCTTTGATCATGGGAATCTCCGACCGGATCATCGCGATGGCGGATGGCAAGGTCATCTCGCACGGGACACCGGACGCGGTGCGAAACGATCCGGTGGTGGTCGAGGCCTATCTCGGTGGCAGCATCACAGCGATCGAGCGCTCCGGCGCGACTGCCGCTCCGGCGCGCAAGAAGGCGGCGGTGCCCGCATGAGCGCTTTGCGCCGACTTGGTGTTCTCGGGGTCGCGGCGGCCGCAGGGGTGCTTGCCATCGGCACTGCGGTTGCGGACAGCGGGCCACCGACGACGACGCACACGGTCGTCGTCCACGACGACATCGAAGCCTGGTACCAGAGCCTGCCGATCTCGATCTGCGGTACGCCGATCGGCTGTCCACCGCCGCTCCCGCTTCCTGTGCCGGGCCCGTCGACCATCTATCCGGAGGGCACGCTGCATGTCGGCGTGGCTCTGGGCATCGAGCTGTCGAGAACCTATTTGCGGCCGTCGCTGTACTCGCTGCCTCCGGGCGCTGTGCTGACCGGCGGCGTGATGACGGTGCCGCTCATCAACGACCTGAAGGCTGGAACGATCAATGCGGGCGGCGCGGACATGAAGGCTTGTCTCGTCACCGCACCCGTGACGGACGGAATCCAAGGCGCGCTCGAGGATCCGCCGGAGTCCAACTGCAACGTGTCGAGCAAGGTCGCGGCCACGGCGAAGGGTGACGCATTCACCGTCGACCTGGCTCCGTTCATCGCCGCTTGGCGCAGTGGCAAGTCGAACTTCGGTGTGGTGCTGCTTCCGGACACGAGCAAGCTCAGCGTCTGGCAGGTGGCGCTCGCGGGACGGGGCTCGGCGGGAGGGCAGCGCGTGACGTATTCGCTCACGTACAGCGTGCCGTCCACCGGTACGGGCATCGCCGTCACGCCGCCGCCCGTCCCCTCGCCACCGCCCGCGCCCGTGATCGAGCCGCCGCCGGTGATTCCGCCTGCTGTGACGACCACGGCGCCGCCGGTCCAGCCGCCGCTGATCGCGCAGCCGCAAGCCGTGACGCAGCCGTTCATCGGATTCAAGTACCCGGCGGTGTTCTTGGTGCCGCTGGCGTTCCTCTTCGGCCTGCTCTTCCTGGGCCGCACCTTCACTCGTGACGCCACACCGCTCAACGCCGTCGCCGGCGCAGCCAGGAGGAGAGACTCATGACCGTGGATGCGATTGATGGCGGGCCGCGTCGGCCTCGCTTCAGCTGGTTGGCGCCGTCGTCGTACGTCCCGACCTTCGCCGGTCTGATCGTCGCGGCGATCGGCTTCGCCCTGCTGGTGATCACCTGGGCTCAGGTCGCCGGCGAGGACAACGTCGCCTACCAGATGCCCTACGTCGTCTCCGGTGGTCTGACCGGGTTGGGCCTCATCATGGGCGGCTTCATCTTGGTGAACATCTCCGCAAAGCGGCAGGACGCGGCGGAGCGGTCGCGTCAGATGGACCAGCTTCGCGAGTCGCTCGACGACCTGCGTACGGTGCTGCGCGAGCTCGACGACAAGTCGTGAAGTCTGCGCTGCGTGACCCGGGAGTCCGGGCCGCGATCGGGTTGGCCATCTTCGGGATGGCGGGCTTCGTCGTGATCGGCTTGGCGTGGGCAGGAGCCGCCGACCGCGGCTACGCGGTCTTCCAGCTCCCGTGGGTCGTGTCGGGCGGGTTGGTCGGCATCGGGCTGATCGGACTGGGTTTTGGGTTGCTCGACGTCCACCTCTGGCGTCGACAGGCCGCCGTACGGCGAGCTGAGATGGGGCAGGTCGTGCGCGACACGAGTGAGCTCGCGGACCTGATCGCAGCAAGGGTCGCGGCGCGACACTCGGCGAGGAAACCTGCTCCTCGCAAGACAGCACCCCGCAAGACGACACCCCGGAAGGCAGCGCCGCGCAAGACAGCGCCCCGCAAGGCAGCGTCGCGCCGCAGTACCGCCGCCACGAAGTGACGCTGCCGCTGGCGGGCGCCTCGGCCACGGAGATCGCGGCGCAGGTCCGATCGGGAGCGGCGCGTCCGGTCGATGTGGTTCGTGCGTACCTCGATCGCATTGCCGCGGTCGACGGCCGGGTCGGCGCGTTCCAGCTGCTGCGAGCCGAAGAAGCGGTACGCGAGGCCGAGGAGCTCGAGGATCGGGCCGACCTCGCTGAGCTGCCACTGGCGGGGGTGCCGGTCGCGATCAAAGACGTTCTGAGTGTCACCGGAACGCCGACGCGGCTGGGATCGCTTGCCACCTCGGAGGTGCCCGAGACGCACGACCACGAGATCGTGCGGCGGCTGCGGGCGGCGGGTGCGGTGATCGTCGGCAAGACGCGGGTCCCTGAGCTGTGCATCTGGGGGTTCACGGACAGCGCGTTCGGGGTGACCCGAAGCCCATGGGACCTGACCCGGACCGCGGGCGGGTCCTCAGGCGGCAGCGCCGCGGCCGTGTCGGCGGGGATGGTTCCGCTCGCTCACGGCAGCGACGGTGGCGGCTCGATCCGGATTCCAGCAGCGTGCTGTGGCCTGTTCGGCATCAAGCCCGGTGAAGGCGTGGTACCCGGTTCGGAAAAGGGGAGTGACTGGTTCGGGCTGTCCGCGAACGGACCACTTGCCACCACGGTTGATGACGCCGCAACCGCACTCGCGGTCATGGCGGCCCGCGAGGACCTGCGGACCCCGATGCCGATCGACACCCCGTTGCGGGTCGCGCTGTCCGTGAAGGTGCCGCTTGCCAAGGGTGATGCCTCCGATGAGTACGTCGCGGCGGCGACGAGGACCGCCGAGCTCCTGTCCTCACTCGGCCACGAGGTGACCGCGGCGGACCCGCCGTACGACCGCAACCTGTCGATGACAGCGGGCGCCCGCGCCATCGCAGGGATCGCTGAGGCGGCCGACGGATTGACTTACCGGAAGCTGGAGCCCCGGTCGCGGCCCTACATCCGCATCGGCAACTTTGTCCGCCGGCGTTGCTGGCTGCGCGACGAAGGCCGCCGCGAGTGGCAAGCCAGCGCGGGCGAGTTCTTCCGGCGCTTCGACATCCTGGTCACTCCAGCGCTTGCCCGGCTACCCATCGAGGCAGAGGGCTGGTACACGGCGCCCTTCCTCAAGAACGTCGCCGCCGCGGGATTCGCGGCGATGACGCAGCCGTGGAATGTGGCGGGGTACCCGGCGGCGGCGATTCCGGCGGGTCAGAGCTCCGGCGGGTTCCCGTTGTCGGTGCAGCTGGTCGCTCCGAGCGGGGGCGAGGCATTGTTGCTTGCCGTCGCGCGACAGCTCGAGTCTGCGGCACCGTGGCCGCGGTTCGCGCCGCTTGCGTGACACCGACCGCTCTGCTCGCTAGTTGACGCGCCGGGTGTGGCCTTCCCAGTACGGTTCGCGCACCTGGCGCTTCAACACCTTGCCGGACGCATTGCGCGGAAGATCGGCGACGAAGTCGACTGAGGTCGGGCACTTGTAGTGCGCGAGCCGCTCGCGGGTGAAGTCGATGAGCGTGCTCGAATCGACCTCCTTCCCGGGTGCGAGTACGACGACGGCCTTCACGGTCTCTCCCCATCGGTCGTCCGGTACGCCGATCACGGCGACGTCCGCGACGGCGGGATGTTCGCCAAGGACGCGCTCTACTTCCGCGGGGTACACGTTCTCGCCGCCGGACACGATCATGTCTTTCACCCGGTCGTGCAGAAAGACGAAGCCGTCCGCGTCGAGGTAGCCGGCGTCACCGGTCCGAAGCCAACCCTCGGCGAGCAGTACCTCGTCACTCGCCGCTGGGTCCTGCCAGTAGCCGGTCATGATCGAGCCGGACCGCAGCCAGACCTCGCCGACCTCGCCGACGGCCGCGTCCGTGGCCGTCGTTGGATCGACGATACGGAGCTCGACACCCTCTGCCGGCTTGCCGACGGAACGCAGGAGTCGTTCGTCCCGCAGGTGGTCCTGGGGGTCGAGCACGGTCCCAAGGCCGGTCGACTCAGTCAGCCCGTACAGCTGCATGAAGTCGCACCCCAGCGTCTTGATGCCTTCGGCGAGCAGGTCAGGAGAGATCGGTGAGCCGCCGTAGACCATCCGCCGCAGGCTGGAGAAGTCGGCAGTCGCCGCGTCGGAGTGGGCGAGCAGCATCTGCATGACCGCGGGCACCAGCAGGGCGTGACTGACCCGCTCGGTTGAGATTGCGCGAAGGATGCCGACCGGGTCCGGGTCCCGCAACAGCACGACGTGGCCGCCGTGGAACAGGCACACGAACGACCAGCTCGTCCCCGACATGTGGAACAAGGGCATGCAGGCGAGCGCGACGGTGTCCTCCGCCATTCCCCATGCCGCGCCAAGCGCTGCGGCACGGCAAAGAGCGGCGTGTGAGAGCAGGACCCCTTTCGGCAACCCGGTGGTACCGGACGTGTACATCTGCAGCGCCGTGTCAGTCGGCGCCGGCGCGAACCCGGGATCGGTCGCCGGCTGATCGTCGAGCAACTCGCCGTACTCGGTGTCGAGATCGATGATGCGTGGGCGCGTGGTCGTTCGGGCGAGCAGATCGTGGAAGTCGGTGCCGACGAGGACGACCGAGGCACCCGAGTTCGCGAGGACGTAGGCGACCTCGTCTGCAGCCAGCCGCCAGTTGATCGGCAGGTACGTCGCTCCGAGCTTCGCGGCGCCGAACATGATCTCGGCGTGTTCGAGCCGATTGCGGTCGAGCACCGCGACCCGGTCCCCGCGGCCGGCGCCGGCGGCGGCAAGAGCGTGCGCTAGCCGGTTGGAGCGATGGTCGAGCTGCGCATACGTCCGGACGTCACCCTCGAAGCTGATCGCGACGCGATCCGGATGCTGCTGCGCGCGTCGACGCAGGACATCGGCGGTCGACGTGAACATCATCCTCAGATGCCGAGCCGAATGCCGAGGCGGTCGCGATGAGTGGCGGGATCGCCAAGGAGAAGCTCCGAGGACTTCGCGCGCTTGAGATAGAGGTGTGCGGGATGGTCCCAGGTGAAGCCGATACCGCCGTGTACCTGGATGTTGTCTGCCGCTGCGTTGGCGAACACCTCGGTGCAGTACGCCTTGGCCAGGCTCGCGCTGACCGACAGCTCGTCGTTCAGCTCCGCGGCGCACCACGCTGCGAAGTACGCCGCGGACTTTGCCCCTTCGACCTCGACGAGCATGTCGGCGCAGCGATGCTTCACAGCCTGGAAGGAGCCGATCGGGCGACCGAACTGCACCCGCACCTTCGCGTAGTCGACGGCCATGTCGAGGCAACGCTGAGCGCCGCCGACCGCCTCTAGGGAAAGCGCGACGGCAGCGAGGTCGAGGACCCGGTCGAGCACGGCCCAGGCGGCGCCGTCTCTGCCGATGAGCCGGGCGGGGGTGTCGGACAGCCGGACGCGGGCGAGCTTGCGGGTCTCGTCGAGGGTGTGAAGCAGCTCGCGCTCGAGACCCGGCGATGCGCTCTCCACGGCGAAGAGCGAAAGGCCCGCGGAAGACCGGGCAGCGACCAGCAGCAGGTCCGCGATGTGGCCGTCGACGACGTAGTCCTTGGTGCCGGTGAGCCGCCAACCGTCGTCGCCTGATGTCGCCGACGTCAGGATCGAGGCTTCGCGCCACGCGCCGTCGTGCTCGGTGACGGCGAGGGTTGCGAGCGTCTCGCCGCGGGCTATCCCCGGTAGCAGGTCCTTCTTTGCCTCGTCGTCGTCGGATGCGAGCAGGGCGTTGGCGGCAAGCGCGACGGTGGCGAAGTACGGACCGCAGAACAGCGCCCGTCCCATCTCCTCGAAGACGACGGCGAGCTCGAGATAGCCGAAGCCCGCGCCGTCGTACTCCTCCGGGATTCCCAGGCCGGGAAGCGACAGCTGTGAGGAGAGCTGAGCCCACACGTCGCGGTCGAGGCCTTCCTCGGTCTCCATGAGCCGGCGTACCTCGGACTCAGGCGAGCGCTCATCGAGGAAGCGGCGGACCGTGCGGCGGAGCTCTTCCTGCTCGTCGCTGAACGCGAAGTTCAAAGCACTCCTCCGTGGCCGAATTGGCGTTACATTAACGCAGGTTCACTTATTGGTGGGGGCTGGAGGAGGCGATCGTGGACGTCGCCATCGTCGGCATCGGCCTTCATCCGTTCGGGCGCTTCGAGGGCGTCTCCGGGCAGGACATGGGGCTGTTCGCTGTCCGCCAGGCGCTGAAGGATGCCGGCGTCGAGTGGCAGGACATCCAGTTCGCTTTCGGGGGGAGTCAGGACGGCGGTGAGCCGGACACGCTGGTGTCGCGGCTCGGGCTGACCGGTATCCCGTTCATCAACGTGGCCAACGGGTGCGCGACCGCAGGAAGCGCATTGACGCTCGCGGCGCAGGCGATCGACACGGGGCAGTACGACCTCGGCTTGGTCGTCGGATTCGACAAGCATCCGCGCGGTGCGTTTGCGCCGGACCCTTCGGTTCTCGGCCTCGAGCAGTGGTACGGCGACATCGGCTTGATGCTGACGACGCAGTTCTTCGCGATGAAGATCAACCGCTACATGCACGACCACGGGATCTCGAGATCTTCACTGGCGAAGGTGGCGGTGAAGGCCTACGCGAACGGTGCGCTCAACCCGAACGCGTGGCGGCGTACGCCGAGGACCGAGGAAGAAGTGCTCGGGGCCCGGATGCTCAACCACCCGCTGACGCAGTACATGTTGTGCTCGCCGAACGAAGGCGGCGCTGCCGTCGTCGTCTGTCGCGGCAGTCAAGCCCACCGCTACACCGACCGGCCGGTCTTCCTCCGCGGCGTGGGTCTACGCACTCGGCGGTTCGGATCCTTCGAGGTCATGGCGCCGTGGCTGCCGATCGAGCAAGGTGAGGCCCCGACGGTCGACGCTGCGAGAGTCTGCTTCGAGGCCGCGGGGATCGGACCGGAAGAGGTCGACGTCGCGCAGCTGCAGGACGGCGAGGTCGGCGCGGAGATCATGCACATGGCCGAGAACGGGCTCTGCAAGGACGGCGAGCAAGAGGCGCTGATCCAAGCCGGCGAGACCCGGATCGGCGGCAGGTTGCCGATCAACACCGATGGCGGGCTGCTCGCCAACGGCGAGCCGATCGGGGCTTCAGGGTTGCGGCAGGTCTACGAGACGGTGCTTCAGCTGCGTGGGCAGGCAGGAGAGCGACAGGTGCCGGGCAACCCGCGGGTCGGCTACACGCAGGTCTATGGCGCGCCCGGCACCGGTGCGGCCACACTTCTCACAACCTGAGCTGCGAGGGGGAGCATGACGCTCGCTGAGGACGCCACCACCGGGGCCGCCGCTGCGCCGGCGGATGAGCCGTCGTCGAAACCTCAGTCCGGAACGGCCGCTCGCATCATCGGCGGCGTACTGCTCGCTGCGCTGTCGGGCGTCATGGCGGGGGTGGCGTTCGAAGGCCCGCACATCTGGCCTCTCATCTGGATCGCGTTCGTGCCAGCGCTGGTCGCGCAGTATTACGTCCTGCCACACCGCTGGTCTGGCCTCGGGCTTGGCATCGCGATCGGCATCATGTTCCAGATCTACCTCGGCCCGGGTCTTTCCGACGGTGACGTGGGCTGGTACCTGAAGATCTACGGCTTCTGGATCGCCCTGATCGTCTGGCTGATCGTCGGTCGCAGTCGTAGCTTCCACGAGCGCACCGGGTACCGCTGGTTCTTGATCTCCGCGCCGCTTGGCTGGGTGGCGATCGACTTCTTGCGTACGACGGCGACGGAAGTCGCAGCAGGCACCTGGGGCATGGTCGCCTACACGATGTACGACCGCCCGGCGTTCCTGCAGCCGGTCAGCGTGTTCGGGATCCATGGACTGAACCTGCTCATCTTCCTGGTCAACTGGGGCCTCGCCGGTCTGTTGCTTGCGCGGCTGCAGAACCGGCGCCCGGCATGGTCACCGGTCGCGATCCCGTGGCGGCGCGCGGTCGTCTGGGCCAGCAGCGTCGCGGTGCTCGTCATTGCATGGGGCGTCTCCAGCGTCGCGATGCTGCACCATCCCGCTGCGACGCTGCGAGTGGCCGCGATCCAGCCGGGGTCGTGGACGGCCGCTGGTGGCGACATCAGCGGGGCGACCGAGCTGCGGCACGACATCGCCCAGACCCGGGTCGCGGCCGCGCAGGGGGCGAAGCTTGTCGTGTGGCGTGAAGCCGGTCTCGACTTCGATCCCCAGGGGCCGCGCGGAGCCGTGATCTCGAAGCTGGCCAAACAGACGCACACGTACATCGCGGCAGGCTGGCATGCGACGGAGGATGGCAAGCGGCTGAACGAGGTCGCGACCTTCGCGCCCGACGGCAAGCTGCTCGGCACCTACGGCAAGACGCATCCGGGGACCTTCGCCGGCGACTACAGCGACTGGCGCGGGCACTACCTCGTCTACCAAGCGCCGTTCGGAAAGTTCGGGTCAATCATCTGCTTCGATCTCGACTTCCTCGACTCCGCGCGCAGCGTCGCGAAGCTCGGCGCTCAGGTGATCGCGGTGTCGTCGAACGATGTGCAGGGCATCGCCGACAAGCACTACACGCACCTGGTGTTCCGCTCGATCGAGACTCGGACGTCGTCGGTGAAGGCGGACTCGACGTACGACTCGGCGGCGATCGATCCTTACGGCCGGATCCTCGCCCGGCACGTCACCCCGGACGGTTCGGCCTACACCCTCGTCGCAGACGTTCCGGTCGGCTCCGGCAAGTCGACGTACGTCTCGCTCGGGGACTGGCTCGGGTGGGTCGCCGTCGCGGCGACGGTGGGGTTCGGGGTGCTGTCGGTGGTCACTCGGGTCCGGCGGCGCAGGCAGACTGCCTAGTCCCTGGGCAGGATGATCCCGACGGCCTCGCGGTCCCAGGTCTCGCTCGTCACTCCGCGTTCGCGCAACACGAACTTCTGCACTCTGAACGTGCCGTCGGTCTTGGGCAGCTCGTCGACGAAGTCGATATAGCGCGGGATCTGGAAGCGCGGCATCCGGGGGATGAGCCACTCGATCAGCGCCTCGGGAGTCAACTCGGCACCAGGCGTACGGACGATGACCGCCATCACGTCGTCCTCGGTCAGTTCTGAGGGCACGCCGAGGACGGCGGTCTCCGCGACCTCCGGGTGGGCGTTGATACCGGCTTCGACCTCGAAGGAGGAGATGTTCTCGCCGCGACGGCGCAGCGCGTCCTTGCGTCGGTCGACGAAGTACAGCCATCCGTCCTCGTCCTCGACGAAAGCGTCGCCGGTGTGAAACCAGCCGTTGCGCCAAGCCTTCGCGGTCGCGTCGGGCATGTCCCAGTAGCCCTGGTTCATCACCCACGGGTCACCGGCCCGCACGATCAGCTCGCCGGTCTCGCCTTGTGGGACCGGCTCGTCGTGCTCGTTGACGATCCGCACCTCGTAGTAAGGCGGGCCTTCGCGGCGCTTGCCGCAGGTGCGCGGGTTCGGCGGGTCCCAGCCGGTCGTGAGGGGGAAACCGATCTCCGTCATGCCGTAGCCGCTGCAGACCTGCTTGATGCCGAACCGCTGCTTGAACTCCTCGATGTTCGGGAGCATCGGGCCCATCATCAGCTGCTCGAGCGGGTTGTCCGCGTCGTCGTCCTTCGGCGGCATCATCAGCAGGATCGCGGCCATCGGGCCGAGGAGTGCGCCGCCGCGGACGTTGTGCTGGCGGATGTCGTTCCAGTACTCAGTAGGGCTGAACGACTCGCGGATGACGAGGTAGCCCCCGGGGATCGCCGCGTTGTAGAGGCTGATCTTCCCGGAGAGGTGGAAGGCGGGGGAGACGGCGTAGTAGGGCTCGCGATCGCCGATCAGCTCCGGCGGGAGGATCATCGGCGACTGGTACAGCTCTCCCCAGGGCACCATGACGCCCTTCGAAGCGCCCGTCGTGCCCGAGGTGTAGATCATCGCGGCGATGTCCCAGTAGTCCGGCCCGGCGAGGTCGGTCGCCGGCGCCGGCCGCAGGAAGTCGTCGCCGCGCACGACGTGGAAGGGCAGGTCGGGCAACTCGCCGTCGGCATCAGGGACGACGACCGTCTCGAGGCGCTTCAGGTCGCTCGCGACGAGGGTCAGCCGGTCGACGTACCGCTGCGCGATGACGAGCGTCTTCGCCTGTGAGTTCTCGATCAGGTAGCGCAGCGTCTCACCGCGGTACATGTTGTTGGCGGGCACCTCGACCGCGCGCAGCCACGCTGTGCCGAGCCAGGCGAGATAAGCCTCGAACGAGTTCGGCAGCATTGTGACGACGTGGTCGCCGGCGAGTACGTCGAGGGAGCGCAGGCCACCGGCCCAGCGATGCATCTCGGTCTGCAGCTGCAGCCAGGTGAGGCTGCGCCCGGCTACGTCGAGCATCGCCGTCTCGTCCGGTCGTTCGGCGGCCAGAGCGGCGATTCGGTGGGGGAGAACCTGGTCGCGGTCGATCACTGAGCCACCCCTGTCAGTCTTGCGGCCAAACCTGCTCCGGGAAGTCGGCGTGCTTCGAGCCGTTCCACTCCGGCGGCCGTTTCTCCATGAACGACATCACACCTTCGACGGCGTCGGGCTGAGACCCCGACCACCACACCAGCTTCGTCTCGAGGGCCATCGCCGAGTTGCGGTTGTCGTTCTCCATGAATCGGTTGATGAGCGCCTTCGTTGCGGCGACTGCGCCAGGCGCGGTGTTGGCGGCGAGGTCCCGCGCGTACTCCTGTGCCGCGGCGAGCACCTGGTCCGCGGGAAGGGCCGCTAGCGCAAGGCCGTACTCGACCGCGTCACGCCCGTTGAACATGCGACCGGTCATGAGCAGGTCCAGCGCACGGGTCGCACCGACGATCCGCGGCAGCGTCCAGGTGACGCTTGCATCCGGGACGACACCCCGCCGTACGAAGTTGAAGCCCAGCTTTGCTTCCTCGGCGACGAAGCGGACGTCGAACATCGTGGTGATCGTCAGGCCGGCTCCTACTGCTGCGCCGTTGATCGCGCCGATGACCGGCGTTCGCATCCGCCAGAACGCGGATCGCTCGGCGATCCGGTCTGAGGTCGTGTCGAAGGTCTCGTCGTGCGTCTTGTGTGCCGTCTCGCCGAAGACGTCTTCGGCGCCGTCGGACAGGTCCATCCCTGCGCAGAAGGCGCGACCGGCCCCGGTCACCACGATGACTCGAACGTCCTCGTCGGCTTCGCACTTCCACATCGCCTCGTGGAACTCGCCGTCCATCTTCCAGTTGAACGAGTTCAACTGGTCTGGACGGTTGAGCGTGACCGTCGCGACGCCGTCTGCGACGTCGACGAGCACCGTCTCGTAGGAGTAGGTCATTCGAAGGGCTCCTGGGGCAGTGGATGCGTCTCAGCCGACGGGACGAAATGCGTAAGTGAGAACCTCGTCGCGCGCGGCGGTGTGGCGGAACGGCACCAGGACCAGCTCCATGTCCATTCCGATCTCCAGTGCCCTCACATCTGCGGTGGTGAGCCGGGTCTCGACCTTCACCTCGCCGGGCAGCTCGACGTAGCCCACGCCATACGGCTCGAACTCTTCGGCGGACTCGGTGCCGGCGTACGGCGGGTTCTTCGGCAGGAACTCCTGGGTCGTGAACGTCCACAACGTGCCGCGCCGTGGGAGCAGCACCTCTGCCATGCGGTCCGAAGGGCATCGCGGGCAGGTCGCCTGCTTGGGAAAGGTGGTCACGGCGCAGTCCGGACACTTCGCACCGATGAGCTGTGGCTCATCCGAGGGCCACGTGAACAGCCCGTCGGCGACGGGAATCGGTGCGGTCATCGCCGTCCCTTCACGATGTCGCCAGCATAGCGTGGATGTAAGCCTCTGTTAACATACGTTGCCGGCCTGAAGGGATGGGATGGAACCGATCGTCTCCGACTTCGCTGCGGAGAGCGATGCACTTGACGCCCTCCTTGTGACGCTGTCGGACGAGCAGTGGCTGACGCCGACGCCGGCAGTGGGGTGGGACGTCCG
The DNA here is from genome assembly GCA_035545635.1 of Mycobacteriales bacterium. GTDB lineage: Bacteria > Actinomycetota > Actinomycetes > JAFAQI01 > JAFAQI01 > DASZTV01. Next base: position 279,976 of record DASZXY010000013.1, on the reverse strand, counting down.
GGACTCGGTGACGCACCTGGCGTTCGCGAACGAGCTGGCCGCGGAGATCGCGCGGACCGGCAAGAGCGAGTTCATGGATCGCGCCCTGGCGTCGGGTTCGCTCGACATCCTGGAGCGCGAGCACCTCGCGCGCGGTCGCGGGATGGCGCCGTCCGACGTGCACGAGTGGTGGCGCGAGACGGTCAGCTCACTGTCAAGCGCGCTGAGCGAGCTCCCGCACGACCGACGGCTGCCGTGGGGCCCGATGAAGATGAGCGTCACCTCGTTCACCACGGCGCGGCTGATGGAGACCTGGGCACATGGCCTCGACTGCTTTGACGCAATCGGTGTCGAACCGGTCGACACCGTGCGGCTCTACCACGTTGCGCACATCGGCTTGAACAGCATCTCCTACGCCTTCGCGGTGCGCGGCCAGCCTCCACCCGGCCGAATTCAGCTCGTGCTTGCCGCCCCGGACGGCACGACCTGGCGGCTGGGCTACGAGTCGGCGCCCACGCTGATCGAGGGAGCTGCTGGGGATTGGTGCCGGGTCGCCGTACGACGTAACCGTCGCGGTGAAGCGGAGCGGCTGCGCGGAACCGGCCCTGACGCGCGGGCCGTCATCGCCAATGCGCAGGCGTACCTCTCGGCTCCTTCCTAGCCCCGACGCAGCCGCCGAAAAACCGAGTTTTCGGCCCGGTGTCGCGCATCTACGCTGCCTCGGTGTCAGGGGCGCCGAACCCGAGTGGGCTGCCGAACATCGGCCGGACCTTGGTCAGTGCGCGGTCGTTCGACGAGTACGCCGGGATGTTCTGCCTCACCGCCGCGGATCTCGCCGGTTCGATCCTCGACTGTCCGGGCGGTGCGGCCAGCTTCGCGGCTGAGACCCGGGCTCGCGGGGTGCCGGTCGTCGCGGTCGATCCTGTCTACTCGGCTCCGATTGGATGGCTGGCGGACCACGCGCTCGAGGAGGCCGTGCGCGGCAACCGCCACACCGGAACGTCGATCGACTCTTTCGTGTGGACGTTCTTCGCCGACATCGATGATCACCTCGAACGACGGACGACCTCCGCACGACTGTTCGGCGAAGACCTTCGTGCCAACGCGTCGACGTATGTTGCAGCGTCGTTGCCCGCCCTGCCGTTCCGTGATGCCTCCTTCGACCTCGTGCTCAGCTCGCACCTGCTGTTCCTCTACGAGGACCGGCTCGACCAGAGGTTCCACATCGCCGCGGCCTGCGAGCTGGCGCGCGTCGCTCGACGGGAGGTGCGACTCTTTCCGATCATCAGCGACTCGGGCACCGACACGACTGCCCTGGTCGACGGAGTCCGCCGAGCAGTCGAGCTGCGTGGCTGCAGGACGACAATCACGCCGTCGCGCTACGAGTTCCAGAAGGGTGGCAACGAGATGTTGGTCATCAGCCACTAGCCGCTAGATCAGCCGATGTGCTCGGCGAGCGCAACGATGATGCCCTCCGGCCCGCGCACATAGGCCATCCGCCACTGGTTCTCGTATTCACCGATTCCTTGAGTGGTGCTTCCTTCGGTCAGTCGCTGCGGTCGGTGGTCCGGCGCGATCGCATGCGACGGATTGCGGCGCGGTGAAGCGGGTCGAGGACGCGCCCTTCGGCGGCGAGGTCAGCGCGCAGGCTGCCTCGATGGCGGAAGATCCAGATCAGGCCGAGCGCCCAGCCGACGTACTGCACGCAGAACGCCGCCTTGAACTGACCGATCGAGGCCGAGGACGGCCCGACGCCCAGGGCCGACAGCACGCCGCCGACGCCTGCGATGACGACCAGCGAGGCGACGAAGCCGCCCATGTTGACGATCCCGCTGGCGCTGCCGGCGCGAGCCAGTGGATTGAAGGTCCTGGCGAAGTCGATGCCGACCATTGATCCCGGGCCGTTCGAGCCCAACACGACGATGAGGGCGACCAGGAGCCCGAGCGGTGTGCGACCGGGCCAGAGCAGCACTGCCGTCCAGACCGCGATGGTCGCTATGACGATCGCGATCACGATGTTCGACCGGCGGAACGGAAAGTCGCCCGTGAGCCGACCGAGCACGGGCCCGACGATCATGCCGACCACCACCAGCAGGGTGAGCAGGGCGCCGGCCGCGCGCTTCGAAAGTCCCTCACCGGTGACGAGGAACGGATAGCCCCAGAGCAGTGCGAAGGTGTTGCCGGAGAACTGCGTGGTGAAGTGCGCCCACAGTCCGAGCTTCGTGCCGCGCTCGCGCCAGGCCTCGGCCACGTGCATCGCGAGCTGGGTGCGGGTGAGCGCTGTGATCGTGGGTTCCTGGTCCGGAGCGTGGTCACGAACCGTCGTGACGACCAGCACCGCGGCTCCGACGCTGAACCCGGCGCACAGCAAGAAGGTTCCGCGCCATCCGGCACCGCTGAGCAGAGCGACGAGCGGATACGCCGCCGCGATCTGCCCCAGCTGTCCGATAAGTGCAGTCAGCTGAGTGAAGAGAGGAACCCGGCCCGGCTCGAACCAAACGCCGACCAGGCGCAGCACGCTGATGAAGGACATCGCGTCCCCACCGCCGACGAGTACTCGGGCGACGATCGCGAGACCGACGTTGTGCGACAGCGCAAGACATACCTGACCCGCGGCCATGACGACAGCGCCCGACGCGAGCATCCGCCGACTGCCGAATCGATCGAGGGCAGCACCGACCGGCACCTGCAGGCCCGCGTACACCGCGAGCTGCAGCACGACGAACAGCGAGATTTCAGCTGCCGAGGCGTGCAGCTGATGCTGGGCCCGGATCGCGGCCACGCCGAGGGAGCCGCGTTGAAAGACGGCCACCGCGTACGCGGCGACGGCGGCGCCCCACACCAGCCGGCCTTTGGTCGCGCGTCTCACATCACGACGGTAGAGGCCCGCCGCAACCGTCGACGGCTCAACGGCGAGTCTGCATCGAGCGAGCGCGACCCGGCCGACCTACCAGGCTTGCAGCTGTTGCGCTCCTGTCTTCGGCCTAACGCCCTTCGAACTTCGGTGATCGCTTCTCGAGAAAGGCGGCGACGCCTTCACGGCCGTCTGGAGTGCCGGCTGACCTGGACAGCTCGACGGACTCGACGGCGAGCCGTTCTTCATACGACACGTCGTACGTCGCGCGGAGCAGTCGCTTCGTGATGCCGAGTGCGTGAGTCGGCGCGACGGCCAGCTTGTCCACCAGCGCGTCCGCCGCGGCTTCGAGCTCGTCGTCGCCGACAACAGTCGTGACGATGCCGATTCGTTCCGCCTCGGCGGCATCGATCACGCGGTTGGTAAGGGCGAGCTCCTGTGCCTTCCGGAGTCCGACCAGGCGCGGCAGGTTCCAGCTGGTCCCACCGTCCGGTGTGAAGCCGATGGCGCTGTACGCGAACGCGAACTTCGTCGACTCTGCCGCGATGACGACGTCGGCCGCGCACACCAGGCCAAGGCCCGCGCCGGCGGCGGAGCCGCGCACCGCGGCCACGATCGGCGCGTCGATCCGAGAAAGGATCGTCATCGCCGCGTGCAGGTGGGTCGTGACCTCCCGCAGGTGGCCAGGGAGCCCGTCGCCGATCTCAGCGAACGACTTCAAGTCGCCACCGCCGCAGAACGTCTTGCCGCTACCGCCGAGCAGGACGACGCGCACGTCGTCACGGCTGTCGAGCTGCAATGCGGCTTCCGCCAGCGCACGCGCAACGTTGAGGTCGATCGTGTTCATTCGATCGGGGCGGTTGAGGGTGAGTCGCGCGACGCCGTCGGCGACTTCCAGCGTTACGGGATCGTGGTTCATCTCGGCTGCAGCTTCCAAGGCACGTCCTTATCCGACCGTGGTTCGCCCGGCAGTCGCAGCACGCGCTCGCCGAGGATGTTGCGCATGATGTCGGTCGTGCCGCCGCCGATCGACGTACCTCGGGTGACCAGGTAGCAGCGCGCGACGTCGACATCGTCCCGCTCGCCGAGCGCGCCGGCGTCGCCACCCATCGCCGTGGGCTGCACCATCTCGTACTCACCCGTGAGCAACGCTGTCGGTCCGGCGAGGCGCATGCAGAGCTCCCAGATGTGCTGCTGGTTGAGCGCCATCGCCAGCTTCGTGGTCGAGTTCTCCGGTCCCGGTATGCCGCGCTCGAGGTTCTCGTGGGCGCGCATCGACGTAAGCCGCACGACCTCGGTCTCGCACCAGGTCTTCAGCAGGTCGTCGCGGAGCACGGCGTCTCGGTCGACCTCCGCGCGTTCGTGCCAGAGCCGCACCGCCTGGCGAATCGCGCCGCCCCCCCGCTCGGTCACCGAGAGACCGGACAGTGCGAGCCGCTCGTTCATGAGGGTGGTCGTCGCGACGGTCCAGCCGTCACCGACCGGCCCGACGCGCCGGCTGTCTGGGATTCGTACGTCGGTGAAGTAGACCTCGTTGAACTCGGCCTCGCCGGTGATCTGCCGAAGTGGCCGGACGTCGACCCCTGGTGCGGTCATGTCGATGACGAAGTAGGTGAGTCCCTTGTGCTTCGGAACGTCCGGGTCGGTCCGGGCGAGCAGCAGTCCCCACCGTGCGATGTGGGCGAGGGTCGTCCACACTTTCTGCCCGTTGATGATCCACTCGTCGCCGTCGCGAGCGGCGGTTGTCGAAAGAGATGCGACGTCGCTCCCGGCACCCGGCTCGCTGAACAGCTGGCACCAGATCTCGTCGCAGCGAAACAGCGGCCGCAACAGCCGGTCCTGCAGGTCCTCGCTCGCCCAGGTCACGAGGGTCGGTCCGGCCATCCCCACGCCCATGAAGTTGCGGTAGACGTTCGTCGGTGCGCCGGCAGCGCGCAGCTCGTCGTCGACGATCGACTGCAGTCGGGGATCGACGCCGAGTCCACCCCGCCCGACTGGGAACTGCACCCACGCGAGGCCCGCGTCGAACTGCGCGCCCCAGAAGTCTTCAGCCGATACCTGATCCGGGGATGAGGTCTCCAGCAACACTCGTACGGCGGCTGCGACTCGCTCGCGTTCGGCGCTATCCATGACCCCTCAAAGCGATAGCATGACGACGGCTGATGTTAACGGCCGTTCGCACGCTCCGCCAGGGCCGTGAAAGCGAGAGGAGCCGCGATGCCCGCGCCGAGAGGTAGGCGTCGTCCGCGGTTGATCGCTCTTCTTGCCGTCGGTTCGACGGTGCTCATCGGGTGCGGTTCGACAATGCAGGATCGTGGGGGATCTGGCGCAACCGCGCAGGGCGGCAACGGGCTCGCGCCGCCAGTCGTTGCGCCTGTCACGACGGATGGCCTGACGCCGACCGCCGCCCCGCCGGAGACCTCCGGCCCCGCGACCAATCCGACGGCTGTGACGCCGGGCAGCACCGTCCCGACGTCGGGCACCACCAGCGTGGTTCCCTCCGGCACGGTTTCCGCCCTGGGTGCGCCGTCACGCGGCGTCACCGCGAAGACGATCACGCTCGGTATTCAGACCTTCGAAGGCTTCAACAAGGCGGGCAAGTCGCTCGGGATCTCCGCGGGTCTGCCGACCTCCGAGACGGCGGCGAATGCGAAGCTCGTCGTGAACTACCTGAACAAGCATGGTGGCATTGCCGGCCGGAAGATCATTCCGGTCTTCCAGGACACGAACATCGACTCGGCGAACAGCTTCGACGAGGACGCGCAAGCGGCGTGCTCAGGCTTCACCGAGGACCACCACGTTTTCGCCGTACTGACGCCCGAGATCTTCGACCACGACACGTTGATGGCGTGTTTGTCGCAGCACGCGACACCGTTGCTCGCGAACAGCGTGAACATTTACGACCAGGCCTACGCCAACCGCTATCCGAACCTGTTCTACGACGTCGCTGTCGTGTTCGGCGACCGGTGGGCGCCGTTCATCAACGCACTTGTGGCGAAGAACTACTTCCCGAAGAACGCGACGATCGGCCTGATTCGCGGTACGTGGCCCGAGGACGCGGTGGCCGGTGGGGCGATCATCAACGCGCTGAAAGCCCACGGCCTGGCGGTGAAGGACACGGTCGCCGTCGACGACGAGGTCAGCACTCCTGACGTCGCGCACGTGCTCTCGACGATGGTGAGCATCCAGCTTCGGTTCCACACCGAGGGCATCAACTACGTGATCTTCGAGAAGGGTCCGGTCTTCCCGTACGGCTTCATGGTTGCGGCGCAGAGCCAGGGCTACCACCCGCACTACGCGCTCACCAGTCAGGCGAACCTCGACTTCATTCAGGCGAACGCGTCGAGCGAGCAGACCAAGAATGCGGCCGGTGTCACTTTCACCGGCTTGCCCAGCCACCATCTCGACAACGCCGCGACCAAGGTCTGCCACTCGATCGGCCCCTCGGTTGGCAGCTACTGCGGGCCGTTGATGCTCCTCGCTGCCGCCGCCAAACGTGCCCCGGTGCTGAACCCGGCCGGCCTAGCCGTCGGCATGAAGGCGCTCGGGCGAAGCTTCGTCTCTCCGCAGGCTCTGCTGACCGACTTCGCGGCTCACTACCAAGACGGCGGTGCAGGGCTGCGCACGTTCGGATGGGACGGCTCGTGCCACTGCTTCAACTACACCGGTGGCGTCCAGCGCATCCCGTGACCCGCGGACCGACCTAGCGCCGACCCGATCGCGTCGTACGAGGCAATCCGAGCGCTCCGGTCACCATCGTGTCGACCAGTCCCGCGAGCGTCTCGCGCGACAGTGGAGTCTTGCCGGCGACGGCACCGACAATGAGGGAGACGGCGCCGGCGACGATGACGTGGGCCTCGTCGGGCGTCAGTTCCGGTCTCGCTTTGAGTAGCGACTCTTCCCACAGCTGCCGATGCTGGTGGTCGTAGCGATCAAGCCAGCGCCTCGTCGCCAGAGTCAGGTGACGTCGCTCCCGAACACCCATGACCGTGAGGTCAGGGTTGTCGATCGCCAACGTGATGAAGGCGGCGACCAGGCGTCGAAGCCGGTCCTGCGGTTCTGATGCTTCTTCGAGAACCCGGTTGATCGTCCGGACTGCCCGGCCGCCGGCTTCGAGTACGGCGACCTCGAGGATCTCCTGCTTGTTTGCGAAGTGGCGGTAGATCCCGGGGCCGGTGATGCCCGTTGCGGCTCCGATGTCGTTCATGGAGGTGGCGTCGTACCCGCGTTCGTGGAACAGCTTCAGCGCAGCGCGAAGAATCTGGTCGCGCCGCTGAGGGCGTCGCTTCGGCGAAGCCGCTGCCGGCGGGATGTCGGGCACATCGAGCGCGGCCGCCGTCTGGGTTCGCCGCGATGCCATTTGATCAGCGTAGGAGTGATGCGGATCGAGCGCTGCCCCCGTTGGCCGAGGCCTACAGCCCGTCGATGACTGCCTTGCGACGAGCGTCGTACTCCGCCTGCGTGATCAGGCTCTTGTCGAGCAGGCTCTTGAGCTCGGTGAGGCGTTCCTCGGCGGACTCCTCGCTCGCAGAAGGAGCGCCGCTTGGTTGGCCCCGAAGGTTGGCGGCCAGGTAGGTGGCGTCAAGACCCGGATTTCCGACCAGCGTTACCGCAGTCGCCGTATCCGGGTCCATGCCCGCGTCGCGCGCCAGCCGGCGCACCGTCGACACCCGCCAGATCGTCGCACCCAGACCGATCAGTGCGATCAGGATCATCAGCGCGACAAAGCCGGCCGGTATCCCAGGCCCCGAACCGCCCGGGTCGAAGCCGCCGTCGTCGGGGTACTCGACCGTCCACTGGCCGTTCGCGTAGCTGCAGGTCGGGAGCTCGAAGTTCTTCTGGACGAAGCACTTCGGTGGCGGCTTCGGACCGGTGTCCGCGGGAGCGGCCGATGCGACCCCGATTGGCCCGGCGAACATCAGCAAGAGCAGTGCGATTGCGACCCATGAGCGCCGCGTCTTCATGCCTCCCCCCACAGCCGGAATCGTAGGACCGAGATCGGCCGAGTGCCATATCTGACGACCCGTCAGATAGCCTCCTGATCGTGGCAAACGAGCGTCCGTACCGCCTTTACATCGGCGGCGAATGGGTGGAGCCGGACAACGGCTACTACGACGTCATCAACCCGGCGAACGAGTCGGTGGTCGGCAGCGCGCCCGAGGCGAGCAAGCAGCAGGTGTACGACGCAGCCGCAGCGGCGAAGGCGGCGCTGCCGGGCTGGTCGGCGACCAAGCCGGAGGAGCGCGCCGAGATCCTGAACCGGGTCGTCGACGTCATCGCCAAGCACGCCGATGAGTACGCCGAGATCGCACAGGCCGAGACCGGCGCGACTTCCGCGACCGTGAAGGCGTTGCAGGTCAACGTCGCAATGCAGCGGTTCCGCCGCTACGCGCAGGGCGCGCTCGAGTCCAACCAGATCCCGCTGCCGCCGACGGTCAGCGAGAGCACTCCGCTGTCCAAGGGCGGTCTCACCGGCGCGCTCGTGATCCGGCAGCCGGTCGGAGTCGTCACGTGCATCACGTCGTACAACAACCCATGGGCGAACCCGTCGGGCAAGATCGCGCCCGCCCTCGCGATGGGCAACACCCTCGTCGTGAAGCCGGCACCACAAGACCCGCTCTCGGTCGTGCTCATGACGGAGGCGCTCGAGGAGGCCGGTCTTCCGCCTGGCGTGGTCAACCTGATCAACGGCCAGGCCATCGAGGTCGGAGAGGCTTCCGTCGACTCGCCTGACGTCGACATGGTCAGCTTCACCGGCAGCACCCAGGTCGGCCGCGCGATCGGCTCCGCGGCGGGCGGTCAGATGAAGCGCGTGCTGATGGAGCTCGGCGGAAAGGGCGCAGCGATCGTCTTCGACGACGCCAACCTGCAAGCCGCGATCGGCGCGATCGGTACGACGTTCTCCTTCTACTCCGGGCAGATCTGCACTGCGCCTACCCGCGTCTACGCGCAGCGAGCCGTCTACGACAACGTGGTCTCCGGTTTGACGCAGTACGCGCAGGCGTTGAAGGTCGGCGATCCAACCGCTCCGGAGACCGTCGTCGGCCCGGTCATCTCAGCGGTTCATCGCGACCGAATCGAGTCCTACGTCGCGAAGGGCAAGGCCGAGGGCGCAACATTGCTCGCCGGCGGCGAGCGCCCCGACATCGACAAGGGCTTCTACGTCGCACCGACCCTGTTTGCGGACTGCCGCAACGACATGACGATCGTGCGCGAAGAGATCTTCGGGCCAGTCGTCGCGGTCATCCCGTTCGATGAGGAAGAGGAGGCGATCGCGTTGGCGAACGACTCCGACTACGGCCTGATCAACTACGTCTGGACTGGTGACATCTCCCGCGGCTACCGAGTCGCGCGGCAGCTGCAGGCCGGCACCGTCGACCTCAACACCGTCACCCAGCAGATGGAGGCGCCGTTCGGCGGCTTCAAGCAGAGTGGGGTCGGGCGTGACCGCGGGTCGTTCGGCCTGCACGCCTACAGCGAGATGCAAGCAATCGTCTGGCCCGGCTGATCTTCCCGTCCAAGTAAGAAGGAGCGCCATGCGCGGCGTTGTGTACGACGGCACCGACTACCAGGTCGTCGACGACCTCTCGGTGAAGGACCCGGGCGCGGGTGAGGTCGCCGTGCGAATCCACTCCGCAGGGCTGTGCCACAGCGACCTGTCGGTGATCAACGGGACGATCCCGTTCCCGACGCCGGTCGTGCTCGGCCACGAGGGCGCGGGCGTCGTGGAGGCCGTTGGTTCTGGCGTCGTCTCCGTGAAGGAAGGCGACCACGTCGTGCTGTCGACGCTCGGCAACTGCGGCGCGTGCCAGTACTGCGATGCCGGCAAGCCGACGATGTGCCGCTCGACGTTCGGCGGTCGGCCGCAGCCGTTCACGTGGAAGGGCGAGCCGGCGTACGCGTTCGCCAACGCGTCGGTGTTCTCCGAGCGGACCGTCGTGAAGGCCAACCAGGCGGTGCCGATCCCGAAGGACGTCCCGCTCGACGCCGCGTCGCTCGTCGGTTGCGGTGTGCTCACCGGCATCGGCGCTGTGCTGCAGCGCGCGCGCGTGCCCGAGGGTGCGAGCGCGCTCGTCATCGGCGTCGGTGGAATCGGTCTCAACGTCATCCAGGGTCTGGCGCTCGCGGGGGCGTCGACGATCATCGCGGTCGACACCAACCCGCTGAAGAAGGAGATCGCCTCGACCTTCGGCGCTACGCACTTCATCGAGAGCACCGAGGCCGTCAAGGACGTGGTCCCGAACGGCGTCGACTTCGCGTTCGAGTGCGTGGGCCACGTGAAGCTGATTCGCGCCGCGATCGACCTGCTCGACTGGGGTGGCACGGCGGTCATGCTCGGCGTACCGGGGTTTGCGGACGAGGCTTCGTTCAACGTGTCATCGATGTATCTCGACAAGGGAGTGCTCGGCTGCCGCTACGGCTCCTCGCAGCCGCAACGCGACATCCGGCGGTACGTCGAGCTCTACCAGCAGGGTCGGCTGAAGCTCGACGAGCTGGTGTCCGCCAAGTACCCGCTCGGTGACATCACAAAGGCAGTGCACGCGATGGAGTCGGGCGAGCTCGCCGCGCGCGGCGTCCTCGAGATCGCCTAGCCCTTCCCGATGCCCGTCGACGTTGCGGCGCTCGTCGATCCCGCCCACACGGCGGTCGTCACGAGCGAGTGCCAGAACAGCGTCGTCGGCTCCGTCTCGATGCTGCCGGAGCTGTCGGAAGCGGCTGCGACGACGGTTGTTCCGAACGGCGCGCGCGTGTGCGCCGCGGCGCGTTCCGCAGGAGCGGCCGTTGTGCACTGCGTGGCCGGCCGTCGACCGGACGATCGAGGCTCGAACTCGAACGCCCGGCTGTTCGGCGCGGTACTGAAGTCGTCGGTCGTGCCGCTGATCGGCACCGAGGCCACCCAGGTGATCGATGAGTTCGCGCAGGCGGACAGCGACTTGGTGCTCTCGCGCATCCACGGGCTGAGTCCTATGGCAGGGACCGACCTCGACCCGGTGCTTCGCAACCTGGGAGTGACGACCCTGGTCGTGATCGGCGTCTCGGTGAACGTCGCGATTACCAACCTGGTGATGGACGCGGTCAACCGTGGGTATCAGGTCGTCCTGGTGCGCGACGCAGTTTGTGGCGTGCCGCCGTCCTACGCCGACCAGGTCATCGACAACACGCTCACGCTATTGGCGACGGTCGTCACCACCGACCAGCTGTTGGACTACTGGACCTGACGTCGGGCGGATCGGAAGTACGAGCGCAAGGCGAGGTGCTGGAGCAGGAGTGACAGCGGGCCGACGAGCTTCACCAGCAGCGGGCCGGGGCTGGAGAAGGCGGTGATCTCCAGCCATATCTCGTCACCGACGAGCTCGATGACGAACGACTCCTCGCCGGTCTCGGGATGGCCGGGCAGCGTGCCGTAGGCGAAACCCCGGCGTGAGGGTTCATCGACGACGTAGACGACGCGACACGGGATGACGAGACCAACCGGCTTTCCGGCGCTCAGCACCACGGTCCGGCCCTCGGTGACGGGTCCGCTCGCGGCGACACCCAGCCCGGCTCCACGTTGGATGCCCCACGTCATGACGACGTCGGCCGCGCGGTCGAACGCCTCCCTGCCGTTGCCCACCAGCTGCCGCATCCGGGTGTGGTGGTAGCCGGCAGGCAGGTCGGCATCTCTCGTCGCGCCGACCTCGGCGTACGTGAGCTCTCGCTTGTCGTACTCGGCTGGGAGGTTGGCGAGCCGAGTTGTCGTAGTCAGTCGCACGTCGGGCCTCTACCCCGCGAGCCAGTCCAGGATCATCTTGTTGACCTCGGCCGGCTTCTCCACGTGCAGGAAGTGACCGGCCCCGTCCACGACCTCGACCTTCGAGTCCGCCGACAAATGCTGCTCGGTCCCGGCAATGCCATCGACGGCGAAACAGCCGTCGCCGCTGCCGTGCAGGTAAAGGGTTGGGTGCGGCGGTGACTCGCTGCCACCGCCTGATGTGAACATCGCGCGGTAGTAGCCAATCGCCGCGCTCAGGTTCGCCGGCTCGCGCAGCGCGTTCTTCACGTGCACCAGGTCCTCGGTGCCGTCGTACGCCGGCGACCAGTCGGCCCACAGCTTCTCGATGAACAACAGGTCATCCGCCCCGACGACGATCTCGGCGAGAGGGGTCTGGAACAGCATGACGTAGAAGCTGCGCTTGAGCTGCTCGTATCGCATGAATGCGTTGGCGGCGATGCCCGGCGGCGGGACCGCGATCGTTACGAGTCGACGCCACCGGTCCGGAGCAGTGGCACCTGCCTGGTAGGCCATCATCGCGCCCCAGTCATGGCCGATCAGCACAGCGTCGCTCTCGCCCCCGAGGGCGTCATGCAGCGCGTTGGTGTCCGCGGTGAGTGCCGCGGCTGAGTAGTCGCCGTCGGCGGGGACCGTCGTTGGCGCATACCCGCGGTTCCACGGCGCGACGGCTCGGTAGCCCGCGTTCGCGAGCTCGGGAAGCAGGTATCGCCAGGTGTGTGCGGAGTCGGGAAAGGCATGTAGACAAAGGGCGAGCGGGCCGTCCTCACCACAGGTCAGGGCGCCGAAGCTGAGGCCGTTGACCGCAACCGAGGTCTGCTTGATTTCCAACGCAGGCTCCGTTTCTGACGGGTAGTCAGAGGCACAGTACGGTAAGCGTTGTGGACCTGCGCTTCTCGACCGAGGACGAGGCGTTCCGCGACGAAGTCCGCACCTGGCTGAACGAGAACCTCGTGGGGGAGTTCGCCGAGGTAGGTCCGGTCGGCGGCCCCGGCAGGGACCACGAACACGTCGAGCTGCGTCACGCCTGGGAGAAGGTGCTCGGCGCGGCCGACTGGTCGTGCATCGGCTGGCCGAAGCCGTACGGGCGCGGCGCGACTCTCATGCAGCAGGTGATCTTCGCGGAGGAGTACGCCGCCGCGGGCGCGCCGCATCGCATCAACCACTTCGGCGAGAACCTGCTGGGTCCGACGCTGATCGAGTGCGGGACCGAGGAGCAGAAGCAGCGCTTCCTTCCGAAGATCAAGGCCGGCGAGGAGCTGTGGTGCCAGGGCTACTCCGAGCCCGGCGCCGGTTCTGATCTCGCGGGAGTCAAGACCAAGGGCGTACGCGACGGCGACGAGTGGGTCATCACCGGCCAGAAAGTCTGGACGTCCCTGGCGCACATCGCTGACTGGTGCTTCGTCATCACGCGCACTGATCCCGACTCCACGCGCCACTCTGGTCTGTCGTACTTGTTAGTGCCGATGCGTCAGGCCGGGATCGAGATCCGCCCGATCATCCAGATGACCGGCGGTGCGGAGTTCAACGAGGTGTTCTTCGACGGCGCGCGTACGGCGGCCGAGAACGTCGTCGGCGACGTGGGCGATGGCTGGCGGGTCGCGATGGCGACCCTCGGCTACGAGCGCGGGGTGGCGACGCTCGCGCAACAGATCGGATTCGCGCGCGAGCTTGACGAGGTCATCGACCTCGCGAAGCAGACCGGCGCGGTCCACGACCCCATCCTCGCCGACCGGCTGACCCAGGCCTGGGTCGAGCTGAAGGTGATGCGCTACACCGCGCTGCGGATGCTCTCCAACGACAAGCCCGGCGCCGAGGCGTCGGTGTCGAAGCTGATGTGGGCGCCGTGGCACCAGCGGCTCGGCGAGCTCGCGATGGCAGTCCGCGGTGCGGCCTCCCTCGAGACCGACGCCCAGACCGGCGAGCTCGACGACCTGCAGCGGCTGTTCCTGTTCAGCCGCGCCGACACGATCTACGGGGGGTCCAACGAAATCCAGCGCGACATCCTCGCCCGCCGGCTGCTCGGCCTGCCACGAAGTTGATTCATCATTGGGCTGAATCCGGACAATCCGTGCTTTCCTGATGGCGACGGGGCACCGGTTTCTACCCAGGCAGGCGTGATGAAGAAGCTCATGATCGCTGCGGCGACTGTCGCGCTCGCTGCGGGCGGGATGGCGCTTCCGGTGGCTGCGGGCGCGTCGGCCTCACACCCGGGCGCGAACCACCACAAGCACCACGCGAAGCCGAAGGATGTCCAGCAGCACCCGTGTGACGGGCTGGGAATCGACATCGCCCTCGGCCCAGAGAACATCTGCATCCCGCTGTAACCCGGGTCAACGCCCCGCGGTCGCCGCGCGTTGAGTAGCCATGATCACGCCGCGCGTGCGGGCTGGTTCAGCCGTGGCAGTAGCTGCGATGTTGGTCGCCGCTTGCTCCGGGTCGAGTAGCCCGGACCGCACCACCGGTCGGGCGTTGCGGTCGTATGCCGGTCCTGCCCTCCTGAGTCCGGTCGCCCCGACGCACGGCGTCACCGCCACGCAGCTCGCAGCTGGCCGCTGGTCGAACATTGCGCGAGGACCACGCTGGCTCGGCAACGCCAGACTGGCCGCGGCCTGGATCCACGGCGAGCTTCTCGTCGTCGGCTACCGAAGCGCTGCGGGTTACGACCCTGCCACCAACACCTGGCGAACGGTCTCGCGTCCGCCCAGTGCATTTCATGGAAACACCCTCAGTGCGGTCGTTGCGGGTGGGCGGCTCTATGTGATCGCGTCGCCCGGCAACCGGGTTGCGGAATGGGACAAGCGTCAGGACTCATGGCGCATGCTGCCGCGGTTCCCGGCATGCCGGTACTGCCAACCGGTGCTGGTCGCTCATCACGGACGCGTGATGGGCATCGCAGGCCGGTCCGAGCTCGGCACCGGCGTTGCCGAGCTGCGGGCCGGCCGTTGGATCTCCTCCGCCGCGATCCCGATCGCGATGCCCAGGCGCGCCGCGGTGGCGAAGCACGCCGGCAGGCCGGTTCCCCAGATGTTCGCCGGCTATGTCGGCGCGCGCCTGTACGCCCTCGCCGCGACGAAGTGGCAAGCCAGGCGCCGCGACGGAAAGCCAGGAGCGTTTGCCGGCAGCCTGCAGCTGTTCAAGCAGGTGGGCAAGCGTTGGCAGAAGCTCGCGATGCCGAACCTTCCGGTCGCATGGAACCTTCCGGACTCGCGCCAGATCGCCGGATGGGGCGGCCACCTCGAGGTCCTCGTGACGGCCCTGTGCAACGGCTTCGGCGAATGCCTGAACCCGCGAGGCCGCGCACTGGTCATCAGCACCGACGGGAGGCGCAACGCGATGAGCAACGCCGCGCCGCTATCAAGCGTCTGGTACGCACAGCTCAATGCGGGTGACGCCGTGATTGCGGTGCCGAGCAACGCCGGAGCACCAGACAACCTGCGGCAGTGGCCGACCGATCGGCCTTCGGCTGCGGCGCTCGATCTGAAGAGCGGTGACTGGCTCACCTTGCCTCAGGTGCCGCAGCGCGGCGTCTACGGCAACTCGCTCGAGGCCTGGACGCCGTACGGTCCGGTCATGTTCTGGAGTGCGCAGTCGCGCCGCAGCAGTGGCGCGATCCTCCGAATCGCTAGAGCCGCTCGATGATCGTGACGTTGGCCTGGCCGCCGCCCTCACACATCGTCTGCAGGCCGTAGCGGCCGCCGGTGCGTTCGAGCTCGTGCAGCAGCGTCGTCATCAGCCGTGCGCCGGTGGCACCGAGCGGGTGACCCAGCGAGATCGCGCCGCCGTTCACGTTGACCTTGGCGAGGTCCGCGCCGGTCTCCTTCTGCCAGGCGAGCACAACCGGAGCGAACGCCTCGTTGATCTCGACCAGGTCGATCTCGTCCAGTGACATCCCGGTCTTGTCGAGGGCGTAGGCCGTTGCGTTGATCGGCGCGGTCAGCATGTAGATCGGGTCCGCACCGCGCACCGACATGTGGTGGATGCGGGCGCGGGGCGTGAGGTTGTGCTCCTTGAGCGCCTTCTCGGACACGACAAGAATCGCGGCGGCGCCGTCGGAGATCTGCGACGAGACGGCAGCGGTGATGCGGCCACCTTCCGACAGCGGCTTTAGCGACTGCATCTTCTCCAGCGTCGAGTCGCGGCGCGGGCCTTCGTCAGTCGTGACGTCCTTGAACGGCGAGATCTCCTTGACGAACCTGCCCTCGTCGATCGCCTGGATCGCGCGGCGGTGCGACTCGAGCGAAAAGCACTCCATGTCCTCGCGGCTGATTCCCCACTTCTCGGCGATCATCTCCGCGCCGTTGAACTGCGTCACCGGCTGGTCGCCGTACCGCTTCACCCAGCCCTCCGAGCCGGAGAACGGGTTGGGGTCTTCGAACCCGACGTGCTTCGCGGCCTGGAACGCGGCACCGATCGGGATCATCGACATGTTCTGCACGCCGCCGGCGATCACGACATCCTGCGTGCCGCTCATCACGCCCTGCGCCGCGAAGTGCAAGGCCTGCTGCGACGAGCCGCACTGCCGGTCGACCGTCGTACCCGGCACCTCTTCGGGGAGCCCGGCCGCAAGCCAGCAGGTGCGCGCGATGTCGCCGGCCTGCGGGCCGATGGTGTCGAGGCAGCCGAAGACGACGTCCTCGACCACGGCCGGATCGATGCCCGAGTGGTCGACGAGCGCATTGAGAATGTGCGCGCCGAGGTCGGCGGTATGCACGCCGGACAGGCCGCCGTTCCGCTTCCCGACCGGCGTACGGATGGCATCGACGATGTAGGCCTCAGGCATGACCAGAGAATATCTGACGGGTCGTCAGATACGGTACGGCCGTGGATTTGACCGAGCCCGCTGAGCTCGCTGCTTTCCGCGGTGAGGCACGGGAGTGGTTGCGGTCCCACGTCCCCGTGACACCGCTTCCGTCGCTCGACACCGAGGCCGGATTCGCCGCCCACCGCGAGTGGGAGCGCGAGATGTACGACGCGCGGTGGGGCGTCGTCACCTGGCCCGAGCAGTACGGCGGCCGTGACGCCGGCCTGCTCGAGTGGTTGGTGTTCGAAGAGGAGTACTGGGCCGCCGGCGCTCCCGTCCGGGTCAGCCAGAACGGCATCTTCCTGCTCGCCCCGACGATTTTCGAGTACGGCTCCGAGCTGCAGAAGGAGCGCTTTCTCACGCCCATGGCGAAGGCCGAGGAGGTCTGGGCCCAAGGCTGGTCCGAGCCGGGCGCCGGCAGCGACCTCGCATCCCTCCGGTCGAAGGCCGAGAAGGTCGCCGGCGGCTGGCGACTCTCCGGTCAGAAGACGTGGTCGACTCGCGCCGTCTATGCCGACTGGATGTTCGGGCTGTTCCGCTCCGACCCGACCTCGGAGCGGCACCGCGGCCTCACCTACTACTTGTTGCCGCTGTCCGCCGAGGGCGTGACGGTCCGGCCGATCCGCCAGCTCGATGGCGAACCCGGCTTCGCCGAGGTCTTCTTCGACGAGGTGTTCGTCCCCGAAGAGCACGTGCTGGGGGGCGTCGGCGAGGGCTGGAAGGTCGCGATGTCGACCACGACCTCCGAGCGCGGGCTGACGCTTCGCTCGCCCGGCCGGTTCATGGCGGCGGCGGACCGGCTCGTCGGCTTGTACGGCGCGACGCGCGAGTCCGATCCCGACGCCGCGGCCGCCGCGCGCGACGACGTCGTACAGGCATGGATGGACGCCGACGCCTATCGGCTCTATGTCCTCGGCACCGCACTGAAGGCGTTGAGCGGCAAGTCGATCGGTGCGGAGTCGAGCGCGAACAAGCTGTTCTGGTCGCAGCTGGATGTGTCGCTGCATGAGACCGCGCTCGCGATGCTGGGTGAGCGCGCGACTCTCGACGCCGACCCGGTCGCGGCACCGTGGCTGGACGGCTACGAGTTCTCCCTTGCCGGGCCGATCTACGCCGGCACCAACGAGGTGCAGCGCAACGTCATCGCCGAGCGAGTGCTGGGGCTCCCGCGATGAGGCTCGCTCCGGATCAGGACGCGCTCGACTTCGCCGCCAGCATCCGCGAGCTGCTGGCCGACATCGCGGATGCGGCAGCGTTGCGGGTCGCGTGGGACGACGCGGATGGCCGGATCCCGGGACTGTGGAAGCGGCTTGCCGAAGCAGGTGTGCTCGGGTTGACCGTGCCGGAGGAACACGGCGGCTCTGGCGCTGATCTGACGACGTTGCTTCCGGTCCTGGTCGAGCTCGGGCGTTTCGCCCTGCCGGAGCCAGTGGCGGAGACCGTCGTCGGCGCCGGCCTGGTCGCGAAGGCAGGCGGGCTGTTTGCGGAGGACTGGCTGCCGCGAATCGTTTCGGGCGAGGCCGCTGTTGCGGTCCGCCTCGGACCTGGTGATCTGGTCAGCGCAGCACCGTGGGCGGACCTGCTGATCGTCCCCGACCACGCCGGCGTGCTGTGCGCCGTCCCTCGCGACGAGGCAACCATCACGGCGATGGAGTCGGTGGACCGCGGCGTCCGGCTCGGGACAGTCGACGTACCGCCCGGAGCAGGGTTTGCCCTCGGCGGCGTCGACATCGAGGCCGCATTCGACGCGGCAGTGGTTGCGGTCGCGGCGCAGCAGGTCGGGCTTGCCGAGGCGATGCTCGACATGGCGGTTCGCTACGCGAACCAACGCGAGCAGTTCGGTGTGGTCATCGGCTCGTTCCAGGCGATCAAGCATCAGCTCGCCGACGCGTACGTCGCGAACTCGTTCGCCTCGCCCGTCGTTGCGCGCGCGGCCTGGTCAGTCGCGAACGACGCCGTGAGCCGAAGCAGAGATGCGTCGCATGCCAAGTACGCCGCGACCGCAGCGGCGCAGCGAGCGGCACGCACCGCGCTACAGGTGCACGCCGGCATCGGTTACACGTTCGAGCACGACCTGCACATGTGGATGAAGCGGACCTGGACGCTGTCCTCTCTCTGGGGGACAGCGTCCTGGCACAAAGCAC
The DNA here is from genome assembly GCA_035545635.1 of Mycobacteriales bacterium. Taxonomy (GTDB): domain Bacteria; phylum Actinomycetota; class Actinomycetes; order JAFAQI01; family JAFAQI01; genus DASZTV01. Next base: position 261,425 of record DASZXY010000013.1, on the reverse strand, counting down.
GAGTAGCGCAGGCGCTACTTCCGTGATCTTGACGAAGAAGGCGCTATGAGGGCTCCATTGCGCCCACTTCGTCAAGATCACCGAGAAATGGGAGGTCTGGTATGACGGCGCCGTTGGCGGGGATGCGGGTTGTCGAGTGCTCGATGCTCGGGCCCGCGGCGATCACGAGTGCGCTCGTCGACCTCGGTGCCGAGGTGATCAAGGTCGAGCCGGCGGCGGGCGACTACATCCGGCAGATGACGTGGCCCATCGTCGAGGGCGTCTCGCTGATGCACCTGCATCTCAACCGCGGGAAGAAGAGCATCACCCTCGACCTGCGCAGCGACGAGGGCAAGCAGGTGTTCCGCGACCTGGCCAAGGACGCCGACGTCGTCGTCGAGGCGATGCGCCCGGGTGCCCTCGAGCGGCTCGGGATCGGCCCGACTGACTTGCGCGGCCGCAATCCGAAGCTGGTCTTCGCAAGCATCTCCGGCTACGGCGCGACCGGCCCCTACAAGGACTACCCGAGTCACGGCATCGCCTACGACACCTGGGCCGGCATCGTCACGCCACAGGTCGACGACGACGGCTTCACCTACATCCCCGAGCACGTGAGCATCGGCATCTTCGCTGCACCGCTCTATGGGGCGCTCGCGATCCTCGCCGCGGTGATCCGTGCCCGCGAGGTCGGGGAAGGCGCCGAGCTGGAGCTCGCGCAGTCGGACTGCGCCGCGGCTTTCGACTGGTACCGCAGCGAAACCTACCGGGCCTACGAGCGACCCGAGTCCGAGGTGACCGGCAACCCGAGTGACAACTACGAGCGTCGCGCGCCCGGCACCGCCGGCATGAAGGAAGGCGTTCGCTACCAGATCTACGCAGCCAGCGACGGACACGTCCTCTTCATGGCCAGCGAGCAGGCGTTCTGGAAGAACTTCTGCGAAGGCGTTGACCGGATGGACCTGTTCGAGAAGTGGCCGGGATCGACGTACGCCGACCACGCACGAAACAACCGCGAGCTACAGGCGGAGCTGCGCGAGATCTTTGCGACCAAGACCTGCGCGGAGTGGATGGAGTTCGGCGGCCGGGTCAACACTCCGATCGCGCCGGTGAACACGCCGAAGACGATCGCCGACGATCCGCAGTTCGCGGACCGGCTCGGCTGGATCCCGGCCGAGCAGCTCGGCGCCGAGCAGCTCGGCTTCCCGGTGCGATTCGTGGGAGAGACTCTGCCCGTGCCGGACAAGGCGCCCACCCCGGGTGAGCACACGTACGACGTGCTGCGCGCGGTATGCGACTACGACGACGAGCAGATCGCGGAGCTGCGAAGGTCAGGGGTTCTCGGGTGAGCGAGGGGTTGCCCCGCAGCATCCCGGCGCTCGTGCTCGAGGCCGGCAAGAAGTACCGGGATGCCGAGGCAGTCGTCGACGGCGCCCGTCGCGTCACGTTCGGCGAGCTTGCTGATCTGGCACTGAGTGCCGCGGGGGAGTGCATCCGTCGCGGGGTGCAGCCGGGGGACCGCGTCGGCATCTGGGCGCCCAACACTCTCGACTGGGTGGTTGCTGCGCTCGGCACGCTGGCGGCCGGCGGAATCCTCGTGCCGCTCAACACCCGGTACAAAGGCGAGGAGGCCAACTGGATCCTCGACCGCAGCGGTTCGAGGCTCTGCTTCGTCTCGCCGCCGTTCCTCGGAAATGACTACCCGGCGATGCTCGGCGATCGCGCCGGCGCGGTGTTGCTGGAGCCGTCGCTGTGGCAAGCCGGCCCGACACCCGACGTGCATCAGCGGGTCGACGCCGTGGGACCCGATGACACCGGCGACCTGATCTTCACCTCGGGAACGACGGGCAAGCCGAAAGGCGTCGTCACCACGCAGGCGCAGACCATCGAGGTGTTCGACACCTGGTCGCGCATCGTCGGGTTGCGCGAAGCCGACCGCTACCTCGTCGTCAACCCGTTCTTCCACACGTTCGGCTACAAGGCCGGCATCATCGCCTGCCTGCTGCGTGGCGCGACGATCGTGCCGCAGCCCGTCTTCGACGTCCCTGCCGTGCTCGATCTGATCGAACGCGAGCGGATCACGGTCCTGCCCGGACCGCCGACGCTCTACCAGACGATCCTCGACTCACCGGACCGTGAGAAGCGCGACCTGTCGACGCTGCGTCTCATCGTCACCGGCGCGGCCGTCGTGCCTGTCGTGTTGATCGAACGTCTCCGCGACGAGCTCGCCGTGGAGACCATCCTCACGGCATACGGGCTCACCGAAGCGACCGGCACCGTGACGATGTGTCGCCAGGGCGACGACGCGGAGACGATCGCCACGACCTCGGGTCGGGCGATTCCCAACACCGAGGTCCGGCTGGTCGACGAGGCGGGCAACGAGGTCGCGCTCGGTGAGCCGGGCGAGGTCGTCGTCCGCGGCTACAACGTCATGAAGGGCTACTACGAGGACCCCGAGGCAACCGCGCAGACGATCGACCCCGACGGCTGGCTGCACACCGGAGACATCGGCGTGATGGATGCGGACGGCAACGTCCGGATCACCGACCGGCTCAAGGACATGTACGTCGTCGGCGGCTTCAACGCTTACCCCGCCGAGGTCGAGCAGGCGCTGGCAAGGCACGAGGCGATCGCGGAGTGCGCGGTCATCGGCGTGCCCGACGAGCGGCTCGGCGAAGTCGGAATGGCCTTCGTCGTCGCGCGCCCCGGAATGACCATCGACCCGCAGGAAGTCGTCGAGTGGTGCAGGGAGCGCATGGCGAACTTCAAGGCACCACGTAGCGTTCAGGTCGTGGACGCACTGCCGCGCAACGCCTCCGGCAAGGTGATGAAGTTCGAGCTTCGAGCCGAAGGGCTCGCCAGGGGTGCGCAGGCGTGACCGAGATCGATCCTGTGTCGATAGACGCCAAACACTTCCGCCGGGTGCTCGGGCACTTTCCGACCGGCGTCGCCGTCATCACCGGGATCGACTCCGAGGGCAAGCCCGGCGGGCTCGCCATCGGGTCCTTCAGCTCCGTCTCGCTGGACCCGCCGCTGGTGGCGTTCATGCCGGACAAGAACTCGAGCACCTGGCCGCGGCTGCGCGACTCCGGGCACTTCTGCGTCAACATCCTCGGCTCCGACCAGGAGGAGGTCTGCCGGACCTTCGCCGTCAGCGGGGGCGACAAGTTCGCGAACCTCGCCTGGAAGGCCGCGGGCTCCGGGTCGCCGATCCTCGATGGCGTCCTCGCGTGGATCGATTGTGACCTCGAGGTCATTCACGAGGCCGGCGATCACTACATCGTCATCGGTCGGGTGCGCGAGCTGGAGGCGGCCGGGACGACGCTGCCACTCGTCTTCTTCCAGGGCGGATACGGCCGATTCTCCGCGTTGTCGCTCGCTGCGTGGGAGTCGGACCTCGCACTGCAGATGCGTTCCGCCGACCTTGCCCGTCCGCACATGGAGGCGCTGGCCGAAGAGCTTGACATCGAGTGTGTGGCGAGCGCCGTCGTCGGCTCCGACATGGTCCTGCTCGCCCGCGCCGGCAAGCTGCCGACCGGCTCGTTGCCGACCGCGGTCGGGCAGCGGATTCCGTTCGAGCCACCAGTGGGCACGGCGTTCGTCGCCTGGGCCCCGGCGGCGGCGCAGAAGGCGTGGCTGGACCGGGCCGACAAGAACGTCGCCCCGGAGCGGCTCGAGGCGTTGCATCGCACTCTCGCCGAGGTGCGTGAGGCCGGCTACTCGGTCGGCCGCGGCCATCGCTGGCACGAGCAGGCGGCGCACGTCATGGCACGTCCCGATCCGACCATCGACCAGGACACGACGACCGCCCAGCTGCACGACTTGATCGGCATGCTGCCCCCCGACTACGAGTCGCCGGTCGGTGCGGCGACCGACGCTCGCACGATCTCCACGCCGGTGTTCGGACCGGGCGGCGTCGTCGTGATGGTGTTGTCGGCCGTCTTGACCGGCGAAGCCGAGCTGGGTGGCGAGGAATCGCCGCTGTCGAACCTTGCTTTCACCGTCGCGCGGCTACGCGCGGCGGCAGCCTCAGTCACCGAGGCGCTGCACGGCGCCGCACCCAAGGGGGTCTGATCCGATGTACGCGTCGCAGCATGGCATCGACTACGCCGGTCTGTTCCTGCGGTTCGCGCTGGGCATCCCGATGCTGGCGCACGGCTACAACCACATGTTCGGTGGCGGGAAGCTCGAGGGCACCGGCCGCTGGTTCGAGTCGCTCGGGATGAAGCCGGGCTGGCTGCACGCGAGGTTCGCGACGTACACCGAGCTTGCCGTTGCACCGCTCCTGTTTCTCGGCCTGCTCACCCCGTTCGCGGCGGCGGGCGTGATCGGTGTGATGCTCGTGGCGCTGATCACCAACCACCTCAAGAACGGCTACTTCATCTTCCGTCCCGGCGAGGGCTACGAGTACGTCCTGTTCATCACGATGACCGCGTTCGGTCTCGCGGCGCTCGGTGGTGGCAAGTACTCGCTGGACAACGCCTTCGACCTGGGGAAGTGGATGTACGGCGGGCACGGACTGCTCGTCTCGCTGCTGGGGGTCTTCGGCGCGATCGGCCTGCTGGCCGTCTTCTGGCGACCCGAGAAGAAGGCTGAGTAGGGCATTTCTGACGACCCGTTAGACAACTTACGTTACGGGTTGTAATGTAACTCTCGCAGCCCAAACATCGAGCAGGAGCAGCCTGATGGAGTTCGGCCTTTTCATTCAGAACTACGTGCCCAACAGCCGTCGTGAGGTCGACCCCGACGCTGAGCACCACGCGATCTTCGAGGACCTCGAGGCGGTCATCGCAGCCGACAAGGCGGGCTTCAAGTTCGTCTGGCTGACGGAGCACCACTTTCTCGATGAGTACTCCCACCTGTCCGCCAACGACGTCGTCGCCGGCTACCTCGCCGCGAAGACCGAGCGGATCCACATCGGCGGCGGCATCTTCAACCCGCTGCCCGCGGTGAACCATCCCGCGAAGCTCGCCGAGCGCATCAACTACATCGACCAGATCAGCAACGGCCGCGTCGAGTTCGGCACCGGCCGTGGCGCCGGCAGCCACGAGATCCTCGGCTTCCTCGACCATCTCGGTGTCACCGACACGAACCAGACGAAGGAGATCTGGGAAGACGTCATCCGGGAGTTCCCGAAGATGTTCACCCAGGAGACCTACGAGGGCTACAAGGGCAAGTACTGGTCGCTCCCGCCGCGCAAGATCCTGCCCCGTCCGTACGGCAAGGCGCACGCACCGATGTGGTACGCCGCAGGCAACCCGCCGTCGTACGAGATGGCCGGCCGCATGGGTCTCGGTGTCCTCGGCTTCTCCCTCGATCGCTGGGACAAGGTCGAGAAGCTGCGCAAGTCCTACAAGGACGGCATCGCAAACGCCGAGCCGATCGGTGCGTTCGTGAACGACAACATCATGTCGTGCATCGCGGCGTACGTAGCCGAGGACAAGGAGACGGCCTTCCAGTCCTACGTCGACTCCAAGCCGAACTACCTCGTGTCCAACGTCTACCGCTACCACGACACCTTCCCGGCTCCCGACTGGGTTCCGCCGTGGCCGCAGACGTTGCCCGAGCCGACCCTCGAGACGGCGGAGCTGGCGTCGGAGTTCGGTGGCATCGTCATGGGCGACCCGGACATGGCGCTCAAGCAGTGCAAGCGCTGGGAAGAGAGTGGCATCGACCAGCTCGTGTTCGGTATCGGTCCGGCGAAGATCGAGGACACGATCCGCACCATCGAGCTGCTCGGCGAGCATGTCATCCCGAAGATCGACACCGATCCGGTCGTTTCGACGACGCGCTACCGCGAGAACGCTGGCTGATCACTCAAGACACGCCAGACGGCGGGCGCACCCATTTGGGTGACGCCCGCCGTCTGCTTTGACACACTCGCTTCGACAACCCGCGAAAGGGTGGGAGTGGGCAAATGACCGAACAGCCTCCGGGCGGCGAGACGCCGCAGCCGGAATCAACGCAGTCCTCCGAGCCGCCGAGTTTCGCGGTTCCGCCGCCGGGAGCAGCCTCCCCGCCTCCGCCGCCGGCTCCACCCGCGGCTGTTCCTCCGCCGCCCCCACCGCCTGCCGCTGTGCCGGCGCCGCCACCGCCGCCGGCAGGCTACGCAATGTCGGCGCCGTCGAGCGGCGTTGGGGGCAAGATCGTCCGCACCGGCGCCGAGAACGGTTGGTACAAGTTCTTCTGCATCTTGTTCGGCGCCGGCTACCTGGCGAAGGTGCCATACAAGAAGGCACTCGCGAACCGCGGGCTCTGCGAGCAGACCGGGGCCGAGAAGGTCTGGTACATCATCATGTGCATCTACGTCGGCATGGGCTACATCGCGAAGGTGCCGATGTCGAAGGCGCTGAGCGAAGCCGGGCTGGGCGAGATGACCGGTGCCGAGAAGGGCTGGTACACCCTCCTGTGCATCTTCTTCGGTGCGGGCTACTTCGCGAAGGTGCCTGCCAAGAAGGCCCTGAACGACGGCGGTCTCGTGCAGATGACCGGCGCCGAGGGCTTCTGGTACATCCTTCTGTGTCTCGGCTGGGGAAACGGCTACTTCCAGAAGGTCTTCCACAAGAAGGCCCTCAGCGAGTGTCCGCGCTTCCAGTAGCCGGCTGACTTCTTACCCGACGCCCCGACCGGATCTTTCGGCCGGGGCGTCGGACATTTCCGGACTTGGCGTCCGCCCATCGGGTGGATCTGACTGATCGCACTACACCTGCTGACTGGCTGATGCCGAGTTCGTGTCGGTGCGACGAACCCTCATCACCCTCCTGGTTGCCGTGGCCGCGAGCGTGCCGTCGACCGCCGTCGGGGCTACGAACCTTCCGGCCCCGCCCAAGTCACCGGAGCTGCCGTTGGAGATCGAGGCCTTCGCGCCGTACCAGCCGCAGTTCCTCTGCCTCAGCAAGGTCGAGCCCGGCGTCAAGGCCTTCGAGCAGCTGCTGCTCAGCACGTATCCCGGGACGACCTCGCTCGGGGACATGCGGCCTTGCGATGTCGGCGGCACGAGCGAGCACTACGACGGCCGGGCTTTCGACTGGGGCGCGGACCACCGGGTACCGGCGCAGCGCAAGGCGGGTCAGTCATTGCTGCACTGGCTCTTCGCGACCGACGCCGCAGGCAACGAGGACGCGATGTTCCGCCGGCTCGGGCTGATGTACGTGATCTGGAACAAGCGGATCTGGGGGACCTGGAGTCACAGCTGGCGGCCGTACTCCTGCTCGGGTGTCACCGACTGCCACGTCAACCACATTCACTTCTCCTTCGGCTGGGCGGGTGCACGGGAGAGGACTTCGTTCTGGACCGGCAAGGTCGCGGGAGTTCTCGAGCCGCCGCTCCCGAAGCTTGCCGCAGTGGGTGCCTCCCGTCTGCTGAAGGTCGTCGCGGCCACGGGCACCGAGACGGCACACTGGCTGGCGGCTGCCGGCGCGACGTACCGGGTCACCGCCAAGGGGACCTGGCGGTCGCCGACCGGGACGGCGGATGCGGTCTGCCGGAAGACGGATGACGGCTGGCAGCCACGGCGAGACGGGCTGCGCGTCGACGGCGACACGATTCACGGTTGGGGCCAGCGCTGGGAGCCGGCGCACGACAACGGATCGGGCTGCGACGGCTCGACCCACACCTACCGGATGGCGCTCGAGACACCCGAGGCGAGCACGGTGCGGGTTGAGCTGGGTGGTGCCGGAAAGGCAGCCGACAGCGGAGCGATCCGGGTGCGCGTCGTCCGTACGGCCTGAAATCCCCGGGACCTTTTCCTCTGTTGGGTCCGACTTGAGTCGATCAGGGTGTCGGCATGGCACTTCTTCACAGCAGCAGCTCGATGCAGGGCTCGGCGTCAGTGTTGCGGGTCGGCTGGGAATGGACCGACGTGATCCGCCTGCCCGCGGCGATCCCGGGGCGAACCCCGACTGTGCGCATCGAGGGTGCCGGCGAGAGGCATGCGGTGCCTGAGGGCACGTCGGTGTCCTTGTGTGGCCGGAACATGCAACGGGTCGACGAGTTCATCGGTTGGCGACCTGCCGCCGAGTGCTGCGAGGCCTGCGTTCAGCTCCAAAGGACCGCCTCGTAGGCCACCCGGCCACGGCATCAGCCTGGGTCTAGGTTGAGGTCATGGAGCTTGGCGTTCATGTTTCGCAGTTCACGTTTCCCGGCGGTCCGCAGCAGCTTGCCGACGACCTGACGAATATCGCGGTCGAATCCGAGCAGCTCGGCTTCACGAAGCTGTCTGTGATGGACCACGTGTGGCAGATCGGCGTTCTGGGTCCACCCGAAGCCGAGATGCTCGAGGCATACACGACCCTCGGGTATCTCGCGGCTCGTACTTCGAAGATCAAGCTGCTCGCCTGGGTGACCGGAGTCGTGTACCGCGCTCCGGGCCTGCTGGCGAAGGCGGTGACGACGCTCGATGTGCTCTCTCAAGGGCGGGCCTACCTCGGCATCGGTGCCGCATGGAACGAGGAAGAGTCGAAAGGCCTCGGCCTGTTCTTCCCGCCGATGGCCGAGCGGTTCGAGCGGCTCGAGGAGGCGCTGCAGATCTGCCTTCAGATGTGGGGCAACGACGACGGCCCGTACGCCGGCAAGCACTACAAGCTCGAGCGCACCCTCAACTCGCCGCAGTCGCTCACCCGGCCGCACCCGCCGATCCTGATCGGTGGCGGTGGCGAGAAGAAGACGCTACGTCTCGTCGCGCTGTATGGCGATGCATGCAACCTCTTCGCCTACGACCCGAGCGAGGTCGAGCGCAAGCTCGAGATCCTGAAGCAGCACTGCGAGGACGTCGGCCGGGACTACAACGCGATCGAGAAGACCGTCATGGGGCCGCTTGACCCCGGCAAGAAGGGCGAGAACACCGACGTCCTGCTCGACGCGATGCGCAAGATGCACGACCTCGGAGTCACGCACTACCACGGCACCGTGCCCGAGGTCGCGTCGATCAAGCCACTGGAGATCCTGGCTGAGCAGGTCATCCCGGCGGCCGCGAACTTCTAGCGGAACCAAGCGACGCCTGAGGACGTCAGATTGCTGAGAACCACTAGCGGGGGAGGCCTCATGCGAACAACTCGAAGCGCGATCTTGGCGGTGTCGGTATCCGCCGTTGCTCTCGCCGGCCTGCCATCGGCGCTCGCATCGAGTCCGACGGCGGCCCACCTGCGCGGGTCCGGTCACGGAACCTGGAAGGTCAAGCCGAGCAACCCTGACACCGGCACCCAGCACGTCGTCCGGGGCCACGGTCACTTCTCGATCGGCGACGCGAAGATTCATGGCAGCGTCACTTCGCCCGGTTTCATCGCGAACGGCGCGTGCAGTGTCGCCATGACACTCGACATCGGTGATGGCTCGGTCGGTGTGGTCGGCCATTCGAAGCACACCTCCACGTCGTACCCGAACTGCATCGGACCGTTCCGGTTCCGCTTCCACACTGTGAAGGCGAGCGGCGTCCTGGCCGGCGAGAGCTGGAAAGGTGTCGGGCACCTCGATCTGGAGAACGCGTCATCTGATGCAACGGATCACGGCTCGTTCACCCTGAAGCTGAGGCCCGTGTCATGAGGCGCGCCAGGGTTGCAACTGTCACCGGAGCGGTCATGATGGCTGCGCTGGTCGGCATGCCGTCCGCGCTCGCCGGCGACGCTCCCTCGCTGCTGACGGGTGATGGTCGCGGCCACTGGACGGTCAAGCCCAACAACATTCCCGACACCGGCACGGTGCGTCGTCTGCACGGTCACGGTCACTTCTCGATCGGCAAGGCGAAGATCCGCGGCACCATCACCGAGCCGGGTTTCGTCGCCGAGGGCTATTGCAGTGTGGCTATCCGGCTGGTCACCAACACCGGCGCGATCAAGGTCGTCGGCCACAGCAAGAAGGAGGGGCGCGACACCCTCAACTGCAACGGCGCGCCGATCCAGTTCCACTTCCACACGACCAAGGCCAAGGGTGACCTGGCGGGCACGAAGTACAGGGGTGTAGGGGTCTACGACGTCGAGGACAGCTCGACCGGCACGAAGGCGGACCAGACGTTCACCCTGATGTTGCGGGTTCGCCGCGACTAGCCGGCCGTGATGCCGTTGTCGCTCGAGACGATGGCGCCATGGATGTTCGACGCCTCGTCGGAGGCGAGGAAGCAGAACAGGGCCGCGATGTCCTCGGGCTGCGCGAAGCCGCGCGCGCTCGTGTAGCGGTCGACCAGCTTCCAGTCCACGTCTTCCGGCATCTGGAAGCCCTTGATGAGGTTCGTGTCGGTCCCGCCAGGAGCGATGGCGACGACGCGCAACGGCTTCTTCAGGTACTCCATTGCGAGCGACCGGGTCAGTTGGACAACGGCGCCCTTCGTCATCGTGTAGACGACGGAGAACGCCTGGCCCATCAGGCCGGCGTTCGACGCGATGTTGACGACGACGCCGTTGGTCTCGAGCAGGTGCGGGACGGCGGCCTGCGCCATGAAGAAGTATGCGTCGACGTTGACGGCAAACATCTGCCGGTACGCCGCCTCGGTCACCTCGGTGAAGTGCTCGTTGCGGCCGATGCCGGCGACGTTGCCGAGGATGTCGAGCTTGCCGTGCTTGCCCACGGCCTCGGCGACCGCAGCCCGGCACTCCTCGCGGACCGTGAGGTCGGTCGGCCGGATGATGATGTTGTCGCCCCCGAGCTCGGCGGTTTCCTTCAGACGGCCCTCGTCGATGTCGAGCGCGAACACAGTCGCGCCCTCGCGGGCCAGGCGCAGCGCGGTTGCGCGACCGATCCCGGATCCGGCTCCGGTGATGATCGCCGTACGGCCTTCGAAACGCTGGCTCACTCCGCCGCCCCTCCTGCTGGATTCCCAAAGATGCCGAGATAGTCCTGACCCTCGCGTGGTGCGATGAACAGGCCGTGTGCCTCGCTGATCAGCGTGCCGTCGAGATGGCAGGTGCCGCGAATCGTTCGCTTGCGCCCGTCGACGGAGTCGATCCAACCGCGCAGGCTGAGCTCCTTGTTGAGCGGGGTCGGACGGCGGTAGTCGACGTGCAGGAACGCCGTGAAGCCGGGCGCAAGCTGGACGAAGCCGAGCAGCTCGTCGAACATCGCCGCTACCCACCCGCCGTGGCAGTGACCGGGCGGGCCTTCGTAGGCCGGACCGAAGGTCACCGTGCCTTCCATGTGGTACTCGCCGGGACCGTCATCGACGATCCACATCTTCAACGGCGGCGCGATCGGGTTCGCCATTCCCGAGATCGGGCTGTGGTTGACGAAGTCACGCGGTTGCAGGCCGGCCTCGCTGACCTCCCACGACTTCGAGCGCTCCGGCAGCTCGTCGAGAGAGTCGGCGAACTGGTTCGCCGCGTCTGCGGCGCGGTCGAGCTGTTCCGCCGGCGGTCGCACCACGACGAGTCGCGCAATGATGCGGCGCATCGCGTCGGCAAGCCGCTGGGACGCTGCCCGGTCCCGCTCGAGCTGTTCGAGTTCGTCCTCTGCTGACAAGTTCAGTCCTTGAAGTCCGGCGGGCGCTTTTCCTTGCGTGCCGTGATCGCCTCTTCGAAGTTACGGGTTGTCAGGCGGACGTAGAGCTGAGAGAGGCCTTCATTGCGCATGTGGGCTGAAAGGCTCCCACCGTCCAGGCTGGCGGCGAGCATGCGCTTGGTGAGCTCGATCCCCGGCCGGCTGAACCCGACGATCCGCCCGGCAACGTCGTACGCGGTGTCCAACAGCTCGGGGTCACTCGCCGTGTGGGAGGCGAGTCCGATCGCCTTCGCCTCGGTGGCGTCGACGTCACGGCCGGTCAGCATGATGTCGGCAGCGCGCACCGATCCGACGGCACGTGGCAACAGGTAGGACAAGCCAAGCTCGGTCGCGGTGAGCCCGTTGTTGATCCCTGCGGCGCGGAAGTACGCCGACTCCCCGACGACGACAAGGTCGCATGCCAACGCAAGGCAGAAGCCCCCGCCGATGGCCGGTCCGTTGACGGCGGCGACTACCGGCTGATGCATCGCGCGGACCGTCGAGATGACCCGCTCGAGCAGCTCCATCGACCGGAGCGCGATCGTCGGAAGCGTGAGGCCGTCGATGTCCGGCACCCGTCCGGGGCTTTCGAGGTCTGCACCAGAGCAGAAGGCGCCGCCGGCTCCGGTCAGCACAACGGCGCGTACGTCGTTGTCGGAGCTGATCCGCTCCAGCTCTTCGCGCAGCGGGATCATCACGTCGAACGCCATCGCGTTCATCCGCTCGGGTCGGTTGAGCGTGACGAGTGCGACGTGCGGCCGTGGCCGCTCGACCGAGACGAAGTCGGTCATCGGGAGTACGCCACGCGTCAGCCGCTGAGCGGAGTGTCGGTCAGCCCGACCACGGAGTAGACACGTGTCGCGGTGCGAGATGCGAAGCGCCAGCCTTCAGCGGTCTCGACGAACTCGTCGTCGTACACGAGTCCGATCAGCCACGCCTGCGTGGACCCGTCCTTCTGATTGATGACCATCGGGTTGTGGCATGGCGTCCGGGCGGTGGCGGTGTGTGCGGCGAGGGTGATCAGCGGCAGCCCCATCATGTGCAGCGTTCGCGCGAAGAACGCGAGGTTTCCTTTGAGGAACTCCTTCATCTCGGCAAGGCCGCCGTCAGGGCCGCCGAAGCCGGTGAAGTCGAGGCGCGCGTCGGTGGTGAACAGCTCATCCAGGGCGTCGAGATCACCGCTGTCGACGAGGATCGGGTATCGCGCGAGCAGGTGCTGGATGGCGAGCGTGTCGGCGACCGCCTCGAGATTGATGTGGGCCACGGTTAGCTCCCCTCTGCCATGGCGATCTTCTTCGCCCATGCGTAGTCAGGCTTGCCGGCCGGGGTTCGTTCCACTTTGTCGACCAGCACGAGCGAGCGCGGGAGCTTGTAGCCGGCGAGTGAGTCACGCGCGTGCTGCTGCAGCGCCTCGAGCGTCGGCGTCTCGCCCCGCGCCGCTGCGACGACTGCCACGACTTGCTCACCCCATCGCTCGTCCGGCACGCCGACGACGATGACGTCGGCAACCGCCTGATTCGTCATCAGTGCCGTCTCGACCTCTTCGGGGTAGACCTTTTCGCCGCCCGTGTTGATCGAGGTGGAGCCACGACCGAGGAGTACGACGGTGCCGTCCTCGGACACTGTCGCGTTGTCACCCGGAAGCACCCAGCGTTCGCCGTCGACTTCGATGAAGGTGGCTCGGGTCTTCGCCTCGTCCTTGTAGTAGCCGAGCGGGACGAACCCCTTGCGGGCGAGCCGCCCGACCTGGCCGGACCCGGGCTCGACCGGCTTGCCCGTCTCGTCGAGCACCTGGGTCTGCGCGTTGACAGTGAAGGTGGGCGCCGTCGTCGTGTCGCCGCTGACGTGCATCTTGCTGCCGACGATGCCGGTTTCCGAAGAGCCGAAGCCGTCGACCACCATCAGTGACGGCAGGAGCTCGGTCAGCTTCGCCTTCGCCTGCGTCGACAGCACGGCACCACCGGAGCCGATGACGAACAGCGACGATGCATCGTGCGGGTTGCCGGTTTCGAGGGCGGCGGCGTACGCGTCGGCTAGCGGCCGCGCCATCGCGTCGCCGACGATCGTGAGGATGTTGACGCCTTCCTTGGCGACGAGCGACCAGATGCCGTCAGGGTCGAACGGACCCTGCGGCGGGAACACGACCCGGCCGCCGGCGAACAGCGAGTGGAAGACGCCCCACTGCGCGCTGACGTGCATCAGTGGTGGGGTCGTGAGGATGGTCCCGCCGGTCTCCGGGATGCGCTCGACGATCTCCTCGGGTGTCGCGATGAAGTTGCCGGACTGGAAGACGTCACCGCCGCCCATGGCGGCGAAGAAGATGTCCTCCTGTCGCCACACGACGCCCTTGGGCAGACCCGTCGTCCCACCGGTGTAGGCGATGTAGCGGTCGTCGCCGGTGCGCTCGCTGCCGTCCGGACGTTCGGGCTTCGCGTCAGCCAGCGCAGCCTCGTAGTCGAGCGAGTCGGGCGCGATGTCGGCCGCCGAGCTCTCGGCGACGACGATGAGGTTGCGCACTGTCACAGCTTTCGGGAACACAGCCGCGACTCGTGGCGAGAACTGTTGGTGGTGGATCACCGCAACCAGGTCCGCGTCGTCGTACAGATGGCGCAGCTCGCCCTCGACGTACCGGAAGTTCACATTGACGGGTACGGCGCCGATCTTGAACGCCGCGAGCATTCCCTCGATGTACTCCGAGCCGTTCAGGAGCTGCAGGCCGATGTGCTCGCCGCGCTCGACGCCCAGCTCGGTCAGGACGTTCGCCAGCCGGTTCGCGCGCTCGTCGAGCTGGGCGAAGGTGAGCCGGCGGGCGGGGGAGACGATGACCTCGCGGTCGGGGACGGCATCAACAACCCGCTCGAAGAGATCGGCAAGGTTGAACCCGGACAAAGGAGGTCCTCCGGAGAGATGCAGGGGGTCTCCGGACTATATGACCTCGTTTCAGATGCTCGCGGGGGTCCTTAGCATCCAGGAATTTCCTTACCTCCTGCACCTAGTTGGACGAGGGTGCAGAACGTCGACTGCGACACCTTCCAGTGGCCGTCTTGGAGCACGGCCTGGCCGGTCGCGTTGGGCAGCAACACCGTGCCGTGGCTCAGCAGGTTGTAGGTGACGGTCGCGGCGGTTGGACTCGTGAAGGCGACGTGGAGGACCTTCGCGGCTTCGGTGATCTTCTGCTTGTGCTGGATCATGCCTGCGACCCTGATTGCCGCGCCGAGCTGGTCGCCATTCTCCAGCAGCTGCTCCGCGGCCGTGGGCTTCGTGCCGGTGTGGAAGAACGTCTGCCAGGTCGTGGTGATCTCAGACGTCGCGGCGGCACTGTCGGCAGGCGCATTCGGCGGGTTGGTCGGCGTCGTGGTCGCGGCGCCTCCGCTGCTGCCGCCACCGCAGCCCGCGAGGGCGACAACGGCCGCGAGGCTGAGAGTGGTCGCAATCGGCTTCATGCCATCCATTCGGCGCGGAACCTGCGGAATCAAGGTGTTCAAGATCGTGATTCGACCCTGCCTCGACCAGATCTGACGGGTCGTCACATAATGGCGACATGACCTCATACGACCAGCTTCTGATCGGCGGAAAGTGGGTCGCGCCGTCGACCAGCCAGACCTTCGAGGTGCGCTCTCCGGCGACGCTCGAGGTGGTCGGCACGGTGCCCGAGGGCGTCGAGGCGGACATCGACGCGGCGGTTGCTGCCGCCCGGCAGGCTTTCGACCACGGACCGTGGCCGACCACGCCGCCGAGTGAGCGGGCGAAGGTGCTGGCGAAGTTCGCCGACCTGCTTGCCGAGCGGATCGAGGACTACAAGACGGTCATCTCCTCGGAGATGGGCGCCCCGCCGTCGACCGTCGAGATGATGATGTACACGCCGGCGAAGGGCGCGCTCGACGTGTTCGCGGGCCTGGCTGACAGCTTCCCGTGGGAGGAGCAGCGCAGCGGCGCGTTCGGCATCAGCAAGGTACGTCGCGAGCCGGTTGGCGTCGTCGCCGCGATCATCCCGTGGAACGTGCCGCTGTTCATCGCGGTCAACAAGGTCATCCCGGCGCTGCTCGCCGGTTGCACCGTGGTGCTGAAGCCGGCCCCAGAGACGCCGATCGACTCGCTGATGCTCGGCGGGCTGCTGGTCGAGGCGGGGCTGCCCGAGGGCGTCATCTCCGTCGTACCGGCGGACCGCGAGGTGAGCGAGTACCTCGTCACGCACCCCGGCGTCGACAAGGTGTCGTTCACCGGCTCGACTGCGGCTGGTCGCAAGGTCGGCTCGCTCGCGACCGAGCGGCTCAAGCGCGTCTCGCTCGAGCTCGGCGGCAAGTCGGCCGCGATCCTGCTCGACGACGTCGACCTCGCATCGAGCGCGTTCATGATCGCGTTCTCCGGCCTGATGAACTCCGGGCAGGCGTGCGTCGCGCAGACTCGGATCCTGGCGCCGCGGAACCGCTACGACGAGATCACCGAGGCGATCACCGAGGCCGCGAAGATGTTCGTCGTGGGTGATCCGTCGGACCCGGCGACGCAGCTCGGCCCGCTGGTCGCCGAGCGGCAGCGCGACCGCGTCGAGGGCTACATCGAGAAGGGCAAGGCCGAGGGAGCGCGGCTCGTGCTCGACGGGACCCGGCCGGCCGGTCTCGACACCGGCTGGTACGTCGCCCCGACCGTCTTCGCCGACGTCGACAACAAGATGACGATCGCGCAGGAGGAGATCTTCGGCCCGGTCCTCTCCCTGCTGCCCTACGACACCGAGGAAGAGGCCGTCGCGATTGCGAACGACAGCGACTTCGGTCTTGCCGGCTCGGTCTGGACGCAGGATGTCGACCACGGCTACGAGATCGCGACGAAGGTCCGCACCGGCACCTACGGCATCAACTGGTACGCCTTCGACATGGGCTCGCCGTTCGGTGGCTACAAGTGCTCCGGTATCGGTCGCGAGGACGGTCCCGAAGGCCTCGCCGCCTTCTGCGAGCTCAAGTCGATCCTCATGCCCATGGGCTACACCGGCTGAGCGCTACCGGCTTCTCGCGCCGTATCGCATGTGACATAGGTGTTGTGCCACCGGTGCCGCATGTGACATAGGTGTCGCAATATCCAACACGTATGTGACATTCGGGTCGTAATTCACGACACCTATGTCACATACGAACGGGCGTCTCTGCCATCAGGCGGGATGGGCGGCGTCCACCACCCGTTTGAGGGTCCGCCGCGTTGCGGAAGTCATGCCCAGGCTCTTCGTGCTCGGCCACGTCTTCACTTCGCGGATCGAATCCGACGCCCACTCGTCGATGACGGTGGTGATGCGCTGGCCCAGGTCGGCGAAGATCGCGATGAGGTGTGCCCGGTCCGGGAACGGGCCGCGTTCCTCCAGGTACTCGAGGGACCGCTCTCGGCCGACCTCGAACCGCGCGAGCATCTCCTCGCGTAGGCCGACGAGTGCCTGCAGCAGATCAGCCTGGTCGCCCTGATCCGCGTAGAGCACTCGTAGCAGCGGCTCGTTGAAGACTCGAGGCGCAGTGGTGGGGGTGCCGAGCCATTCTTTGAGGGCCTTTCGCCCGGCGGGAGTAATCGAGTACTGCCGCCGGGCGCGAGCGCCGTTGTCGGCGGACTGGACCCTCGCAAGGCCCAGACCGACCAGCTTTTCGGGTTCGGTGTAGAGCTGGCGCTCCGAGACGGGCCAGCACCAGGAAAGGCTGCGAAGAAATTGCTGGGTGAGCTCGTACGGCGTCCACGGCCGTAGGGCGAGCATTCCGAGCACCGCGTAGGAGTTGGTTGACATGCCGTCGGTCATGTGGTGATAGTACTGCAATATGCAGTACTGCAAACTGCACCACACGGGAGGACGACATGGCTGTGCAGCAGGCTTACCAGCGGTTCATCGCGACAGAGGGAGAAGAGCTCTGGCGGCGCATCGATGCGGTGCAGGAGCGGTTCATCTCGCTGGTGAGGTCGGTCGGGCCTGACGTCGTCGGCGCGGGAACGACCTGGACATCGCGGGACGTCGTCGCCCACATCCTGACCGTCGCTCGTCGTTATACGAACCGCGACATCATGAGCACCGACGGCCTCGGCGCGACGCCACGCGAGGTCGACCTGATCAACGATCGAGAGCTGCGCGAGCTCGATGGTGTCCAGATGGGGGACCTGATCCCGGAGCTGGTGTCGCAGATGAAGAGAGTGCGGGTCGCGTTCGCGCCGGAGCAACTCGACCTGCATCAGCGCTTCCCGTTCCACGGCAACACGACGATCGACGCTGCGGGAGGGATGGCCAACTTCATCGGCGAGTTCATGGTGCACGGCCACGACCTCGCTCGCGGGGCGGGTCGACCGTGGCGAATCGACTCGCGTGACGCGCTCCTCGTCATCAACGCGATCATGCAGCTGACGTCCGCCTATGCCGAGCCGACCGCGACAGGCACCCTCGATCTGCAGTTCCGGGTGCCGGGTGCCGCGAACTGGATGCTCGCCTTCGACAACGGCAAGGTCGACAGTCGACCGGCTGATGTAGGTGAGCCCGCCGATGTCGTTCTCACGTCGCCACCGGAGACGCTCCTGCTCTTCTTCTATCAGCGCCTCGGCCAGGTCGGCGCAGTCCGTCGCGGGCTACGCGTCGCGGGCGGCCGCCGGCCCTGGCGGATCGCCAAGCTCCAGAAGTTCCTACAGAAGCCCTAGCCGTTGGGGAGGACGACCGCTCGGCCGTTGAGGGTCCCGTCCGTTAGCCGCTGGTAGGCCTCGACGACTTCGTCGAACCCGAACTGCTCAACCTCGACGACCACCTCGCCCGACTTCGCGAGTGCGATCACCTCGCCGAGCTCGGCGATCGTCGAGCCCTGCGGGTTGAACAGGTCGGCGTCATGCGCCCACGCTCCGTAGCGGACCTCGCCTTTGCCGAAGCCCTGGCCGACGAGACCGATCGCTCCCGCCTTCGCGACGTTGCGCATCGAGGCGCGGATCGTGGCATCGCTGCCGACGAAATCGAGGATCGCGTCGGCACCGCCCTCGCCGATCGCCTCGGCGAGCCGCCTCGAAAGGCCGTCGCCCGCCTCGATCACCTCGTGCGCTCCGAGTTCGGCGGCCGCCTTGATGCGTTCCGGCTTCGCCTCGACCGCGATGATCCGCGCCTTCGTCAGCATGCGCAGCCACTGCACGCCGTACGCGCCGAGCCCGCCGACGCCGATCACGACCGCGGTTGAGTCGTCGTACAGCTTCGGTAGGGCCTTCTTCACTGCGTGGTACGACGTCGCGCCCGCATCCGTCAACGGTGCGACGACCTTCGGGTCCAGGTCGCCGAGCGGCACGAGCTGACTTGCGCCGACGACGATGTACTCCGCGAGCCCGCCGTCGACACCGAAGCCCCGGCCGTGCCAGGTGTCGACGCAATAGTTGTCCTGGCCCCGACGACACCAACGGCACTCGCCGCACGGCGCCATGCAGGCGACCGCGACTGCCTCATCGTGAGCAACGGCGTCGACGCCGGCACCGACCGCGTCCACCCATCCGGCGATCTCGTGGCCGAGGGTGAACGGCAGGTCGTAAGGGAGCAGGCCGGCCGGTGCCTCAAGGAAGATGACGTCGGAATGGCAGAGCCCGACGCCGCCGATGCGGACTCGCACCTCTCCCGGTCCGGGCTCGGGAATCGGCACCTCGTCGAAGTCCGCCCGCTGCCAGTCGAGAAGCCGGTACGCCTTCATCACTGTTCGACGGGCAGGATGCTGATCCAGTTCACACGCAGCTCGCGGCGCTTGAAGAACCAGCGACCGTCAACCTTGACGTACTCGTCGAGGTAGTAGGCGAACATCACATGGTCCTTGACGTTCGGGGGCGCGCCGATCAGGTGGTGTGCCTCGCAGCGGGCTTCACCGGTTGCGCGGTCCTCGGCGATCTCGACGACATGGCTGCCGATGGTGTGATGGGTGTGGCTGTAGTCGCGAATCCGGTCGATCGATGCCGCGATCTCGGGGCGACCGCGGCGGGTCGACGTCGGGTCGAGGGACTCTGGGTCGAGCCACATGGCGAACTCGCCGTCCTCGACGAAAAGGCCTGCTGCACTCGCACCGTCCCCGCGATCGGCGGCCGCCGCGTAGCGCTCGACAAGCTGGCGGATCTCCCAGCTGTCGACCATCGTGTTGATCACGCGGTCACCTCCCCAAAAGCTTTGCCGAGCGCGCGCAGCGCGGCTGGCGCATCCGCCATCGTGGGAGCGAATGCCGCGAGGTTAACTGTCACGTCCGTGACGCCGGCATCGGGGAGCTGGGGCACGCCAGACATTGTGCCGACCGGATCCGCCTTTCCGTCATCGCCCATCACCGTGGTGGCTCGCATCTGTACTTCGATCCGCCGGCTCGTGGCTGCCGCCAGGCGGGTGGCGCCGTCCCGTACGTCGTCGAGCGTCGCTCCCATGATCGGGATCCAGCCGTCCCCGAGATCGACGATGCGAGCGATCATTCGTTCGGTCAGCGACCCGCCGAACCACACCGGTAGCCGGGACTGGATTGGCTGCGGCGAGCAGAACGTGTCGTCGAAGCTGACGGACGTCGACTCGAAGCTGGCTGGCAGGTCGGACCACAGTGCGCGACAGGCCGCAATCGTGTCGTCCAGCAGCGTCCCGCGTTGGGAGAAGTCCAGGCCCTGCGCGTCGTACTCCTCCTTCTGCCACCCGACCCCGACGCCGAGGTCGACCCGGCCGTTCGACAAGACGTCGAGCGTCGCGACCTGCTTCGCCAGCACGGACGCCGGGCGCAGCGGCGCGATGAGGATGCCGGTGGACAGCCGCAGCGTCGTCGTGACGGCCGCCATCGCGCTCAGCACAGCGAGCGGCTCGAGCCAGGGCGCCTCGGGTGGCACCGGGAACCGGCCCCAGGCGTAGGCGTCGGTGTTACGGCCCATCACCGTGTGGTCGACGACGACGATGCGGTCAATCCCCGCGTCCTCCGTCATCCGCGCGACGTCGACGAGGCCACGCCAGTCGCCGCCCGACCAGCCACCGAAGTTCGGCACGCCGATGCTCAACGTGACTGCCACGACGCAGGCTCCCAAAGCGTTGTGTTTCTTGGCATTTCGGGGCCCCCGCGGGGTTGTGAGCGGAGCGGGCAACCTCGTGAGGATTATCTGACACCTTTTCAGATATCGTCGGGCCAGGCCACAGCCACCCGGAATGGCACAGAGGATTGGCACTGATGTCGACGACTGCAGACGACCTTCACAAGCCGGCTTTCATGCCCAACCTGCTGGTTGCGGCGCTGGCCCGGCACGCGGACAAACCCGCCGTGTATCTGGGGGACGAGGTGCTCACCGCGTCCCAGGTGGCGGCGCAGATGAGCAAGTACGTGCAGGCGTTCGCCTCGCTCGGCATCACCGAGCATCACCCGATCGCGATGCTGTCGAAGAACCGCCCCGAGGTGTTGTTCACCATGGGTGCGAACATGCTGACGCCGTGCCGGAGCACGTCGCTGCACCCGATGGGATCCGCCGACGACCAGGCCTACGTGCTCGAGGACGCGGAGATCGAGACGCTGGTCTTCGACCCGAGTGCGTTCGAGGAGCGCGCGGCCGAACTTCGCGACCGCGTGCCCGGCCTCAAGACGCTCCTTTCGCTCGGGCCGTCCGAGGTCGGCGTCGACCTCATCGCGCTCGCGGAGACGTTCGAACCGAAGCCGCTGGTCGCTCCCGAAGTCAACGGCGAGGACATCAGTGGGTTCACCTACACCGGCGGTACGACGGGTGCATCCAAGGGGGTCATGCAGACCTATCGCAGTGGCGCGACGCTCACGCAGATCCAGCTCGCGGAGTGGGAGTGGCCTGAGGAGACGCGGTTCCTGATCGCGACTCCGCTGTCGCACGCGGGCGCGGCGTTTTTCGTCCCGACGCTGCTTCGCGGCGGAAGCATCGTCGTGCTTCCCGGCTTCGACCCGACCGCGGTGCTCGAGACGATCCAGAAGTACAAGATCACCGCCACGATGCTCGTTCCGACGATGCTCTACATCCTCATGGACCACCCGAAGATCGACGACTACGACCTGTCGAGCCTCGAGACCGTCTATTACGGCGCCTCCGCGATCTCACCGACCCGGCTCAAGGAGGCCATCGAGAAGTTCGGCCACATCTTCTTCCAGTTCTTCGGCCAGTCCGAGTGCGGGATGACGATCTCGGTGTTGCGCAAGGGCGAGCACGACATCAACGACCTCGAGCGGCTCGCCACGTGTGGCCGCGCTGTGCCGTGGCTGAACGTGAAGCTGCTCGACGACGATCTCAACGAGGTTCCCGATGGCGAGCCGGGCGAGATCTGCGTCCGCGGCCCACTCGTGATGGCGGGCTACTGGAACAAGCCGGAGCAGACCGCTGAGGCACTCGCCGGTGGTTGGCTGCACACCGGTGACATCGCGAAGAAGGACGCCCAGGGCTTCCTCACGATCGTCGACCGCAAGAAGGACATGATCGTGTCCGGTGGCTTCAACGTGTTCCCGCGTGAGATCGAGGACGTGATCGGCACGCACCCGTCGGTCGGACAGGTCGCGGTGATCGGCGTGCCCGACGAGAAGTGGGGTGAGGCGGTCAAGGCCGTCGTTGTTCTGCGGCCAGACCAGACGGTGAGCGAGGAGGAGCTCTACGAGCTGGTGAAGGAGCGCAAGGGCGCGACCCACGCGCCGAAGAGCGTCGACTTCGTCGATGCGATCCCGCTGTCGGCTCTCGGCAAGCCGGACAAGAAGGCGCTACGCGCGCAGTACTGGGGCGACGGCGCCCGAATGGTCAACTAGCTCTCTGTCACCTGCATCCGGAGATGGTGAGAGAGGTCGCCGACGTGATCGACGGCGTAGCGGCGCGCGGTGAAGCGCCACGAGCCGTCGTCGTCCCGCGTAAAGCTGTCGGCGTACCGGCCGCTCACGATCGGCTGGAACGCGAAGCCGTCAACGCCCTGGAACACGACGTACGACGACGTGCACGTCGCGGTGCCGGTGCTCTCGTCGACCTCGATCACCGGGTTCGCGGTGATGTGGCGCGTGCGGGGCGACCCGTCGTAGGTCTTGGTCTGCCCCTCCCACATGGCCTGCATCTCCGCTGCGCCCGTCGCGAAGATGTTTCCGTGGCCATCGGCGAGGGTGCCGTGGGTGAACAGCGCCGCGAGACCGGCGAAGTCGCCGGCGTCCATGCGCTCGCAGTAGCGACCGAGCAGGTTGCGGATCTGCTCGTGAGCGGTGGCCGTCATGAACTTTGACCTTACTGAGGAGATCGTCCTCGGCGAACGCATGACGGTTTTCAGCGAGCGGCTGCGCTCGATGGCGGCGCTGCTCGACCGGTCGCTCGAGTGGGCCGATCGTGAGTACATCGTCGACGGTGATCGCCGGCTCACCTACGCCGAGCATCACGCGGCCGTCGCGCGAGTCGCCCGCTATCTCCAAGAGCAAGGTGTCGACAAGGGCGACCGAGTCGCGATCTTCGGCAAGAACTCGATCGAGTGGGTCGTCACGTTCTGGGCGGCGGTCTCGATCGGCGCGATCGCCGTTGGGCTCAATGTGTGGTGGGCACAGGACGAGCTCGACTACGCGCTCGCCGACTGCGCTCCGAAGCTCGTCGTCAAGGACATGGGGCCGATCACCGCATTGCTTGATGGCGACGAAGTCGAGCGACCGCAGGTGGACGTCGACGAGGACGACCCGGCGCTGATCCTCTACACGTCCGGCACGACCGGGCGTCCGAAGGGCGCAACGCACTCGCATCGCAATCTCAACTGCCTGGTGCAGGCGCAGCAGTGCATCATCGCGGCGCGAGTGCCACCGGGGTTCACGCTTCCGCCGTCTCGGGCTCTGACGAGTACGCCGCTGTTCCACGTGTCGGGCCTGCACAGCGGCGTCATCGCGTGCCTCGGCGCCGGCAACACCACCGTGTGGCAGGACGGCAAGTTCGACCCGGTCTCAACGCTGAAGGTGATCGAGCGGGAGCGGTGCAGCACGTGGACGACGATGCCGACCACGCTCTGGCGGGTGGTGCACGAGCCGACCGCCAAGGACTACGACACGTCATCGATGATGCACATCGGCGGCGGCGGCGCCGCATGGTCGGCGGCGTTGCAGCAGGCGATCCGTGACACGTTCGGTGAGCACATCAGCTGGGGGATCGGTTACGGCCAGACCGAGGCCTGCGGGCTGTCGACGACGTCGTCGTTCGCCGAGCTGCAAGAGCATCCCGACACCGTCGGACGCCCGGTGCCGACAGTGGAGCTGAAGGTCGACGACGCGGGAGAGATCTACCTGCGCGGCCCGATGGTGATGATCGGGTACTGGAACAACCAGGAAGCCACCGACGCCGTGATCGGCGAGAACCGCTGGCTCAAGACCGGCGACCTGGGAGAGATTCGCGATGGTCTGCTGTTCCTCACCACTCGTCGTACTGACCTGATTCTCCGCGGCGCCGAGAACGTCTACCCCGCAGAGATCGAGAGCTGTCTCGAGGGACACCCCGACGTGCACGAGGTGGTCGTCGTCGGGCTGCCCAACGATGAGTTCGGCCAGATTGTCGGCGCGATCGTCGTGCCCGCTGAAGGCGTGAGCCTCAGCGAGGACGCGCTCACCGGCTACGTGAAGCAGCGGCTCGCGTATTTCAAGGTCCCGAGCCGCTGGGTGATCACGCGGGACCCCCTTCCCAGGACCGCAACTGGCAAAGTAGTGCGCGCAGAGGTCATGGACCGGTTCAAGGAGCAGTAATGGCCTACCCACCCGACAACTACCCGCTGACGCCTGCGGGGGTCGACGACTACCCGGTCAAGGTCGGATCGATGCTGCTCACCCTCGTCGACCCGCACAAGGGGTTCGAGAGCGCGTACAACCGCTGGTACGAGCGCGACCACTTCTACGCGGGCTGCATGGAAGGGCCATGGCAGATTGCCGGCTCGCGTTGGGTTGCGACCCGCGAGATGAAGAACCTGCGTTGGGGCGGCACCGACGTCGCGGATCCGCTCGATGCGGGTTCGTACGTTGCGATCTATTGGGTCGAAGCCGGTCACCACAAGGATTGGGACGACTGGGCCCTGCCGCAGGTGCAGCAGCTCTACAGCAACGGACGCGGCTTCTCGGAGCGCTCGCACGTGCACACCGCGACGTTCGATCACGTAGGCGCGGTATATCGCGACGCCGACCCAGTGCCGCTTGAGCTCGCCCTCGATCACCACTACGACGGCATCGTCTGCGTTTGGCTCGACGGCCGCAACGGCCTCGACGCCGCGGCGCTCCACGAACGCATCAGCGAGAGCGACGCGACACGTGACCTGCTGTCCGGCTCCGACGTCGAGATCGTGTCGTCCTGGACGCCACGGCCGGAGTTCCGCAACTCCCGCGACAACGCACCGATGGCGCTCGGATCGCCGGGAGGGCAGGAGAACCGGCTCTGCCAAGTGGCGTTCATCGGTGGTGACGTGCGCGCGTCGATCGACTGGTTCCGCGCGTACACCAAAGCACTCGCCGAGCTCGACCTCGCGGACGCGTTGTTGGTGGCGCCGTTCCTTCGAACGATTGTCGGCACCGACACCTACGTCGACCAGCTCTGGTAGCAACCGCCCCCTTCCATAGCTGTGTAGGAGGCGACACGGCTGGCGCCGCCATGTGCGATCGAGGTCGAAGTGGGTAGTTATGCGTAACAACTACTCAGACTGACAAGAGAGCGAAGGCCCAGCAATGAGCGTTTCAGCCGGCACCGGAGGCGCCAGTGTCGCCGGCGCGGTGGTCGGCGCAGCAGCCGGTGCCAAGGGTGCGCCCGCGCTGAAGTCCCTGCCTTACACGGGTGCGAGCCACTTGATGGTTCTGGTTGCCATCGGCTTCGTGCTGCTGATCGCCGGTGTCCTCATGGTCGGCTTCTTCCGGCGTCTGTCAGACGGCGACTCGCACTAACGACGGCTCGATGATGATCGGATCCGTCCGATCCGGCTTCTCCGCTGCGGGCATCCGCGGTCATGCGAGGCCGGACCGTGCCGTCGTTCGTGGGTCGAAGCGCGGTGAGCGCCCGCAACACCTCGTACCTGTTCTCACCGTCCATCAGGAGGCCGTCCTCCGCCTGTTGGTGCTGGCGTGGGTCAGCAGCGGCGCCCTGTTCTGGCTGTGGTGGTTCGCGCCGGCTCGCGGGCGGTGGAGTGTCGGTCGCGTCGCCTCGACCGCAGGTCTAGGTTGGATCTTTTTGCTCGGTGCGTACTTCGTCTTCTTCGCCTGTCGCATCAAGCGGCCGAATCCTCAACTGACAGTTCCCCCGCTACGCGTCGCAATGGTCGTGACGAAGGCGCCCTCGGAGCCGTGGCCGATGGTTCGCGAGACCTTGCGAGGCATGGTCGCGCAGGAGGTGCCCTTCGCCTACGACGTCTGGCTGGCCGATGAGCAGCCCACCCGGACAGCGCGACAGTGGTGCCGACGCCACGGTGTCCGCGTCTCCACGCGGGCGCGGGCTCCTGAATACCACCAGCCGGTCTGGCCCCGACGTACGAAGAGCAAGGAGGGCAACCTCGCGTACTTCTACGACCGTCACGGCTACGACTCCTACGACGTGGTGGCCCAGCTGGACGCGGACCATGTGCCCGCACCTGGCTATCTCATGGAGATGGTGCGGCCGTTTGCGGACGCGGGCATCGGCTACGTCGCAGCGCCCAGCGTGTGCGATGCGAACGAGGACAAGGGCTGGACCGTGAGAGGCCGGCTGCATCGCGAGGCGTCGTTGCACGGCGTGGTGCAGGCTGGTTCGAACGGGGGTTGGGCGCCACTCTGCATCGGATCTCACTACGCGGTTCGTACGTCGGCGTTGCGTGAGGTGGGCGGGCTCGGGCCGGAGCTCGCCGAGGACTACACGACAACGTTGTGGCTGCAGTCCGCGGGATGGTCGGGTGCCTTCGCCATCGACGCCGAAGCTCACGGCGATGGGCCCGAGACCTTCGACGACATGATCACCCAGGAGCTGCAGTGGTCGCGCAGCCTGGGAACGATCTTCACCAGATGGGCGCCGTCGAAGTTCCGCACGGTCCCTCGCAGGGCGCGGGCGCGGATGAGCTTTGCGCTCTTCTTCTACCTGGTCCAAGGTTTGGTGTGTCTCGCGGCGATCAGCCTGCCGTCCCTTGGCGTGCTCACCGGCGTCACATGGGTCAACACGAGCATCCTCGAGTTCTACATCCGCCTCTCGCTGCCTTCGCTGTTGCTCATGAGCACCTTGGCGTGGCTTCGGCACTGCGGCGTGCTGCGTCCAGTCCGGGCCAAGCTGTGGTCGACCGATCTCGTGCTCTTTCAGCTCGTGCGCTGGCCTTGGACCACCTGGGGCTTCTTCCAGGGAATGTGGGCCGGTCGCAGGTCCGCCCCGAAGCCGTTTCGGGTCACGCCAAAAGGCCTGACGGACATCCGGCCGTTGTCGCTGAAGTTCTTCTCGCCGCTGCTGGTTCTTTGCTTCGCACCCGTAGTAGTGATTGCGATCGCCCCTCATCCCGACCGGACCATAGGCCTGACGATCCTCTTGCTCGCGCAGGCGCTCACCTATCTCCTCGCGTCCTGTGCGGTGATCGTGCGTCACGTAGCCGCGAACGCGAATCGAAGACGCCAGCATCCGGACGAAGCCGCTACGACTACCTTGGTGACGTGGGAAGCCGGAGGCTCTGCGGTAGCCGCAACGCTGGCGACTGTTCTGTGCGCCGCGTCGCTGTTGAGCGGGAAGTTGCTAGGCGCCTTCTGAGCGGTGATCGCGGCAACGGCTCGCAGGTTGCCCGGCGAACGACGCAGCGTTGGGTCAGCCGGCGGCGAACGTCTCGAGCAGACCTTGCACGTTGCCCAAGTGATCGGTGTAGATGCCATCCGCGACACACAGCGTCAATCCGCAGCTGGCGGAGACGAACGCGGTGTTCGGGTTCAGTGCGGCGCCGAGTGGCACCGGAGCCTTGAGCGCCGTCCAGGTCCCGAGCACGCGGGTCGCGAGGACCCCTGACGAGTTGAGGTTGACGTCCCGGTAGCTGCCCGCCGCGACGCAGGTGTCGACGACGGTGCACGCGACCACGCCGAGTCCAGCGACACCTCGGGCCTTGGGGGACACGTCGGATGGGGCTGCCACCTTACCGACGGTCCACGCGCCCTTGCCGTAGGAGTCGATGATTCCGTCCATGCTGCCGTCCGACCAATAGGCGCTACCGCCCGCCAGGCAGGTCCCGTCAGGGCTGCACGTCACCCCTCCCAGGCCGCCAACTGACGGCAACGCCTGATTCGGGTACACGGTCTCAGCTGCCCATGATCCTCCGTCGAGGGTGAGGACCATTCCTTGCCCACCGGCAACTTCGTCGGTGCCGGCTGCGGCGCAGTGTTCAGCCGCGTAGCAGGCGAGTCCGTAGTAGATGGGGTCGGCATCTTCGTAGGAGTCCCGTGGCGTCGGGTTGCCGGCAATCGGTGGAAGCGGCGCCCTCGCCGCCGTCCACTTGCCATCGGAGAGCGTCTCGATCAGCCCTTGGTAGGACCCCGCCGTGTCGTGGTAGTAGCCGACTGCGACGCAGTAGCCATTGGTCGGGCACGCGACCCCACCGCTCAGCCCCGGACCTTTGCCACCTCGCCACTCTCGATTGCCGGGCTCCTCACCCGCGTCGTCTGGCAGGGGTGCAGCAGTCGCGTTAGCCGCCCACCCGCCGAGGCTCAACGTTTCGATGAGCGGAAGCTGCACGTCGTTCTTGTCGTAGTACCCGCCGGTTGCGATGCACGTCCCGCCCGGTTGGCAGGCGACCCGGCTCAGAACGGTCCAGATGCTCGGCACGCCGTCGGGAGGAAGGGGGAGCTCGTGACCTGTCCAGGTCCCGTTGTTGAGCACTTCGGCGTACGGCGTTGTCGCGCCCGCTGTGGCAGAGCTGTCGCCGACGACCACACAGCCGACGTCCGTACATGCGGCGCCCTCGAGGTGCATGCGTGGGATCTCGGTCGGGAACCACGCCCCACCAATCGTCGCGTCAATGGAAGTTGCGGACGCGCCGGACCTCGTCACGTAGTTGGCCGTCGCGATGCAGACGCCGGTCGTCGTGCATGCGGTCGGGCCGACGTAGGGCTTCGAATCGACGTCGGCGTCCCTCGGCAACGGAATCTGCGTCCCTGTCCATGCGCCGTCCGTCACGGCGTTGGTGGATGGGAGCACGGACTCGACTCTCAGCTCGAGTGACTGGCTGAAGGCGTAGCCGGGGTCGATCGGCACCCAGACCCGGAGGGTGTAGGCGCCGACGGGCAGGTCGTGAAGCCGAAATGCGTACGACGACGACTTCTTCGTCAGCCGACCCTTGAGCAGGGTCTGCCAGGTGCCATCGCGGCTGACCTGCAGCCGAACCTTGCGGTTGAAGGCACCGCTGACGTTCGCGAAGACGGTGGTGGATCCGCCCGCCTTGACGGTGCTCGGATGCATCGAGGCGGTGACGATCGTCGCGACCCCGGGCGGGGGTGCGGATGCGCTAGCCGGCGTCGGCAGCTGGAGTGCGAACAGCGCCGCTGTCGCTGCCAACAACCAACGGCGCGCCACGCGGACCCCCTCAGGTCTCCGACCAAGCCGGTGGACATCCGAAGAATTCGGACGAAGTGCCGATAGGGAGCGTTGCAGCCGCGTGAGCTGACGAGCAATAGCGAGAAGTGATCATCCGCCCGGTGCTGACTAGTCACCACGACGAGCCCGCTGTGACGAAGGGCCCTAGTCGCATCTGACCCTCGCACGCAGCCTGGACACGTCGAGAGTTGCGAAAGGGAAAGTCAGTCATGAGCGTTTCAGCCGGTACTGGTGGTGCCGCCGTTGTCGGCGCTCTGGTCGGCACAGGTTCGGGAGTGAAGGGCGCTTCCGCCATCAAGGCGCTGCCCTACACGGGCGCCAGCCACCTGATGGAGCTGGTCGCGCTCGGTCTGGTGCTTCTGATCACTGGAATTCTGATGCTCGGGGTGATCGCGCGCGTGTCGGACGGTGACTCGTCCTGACGACCTCGACATTCATCACGACACCCGCCGGGTATGCCGTGATCTTTGCGGAGCCGGCGACGACCGCTCGTCTACCGCTCACTCGCGTTCAGAGGGGGAGACATCGCCGCGCGCGATACCTGGTGCCCATTCTCAGCGTCCACCAGGAGGTCGTTCTTCGCCTGTTGGTGACGGCATGGGCCGGCGGAGCCGCCATGTTCTGGTTGTGGTGGCTTGCGCCCGCGCGAGGCCCGTGGGGCTATGGCCGATCCCTCGGCACCGTCGGCCTGGCGTGGTTGTTCCTGCTCGGTGCGTACTTTCTGTTCTTCGCCTGCCGGATGAAGCGCCCGAATCCGCGGTTGCCGTTGCCGGATCTTCGGGTGGCGATCGTGGTGACGAAGGCACCCTCCGAGCCGTGGGCGATGGTGGTCCAGACCCTCCGCGCGATGCTCACGCAGGACCTGCCTTACGCGTATGACGTCTGGCTGGCTGACGAGCAGCCGAGCGAAGAAGCCCTCGAGTGGTGCCGGCTCAACGGCGTCCACATCTCGACGCGGGCCGGGATTGCGGACTACCACCAGCCGGTCTGGCCGCGACGTACCAAGAGCAAGGAAGGCAACCTCGCCTACTTCTACGACAAGTACGGCTACACGCGCTACGACGTCGTCGCGCAACTGGACGCCGATCATGTGCCGGCGCCGAGCTATCTCACCGAGATGGTTCGACCGTTTGCTGATCCTGCTGTCGGCTATGTCGCGGCGCCGAGTGTCTGCGACGCGAACGAGCACAAGGGCTGGACGGTCAAAGGCAGGCTGCACCGGGAGGCATCGCTGCACGGAGCTGTGCAGGCGGGCTCGAATGGCGGCTGGGCGCCGCTTTGCATCGGGTCTCACTACGCGGTTCGTACGGCGGCATTGCGCGATGTAGGAGGTCTTGGACCTGAGCTCGCAGAGGACTACGCGACCACGTTGTGGCTGCAGTCGGCGGGCTGGGCGGGCGCCTTCGCCATCGATGCAGAGGCTCACGGCGACGGACCGGAGACCTTCGACGACATGATCACGCAGGAGCTGCAGTGGTCGCGGAGCCTCGGCACGATCCTCACGAAGTGGGCGCCGCGGAAGTTCCGCACCGTGCCTGCCAAGGCACGCGCACGCATGGGCTTCGCGCTGTTCTTCTATCTCGTTCAGGGACTGATCTGCCTCGCCGCGGTCAGCCTGCCGGCGATCGGTGTTCTGACCGCGACAGCCTGGGGCAACACCAGCTTTCTGGAGTTCTACCTTCGCCTCTGGGTGCCGTCGATGTTCTTGATGGGCACTCTGGCGTGGCTGCGTCGGTGTGGCGTGATGCGCCCGGTGCAGGCCAAGCTGTGGTCGACGGACCTGGTGCTGTTCCAGCTGGTTCGCTGGCCATGGACGACGTGGGGGTTCTTCCAAGGGATGTGGGCCGGCCGCAAGCCGATGCCGAAGCCGTTCCGGGTCACACCCAAGGGGCTGACCGACATTCGACCGCTGTCCGTGAAGCTGCTCTCACCGCTGCTGGTCCTTGCTTTGGCGCCGGCTGTGGTGATCGCGGTCGCCGCGCACCCGCAATGGACGATGGGCCTGACGATCCTGCTGTTGGTGCAGTCGGCCACGTACCTGCTGGCTACCAGCGCGGTGATCGTGCGCCATGTGATCGCCAACGCGAAGCTTTCTGATGGGCATGCCACGTGTTCTGGCGCGCTCGCGGTGGTGACCTGGCGGAGCGGCGGTTCAGCCGCGGTGGCGACGTTACTGACCGCCGCGTCCACCGCGGTGTTGCTGAGCTGGAAGCTGCTCGGCGTCTAGTCGATCGGGGCGGACACCGGCGCCGGGCCGAGCGGCCGGCCGCCGTAGATGACATGCCCCTTCGCATCCTGATAGGTCTGCCACGGGATCGTGTCTTGCTGCCCGATCCCGCGTGCCGACCAGTTGCACACACCGTGCGGGAAGATGGCTTGCAGCTTCTGCCACTGGGCATCGGTGAACAGCCCGTTGGGGTACTGGTAGCGAAGCAACGGCTTGAGCGAGCACGCGACGATGTCGCTGGCCTCGTCGCTGCCCGCGACGATCCGCGGCGTCTGGTAGCGCGTCTGGGTGATGGGCGGCAGGCAGACGCCGTCGGTCGGCGCGGTGTCGAGCTGTGAAGTCTCGTCGGGTGCGTACTCACAACGGTCGTGCACATTGGCCGGCCGGTCGGCAAGAACCTTCTGCGCTACGGACCGTGAGGAGTGGTCGCCGGCGATGTCCGCGAGCCAGCTGTCCATCCGGTTCAGCGCCACGTTCATCCAGTTGACGTCGCCGACCAGCGGCACCGGGCCGTACCAGAGCACGTGGTTGCCGAGCCCGCCCAGCGCGCGCTCGATGCGGTCGCGCATCCACCACGTGTGGACGTAGTCGTGCGCGACACCTGGATCCGGTCCCGCGGCGTCGATGATCGCGACATTGCCCATGTTGTTGGCCTCGTTGATGAGGCCCGAGCGGTAGGCGGCGCGGAGCGATCTGCGATCGCCGGGGATGCGCGCGTGGCGCCAGCCGCCATCGATGTTCAGCCCGCCGATCTTGGCGTTCAGATCGATGAACTGGTCGGCCGTGATCAGGCCATCCTCGAGGGCGCTGAGGCCGTACATGACGCCGACGTTGCCGAGCGGGATCCCCGCGAACCCATGGCCGGCGGCCTTCTCCTGTCTGGTCCAGTCCTGCTTCGGCCGTGGACCGAGGACGTTGATCGCGGCATCGATCACCGAGCACCGCACGCCCTTCGGATTGGTCTTCGCGTTGTAGGTGCGCTTGCCCGCGCAGTCGCCGCCTGGGTTGATGGCGCTCTTGAGGAACGCCTCGTCAGCGACGATCGCGTTGACGGGGTCGGGGCGGCCTTCGACCAACGACCATTGCAAGGGTGTCCATGCGATGCCGGCACCCCACTTCGACGGATCCTCGAAGTAGAGGCGCAACAGGTGGTAGTCGACGAACTCCGCCGCTGTCGAGAAGTCGTCGGGGTAGGCGCACGTGACGATGAGGCCGTTGTAGACGCCGCCGGGGTAGGAATTGGCGACCTGCTGTTGTGCGATCGAGCCACCTGAGCAGCCGGTGCCGATCGTGTAGCGGACGTCGCCGTACTGGTCGATGAAGTGCTCTTTCGCCATGACCAGCGACTCGGCCTGGAGCACGCCGTTGCAGTTGTGCCCGTTGTTGTCGAGCGCGGTCGACATCACGCCGAAGCCCTTGCCGAGAGCGGTGATGTAGCTCTGCGTGACTCCGGGCACCGTCGGGATCGTGCCGCTGAAGTCATCAGTCGGCGCGTTGCCCGAGCCGTGGGAGGCACCGCAACCGCCACCGTGCGTGATCAGCAGCTTGTGGGCGAACTGCGGTTGCGGCGACCAGCGACTCCAGCGCTTCCCGGGCTGGAACAGCGTCATGTAGATGACCTGGTCGCGGTCCTGGTAGTCGATCTCCTTGCGCACGATGAACGGGACGGTGACACCCGTGTCCGTAGTCGTCATCGCGACGTCCGACGCCGGATGGTTGAGGTTGTACGGCTGAAGCCCCGCCTTCGTCGGGTCCGAGGAGCGGTAGAGATAGCTGAACGCCGCGGGCTTGTCGCACTTCGCGTCGACTGCGCCTGCCTCGCACTGCCAGGCGGGGAGCTGTGGCCCGGCGAAGACGGGTCCGCCCAGCGGATGGTCCGTGATCGTCAGCCGCGCGCCGCGGGCGCCGCGGGCGGTCGCGACGACGACGTTGCGTCCGGTGTTCAGCCCGTGGACGAGTGCGGCGAACCGGTGGTTCGGGCGTACGGCGAACTCCCGTGTGATGTCGCGGTGACCGAGGCGCACCCGGACCGACGACGGCTTCACGCCCGCGGGGAGATCGACCGCCACGACGGCGACCTGCCCCGACACCAGGTCGGCCCGGGTCGAGAGCACCTCGATGCGGAGCTGCCGCGGCCGGCCGGCGTGAGCGGAGGGGGCCAGCGGCACTGCGAGGGCACCCGACCAGGGCAACGACGGCGGTGAGCCGGGAGCGGACGGTCATGGTTCATCTGTTCAACGCGCCTCGCCAACGGACCTGTCACAGGGTGAGGCGAGGTGTGAAGGGCGGGTGAATTCGCCGTAAATCGTTCGTAGGGGGACCGCTTATCCCCGGGAGTTATCCCGGGCTGTGGGCAAGGTCACACAACAAATTCCCTTGCAGGAAATATCCCCGTCACGTTTGCTTGCTTTAGTTAGCAGTGGAAGTAGAACGTGTTCTCCCACAAGGAGTGAGGTGCACCATGGCTCGACACACCCGAGCCGACCTGCGCAAGCTGCCCGTATTCGCCGGGCTGTCCAGGCGCGCCGTTGCGCGCGTCGACGCATTGCTCACGCCGGTCGCGTTCAGAGACGGCGACGTCCTCTGCGAAGAGGGCAAGCTCGGCCGGGAGGCCTTCATCATCGTCGACGGCGAGGTTGAGGTCAGCCGGGGTGCCGAGCACCTCGCCACCCTCAGCACCGGCGCGGTCGTCGGTGAGATGGCCCTGCTGGGCCACGCCCCCCGCAACGCGACGGTCACCGCGGCCGGCGACGTAGAGGCCCTCGTGATGAGCGCTCAGGAGTTCGCGAGCATTCTCGCCGAGCCCGAGGTCGCCTTCGAGGTCCACCGCATCGCCGAGCAGCGCAAGCCGGGCGTCCTCACCGCGGCCTAACGCGTCGCTGATGGTTCAGCGCCAGGCGAAGACGGGTTGCTCGAAGTGGGCGACTCTCGTCGTGCGGCCGTGGAGGGCCAGCTCTCGGAACTGGTAGACCACGGCCGCCGTTGGCGCGTGGATCCAAGCGCCGAGCATCGACACCCGGATGATCGGGTCGGGCGACTCTGGAATCGACGCGAACATCGGATCGACGTCGTAGTCGGTGGCGTGTGCGACGTGGACGCTCGCGACCTCTTCCGGGTTGGGCGTCATGTCGCCGACGACCGATCCGGCCCACAGCACGACAGGTGTGATCCGGTAGCCCGAACGTGTCGAGTAGTCGTCGAGCCGCCCGAGTACGACGTCGCGCTGCAGGTCGAGACCGAGCTCTTCGTGTAGCTCTCGCAGCGCGGCCTGTTCGGCGTCTTCGCCTTCGTCGAGCCGCCCGCCGGGTAGTGCCCATTGGCCAGGGTGGGCGCGCAGTTTCGCCGCCCGCCGGGTGACGAGGATGCCGGGACCGTCGTCGTCGACGACCACAGCCACCGCGACCGCGGCTGCACGGCGCTGTTCGAGGTCGTGCTCGCGCCGATCGAACTTGGCGAGCCGCTGCGCCAGGACGGCGCGGTCGAGGTCGACTTCGGCACGTGAGGTGTCGCCGGCACGCCGACCGCTGGTCGGCTCCGTCCGTCCTGACTTATCCGGCACGGCGTTGTCCGTCAGAGCAGTGGGCCGACCGTGGCGCCGAACGCAGATACCTGATCGACCAGCTCGCCGACAGACCGGCTCGGGAACCTCACTTGCAGATGGTTCACGCCGAGCGATGTCCAGGCCTTCATCGCCTCGGCGATCTGCTCGGGCGAGCCGGTGACGGCGGGCCGGCCAAGATCCCACGTCGGCTCGCCGACGTAGATCCACTCACTGATGGCACCGATGTCGCCGGTGTCGTCGCCGCGCTCCTTGCGGAACAGCGCGATGAGGTCGGGGAGCTGCTCCTGCGGCGTTCCTTGCGGGATCCAGCCGTCGGCCTTCGCGGCCCGCTTCACCGCAGCGGCCACGCCGCCGCCGAACCAGATCGGGGGCCTCGGCTGCTGCACCGCGCGCGGCTCGATCTCCATCTCACCGACCTTGCCGTCGGTGAGGGCCTGCTCGAACACCGGATACGCCTCGGTGGTGAGCTCGGCGCGTCTGCTGACGTCGAGGCCGAGTGCCGCGAACTCCTTCTCGACGTGGCCGACGCCGAGCCCGACGATCACCCGACCGTCGGAGAGCAGGTCGAGGGTCGAGAACGACTTCGCGCTGACGAGCGGGTGGCGGTAGGCCAGGTTGAAAACCGTCGACAGCAGCCGCGTCTGCTTCGTCTGCCCGGCGAGCCAGCCCAGGGTCGCGATCGTGTCGTACCAGACCGCGCTCATCTTGGGCGACAGGTCGTCGGGGATGGCGACGTGGTCACAGACACCGATGTAGAAGAAGCCGGACTCGTCCGCCGCCTTGGCGACCGCGAGCATCTCGGCCGGACCGGCATCGATCTCCCACGGCTCGACGAAGTACTTGCTCTGTGCCTGCACCGGCAGCTGCATGCCGTAGACGACCTTGCCGGTAGGGACGATCGGAGCCATCCCCGGAGATTAGCGCGGTCGGGAGCGCTAATCTGACGGGGTGTCAGAAACCGCAGCCAGGGAGCGGGTACCCGCCGTCGAGGGCTGGTTCACGATCGATGACAACCCGGCCCTGGTCGGCAATCGCTGTACGTCGTGCGGCACTGTCTTCTTCCCGAAGGCGTCGAACTTCTGCCGCAACCCGGACTGCAGCGGCGACGCCTTTGCCGACATCGAGCTGTCGCGCACCGGAACCATCTGGTCCTTCACCGACGCGCAGTACCAACCGCCGCCGCCATACATTCCGCGCAGCGACCCATACGTGCCGTTCGCGCTCGCTGCCGTCGAGCTCGAGGCCGAGCAGATGGTCGTGCTCGGTCAGATCGCCGACGGCTTCGGAGTGGCCGACCTCAGCGTCGGCACGAAAGTGGACCTCGTCATCGAGACGCTCTACTCCGACGACGAGAAGGACTACCTCGTCTACCGCTGGAAGCCGCAGGAGGCGAGCTCATGACCGCCGATGTCGTCGTCGCCGGTGTCGGCATGCATCCCTGGGGCAAGTGGGGTCGCAACTTCGTGGAGTACGGCGTCGCGGCGGCGCGCGCTGCGCTCGCCGATGCCGGAGTCGCGTGGCGTGAGGTGCAGCTCGTGTCCGGCGCGGACACGATGCGCAACGGCTACCCCGGCTACGTGAGTGGCGCGACGTTCGCGCAGGCACTCGGCTGGACCGGCGCGCGAGTCGCCTCGTCGTATGCCGCCTGCGCGTCCGGTGCGACAGCACTCGAGGTCGCGCGCGCCGAGATACTCGCCGGCCGGTGTGAGGTTGCCCTCGTCGTCGGCGCAGACACGACGCCGAAGGGGTTTCTCGCACCGAACGCGGGGGACCGGCCCGACGATCCGGACTGGCTGCGCTTCCGGCTGCTGGGTGCGACGAATCCGACGTACTTTGCGCTCTACGCGCGTCGCCGGATGGCGTTGTACGGCGCGACCGAGAAGGACTTCGCGCTGGTTCGTGCCAAGAACGGCAAGCACGGCCTTGAGAACCCCAACGCGCGCTACCGCAAGGCGTTCACTGTTGAGGAGATCCTCGACTCGGCGATCGTCGCTGATCCGCTGCGCCTGCTCGAGATCTGCGCGACGAGTGACGGCGGCGCGGCGATCGTGCTGACGAGCGCCGACTGGGCGGCACGCAACGGCGTCGAGAAGCCGGTGGCCGTACGTGCCGTCTCCACCGTGACGCCCGCGTTTCCGCAGACGGTGATCGAGATGCCGAACTTCTCGACGGACTCCGGTGTCGCGGTGCCCGATGCGGTGATGCCGTTCAAGTCGGCGATTGCGCACGCCGCGTACGAAGAGGCCGGCATCGGCCCGGAGGATCTGTCGCTTGCGGAGGTCTACGACCTGTCGAGTGCGCTTGAGCTCGACTGGTACGAAGACATCGGGTTGTGCAAGGCGGGCGAAGCGGAGCGGATGCTCCACGACGGCGACACGACGATCGGTGGGCGCGTCCCCGTGAACCCGTCAGGCGGCCTGGCCTGCTTCGGGGAGGCGGTGCCTGCGCAAGCGCTCGCGCAGGTGTGCGAAGTGGTGTGGCAGCTGCGCGGGCAAGCCGGCGCGCGCCAGGTCGACGGCGCAACGGCAGGAATCACCGCGAACCAGGGACTCTTCGGTCATGGTTCGTCGGTGTTGCTCGCGATTTAGGACGCTTTGTCCTAGCCATTTTTTGCTATTGCCCGGTATGGGCGAAGGTCGCCAACCTGTGGTGATTACTCGATTTGGGCTTGCCATTTCGTGAAGTACACCAGGGGGAGTCGGCGTGACTACCTTCCAGCGGACTCTCACCGACTTCGTCACTGCCGAGTTCGTCGCGCTCTTCGCGCTGTCGGTCTGGCAGTGGCGCCGGTACGGCGCCCGAGGTGCCGGCTGGGCGGCTGGATCATTCGGTTTGCTCGCCGCGATCAGCGTCACCAGCCTGGTGGTTCAGGAAGCCGGCCTCCTCATGCTGCCGAGCGGGCTGATCAAGTCGCTCCTGTGCTCGGTGCTGCTCGTGCCTTATGCGCTGTACCGGTTCGCGGCCAGCTTTGCGCCGGTCCGGAACTGGGCGCGCCACCTTGCGGCGTGGCTGACGCTCGCCGCGGTCACCGGCACCCTCATCATCCCGTATCTGCCATATCCGGGTCAGGACGCGCCTCCCGGCTTCCTCGCCTATCGCGTGCTGATCACCCTGCAGTGGGGTTCGTTGTTCGGCTTCGTCGCCGTCCGGATGTGGCGCGCTGGTGCGCACCAGCCGCAGGCTGCGCGCTACCGGATGCGCATCCTCGCGGTGGCCGCAGCCGGTCTCGACGTACCGGTGATCCTCAGCACTCTCGGCCTCAGCTACCACCCGAACGTGCAGCTCGCGAGCGAGGTCAACACCGCCGTGATGGCCGTGATGTTCGGGCTCGGTCTGGTGCTGCCCGGTGCCGTCCGGACTTGGTGGCGGACCAAGGAACGGAACGCGATGCGGGTTGCCGTCGCCGACCTGGTCAGCGCCTACTCCGCCGCTGACGTTGCCTCCGGCCTGCTTCCCCATGTCGCTGCGCTGACCGGCGCGTCCGACATCGCGCTCGTCGACGGCGACAACGTTGAGGTCGCGCGTTACCGGGCGTCGGACGTCCCGGAGCAGCGGCCGGCCAGTGAGGTTGCCGACGAGACCGTGCCCCTCGAGGTGCCGGTTGGCCGCGCGCACCGGCTTGTGGTGCGCAGCGACCCCTACTTGCCGTTCTTCGCGCGCAACGAGTTCCGCGCGCTGAATGGTCTCGCCGAGTTCGTCGGTCTCGCGATCGACCGCTGCGAGCTGCTCGAGCGTGAGCGCGAGGCGCAGGCCCAGCTGTCCCATCAGGCGACGCACGACGCGCTCACCGGACTGCCGAACCGCTCGTTGTTCGCCGACCGGCTGTCCGAAGCGCTGGCTCGCGCTAAGCGCCAGTCGTCGGCCGTTGCCGTCATGTTCCTCGACCTTGACCAGTTCAAGCTGGTGAACGACGGTGTGGACCACTCGACGGGCGACGAGGTCCTCGCAGAGACCGCGCGCCGGCTGCTCACGACTGCTCGTGCTGCCGACACCGTCGCACGCTTCGGCGGTGACGAGTTCACCGTCCTCGCCGAGGTCGGCGACGAGGCCGAGGCGATTTCGCTCGCGGACAGGTTCCGCGCCGCTGTCGGTGTGCCGATCATCGTTGGCGACCGTGACTACTCGGTCCGCGCCAGCATTGGCGTCGTGATCACCCGCGGTGGCGGTGACCCGGTATCCCTGATCCGCGACGCGGACGCGGCGATGTACCGGGCGAAGGAAGACGGCCGCGACCGCGTCGTCGTGTTCGGCCCGCACATTCGCAAGCAGGCACAGAACCGCCTCGACGTCGAGCGCGAGCTGCGACACGCGCTCGCCACCGGTAAGGACATCAGCGCGGCCTACCAGCCGATCGTCGATCTGCGGACCGGGGGCATCACGGGTGTCGAGGTCTTGGCGCGGTGGGACCACCCGGCGCTCGGGCGGCTGCGCCCAGATGAGTTCCTCGCGGTTGCCGAAGACACCGGTCTGATCATCCCGCTTGGCGCGCAAGTGCTGGCCCACGCCTGCCACTACGCCAGGCAGTGGGTTCATCTCGCGAACCGCGGGTTCCGCGTCTGGGTGAACGTGTCGGCTCGGCAGTTCGCCGACCCAGGGTTCTGTGACACGGTTCAGCGCGTTCTCAGCGAGAGCGGTCTGCCGCCGACGTCGCTGGGAATCGAGATCACCGAGACGGTGCTGATGGCGTCGGATGAGCAGATCGAAGACCAGTTCCGGCGGCTGCGTGCGTGCGGCATCACGATCGCGCTCGACGACTTCGGCACCGGCTTCTCGTCACTGGGTTACCTCACCCGGTTCCCGGTCGATCGGATCAAGGTCGACCGCTCGTTCGTGGCCGGGATCGGCACCGAGCCGTCGACCTCGCTCGTGTCGGCCTGCCTCGCGCTCGGAAAGTCGCTCGGCCTCACCACGGTCGCGGAAGGCGTGGAGACTCCGGCTCAGGCGGAGTGGCTGCAACGCGCGGACTGCGACGCGGTGCAGGGCTACTACTTCGCGCGTCCGCTCGACCCGCACCGGATCACCGCGCTGCTGCGGGACCCCGAGCACCTGACGAAGCTGCCGATGCAGCTACCGCGGACCCGGCAGCCGGCTCACGATGAGGCCGGCCTGACCGTCACTACTTGATTGCTACCGGCGTGACGGGCGCCCCGGTCGCCCCGACGATCGGCTCGGGCGTGGCGCTCAGGAAGAAGGCGTAGCGACCGTCGGCTGCGCAGTCGGCCGCCAGCTCCTCCAAGTCGAAGTTCTGTCCTTGCGGCATGCCCATCTCGACGAGATGAAGCATGTGCACCGGGAACATCACGTCGTCGTTCTCCCCGGGGTAGACCTCGAAGGACAGGTTGTCCGTCGCGACTGCCGCGACGCCCCGCGAGTGGAACCACCTCACGGTTTGCGTCGAAGGACCCGCCGTCGAGATGCAGTACGCCATCTTGTCGCCGGCATGCAGATGCTGCATCTGGCCGGTACGCAGCAACACGATGTCGCCCTCACCGACGGTGACCTTGCCGACCTCCTCGGCCGCTTCCAGATCGTCTGGCGTCAGCGCATGACCGCCGTCGAGCCGTTCGAGCCCACGTGCCTTCGGCAGGTCGAGAAGCACACCGCGCCCGACGATTGCGCCGAGCTTGTCGGCGCCGAGCCGGCTCGCACCCGACTCCGCGTCGATGGTCTCGACGTCGAAGCCGTTGTAGATCCGGCCGTTGTAGCTGGCGTGCCCGAGAGCGTCCCAATGGGTCGCGGCCTGCACGCCCATCTGCACGGAGTCGTCGTTGAAGCGAATGCCGCGCTCGTCGTCGCCGTACAGCTCGTAATGCGCGATCGTCGTGCGGGTCGGGTTGGTGCGACCGGGCACGAACCCGAGCTGTGGCCCGTCGACCGACATGGGGATGGCGAGGGAGAACCGTTTGCCGTCACGGACTTCGGCGCCTGCGGCGCGGATCGCTCCAGGCGAGATCAGGTTGAGGGTGCCGCGCTCGTCCTCGGCGCCCCAGCGCCCCCAGTTGTTGACTTCCTTGGCGAGTGCGAAGAACTCGTCTGGGATCGGCACCGTTACTGATCGAGCGGGTTGCAGATGCGGCACGGCTTCAGGGAGGTCCGCTCGACGTTGACATCCTTGACATCGGAGCGGCCCGCGACGGCCGCGCAGTCGGGCCGGTGGAAGATCGAGCCGCTCGGAGTCGCGACGAAGCGGCGCGGTGCGGGAATCGCGCGGCCGCCTTCATCGACCCCGGCACCGCCGGAAAGCAGTGCCTCGACGCGGCCGAGCGCGGCGACGACCTGGCGCGCCTGCGCGCGCGATTCGTTGATGCGCACCGTGTTCCAGTACGAGAAGTAGAGGAAGCCGCCGGCGAAAACCAGGCCGAGTCCGAGGATGCCGCCGGAGATCAGGTAGTCGGTCTGCTCCCATGCGAACGGCGTGCGAGAGGCCCCCGCCCAGCCGAGCAGGATCAGGATGATGCCGACGGGCATCAGCACCCCGCCCGCGACAAGCATGAGCCGGTCGAATCCGAACCCGGCTGCCCGGGTGCGGACAGCGCGGGTCTGCTCGGACAAGCGCCCCATCAGGCTTGCCGCTCCACCGCCCTCGTTGAGCGTCTCGACCGAGGTCGTCATGACTCCTCCTCAAGGCGACAGCCGGCGGCTGCAGCCGCGAACGCGCGGCCTGGAAGCAACGACATGAGATACGAGAAGAGAACGGCGAGGGCGACGCCGAGGACGACCCACCACGACGACAGCGGACCGGGCATCGACAGTGGCTTCTCGGCCACTACCGGCGCGGGCGGGTTCGGTGGGCTCGTGACCATCGTCCCAGTGCTGGTGTCAGGTAGTGGCTGGCTGCCCGTCGTGCTGTCGCTGCCCGATGTCGGCAGCGTCGACGACGAGGGAGTCGGCAGGACGGGTGCGACGTAGCCGCCGGTGGCGTTTGCCGTGATGCTCGCGCCGCCGAGCTCGAGGACAAGTCCGGTGTCATTGGCGCCGGACTTGTAGCCCGCCTTGTTGAGCATGACGATCAGCTCGCCGGACTGCAGCGAGACCTCCGCGCCGTGCGCGAGCTTCGAGGACTTCGTGACGTAGATCTTCAGGCCCGCGGCAGCGAGCGCGGAGTTGACCGTCTTGTTGAGCGTCTTGACGACACTTGCCGGTAGCGCGCTCTGGCCGGCGAGCTCAATGCCGTCGTGCCCGAGGATGACGGGGACGCCGGCGATCTTCGCACCGACGATGTTGGTCGTCGCGGTACCGGTCGCGTGCTTGCCGTTCGACGTCGCGTGTACGGCGGACACCAGCGAGCCGATCGAGAGCGGGCCGACAGCGATGTCGGTCAGCGTGCTCGAGGCATCGCCCACGACTGTGTCCGCGCCCTTGAAGGCGATGTTCGTGGTCGAGCTGACCAGCGGGCCCGCGTTGTTTTTGAAGTTCGCCAGGTTCGACAGACCGAGCGCCGAGCTCGAGTTGACATGCGTGGGCTGCGCCAGTGCCTGCATGATGAAGCCCGGCTGGCTCAGCGACACCTTCTCATCGCCTTGCGTGGTCGGCGCCTCCGCCTTGAACGGGTCGTTGAGCATGTCGAGGACGTTCTGCGGAATCTTGCCCTGTGCGAGGACGCCGAGCGTCGAGCCGAGCGACGCGCCAGTCCCGCCGGGCCAGAAGAACGTCGTGAGGGCGTGTGCGACGCCGCCACCGCCAAGGTCGGACATCGCGTAAGGGATCTCCGCCTGCGCGTCTTCGCCCTGGTGCTCGTAGAACGGGATGCGTAACCCGACAGCGACCGCGTGCACGTTCACCGCGCCGAGGGCAGAGCCCGGCGTGGCGCCTGCCTGCAGCGTGGTCGTGAGCGGAGCGACCGCGGCGACGCCGATGGCGACGATGCCGACCGCCGCGCGGCGCCGGAAGCTGAGTGCTGGTCGGATCATGCGGCACCACCGAGGTAGGCCTCGGACACCTGCGACTCGATGTCCTGCGGTTCGCCG
This sequence comes from Mycobacteriales bacterium, assembly GCA_035545635.1. Lineage (GTDB taxonomy): Bacteria > Actinomycetota > Actinomycetes > JAFAQI01 > JAFAQI01 > DASZTV01. The sequence goes on along the minus strand of DASZXY010000013.1, from coordinate 218,737 downwards.
ACCGCGATGATGCGGCCCTGCGTCATTACTGCAGCGAAGTCCGCGACGCGTAGCGCCGTGGTCGCGAACTGCTCCACGAGCAGGATCGTGATCCCCTCCTCAGCGAGTTGGCGCACCAGTGAGTAGAGCTCACTGACGATTATCGGCGCCAAACCCATGGAGATCTCGTCGAGCAGCAGTACGGCGGGTCGCGCAACGAGCGCCCGTGACATCGCGAGCATCTGCTGCTCGCCGCCGCTCATCGTCCCGGCGCGCTGGTTACGGCGTTCCTCGAGGCGCGGGAAGCGCTTGAACGTCGTTTTCTGCACCGACTTCAGCGACTCACCCGCGGCGTACGTCCAGATCCGGAGATTGTCGTCGACGGTGAGGTTCGGGAAAATCCCGCGTCCCTCCGGGATCCGGGTCACGCCGGCCCGTGCCAGGGCGTCGGGGCTGGCGCCGTTCACGTGCGAGCCCGCGATATGGACGCAGCCGGAGGTGGGACGAATCGCTCCGGAGACGACCTGAAGCGTCGTCGACTTGCCGCCGCCGTTAGGTCCGAGCAGCGCGAAGACCGTGCCGCTCGGTACGGCGAGGTTGACGCCGTGCAGCACCTCGATCCGGCCATAGCCGGCGTGCAGGTCGATGAGCTCTATGGCGTGCGTGCTCATTCCACGGCCCCCGCGGAATCGTGGAGGGTAGCGGAGGGATTTCGTGGCGAGTGGTTCATGAGGCGATGTCGTCCGCGCCTAGGTAGGCCGCTTTCACGACCGGGTCCTTCTGGATCTGCGCCGGCGTGCCGTTCGCGATGATCCGTCCGAAGTCGAGGACGTAGATCTCCGTACACACCCGCATGACGAGCTCCACGTCATGCTCAACGAGCAAGATCGCCGTACCGTCACTCACCAGGGCGAGCATCAGGTCGCCGAGAGCGTCGGTCTCTTCGGCGTTGAGCCCGGAACCGACCTCGTCGAGCAGCAGCACGCGCGGCCGGGTGGCAAGCGCGCGGCCGAGCTCGACGAGCCGCGAGATGCCGGTGGGCAGCGCGTCGACCCGGGCGTTGGCCACGCGGCGCAGGCCGACCCTGTCGATGACCTCGGCCGCCACCTTCACCGGCGGCGTCGCGTCGTCCGACCACGACTTGTGGAACTCGGCCGCGGCGAGGACGTTCTCGTAGACCGTGAGCGAGCCGAAGACCTCGAGGCGCTGGAACGTGCGAGCGAGTCCGCGCCGAGCACGCTTGAACGGCGCGAGCTTGCTCACCTCCTTGCCATCGATGAAGACCTTGCCGTGGGTCGGTTCCTGAAGTCCGGTGATCACGTTGAAGGTTGTGGTCTTGCCTGCCCCGTTGGGACCGATCAGCCCGGTGACCTGGCCCGGCAGCACAGACAGCGAGACATCGGAGACGGCGTTGATCCCACCGAAGCGCACCGAGGCGTTGACGACCTCGAGCACGGGGTCCGGCCGGCTGGCCGCGCGCTCAGCGGCCGGCATGCGCGAGCTCCTGCTCCTCGGCGAAGAACACGGATCCGACCGTGCCTTCGTCGCCCACAGTCTGGAGCTCGGCGGGGAGCTCGTCGGACTGCGGGCGCACCCGCTCGATCAGCTTGGCGATCCTGCCGCCGAAGCCGTTCGGGTTCTTGCCGACGCTGATGGCCGCGAGGCCGGTCAACGTGTACTGCAGCTGGCCGACCCAGCTCGGCAGGTGCGGTTGTGAGATCTGGAAGACGGTCAACGTCGAGGCGCCGAGCAGCGCCCCGGTCGCCGTGTTGATGCCGCCGACGCGGGCGAGGAGCAGAACGACGAGACTGCCGAGGGCCGCGAAGTCGTTTGCGGACACCTGGCCCGGCACCCCGCCGAACAACGCGCCGGCCAGACCGGCAAGCCCCGCCGCGATCGTGAACGTGATCAGCTTCGTCCCGTTGACGTTGACGCCGAGCGTTGCGCAGGCTGCGGGCGAGTCGTTCGTCGCGACGAGACGTCGGCCGAACGAGCTACGACGCAACGCGAGGACGCCAACCGCTACCAGCACGAAGGTGACGGCGCACACCATGAAGTAGGCGCGGTCGGACCTCGTCGGGATGCCCGGGATGTGGACTCGCGCGACGTTGATGCTGCCGCCGGTGCCGAGGATCTGGGTGAAGACGGCGAGGTCCATGACCGTGGCGAAGGAGAACGTCGCGAGCGCGAGATAGAGGCCACGTAGCCGAAGTGTGGGGAGCGCGACCACGGCTCCGACGGCGGCCGACAGGCCAACCGCCGCGAGGACGCCGAGGAGTGAGCCGCCGGTCCCGCCGGCGTGCGACATCGCATAGGCACCGATGCCCACGAAGGAGAGCACGCACAGCGAGACCATCCCGCCGTACCCGGTGAGCAGGACGAGGGACAGGATCTCGATGCCGGTGACGAAGCCGTTCGCGCCGATCTTGAGGTTCGGCCCGGACAGGAACGCCGACACGATCGCCGCGGCGATGAGGACTACTACCCCGGTGCTCAGCGACGACCTCAGGCCTGCGACGCGCGGCGCGACGGCGTCGGCGAACGTGGCGCTCTTCAGTCGATCCTGTGGAAGCAGGATCAGCATGATGAACAGCACGATCATCGGGATGATGTTCTGGATCCGGGTGAGGAAGCCCGACGCCGGCAGGTAGCCCTGCGCCATGATCTGGCCGACCGCGATCACGATCGCGCCGCCCACTGCGACCGGCAGGTTGCGCAGTCGTCCGATGATCGCGGCGGCGTAGCCATCAATGACCAGCAGGGTCAGGTTGAGGATGTTCAGCTGCTCGATCGGGGCGAGCAGCATGCCGCCGAGCGCTGCGAGCGAGCAGGACAGCACCCACGACAGCTGGGAGACGCGGAACGGCCGGCCGCCGGCCATCGCGACGAGGTCGGGGTTGTCGACGACGGCGCGCATCGCGATGCCAAGGCGGGTCTTGGTGAACAGTGCGCGAAGCAGGATCGCGACCGTGATCAACGCGCAGACGGTCACCAGCTCGTGGTAGCTGACGAGGACGGCGCCGACCCGGAAGCCCCGGCCGTGGTCGAACTGCGACAGCACCCGTGTCTTCGTCGGGCTCCACACGCTGTTGGCGACTCCGACGAGGGCAAGCAGCAGCCCAAGGGTGACGACCACGGTGAGGTCGACCGGCGCGCCCCGCAACGGGCGCATCAGCACGAACTCGACGACGAGTCCGAACACGGGCGCAATGACAAGCAGGACGATCAGGAAAGCCAGGACGGAGTTCAGGCCCCAGCCCTGCCAGAGCTGCCAGTACATGTACGCCGCGAACATTGCGACGGCGCCGTGGGAGAAGTTGAAGATGCCCGTCGTCGTGTAGGTCACGACGAGACCCATTGCGATGAGGGCATAGATCGACCCGATCACCAGCCCGGTGATCAGGAAGCCCTCGAATGCGGTCATCGGGAGGCTCCTATGACGCCGGCACGAATCTGCCGTCGCAGCGATAGCCCTTGGTCGGGCCCGAGATCGGCGGGTCGGCCTGTCGCTGGAACTTGCCGTCCTTGAACTGCCACAGGATGTAGCAGTGCACGCCGGTGGACTTCGAGCTCGGCGTCTCCGGCGAGATCATGCCGTTGGCGTCGAAGTTCTTGATCTTGTGCAGCGCCGCCAGGACGGTCTTGCGGTTGAGGGTGGGTCCGGCGTTCTCCATCGCCTGCTGGAACAGCCGGCCCGATGCCCACGCGAACATCGCATAGAGATTGGCGGGCTGGTTCGGATAGGTGCGCTGGAACCATTCCTGGAACAGCTTCAGCTCTGGGATCTGCGCACCGTCTTCGGGGTTGAAGAACATCGCGTACTGGTTGTAGCCCTGCAGGTTCTCGATCGCTCCCGTGTTGCCCTTGAAGGCGTCGAGGAATGCCTGGTCGTACGCGATCGGGATGATGTTGATCAGCGTCTTCGGGCAGCCCGCCTGGTTCTCGTTCTGGATCATCGTCGCGGCGTTCTGCGCGTTCTCGGTGACCGTGAAGAAGATCTGGATGTGCTTGCGGCTGCACATCGTGACGAAGTCCTGCTGGAAGTTGCTGTTCGTCGGCTGCTCGTTCTGCGAGTACACGAACTTCCAGCCGGCCGACTCCGCCGCGTGCACGATCGCGTGCTGCTTTGCCAGAGCCGAGCTGAGGTCCTCGGCGATCGTGCCGACGTGCAGAACCTTGTCGCCGTACTTCTGCTTGAAGTACTCGAACGGGCCGGAGGCGTAGCCGAGCTCGCCGGGCTCGATGTCGAAGTGGTTCGAGAGCTTGCCCGCCGCCGGGTCGAGCGAGTCATGGATGTCCGGCACGGTCGGGTGCTGCTGGAGCACCGAAGCGGCGCAGTTGTCGTACAGCGCGAAGCTCCCGACGAACGCGAAGACCTTGTTGACGAGATCGGAAGCGGCGTTCTGGGTCTGAGTGCAGTTGGTGCCACCGTCGCGGAATGCGACGTTGACGTGGTGGCCGCAGATCCCGCCCTGCGTCTGGTTGATGAAGTTCGCGAACGTGAGCATGCCCTGCTGCGCACCCTGGAACAGGCCGCTCACGGGTCCGGTCACATCGGCGATCGTGCCGATCGTGACGTCGGAGGCGGTCAGGCCGACGTCGGTGCCCTTGCCACAAGCCGGCCCCGCGGCCTGCGTCTGCGTCGTGCCCGGCTTGGTGCCGTGGCCGCCCGCCGTCGTACCGCTACCGGTGGTGCCGGTGCCCCCGGTCGTCGTACCGCTACCGGTGGTGCCGGTGCCCCCGGTCGTCGTCGTGCCGCCACCGGTCGTGTCGACGCCGCCGGTGGTGTCGGTGCTTCCGCCCGTCGTCGTGCCCACACCGCTCGAACCGGTGTTGGGGTTGAGGACGGCGCTTTGAGCCTTCGTCTGCACGTCGGCAGGAAGCCGGGCGCCACAGGCCGTGGCGATCAGTCCGGCCATCATCACCAGTACAGCTGCGCGGGGGGTGCGCATGTGACTCCTTCGCCTCGTGGGGTGGGGCGGGCCTTAGCGGGGTCGGCGGCCGGTTGCTGTCATCGTTGATCCTCCGGGCGGCCCTGTCGAGGCCATCCCGAGCTTGCGGTGGTCCCAAGAGCGCACGCGCTCAGATTTCACGCGGACCGCGACGCGCTTGTTCAGCATCGTCTCGACGAAGGGCTTCACTTCGTCGGTGTACGGCGCGTAGTAGCGCTCCCAGACGCTGATCCCGATCTTCCAGAGCAGATCCGGGTCGTCGACGACCTCCGCGGTGCCTTCGATCGCGACGCCGCGGAGCTCTTCGTACGTCATGCCATCTTCGACGAGGCAGCTGACCTTTGGGTTTCGCCTCAGGTTGACGGCCTTCTGGGACTTCGCCTTCGTCTCGAAGCAGATGTCGCCGTCGATGACGGCGTACCACATCGCCACGAGGTGCGGAGTGCCGTCAGCACCGACCGTGGCGAGCGTCATCGACCGTGAGCCGGCGAGGAAGTCGTCGATCTCCTCGTCGGTCAGCACGATCGCCGACCGCTGGTTGGTTCCCACCGTCAGCTCAGCCGCTCGCCGAGTCTTCGAGCATGGCGGACAGCCGCTCGGTCGTGGCGATCCACTCCTGAACCAGATCGAGCATGACCTCCTGGGTCGGGCGCACCTTGTTCATGCGGCCGACGATCTGACCGACCGGAAAGCCAGAGAGCTCCTTGGTCTTGGAACGGCTCACGCGGCGCGCCATTGCGTTCCAGAGGATTCCCTGCAGCGGCATCGGCAGCGTCTTGGGCGCGCCCTCGCGCTCCCACGCGTCGGTCCACGCCGTACGAAGCTGGCGGGCGGGCTTGCCGGTCATCGTCTTGGACCGGACCGTGCCGCGCGAGTCGGCGGCGAGCAGGTTCGCGAGCGGCTCGGGCTGGGTGTCGGCCTCGGCCACGGTCAGCCAGATCGAGCCGGTCCACACGCCCTGCGCGCCGAGCGCGAGCGCCGCCGCCATCTGACGTCCGGAACCGATACCGCCTGCAGCGAGGACCGGAACCTGGTCGCCGACGGCGTCGACGATCTCCGGCACGAGCACCATCGTGGCGATCTCGCCGGTATGGCCGCCGGCCTCGGTTCCCTGCGCGACGATGATGTCGACGCCGATGTCGATCTGCTTCTGCGCGTGGTGCTGGCTGCCGATCAGCGCGCCGACCAGTACGCCGTGGTCGTGCGCCTTCTTGACCACGTCCTCCGGCGGCGGACCGAGTGCGTTCACGAGCAGCCGGACGTTGGGGTAGCTCAGCGCCACGTCGACCGAGCGTCCTGCCTGGTCGTCGACACCGAGGCCCGCCGTCTTGGCGCGGCCGAGGTCGACGTCCTCCGGCAGTGGTGGGACGCCGTACTCGTCCATGATGCTGTCGAGGAAGTCCCAGTACTCCTGCGGGATCATCGCGCGCAGCTCGTCCTCGGAGGGCTGCTTGTCGCCCTTGCCGATGTAGTTGGCCGGCATCACGAGGTCCACGCCGTACGGCTTGCCGTCGCAGTGGTCCTCGATCCACTTCAGCTCGATCTCGAGCTCTTCGGAGGTGTAGGCGAGCGCGCCGAGAACCCCGAGGCCCCCGGCCCGGCTGACGGCGGCAACCACGTCGCGGCAGTGGGAGAACGCGAAGATCGGGAACTCGATCCCGAACTTCTCGCAGACCGGCGTGCGCACTCAGTTGCCTCCGTAGCTCTTCAGTCCAAGCCCGCCACGGCATCGGGGCCCGCGGCGTTGTGAGCGCAGCGAGCGACGTCGTGGCGAAATCTGACGCCTCGTCAGGTTCTGTCAGGTTGCAGAGTACGGTGCCTGGCGTGACCTCACAACGGTCTACGGACTTCACAACGCCTACGCGTGACGAGATCGTTGCGATCAGCGCTCAGCACGTCGAGATGATGGAGAGCTCCGACGAGGACAGCGTCTGGGTCTGGGTCAACATGCATCACGTGCTGCTCCGCACGATCGGACGGCGCAGCGGGCGCGAGCACAAGGTCGCCCTGCCGTTCTGGCGGGATCCGAACGGCGTTCGCGTCGTGGTCGGGTCATTCGCAGGGGCCGAGAAGCATCCCGCGTGGTTCCTGAACCTCTCCGACCGCGCCGCGAACCCGGAGGTCTTCGTCCGCGTGCAAGGTGGGACCTACTGGTCGGTGCCGGAGATCCTCGAGGGCGAGGAGTACGACGCGACCTGGGCCGCGATGCTCGAAGACCGGCCCCACTACGCGGACTACCAGACGAAGACCGAACGCAAGATCCCCCTGGTCCGCCTGGTCGAGTCCCGCCCCGCCTGACAGCCGTGATCTTGACGAAGAAGGCGCATTCGGGGCCTCATAGCGCCTTCTTCATCAAGATCACCGCGGTTTTCGCGGCGTTCGTCCCGCTGCTGGCGGGTTTGCCGGCCCACGCCGCGGCGCGTCCGGGGGTCAAGCACTGCCGACTTCCTTCGGCAGGCCAGGCCTTCTCCACCGCGACTCCCGCGCAGGAGCGGCTTGACGGCGCGAAGCTCCAGGCCGCGGTCGATGAGCTGAGCGTGCACAACCGCACCAGCGTCCAGGTGTTTCGCAACAACTGCCTCGTCGCGGGCGACCATCTCAATGCGCTGACCGGGGCGTCGCACAACAACCTCTTCAGCGTCACCAAGTCGGTGACGTCGGCACTGACCGGCATCGCCATTCATCAGGGCAAGCTACGGATGTCGGCGCCGGTCGGTCGCTACCTCCCGCAGGGGCCGGCGTGGGGCGACCGCGCGCACCGCGCGATCACCGTGCACCAGCTGCTCACCCAAACCTCGGGCATAGCTGAGGCGATCCTGGCGGAGGCTGGTACGACGGGCACCGACCCCAACCTTGCGCAGGAGGCACTCGCGCAGCCGATCGTGCACAAGCCGGGCACTCATTTCGAGTACAGCCAGTTGGGTCCTGCGCTGCTTGCCTTCGTCGTGCAGCGCGCGGTGCACACCAACCTCGCGACCTATGCGCAACGCGTGCTGTTCGGTCCGGTCGGGATCAAGGCCGGGAGCTGGCTTTGGCTCGAAGATCGCTCCGGCACGCCGTACGGCTACAGCAATCTGTTCCTCACGCCGGCGCAGATGGCGCGGCTCGGCCTGCTCATGCAGAACCACGGTCGCTGGCGCGGGCGCCAGGTCGTCCCGGCGCGCTACGTGTCGAAGGTGAGCGTCCCCAGCCGCACCAACGGGTGTTACGGGTTGCTCTACTGGACTAACCGAGGCCGGCCGTGCACCGGAGCCAACATCCCCGCCGCCGAGACCCTGCCTCACCGGGCCGTGCCGTCGGCACCGCACGACATGTACCAGATGAACGGCACCGGCGGTCAGCTCAACCTGATGATCCCGAGCCTGCACATGACCGTCACGACGACCGGTTGGTTCGGCGACACCTATCCCGATCCGACGATCGTGCTCGGCGCAGCGCCGGGGAACCTGCAGTACGACTTCTTCCGTGCGCTGATGAAGTCGGTGAAGGATGTGCACTATCGAGACCCCGGGCCATACGCCGGCGGCGGGATCGACCTCGATCTCAACCCGTTGAACTTCATCGACCCTCGGGTCCTGGCGCGCGACATCGCGGCCAGCCCGAGCTGCAACATCATCGTGTGCGACGGCACGGTCCCGACCAAGGGACTCATCGACGAACTACAGGAAGCGCCGGGCCTGCTTTAGCTGAGGCGGACCTTCATCTCCTTGTAGGAGTTGTTGAGGTTGGACCGCAGGCGCTTCGGGGTGCCCGTCAGCTCGATCGTCTGAAAGCGGCTGAACAGCTCCTCGAAGAAAATGCGGCCTTCGAGCCGGGCGAGGTGTACGCCGACGCAGAAGTGCTCGGCCTGGCCGAAGCCGAGGTGCTTGTTGGGGGAGCGTGTGATGTCGAACGCCTGGCTGTCCGCGAACACGTCTTCGTCGCGGTTGCAGGACGTGTAGTACATCGCCACGGCATCGCCGGCGGCGATCCTCGTGTCGCCGATCACGGTGTCCGCTGTCGCCGTACGACGGAAGTAGTGCAGTGGGTTGGCCCATCGCACGATCTCCTCGATCGCCGCGGGGATCCGCCCGGGTTCGTCGCGAAGCAGCACGAGCTGCTCGGGATGGTCGAGGAGAGCGAGCAGGCCCGAAGACAGCATCGTTTGGGTCGTGTCCTGGCCGGCGGTCACCAGCTGGATGAACAACATCGCGAACGCGACCGGGTCCATCACCGCGAGCATCGCGTCGGTGATGTCGCCGTCACCGACCGGCTCGCGGCTAGCGCGGTCGACGGCGAACTGGTAGGCGTACGTGCCCATCGCAGTGGTGGCGTCCGCGGCGTCGCCGGACTTGTTGACGTAGTCGGGATCCTGGCCGTGCGTGATGGCCTCGGACATCCGGTGGACGCGTTCCCAGTCTTCGCGCGGCAGGCCCATGAGCGCACCGACGACCCGCGTCGGTAGCGCGGCGGCGACGTCGTCGACGAACTCGACGTCCCGTTGTTGTGCTGCCACCTCGAAGATGTCCTTGCAGATCTCGCGGATGCCCTCGGCCAGCCCGGACAGCGCGCGCGGGGTCATGCGAGGCGTGAGCGGCTTGCGGACCTGCCGGTGCTTTGGCGGGTCCATCGCGAGCAGCATCCCGCGCATCTGCTCGAGCCGCTCGCCGTCGAGGTCCTCGAGCACGATGCCGCGTTCGGCGGAGGAGAACAGGAGGGGCTGCCGCGCGACCGTCTCGACGTCGCGGTGCTTGGTGATCACCCAGTAGCCGCGGTCACCCATCGGCTGCCAATGCACCGGGTCGCTGGCACGAAGCTCGGTGAAGTAGTCGTGCGGCGGACCGTCGAGATAGGTGTCCGGGTCCGAAAGATCGATCTGTGCTGTCAAAGCACCAGCACGTTCGGTCGCCCGTGACCCTGCTTCTCGGCGAGGTGCAGGTACGCGCCCAGCGTCCCCGCGCCGTCGGTGACCGACTCGACGCTGCCGTCCTCGCGAAGGTTGAGGTTCATGCCATACATCTGGAACCAAACCTGCGTGTTGTCCTCGAGGATCTCGAGCGTGTGCACCGAGTTGGCCGGCTCATAGAGGAACGAGCCCGCGCGGTTCACGTAGTCGTACTCCTTGTACTTCCACGCGCCTGACACCGTGTAGCCGAAGACCGGGCCGGTGTGACGGTGGGTCTGGGTCTCGAAGCCGGCCTTGAAGATGTTCTCCACGATCCAGAGGCTCTCGGCCTCGTCGATCAGGAGCACCTTCATCATGTTGCCGCCGCCGTAGTCCACGAACGGCAGCTCGTCGGCGCCGATGTGAATGGCGAGCGGGCGCGGGGCAGTCATCGTCATAGCAGGCACGTTACGACGTCAGGTCGCGAAGTGCACGGTCGTGCGGCCCTTGCCGAGGTGAATCGTTCGTTGCCCCAGGTGTAGGACGGTCGGGCCATCTGTTGTCACCCCCAGCTCGCCCTGCTGGCCGGCGCGAAATCCGGCTCCGTGCAGCAGCACCGCGAGTGAGCTCACGTTCTTCAGGTGCAGCGTGATCAGCGGCTCGGCGGCCGGTCGCCGGCCGCGGGTCCAGGTCAGCTGGGAGGCGATGCCAGGTCCCGGACCCTGCACCGCGATGTGGTGCGCGGCGTGGGCCGTCACCGATCGCTCCGGCCGTTCGCCGGAGGAGGCGTCGACGGTTGCCATGTCCTTCACGGACCGGGCCACGAGGTGCCGGACCCAGTAGTCGCCGGTCGTCCCGACGCCGTACTTCGGCAGCTGGGTCCACGCGATCCCGCCGCTGGTGATCTGGTCACCGCCGAGCCCGCCGCCGTTGGCCGGTTCCCAGGAGAAGGAGAAGTCGCCGGGGTTGCGCACCCGCTTCGCGTTCCCCATGTACGCCGCGGCGTCGGCGAAGCTGTCGGCGAGCTCGAAGATGACATGGTCGACCGCGGGATAGACCACCCACCGGTAGCGATACCCCAGCGCGGCGAGCCCATCGGCTTCGCCCTTCTCGATCGTCACCGGGACGAGCTCGTCAGTGACGCCACCTGCGAGGTAGGTCGGCACCCACTTCAGGTTGGACAGCGTCGCCACGTTCCCGACGGCGCCTGCCAGCGTCACCGCCTTGGCGAACAGGTCCGGGTGCGCCATCGCCAGGGCGTTGGTGCCGAGGCCCCCCATCGAATATCCGCAGAGGACGGTTCGCTCGGGGTCGAGGTTGAAGGCGGCGGCGACCGAGTGCCAGACCTGCCAGAAGTCGAGTTCGGCATAGTCGAAATAGTCGCCGTCGGGACCGCGGCCCAGTGTCGTCACGCAGATCGAGTGCCGGTCCTCACAGGCGAGCTCGCTGAAGTTGGGCGTCGTCGCGGCGTACTGGTTGTGGTTCTGGGTTAGTGAGTGCAGCAGGAACGTCAGCGGCGCCGGGTGCGACGGCTGGTACGACTTTGGGATGTACACGCCGTAGGGCTGCACCCGCCCGAGATAGTTGGGTGCGCTGTCCTCGATGCTCGACGGGTCGGTGACGATGCCGTCGCCGAGCTTCACCGCAGAGACGTACCAGCGATCGCTCCACCCCTTCGGCTGTGGCGGGTCGGTCCGGACGTGCCGCGCCAGGTCGGACCAGCGCACCACCTTCGAGAACCCGCTGACGTCACCACTCCGCAGTGCGCTGGTCTGTCCCTGGTCGTCCCAGAAGTCGTCGGCGATCCGCTCCTGGTCGGCGCGGCGGAAGGTGACGTTGTAGACCGACGGCTGGCCGGGCAGCGCGTCCGGTGGGGTGGCGAACCCGGTATCGCCCGAGCTGGAGAGGCCCGCGGCGAGCCGGATTCGCCAGCTGCCGGACGGTCGCAGAACGGACTTCGGGATCCGCGTGACGAACGACTGCGCGGCCTCGTCGACGGTCACGGGCAGCTTCTTCAGCACCTTGCCGGTGACCAGAGAGATCAGCTGCGCTTCGTGGCTCGTCATCGTCAGCGCTGTGTCGATTCCGGGCGAGTGCACGCCCGCGCCGGCAGTCCAGTCGCTCACGCCGGTCGCAGCGTTGTCGTCGCGGTCGAACGTCCACTCGGCGATCGGAACGTCGGCGGCCGCCAACGTGTTCCAGTCGACCCGCCAGTACGTCGCATGCGGACGGTCGAGCACGGCGGCTCGGAAGATGTCGGCGCCGTTCCCGTCCGCGGGGCCCGCCGGGTAGGTGTAGAGGCCGAACGTGGGCGACCCGGCAGTGACGGACGGGTCACCGATCGAGGCTGTGGTGGTGCCGTGGTCGTCGTAGAGCCAGTCGGTCCAGTACAGCCCGCCATCGGCCAGCCGGCCCGTGCCCGAGGTCCGTGAGAAGGCGGTCTTGCTGCCGGGCCATCCGGCCGCAGCCGGCAGGCTCGGCTCGTGCCGGTACAGCGCGGGCGGCCCGTCGGCGGGCAGGCCCGACAGATGCGACCGCGGGATCTCGATGTGGATCGCGGGGGGCAGCCGATGCCCCGATGGTGTGGCGAATGCGGCCGGGCTGATGCCACCGAGCAGGGCGGCGAGAACACACCCGAATGCCGTTCGCTTCATCGCCGAAGTCTAAATCTGACGACCCGTCAGAAACAGGTAGGGTTGCCGTCATGGACGAGTTCCCGAAGATCGTGTCGGTCGATGACCACGTGGTCGAGCCCCCGAACCTGTGGCAGGACCGGCTCCCGGCCGCCATGAAGGAAAAGGGCCCGAAGGTCGTCTTCGCGCCCAAGGGTGACGTGACGTTCGTCGGCGGCAAGCTCACGGTTTCGATGGGCGAGCCGGGCAGCGGTCCTGACGTCGCGTGGTGGACCTACGAGTCGCTCAAGCGCCCGCTGATGCGGCTCGACGCCTCCGTCGGTTACGACCGTGACGAGGTCGACCTCCGGCTCGTGGGCTACGACCAGATGCGCACCGGGGCCTACTCCGTAAAGGAGCGCCTCGAGGACATGGACGCCAACTGGACCGAGTCCCAGATGTGCTTCCCCACGTTCCCGCGGTTCTGTGGCCAGACCTTCCTCGAGGCCAAGGACAAGGACGTCGCGCTCGAGTGCGTGAAGGCCTACAACGACTTCCAGGTCGAAGAGTGGTGCGGCGACGCCGACGGCCGGCTCATCCCACTGATCATCGTGCCGTTGTGGGACGCGGAACTCGCGGCGCAAGAGGTGCGACGCAACGCGGCGCGTGGCGTGCGCGCGACGTGCTTCTCCGAGATCCCGCCGTTCCTCGACCTGCCGAGCGTGCACGACAAGAACCGTTACTGGGACCCGTTCTTCCAGGCATGCGCGGAGACCGGCACCGTCATCAACATGCACATCGGCTCGTCGTCGAAGATGCCGTCAACGTCGAAGGACGCACCCGCCGCGGTCGGCTCGACGCTGACGTTCGCCAACTCCTGCTACTCGCTCGTCGACTGGCTGATGTGCGGCGCGCTGGAGCGCTTCCCGACGCTGAAGATCGCGTTCTCCGAGGGATCGATCGGCTGGATCCCCTATGTGCTGCACCGCGCGGACGTGGTGTGGGAGGAGAACCGCGGTTGGGGTGGCGTCGCCGACACGGTCAAGCGTCCGCCGAGCGAGCTCTACTACGAGCACGTCCTCGGTTGCTTCTTCGACGACCCGCACGGCTTGATGAATGTCGAGGCTGTCGGCGTCAACAACATCGCTTACGAGAGCGACTACCCGCACTCCGACTCGACCTGGCCGAACACCCGCGCAGTCGCCGAGCAGCAGATGAAGCACCTCGACGACGACATTGTCGAAAAGATCGTGCGTGGCAACGCGATCCGGTTCTACGACTTGACTCCCGAAGGCCGCTGGAAGGGCTGAGCATTTCGTGTTGGACTACCTGATCAAGGGGGCGACCGTCGTCGACGGGACGGGGGGCCCGTCGTACGTCGGCGACGTCGGCGTACGTGACGGCCGGATCGTCGCTGTCGGTTCTGTTGATGAGGACGCGTCCGAGGTCTTCGACGCGACCGGCCTTGTCGTGACGCCCGGCTTCATCGACAACCACACGCACTACGACGCGCAGCTGTTCTGGGACCCGCTGCTCACGCCGTCCAACGAGCACGGCGTCACGACGGTGCTCGGCGGCAACTGCGGCTTCACGCTCGCGCCGCTGAAGGCGGAGGACGCCGACTACATCCGCCGGATGATGCAGAAGGTCGAGGGCATGCCGCTCGAGGCGCTCGAGACCGGCGTCGACTGGACCTGGGAGACCTTCGCCGAGTACCTCGACGCGGTTGAGCGCGCCGATCTTGCGGTCAACGCCGGCTTCCTCGTCGGGCACTGCGCGCTTCGCCGCTACGTCATGGGCGCGGACGCGACCGACCGCGAGGCCACCGACGACGAGATCAAGCAGCTCGTCGCCGTACTGCACTCCTCGATCGAGGCCGGCGGCCTTGGCTTCTCGACCACGTTGTCGCGCACGCACTCCGACGGTGAGGGCAAGCCGGTCGCGTCACGTCACGCCGGCAAGGACGAGCTGCTCGCACTGTGCGCGGCCGTCGGCGAGCACGAAGGCACGTTCCTCGAGGGCATCGTCTCCGGTTGCCTCGACAAGTTCGAGGACGAGGAGATCGAACTGCTCGCTTCGATGTCGGCGGCGGCGAAGCGGTCGCTGAACTGGAACCTGCTCACCATCGATGCGCGGGAGCCGGACCGCATCCCGCGGCAGCTGCAGGCGTCGCAGCGGGCGCGTGAGCTCGGCGGCCGCGTTGTTGCGCTGACGATGCCAGTGCTCGTGCCGATGAACATGAGCCTGCTCAACTTCTGCGGATTGTGGCTGATCCCCGGCTGGGGCGAGATCCTGCAGTGCCCGGTGCCGGAGCGCATCGAGCGGCTGTCCGACCCGGCAACCCGCGCCAAGATGGTCGAGCTGGTGAACTCCCCGGAAGCGGGTGTGTTCAAGCGGCTCGGCTCGTTCGGTCGCTATGTCATCGGTGACACCTACGCGCCGGAGAACGACGGCCTCAAGGGCCGGGTCGTGAAGGACATCGCGGCGGAGCTCGGCAAGGACCCGTTCGACACTCTGCTCGACATCGTCATCGCCGACGAGCTGCGCACCGTGCTCTGGCCGATGCCGAACGACAACGACCCGGACACGTGGGCGCTGCGGCAGACGGCGTGGGGCGAGGAAGACGTCATGCTCGGTGGCTCTGACGCCGGCGCGCACCTCGATCGCATGGCAGGTGCGCCGTTCCCGACCCGGTTCCTCGGCGACATGATCCGCGGTCGCAAGCTCGTGCCGCTCGAGTCAGCGGTGCAGATGATCACCGGGGCGCAGGCCGACTTGTTCGGCCTGACCGAGCGCGGCTACCTGCGCGAGGGCTACCACGCCGACATCGTCGTGTTCGATCCGGAGACGATCGCGTCGGAGGACGCCGCGCTCCACTTCGACCTGCCCGGCGACGCGCCGCGGCTGACCGCAGGTGGCATCGGCGTGAAGCGCGTGCTGGTCAACGGCGTGGAGACGATTCGCGACGGCAAGGCGACCGACGCCCGCCCCGGCAAGGTGCTCCGCAGCGGGCGTGACACGGTGACAGTCGCGACCAGCTAGAAGCAGAGCGGCTCTACTGCTCGAATCTGCCAGGTAGAGCGGCTCTGCTGCGGCAATCTGCCTGGTGGAGCGGCTCTGCTGGGTCAGACTCCGGCGGCGGCGTTCGCCGTCTCCAGGGTCTGGGTCGCCTCGAGGTACTCGTTGACCCACCGCTCGATCACCGCAGCGGTCTTCTCGACCTTCTCGAACTGACCGACGACCTGCCCGACGGGGTTGAAGGCGACGTCGACAGTCTCGTTCGGGTAGCGGTGAGTAGCGGCGACAGCCATTCCGGACACCATGTACTGCAGCGGCATGCCGAGGGGGTCCGGGTTGTCCGGGTTCTCCCACGCCTCGGTCCAGTCGTTCTTCAACATTCGGCACGGCTTGCCGGTGAAGCTGCGGCTGCGGGTGGTGTCGCGGCTCGTGGCGTTGATGTAAGCCTGCTGCTGGACCGGAGTGTTCTCCGCCTCTTCGACCATCAGCCACTGCGATCCGGACCACGCGCCCTGGCAGCCGAGTGCGAGCGCGGCCGCGATCTGCTGGCCGGAGCCGATGCCGCCGGCTGCGAGCACCGGCCGCGGCGCCACCGCCTTGACGACCTGCGGCCACAACACGATCGAGCCGACCTCACCACAGTGGCCGCCGCCCTCGCCACCCTGGGCGATGATGATGTCCACGTCGGCTGCGGCGTGCTTCAACGCCTGGTACGGCGACCCGCAGAGCGCGGCGACCTTGCGGCCCTCGGCGTGGATCAGGTCGATGATCTCCGCCGGTGGCGTGCCAAGCGCATTGGCGATCAACGTCATCTTCGGGTGCTTCAGAGCAATCTCGACCTGCGGGGTTGCAGTCGCTTCGGTCCAGCCGAGGAGCCGCAGCGTGTTGTCGTCGCCGTCTTCCGGCATCGGGACGCCGTGGTCGGTGAGGATCTTCCGCGCGAAGTCGAGGTGCTGCTGCGGCACCATGTCCTGCAGCATCTTGGTGAGGTCCTCGGTGGACATGTTCGCGTCCATGCCCTCGTACTTGTTCGGGATCACGATGTCCACGCCGTACGTGTGGTCGCCGATGTGCTCGTCGATCCAGTTGAGCTCGATCTCGAGCTGCTCAGGGCTGTAGCCGACGGCACCGAGGACGCCGAAGCCCCCGGCGCGGCTCACGGCGACGACGACGTCGCGGCAGTGGGTGAAGGCGAAGATGGGGAACTCGATGCCGAGCTCGTCGCAGATCGCGGTGCGCATGGAAATCCCTCCGGACCGAACTAGAACAAGTTCTATTCTGACCTGTTCGAACCGTCAACGTCCAGCAGCCAAGCAAAGTGGCTTCGCCCGGCCTATTGCCAAGCGACGCCCCTTTGGGTGGCTATAACTCGACCAAAGCCACTTTGCTCAGTGGGCCAACAGGTCGAGGAGGTCGTCGGCGTTTCTGGTGTTGATGACTCGCTCGGGGTCGAGGTCGATCTCGTCGGCTCGTTCGCAGCCGTTGACCTGCCACTCGAGCTGGCCCGGGGCGTGGGAGTCGGTGTCGATCGAGAACATGCAACCGATCTCGTCAGCGAGTGCGAGCAGCCGTCTCGGCGGATCGAGGCGCTCCGGCCGGCAGTTGATCTCGACCGCTGTGCCGAACTGCTTGCACGCCTCGAACACCATGTCCGCGTCGAACTCCGACTCCGGCCGGCCGCGACCGGCGAGCAACCGGCCGGTGCAGTGACCCAGGATGTCGGTGTTCGGGTTCGCGACCGCGATGACCATGCGCTCGGTCATCTGCTTCGCGTCCATCCGGAGCTTGGAGTGGACCGACGCGACGACGACGTCGAGCTCGGCGAGCAGGTCCTCTTCTTGGTCGAGCGAGCCGTCTTCGAGGATGTCGACCTCGATGCCGGTGAGGATCCGGAACGGCGCCATCTTCTTGTTGAGCGCCTTCACGATCTTCAGCTGCTCGCGCAGTCGCTCGGCGGTGAGCCCGCGCGCGACCGTGAGCCGCGGCGAGTGGTCAGTGAGGGCGACGTACTCATGACCGAGGTCGCGCGCCGCGGTCACCATCTCCTCGATCGGTGACCCGCCGTCGCTCCAGTCGCTGTGCATGTGAAGGTCACCCCTGAGCGCCTTCTGCATCCGCCCCGGGTTCTTCGCCTTGGGCAGTGCCGCTTCCAGCTTTTCCAGGTACGCCGGGACCTTGCCCGCGAGGGACTCCCGAATGACCGTCGACGTGGTGTCGCCGATGCCGGAAAGGTCGGTGAGGGTGTTCTTCTCGGCGCGCTGGGCGAGCTCCTCCGCCGGCAGGTCCTCGACGATCGAGGCGGCCGTGCGAAATGCCTTCACCCGAGGTGTCGCCTCATGGGCGCGCTCGAGCAGGTAGGCGATCCGTTGCAGGTCGGCGAGCGGATCCCGCGCCGTACCGTCAGCCACACCCACCTCCTACCCGCTAAACCGGCGTGATCATGGCGAAGTGGTCACGACACGCGGGCGTGTCTGACCAAAACGCCATGATCACGCAGATTGTCAGGCCGGGTTGAGGGCCCCGACCTCGAACGTGCAGTCGGTCAGCAGCGTGCCGTCGTACCGACCCGACACCAGCAGTGGCGCAAGGGGCCCTTCCGCCACGCCTTCGACGTTGACGGCGGCGGGCTGCATCGCGCCGGACATGACACCCGTGAACCTGCGTACGGCGCCGGCGGTGCTCACCTGCTGGACGTTGCTCGGAATCGTGGTTGCGCTGGCTTGGCCGGACGGCGTGGTGTTGACCGTGAGGCTCCAGCCGGGCTTTGCCGGCGCGTCGGCGGTCACGTTCGCGTTGAGGCTGTCCTCCGACCAGACGAACCGCGCGAGCGACTTCGGCAGCAGCCAGTTGGCGCGCCCGCCGACGATGCTCGGGTAGGAGTCGACCGCGATGAACGGGATGTGGCCGTAGCCACCGTTGCCCTGCGGCAGCAGGGTCACGGCCAGCTCGTCGTACGGGCCGACGGGGGTGTGCTCGTAACGGACCAGGGCCCACGCCGCGAGCGAGATGCCGGCGGACCGGATCGGCGCGGGGAGTGCCTCGACCGCGGCGGGCGCGACCGGGTGCACCCAGGTGATCACTCTGCACTGAGTGCGCCAGGGAGCCGCGGCGACCTTGTCCGGCAGCAGCTGGACCAGCTGGAACGGGAGCACGCTCTCGGCAAGGCCGACCGCATCGGCGACGCCGTACGTCGTCGCGCCAGAGGCCGCAGCAGCCTCCTCCGCCTCGCGCTTCTGGCGGGCGGCGATCGCTGCGTTGCGAAGCTTGCTCGCGTCGCTCATCGGTTGAGCTGCTCCCTGATCGGAGTGAAGGGCGGCATCGCGAAGTCGCGACGCAGCCAGTTTCCACCGTCGACCACCAGCACGTGACCGGTGATGAAGGAAGCGTACGGGGAGCAGAGGTACGTCGCCGCCCACCCGAGCTCTCTCGGCTCACCCGCGCGTCCCGCGGGCTGGCGGGTCGCATCGACCGATTCGTCACGAACCGCGCGGATCGCCTCGGGCATGTCGTCGTGGGGGAACAGGCCTGGGGCGATCGCGTTGACCCGGACCCCGTCGGGTGCCCACTCCACCGCGAGGGTCTTGGTCAGAGACACGACGCCGGCCTTCGCCGCCGCCGAGTGCGCCATTCCCGGCCCGCCGCTCTCGGCCGCCGTCGACACGATGTTGATGATCGAGCCGGGCTTCCCGGTCTCGACCAGCCGACGGTGCAGCTCTTTGGAGCAAAAGAAGGTGCCGTCCAGCACGATCCGTTCCACCGCACGCCAGCCGTTGGGGGAGAGGTCGGCCGCAGCCACCGGGAAGTTCGCGGCCGCGTTGTTCACGAGCACGGTGACGGTGCCGAACGCGGCCTCGATCGCATCGAAGGCCGCCGCCACAGACTCGGGCTCACGGACGTCGAGCTCGACCCCGACCGACGTACCGCCGACCGCCTCGATCGCGGCCACGCCCGCGACCCGGTGCTCCTCGCTGCGGCTCGCGACCGCGACCGCCGCGCCGAGCCGCCCGAACTCCACCGCGATGGCCTTGCCCAAGCCGGTGCCGCCGCCGGTGACCAGAGCGACCTGCCCGTCGTACGTGCCCGTCGGCAACATCGCCCCGGGAGGCGCGGCAGGGTGCGGAACGCCCGGTCGGGCAGCTGGGGTCGCCACGCCGCTTATTTCCCCTCGAAGTCGGGGGTCACCTTGTTGGCCTTGGCGGCGTATCCCTTCGGCATGTCCTCCGAGACGAACTCGACCGACGCGCTCATCGCCTCGAATCGCATCGCATCGGCCAGACCGTTGTCGGCGAAGGAGTTGATCGTGCGCTTGATGCTTTGTACGGCGAGCGGCGCGTTGTCTCGAATCTCGCGGGCGATCCCGAGCGCGGTCTCGTCGAGCTCGGCTCGGGTCACGACGGTCTGGACGACGCCGATCCGCTCCGCCGTCGCCGCGTCGATCCGGCGCCCGGTCAGCGCAAGCAGCTTCGCCCAGCCGGCACCGGCGTCGCGCGCGAGCCGGAGGTCGCCGCCAGCGTCGATCGAGACGCCGATCTGCGCTTCGGGCAGCGCGAAGACCGCGTCGTCCGAGGCGACCCGGATGTCTGCCATGAGCGCGAGCTCGAAGCCGAACCCGAGGCAGTAGCCGTGCACCGCGGCGACGATCGGCTGTGGCAGGTCGGAGAAGGCGTGGAACCGCTCGTGCACCCAGCGCACGCCCTCATAGAAGTTGCGTGCCTTCTCGGCCGCTGATCGCCCGGTGATCCGGTCCTCGGGCATCCCGAGGTCGACGCCGGCGCAAAAGGCTCGGCCCTCGGCTCGGAGGACGACGACCCGTACCGAGTCGTCGAACCGGATCTGGTCGGCCCGCTTGCCGAGCTGGCGGGTGGCCTCCCAGGACCAGGCGTTGAGCTTCTCCGGGTGGTCCAACGTCAGGGTGGCGATGCCGTCCGCGACGTCGAGCCGGAGCATCCAGTCGGCCTCGGCCTCGACCGGCTCCATGCGCACCATCGGGAAAGTATGACGACCCGTCAGAAACTCGCTACCCCGGCCTTGTGACGGCAATTCGGAACGTGTTCTACTTCGGCGGTGAGTGACGAGCAGACAGCCGAAATCGTCGTCGACTGGGACGAGTGCGAGGCCAACGCCGTGTGCGAGGGCATCCTCCCCGAGATCTTCAGCGTCGATGACGACGACAACCTTCAGGTGTCGAACTTCCACCCGCCGGCCGACCTCCTCGACAAGGTCCAGGAAGCCGTTGACATGTGCCCCAAGCGCGCGCTGAAGCTCCAGCGGGCCCAGCAGTGAAGGCTGCTGTCCTCACTGAGATCGGCAGCACCACCCTCGAGGTCCGCGACAACGTCGTGGCGACCGCTGTCACCGACGGCAAGGTGCGAGTGAAGATCCGCGCCACTGGCGTCTGCCACTCGGATCTGTCCGCTATGACCGGGACGATCCCGGTGGCGATGCCCGCCGTGCTCGGCCACGAAGGCGCTGGCGAGGTCGTCGAGGTCGGACCCGGGGTCAGCACGCTGAAGCCGGGCGACCACGTCGTCATCTGCTGGTCACCGCAGTGTGGCCAGTGTGCGGACTGCACGAACGGCAAGCCTCAGCTCTGCATGAAGCTGGTGGCGGAGGCGTTCGGCGAGCCCCGCTTCGCCGCCGCTGACGAGACCCCGCTGTTCGGGATGGCCGGCGCGGGCACCTTTGCCGAGGAGCTCGTCGTACCGGAGGCGGCAGCGATCAAGATCGGCAAGGACGTACCGTTCGACCTCGCGTCGCTGATCGGTTGCGGCGTGATGACAGGCGTCGGTGCCGTCATGAACGCGGCGAAGGTCGAGCCTGGTTCGTCGGTCCTGGTGATCGGTTGCGGCGGCGTCGGAATCAGCGCGATCCAGGGAGCGAAGATCTGCGGCGCGGCCAAGATCGTCGCGGTTGACATGGTTCCGCACAAGCTCGAGTGGGCGAAGCAGTTCGGGGCGACGCACGCGGTCACCCCCGGCGATCTGCCGGCTCTCAGCATGGAGCTCACTGGCGGCGCCGGCTTCGACTACGCCTTCGAGGTCGTCGGCCGTTCTCAGACGATCCGCGCTGCGTACGACGCGACGCGACGCGGCGGGACGACCGTCATCGTCGGCGTCGGACCGGCCGACGACATGGTGTCCTTCAGTGCGTTCGAGCTGTTCTACGGCGAGAAGACGATCCGTAGCTCCTACTACGGCTCGGCCAACATCCGTCGCGACTTCCCACGGCTGCTCGACCTCTGGCGTGCGGGACAGCTCGACCTGGAAGGCATGATCACGAAGCGCATCACCCTCGACGAGGTCAACGATGCGTTCGTCGCTATGCAGGCGGGCGATGTGATCCGCCAAGTCATCACGTTCGACTGAGCCATCACGCTCGACTGAGGACGGCATCTTGCATCTCGGCATCTCGCTGTTTGCGACGGACCTCACCAACGACATCCGCGATGTCGCGCGGGCTGCCGAGGACGCCGGCTTCGAGAGCCTCTGGGTTGCCGAGCACACCCACATCCCGGTGTCGCGTGCGACGCCGTACCCGAACGGCGGCGAGCTACCAGAGGAGTACGCACACACGCTCGACCCGTTCGTGACCCTCGCAGCTGCCGCGGCCGTCACCGAGCGGTTGAAGCTCGGCACCGGCATCTGCTTGCCGATCGAGCGTGATCCGATCGTGTGCGCGAAGGAGGTCGCGTCGCTCGATCTGATCTCCGGCGGACGCTTCCTTTTCGGCGTCGGAGCCGGGTGGAACGCCGAGGAGATGGCTGACCACGGCGTCGACTACGCCGACCGCTGGGACGTCCTTCGCGACCGGGTGAAGCTGATGCAGTCGCTGTGGGAGAACGACGTCGCGTCCTACGACGGGCAGTACGCGAAGGTGTCGCCGTCCTGGCAGTGGCCGAAACCGGTGCAGAGGCCGATGCCGGTCCTGGTCGGCGGCAGCAGCAAGCTCTCGATGCGCCACGCGGTGGAGTACGGCACGAGCTGGATGCCGATGCCGTCGAAGCGAAAGATCGGCGAGCGGCTTACCGAGCTTCGCGACTACGCCGCGGAGGTCGGAAAGCCGGAGCCGGCGGTCACGTTGCACGCCGTACGTCCCGACGCGGCCGTGCTCGGCCACTACGCGGAGATCGGGCTCGAGCGCTGCATCCTGATCCTGCCGCCGCACACCGATGCGCTGCCGACGCTGCGCGAGTGGGCTGGATTGGTTTCGGCGTGAGAAGAGCTCTGGTTCTGGGCGGCGGAGGTGTCGCCGGGATCGCTTGGGAGCTCGGCGTGCTCAAGGGCTTGTACGACGCAGGCCTCGATCTCACGACCGCGGACCGGGTCGTCGGCACCTCAGCAGGGTCGGCGGTTGCGGCGCAGGTGCTCAGCGGGACGCCCCTCAACGACCTCTACGCGCGGCAGC
This sequence comes from Mycobacteriales bacterium, assembly GCA_035545635.1. GTDB lineage: Bacteria > Actinomycetota > Actinomycetes > JAFAQI01 > JAFAQI01 > DASZTV01. The sequence goes on along the minus strand of DASZXY010000013.1, from coordinate 195,908 downwards.
TTTCGTCGGACCTGCTGGTCAGCGAGATCGCCGCGGAGTTCGACCCGCAAGTGATGATGCGGGAGTTCGGTGCGGCGCTCACCGGCGCGAAACCCGGTCGTCCGACATATCGGAAGCTGGGGGAGTACTCGTTGCGCGCGAAGACCGTCGACGAGCCGGTACGTCGTGCGGTGATCGAGCGACGGCTTCCCAACCGCAACTGGCCGGACCGCGACCTTCGGATCATCGCGATCGACGCGAACAGCGGGGAGCCGCGAACCTTCACCAACGCCGACGGCGTCGAGCTGGTCGATGCGGTGGCTGCGAGCTGCGCCGTTCCGGGAATCTGGCCGCCGGTCACCATCGGTGACAGCCGCTACATCGACGGTGGGATGCGCTCGACGATCAACCTCGACCTCGCAGCCGGTTGCGACCCGGTGATCGTGATCAGTCCCACCCTGATGTCGGTGCTCCCGGCCGCTGACGTCGACCTTGCCGAGGAACTCGTGCGCACGACGGCGTCCGTGGTCACGATCATCGCCAATGAGGCCTCGATGGAGGCGATCGGGTTGAACCCGCTGGATCCCGCGACCGCGCGACCGGCGGCGCTGGCGGGACGCGCGCAGGCGGCAGCGCACGTGGAGCAGGTCAAGGCGGTGTGGGGGACATGACAGACCTTCGAATCGGTGTGCTCGGCGCGGCACGGATAACGCCGATGGCGCTCGCGCGCCCGGCGAGGCGCGTGCCGGGCGCTGTCGTGGCTGCGGTTGCGGCGCGTGACCCGCGGCGCGCTGCGGCGCACGCGAAGAAGCACGGCATCGAGACGGTTCATGCGTCGTACGACGATCTGCTCGCCGACGACTCCCTAGAGGCGATCTACAACCCGCTACCGAATGCGCTGCACGCCGAGTGGACGGTCAAAGCGCTCGAGGCGGGCAAGCACGTGCTGTGCGAGAAGCCCTTCACCTCGAACGAGGCCGAGGCGCAGGTCGTTGCCGACGCGGCGAAGAAGTCGGGTCTGGTCGTGATGGAGGCCTACCACTACCGCTATCACCCGCTCGCGGAACGGATGCGGACCGTGGTGCACGGCGGACAGCTCGGCGATGTCCAACACGTCCATGTCGCGATGTGCTTCCCGCTGCCGAAGTTCTCCGACATCCGCTACTCGTATCCGCTCGGCGGCGGCGCGTCGATGGACTGCTGCTACGCGGTGCACGTGCTGCGGCTGCTCGGCACCAGCGAGCCGACCGTCGAGTCGGCAAAGGCGTTGCTGCATACGCCGGACATCGACCGTGCGATGTCGGTGAAGTACTCGTTCGCAGACGGCTCGACCGGCAGCACGACGACGTCGATGTGGTCGAGCAAGCTGCTTCAGTTCTCGGTCAGCGTCTCCGGTACCCGGGGCACGATGAAGGTGCTGAACTTCATCGCGCCACAGCACTACAACCGGTTCACCCTGAACGTCGACGGCCGAAAGACGACAGAGCGGATCCGTGGGGAGGCGACGTACGACTACCAGCTGAAGGCGTTCATCGCCGCCGTCCGCGAGGGCGGCCCGGTGTTGACAGCGCCCGAGGATGCGATCCGCACCATGCGGGTGATCGACGACGTCTACCGAAAAGCCGGCCTCCCGCTCCGCGGCCGTTAGCTCCCAGCAATGTCACATTGCTGGAAGCAGGTGGGAGCGTTCGTGCAGTGCGAATGCCTGGCGATGGGCTGTGCGCTCCGCCACGGTGAAGGCCCGGTATCTGAGCTCTGCGGACGGCCGCCAATACACGTCGCCGGTCGTCCAGCCCTCTGCCCGTAGTGGCGCTTTGTTGACCTTGTTGGTGGCGGTGAGGGGCATCGCGTCGACGATTCGCACAAATCGCGGTGCCCACTTGGTTCCGAGATCCGGCTGGGCATTCAGGAAGTTGCCGAACCCGTCGGCGTCGAACTCGGCACCGTCGTTGAGCTCCAGCGCGCACATGACCTCGTCGCCGGTGCGCGGGTCCGGTGTGGCGTAGACGGCGGCCATCATCACGTCCGGGTGCCGGAACAGGATCGCCTCGACGGGACCCGTCGCGAAGTTCTCGGAGTCGACGCGCAGCCAGTCGTTGCTGCGACCCGCGAAGTACAGGTAGCCCTCGACGTCCCGGTAGGCAAGATCGCCGGACCAGTACCAGCCGTCGCGCAGCCGCGAGGCCATCGCCTCCTCGTTGCGGTAGTAGCCCTCGAATCCCGGTGCGCCACCGCGGTCGACGATCTCGCCGATCGCCTCGGCGGCGTTCATCAGGCGACCGTCTTCGTCGAGATCCGCCGTGGGGCATTCTTCGCTCGTGTCCGGGTTCACGACTGCGACATCCGAGCCGGGGCGGGGTCGCGGGATGCCGACCGAGTTCGGCGGGGTCCCGGGCGGCCGGTACGTCGAGATGACCCCTTCACTTGAGCCGTACGACTCGGTCAGCGCACAGCCGAAGCGACGCTCGAACTCGGTGCGGTCACGCTGCGAGGCCTCGGTGCCGAAACCGAGCCGCAACGAGTTGAGCCCGTCATCGGGTTGCTCGGGCGTCGCCAGAACGTAGGCAAGGGACCGACCGACGTAGTTGAAGTACGTCGCGTCGTATTTCCGGACGTCGCTGAGGAACTGCGACGCGGAGAACCGGCGACGCAGGGCAACCGGTGCTCCGAGGGCGACGGCGGGCGCGAGATTGGCCATGATCGCGTTGCCGTGGAACATCGGCATCGACTGATACAGCACGTCGTCGCCTTTGATCCCGATGCTCTGCGTGGCACCGGTAGCGATCGCAGCAAGCCGCCCGGTGGTGCACACGACCGCTTTCGGCGCCCCGGTCGAACCAGACGTGAACAGCAGCAGCAGCCGGTCCTCCGGGTGCGGGGTCGGCAGCTCGCCTGCCCACGCGCTGCTCCTGTCGTACTCGTAGTCCGGGTCATCGACGATCACAGTTCGCTCGCTGGCGATCCCGAGATCGAGATCGGCGAGCAGCGGCAAACGCTCGCTGTCGGTGACGATCAGCCCGCAGTCGGTGTGACGGATGTCGTCACGCAGCGCGGCGCCTCGACGAGTCGGGTTGATGCCGACCACTGTCATTCGCGCGAGCGCAGCGCCGTAGATCCATGCGACGTACTCCGGGGAGTTCTCGAGCAGGACGCCGACGTGCGGTCGTTCGGGGTCCCTTCGCTCGAGCATCAGGTGCGCACGCTCGTAGGACTCCGAGACCAGCCACTCCCACGACCACGTGACGTCCTCGCACCACAACGCGGTGCCTTTGTCGTGCTCTCGCCGCAGCAGCAGGTCGGCGAACGTTTCCCCCGACATCTGAGCTAGACGCGGTCAAACGTCTCAGGGTCGGGACCGACCCGTTCGTTGCGGTTGAGCGCTGAGATCGCTGCGACGTCGTCCGGGTTGAGAGTGAAGTCGAAGAGGTCGAAGTTCTCGATCATCCGCTCGGGGTGCGTCGACTTCGGGAAGATGATGTCGCCGCGCTCGATCGCCCACCGCAACACGACCTGTGCGGTGGTCTTGCCGACGCGGTTCGCGATCGCGCGAATCGTCGGGTCGTCGAGCACCGCGCCGCGCCCGAGCGGCGACCACGCCTCCACCGCGATCTGGTGGTCGGCGCAGAACGCCCGCAGCTCGTCCTGCACCAGATATGGATGGACTTCGATCTGGTTGACCGCCGGAACGATCTCGGTCTCCGCGAACAGCCGATTCAAATGATTCGCGTGAAAGTTCGACACGCCGATCGAGCGCGCGCGTCCGTCGCGGTAGAACTCCTCGAGCGTCTTCCACGTCGAGATGAAGTCGCCGCCGTACCGGGTCGGCAGCGGCCAGTGGATGAGGAACAGGTCGATCTGGTCGATGCCGAGTGCGGCGAGCGTGTCGTCGAAGGCCCGGCGCGCGTCGTCGGGCAGGTGGAAGCTGTTGTTGAGCTTGCTCGTGATGTAGACGTCGTCGCGGTGCAGACCGGACTCTGCAATCGCCTGACCGACTTCCTTCTCGTTGCCGTACATCTCCGCGGTGTCGATGTGGCGATACCCGACGCGCAACGCCTCGGTGACCGCGGCCACGGTCTCCTCCGGCGGCACGAGAAACACCCCGAATCCGAGCTGGGGGATCGGGCGGCCGTTGTTCAACTGGATGCTGGGTACGTCGCTCATGCGCTCTGTTCTACCCGCGACACACCCTCACAGTGCAGGCAATGCTGCGTTTAGAGGGCTGGCAGCACCTTGTCGATGTAGAGGCGCAGGGTCTCCCAGCCGCGATCGACCGGCACGCCGCCGCAGAGCGGGTGCAGCACCATCGTGGCGAACTCGCCGTTTGCCCGGCACCACTCGACGGCCTCGTCCGGGCTCATGATCCGGTAGATGCCCTCGGCTCGGAGCTCCTCGACCGTAAAGGCGTGTGACGACACCGCCGAATGGACGTCGGGGGTCTGCCAGCTCTGGTACTGCTTCGCCTCGTGGAGCAGGTGCTCGCCCAGCTCGTCCCACGCCCGGTCCGGGTCGTTGGACAGCAGCGTCAGCTTCGTCTCCTCCGGCGGCATGATGACGAAGCCAGTCGTGTTGTGGTTGGCGCACTCCTCCTGGTAGTACGCCTGCAGCTCCGGCAGGTGTGCCGCAGGCAGGAGCGGAAGCCCGAGCCTCGCGGCACGCCGGGCCGCCGGCCGGCCGCTGCCGCCGACGAACAGGATCGCGCTCGCCGGGTTCTTGGGGGTCGGAGTCACGCGCACCTTGCGGCCGCGGTACTCGAACTCCTCGCCGGACCAGGCCGCGACGATCGCGTCGAGCGACTCGTCCATGATCCTGCCGCGAGACTTCCAGTCGACACCTGCGGCTTCGTACTCCTCCGGCCGGTAGCCGAGCCCCGCGACCACGTTGATCCTGCCGCCGCTGGCAAGGTCGAGTACGGCGACCTGTTCCGCGACCCGCAGCGGGTCGTTGAGGGGGACGAGCAGCGCCTGGATCATCACGCGGATGTACTTGGTGTGACCGAGGATCAAGCCTGCGGTCGTCAGGGGCGCCGGGCTCCATCCGTCGTCGACGCCGTGGTGCTCCTCCATCGAGATCGCCATGAAGCCGGCCCGGTCGGCGACCGCGGCCATCTCGATCGATGCCGCGTACATCTCGGACAGACGGTCGGGATCGCGCCCGGGCAGCACGTAGTTGAAGCGCATGATCGAGATCGGCATGGCCTGCTAGCCCTTTCGCGTCCGGTGAGCGGATCAGAGCCTGCCATATCTCGCCCCCGGTTTCTGAAAGCCCGTCAGTGCAGATGCACTAGGACTCAAAGTCACTAGACCCAAACGCTCTGGTCGTGGTTGGTCGGGACTTATTTGGTTGGGCAACCATGCCCGATCCCGCATCTGACGCACTTGCGACCTTTGGCGACCGGGTGCGTGCCCGCCGCCATGAGCTCGACTTGAGCCAGGAGGCGCTTGCTGACCTTGCCGGCTTGCACTGGACCTTCGTCGGTCAGGTCGAACGTGGGCGCCGAAATCTGTCGTTGCACAACCTGCTCAAGCTGGCTGAGGCGCTCAACATCGATCCCGGCAAGCTGATCGAGGGACTCACGCCCCCGGCCTGATCAATCCGTCAGCTCGATGCCGACCTCGCCGGCGAGCGAGGGCGCGAGGCTCGGCAAGTCGGCGATGTCGACGACCGCTCCCTTGAGGTCGAGCGCGCCGACGACACCGCTCAGGTCACAGTTGCTGATCCGCAGGCACTTGATCGACACAGCGTGGAAGCGCGCCGTGCGCAGCCGGCAGCCCTCGAACGTCACGTGGTCGAAGCCGGCCTGGTAGAAGTCGGCGCCGGTCAGGTCGCAGTTGCGGAACACGACGTTGCGCAGGCCGCTGAACCGCATGGAGAACTCGTCGGTTGTGCAGTCCTCGAGCAGCCCGTCGTCGTACTGGCCTTTTGAAAGGGCCACGCCCCGCAACCTCGTGCCCCGCATCGCGACCCTGCGCATCCCGAACCCGTTGGCGGTGATGGCAGAGAGGTCGCACTCATCGAGGCGCAGGTCGACGAGCTGTGGCCGATCGAGGTCGAGCTCGAGCACGCGTACGCCGGACAGCCACTGGCTGGAAGCGTCGCCGTCGTCGAGGACCAGGCCGTCGGTCGAAGGGGCCTCGGTGGAAAGGTTCGGCGGAGTCGCGCCGTGCGGCTTCCGGCAAACAGGCACCCGACCGACTCTACGGTTGAGGTGTGACGAGCAAGGAAGAGCGTGCGCTGTCCTTCGGCGCGATCGCTGAGGACTACGACCGGCTGCGCCCGACCCCACCGCCGGAGGCGCTCGACTGGCTGGTGCCTGACGGGTGCAAGGTTGCGGTCGACGTCGCGGCCGGCACCGGACTGTTCACACGCGCTCTCGCACAGTGGGTCGACATCGTGATCGCGGTCGAGCCCGACCCGCAGATGCGCGCCGTCCTGGCCGACCGGTCGCCGGAGATCGACGTACGCAACGGCACGGGGGAGTCGATCCCGGTTCCCGACGCGAGCGCGGATGCGCTTTACGTCGCCTCCGCCTGGCACTGGCTGGACGAGTCTCGCGCGTTGCCGGAGATCGCCCGGGTGCTTCGCGACGGAGGTCGCCTCGGCGTGCTGTGGTCGTCGCGCGATCGCGAGCTCGAGTGGGTGCGTGAGCTCGACTTGGCGCCCGGCGAGGAGCGGCCAGCGGACGCGGTCGAGGACCAGCACCGCACCCGCCGCGAGGTGACGAACGACGGTGACCGCTGGTTCACGGGCATCGAGCGGCGGTCGTTTCCGTTCACCCGGCGAATGACGCAGTCCGATGCCGTCGACATGGTCGCGACGTACAGTCGCGTGATCACGACCACCGCCGAGAAGCGGGCGGCGATCCTCGACCGGGCGCGCGAGCTGTTGACCGACCAGTACGGCGACGCCGAGGAGATCGACTTCCCGATGCGCACCTGGTGCTGGCGAGGCGACCGCGTCCCGCGCTGATTGTTTCTCGACAAACCGGATACATCTCCGTCATGCCACGAGTGGAGCGACCGCAGCCATGAGCTCGATGTGGGTGCTGCTGTTCTTGCTCTTCGTCCCTGGCCTGATCGGGCTGGTGATGCTCATGGGGTGGCTGGAGGTCGTTCTCACGTACCAGATCGCGGCCGACGAGGTCGCCGACGTGTGGCACTCGACGGACTCGCCGGATGACGTCGAACAGAAGATCGGCCGGATCCTCGAGCGAGTGGTCGTCAGCTCCCGCTGATCATTACGCGTCTTGCTTGGCGGCGATCCGCTCCTTGACGATCTGCTCGTGCTTGTCCAACCGCTCTCGGTTCGGGCGCACGAACGTACCGAATGCTGACGCGGTGACCTCGCCGTCGGCGACGATCTCGCCCGTTGTCTCGACCCGTCGACCGTCGACCGCCGTAGTGCGCGCTCGCAACGTGAGCGGCACGCCGATTGGCGTGGGCCGGCGGTAGCGGACCGTCAGCTCGCCGGTCATCGCCGGGTTGCCGGACGCGATGTTAGCGATGCCGAGCAGCTGGTCGAGCAGTGAGGCGACCCAGCCGCCGTGCACGCCTCCGGGCGGCCCCTCGTGGATCGGCCGCATCGTCAGCTCGGCGCTGACCTCGTCGTCCTCGCCCACCGTGACGAGCATCGGCGGGGCCATCGGGTTCGCGGGCCCGGCGATCGGGTTGTGGTCGCGATCGCCCTGGATCATCTTCTCGCGGCTCGGCCAGCGGGTGCCGTGGGCGAGCCGCACGCAGTCTTCGCCCTCGAGCTGGGAGGAGATCGCGTCGAGGCGTGCCGCGACTTCGAGCATCTCCGCATCGTCGGCATCCGTGACGACGGCGGCGTCCATCAGCCGTCGCAGCGCATCGGCGAGCCGAGTCTCGGCGGTATCGACGCGAGGTGCCTTGTAGCCCTTGGGCAGGAAACCTTCGACGGGCATCAGGTGCCCGTGAAGTTCGGCGTGCGCTTCTCCTTGAACGCGAGCGTGCCTTCCTTCGCGTCATTGGTGCCGAAGATGGCGACCCCGATCTCCAGCTCCTTCGCGAGGCCTTCGGCCTCGGTGAGGCCCTCGCTCTCCTGCACTGCGCGCTTCACCGCCTGCACCGACAACGGTGCGTTCGCCGCGATCTTCTCTGCGATCTCCAGAGCGTGCTTGAGCGCTTCTCCGTCAGGTACGACGCGGCCGATCAGGCCGATCCGCTCGGCCTCCGCGGCCGAGACGCGCTCGCCGATGAGCAGCATCTCCATCGCCTTCGTGAAGCCGATCTGACGGCGCAACCGGACCGTCGAGCCGCCGAGCGGGAACAGGCCGCGTGTCACCTCGGTGACCCCGAAGACTGCACTCTCGCCGGCGACCCGGATGTCCGTCGCCTGCAAGATCTCGGTGCCGCCGGCGAGTGCGAACCCTTCCACCGCAGCGATCAGTGGCTTGGTCAGCCGGTGGCTGCGCAGCAGTGCCTTCCAGTGGATGCCGGCGTCTTCCTTCATCCGCTGCGCGGCTTCCGACGTCGTACCGGAGGCGTTCATCGCCTTGAGGTCCGCGCCGGAGCAGAACGTGCCGCCTGCGCCCGTGAGTACGGCGACGCGGATCTCCGGGTCGCCGTCGATGCGGTCCCATGCGTCGGCGAGGCCGACGAGCATGTCCGGCGACAGCGCGTTGCGCGCCTCCGGCCGGTTCATCGTCAGGACGAGGACATGACCCTGCTGTTCGACATCAAGGTGAGCCAAGACAATCCTTTCGGGGCCCCCGCGGAATCGTGAAGCGAAGCGGAGCGATTTCGTGGGGTGTTTAGATCCGCTCGATGATCGTGCCGGTCGCGAGCGCGCCGCCGGCGCACATCGAGATCAGTGCGGTCGAGCCGCCGGTGCGCTCGAGCTCGTGGAGTGCGGTCGTGATCAGCCGGCTGCCGGTCGAGCCGACTGGGTGACCGAGCGCGATCGCTCCGCCGTTGACGTTGACCTTGTCCGGGTCGACGTCGTGCGCCTTGCGCCAGTTGACGACGACAGATGCGAATGCCTCGTTGACCTCGAACAGGTCAATGTCGCTGATCGACATCTTTGAGCGCTCGAGCACTCGCGTGGTTGCCGCGATCGGACCGTTGAGGTGGTAGTACGGCTCGTCGCCGACGAGTGCCTGTGACACGATCCGGGCGCGCGGTGTGACGCCGAGCTCCTTGGCCTTCTGGGCCGACATCAGCATCACTGCCGCGGCGCCGTCGGAGATCTGCGACGACGTACCGGCGGTGTGGAAGCCTCCTTCTCGGACCGGCTTCAGGGACGCGAGCTTGTCGATCGTGGTCTCGCGCAGCCCCTGGTCGCGGTCGACCAGCTTGGTCTCGCCGGTCGGCTTGCCGTCCTCGCCGAGCACGGGCGCCTCGATCGGGGCGATCTGGCTCTTGAACCGCTCCTCGGCCCAGGCCCGGGCGGCGTTCTGCTGGGAGAGGACGCCGAACGCATCGAGATCCTCCCGCGAGATCCCGTGATCCTGCGCGATGCGGTCGGCGGCCGTGAACTGGTCCGGCAGGTCGACGTCCCAGTTCTCCGGACGAGGTACGCCGGGGCCGCTCATCACGTTGGCGCCGAGGCCGACACGCGACATCATCTCGACGCCGCAGGCGATCCCGATGTCGATGGCATCGGCGGCGATCAGGCCGGCGATGAAGTGGTTGGCCTGCTGGGCGGAGCCGCACTGGCAGTCGATGGTGGTGACCCCCGCGGTGTGGGGGAGTCCCTCCGCGAGCCACGCGTAACGGGTGATGCTGCTGCCCTGCTCGCCGGCCTGGGTGACACAGCCGCCGACGACCTGCTCCACGAGCGTGGGGTCGATCCCGACGCGGCTGATGACCTCGCGCTGCACGTGGCCCAGCGTGGCTGTGGGGTGGAGCCCGGCGAGCCAGCCGCCGCGCTTTCCGATCGGAGTCCGGACGGCCTCGACGATCACCGCTTCGCTCATGACATGCCCTTCAGGGAGTACCGGAGTCCCCGGATTCGAGGCTCCGGAACCGAGTAAAACACGTTCTAGTTTTTTCGGCCACAACTGTTGACGCCCCGTCAGATCCGAGCAAAATGAGAACACGTTCTCGTTGCCCCGAATACCGGCTCCTCCCGGGTTCGAGGGTCTCTACGCCATAAAGAGAAGGCGGCTACGCGTGACCGAATCGCTCGCTGACATCGACCTCTGGGACATGGACCAGTACACCGAGGCCATCCCCTACGAGCAGTTCCGGAGGTTGCGAGCCGAGGCTCCGGTCTTCCACCACCACGACCCGCAGCAGCCCAACGGGTTCTGGGCGATCACGCGCCACGAGGACGTCGTCTTCGTCTCCCGCAACCCGGAGCTGTTCTCCTCGCGCGAGAAGACAGCGCTGATCACGGAGATGGTCGAGGAGCAGATCGCTCAGCAGCAGATGTTCATGCTCAACCAGGACCCGCCGGACCACACCCGGACCCGCAGTCTGGTCAACCGCGGCTTCACGCCCCGCATGATCGCGAAGCTCGAAGCGCGGATCCAGGACACCTGCGACGAGATCGTCGCCCAGGCGCTTGCGAAGGGCGAAGGCGACTTCGTCACGCTCTGCGCTGCAGAGCTGCCGCTGATCGTCATCTCCGAGCTGATGGGCGTCCCGCTCGAGGACCGGCACAAGGTCTTCGACTGGTCCAACCGCATGGTCGGCGGTGACGACCCGGAGTACGGCGTCACCGAGGAGGAGCGGCTCGGGGCGGCCACCGAGATGTGGGCCTACGCCAACGCCCTCGCCGAAGAGAAGCGCAAGGACCTCAAGGACGACATCGTCTCGAAGCTGATCAGCCCGGACGAGGAGGGCAACGTCCTCTCCGAGCTGGAGTTCGACCTCTTCTTCATGCTGCTTGGCGTCGCCGGCAACGAGACGACGCGCAACGCGATCTCCGGCGGCATGTACGCGCTGACCCAGCACCCGGAGGAGTGGGCGAAGCTCAAGGCGGACCCGGGCCTGATCCCGACCGCAGCCGACGAGATCGTCCGCTGGGTCACGCCGGTGCATCTGTTCCGTCGTACGGCGCTGCAGGACATCGAGCTCGGCGGCAAGACGATCAAGAAGGGCGACAAGGTCGTCATCTTCTACACGTCGGCCAACCGCGACGAGTCGGTGTTCGAGAACCCGGACGTCTTCGACGTCACGCGCGAACCGAACCCGCACGTCGGCTTCGGTGGCGGTGGCCCGCACTTCTGTCTCGGTCGGCACCTCGCGAAGCTCGAGATCGAATGCTTCTTCCGCTCTCTGCTCGAGCAGGTCGACCACGTCGAGCTCGTCAACGAGCCGCGTCGCCTGCGGTCGAACTTCATCATGGGAATCAAGGAGATGACAGTGCGCTTCATCCCCGCCAAGGGCGCGGCCGCGTGACCGAGGTTCTGACCGCCCCGCACCTCGTCGAGTACACCTACACCCGCTCCACCGGTCCGGCGATCGGCGCCTTCCTCACCGGGCTGCGTGAGGCGAAGTTCGTCGGCGTCCGCGGTGCGGACGGTCGGGTGATCGTTCCGGCGATCGACTACGACCCGGTGACCAGCGAGGACCTGTCGGAGTACGTCGAGGTCGCCGACACCGGCGTCGTCACCACGTGGTCCTGGAACGACAAGCCCACCAAGGGACAGCCGCTCGACAAGCCGTTCGCCTGGGCGCTCGTGAAGCTCGACGGAGCGGACGTCGCGTTTCTCGCGGCGGTCGACGCGGGCTCGCCCGACGCCATCTCGACCGGCGCGAAGGTGAAGGCCCGCTGGGCCGACGACCGCGTCGGATCGATCCGTGACCTGCTGTGCTTCGAGGTGACCCCTTGAGCGAGACAACCGAGGCTCCCGGTCCGGTGACCATCGTCGAGACCCCGATCTCGCTCGATTTCGAGTACACGCCGGGGGTTGCGGCGTCGCGGTTCCTGCGCTCGCTCGAGCAGGGCAAGCTCGTGGGGCAGCGCTGCCCGAAGTGCAAGAAGGTCTACGTGCCGCCGCGGGGCGCTTGCTCGATGTGCGGTGTGGCGACCGACGAGGAGCTCGAGCTCACCGGCAAGGGCACCGTCACGACGTTCTGCGTGACGCGGATCCCGAGCCCGGGCCTCGAGCCGCCGTACGTGACCGCGTGGATCCTGCTTGATGGAGCGGACCTGACAGCGATGTTCCTGATCCAGGAGTGCGATCCCGCCGAGGTCCGGCTCGGAATGCGGGTCGAGCCGGTATGGGTCGACGAAGCCGACCGCAAGACCGACCTCGGCAACATCAAGTACTTCCGCCCCCTCGACGAGCCGGATGCCGACTACTCGACCTACAAGGACTACGTCTAATGCGGGATTTCAGCAGGCCGGTCGCGATTGTCGCTTCGGCGTCGTTCGAGACGCCGAGCGAGCCGGCGCGCAACGAAGTCGAGATGCTGCTCCCGCTGATCGAGAAGGTCAGAGGCGACGTCGGCATCGACCAGAGCGACATCGGCTTCACCGTCTCCGGGTCGAGTGACTATCTCCAGGGGTTCCCGTTCGCCTTCGTGGGCGCACTCGATGCCGTCGGACCGTGGCCGCCGATCCGCGAGTCACACCTGGAGATGGACGGTGCGTTCGCGCTCGCCGAGGCGATCGCGGTGATGCAGGACGAGCACATCGACACGGCGCTGGTCTATGCGTTCGCGCGGCCGTCTCGCGGCGAGCTCGACCGCACCCTGGCGCTCCAGCTGGATCCCTACACAGTCGCGCCGCTCAACCCCGACGCCCGCGGGCTGGCCGGGTTGCAAGCGCAAGCGATGCGCGACAGCGGCCGTTATGCCGACGTGCCCGATGTCCCTCCGACGTATGTCGCGGACGGTGCGACCGCCGTCATCCTCGCCGTCGGCAACCGCGCGAGAGAGCTATCGGCGAACCCGGTGTGGATCACCGGTATCGACCACCGGATCGAGGCGCCCGCGCTCGGAGTCCGGGACCTGACCGTCTCCGCGTCGACGAGGATTGCCGGCGAGCACGCGGGGGCGACCGGCGTCGATGCCGCATGGCTCCACACGCCATATCCGCACCAGGAGCTGCTGCTCCGGGAGGCGCTCGATCTTGGTGACGTGCCCGCTCACTGTGCCGCGGGTCCGATGATGGTCGGCGGCCTCGAGCGGTTCGCCGAAGCGGCTCGCGCGATTGCGAAGGGCGAGGTCACCAAGGCGCTCGCGCATGCGACGAGCGGACCGTGCCTGCAGCAGAACCTCGTCGGTGTCCTGGAGGGATCCAAGTGAGTGTCGAGGTAGCGGTCGTCGGTGTCGGCCAGACGAAGTACGCCGCGAAGCGGCAGGACGTGTCCATCGCGGGACTGCTTCGCGAGGCCGCGAAGCGTGCGCTCGACGACGCGGGCATGACCTGGTCGGACATCGACGCCGTCGTCATTGGCAAGGCTCCCGACATGTTCGAGGGCGTGATGATGCCGGAGCTCTACCTCGCCGATGCGCTCGGCGCCGTCGGTAAGCCGATGATGCGCGTGCACACCGCAGGGAGCGTCGGTGGCTCGACCGGAGTCATGGCGGCCCACCTCGTCGCCAGTGGCGCCCACAAGCGCGTGCTCGTCGTCTGCTTCGAGAAGCAGAGCGAGTCCAACGCGACTTGGGCGCTGTCGATCCGGCTGCCGTTCACCGGTGGGTCCGTCACCGGCGCAGGCGGCTTCTTCGCGCCCGTCATCCGTGCCTACATGCGCCGGGCGAACGCGCCCGACGACATCGGCATCAAGGTTGCCGTGAAGGACCGTCTGAATGCCTTGAACAACGAGTACGCGCACCTGAAGATCCCGGACATCAGTGAGGAGATGGTGCGCGAGTCCCCGATGCTGTGGGACCCGATCCGCTACCTCGAGACCTGCCCGTCCTCCGACGGCGCCTGTGCGGTGGTGCTAGCCGACGCCGACACGGCGAAGGCCGTGCCCAACCCGCCGGCGTGGATCCATGCGACCGCGGTTCGCAGCGAGCCGACCATGGGCGCCGGCCGTGACGTCGTCAACCCGCATGCGGGTCGCGACTGCGCGAAGGACGTCTACGCGCAGGCCGGTATCACCGACCCGCGCCGCGAGCTCGACTGCGCCGAGATCTACGTGCCGTTCTCCTGGTACGAGCCCATGTGGATGGAGAACCTCGGCTTCGCCGCCGAGGGCGAGGGCTGGAAGATGGTCGACGACGGCAGCACGTCGATGTCGGGCGACCTGCCGATCAACCCTTCCGGTGGGGTGCTCTCCTCCAACCCGATCGGCGCCTCCGGCATGTGCCGGTTCGCCGAGGCGGCACTGCAGGTGCGCGGCATGGCTGGCGCCCACCAGGTGCCGAACGCGAGCCGGGCGCTGGGTCACGCGTACGGCGGCGGCGCGCAGTTCTTCGCGATGTGGGTCGTCGGAAGTGACCCGCGGAAGTGAGTGACGCCACGCAAGCTGACTATCTCCAGCTGGACGGGAAGGTCTGCATCGTCACCGGGGGCTCCCGGGGGATGGGCGAGTGCACCGTACGCCGGCTGCACGCCGAGGGTGCGACCGTCATCGCGGCAGACATCCTCGACGACGAGGGCAAGGCGCTCGCGGAGGAGCTGGGCGATCGCGTTCGCTACGTCCACCTCGACGTCTCGAACGAGGAAGGCTGGGCGGCGCTCGTTGCCGAGGCCGAGCGTGACTTCGGCCGGCTCGACGTACTCGTCAACAACGCCGGCATCCTGCTGTTCAACGCGATCACCGACACCCCGCTGGAAGAGCTGCGCAAGATCCTCGACGTCAACCTGGTCGGGGTCTTTCTCGGCATGAAGCATGCGATCCCGGCGATGAAGCGCGCGGGCGGCGGCTCGATCGTCAACCTGTCATCGACCGAAGGCCTCGGCGCCACGCTGTTCTGCGGCTCCTACACCGCAAGCAAGTTTGCGGTGCGTGGCATCACGAAGGTCGCGGCGCTGGAGAACGGCAAGGACAAGATCCGGGTCAACTCGGTCCACCCAGGCGGCATCGACACGCCGATGACGCGCGCGGTGGTCGACGACGAGGGCCGGAAGTACATCGCGAGCCGGGTCGCCGGGCTGAAGCGGATGGGAACAGCCGACGAGGTCGCGAAGGTCATCGTGTTCCTCGCCAGCGATGCGTCGTCGTACATGACCGGAGCCGAGCTCGCCGTCGACGGCGGCGCCACGGCCAGTGCTGGCTTCTAGAAGCACCGTCTTCTAAGTAGAGGGGAAAAGGCACCATGCGGATCGCCTACACCGACTCCCAGCTTGAGCTGCGGAACGAGCTGCGGGAGTACTTCAAGGAGATCGTCACTCCCGAGGTGACGCAGGCCATGTCGCACGGCGGGCTCGGTACGCCGGAGTGCATGGCCGCCGTACGCCAGATGGGCAAGGACGGTTGGCTCGGTGTCGGCTGGCCCAAGGAATACGGCGGCAAGGGCTTCGGTCGGATGGAGCAGTTCGTCTTCTACGACGAGGCGCAGCGCGCCGGTGCGCCGCTGCCGTTCCTGTCGATCAACACGATCGGCCCGGCGATCCAGCAGTTCGGGTCCGAGGAGATGAAGAAGGACATCCTGCCGCGCATCCTCGGCGGCGAGTGCTTCGTTTCGATCGGCTACTCCGAACCCGGCGCCGGTACCGACCTCGCCGGCTTGAAGACCTCGGCGGTGCGCGACGGCGACGAGTGGGTCATCAACGGCCAGAAGATCTTCACCAGCTTGACCGACCACGCGGACTACATCTGGCTCGCCGTGCGCACCAACCCGGACCTGGGCAAGCACAAGGGGATCTCGATCATCCTGGTGCCGACGGACTCGGAGGGCTTCTCCTACACCCCGATCAACACGATCGGCGACCATGCGACATACGCGACCTACTACCAGGACGTGCGTGTGCCGGTCAGCAACACCGTCGGGGAGATCGACAAGGGCTGGTCGATCATCACCACGCAGCTCAACTACGAACGCATCTCACTCGCCGTGCCCGCGCACCTCGAGAAGAACTACAGCGAGGTGCTGAAGTGGGCGCAGAACACGAAGCTGCCTGACGGTCGTCGCGTCATCGACCAGGAGTGGGTGCAGATCCACCTCGCGCAGGTGCGCGCGAAGCTCGAGGCGCTGCAGCTGCTCAACTGGAAGAACGTGTGGCAGGACAGCATCGGCCAGGTCTCGATCGCGGACTCCTCCGCAGTCAAGGTCTACGGCACGACGCAGTACTGCGAGTGCTACGGCCTGCTGCTCGAGGTGCTCGGCGCGGCCGGCGTCCTCAAGGGCGACTCGCCAGGATCGATCCTCGCCGGCCGGCTCGAGCGCTCCTACCGCGGCACCCTGATCCTGACATTCGGCGGCGGCACGAACGAGATCCAGCGAGATCTCATCGCCATCTTCGGCCTCGGCATGCCCCGCTCGCTGCGATGAGCAGCGAGCAAGTTCTACAGAGGCGCTCCGGTAGTCGGACTAGGTAAGGGACAGAGACGATGGACTTTTCTTTCTCCGACGACCAGGTCGCGTTGCAGGCGCTGGCGCACGAGATCCTCACCGAGCAGTGCACCCACGAGCATCTGAAGTCGCTCGAGGCTGCGAGCACCAACGGCTCCGTCTACGACGCCCAGCTGTGGAAGCAGCTCGCGGCCTCCGGGCTCACCGGCATCGGTGTGCCCGAGGAAGACGGGGGCGCGGGCCTGGGCTTCCTCGACCTGTCGGTGATCTTCGACGAGGTCGGGCGCGCCGTCGCGCCGGTTCCCGCGGTGGCAACGCTCGTTACGGCGTACGTGCTGTCGAAGGCCGCGCCTGACGCGGTCGCTGCGCTGCTTCCCGGTGTCGCCTCCGGCGACACAGTGCTCACCACCGCCTTCGGCGACGTGCAGGACCTCACGGCCCGCAAAGACGGGGACAAGTGGGTGCTCGACGGTGAGAAGGGCTTCGTGCCGTACGGCGCGGAGGCCGATGTCGTCGTCGTACCGGCCACGAGTGACGGCAAGACGGTGCTCGCGCTCGTGCCGAAGGGCGCGGCGGGCGTCACCGTCACCGAGCTGCACACGACCAACCACGAACCGCAGGCGCTGCTCTCCTTCTCCGGCGCAGCACTGGAGGCGTCGCAGGTCATCGCCGACGGCACCGAGATCTACGCCGAGCTGGTCCGCCACCACACCGCCGCCCTGGCGACCGTGGTGGCAGGAGTGGTGAAGGCGGCGCTGGAGATGACCGCGAAGTACACCTCCGAGCGCGAGCAGTTCGACAAGAAGATCGCGTCGTTCCAGGCAGTGGGTCAGCGCGCGGCCGATGCCTACATCGACGCCGAGATGATCCGGCTCACCGCGTTGCAGGCAGTCTGGCGGTTGTCGGAGGGCTGGCCCGCCGACGAGGAGATCGCTATCGCGAAGTACTGGGCAGGCGACGGCGGCATGCGCGTCGTGCACGCCACGCAGCACCTGCACGGCGGCATCGGCGTCGATGTCGACTACCCCGTGCACCGCTACTTCATCTGGTGCAAGCAGATCGAGCACGAGCTCGGCACACCCACTCGCCAGCTGCTCTCGCTCGGCGCCATGCTCGCGGCGACCCCGGCCTAGGAGACGTAACGGTGGAGTTCAACCTCGGCGACATCTTCGAGTCGCTCGTCGATGTCGTCGGCGACCGTGAGTGCCTGGTGTGCGGTGACGATCGCCTGACCTTCGCGGAGCTCGAGGCGAGGGCCAACCGGCTGGCGCACCACTTCCTGTCGGTCGGCGTACAGCCCGGCAACCATGTCGGCGTCCAGCTCTACAACGGCGTGGAGTACGTCACGACCATGGTGGCCTGCTTCAAGGTGCGGGCAGTGCCGGTCAACGTGAACTACCGGTACGTCGAGGAAGAGCTGCTCTACCTGTTCAACGACGCCGACCTCGTTGCGCTCGTGCACGACACGGAGTTCACGCCGCGCATCAACGCGGTGCGCGACCGTGCGCCGAAGCTCAAGAGCTTCATCTCGGTCGGCGACGGTGACGCGCCGGAAGGAGCCATCGACTGGGACGACGCGCTGGCGGCGCAGTCGCCGGAGCGCGAAGGCTTCCCGCAGCGCTCAGGCGACGACCTCTACATCATCTACACCGGCGGCACGACCGGCATGCCCAAGGGCGTGATGTGGCGTCAGCACGACATCTTCTATGCGGGCATGGGCGGCGGTTCGCCGGTGGGCACGCCGGTGAGCACGCCGGAGGAGATTGCCGAGCGGGCGCCCAGCCAGGGTGCGCTGGTGATGTTCCCGGTTGCCCCGCTGATGCACGGCGCCGCGCAGCTCGCGACGTGGATCGCGTTCCTCCAGGCATCGAAGGTCATCCTCGTCAAGAAGTTCGACCCGGTCGAGGTGCTCGAGGTCGCGAAGCGCGAAGGCGTCAACTCGCTGTCGATCGTCGGCGACGCCATGGCGCGGCCGATGGCTGAGGCGCTCGCCGGGCCGCTCAAGGGGATGGAGCTCCCGGGCTTGTTCGTTCTGAGCTCGGCCGGCGCGATCTTCTCGCAGACGGTGAAGGACATGCTCAAGGAGCACCTGCCCAACGTCGCGCTGATGGACAACTTCGGGGCGTCCGAGACAGGCTTCCAGGGCACGGGCAAGGAAGGCTCCAGCCCCGACAAGGGCTTGAAGTTCACGGTCAACGACCGCACGACCGTGCTCGACGACGACCTCAAGCCGGTCGTGCCCGGCTCGGGCAAGGTCGGTCGCGTGGCGCAGCGCGGACACGTGCCGTTGGGCTACTACAAGGACGAGGTCAAGACGAAGGAGAGCTTCGTCACCGTCGACGGCGTTCGCTACGTGCTGCTCGGTGACGCGGCGACGATCGAAGAAGACGGCGCGATCGCGGTGCTGGGCCGGCACTCGGTCTGCATCAACACCGGCGGCGAGAAGGTCTTTCCCGAAGAGGTCGAGGCCGCGCTGAAGGCGCACCCCGCGGTGTACGACGCGGTCGTCACCGGCGTTCCGGATGAGCGGTTCGGTCAGAAGGTCACGGGGCTGCTGCAAATTCGCCCGGACGCGGTGGCGCCGACGCAGGAGGAGATTGCGGAGCACTGCGCCACGCGGGTGTCCCGCTACAAGGTGCCGCGCCTCGTCTTCGTCGTACCGGAGATCCGGCGTTCGCCGAGCGGCAAGGCCGACTACCCGTGGGCCGCAACAACGGCAAAAGATCTTCTAGCGGCGTCGGCGGGGAACTGAGCTCCTCATGTCACCCACCCAGGCCGATGGCACCCGCGAGGCGCCGGCGTCACAGATCGCACGGCGCGAGCGAATCCTCGACGCCGCCATGGAGCTGGCGAGCGAGGGTGGCTACGACGCCGTTCAGATGCGTGAGGTCGCAGAACGCGCTGAGGTTGCACTGGGCACGCTGTACCGGTACTTCCCGTCCAAGGTGCACCTGCTCGTCTCCGCACTTGGCAGGACCTTCGCGCAGCTGCAGGACAGCGTGCCGACGCCGGGGGAGAACAGCACCCCGGAAGAGCGCGTCTACCGCGTAGTCGCGCATGTGACCCGGTTTCTCGCGAAGAACCGCCGGCTGTCCGGCGCGATGGTCCGAGCCCTGATGAGCGCGGAGGCGGACGCGGCGCAGGACGTGGAGGCCGTCGACGACGTCCTGGTCGGCTTCCTCGCCGCAGCGACCCACGAGCCGGGCGGACCCCGCTCGGAGCGCGACACCCTCAACGCCCACATCATCGGCAAGGTCTGGTTGATCGATGTCGTCACGTTCCTGTCGGGACGGATGACGGTTTCGCAGGTCCTGGAGGACCTCGAGGCGACGATCGCCCTCGTCATGAAGGGCTGATATCGGGAGCGGCCCGGCTCCGATCGTTGCGGTGCTGGCCGTTGACGGCGCGCTTTCTCGGGCGGTGGGATGGCCCCTCATTACCAAGGGGGTTGTGACATGGCACTTGCGGCGTACTTCCATCCCGAGGGGATGACGCTCGCGCAGTTCAGTGAGATCCACGCCAAACTCGAGGCGGCGGGCGAAGGCAAGAACTCTCACCGGCTGCATCACTCATGCTTCGGCACCGACGGGGATTTGATGATCTACGACATCTGGGACTCCGAAGACGCCTTTCAGGCATTCGGTGCCAAGCTCATGCCGATGCTCGCGGAGATGGGTATCACCGTCGAGCCGCACGTCATGCCGTTGCACAAGCTGCTGCAGTACGACGCGGATCAGTAGCAGCGCTTGAGCGACGATGGCCCCGCGCAACCGCGCGGGGCCATCTTGCGTTCTCGTCCGAGTTGACCGTCAGTTGCTAGTGGTCCCAGCTCTCACCATGGTCGTCGGGGCCACCGCGGCCGTAGTCGCCGCGCTCGCCATAGCGCCCCTCGTGGCCACGGAAGTCGCCGTGGTGGCCACGCTCGTGGTCACACGGGTGTGAGCCGCCGAAGTTGTCGTTCTCGTTGGCGTCGTCACGGCTAGACGTCGAGGCCGCGGTTGCGGGCACCGTGACGGTGCGTGTCACGGGGTGCGCCTTCAGCTGTGCGGCGTTTGCGCGCGCCTTGGCCAATGCCCGTTCCTGGGATCGCGCGGCCTTGGATGCCGCATGAAGCGCGGACTCGTCAGCCTTGGTCTCGGCCTTCAGCTTCGCGATCTCGGCCCGCAGCGTGTTGATCACCGCTGCCTGCTGAGCGGGGCTCAGCTCAGTGGTCGAGTTCGACCCGGAATCGGCCCAGACAGGGCTGGTGGCGCCGATCACCGCGCATGCAGCAACGGCGCCTACTGTCGTCGTCTTGTTGATACGCATAGGTTTTGGGCTGCCCGGAGCTCACCCGCAGTATTCAGGTGACGCGGTGACTCCTCAGAGTGTTTGGGCAGAATCGGCAAGATCGGCCTCGAGCGGCGCGGAGTTCTGGTCGTTCCATTGCACGATGCGAAGGAACCGTTCGACCGCCCGAATCACGTGTGCGCTGCGAATCGAGGCGAACACGTCGAAGGCGTGCTGCGCCCCGGGCAGCTCGGCGTAGGCGACCACCGAGTCCGACGTTTCGCGCAGCCGTCGGACGAGCTCGCGCGCTTCGGCGACGTTGACGAGGGAGTCGTTGCGCCCGTGGACGACGAAGAACGGTGGCGCGTCCCGCCGCACCAGCGAGAGCGGCGACGCGGCGCGGGCGATGTCCCGGTCGCGGCTCTTGAACAGCGTCGGTGCCAAGAAGTGCTTGTACTCCCGTTCGCCCGCCTTGGTGTCGAGCAGGTTCGCCAGGTCATAGACCCCGTAGAAGGGCACGCACGCGCGTACCGACGTGTCCACGTCCTCGAAACCGGGCTGGTACTGCGGGTCGTTCGCGGTGAGCGCCACCATCGCCGCGAGATGCCCGCCCGCTGACCCGCCGGTGACCACGACGTACGACGGGTCGCCCCCATGATCGGCGATGTTGCGGCGGATCCACGCGAGCGACTGCTTGATCGCGATCAGATGCTCGGGCCACGTCGCCTTGGGGGAGAGCGGGTAGTTCGGCGCCACACACACCCAGCCGCGCGCGCTGAGGTGCGTCATCAGTGGCAGGCCTTGTTCCTCTTTGTTGCCGATGACCCAGCCGCCACCGTGGATCTGCAGGAGGACGGGCCGTCCGGTGCCGGGCTCGCGCGGCTCGTAGACGTCGAGACGCTGTCGCTTCCCGGCGCCGTCGCCGCCCGTGTAGGCGATGCCGCGGGTGCGCTTCACGTCAGGATGACGGGTGCGCCAAGGAGCGAGCACCTGACGCCAAGGAGTAGTGAGGTCGGCCTTGTCCGGCGCGGGATCCAGCTTCGCCAGGTAGTCGGAGCCGAGCGCCTCGGCGAGGGCAGTCTCGACGACCTTTCGGACCTTCAGGCCCTGCGCGATCAGCACCGCGAGGCCGGCGGCCGAGGCGGCGTTGAGGCCGAGCACGATCTTGTCGTCGCGGTTGAGCCGGCCCCGCTTGGCGAGCAGCAGCGCTTGGGAGCCGGCAGCCGTCACGACGAGGTTCTGCGGCGCCAGCTCGGTCGTGAGCCAGCCGGTGAAGAAGCTCGGGATCGCGACCGGGTTGCCGCTGGGAAACGGGCGAAGTGCGTTGAGCGTCAGCCCGGCGCCCAACGCCGACAACCGCACGAGTCGCTTGCCCACACCACCAGTTTGCCAGCCACCTGACGCTCCGTCAGATCTTCCATAGGATCCCCGCCATGCAGCGACTGGGTGGTATGGACTCGGCCTTCCTCTACTTCGAGACGCCGACGATGCACATGCACGTCGGCGGACTCATGCTCGTGGATGTGTCGAAGGCGAAGAAGCCGTACTCCTTCGAGGACTACCGGGAGTACATCGCCTCGCGACTGCACCGGGTGCCTCAGTTCCGCCGCAAGCTCGCGATGGTGCCGTTGAACCTCGGCAAGCCGTCATGGGTCGAGGACCCTGACTTCGACCTCGACTACCACCTGCACCGGGCCGTCGTCCCCGCGCCGGGCGGCGACCGGGAGACCGCGGCGGTCGCGGGTGACGTGCTGTCGCGGCAGATGGACCGCAACCACCCGTTGTGGGAGATGTGGATCGTCGAGGGCCGCGCCGACGGCCTGATCGCGATCGTCAGCAAGGTGCACCACTCGGTGATCGACGGCGTCACCGGCGCCAACATGATGGCCGAGCTGTTCGACCTCGAGGAGGATCCGACGCCGGCGGCGGAACCGATCGTCGACGACTGGGAGCCGGAGCGCAAGCCGAGCGACCTCGAGCTGGTCGGCCGCTCGCTGCTCGACATGGTGAGCCGTCCGGTCGGTGTCGTAAAGCTGCTGCCGGGCACGTTGATGGGCGTCGGCAAGCTCGCCAAGCGACGCGGCGGCGGCGCGCCGGGAATGCCGGCGCCATTCCGGGCGCCGCGCACCTCGTTCAACGCCACCGTGACAGCGCACCGGACAGTGGCCTACACCCACGTCTCGCTCGACGACCTCAAGACCATCAAGAACGCCTTCGGCGTGAAGATCAACGACGTCGTCATGGCGGTCTGCTCCGGGGCGCTGCGGAGCTACCTGATCGCGCGCGATGAGCTTCCGGACCGCTCGCTGATCTCGGCGATCCCGATCTCCGTCCATGGGAGCAGTGAAGACAAGGAAGGTACGACGAAGATCTCGATCATGTTCGCGAGCCTCGCAAGCGACATCGAGGACCCTGCCGAACGGCTACGACAGATCGCCCTCACCAACGACGGAGCGAAGGCCGACCACGAGCTGGTCGGTGCGCACATGTTGCAGGACTGGGCCGAACACGCCGCACCCAACACGTTCTCGCTTGCGGCCCGCATGTATTCAGGCCTGCGGCTTGCGAACCGCCACCCGGTCGTGCACAACATGGTGATCTCCAACGTGCCAGGCCCGCCGATCCCGCTCTACTTCAACGGCGGCCGGCTGGTCGAGCTGCACCCGCTGGGACCGGTGATGGACGGGGCTGGCCTGAACATCACCGTGCTGTCCAACATGGACGCCATCGGCTTCGGCTTCATCGCCTGCAAGGAGCTGATGCCCGAGCTGTGGGATCTTGCTGATGCCGTACCCGCGGCGGTCGAAGAGCTGCTCGACGCCGCGAAAACGCTCGAGAAGGCCGCGGCGGCTAGTGAGCCTGCGACCGCCGAGTCCGCCGGGTAACCGAGCCGCACGCCTCGAGCAAGACCGGCACGAACTCGTTTGCGCCGAGCACCAGACCGGCGTGGCCGCTCGAGAACTCGTAGCTGATCGCTCCGGGGATGGCCTCGGCGAGACTGTGCTGCCGGCGGGTCGGGATCGCGCGGTCGCGCTCGGCGATCATCACGCTGACCGGTACGTCGACCCGCTTGATCCAGGCCGACGAGTCGAAGCGACCCACCGCGTCAAGAGCCGCGAACAGCGCCCACGCGCTCGTGCTGCGGAACTCCGCCATCGCCCACGGACCTACCTTCGCGGCGTCCGCGGTCAGCCCCATCGGAGTGTCCGAAAGGCGAGATGACCGGCGCTCCATGCCGGCACGCGCACGCGTCGAGAAGCGGTTCATCGCGACGCCGGTCATGCGGAACCACAACCGCTCCTGCGCGGTGCCGCGGAAGTTGCGAGCGGTCGCGGCCAGGACCATGCCGTCGAGCCGTTTCCGGTGACGCCGCCACACCAGCTGCGCGATCGCGCCCCCCATCGAGTAGCCGACCACCGTGAACTTCTCGATGCCGAGTGCGTCGGCGACCGCGACGACGTCGTCAGCGCAGTCCTCGAGGCTGAAGGACTCCGACCGGATCCCGCGACCATGCCACCGCTGGTCGAACGCGACCACCCGGTAGTGCTCGCTCAGCGCGTGCATCGACGGGTACCAGGACAGCGCGGCGGTCGTCGCCAGGGCGTGCACGAGGATCAGCGTCGGCGCACCGGGCGGACCCGGCAGGTCGATGACGCACGTACGGCCCCGACCCGGCAGCTCGAGCGGAACGCCCGGTGCCAGCTCGCAGGGCGCTGCTGCCTTGGTGAACCGGCCGAGCACCGAGGTGACCGCCGGCGAGATGCTTGCCATTGGCTAGCAACGTACCCGGTCATGATCGTCGTACTGCGGACCGGATGGCCCATGTCGCCAAGGGACTTGGTCCTGCATTCGGCGCTCAAGTCGGGCCACTGTCGCAGAAGTGGAACCTGTTCTAGTATTCGTGGGTGCGTCCCGCAGCGCTCGCGGCAACCGAGGAGCAGACGGCCCTGGCGGCCGCTGTCCGGGGCTTCGCCGAGCAAGCGAAGCTGGCCGCGTCCGCGCGTGCCGCAGCCGATGCCGACCAGGAGTTGCTGCCTGACGCGTGGGCGGCCATCGCAGCGCAGGAGATCTTCGCGCTGCCGTTCGACGCCAAGATCAGCGACGTCTGCGTCGCCGTCGAAGAGCTCGGTCGGGCGCTCGCGCCGGGACCGGTCGTCCCGACGATTCTCGCGGCTCTGCTGATCAAGCAGTACGGCGACGACGAGCTCTGCAAGTGGGTGGAAGCGGGGCTACGTGACGGCAGCTTCTCCGCAGCGGTGTCGGTCAATGGGCACCTGCTCGGTGGCAGCGCGGCCCGCGCCGTCGTCCTTCCCGTCGATGGACGCTGGCTCGTTCTCGACACCGCCGGCCTCGGGCTGTCCGCTTCGATCGGCATCGACCCGACCCGGCGGATCATGCACGTCGAGGGAGCGGCACCTGACGCGAGCCGCCTGCTGCCGGGCCTGATCGACGACGAGGTCATGGCGACTGCCGCGGTGTTGCTCTCGGCCGAGGCAACCGGCGTCGCCGGCGCCTGCCTCGACATCGCTGTCGACTACGCGAAGGTCCGCGAGCAGTTCGGTCAGCCGATCGGCGGCTTCCAGGCGGTGAAGCACCGCTGCGCCGACATGCTCACCAGCCTCGAGCTCGCGGGTGCGGCTGCCTGGGACGCGGCGTACGCGCTCGACAGCACCCGGCCCGGTGATCCATCGCGCTCACTCGCGATCGCCGTGTGCGGCGGGCTGGCGCCGCAGGCCGCGGTCGACGTCGCGAAGAGCCTGATCCAGGTGCTGGGCGGGATCGGCTTCACCTGGGAGCACGACGCGCACCTCTATCTCAAGCGCGCGATGTCGATCCGGCAGCTGCTCGGCCGGCGCAGCCGCTGGCACGAGGCCGCGAGTGCACTCGCCCGTGCCGGCGTACGGCGCACCCGTTCGGTCGATCTCGGCGACGAGGCAGACAGCTACCGGGCCGACGTCCGCAAGTTCCTCCCGACCCTCGAGGGACTCGACGACCAGGCCCGCCGAGTCGCGATTGCAGACGCCGGCTACCTCGTTCCGCACTGGCCGGTGCCGTATGGCCGTAGCGCCGGTCCGGTCGAGCAGCTGGTGATCGATGAGGAGTTCGCCAAGGCGGGCGTCGCGCGTCCCGACCTCATCATCGGCAACTGGGCGCTGCCGACGATCCTGCAGCACGGCACCGACCTGCAGCGTGCGCGGTTCGTCCCGCCGACACTGCATGGACTGATCAGCTGGTGCCAGATGTTCAGTGAGCCGGGTGCCGGCTCCGACCTCGCGTCGCTGTCGACGAAGGCAACGAGAGTCGAAGGCGGATGGTCGCTGTCGGGTCAGAAGGTGTGGACGTCGGCGGCACGGCACGCGGACTGGGCGATCTGCCTGGCGCGCACGTCGACCGGCGCACGGCGGCATGACGGCATCACGTACTTCCTCGTCGACATGAAGTCGCCCGGGCTCGACGTACGGCCGTTGCGCGAGATCACCGGCGATGCGCTGTTCAACGAGATCTTCCTGACCGATGTGTTCGTTCCTGACGACTGCGTGGTCGGTGACGTCGACGGCGGCTGGAAGCTCGCTCGCACCACCCTCGCGAACGAGCGGGTCGCGATGAGCAGCGGCTCGGCTTTCCCGTCCGGTATTGAAGAGCTGCTCGACGCGCTCACGCTCAGCGG
The DNA here is from genome assembly GCA_035545635.1 of Mycobacteriales bacterium. Lineage (GTDB taxonomy): Bacteria > Actinomycetota > Actinomycetes > JAFAQI01 > JAFAQI01 > DASZTV01. Next base: position 169,613 of record DASZXY010000013.1, on the reverse strand, counting down.
TTACAGCGACGACAAGATCGCCCTCGAGCAGATTGGCGAGCTCGTATGTCGGGCCCAAGCCGACGCGATGCTTGGGGTCCGCGCGACGCTGGCGCGGGTGTCCGGCACCGATCCCGGGGCCGCATCGAGCGTTCGCAAGCTGGTCGGGATGCATCTGCGGCAAGACTCGGCAGAGCTTGCCCTCGAGCTGCTCGGGCCGCAGGCGGCATCCATGGCGGACGACGATGCTCGCGCGGTGCTTCGTCGGATGTTGTCGACTCGTTCACTCACGATCGCGGGTGGCACGAGCGAGGTGCTGCACAACGTCATCGGCGAGCGCATTCTCGGTTTGCCCCGATAGCTGTCGACAGGGAGCGAAGTGTCCGCTGATCTCAAGCTCGGTCTGATGCTCGGGTACTGGACCAAGGGCCCCGACGACGCAACCGAAGCCGTCCTCGCTGCCGAGGATGCCGGCTTCCATTCGGTGTGGACCGCGGAGGCTTATGGCTCCGATGCGTTCACGACGCTGTCCTGGTACGCCGCGCGGACGTCGCGGATCAAGCTCGGCACCGGGCTGGTGCAGATCTCGGCACGGACACCGGCGGCGACGGCCATGAGTGCGGCGACGCTGGACGGCCTTTCCGGCGGCCGGCTGATTCTCGGTCTCGGCGTCTCCGGTCCGCAGGTGGTCGAGGGCTGGTACGGCCAGCCGTTCCCGAAGCCGCTCGCGCGTACCCGTGACTACATCGACATCGTGCGCCGCGTCTGGAAGCGCGAAGTCGTCACCAGCGACAGCGAGCACTACCCGTTGCCCTATCCGGGCGGCACCGGACTGGGTAAGCCGATCAAGCTGCTGATGCACCCGGTCCGCGACGACATCCCGATCCTGCTCGGCGCGGAAGGCCCGAAGAACGTCGCCCTCGCCACCGAGATCGCCGACGGCTGGCTGCCGATCTTCTACCACGTCGAACGCGGCGAGGAGCTCTACCAGGAGTCACTCGCTGGTGCACCGGACGGCTTCGAGGTCGCGTGCCCGGTGACCGTCGTCGTCAATGACGACGTCTCTGCGGCGATCGAGTTCGTGAAGTGGACGCTGGCGTTCTACATCGGCGGCATGGGTGCGGAAAGCCAGAACTTCCACCTCAACGTGATCGGACGGTTCGGCTTCGCGGACGAGGCGAAGGTCGTGCAGCAGCACTTCCTGTCGGGCGACCGCGAGGCTGCGATGCGTGCCGTTCCGGACGAGCTCGCCGATGGCATCGCGCTGTGCGGCCCGCTCGACCGGATCAAGGAGCGGCTCGAGATGTGGCGGCAGAGTCCGGTGACGACGATGCTCGTCGGCGGCGTGAAGAACCCCGACCACATCAAGGCGCTCGCCGATCTGGTCAACGGGTGACCCAACTCGATCCGGCCGGCCTCGACGCCCTGCGGGCGCGCGCGAAGCGCGATGTCGACGACGGCATCCTGCCCGCCGTACAGATCGCCGTTGGTTACGAAGGCGAGATCGTCGCGTTCGAGACATACGGCGCACCGGCCGGCTCGCGCTTCGTGACGTTCAGCGTCACGAAGGCGTTCTCCGGCGGGCTCGCCTGGCTGCTGATGTCCGACGGCTTGTTCGCCGATTCGACGCGGGTTGCCGACGTCGTGCCGGAGTTTGCCACGAACGGCAAGCAGGACGTCACGATCGAGCACCTGCTGACGCACACCGCGGGGTTCCCACGGGCACCGATGCGACCCGAAGAGGGCGCCGACCGCGAGCAGCGCCGCAAGCGGCTCGCGTCGTGGCGGCTGGACTGGGCGCCGGGCACGCAGACCGAGTACCACCCGACGTCGGCGTACTGGGCGTTGGCCGAGGTGATCGACGAGCTGACCGGCTCGGACTTCCGTCAGGCGTTCGCCGACCGAGTTGCCGCGCCGCTGGGGATACCCGGACTGACGATGGGCGCGACAGGGGATGTCGTGCGGATCGAAAGCGTCGGTGTCGTCGGGGCTGACACCGAAACGCTGGGGGACCGGGTCAAGGAGACCGGCGAGAACTTTTTGCTGCGGTTCAACGAGCCCGAGGTGCTGGCGAGCGGCGTGCCGGGTGCGGGCGCAGTTGGTACGGCGGCGGACGTCGCGACGTTCTATCAGGCGCTGCTGCACAACCCGGGTGAGCTGTGGAATCCGGCGATCCTCGCCGACGCGACCGGCAATGTGCGCAACACGATGACCGACCCCCTATTCAACTGTCCCGCGAACCGGACGCTTGGGCTGGTCGTCGCCGGTGACGACGACCGGGCGGCGGTGCGGGGATTCGGCGCGCACACCTCGCCAAGGGCATTCGGCTGTCTCGGCGTCGGTGGGCAGATCGGCTGGGCGGATCCCGAGTCCGGTCTGTCGTTCAGTTACATTACGGCGGGGCTCGACGTCGACATCGTCGCGTCGTTCACCAGGTCGGCGAAGATCGCAGGCCTAGCCGCCCGCTGCGCGACGCGCTAAACCGGCGCTACCGCGGGTTCGTATGTGACATACGTGTTGTGACACGACGCCCCCATGTCACATCGGTGTCGCAATTCCCGACACGCATGTCACATACAGGTCGCAATTCACGACACCCATGTCACATACGAACACCGAACACCGAACACCGAACAGAGTTGCCGTTCGCGCTCGCTGCTCTCCCCGAAGAGGTGCGGCGTCGTCGATGAATAACTCGGCGCGTACCCCGGAGGTTGCGAGCTATGTTCCGGCGATGAAGCCCGCGAAGCTTTGGCTGATGGTCGGGTTGCCCGGCGCCGGAAAGACCACCCGCGCACGAGAGCTCGCCGAGTCACATCGCGCGCTTCGCTTGACTCCCGACGAGTGGCACCTCGACCTCTTCGGAACGTCGCTGCGGGCCGACGGCAAGCGCGACATCTTGGAAGCTCGACTAATCAGCATCGCGCTGCGAACGCTGCGACTTGGAACCAGCGTGATCCTCGACTTCGGACTATGGGGTCGAGATGAGCGGTCGGCGCTGCGGTGGTTGGCCTCCGAGGCCGGCGCAGTGTGTGAAGTTGTCTATCTGCCCGTCGGGCTAGAGACTCAGCTTGCCCGCATCGCCGATCGCGAGATCGCCGCGCCAGGTGAGTACTTTGCGATGCCCGAGGCCGACGTGATCGTGTGGCGTGAGCAGTTCCAGGAGCCCGATACCGCAGAACTCGCAGGGAAGGGTGAGCCTGCTCCACCGCCAGGATCGACGACATGGCTCGCCTGGGCAGTCGACCGATGGCCGACTCTTGACGCCGACTACGCCTGACCCGCCTACTCCTGACCGCACGCGAGGTGCCGTCCGCGAGGGTGAGATTCGGCCCGATTCACCGGATAGTCGAGGCCAACCTGTTGGGTCCAAAGCGCGCCCAGATAACGCCAGGTGGTTGGCCGTGACACGAGCAGCGGCAACAACCCGAAGCTGAGCTGGAACGCAACCCGACTCGCCACGGCACCAGGCGCCGTTCTTCACCAGGTCGGCAACGATCGCCGGCCCACCCGCACGCTGCGCTTCGCGCTAGCAGCCGTCGCATCCGCGCCGAGCGCACGGAGCTCGCGGAAGTGCCCGGCGATGGCTGCGCCCAGCGTCGGGAACTCGATGACGGGGAGGCCCTTCTCGGCAGCCATCGGGACGATGAGGTCGGAGTGCATCGTCGCGAACGCCGACCGCGGCGCGTGCGGGCGAAGGTGATGCACGTGGTGGTGGGTGAGTCCGCCGGTCAATCGGCGCATCAATGGCGAGGTCGTAGAGAAGGCAACTGTCGTCATGAAGGCGCGCTCGACGAACGATGCGCTCGGATCGTCGGCGAGGCCGGTGTTGACGTGCCCGGCGATCAGGACGAGTGCGGCGAAGAGTGAGGCCGTGAGGATGACACCGCCGATGATCGCGGCGAACCGCGCCGGGCCGGCGAGCAGCGCGTAGGGGAGCAGCAGCGACATGGTGAGGGCCTTCTCTGCCACGTAGGAGGCGGAACGGCTCCGGAGGGTTCCGACCCGCTCGGTGCCGGCCTGGCCGGTGCGGAGGAACCGGACCTGACTGCGCATGTCACCGACCCACGCGAGCGCGTACAGCGCCGGCGCGTAGAGGTGCTGGTAGCGGTGGAAGGGTCGGCAGGCCGCCTGCGGGTGCACGCGCAGGAGCGGGTGCGGAGTGGTTGCCTCGTCCACGCCGTACACATTGGCCTGCTGGTGGTGAGCGCGGTGCTTGATCCGGTACTGGCTGACCCACAGGCCCATCGGCACCGCGACCTGCGCGGCAAGCACGTTGACCCAGGGCCGGCGGGAGAACTCGCTGTGCCCGGCGTCGTGGACCACCGAGAGCAGCGCCGACGCGAGCGTTGCGGCGACCCCCACGATCTGGATGAACAGGAAGCCCGCTCCCAGATGAAGCAGCGCGAGCCCGAGCAGCTGGCCGTGGACGGCGGCGGCGTAGGCGGACCAGTTGAGCCACGCCTCGCGACGAACGCTCGGCGCGCGGTCTTCGGAGCGGCTGATCAGATCGGCGATTCGCATGTCACCGACTATTCGCGACCGGCGCCCTCGCAGCCTGAGTAGAACTACTCGACTGATCCTCGAGTAGCGGAGCGGCTCCGCTAGTCAGATTCGAGTGGCAGAGCGGCTCTACGCGGCAAATGTGCCTAGTAGAGCCGCTCCGCTTCTAGGCGTCGAGGAGCTGGGCGGCTACTAGCTCGTTGCAGTAGCGCTCGTCCCAGTTGTTGATCTGCATCGACTTCGCCCGCCGGAAGTACAGCTGGATGTCGAACTCGACCGTGAAGCCGTTGCCGCCGAAGATCTGCACGGCCGTCGCGGTGACCTTGCGGAAGGTCTGGCACGCGTAGTTCTTCGCCATCGGGGCGAGTGAGTCGATCGAGCGGCCCTCTGACCGGGCCCATGCCGCTTCCCACGCGAGCGTCTGCGCACCGTCGACTGTGGTCACAGCATCGGCGAGGTAGTGGGAGATCGCCTGGAACGCGGCGAGCGGCTTGTCGAACTGCTCGCGCGTGTTCGCGTAGTCGCGGGCGAGCTGCAGTGCTGCGCGCGCACCCCCCGCGGCCTGCGCGGCGATCAGGGTTGCACCGTCGAGCATCGTGTCGTGCCACGCCGACCAAGCGGTGCCTGCCTCATGGACGACGGCGCTCGCGGTGACGTTGTCGAAGTCGACCCGGAACTGCGCGTCCGAAGCAACCGTCAGCTGCTGGGTCAGCGTGATGCCATTCGCCGATGTGTCCACGAGCAGCGCGATGATGCCTGACTCGTCGCGGCCGTCGTCGGTGCGGGCCAGCACGATCATCGACGCCGCGGCCTGCGCGAACGGCACGTGCCGCTTCGCGCCGCTGAGCTTCCACGTGTCGCCGTCCCGCGTCGCCGTGAGCTGTACGCCGGAAGGTGCAAAGGTGTTGTCGGGCTCGAGGCTCGCGACGGCGACGATCGCTTCGCCGGAGGCGATCTTCGGCAACAGCTCGGACTTGAGAGCTTCGTCGTTCGACCGTCCTATCAACCCGGCCGCGAGGACAGCGCTGACGAAGTGCGGGCTGGGCACGAGCGCGCGGCCGAACTCCTCGTACACGACGGCGGCGTCGATCATCGACATTCCGCTGCCGCCGTACTGCTCGTCGATCAGCAGGCCGGTGACGCCGAGTTCGCCGAGCTGCTGCCACAGCTCCGTCGAGTACCCGATGGGATCGTTCTCCAGCTTGCGGACGACATCCAGGCCGCAGTGCCGCTCGCAGACGCCGCGCACCGAGTCGCGCAGCAGGTCCTGCTCAGGGGTGAAGTCGAGGTCCATGAGTGATGTCTCTCCTACGGCTTCCAGTTCTCGCCGCGGCGAGACCAGGGGTTGTCGTCCGGGGTTGCGGGCAGTGCGATGCGTGCCTTCGCGGTCGTGCAGATGCGCTCGCCGACGGCGACGGTGATGTCGATGCCGACCCAGCCGCAGCCGGCATCGTCGGTCTCGACGGATGCGACCGTCCCGGTGAACGTCATCGTGTCGCCGGGAAAGATGGAGTCGAGCATCCGGAACCCGAGCTTGCCCATCCGCCCGCGGGGGCCGGACCAGTCGGTCACGAAGCGCTCGAGCCACGCGGCCTGGTTGGGCGAGTTCAGGAAGATGTCCTGCACCCCGTTGCGCTGGGTGGCAAACGCGTAGTCGTGATGCTGTGGCCGCCAGTCACGGCTGGCAAGGGCGCCGAGTACGACGGTCGTCGCGGTGACGTCGTACGAAAGCGGGGGGAGCTCGTCGCCGACCGAGACCTGGTCGAAGGTGCGGACGGTGTCCGTGGCCGTGACCGTCATGCCGCGGCCTCCCGTCGGTAGCCGAACCCGGTCCATGACTCGATCCCGACCAGCTCGTCGCGCTGGTTGCGGTACTCCACGTCGATCACCCAGAACCGGCCGGTGCCGAGCTTGGTCTGCTTCTCGGCGCTGACGGACCGCAGCTTCTGGCAGGTACGCAGCACGTCGCCGACGCGCACCGGCTCGTAGTACGTGACGGTGTTGTCGCTCATCACGGCTTCGGGGAGCCCGAGTGACTCCTTCAGGTCGAAGTGCACCTGCAGCGGCATCGGCTGCACGTCGCGACCAGGCGCCCAGAAGTGCGGGCGGAACCAGTTGGAGATCATCGACGGCATCGCGATCGGGCCCCCGGTCAGCTCCTCGGCGACCGCGTCGTCCCAGAACAGCGGGTTGCCGTTCTCGACCGACGCACACGACGTCCAGATGTAACCGCGCTCGACGGGGAACTCGCTGGTCTCGTCGTACTGCGGGACGTCGATCAACGCCTCGATCTCGGCTGGTACGTCGCTCATCCGGCCACTCCGTCGTTCCGCAACGCGTCGATCTCCTCTTTGGTGAAGCCGCGCTCGGCGAGAACGGCGTCGGTGTCGGTGGTTGATCGGTCGGGCAGGTCGTACGACGCGGCGCGCTCGGCCCCCGCGAGCAGCGGCGTCAGCTGACGGAAGTCCGGTCCGCTCGCCGGATGGGCGGTCGCGATTGCGTGGCGAGCTGTGATCGCCGGATCGGCCGCGACCTCGGTCGCGTCGAGCACGGGCGAGACGCAGGTGTCCGCGCTGGCAAGCAGCTCCACCCACTCGTCCCGCGACTTGGTGCGGAAGGCGGCTGCGATACTCGCGCGGATCGCGTCTTGCGCCGACTCCTCCATCTGGCCGTCGATGCAGCCCGGCTCTCCCAGCGCGTTGCAGAGGTTTGCCCAGAACTTCGGCTCGATCGCTGCGACCGCAACCCAGCGGTCATCGGCACAGCGGTACGTGTCGTAGCAGGCGTAGCTGCCGGACAGCGGCGCGCTCTTCGGCGGCTGCGGGGCACCGGTCGCGAGCACGTCGTCGACCTGCAGCGACATCAGCGCGAGCGTTCCGTCGGCGACGGCGACGTCGAGATAGGCGCCCTCGCCGGTCCGCCCGCGCCCGACCAGAGCGGCGAGGATCGCGGCCACCGCCTGCAGGCCACCGCCGGCACTGTCCGCGATCGTCGCGCCCGGCACCATCGGCTTGCCATCGGGGCCGCGCTCGCCGGTGGCGAGGAAGCCGCTGACGGCGAGGTAGTTGAGGTCGTGGCCCGCCCACTGCGCACGCGGACCGGACTGGCCGTAGCCGCTCGTCGAGCAGTACACGATTCGGGGGTTGCGGCTCTTCACGTCGTCGTACCCGATCCCGAGCCGCGCGACGACGCCGGGCCGGAAGCTCTCGATCACGACGTCCGCCGACTCCGCGAGCCGCAGGAACGTCTCGCGCCCCGCGTCGGACTTGAGGTCGAGCTGGATCGTGCGGGTGCCGCGACCACCGCTGTAGTAGTGCGCCTTCGGCGTGATCTGCGTGCTGGCGTCGCGTGGCACGGGGCCGACCTTGATCACCGAGGCGCCGTAGTCGGCCAGCCATCCGGACGCGCGCACGGCGGGACCGACGCTGGCGAGATCCAGCACGGTGAGCCCGTCGAGCAGCCCGGACACGACGTACGTCCTAGAAGTTCTTCGGCAGGCCGAGCTTGCGCCGGGCGATGATGTTCTTCTGCACCTCGGAGGTCCCGCCGCCGATCGTGTCGAGCACCGTGTAGCGGTACGTCGACTCGGCGCGGCCCTTCATCGGCGCCTCTCCGGTCCCGACCCGAAGCTGCGCGCCCGGGCCGATGATGTCCATCGACGCGTCGGCCAGGGCCTTCGAGAACTCGGTCGCGAACAGCTTGTACTCACTGGCTTCCGACGTCGGGGCGGCACCACCTGCGACGGACTTGGCAAGGAATCGTAAGCCGAGGCAGCGGGCGACCTCGGCCCGCGTCGCGAGCTCCGCGATCCGCTGTCGGGTGACCGGATCGTCCTTGAGGGGCTCGCCGTCGCGCTTCGCCTCGCGGACGTGGTCGACCAGCAGATCGAAGCGGGCCTTCGTCGGGGAGAGTGTGAACATCGTGAACCGCTCCAGGTCGAGCGCCTCGGAGATGTACTGGAAGCCGCGACCCTGCTCGCCGACCACGTAGTCGTTGGAGACTCGTACGTCGTCGAAGAAGACGGAGTTGGTCCGCTCATCGCCCATGGTCCAGATGCCTTGGATCGTCAGGCCCGGGTGGTCCATCGGGATGAGAAACAGCGTGATGCCGGCGTGCTTCGGCGCGTCCGGGTCCGTGCGCGCGCCCACCCAGTACCAGTCCGCGAAGTGCGCCGACGTCGTCCAGATCTTCTGGCCGTTGAGGACCCACTCGTCGCCGTCGCGCACGGCCTGCAGCTGCATCGAAGCCGCGTCGCTGCCGGCGTCCGGCTCGCTGTAGCCGACGGCGAACTCGACCTCGGCGTTGAGGATCTTCGGAAGGAACTCCGCCTTCAGCTTCTCGCTGCCGTGGCGCAGGATCGTCTTGCCGACGATGCCGACGCCCTTTCCGATCTGCGGACCGCCGCGACGGGCGAGCGCCTCGTTGAGCAGGTACTCGTAGACGCCGTCACCTTCCTGGCCGCCGTGCTCCTTCGGCCAGGTGATGCCCATCCAGCCGCGCTCGGCGACCTTCTTCATGAACGCGCGTCGCTCCGGAGTGTCGACGATCTGCGCCATGTTCTCCCGCGTCGGATCGAAGACCTCAGGGTCCTCGTTGGCGTCGAGGAACGCCTCGACCTCGGCGAGAAAGGCCTGCTGCTCGGGGGTGAAATCGAAGTCCACGGACCCACTCTAGTCAGAATCTGACGACCCGTCAGAAACTGATCTCGGCCGCCGCTACGATCGATCGCGATGGACTTCTCACTGACCTCCGAGCAGCTCGAGCTGCGCCGGATGCTGCGCGACGTGACGACTGATCAGAGCTCGTCCGCGCGTCGCCGTGAGGTCATGGCGACCCCCTCCGCGGAGGATGCCGGGCTGTGGCGGCTGCTCACCCAGGACCTCGGCCTGATGGGCGTAGCCGTGCCGGAATCGGCAGGCGGGCTTGGCGGCTCCTTCGTCGATGCGGCGGTCGTCATCGAGGAGGCGGGGCGCGGGCTGTGGCCGGCGCCGCTCGTCACGGCACTCGCCGCGGTCAGCGCGGTCGGCAAGTCCGAGGGCGTGTCGGACGTCCTCGCTGAGCTGGCGAGCGGCGAGCATCGCGCAGTCGTCGTTCCGGGCGCTCAGGTCTCGGTCAGCACCGCCCGGCTGACCGGCGAGGCCGACCAGGTGATCGGTGCGCAGGACGCCGACCGGCTGCTGGTCGCCACGAGTGACGGGCTGTGGCTGGTCGAGTCGACGTACTCGAAGGCCGACACCCGGATCGGACTGGACCCGCTGCGCCCGTTGAGCACCGTGCGCCTCTCGGATGCGCGAGGTCGGCTGATCGGCGACCCGGCAGCTGCCGCCCGCGCCGTCGACGTACTCCGGGTCGCGCTCGCGGTGGAGGCGGTCGGCGTCGCGCAGTGGTGCCTGGACACGACCGTCGCCTATCTCAAGACCCGGGAGCAGTTCGGCCGACCGATCGGGTCGTTCCAGGCGCTGCAGCATCGCGCCTCGGAGCTCGCCGTCGAGCTGTCCGCGGCGACCTCGACGGCGTACTACGCGGCGTGGGCGGTCGACGGGTCTCCCGAGGAGCTGCCGGTCGTTGCGCCGCTGGCGAAGTCTGCCTGCACGGAGTCGGCGTACCGGATCGCCGGGGAGGCGATTCAGATGCACGGCGGGATCGGCTTCACCTGGGAGCACGATGCCCACCTCTACTTCAAGCGCGCAACGGCGCTGCGACTTCTGCTCGGCGACAGCCACGAGCAGCGCCGCCTGGTCGCCGACCGAGCGAAGCTGTTCGCCTGACGTCCCTCGACCGGGAGGGCGAATCCGCAGAGAATGCGGCAGTGAGCGAGGCGGGGGTGCTGGGCCGGGTGCCGGCAACGCATCGGCAGTGGATCTTCATCAACTCGGTGCTTTTCACGGCGTTCATCAACATCGTGATCAACACGGTGCTCGCCGCCGCCGGTGCGCGCGGCCATCACGTCGCGTGGTGGACCAGCAACCCCTTCAAGACCAACCTGCTCTACAACTCGCTGGGCACCTTGTTCTTCCTGCCGCTCCTGACGATGGTCGGCGTCAGCTCCGCCGTCGCGAAGGAACGCGTCGCGGGGACGCTCACCGCGATCGAGCCACCGTTCGCGAGCCGCCTGTGGTCGTGGATCTGCGTGCCTTCGGTGTGGGTCAGGGGAGCCCGCCTCGGCGTCGTGACGCTGGCCGCCCTCGCTCCGGTCGACATCGCCCTGGTTCTCCTCGTGGGGAGGGACGGCGCCAGTGCACCGCACTTCGTGATGGTGCAGGTGCTGCTTTGCGTCGTACTCGGATCGGTGATCGCGCCGTTGAGCGCGCTCGCCGCGATGTGCGACGGCCCTGTCTCCTCTTGACTCTCGCGCTGCGGCGTGACAAACCTGTCCTTGCGGGCATCCATCCCAGGGGGTGTGCGAGGAGGCATAACGGTCGTGACGATCGAGATCTTGGCGCTAGCCGATCACGAATGGGCCGTCCAGGTGCAGGAGTCCGAGGGAAGTGACGTCACCTATCACAAGGTGCACGTCGAGCCGGAGACCTCAACGAACTACGGCGTCGCCGACGAGGGACTGTTCGTTCGTGAGGCGGTCGAGACCTATCTCGAGCACGGTCCCGCGAGGGCGCTACCGCATGACCTGACGATCGACTGGCTCGAGCACAACGTGCCTGGCTTTCTCGACGAGCTGACCACCCGTCTCGGCTGACTTGTCCGTGCCTCAGCGGTCTATAGCGATCGCAGACACGGACAACTCGGTTAGCGCTTCGGGATCTTGGGGCCGGTGACGCCCCAGTAGATGAGCCGGATCATCGCTTCCCGGACGTGCGAGAAGGGGATGTCCCAAGCCTCGAAGCCACCCTGGTGGCCAGCCATCTGCGGCAGCAGGCCGATCAGCGCCCCGGCCATCGCCATCGGGTCGACCTCGGCGCCCTTGCCCTGCACCTTCTCCATCTCGGCGGCGAGCGCCTTGGTCATGCCGTTGAGGATCAGGGTGCGCAGGTGGCGGAATCGCCGGTCCCCCTCGGTCGACAGCAGGTCGACGACGCGCAGTGTCGGCCGGTGGGTCCGGTAGAAGTCGAGGAAGCCGTCGACCAGGTCTTCAGCGCTCGCAACGCCGGCGCTGCCACCCCACTGGCGGCCCGCGATCAGGTCGACGAGCTGCTGGCCTTCCTCGACGGTCTGCTCCGCGACAGCGAGCAGCACGCTCTCCAGGTCGACGAAGTACTGGTAGAAGGTCGCGGGCGACGTACCCGCCGCTCGCGTGATGTCGGTGACCTTCAGATCGCGGTACGACGTGTTGGCCAGCAGGTCGATCGTGCACTCGACGAGTCGCTTGCGGGTGGCAAGGCCGCGGCGACCGGGGACGCGGCCATCGACGGCACGCAACGGCGGCGCGGCCTTCTTCTGACGCGTACCTGACGCCGTTTCAGATTTGGCCACGACCGCGATCGTAATAGGTGGCCATTTCAATCACCTTGCACCGCGGACAGGAACGGCGGAGGTTCGCCGCCGCCGTGAATCGCGAGTTTCGCGCCGGTGACGAAACCGGCCTCGGGAGAGGCGAGGTAGAGGCACGCGGCCGCCACATCGGAGGGCTGCGCCAACCGCTTCATCGGGATCGTCTCAGCGACTCGCGCAATGCCTGCTTCGTCGCCGTAGAAGAGGCCGGACTGCTCCGTCTCAAGATAGCCGACGACGACCTCGTTCACCCGCACCTTCGGCGCCCATTCCATTGCCAGCGTCGCGGTGAGGTTGGAAAGGCCCGCCTTTGCCGCGCCGTACGCCGAGCTGCCAGGTGAGGGCCGATGTCCCGAGAGACTGCCGATGTTGATGATCACGCCCCCGTCGGGCTGCTCGCTCATCACCCGGTACGCCGCCTGCGCGACATACAGGGGCGCGAGCAGGTTCAGCCCGATCACCTTGCCGACGAAGTTGGGCGAGGCCTCGGCGGCCGGAGCGGGGGGAGCGCCACCGGCGTTGTTCACGACGACGTCGAGCCGACCGAAGCGATCGACCGCGGCAGCAATCACGGAGGTCGCCCCATCCGGGTCGCGCAGGTCGGCCGCGACGAAGTCGTCGATCGCCGGCTCGGGCGCGTTGCGCGCGCAGACGAGGACGCTCGCTCCGGCCGCACGGAACGCATCTGCGATGCCTCGACCGAGACCCTTCGTGCCCCCGGTCACGAGAACTACCTGCTTCGCCACCCGTATATGGTTGCACCGAATCTGACGACCTTTCAGAAAGTCGGGCCTGTGGCTATCAGCACGTCGATCAGCGACCACGTCGCGCAGGTCGTCGTCGACGCCCCACCGGTCAACGCACTGACCGTGGCGGGCTGGTTCGAGCTGGCTGAAGCGATCACGGCGGCGGGCAAGAACAGTGACGTGAGTGCGGTCGTACTCGCCGCCGAGGGAAAGGGCTTCAACGCCGGGGTCGACATCAAGGAGATGCAGTCGACCGAAGGCTTCACCGCCCTCCTCGGCGCCAACGCCGGCTGCGCCGCAGCCTTCGCGGCGGTCTACGACTGCGAGGTTCCGGTCGTCGCGGCCGTCAATGGCTTCTGTCTCGGCGGTGGGATCGGCCTCGTCGGCAACGCCGACATCATCGTCGCGTCCGACGACGCGACCTTCGGTCTGCCTGAGGTGAAGCAAGGCGCACTCGGCGCCGCCACCCATCTCGCCCGGCTCGTGCCGCAGCACCGGATGCGGCAGATGGTCTACACGACGGAGCGTGCCACCGCGCAGGAGCTTGCGGCCTACGGCTCCGTCCTCAAAGTCGTCCCGCGTGAGGCGCTCCGAGTGACTGCGCTCGAGGTCGCCGCGCAGATCGCGACGATCGACCCGACCGTGATCCGGGCGGCGAAGGCCTCGCTCAACGGGATCGATCCGGTGGATGTGAAGCGGTCCTACCGCTTCGAGCAGGGCTTCACCTTCGAGCTCAACCTCTCCGGGGTTTCTGACAAGTCTCGCGACTCCTTCGTCGAGAAGCGGGACGGCTGGGCGAAAGAAAACCAGGACTGATGCCGGACAAGAGAGTCAGCGTCGACGACATCGTCGGAGAGCTGCACGACGGGATGACGATCGGGATCGGCGGCTGGGGCTCCCGCCGCAAGCCGATGGCGGTGGTGCGCGCGATGCTTCGCTCGTCGCTCAAGGACCTCACTGTCGTGTCCTACGGCGGACCTGACGTCGGCCTGCTGTGCGCCGCCGGGATGGTGCGCAAGGTCGTCTTCGCCTTCGTCTCGCTGGACTCGATTGCACTGGAGCCGCACTTCCGGCTCGCGCGGCAGGCAGGCGCGATCGACGCCATGGAGCTCGACGAAGGCATGTTCCTGCTGGGTTTGCAGGCGGCCGCGTGGCGCGTCCCGTTCCTCCCGACTCGCGTCGGGCTCGGCTCCGACGTCGTCGCGAAACAGCCGGAGATCAAGACCGTCGCCTCGCCGTACGACGACGGGGAGGAGCTCGTTGCGATGCCGGCGCTCACCCTCGACGTCGCGCTCGTCCATCAGAACCGCGCCGACAAGGGCGGCAACGCGCAGTTCCTCGGCCCGGATCTCTACTTCGACGACCTGATGTGTCAGGCCGCGACGAAGTCCTTCGTCACCTGCGAGCGGATCGTCGAGACCTCGGAGTTCGCCAGCTTCGGCAGCCACCACACGCAACGGATCAGCCGGCTCTGGACCGACGGCGTCGCGGAGACGCCCAACGGTGCGCACTTCACCTCGTGCACTCCCGACTACGAGCGGGATGAGGCGTTCCAGAAGGAGTACGCCGCCAGTGCGGTGTCAGCCGAGGCCTGGCAGCAGTGGCGAGCCGACTGGGTCGACATCAGCGAGGCCGACTACCAGCAGAAGGTTGCGGCGCGATGAGCTACACCCGCGCGGACATCTGCGTCATCGCGGTTGCCGAGTGCTTCCGCGGCGACGGCGAGATCGTCGCAAACCCAATCGGCACGATTCCGCGCATCGGTGGCCTGCTTGCTCGCCGATCGTTCGAGCCGGACCTCGTCATGACCGACGGCGAGGCGATGTTGACCGACGCCGACGGCGCGGTCGAGGCGTGGAACCCGTACCGCACGATGTTCGACGTCGTCTGGTCCGGCCGTCGTCACGTGATGATGGGCGGCTCTCAGATCGACCCTTTCGGCAACCAGAACTTCGCTGCGATCGGTGACATGAAGCGGCCGAAGTCACAGCTGCTCGGCTTCCGTGGCGCCCCGGGCAACACGGTCAACAACGTGACGTCGTACTGGGTGCCGAACCACGGACCCCGGGTCTTCGTCGACTCGGTCGACGTCGTCACAGGTGTCGGGTACGACCGCGCCGAGGCCGCCGGCAAGGCTGCGACCAAGTACCACGGGCTGCGTCACGTCGTGACGAACCTCTGCGTGCTCGACTTCGAGACTCCGGATCGCCGGATGCGACTGAGGTCGGTGCACCCCGGCGTGACCGTAGACGAGGTTGTCGAAGCCACCGGGTTCAAGCTCGAAGTGCCGGACGACGTGCCCGTCTCGCGCGAGCCGACGGATGACGAGCTCTCGATCATCGCCGAGCTCGACCCGAAGAACACCCGCGGCAAAGAGGTCCCGGACTAGTGCCTCCCCGCAAGCGCAAGGGGATGTCCACGCGGTTCACCGAGCTGGTCGGTGTCCGCTGCCCGATCGTGCAGACCGGCATGGGCTGGGTGGCCACGCCTCGGTTGGCGGCGGCGACGTCGGCCGCCGGTGGGCTCGGCATCCTCGCGGCAGCGACGATGACGTACGACGAGCTCGCCCGCGCCATCAAGGAGGTGCGCGAGCGCACGGACGCGCCGTTCGGCGTGAACATGCGAGCCGACCAGCCCGATGTCGCCGACCGGGTCGACTTGCTGATCCGTGAGAAGGTCCGCGTCGGGTCATTCGCGATGGCGCCGAAGCAAGACTTGATCAAGCGACTACAGGACGGCGGCGTCCTCGTCATGCCGTCGATCGGCGCGAAGCGTCACGCCGAGAAGGTTGTCTCGTGGGGCGTCGACGCCGTGCTGGTGCAGGGTGGCGAGGGCGGGGGACACACGGGGTCCGTGCCGACCTCGCTCCTGCTGCCGCAGGTCGTCGACGCGGTCGGCGGTCAGGTGCCCGTCGTCGCGGCGGGCGGCTACTTCGACGGCCGCGGGCTCGTCGCGGCTCTGGCGTACGGCGCGAGCGGAGTAGCGATGGGTACCCGCTTCCTGCTCACCAGCGACTCGCCGGTGCCGGAGGCGGTGAAGCAGCATTACCTGACCAAGTCGGTGGCGGACACCGTCGTCACCAAGCAGGTCGACGGCGTACCGCACCGCGTGCTCAGCAGCGAGCTGGTCGACGCCCTCGAGTCCGCGTCGTCGGCTCGACGGCTCAGTGGCGCGGTGCGCAATGCCGCGCGGTTCCGCAAGGACGCCGGGCTGACCTGGCGGGCGATGCTGCGCGAGGGCGCGGCCATGCGCAAGACCCAGGAACTGACCTGGTCGCAGGTGCTGATGGCCGGCAACACCCCGATGCTGTTGCGCGCCGCGATGGTGGACGGCCGGGTGGACCTCGGCGTCATGGCGAGCGGGCAGGTCGTCGGGATGATCGAGGACCTGCCGAGCTGCGCCGAGCTCATCGAGCGCATCATGGCTGAGGCCGAGCGGGCGCTGGCCTCGCTACCTCGATGATCAAATCGGGAAAGTCGACCGTTCCGTCTGCCGATAATGCTGGTGTGAAGCGGATCGGGGCTGCCCTGTTGATGTCGTCTCTCGTCGTTGCTGGCTGCAGCAGCGGCAGCAAGCCCACGGGCACCAGTGCCTACACGCTGGCCAGCCGCGCTTGTCAGACGTCGGGCCAGGCTGCGGCTGACCTGGCGGCCCAGGCAGCCGCGATCGACTCGAAGTACGCGCAGCTCGCCGCCGACGAGAAGGCAGTTGCTTCCAGTCAGGCGGCCCAGCAGTCGGGGTCCGAGGACCAGGACCTTTCCGGCCTGACCACAGGGCAAGCCGCGAGTGCACAGGTCCTCGCAGACTGCGCCAACATGGCGCGCGCACTGATCCCGGGCAGCAACCAGTAGCACTGGCCCGCGTGCGGCGCTGAGTCGCGCATCGCTGGTGGGCGGGGCGGAGCTTTCTCGATGAGCGAGAATCTACGTGTGGTGGCATCGGTCGCCGAGATGACTCGGATCGCCGACTGGCCGGCTGAGCGGGTTCGCACGCTCAAGGCGGACCAGACCGTCGCCGTGATCCTTCCCGCCCGCAACGAGGGCCGGACGGTGGGCGCGATCGTGCGGGCGGTGCTGTCCGAGTACGGCGAGAATCTGGTCGACGAGGTGCTCGTCGTGGACAGCGCCTCCACGGACGGCACCGCAGAAGTGGCGCGGGCCGCTGGTGCGCGAGTCGTGACGGCAGTGGCCGCGGGCAAGGGCGAAGCCATGTGGCAGGGCGTCGCCGCGACCACCGCTGATCTGATCGTCTTCATCGACGCGGATCTCGAGCGGTTCGATCCGCGGTTCGTCCCGGCGCTGCTCGGACCGCTGGTCACCGACGACAGCGTCGCGTTCGTAAAGGGAGCGTACGACCGGCGTACCGAGGCCGACGTCACAGTCGGCGGTGGCCGCGTGACCGAGCTGACGGCCCGCCCGTTGCTCGCGGCATTCTGGCCGGAGCTCGGCCGGATCGTTCAGCCGCTCGGTGGTGAGTACGCGGCGCGGCGGGACCTACTCGAGCAGCTGCCGTTCCGCCGCGGGTACGGCGTCGACATCGGGCTGCTGCTCGACACCGACGATCTGCTAGGTCCCGGCGCGATCGCACAGGTCGATCTGCACGAGCGGTTCCATTCGCACTCCGACCTGTCGGCCTTGGGTCGCATGGCCGCCGAGGTGCTGCACACCGTCATCGACCGGCTGATCTCTCAGGGCCGCCTCGCCGCAGACGCCGCCGCTTCCACTTCGTTGCTGCAGCCGATGCGAATCGACGACGGCTTCGGACACACCCGCCACGACATCGACGTCAGCGAGCGCCCTCCGCTCCGCCGTTCCGAGACATCGTCCAAATCAGCGTGACGCCGGACAGCAGGGCGGCCAGCCCTCCCGCGGAGATCATCGCGTGACCGGCGCCCAGCGCCGCGACTAGTGGTGCGCCGGCTACGGTTCCGACTCCGATGCCGGTCTGGATGAGCGCGGCCGCCGACGCGTAGACCCGGCCGCGCTGCTCGGTCTTGACCCGTGCGGCCAGCAGGGCGGCCTCGGCCACGTTCGAGATGCCGTTGCCGAATCCGCCGAGCGCCGAGGCCCCCAGCGCGAGACCGAGCGACGGCGCGAGGCCGATGCCGACGATCCCGAGCCCCGACAATCCGTTGCCGATGGCGAGTGCCGCGGGAAGCGTCGAGCCGTTGAGCCGCCGTGGAAGCTGCGAGCCGATGATTCCTCCGACGCCCCAGAGCGCGAGGTAGGCGCCGTACCCGGTCGATGAGGTCGCGAGCTGCTCGACGAAGCGGAACGGCGCAGCCACGTTGTCGACCACCGCGCAGGCGACGGCGATCGATGTCGTGGCCACGCTCAGGAACAGCACTGTGTCGCTGCGGATGATGCGCAGCCCGCCATGTTGGTTCTCTTCCTCGTCAGTCGTCCCATCCGGCTTGCGGGTCGCACTGAGCAGCCCGCACGCGGCGGCGGTCACGAGAAACGTTCCGGCGTCCACGAGGAGCGTTGCGGTGACTCCCGACGCCGACGTGAGGAGACCGCCGGCAGCCGGCCCGACGATCCAGCCGATTCCGACACCCGTCGCGATCCACGTGAAGCCCTTTGTGGCGTTGTCCTCGCCGGCCAGGACGGGCACCATCGCGCTCGACGCGGGCCGGACAAGGGTCGCCACGGCGTTCAACGCGAAGAACAAAGCGACGACCAGCCACGGTGATCGCGCGAAGGCGAGCGGTACGGCGACGGCGGCTTGGCCCGCGAGCCCCATGACGAGCAGCCGGCGGTTGTCGACGCGATCGACGATGCGGCCGCTGAAGGATGCGAAGAGCACGAACGGCAGCAGCTCGGCACCGAGTGCGGCGGACACCCAGCCCACGCCGTGTGACCTCAGCTCCAACAGGAGCGCGATCATGGCCGCCGAGTCTCCGGCGACCGAGACCAGTGAGCCGCCGGCGAGCAGGCCCAGGTCTCGGCGCTCGCGTTGCACGCGTTCGACTAAAGCAGAGTCAGGACTTCAGCAGATCCGGTCGCATCGCCTCGACCATCCTGCGCATGCCGTCGCGCCAGTGCACGGTCGTGTGACCGACCAGCTCGTGCATCCGGTCGAGGTTCACGCGCCCACTTGCGAGCGAGTGCTCGGAGACTGCGAGCTTCGGCGTCAGGCCGGTCAGCTCACCGAGGTACGCCGTCCAGTCCTCGACGCTGACCTGCTCGTCGCCGGCCCAGTTGACGACCGTCGGCGGGACGCCGGCGATCTGGAGCAGCTTCGGCACCGTCGCGACGATGTCGTCAGAATGGATCGGCTGGAACACGTTGGGTCGCACCTCGTGGACGGCGACCTCTTGTCCAGCCTCCATCTGCGCGAGGTGGAACATCGGCCAGCCACCACCGTCGCCGTACGGCACGTTGAGCCGCGCGATCGTCGTGGGCAGGTCGTATCGCTTGGCGCCGTGTCGAGCCGCCGCCTCGGCTGCGATCTTGCAGATCGAGTAGGTCTCCAGGTAGTACGGGCGGTGGTTGTCGCCCAGCGGCGAGTCTTCGTGTGCTTCGCCGTGTGGGTGCGCCTCGTAGACAGCCGATGTCGAGCAGTGCAGGAACGCCTTGGCGTCGGCGTAGCGCTCCATCAGATGCAGGACACCACCGACGTTGCCGTCGAGATCGACGGTCCACTTGCCGCTCTTCATCACCGCGAAGTGCGCGACGTAGTCCACCTTGTCGGGCAGGCCGTCGAGGTCGCCCTTGACCAGGTCGAGATACACCGGCTTCACCCCGGCGGACTCGAACGGCTCGCGCGCGGCCGGGTCCTTCCACCGCGCTGCGCCGTACACCTCGTTCTCTTTCGCCAGCGCGAACGCGACGGGCTTGGCGACCTCGCTCGTCACACCGGTGATGAGGACCTTCGCGCCGCTGATCACTTCGACACCGACATGAAGTCCGTGAAGCCACTGGGTGCGTGGCGGCCCATCGTGCCGTGCTCGAACAGGCCCCAGCCGACGTCGCCGTTGATGGTGGCGCGGCCGACGTGGTCGATCACGCCCCACTGGGTGCGTCCCGCGACCGCGGGATCGGTGAAGTCGTACGTCGACCCCTCGACCCAGTTCGGCCCGCGCCAGGCTCCATGCGACCAGTCGGGGTCGCCGCCGTACCCGCAGCCGACATGAAGCGGCACGTGCCCGAGCGCCTCGACCGTCATGACGATCGGGCTGCCGTCGGGCTCGGTCATCGCGATCGTCGCGTGCTCGGGGATGCGGGTGCCGGACTTGTAGTCGATCTTCACGCGCGGCCAGCCGAGCTGGTCGACCCGTCCATCCGGGTGCACGCGCACTGCGTCGTTGAGGGTGCGGTGGCCGTCGCCGTCCTCCTGGGCGATGAGCACGACGGCGTAGTCGTCGAACTTGATCGGCACGTAGAGCCACCAGAACCCGAAGTTCTCGGCGCCGTCGACCGGCTTGCCCGCGGGCTCCGCCTCGCCGATCGGGCGAATTCCCCAGGATCGGTCGCGGGACCCGACCCAGGTGTCGGGGGAGACGGCGATCGTCTCGCCGGCGACCCGGATCTCGCCCTCCCACGTGCCGAGCTGCGCGAAGCGCCAGGTGTCGAGGATCGGCCGGATGCCGGTACGCAGCAGGTGCCGCTCCTCGTCGATGGCGGGGAACGCGCCCTGCCAAGTCAGGTCGAAGCCGATGCCGGCGGAGTCCGCGTCACACACGAGCCGGATCTGCTGCAGCGGCTCGACGACCTCGACGCGGTACGGACCGACGGCGAGGTTCATCCGCTCGTCGTCGAGTGCGTCGGACATCCGTACGACGTGCTGCAGGTCGCCTTGCCGGACCACGACGTATGCATCCTTCACGCCGAGCTGCGGGTAGATGCCCGCGCCGGTGATCAGGAAGATCTTGCCGCTGCGGTCGTGGGCGTTGAAGTAGCAGCGGTCGTAGAAGTTGCGGTCGCTGCTCCCGACGTACCGCATCGAAAGTGGCGTCTGGTGCAGCGGGTACTCGTCGAGCGCAACCGGCATGTGCCTTCCCCCTACTACTCGGTGACGTCGTCGAGGAGTGATTCGAGGTGAATGCGGTTGTGCATGACCTCGTCGCGATCCGCCGGCCACTCCTTCTCGCCGAAGTGGACCTGTCGCGCGCTGGTGCGAAGGAAGACGATGCCCCACTGGACGGCGCCGTAGACCATGAACCAGCGCAGATCACGGCAGGCGTAGCCGGTAAGCGACTCGTACTGCGTCGCCACGTCGGCGGGCTGCAAGAAGTGCGGCATGCCGGGCAAGCCGAGTGCGCCGGTGATGTCCTGGAAGACCCGGTGCGCGTAGACCAGCCAGGCGACGTCGAGCTCGCGCGGACCGAGCCCGACCATCTCCCAGTCGAGCAGCGCGGCGGGCTCGAAGTCGTTGTAGAGGACGTTGCCGATGCGTGAGTCGCCCCACGACAGCACCGTCGCGCTCTCGTGCGCCGGCCAGTTGTCGTCCAGCCAGCCGAAGGCGCGCTCGACCAGCTGAGACGGCGCGCCCTCGCGGGCGACCATGTCGTACCAGGCACGGGTGTTCGCGACATGGCGTCGTAGGTGGGTGTCGCCGGGCTTGTCCTTGTCGAGGAACGGCAGCCGCTCTGCCGCGTCCGTCACGTCGTGCAGCGCCGCGATCGCCGCGACGGTCGACTCCTGCAGCTTGCGCTGGTCGTCGGCACTTGCGTCGAAGAGCCAGTTGTCGCCGAACGGGTAAGGCATCACGTCCGGCGGGACGACGCCGTCGATGCGGCTCATCACGAAGAACGGTGCGCCGAGCGGCTCGGGTGACGGCTCGCACCAGTACGGCCGGGGGACCGGCACCTTCGTGAGCGCCGCGACCGCACGGATCACGTCGAACTGACCCTGCAGGTCGTACGTCGGGAACACCGGGACGTCGTTCGTGTCCGGAGCGATGCGGGCGACGAGCCGCTCGTCGTGTGGGCCATCGGAGTCGGTCCAGCGAGCGCGGAACATGGTCGTGTCCGACGACATGCCGTTGGCCTCGCTGCCTTCGAGGTCGGAGACCGTGACGTCCGAGCCGCCGTCGATCTGCTGGGCGAGCCACTGCTCGAGGCGCTGCCGCACCTGCTCCGGCTCACGGCTCGAGACCTTCATCGTGACGCGCTCGATCTCCACCGGCTCCGTCATCGCTACGCCCCCTTCTTCGCAGGCTGCAGGGCCGCGGTGATGACGCCCGCGACTGCCCGCGCGAACTCCGCCGCATCCTCCGCGCCGTCGTTGAGGGCGCGGGTGAACAGCGCGCCCACCATCACGTCGAAGAGCGCATCCGCCGAGACGACGGGCTTGCGGCCCGTCTGGTCGAGGTAGGCCTCGAACGACTTGCGCATCGGAAAGAAGCTGCGCTGCATCGAGTGCTGCCAGATCTCGCGGTGGTTCTGGTACTCGACCAGCAGGCCTGGGATCGCGGAGCGGATCGGCGGGTCGGCGAGGTAGGTGAGGATCGCGAGGCAGTACGGCTGCAGGTCGGTGATGACGTCACCGGAGCCGGCTTCCGGTGCGAGCAGTCCGCTGGGGAAGACCGCCTCCTCGATCAGCTCCGCCTTGCTCGACCACCGCCGGTAGACGCTGGGCGCGCTGACGCCGGCGCGGCGAGCGATCGCCTGAATGGTCGTCGCCTGGTAGCCGTCCTCCACGAGGAGCTCGAGAGTCGCCTGGCGGATCGCGTCATCGACCCGTGGATCGCGCGGCCTGCCGACGCGGGGCGTGTCGTCGCTCGGCTCGTGAGGAGCAGCCTGCGACATGCGCGAAACCTATTACGTTCCGCCATGTAACGCAACGCGCCCGCTCCGCGTCAGCTGCTTGGCGCCGTCACGATCGTCGCGAACGTCTTTCCATCTCCGCTGGCCAGGATTCGATGACGCTTCTTGGGCATCACCAGCACCTTGCCGTACGCGGTGATCATCTGGCCGAACGCCACGGTGAGGTGCTTTGCGACGACACGGTGCGCGGCGCCGCGGGTGAGACTCGCCACCGTGCTCTGCGGGCCGTGCGCGTCGCCGCTGCTGCCGGGGCGGAATCGTGTCCACGCAACGGTCTTGGCGCCGATCAGACCCACCTGACCGAAGTTCTCCTTGCGATCGTTCGCATAGACCGGCGCCCTACCGGACACCGACAGCAACGCCGCGCCGGTGGGCCGCCCGTGCAGTGCGCCGCGAGTCGTACAGGCGGCGTACTTCGCCCCCAGCGCACTGCAAGCGACGAGCGCGGCGCCCTTGGTGTCCACACGACGCACGTCGCTCGGGTGCGCGAAGGTCAGGTAGCGGGCCTGCCCTGGAAGGTCGCCGATGATCGCGCCCAGGTCGTTCGACCGGGCGGTCATGTTGCTGGGGCGCTTGGTGAACGGATGGCTGAGAACTGTCGTGACGCCCGTCGGCGTCCGCTGCTTGAGCGTCCCGTGTTTGGTGAGGTACAGCACACCGAGTGGAGAGGCGCCCACGTAGCTGCGCGGGGGAACCGTGACGGTACCCGAGGCATGCGTAGCCAGATTCCACCAGTCGACCGTCGCGTCGTTCGCCGTGTCGACGGCAGTCAGCATGTCGCGCGAGACGGACCAACGCAGGCTGTCCAGGGACTTCTGGGCCTCGCCGAGCGGATACCTCTCGCTGCTGCCGTCCGCGGAGCGGACGACGAGCTGGTAAGGCGCGTCGGTCGGTGGAACTGTGCCGGTGTTCTGGTCATGTGTCAGCTCGTAGACGGCGACGTGCGGCGATCCGGCGAGCAGGGTGACGTAGTCCGGATGGGTCGTGACTGTGGCAGCCGCCGACGACAGCGTCATCGGGACGGTCACGGCTAGAGCTGCCGCGCTCGCGGCAGCCATATGAGGGAGGGTGGGTCGCATCTGGGAGTCTCCGGCTTCGGCGTCAGCTTTCAACCCGTCCAACGTCTACGGGCGCCCCGAGGTTGACATCACTCCGGCTAGAAGAGGGACGCCCCCTCGATCGCGAGGAGTCTCGACTTGGTTGTCACGCCGCCTCTTGCGCTGAAGCCGCCTAGCTTCCCGCCGGCCGCGAGCACTCGGTGGCACGGAACGATCAGCGGCACCGGGTTTGCGCCGAGCGCCTGGCCGACCTCGCGGGCTGCGTGCGGCTCGCCGAGCCGGTTCGCGATCTCGCCGTACGTAATGGTGTTGCCGGGCCCGACGGAGCGGGCGATCTCGTAGACCCCGCGCCGGAAGTCGCTGACGCCGTCGAGGTCGATCTCGACGTCGTCCATCGCGTCAGGTTCGCCCGCCAGCAGCGCCTTGATGCCCTCGATCGCTCGGGTTGCAACGGGTGTCGGCTCGCTTTCTTCGGCGTCGGGCCAGTGCTTCCGGAGTCGTTCGCGGGTGGCGTCCGGCGTCGACTCGGGCAGCTGGACGCCGAGCACACCCCGGTCGTTCCAGACGATTCCGCAGTCGCCGATCGCTGTCGGAAAGACGGTCATCCCCATAGCTCGATTCTGTCGGTGACCTCCGACACTTCCCAGCGGGTTTCGGCCATGGCACTGTGACCGGATGGAGCAGCGAATCGACATCGTCACCCTGGGCGTTGGGGACATCGCCCAGGCGAAGAAGTTCTACGTCGAGGGGCTTGGCTGGGACATCGCGCTCGAGGTCCCCGGCGACGTCATCTTCGTGCAGGTCAACCACGGACTGCTGCTCGCGTTCTACGGCGCGCACGACCTAGAGAAGGATGTCGCGCCGCACGACCCGGCGGAGCCCGCAGACTCGCCGGCCCCGATGAGCCTGGCCCAGGTAGTGGCGACCGAGGACGATGTGATCGCGGTCTGCGAGCGGGCTCGTGCCGCGGGCGCCACAGTCCTGAAGGAGCCACAGCAGGCCGACTTCGGCGGCTTTCACTGCTACTTCGCGGACCCGTCAGGGTTCCGCTGGGAGATCGCGACCAACCCGGGCTGGCGGGTAGGCGCTGACGGGCGAGTGACTATCGGGGCGCTGGACGGCGGGTCGTAGCGCCGCCTTCCGACACCTCTCGCAGCCGACCGGCGAGGAAGTCCCGCTCGACGTCGTTGGTGGTGAGGTCGATCGCGAGTCGGTACGCCGCGGCGGCCTCATCGTCGCGGCCGACTCGCGCCAGCAGATCCGCTCGCGCGGCCGGTAGATAGGAGTAGCCCGCAAGCTCAGGCGGCATGCCGATCTCGTCGAGCGCCTCGAGGCCGGCTTCCGGTCCGCGGGCCAACCCGATGGCAACGGCGCGGTTGAGGGCGACCACCGGCGAAGGCCAGGCCGCGCCGAGCGCGTCGTACAGGCGCACCACCTCGTCCCAGTCGGTGTCCTCCCAACGCTCCGCACGGGCATGGACGGCGGCGATCGCCGCCTGCAGTGCGTAGCGGTCGGGCGCGCCGGTGTTGATCGCCTGGCCCAGCAGCGCGAGGCCCTCTCGAATGGCACCGGCGTTCCACTGCCGGCGGTCCTGCTCTTCGAGCCGCAGCAGCCGGCCGGTCCGGTCGATGCGGCTCTCGCGACGCGCGTCGGTGAGCAGCAGCAGTGAGAGCAGTCCCGCGACCCCGGAGTCGCGCGGCAGCAGAGTCCGCAGCATCCGCGCGAGATCGATGGCGCGGTTCACCAGGTCGGCGCGCACCAAGTCACCGCCCACCGGCGCGGTGTGCCCGGTCGTGAACAGCAGATGTACGACGGCGAGCACGGCGGTAAGCCGTTCCGGCAGCTCGTCGGGTGGCGGGACGCGATACGGGATCTTTGCTATCGCGATCTTCTTCTTCGCGCGGGTGATGCGCGCGGCCATCGTCGGCTCGGAAACGAGGAACGCGCGCGCGACTTCCGCCGTCGTCAGGCCGCAGAGCAGCCGAAGCGTGAGTGCGATCTGCGCCTCTTGCGCGAGTGCTGGGTGGCAGCAGGTGCAGATCAGGCGGAGCCGGTCGTCCGGGATCTCGGCGTCGAAGCTTGCGTCCGCGGGATCCGGCGTCGTGTCGTCGTCGACGAGCAGCGGCATCGCCGTTCGGAAGCGGACCTCCCGTCGCAGCAGGTCGGTGGCGCGCCGTCGCGCCACGGTGGTCAGCCACGCACCGGGACGCCTGGGGATGCCCTCGTTCGCCCACGCCTCGAGGGCTTTCGCGTAGGCGTCCTGGACGCATTCCTCGGCGAGGTCGATGTCGCGCGTGACGCGCACCGTCGCGGCGAGCACGAAGGCCCACTCGCGGCGGTGCGCGTCGGCGACCGCGGCCGCGACTCCGACCGCCTCAGTCATCGGACTGGCTCAGCTCATGTCGCGGATCGGTCGGACCTCGACGCCGCCGAACCGCGCCGGCACCGCTTTGGCGATTTCCAGCGCGGCGTCGAGGTCAGGTGCCTCGATCAGGTAGTAGCCGCCGAGGACCTCTTTGGTCTCGGCAAATGGACCGTCCGTGACGATCGACCCGCGGATCGTTGTCGCGGTCGCCGCGGGCTCGAGGGCGTTGCCGCCGGCGATCGCCGCGCCGTGCTTCTCGAAGAAGGCGGTGTGCGCCGCGTGCACCTCCTCGCCGACACCCTCTCCGGCGAAGCCCGCTTCGTCCTCGTAGATCAACACCAGGTACTGCGCCATCTGCGTGTCCTCTCGGTCGGGGTCCGGCTCCCGGACCTCACATCATGACGACGAACGCCGTGCCGGAGAATCGACAGCATGGTCTCCGAGCTAATCGATGAGTCTTCGTGGGCGCAGGTCCCGGGATTCGACTTCGCCGACATCACCTACCACCGGGCGCGCGAGTCCGGCACGGTTCGTGTGGCGTTCAACCGCCCTGAGGTGCGCAACGCGTTCCGCCCGGGCACCGTCGACGAGCTCTACACGGCACTCGACCACGCGCGGATGTCCTCCGATGTCGGCTGCGTCCTCATCACCGGCAACGGTCCGTCGCCCAAGGACGGCGGCTGGGCATTCTGCTCAGGCGGCGACCAGCGGATCCGCGGCCGTGACGGCTACCGGTACGCCGAGGGCGACACTGCCGAATCGATCGACCCGGCTCGCTCCGGGCGGCTGCACATTCTCGAGGTACAACGGCTGATCCGCTTCATGCCGAAGGTCGTGATCGCGGTCGTTCCCGGGTGGGCGGCGGGCGGCGGCCACAGCCTGCACGTCGTGTGCGATCTGACGATCGCGAGCCGCGAGCACGCCCGTTTCAAGCAGACCGATGCCAAGGTTGCGAGCTTCGACGGCGGCTACGGGTCGGCGTACCTCGCCCGCCAGGTCGGGCAGAAGTTCGCGCGCGAGATCTTCTTCCTCGGTGAGGAGTACTCCGCCGACGACGCGCACCGGATGGGGATGGTCAACGAGGTCGTCGGTCATGCCGACCTCGAGCGGGTCGCGCTGGAGTGGGCCGGCAAGGTCAACCGGATGAGCCCGATGGGGATCCGGATGCTGAAGTACGCCTTCAACGCGATCGACGACGGGCTCGTCGGCCAGCAGCTGTTCGCCGGTGAGGCGACGCGGCTCGGCTACATGACCGACGAAGCAGCCGAAGGTCGCGACGCCTTCTTGGAGCGCCGTGAACCCGACTGGTCCGACTACCCCTGGTACTACTGATCCGCCGTTCCGACTCCGCGACCCGCAGCGGTCCGCATGGCGCGCGCGACGCGCCACACGCCGATCAACAGCACAAGCAGCAGCGCCTCCGTTGCCGCGAGGTCGCCGAAGCGTCTGACCACGCGGTGCCAGCCGGTCGACGCGACCGGCTTCAGCTGCACGGCCGGCGACGTCATCGTCATCTTGTGCATCGCCGCTTGGCGCGTGTGACCGGCTCCCGCGAGGTGGTAGCCGGTGGGCAGCTTGTGCGTGTGGTGGTTCACCACGGCAAACTGCGCCATCATGCCGTCGTCCTCGTGGTCGAGCATGTGGCAGTGGAGCATGAAGACGCCGGTGTAGTCGGTGAACTTCGCCGACACCACGACGCTCTCGCCCGGATCAAGGCGCCAGACGTCCTCTAGCCCACGCTCCCACGGTGGTGGCCGCTTGCCGTCCCGCGAGACGGTGTGCCACTGCTCCTCGTGCAGGTGGATGTAGTGGGTGATCGGTGCGACGTTGGTCAGCTTCCACGTCCGAGTGGCGCCGAGCGGGACCTCCACCTCGACCCGGTGCGGGTCGAACGGCTTGCCGTTCACCGTCCAGTAGGTGCCGGTCGTCGCGTCGCCGGCCAGCCCGAACTTCCACCTGAACGACACCTTCTGTGGTGCCTTGATCGTCGGGGTCTTGGCGAGCGAGCTACGGATCTTGGTGTGGTCACTCGCCTTCTTCGCGACGCGAAACTGCATCAGTGCTGCGGTCGGCGTGCCGACGCCCGACGGCGGCGGGTTGGTACGCGGGACGCTCTGCAGCACGACGTTCTTGTGCAGCTCACCGCTGAAGTCGAGGATCACGTCCGCACGTTGCGCAGGGCCAAGCAGGATGTCCTGACGCACGACCGGGTGCGGGAGCAGGTCGCTACCGGTTCCGATCTGCACGAACGGCTTGCCGTCCGACAGTGCGAAGTCGTACGACGTGAAGTCTGAGGTGTTGAGCAGGCGCAACCGGTAGCGGTGCTGGTCGACGTTGAGATGCGGCGCGAACTCACCGTTGACGAGGATGCGGTTGCCGACGGTTCCGTCGCCCGGTGGTGCGGCAGGGCCCTTGATGCCGCCGCGCATCATGCCCATGCGGCCCTTGAACGGGTTGGTGAGCTGGTTGTCGGCCGTGAACTTCCGGTCGGTAACCATCAGCGGCACGTCGTACTTGCCGGCGGGCAGCTTCAGCGAGTCTTCTTGCTTCGAATGGACGAGGAAGAACCCCTGCAGCCCGTGCCAGTTGTTGCGTGCGGTCAGGTTCATTCGATGGTCGTGGTAGAAGTCCGTCGCCTCTGTCTCGGGCTTTCCGTGATCGGTCAGCGGGAGGTCGTAGGTACGGCTCTTGCCGTGCTTGATCAAGAACCTGTTGGGCTGCCCGTCGTCCTGCCAGGTGTGGTGGTCGCCGTGAAAGTGAATCGTGAGGTCGCCGGCCGGCTTCGCCAGCTTGTTGGTGAAGGTGACCTTGGTGTCGTGTCCGGCCGGCCGCGAGATCGTCGGCCCGGGGTAGGTTCCGCCGAAGGTCCACATCTTGGTCTTGGGGCCGTTCGGGAACACCTGCACGCGTGCCGGCTCGATCGGAATGTGCAGATGCGACTT
This sequence comes from Mycobacteriales bacterium, assembly GCA_035545635.1. Taxonomy (GTDB): domain Bacteria; phylum Actinomycetota; class Actinomycetes; order JAFAQI01; family JAFAQI01; genus DASZTV01. Next base: position 140,805 of record DASZXY010000013.1, on the reverse strand, counting down.
GGTGAGCACCGGTGGAACGCGCAGCGGGAGCGTGAAGTGCGGCTGGTGCGGGTGCACTCCGCCGCCCGAACCGCCTTCGACGATCAGCGTCCCCTGCATGCTCGGGTGGAACGTGCAGTGAAAGGTGTAGGTCCCCGCCGCCAGCTTGCTGGCCGCCGTGACCGTCTCGGTGTGACCGGGCTGGACCCAGCGGTCGAAGAGCGGGTCGCCGCTCTTGCCGACGGCGTCGGCGGTCACGGTGTGCTCGACGTTGTCGAGGTTGACGACGTTCAGCGTGCCGCCTTGCGAGATCGTCACGACCTTTGTGGCGTAGCCCTTGTCCTGGGCGTCCTTCGGCACGACGATCGTCGCCGACATCGGCGCATCAGCTTTCGGAACGTTGCCCAGCACCATGCCCGGAGTCCCCCCGGCGGCAGGTGACGGCGCGAAGGCGTAGCCGAACGTCGCAGCGATCAGCAGAAGAACGGCGAGCAGGTTCCGCCCCCGCGTGCTCAACACAGATCGAGTATTGCAGCGCGCAAGGGATTTGGTTGTAGGGTCCAGCCACGCGCACGGTCGCGCTCCCAGGACGGGGGAAAGGACACGAATGAATACTGCATCGAAGTCGTTCGCGGTTGCTGCCGCAGCCGCTGGAGCGCTGTTGGCGGCGAGCGGCGTTCCTGCTCTCGGTTCGCCGCATGCGGCCCACGTCAGATCGACGCTTGTCACGACGCCGACGCTGGTCGTGACGATGGGCAACGGTCCCACCAAGTCCGACCCCACCGTCTTCAAGATGGTGGGGCCGCGGAAGTTCTCGGCGGGCCGCGTCAACGTTGTGCTCCACGCGTTGAAGGGCGAGCAGGAGCTCGCGATCATGCGGCTGCATTCCGGCTACCGGATGTCGAAGCTCAAGAGTGACTTCGCAACCTACGGTCAGGCACAGGACAACCCGACCCCGGCGGCCCTCAAGGCTCTCAACCGGATCGTTCGCCGTACGACGTTCTTCGGCGGGCTCGACTCGGGCGGCGGGCACACGACCGTCAGCGGAAGCGTCGTCGTCCCGAAGGCAGGCACCTACTACCTGCTCGACGACACGATTGGTCCGGCGCAGGGAGTCATCAGGAAGCTGCATGTGAGCCCGCGAGCGGGGAGCCGGATCGCCCCTGCAGTCTCGGCGCATGTGACGGCGGTCACCGCGAAGCGCTTCCGCGGCTCGAAGAACTTGCCGGCGAGCGGGACAATCGAGTTCACGAACAAGTCGACGAACTCCCCGCACTTCCTGTTCCTGCAGCACGTGAAGAAGGGCACCACCCGTAAGCAGGTCATCAAGGGCTTCCAGGGCAAGCCCCCGGGCCCGTTCCTCAGGGACGCCGTGGGGACCGACGTGGTTCACATGGGCAAGTCGCAGACCCTGACCTACACGTTGCCGGCCGGTGACTACGCAGAGGTGTGCTTCTTCCCGGACCTCAAGACGGGGATGCCGCACGCGTTCATGGGGATGGTGCGGATCGTCCATCTGTCCTAGTCGGACGGCGCGCTCGCGCCGAGGTCGCTGACTACCGCGGCCTCGGCGCGAAGCGCGCTCCGCAGGTCCGTCGCCGCCGTCAAGGCGCGGCGGCCACCAGGCGGCGGTTGGCGCGGTTGAGCCACCGCAGCCACATCGCCGCGTTCCACGCGAACGGGATGCCGAGTGGTGTCCCGGCGACGGCCGTCGCGACCGGGCTGGGCCTTCGCAGCGTGCAGGCGAAGTGTGCGGTCGCGACCCGCACTGTGGAAATGGGAAGCCGCATCCGGCGGTAGCGCCGGAGGCTGTGCTGAAGCGACCCGCTTCGCAGCGCGACGGCCAGCGCGACGCCGTCCTCGATCGACGTACATGCACCTTGCCCGATGCAGGGCAGCATCGGGTGTGCCGCGTCACCGATCGCCACGACCCGGTCGCCGATGATGTGCCGCGTCGGTCGGCGGTCACGGGCGAGCCACTGCCCGAGGGTGTCCGCGGGAGTCAGCGCGGCGACCTCGCGCACGAGCGGGTCCTCGTCGGCGAAGCTGCCGGCAAGCACGTCCTCGGCGGTCGCATCGAACGACAGCGACGGCTCCTCGACGAACCAGCACAGCTCGCCATTCGGGTGCCGCCAGATTCCGTAGAAGCGCCGCTTGCCCAGGACGACGGCGCCCCCGCCGGGCTCGATCAGGTCCGCGCCCGTTGGGATCACCGCCTGCCAAACCGCCCAGGGCTTGCTGATGCGCTGGCGCCTTGCGGCGTCCGGCCGCAGCTGGGAGCCGACGCCGTCGGCAGCAACCACCAGCTCGGCGCCGGAAGCGAGCAGGTCCGCGGTCGTCGTCGTACCGCTGGAGAACTCGACAGTGTTGGGCCTGAGGGTGTCGTGCAGCGCGCGGAGCAGAGCGCCGCGTTCGACGTTCATGTGCGGCTGGCCGGGCGCGGGCATCCGCATCGTCATGCGGTGCTTGCCGCCGGTGCGGAAGTTCATGTGGTCGAACGGCTCGCCCGGAACCTCGACCCCGATCGCGTGGAGCAGTGATGAGGCGTTCGTCCAGAAGTTGAATCCGAAGCCTCCGGTGCGAAGCTCGGCGGCTTGTTCGTGGACGCGGACATCGTGTCCGTCGCGCTGCAGTGCAACTGCAGCCGTGAGTCCCGCTACACCCGCGCCGACGACCGCGACCCGCACCTGATCATTGTCCGTAGACCATCCGCAGCTCGTCCCTGCAGGGGTCCCACGGCAGCGGCTGCACATCGCCAGTAACGACGAAGCCCATCCGCTCATACAACCGTTGCGCCCGGTCGTTGCCTCGGGTCACCCACAGACCTACGGTCTTCGCCCCGCCCTCGATCGCCCACGCCAACACGGCGTCGACGAGTTCTGCGGCGACCCCGCTCCCGCGGTACGGCGGCGCCACCCACATGCTGATCAGCTGCCGGTCCGCGCCTAGGTCATCGGTGAAGCCACCCACCAGTCCGATGCATTCCTTGCCGTCGAAGGCGAGGAACATTGCATGGTCTGCACCGGCCGAGGCGCCGACGACGCGCTCGCGCCAGGTCTCGTCGGAGAACGCGAGCTCAGCGGCGTACGTCGATCCGAACGAGGCCGGGGAGTCGGCGAGAGCTTGCAGCCGAACCTGCCGATACACCTCGATGTCGTCAGGAGTGATGCGCCGGATCATCCAGCAATCATCGAAGCCCGAGGGCCGCTCAGCCACCTGATTTGCCTCCGCTCTGCGGATCGCATGTCACATACGTGTCGTGACTTGCGGCCCCCATGTGACATAGGTGTCGTGATTTACGGCCCCTATGTGACATTGGGGCCGCGTCTTGCGACACCTATGTCACATACGAACCAGCGGGCAGGCGGCGCAGGCTTCGGCGTTGCAGGAGTCGGTGGCTGACGCGCAGGCGTGGGGTGCTTCCCGGCGGACGCGGGTCAGGATCATCGCCGGCACGATGAAGTTCGCGATCAGCACGTATGACCCGAACCCGATCAGCGGCCAGGCGTCGTCGAGTGCCGCCGCCAGCACCGCCACCACGGCTGACACCACGACAAAGCCTCTGTAGGCGGTCCAGTGGTTGGTCTCGATGTGCGCCCTTCGACCGACCGCATAGCTGCCGAGGGCGCCGGCGGCGCCGATCAAGGCACCCATGCCGAGGAACATCCACGACCAGCTCATGAATTCATTGTTTCTCGATCGGGGCGGGGTCAGCCGAGCTGGTAGGTGCCGACCGCGTGCGCGACCCGGGTGCCCGATGCGTCCGTCACGCTGGCTTCGGCGTGGGAAATCCGCCGGCCACGTCGCAGCACCCGCGCTGTGGCGGTGAGGTCGCTCGCGTTGGCGGGCGCGAGGTAGTGCACCGTGAGGTCGACCGTGCTTCCCCGCAGCGACTCCGGTGGCTCCGCTCCGCACCAGCTCGCCGCCATCACCGCTGTGTCGGCGAGCGCTGCGATTGCGCCACCGTGCACGGTCTCGCCGATCGTGGTCAGCTCCGGCCGGTACGGCAGCACCAGCGTCGCCTCGCCGTCACCCAGCGAGCCGATCTCGATCCCGAGCAGCTTCACCAGCGGCGAGGCGGGGATGAACTGCTCCATGACGTCGCGACCATCAGCCATTGCGCCACGCTACGTCGCGAGCCAGCCCGGCAGATCGTTGATGCCGGCCTCGCGGAGCTGGTCGCGGAGCTGGTCGTTCCACGGCCGGTACAGCGCCTCGATCTCGCGGCGAAGAGTCGAGGGAACCGCGATCTCCGGCGCCTCCGCCTTGTTGACAGCCTCGTAGCTGCGGCGGGCACGCGAGTAGAGCGCCGGGTAGCGGTGCAGCACGGCCTGCCCGCGCCGGGCGAGGAACGCGGCGGTCCGCTGCATGCCGCGACTGCGGTACGCCGGAGCGCTGTTGTCGACCGGGACTTCTGGCGGCAGCCGCGTCGGATCGATCCCGAGTCGTTCGCACTGCTCTCCGAGCAGCCCGATCGGGTCGGACCGCAGGTCGTCGAAGAAGAAGATGTCGCACTTGCCGGGGAACGTTGCCAGCCAGTCCGGCAGAAAGCGTGCGTACTGCCCGCCCCACAACGCGGTGTAGTTGTTGGCTGCCCGGGTGTTCATCTCCTCAGCCGGGACCGCACGACACCTGGCGACGTACTCGGACAGCGTCATGTCCGCCGGCACCTGCAGCCGCCCTTGCATGAACTGGAAGAACGAGATCAAACGGCTGGCCGGCTCCCGCAGGATGATCGCGACGCGTGGATCGCACGTCTCCTTGATCGCGACCGCGGTCTCGGCGCCGCCGTAGAAATAGTCGGGCGTGCACTCCATCACGACAGGCTGCCCGTCGTACCGGCGAAAGTAGGCCTCGTACTCCGCGAGCGGGCGCAACGGCTCGCCGTAGCGGATCGCCTGGAAGTAGCGCGTCTCCTTCGTCGACGATGCGAGCACCTGCGGGTGACGAGCGAGGGTGTTGAACACCGTCGTGGTCCCGGCGCGGCTCACACCGACGACGACGAAGTTCGGAAGCACTGTGACAGTGTGACGGCATGGCTTCGAGAGTCGTCGTGGTGATCCCGGCACTCAACGAACAGCAGCGAATCGGAGCCACCGTTGCGAGTGCGGCGACGATCCCCGGAGTGGGTGCGGTGATCGTCACCGACGACGGATCGACGGACCGTACGGCGGCGGTCGCGGGCGACGCTGGCGCAGTCGTCGTCCGCCACCCGAGCCGCCGTGGCAAGGCCGCGGCGATGGTCACCGGCGCGCGCGAGGCGGTCACTGCGGGCTTCGCCACATCACCATTGCTGTTCCTCGACGCGGACCTCGAGGAGACGGCGGCTGCCGCGGCACCGCTTGTCGGGCCTGTGACGGCAGGCGACGCCGACATGACCATCGCGATCCTCCCGAAGACGGCGCCGGGGGGCGGTCATGGCTTCGTCGTCGGGCTCGCGACCCGGGGGATCGTCCGCGCCACCGGCTGGGTACCGACCCAGCCGCTATCTGGTCAGCGATGCATCACGCGTGAGCTGTTCGACTCCGTCCAACCGCTTGCCCGCGGCTTCGGTGTCGAGACCGGCCTGACCATTGATGCGCTCCGCACCGGTGCGAAGGTCGTCGAGTGCGAGGTCCCGATCGCGCACCGGGTGACCGGCACGAGCTGGCGCGACCAGCGCCACCGAGCGCGGCAGTACCGCGACGTCTGGTTGGCGCTCGCTACCCGTCGGGTCTGGCCGGGTCTGCGCGACTAGGACTGAGCGTCGCGACTCGCGAGTCGCCGCCAGCCCCGCCGCTCCCTGCGCCGGGTGCGGCGCAGCCCGAACTCCAAGGTCAGCATCGCGACGACGACCGGAAGGGCGTCACGGAGGCGGAGCACCGCGTAGCGCTGCTTGCCGAGCGCGTGGAACTTGCGCAGGTAGCGATACAGCGACTCGAGCTTGATCAGGGGGTCGAGTCGGTGCGCCGCCCAGTAGCCGAACCGGTCAAAGCCGCGCTCCGGCTTGGCTTCGAAGAGCTCGGGGAAGGCCGCGAAGCACAGCGACACGCGTCGCGCCTTGTGCTCCTTCGCCCACTCGATCATGTCGTAGGTCAACCGCTCGTCGACGCCGTTCGGCGCGCCCGGAACCCGCCACGGCAGATCCTGGGATATCTCCCGGCCGCGATCGGCGAGCGCGAAACGCTGGAAGCCGCAGACCTTTCCGTCCTTGTCGAACGCGACGGCGATCTTCGTGCCGACGTGCTCCTCCTCGAGGAGCGCGTCGAGGATCATCGAGAAGCCTCGGTGCGGATTGCGCTTGCTGCTCGCAACCATCTCGCGGAGCGTTGCGCGAAGCTCAACCGGAAGCTTCGCCTCGTCGTAGATCTCTGTCGTCACGCCGAAGTTGCGGGAGCGCTGCACAGCCTGTCGGAGGTTGCGGAAGGCGCGTCCCTCCATCGAGAAGGTGGCGACGTCGATGATGACGTCTCGGCCGATCGGCACGGCCCGCAGGCCCTGGTGTTCCTTCCACCAAGCCGTCCAGTCCTCGCCGGCACCGAGCACCGCGACGCGCCACCCGTTGGCGTCGGCAGCCTGCTGGTAGGCCCGGACCGCGCCCTCGTGAGATCCGGCGGCACCGAGCGGGTCGCCGGAGGCGACCGCCACTCCGAGTCGCACCTTGTAGGCGACGGCTGCCTGGCCGTCAGGGGAGAAGATGTAGGACTTGTCCAGTCGCTGGGCGAACGGCGCGAGGGCGTCGTTCGGCGTTGCGTCGACCAGCTCGACGATGCGCTGTCGCTGGTTGGCGGTGCCGGGCGGCGCGGGTCGCGCCCACAGTGCGCACAGCGCCGCGACGACGAGAGCGACCTGCTCGATCACCGCGTCGCCGCGCACCGCCATGATCCGCGCCAGTACAAGGCAGCCGATCGCGAGCAGCACGTGGCGGATGACGATCGGCCGGCCCAGGGCAAGCCCGCGCCCGACGACGGCCAGCGCAAGCCCTTCGGCAAGCTGCTGGTGATCGCGGGTGTGGTTGCCGTGCAACGCCATGACGATGCCGACGATTGCTAGCACCATTCCCGCCCAGCCGAGCTGTTCGGGGTACGCCGGGGCGGTTCGCACCTCGGGCTCTGCCGCAGGGGCGGTACTCACGGGGGGCTTGGACCGGCCGAACACCGTGCTCCTTCCGATCCTCCGCTTCCGCGCTTCAGGCACGGGACGCGTCACCCATCAGGCTAGGCGATTGGGCAAGCATCTCCTGGTGCAGGCGCGCCACTTCTGCCGAGGGTTCCAGGCCGAGCTCCTCGTCCAGCTGGCGGCGCAGCGCCTGGTAGCACTCCAGCGCCTCCGCCTGACGGCCCGAGCGGTAGAGCGCCAGCATCCGAAGCGACCACAACCGTTCCCGCAACGGGTGCTCGACGGTCAGCGCCTCGAGCTCGCCGAGCACGTCGCGGGCATCGCCGGCCGCGATCTCCGCGCTGATGCAGTCCTCCAGGGCGTTCATCCGGCCTTCTTCCAGCCGAGCCGCCTCGCCCGCGACGTAGCTTGACGTCGCGATGCCCGCAAGTGCAGGCCCGCGCCACATCGCCAGGGCAGACCGGAACAGGTCGGCTGCCCGCCGCGGGTCGCCGGCCTCGCTCAGTCCGCGTGCGATGGTCACGGCCTGCTCGAACCGGTCGGCGTCGACGCTGCCGTCGCCGATGTCGAGCAGGTACCCGGTGGGCCGGGTGACGAGCAGGTTGTCGAGGCCCGCGGCAGCCAGCATCTTCCGGAGCCGCGACACATGCACCCGAAGCGCTGCCAGCGCCGAGTCGGGCGGATCGTTGTCCCATACCTCGTCGACCAGCCGGTCGATCGAGACGACTCGGCCACGGTTGAGCAGCAGCAAGCCCAGCAGCCGTCGTACCCGCGCTGCTCGGACCGGGACATCCGCCCCGCGGTAGCGCAGCTCGAGGGGCCCAAGCAGCCGTACGTCGAGCTCCGGCTCGTCCGCACTGACGGCAGGCCCACCGCGGAGGCCGAGGACCGACCAGGTCGCAGTCGCTGGAAGGTGCGCGGCCAGATCGACGATGCCGCGGTCGTCCAGCGCCGCGTAGTCCTTCGCGAGTGTGGCGACCTTCGGCGCGCATCGGATCTCTCCGGGTGCGGCGGCGTCACAGATCATCCCGGCGAGGTCGACAACGGGACCGATCGCCGAGTAGTCGAGCCGGCCTTCGTATCCGATGACGCCGAGGGTGGCGAACCCGAAGCTCAGCCCGCACGTCAAGGCAAGGTCGTGCGGCTCGATCATCTCGTCGACGAAGCCCGCGACCGCGTCGCGCAGCTCCACCGCGGCGTGGACTGCGGACCGCACCGGATCGGGAGCGGGCATCGGGTCACCCACGAACATCAGCACCCGGTCCGCCGCGAACAGGCCGAGCGTCGCGCCATGGTTGGCGACCACCTGACCGACCACGTGGTGGAAGTCCTGAAGTACGCGTAGTGCCGCTTCCGGCTCGCTGTCAGCGGCGAAGGCTGCGAACCCGCGGAGCTGGCAATGGACGACGGCGATCTCGCGGCGGTGCGGCTCGAGCAGCCCTTCGTCGGAACGAAGCACTGCATCGGCCACGTGCTCGGAGAGAAAGCGGCGGAGCCGTTGCAGTCGCTCGACCTCGCCGACCTGCTCGGCCACCTGGTCCTCGAGTGCACGGTTCCAGGCGCTGAGCTCGGCCGCCTGGCCGCTGATCGTGTCCTGGTACGCCTTGATTCGCAGCAGCGACCTCACCCTCGCGAGCAGCTCTGCCTGGTCGAACGGCCGGGTGATGAAGTCGTCGGCGCCGGCGTCGAGAGCGGCGAGCTTCTCCTCGTTCCCCGAGGCAGTGATGACGATGACCGGCAGCATCGCCGACGACTCGTCCTCACGGATCCGTCGGCACACCTCGTGCCCGTTCATGCCTGGCATCTGTACGTCGAGGACGACGAGGTCGGGAGGTTCCGCCGCGATCATCTCGAGCGACTTGGGGCCGTTCTCGGCCGCACTCACCACATAGCCATGGGCGGAGAGCACGGCTTCGAGCAGGCGAATGTTCGCCGGGTTGTCGTCGACGACGAGGATCGATGCCGCGGTCATGAGGCGGCCCCGCCGATTCCGGAAGGTGCCGCCATCGTCGGGAGTGTGTCGGACTCGCTGATCGGCAGCTCGACAGTGAACACCGCACCGCGGTTGGGCTCGCTGCGCACCTCGATGCGACCGCCGTGCATCTCGACCAGGCTCTTCGCGAGCGACAACCCCAACCCGGTTCCTTCGGGCAGCTTGCCGCCGAGCATCCGGCTGCCCTGGTGGAACGGCTCGAAGATCTGGTCGTGCTGGTCGGCACCGATGCCGATGCCCGTGTCCGCGACGACGAGCTGCACCGCCGCGTCTGTGCGGTGAGCAGCGAGGCTGACCCGCCCGCCGACGGGCGTGAACTTCACGCCGTTGACGGCGAGGTTGGTGAGTACCTGTTCGAGGCGGTGCACGTCCGCCGTCACGAACTCGGCATCCGGGTCGACGTCGACGTCGACAAGTACGCCGTCGCCGGCTCGCTGGGCAAGTAAGGCGATTCGCTCGAGCATCGGACGAATCGCGACGAGCTCCGGGTCGATGTGGAGCCGTCCTGCCTCGATCTTGGCCAGGTCGAGCACGTCGTCGATCACGCTTTGCAGCCTTCGCGCCGCAGTGCGGATGTCGTCGACGTACGCCTGCTGTCGTTCGTCCAGTGGACCCGCTAGCTCGCCGCGAAGCAGGTCGGCGAACCCAACGATGGCGTTGAGGGGGGTTCGCAGCTCGTGTGACGTGCTGGCGAGAAAGTCGCTCTTATGCGCGGCTGCCGCGGCCAGCTCGCCGCGCATGCGCTCGGCATTGCGCCGGGCGAGCTGCTCGGTGCTGATCAAATTGCGCAGCCGGTCGGTAAGCCAACGCACGACGGCGCCGTTGAACGAGATCAGCGTCATGATCGTGAGCCAGAGCAGCACGGGAGAGGCCAGGTCGTGGCGGATGGTCAGGACCGCCGCGAAGCACGCGCCGACGATCCCGACATGGATCATGGCCCGCCACTTGCCCCACAGCGCAAACGCGACCATCGGTGCCCATCCGTAGGCGAGGGGCGTGATGGTGATGAACGACTGGGAGTAGTAGACGCCGACGCTGATCAGCACCGTCCCGGCCGCGCCCCACACGTCGATACCGATCAGCCTGATGCGGTCCTGCATCCGGCGCAGCGCGGCGGCGGACACCGTGTTGCCAGCCGCGATGCCGAGGATGATGAGACGGGTTCTGGCGGGGAGCGGTGTCGTGATCGCGACGGCGACCTGAATCGCCGCCGACACCCAGGCGAACCAGGTTCCGACGCGCACGATGAGCTGCCGGTTCGCTGCCGACCCGGGCTCCGTGAACGCCGCGTAAGACGGATCCGCTGCCGCAGGGTCGGGAAGAGGTTCCGCAGCGTTGCTGTCGGCGGCGCGGGGCTCGCTAGGCAGCTCGAAGGCGAAGGTGCTCCCGATTCCCAACGCGCTTTCGACGAGGGTCAGCCGTCCGCCGTGCGCCTCGATGATGCGGCGCGACAACGGCAGCCCTAAGCCGGTTCCCTCCTTCTCGGACGCAGTTGTCGCGAACGGTTCGAAGATGTGGTCGCGATCTTCAGGCGGGATGCCGCTGCCTTCGTCTCGCACGTCGATGCGGACACCGTCGGCGAAGACTTGCGTCGTCGCCGTCACGGTGCCGCCGGGTGGCGTGAAGCGGACGGCGTTCGCGAGCAGGTTCACGAGGACCTGGCGGATCTTGCGGGCATCTGCGACGACTGTTGTCGCGTCAGGGACGGGCTCGATCACCAGCGCGACCCCCAGTGCGCCGGCCTGCTCTCGCACGAGGCGTGCGGCGTCATCGAGGACCACTGCGATCTCGACGTCATGAGTGCGCAGATCGATCGGACTTGAGTCGGCTGAGGTGAAGCGCAGTACGTCGCCGACGAGACCCGCGAGGTGGCGAGCCGCAGCCGCGATGTCGTCGACATAGCTCGTCTGCCGCTCGTTCAGCGGACCGGCCACCGGGTCGTTCAGCAGGTCGGCGAAACCGAGGACGACGTTGAGTGGGGTGCGCAGCTCGTGTGACATGCGGGCGATGAACCGCGACTTGGCATCGCTTTCGGCCTCGAGCGCGGCGCCGGCTCGCTCGGCGATCGCGCGCGCTTCGGCCTCGGCGATCGCGAGCTTGCTGCCCAGCTCGACGAGCCAGCGCACGAACGTGCCGGACACCAAGACGGCGGCCATCACGCCGATCCAGCGGGTGACCGGTGCCGACTCCTGCGGACCGAAGACGAGCACTCCGGCGTAGCTCGCGCCAAACGCCGCGAAGTGCGTAAGTGCCACCCGTGTCGAACGGACCGAGAACAGGATGGTGCCGAACACGACGTAGATGCCGGGCAGGACCGGCAGCACAGGTGATCCGTACCTGCCGAGCAGGACCAGGAACACCTCGGAGAAGACCGCGAGCGCGTCCATCCCGCCGAGAGGGATCCGGCCAGGCCGGAATCGCAGCACCGCGCCAATCGCCAGCGCGAAGACGGCGCTCGCGCCGATCAGCGCGCTTGCGGACGTGCGGGTGGGCGTGCCGACGGTGAGCAGAATCGCCAGTACGCCGAGGGCGATTGCGGCATCGCCGCCGAGCCGGCCGGCGATCTCCTCCTCCGCGCGTCGCTGAACCGCGTCGGCGACGCCGACCATCGAAACACCCCCCGCCGCTTCGAAAAGCGATCTCGTTTTCGGAGCGTATCGGCCTTTTCGGGACCTTTACAGGCATGTAATCGCGGCCCGCCAGAGTGTCCTCGGCGCACGAGTCCAGGAGGTGGCAATGTACGGCGACGACGGGCACGGGGCACCGCGCGGCCGCCTCAACCGCCAAGAGCTGCTTGCGATGTTCGAGCGGTTGCGCGTTGCGCAGGCAGAGGCTGCCGCGGCGTCATGCGCGGCGACCGCCGCCGAGAGTGGCCGAGCCAACGCGCTTCGTGGTCAGCGCCAGTCCGGACCGGCCACGCCAACCCACGTCCCGGCCTGAGGGACGCCAACAGCTGGGCACCCGCGAGTCCGTCCGGCCACCATCTGGGGGGAAGGTGGCCGAGGGGGGTTGACGGGCCGCGGGTGCCCGACACCACCTATGTTCAGCGCATGATCCTCATCACCGGCCGGGGCCGGGTCCATGCCGACCAGCGCGACGCCGCACTGGCGGCCGCAGCGAAGATGAGCGCGGCCAGCACCGCTGAAGCCGGCTGTCTCGAATACAGCTTCTGGATCTCGGCCGACGACCCGAACGGGTTCGGACTGATCGAGCGCTGGGAGAGCGACGAGGCGCTGACCGCGCACATGTCGCAGCCGCACATGGCGGAGTTCATCACCGCGATCGGCCCGGCGCTCGACGGCGGCATGGACGTCGTGCGCCACGACGTCTCGAAGTCAGGCCCGCTCTTCTGACGCTCAGCAAAGACGGGTGCTCGACATGACAGGCGAGGACCGATGACGTCGCCCGCTTCAAGCGTGGCGAGCCATCGCCGGCTTGACTGGCTACGCGGCGAACTCGAGCGCAACGGCAGCGTTCGCATCGATGAGTCCGCTCGGGCTCTCGGCGTGAGTGAGATGACGATTCGCCGTGACCTCGAGCAGCTCGAGCTCATGGGAGTGGCCCGGCGAGTACGTGGCGGTGCGATCCCGGCTTGGGCGACACCTCTGACGAAGCGAAACCAGTCTCACCGTGCGGCGAAGGCAGTGATCGCGCAAAAGCTTCTGGCAATGCTGCCGACAAGTGGGGCGATTGCCGTTGACGGTTCATCGACTCTGATGCGAATGGTCGCGGCGATTCCAGACTCCGCGGACCTGACTGTCCTCACGAACGGGCCGGAGACTTTCGACGAGTTGCGGCGCAAGCGGAACCTGGTGCCGGTTCTGACCGGTGGTCAGCTCGAGCCCCGCACGGGCTCGCTTGTGGGCCCGATCGCATGCCAGTCATCCGGCCACCTCCTGTTGCATCGGTTGTTTGTGTCGGCGGCTGCGGTTGACCCTGTCGTCGGGGCCAGCGAAGTGTGCGAGGAGGAGGCCGAGGTCAAGCGCATCCTCGCGGCGATGGCGAGTGAAGTGGTCCTAGCCGTCGATTCATCGAAGCTCGACCTGCGCGCGGTGGCCGTCTCTCTCGAATGGGGAAGCATCAACACGCTCGTCACCGAGCTGGAGCCGGATGACCCGAGACTCGCGAGCTATGCCGAGGTCATTCAGCTTCGCTGATGTGCTCGGCCCGCGCGTGTATCAAGATGAGCCTTCGATGAGGAGGCGGCATGACGTCGTACGACGCGGGGACCAGCGAGCTTCCGCTGATCGAGGAGACGATCGGGCAGATGCTCGCGCGCACGGTCGCGCGGGTACCCGACTCCGAGGCGTTCGTCGAGTGCGAGACCGGCCGGCGCTGGACGTACTCCGAGCTGGATGCAGAAGTCGACCAGCTCGCGCGTGGCCTGCTCGACGCGGGCGTTGCCGTGGGCGACCGGATCGGAATCTGGTCGCCGAACTGCGCGGAGTGGGTCGTGCTGCAGTACGCGACGGCGCGGATCGGCGCGATTCTCGTCAACATCAACCCGGCGTACCGCACCCACGAGCTGGTCTACGCGCTCAACCAGTCCGGGTGCCGGATTCTTGTCTCGGCGACGGAGTTCAAGACCTCGAACTACGTCGCGATGGTCGACGAGGTGCGGGGTGACCTCGACACGGTCCAGAGCGTCGTCTACATCGGGTCACCGGAGTGGGATGCACTCGTCGCACGCGGCGACGCGGTGTCGCCGGAGGCGCTTGCCGAGCGCGCCGCGCAGCTGACGCCAAACGACGCGATCAACATCCAGTACACGAGCGGGACGACCGGCTTCCCGAAGGGCGCGACGCTCTCTCACCGCAATCTGGTCAACAACGCCTTCTTCATCGGAGAGGCGTGCGGGTACTCCGAGATCGACCGGGTCTGCGTGCCGGTGCCGTTCTACCACTGCTTCGGAATGGTGCTCGGCAACCTCGCATCGGCGACGCACGGCTCGTGCGTCGTGGTGCCCGCGCCCGGATTTGACGCGGCGCTCACCATGAAGGCGGTTGCTGAGGAGAAGTGCACCTCTCTCTATGGCGTGCCGACGATGTTCATTGCCGAGCTCGCACTGCCGGACTTCTCGAAGTACGACGTGTCCACCCTCCGGACCGGGATCATGGCGGGCTCGCCGTGCCCCGTCGAGGTGATGAAGCGGGTTGTCGCCGAGATGAACATGACAGAGGTCACGATCGCCTACGGCATGACGGAGACCTCGCCGGTGTCGACGCAGACCGGCGCCGATGACGATCTCGAGCGGCGGGTCTCGACGGTTGGCCGGGTGCACCCGCATGTCGAGATCAAGATCGTCAACCCGGAGACGGGGGAGACGGTGCCACGTGGCGAGGCCGGGGAGTTCTGCACCAGGGGCTACTCGGTGATGCTCGGCTACTGGAACGACCAGGAGCGCACCACCGAGGCGATCGACCCCGAGGGCTGGATGCACACCGGTGACCTGGCGACGATGGATGCCGAGGGCTACGTGAAGATCGTCGGCCGGATCAAGGACATGGTGATCCGCGGCGGGGAGAACGTGTATCCGCGCGAGATCGAGGAGTTCCTCTACACGCACCCGGCCATTGCCGACGTCCAGGTCATCGGAGTGCCGGATGAGAGGTACGGCGAGGAGCTGTGCGCCTGGGTTGTCGTTCGTGACGGGCAGTCAGTGACGGTCGAGGACGTGCGCGAGTTCTGCACCGGCAAGCTCGCGCACTTCAAGATCCCGCGCTACGTGATGGTCGTCGAGGAGTTCCCGATGACCGTCACCGGCAAGATCCAGAAGTTCAAGATGCGCGAGGAGTCGATCGAGAGGCTCGGCCTGCAGGCCGCTGCCGCGACGGTGACCGCCTAGCTCGTAGGCACCCAGTTGCCGTGGAAGCCTTGCGGCACCCGCACCGGCAGGTGCACGGTCGCGACGTCGTCGAGCGTGCCCGCGTCGAGCAGCACGAGGTCGCTGCGGTCGTTCTTCCGGTCGTAGACGAAGCCCATCACTACTCCGTCGTCCTCCGCTTTGCCGTTCTCTGACGGGACGAACACAAACTCGCTGACCTGACGGTCCTCGCCGAACTCCCGGGTCGCCGTCGTCCCCATGACGAGGTCGTGCTTGAGGACTGCGCCGTCGAAGCCGGCCGGGCCGACCGCAGCCGAGTAGCCGTACCGGTGCCGGCGACCGGTCAGCCGCTCGTTGATACGTGGGAACTCCTGCGGCCGGTCGTCGACGCGCGACTCGATCACCTTGTTCGCGCGCGTGTCGACAGTCCAGCGGTCCAACGTCGGCGGGCCCTCGTCGGGTCCGACGCGGTTCGCGTCGAACATCTTCGGGTGCCGAACGACGTCGAGCACGAAGTCGTCCCCGTCCTCATGAGCGTTGAGCGGGTGGAAGACGTAGCAAGGGTCGACGTCGTACCAGCGGAGGTCGGACCCGTCGCCCTCGCGGGCGAAGATCCCGACCCGCGCCGGGTACGACGGATCCCAGTGATACGGGAAGGACGTGGCGGAGTACCGGTGTCCGTCCCCGCTGCTGCGCATCATTGCCTTTGCCAGGCGTTCGGGAATGCCACGCCGACCGACAACGGCTGCCATGCTCGCGCGAGCCGGCAGGCGAATCGGCGTGGGGACGCTGTTCACCGCCGTCCTGGTGTCGAAGGACACCGGGAGGTCGTAGATGACGACGTGGTTCTCGGTCAGAGAGAAGTCGTGCATCATCGGCGCGCCGTGGACCGGGATGTCGACCCGGCGTCGTACTTGCCCCTCGGAGTCGAGCACCGTGTAGCGCACCTTGTTGCCCCAGGCCCAGAAGTAGGAGACGGCGTGCAGCTCGCCGCTGACCGGGTCGCGATGCGGGTGCGCGGTGTAGCCGCCAGGCAACGTGCCGTCGAAGTCGCACGGGCCGATGGTGTCGAGCTCGTCGGTCAGCTCGTACGGCCGGGGCCCGGCCTCGACGATCGCGAACGTCCGGCCCGCATGGCCGATGACGTTCGTGTTGGGGGACATGTCGTACCCGGCGTGCAGCGGGCCCGGGTGACGCGGCTCGCCGAGTGCGTCGGCGACGTCGGCGGAACGGACGTACCGATTGCGGTACCACTTCGCTTCGCCGTCGACGAGGCGAAGTCCGTGCACCATGCCGTCACCGAGGAACCAGTGGTACGTCGCGGGGTCGGCCTCGTGGATCGGGTTCGGCCCGATTCGCAGGTAGCGGCCGTCGAGGTGGTCCGGTAGCGAGCCGGTCACCTTCAGGTCGAAGGAGGTGGTCTCCTCGCGGACTGGCGCGAAGTTCTCTTCCAGATACTGGTTGCTCGGCATTGGCCTGCTCCTCGTCGGCGCGCCATAACGGTGTTATGGCCATGTATAACGCCGTTATGCCACGATGGCAAGATGGGGAAGCTGTGAGCCCGCGCACACCTGAGCCGGAGGTCAGGCAGCGTCTGATCGAGGCCGCGGCGCGGCTGCTCGCGGACCAGGGCCCGTCTGGGCTGTCGACGCGGAAGCTCGCCGCGGAGGTGGGCGCGTCGACGATGGCGGTCTACACGCACTTCGGCGGGTTGCCCGAGCTGGTGCGCGCCGTCGTACGGGAAGGCTTCACCCGGCTTGCCGATCACCTGCGCGCGGTGCCCGAGACCGATGACCCGCTGCTTGACCTCGCCGCACTCGGCGAGGCGTATCGCGCGAACGCGCTCGACAACCCGCATCTGTATGCCGTGATGTTCGGGACGGCGTCACTCGGCGGCTATCGGCTGCACGACGACGAGCTGGACGAGGGCCGCTACACGTTCGACATGCTCGTTGCCGCGACGCGGCGGACCATCGATGCGGGCATCTTCAGGCCGGGGGACCCGGAGGCGATCGCCGGACAGCTGTGGAGTGCGGTGCACGGGTACGTGATGCTCGAGCTCGCCGGGTACCTGGCGGCGGACCGCGAGCCGGACGCGGTCGAGAAGGTACTGAACCCGATGCTGACCGGGATCATCACCGCCCTGGTTGCCTGATGTGAGTCAGGCGAGCGGGTCTGTCGGGTTGATCTTTCGCAAGCCGGTCGGCAGGGCGGAGTGCACCTCTGTCAGGGTCCTAGCCCACGTGTGCTTGTCGCCGTAGTAGCCGGTCGCCACGCAGGTGTCCGAGGTGATGCACGAGACGCCGGTCAGCAAATGCTGCGTGGCGGCTGGCAGACCGGCGGGGCTGCTCGGATTGCTCGTCGTCATGGTCGACCAGAGCGTGCCGTTCCACTTCTCGGCAAACGTCACGTCCGCGGTCACGCCGACCGCGGTACAGGAGGTTGCTGACGTGCAGGACACGCTGAGCAGCTTGTCCTCGCACCCACCCGAGGTGTCACACCCCGGTATCGGGAGATTCAGGTACGGCGACGGGTTGGTCGTCGTCATGATCGACCAGGCTCCGCCCTTCCACTCCTCGGCGAGCGTCACGTCGCTACCTTCGGACATGCCATAGGAGTCGCCTACGGCGACGCAGTAGCTCCCGGCGCACGACACGTCCGCGAGGGTGGAGAACTTCGCCTCGTGCGTCGGTGTGATGGACCACTTGTGCCCGTTCCACATCTGGATGGTCGCCCCCGCCAACGAGATTCGGTTCTCGTATCCGACGGCCATGCAGAATGTCGTCGAGCTGCACGACACGCGCGACAGGTCTGAGTAGTAGTAGTCGGGCTGGTCGGCGGCCTCGGCCGTCGTCATCGCCGACCAGTCCGAGCCGTTCCACATCTCCGCATAGCTCCGCTGGCCGGGGGTGATTCCCACCCCGATGCAGAAGCTCGGCGACTTGCACGACACGCCTGAGAGCTGCCGGCCGGTGTTCGGGTCCGCCATGCTCGACCAGGTCGATCCGTCCCACATCGCCGGAGCTCCAGCGCCGACCGCGACACAGAAGCTCACCGACGTGCACGAGACGTCGCTGAAGCCGTGGTCCGTCGTGAGGACGTCCGAGGTGTCCATCTCCGACCATCGGATTCCGTTCCACCGCTGCGCACCCCCGCCAACCGCAACGCAGAAACCGGGGCCCACGCAGGAGACGCCTCCCAACAGGAGGGGTCCGGGCGCAGATTCGACCGCGGTCCAGCATCCGGTGGCGTCACACGTCGTCGAGCCAGGGACCGCGACGGACGCGGTGGCGGGCTGCGGGCCGGCGACGCCGACGATCAAGGCGGCGAGAACCCCGACGACCGCCGTCAGGACCGAGGCGATCCGTCGGCGCGGTCGACACTGGTCGAGGATCCCGAGCATCAGACACCTCCAGGTCATCCCGCCGTGGAGGGCCGCCGGGTCGAAACGAGCCGGATCGCCGCGTGGGCCGCGACAGCCTGGAGGTTCGACGCCCGGCTCCGACCTCCTGCAGAGGCCGGGTCGTCAGCCGATGCGTTCGAGGGTCGCGGTGAAGAACTCGTGGTAGCGCCAGCGCAGCAGGTCGCCGTCGCGCCAGCGACGGATCTCGACCCCGGGCCAGCCGTCCGGCCGCAGGACGAGTGCGCCGTCCTCGTAGCTCGCGACGACGTCGATGCGCGTGGTGAAGTCGGTCTGCATCACGTCGTGGCAGCCGTTGTCCAGCGTGCCGTCGGCCAGCATGTCGTGGATGATCCCGGAGGAGGTCACGACCACTCGGTTGCCGGCCTGCTCGATCCGCTCCTGGTAGTCGCGGACCGGGTGGTCGTCGGGCAGCGGGTTGCCCGCGTCGTCGGTGACCTCGATCGAGCGCCAGAGCCCTCGCAGGTCCGGCGCGCCTTCGGCGAGCGGCTCGGTACATCCGGCGAGAATTGGGGGAGGCATCTCGCCGTGCCACCCGCCCGGCGGCGTAAACGCCTTCGGGATGTCGAGAGCCAAGGTCACGCGCCCACCGTAGAAACTGGCATGTACACTGTCAATACACCTCGACAGTGAGGAGTGACGGTGACCACCGCTGAGTCGGAGCTCGATGGCCGCCGCGCGCGCCGCGGGCGGAATCGCGAGGCCGTCGTCGATGCCCTGCTCGAGCTGTTCCGCGGGGGCGATCTCAATCCGTCGGTCGCGGCCGTCGCCGAGCGATCGGGCGTCTCGCTTCGATCCGTCTTCCGTTACTTCGACGACCTCGACGAGATGGGTCGCATCGCGATACAGCGCCATCTTGACTCGGTCGGGCACCTCTTCGACGTGCCGAACATCGGCGAGGGCTCCCGCGCGGAGCGAATCGACGTGTTGGTCTCGCAACGGGTTGCGCTCTACGAGCGCGTCGCGCCGGTGATGCGAGCGGCACTGATCCGCGCTCCGTTTCAGAAGGTCATCTCGACCGCTTTGGCGCGCCGCCGTGAGTTCCTCCGCGACCAGGTCGCACAGCAGTTCGCCGCGGAGCTGTCCAAGCTGAGCGCCACCGAGGCTGCCGCAGCGCTAGCCGGCGCCGACGTACTGACCTCCTTCGAGTCGATGGAGCTGCTGCGCGTCGACCACAAGCTCACGACCGCGAAGGCCGCGGCCGCGATCAAGGGATCGCTCGACCGGCTGCTGCCGGCCTGATCCGAGCGAGGCATCGAGAGGGGATCGACCGTGGAGGCTGTGCGCACGCCGGACGAGCAGTTCACCGGACTGCCGGGCTACGACTTTGCTCCGCACTACGCCGACATCCCGTCCGGCAGTGCTGATAGCGCCGGAGGCGATGGCGGGACGCTGCGCATGCACTACCTCGACGAGGGTCCGAGCGACGGGCCCGTCGTACTGCTCATGCACGGCGAACCGTCGTGGTGCTTCCTCTACCGCAAGATGATCCCGGTGCTCGTCGAGCGCGGGTTCCGGTGCATCGCCCCGGACCTGATCGGCTTCGGTCGCTCCGACAAGCCGGTCAACCGTGAGGACTACACCTACGCGCGCCACGTCGAATGGGTGCGCAGCCTCGTCGTCGACCACCTGGACCTGACCGACGTGACCTTCTTCGGTCAGGACTGGGGCGGACTGGTTGGGCTGCGGGTCGTCGCGGAGAACGAGAAGCGCTTCGCCCGGGTCGCGATCGGCAACACCGGCCTGCCGACGGGTGACGCCCGCATCACCGAGGCCTTCCTCAACTGGCGCCGGTTCTCACAGGAGACGCCGAACTTCGACGTCGGCTTCATCATCAGTTCGGCGGTCGTCAACCCGCTACCGCAAGAGGTGCTCGACGCCTACAACGCACCGTTCCCGGACGACACCTACAAGGCCGGCGCGCGGGTCTTCCCGACGCTCGTCCCGATCACTCCCGACGACCCGGCGTCCGAGGCGAACCGTGCCGCGTGGGAGATCTTCTCCAAGTGGGAGAAGCCGATGATCATGCTGTTCAGCGACAGCGACCCGGTCACGAAGGGCAGCGATCGCCTGTTCCTCGAGAAGGTGCCGGGCACCAAGGGTCAGGCACACAAGACGATCGAGCAGGCCGGCCACTTCCTGCAGGAAGACAAGGGCGAGGAGCTCGCGACGGCCATCGCCGACTTCATCGCAGCCAACTAGCAGACCGGCTCCGCACCGCCGAGCCCAACGAAATGGTCGTCTCAACCCGTGCTGAGACGCCCAAAAGGTTGGGCTCGGCGTGATCGAAGTGCGCGAGAGGGGGGTACACCCCTTACGTGACCGAGATCCACGAGGTGGACCCGAAGCTCAGCGAGCACATCGTCGCGATCCGCAACCGATTCGGCATCGACGGGTTGCGTGAGGCGCAACAGCTGATCGAAGTGGAAATCGCGATCTTCGAAGACGCCTACGACGACCTGCCGACGGCGTAAGTAGCGACCGGATGTCGCCGTCGCTCAGATCCCGAGTTGGCTGGCGTAGCCGGTGGCGCACAGGCGATCGTCGGTGACTCCGAACACCTCGCGCAACTCCGCCACGAGTTGATGCTCCTCCGACAGGTCGGACGCAGGCGGTGCGACGGCCTCGAACTCGATAAACGATCCGAGCCCGGTGACCTCGTCCAGATGAATCCGTACCTGCCGCCACAAGAACAGACGCCGCCGCTTCTCGACCTCGCCGCGAATGCCTAGGGCGGCCTCGAGCGCCGCACGCGCGATGACTTCGTTGTCGACGGGCACGATGCGGTAGCTGCTCGTTCGCGGTTCAGGTTGATCGGGTCGCTCGAACTGGATGAGGTGCGGTGTTCCCGGTGTTTCCGCTCGCAGCTTCAGGCCGCCGCGGGAGACGTTGAAGTACGTGTCGCGCTGGTGGATGACCCCCGCGTCCGTGGCGCCGATCTGTCGGCAGTGATCGAGAGAGCGGGTTGGGTCTGGGTCCCTCGCCTTCAACTCGATGTTTCGGCGCGGTGATTCAGGGCGGCCCACGGCGTTAAGGATGCCGTGCCGCATCTTTTGCGGCAGGCTCGCGGAGTGATCGACTACCAAGTTGGGCTTTCAGGTGTTCGCAGCGCGGAGCTCACCGGCTTCTTCGACGGCTGGCCTATGGCCCCGAGCCCCGACGCCCTTCTGCGAATCCTCGATGCGAGCGCCCTCGCCGTACTTGCTCGCGACGACGGGCGCGTCGTGGGATTCGTGAACGCTCTGTCGGACGGCGAGTTCGCCGTCTACATCCCGCTCCTGGAGGTCCGTTCCTCCCACCGTGGTCGTGGCATTGGCAGCGAGCTCGTCGATCGGGTTCGCCGCCATTTCAGTACGGCCTACATGATCGATGCCGTCTGCGACCCGGATGTCGCGCCCTTCTACGAGCGGCTGGGTCTGACTCGGCTCGCCGGTATGGCGCACCGGAACCGCCAGGCACCGATGCTTCAGGTCACTGGCTAGAGGCGCGAAGTGAGAGTGCCCATGCTGCTGTCGGGTCGCCCTATCTGTCAGATCGGTCGAGCCACTTGTCCAGGTGTTCGGGTTGCCAAGCCGCGAGCTTGTTGAGGAGCACTTCGGGATCGGTCTCATCGACGATCATGGCGCGGTGCTCGGCGCGGACGAAGCGCTTCTCGACTGCAAGGTCGAGGAACACACGCAGCGGGTCGAAGTAGTGGTTCACGTCGAGGATGCCGCAGGGCTTCGCGTGGACACCGAGCTGCGTCCACGTCAGTGCCTCGAAGAACTCGTCGAGGGTGCCGAAGCCGCCGGGAAGCATGACGAAGCAGTCGCTCGCATCGGCCATCGCCGCCTTGCGTTCATGCATCGTGTCCACGGCCAACAACTCGGTCAGACCGTGGTGTGCGAGCTCTTTGGCTTCGAGCGCCCGGGTGATCACGCCAAGAACCTCGCCGCCGGCGTTGATCGCCGCGTTCGCCACCGTGCCCATCAGCCCGACGTTCCCACCGCCGTAGACCAATCGCAGACCCCGGCGAGCAAGCGCATCACCTAGGGCGTTCGCGGCTGCCTCGAACGCTGGATCGGCACCGGGGCTCGAACCGCAGAAGACGCAAACGGAACGCATCGCGTGACGCTATCGGGATCCGTTGACCGCCTTCAGTCGTCAAATCAGCATGAGCGACATGGGTGGGGTGGCGAAGGGCATCGCGATCGGGATGGTCGTCGTGGCAGCCGGGGCGTGCAGCGGAAGTTCTTCACGCGGTCTGCCGCAGGAGCCCGAGCCTCCGTCGAAGGTGTCCGCGACCCTGATTCTCTCGTCCACATCGGTTCAGACCGGAAAACGGATCTCAGGTCGGATCGAGATCGTCAACGACACCGGAAAGGCAATTCACATCGCAGGGTGCGGAGGTCTATTTCAAGTCCTGCTGACAAGTCCGTCGTACCACCCGCAGCCAGCGTGGACGGACTGTCTACAGCTGTTCACGATTCCAACCGGGCACTACAGCGAGCGGGTCACGGTCCAGGCCACCTACAACTCGTGTGGTCATGAGCGACCGACGGCGAGTGTCCCTCGATGTACGACGGACGGGATACCCGCGCTCCCGCCGGGCGAGTACGCGGCCACGGTCTTCGAGAGAACGAATGTCATCCCGCGCGCGGCTGCGATTCCGGTTCTGGTGACCCGCTAGCTCGTGGGTGGCTCGTCTTCCTGCGAGCGCAGCCGCTTCGCCTGCTCAGCCGCTGCCTTGCGCTGCGATTCCGCGCGCTCCCGCAGCTGGGCGAGGAACGCGGCGTCGTCATCGGGGTTGGATGCGGTGGCCCGGCCGGGTCGGTCGTACTCCGGCGGAACGCCGGTGTTGCCCTTATACGGCAGTGAGCGTTGCGAGGTCTGGGGTCGTCCCGCGACGAGCCACGCGATCGCGCCGATGTCGAACAAGAAGACGATCAGAAAGATCCAGGCTGTCTTCGACAGGTTGCGCACCGAGTCCGCGTCGGCGGTGATCGCCTCGAGCAGGCAGTAAAGCCAAAGGAACAGGACCAGCAGACCAGCCGCGCCATCGAAGAGAAGCACGTCAAAACGGTAGCGCCCACAGCATGTTCTTGTACGGACGCTCTTGTCGATCCCTGGCCACGGGTGAATCCTCGGTTGGTGAGATCCGGCTCGCGTTCCGCTCGGCTCATCGCTGTGGCGCTCGGTGTGCTGGTCGTCGTTGACGTTGCCGTTGCGGCCACAGCAGATGGTGGCTCATCACATCACCGGTCGGTCCCGATCAGCGATCGGCTCGACGACTGTCCGACGCCGAGTGCCCTCAGCGGGCCGCTTCCACACGCGGGCGTCAACATCGCGACGTCGAGCCCGACCTTCCTGGCGATGACCGCGACCGGTCCCAACGACCTGTGGGTGCTGGCTGCTGAGCCAGGAGACACAGCGAAGGGGCGGCTCGCACATTACGACGGCCGCTCGTGGTCGGTGCTGGGCGTTCCGAAGATCTATGCCGCCGTCGGGATCGCGGCGCCTGCGCCGGACGACGTCTGGGTCGTGGGCGAGTCGCGAACGATCTTGCACTGGAACGGCACTGCGTGGTCCCACGTCGCGCTGCCAAGAGCACCCGGCGTCGAGCTCAGTGCCGTCTCGGCCTCAGGACGGGACAACGTGTGGATCGTCGGCCATCGCTACGGCGTTCGTTTGCCGGCCAACAGCGTCGGCAGCCACAGCCTGGCCTACCACTTCGACGGTCAGCGTTGGTCGATCGTGCCGACCCCCAACCCCGACTACAGCGCGAACCTGCTGACCGATGTCATGGCCGTCTCCAAGACCTACACGCTGGTGGCGGGCATCTCAGGTCAGGACGGTTACACCCTGCAGTGGGACGGCAGGGCGTGGCACAAATCGCTGTTGCCGGCTCCCGCGCACCACCCCCACGTCAGCATCACCGGACTGGGAATGGCGGGCATCCAACCCTGGGCAGTGGGCCAGACCGGTGGTCCGGGCTTCGGCAACCCCGTGTATCTCAAGTGGACCGGTGACCTCTGGCAGCTCGTGCCGATGGATGCCATCGACTACAACACTGCGACGCCACAGTCGATCTCCGGTGCCACACCGTTCGACGTGTGGGCCGCCGGTGCCCTCAACGGCGGTCAGATCGTCCTGACGCACTTCACCGGGCACGCGTTCAACTACGTCGATCTGCCGCTACCGGCGGACGTGGAACCGGACGCCGGAGATCTCACCGCAGTGCTCGCCTTCAGCTCGACCGACGTGTGGGTGGTGGGTGGCGCCGTGACGCGGCCGATCGCGGCGTGCGACCCGAACCAGCGCAACCTCTCGCTGATCGAGCACTGGGGTGGCCACAGCTGGACCCCGGTGCGCATCCCCGGAATCGCCACCGTGTCCCCACCGGGCTGATCGGTGATTTGTGAGGGGTTAGCAGTAGCCCGCTACTCCTAACCCTTCACAAATGGCTATGACTTGGCGACTGCTCGCAGGAAGTCGCCGAGCTGTGGCTTGAGCAGCAGCACGTAGCGGTCGCCGTCCGTCGCAGCGGCTTCGGTCGCAGCCCGAACGGTTTCGGCGCTTACCGTCGCCGGCACCAGGTCCCAGCGAGCCTCCGCCCACTTGCGGTCGTCGCCGATCACGTTGTCCTCGACCGTGAACGTGGCGATCCGGGTCGCGCCGGGAATCTGGACCTCCGGGGCGTCCGCGTCGGCAACGACCTGCAGGAGCATCTGCTGCTCGTACGTCGTGTCGGTGTCGATCAGCGAGCGGTCGATCGTGTCCGGCTGCGGGAACGTCGCCGAGACGATCGTGAACTTCATCCCGGCGTCCTTGTGGATGTGAGCTTCCTGGAACTCCGGCGTCATGTTCATGTCGGCCAGCGCCTGCCGGTTCGGATAGCGCACGATCGCTACGCGGTCCCACTTGTAGTCGCTGCCGGCAGGCTGGTCGACGACGATCGCGACGATGACCAGCTCCGCGCCGATCGCGGCGAGCGGACCGAGCGGGCTGTAGAGGTTGTCGGCCTCCCATCCGGTGAGGTCGGTCTCGCGGCCGTCGGCGTACTCCGCCTTGGTCCGGTAGTGCATCAGGTTGAGCGCCCACATCGGCTCATCCATCGGCTTGCTGGGCCAGGTGGCGATGTACGGCATGTTGATCGTGCCGTAGCGCGGAGCGTGAACCTCAACCATCAGACGGCTTCCTTCTCTGCAGTGACTTCTTCGTCATTCGACGCGTGACTGATCCGGTCGGCGACCTGGCGCATCAGCTCTTGCGCGACCATCGGTCCGGCGTTCTGGTTCTGACCGGTGACGAGCGTGCCGTCGACGACCCAGTGGTTGGCGAATGGGTCACGGAACCGTGACTCGCACTCGAACTCCGCGCCCTTGCGCCGCAGCTCGGTCTCCGGGTGGTACGGCGTCGAGCCGATTCCCAACTCGCGCACCTGCTTGTCGGTGACGGCGCTGATCTTCCGTCCCTCGACGAGCGGCCGGCCGTCCGGTGCGGAGGCGTTCACGAGTCCGAGCGGGCCGTGGCAGATGCCGCCGATCAGCAGGTTGGCTGCAGCGGCGGCCGTGACTGCAGCCGCAAGCTCGTCGGAGGTGGCGAAGTCGAACGCCGCACCCCATCCGCCCGCGAGATAGAGGATGTCGTAGTCGCCGATGATCGCCTCAGCGATCGGCAGCGACGTGTTGATCTTCCGTCGCAGCACGTCGTCCGCGAGGAACCGGTCGTCGGCCTCACAGCGGATCACCGGCTTGAGCGACATCGGGTCAACCGGGATCGTGCCGCCTTTCGGGCTCGCGACGTCGACGGTCATTCCCGCGTCGAGGAACGCGTAGTACGGCACGGTCAGCTCCGAAGCGAAGACGCCCGTGGCCTTCCCGACGTCCAGCACTGCGTGGTTCGTGCCCACCACGAGGGCGCGACGCCCGTGCAGATCGAACGTCTCAGGTGCCTTCAGGTTGGGATGCATGCCGATCCGACGCACGAGCTTGCGTACCGCGCGAGCCGGCCGGGGTGGCCGCTTCGCCGCGGGGGTCTGCTTGCGCTCGACGTACGGCCATGGGTTGTTGCGCTCCGGCACGCAGTCCGCACGCTCTTCCTTCAGCCGGTGCTGCAGATGCTCGAAGACGGCGCGGTACTTTTCATCCGTCGCGCGGTTGTTCGCCTCGATCGGGTCGTCGTCGAGGTCGTAGAGCTCCCACTCGTCAGGCAGCGGATTGCGCCGGTACTCCGCGCCGCCGATGCCGTTCGACGCGAGGTGCTCGACACCCGGACTGGTCCACGTCGCCGGGTCGTCGAATGTGCGAACCAGCTTCCACAGGTGACCGCCGCCACGCTGCGCGTCGCTCGCGTCGACCTTCGCGACGATGCCCTCGAAGTTCGAGGCGGTGTGCGCGGCGACCTGGATGCGCAACGGGGGTGGTGGGTTCGACGTACGGCCGAGCCGGCGGGCGAGACCGGACAGTCCCGAGTCGCCTTCGAGCATGTTGTCGCGAGTCAGCAGATAGACGGCGCGCTTCGCCGCCTCGGGAGTTGCGACGCCGTCGACCATCGGCATCAGGTTGCGACCGGGCAGCGGGTGGACCTCGCTGAACTCCTTCCGCAGCCGCTTCGCGACCGCGGCCTCGTCGATGCCCGCAGCGGCGAGCAGCGTCGGCACGAGGTCGACATGCGACGTCGGTGTCTTGATCGTGCGCGGCGTCGTCGGCTTCTCGTTGTTGATCCGCGCGATGAAGAACGGGATTCGCGTCGCCTCGTCGTAGAGGTTGAACCACTTCTGGTGCAGCCCGCCATGAGCACCGAGCAGGTCGCCATGGTCGGCGGTCCGGACGACGACGGTTTCGCCGGTCGCCTGCTCATCGATCGCACGACGCACGCGTTCCAGCGGCTTGTCGACCTCGGCGTGCAGCCGGTAGTAGAGGTTGCGGTACTCCTGCGCGCCGCTGCGATAGATCCGTTCGATCGCAGGCGGCGGTCCGTAGCCCGACGGGTACGCCGCGCGGTACGCCGCCTGCGCTGACGGCTTTGTCGACAGGTCCTCGTCGGCGGTCGGCGCCGCCGGGACGTCCGGCGGGTCGAGTGGCGACGGCTTCAGTGGGTTGCGCCGCCCGCGCCACGCCGGGTACAGCACGATGTCGTGCGGGTTCACGAAGCTCGCGACCAGCAGGAACGGCTTCAGTGCGGCCGCGTCGCCCGCGCGACGGCGGTCGTAGCGGTCGGCGAGCCAGCCGACGACGCGCTCGGCGATCAGCGGATCGCGGCGATAGCCGCTGTCGGCGAGGCTCGCGCCGTGCGGTTCCGGGCCGACCCAGCCGGAGAAGCCGTACGGCGAAAGCGGGTCCGCGTCGAGATAGCGCTGCACGTTCTCCGGGATGACCGTGCCATCGCTGGTGTTGGTGGGGAGCGGACGCCCGTTCTCCATCAGGTCGGCGTGAGTGATGTGCCACTTGCCGTCGTAGTGAGTGTCGTAGCCGGCCGCGCGGAACCAGTTTCCGAGGGTCGGCACCTCGCCCTTGGGCAGCCACCGCATCCGGGAGTCGTTGGCCATCTTGCCGAGACCGTCGGTCTGGGTGACGCCGTGCAGGTCCGGGTACTGGCCCGTGAACAGCGTCGGCCGGCTCGGCACGCACGCGAGCGATCCGGTGTAGTGGCGCTCGAACGTGACGGCGTTGTCCTGGAACCACTTCGAGCTCGGCAGGTTCTGCTCACGCCATGCCTTGAGCTGATCCGTCTCGTACGGCGGGATCGCGCGTTCCTCGTCGGTGAGGATGATGATGACGTCTGGCTTGGCGCTCACTGCTTCTCCTCGACGTGCGCGGCGAGCCCCGACAGCATCTGCTTCGAGGCCTTGGTCAGCTGCCGCCCGAGTGCGCGGCCGACGATCCGGCTGAGCGGGTTCGGACGACTGTGGATCGTCGTGGTGATCGTGACCTGCGTGGCGTCACCTCGCTCTTCCAGCTGCCAGGTCGTGACGACGCTCCCCGCGATCGGCGGCAGCCCGGTGAGGGTGTAGGACAGCATGTCCTCCGGCTGCCACGCGACGATCGTCTCGAGCAATGTGATGCGGCCGGCCTGCACCCGCCGTACCGCACCGATTCCGGTGTGGGCAGGGGTCGCGGCAGTCGAATGATCGACGTTCGGCGCCCACGCGACGATGCCCGGGTAGTCCGCGAGCGCGGCCCACACCTTGGACTTCTTGGCGGCTAACAGCCGGGATCTCGTGATGGCCATGTCTCTCCTAGACCTCGACCCGATGCAGGTCGTCGCCGAGCTCGACAGTGCCGGAGAAGTGGGCGGCTGCGCGGGCCCTCCACTCCGGCTCGCTGTCCGGGGTCAGTGCGGGCACGTAGTGGGTCAGGACGAGGGTCGAAGCTCCCGCCCGCGACGCGGTCTGCGCGGCCTGCTCGACGGACGAGTGGTAGTCGGTCACGTCCTTCAATCGCTGCAGCGGAGCCTCACCGAGGATGTCCGCGCGAAGCGCGGTGTGCACGATCGCATCTGTGCCGGCGCAGAGCGCGTCGAGCGACTCGCAAGGAACGGTGTCTCCCGCCAGCACCACCGACTTGCCATCATGCTCGACCCGGAACCCGATGGTCGGCTCGACCGGCCGGTGGTCGGTGGGACCGGCGGTGACCGTAACGGCGTCGGTCTTGAAGCAGACACCGTCGGTCACCTCGATGACCTCGACCGGCGGCTGCCAGGTCAGATCCTCGTGGTGCGCCAATCGGTAGCTGATGTCGGGCGCGAGGAAGGCGAGCAGCCCGTCGACGACGTCTCGCGTGCCCGGCGGGCCCACGATCGTCAGCGGTGCCGGGGTGAACGACGTCACCCAGCGACTGGTGATCACGTCGTTGAGGTCCGTGATGTGGTCGCTGTGCAAGTGAGTGAGGAGTACGGCGTCGATCGCGGCGGCACTCACGCCGACGGCGGCCGCGCGCATCAGCACCCCGCGGCCCGTGTCGACCAGCAGCTTCGTGTCGCCCGCGATGACGAGGGTCGACGGACCGGCGCGGTTCGGGTCCGGCAGCGGGCTGCCGGTTCCCAACAGGACGATCTCCATGTCTCTTCTCTCGCTAGATCGTCGGAGGAGGGCCAGAACGGACGGAACGGAAGCGGCCGACGCCCATCTCCTGTGTTGCGACCCGTCGGCTGCGGTCGGTCGCCATCAGCCAGGCGACCGAGGCGACCAGCAGAAGGAGCATCCCGAGGGCGCGGGCGCGATCGCTCGCGTCGTCCGGCTTGCTGAGCGCGACGGGGTGAAGGCCCGGAGTCGGGGCGATCACGGGACTGGAGGGTGAGGGCGCAGGCGCTGTGATTGCCGGCGCGGGCGGGATCGGTGGGACGCCACTGGCGTCGCCGGGCTGCGCCGGGGTTGACGCCGGCGGGCTCGGCGGCGGCGCGATGGTCGGCTCGGAAGTCGGAGGGGAGGTGTCGAAGCTGAGCAGGCTCAAGGTGTGGTCGTTCGGCGGGCTGAACACGAGCCGCTCGAGGCCGAGGCTTCCCGGCAGGATCGCCACGGACAGCTCGTTGCCGTCCAGCAGGCGACTGATCCCCGGGAAGGTGACGGCCTTGCCGGTGCTGGTCAGCTGGCCGACCGTCGAGCGCTTCGAGCAGTCGTACTTCGGCGCGGCGCTCATCGGCTGCTGCAGCCCTGGCTTGAAGGCGGACGTGATCGGACACGCGATCGGCGTGACGCCGCTCGGCAGGTGCTTGGCGACCGTTGTTGTGCTGAAGCCGTCGAGCTTCAGGAACAGCGAGGCCGGTGTGGCGCCCGCGGGCAGCTTGAACGACAGGGCCGTGAACGCTGTGACCTGACGGATGACCGGGATCGGCAGCGAGATAGGCAGCAGCGAGGTGTTGATCGTGAGGCCTTGGACCACGAGGTCCTTGGGGCCGGTCCCGGGCAACGGAGCCGGGGGAGCGGCATCGGCGGGGCGGCTCGCGTCGTACCAGGCAACCTGCTCCGGTCCGACGTGGTCGGTGTCCGCCGCCGCGGCTGGCGCGACGTGAATGACTGGCGCCACGGCCGACGCGGTCGTGATCGTCGTCGCTCCGAGCATCGCGACGATTCCGGCGACCAACAGACGGCGTGTCACTTCGATGCTCCTGCGGGCATCGAACCCGAGCGGTTCCGGGTGGCCTCGTTGTTGCCGAGGTAGCTCGCGACGACGTGCGGATCGCTTAGCACATCTTGCGGTGCGCCCGACGCGATCACGTGACCCTGCTCGAGGGCGAGCAGCCGGTCACTGACGTTGCAGATCAGCGGCATGTCGTGCTCGATCACCAGCAGTGAGCAGCTCGCCTCGTCGCGGATCCGGAGCAGCATCGGCGCGAGGGCCTCTGTCTCGC
Organism: Mycobacteriales bacterium; assembly: GCA_035545635.1. Taxonomy (GTDB): domain Bacteria; phylum Actinomycetota; class Actinomycetes; order JAFAQI01; family JAFAQI01; genus DASZTV01. The sequence goes on along the minus strand of DASZXY010000013.1, from coordinate 110,160 downwards.
GTTGCGCGATGCCGCTGCTCGGCTCGTCGAGCAGCAGGACGGTCGGGTCATAGGTCAGCGCCATCGCGATGTCGACCATGCGCCGGGTGCCGGTCGACAGCTCGCGGACCAGCTTGTCGCGGTAGGCACCGAGGGAGAGCAGCTCGACCAGGTCGCCAACGGTCCAGGCGATGTGGCGTTCGAGCTCGGCGATGTCCGGCATGCCAAGCGCCGCCGCGAGATGGTCGCGGACCTCGAGGTGTCGTTCGAGCGATGCGGCGATGTTCTCCGCGACCGACAGACTCGGGAAGATCCGCGCATCCTGGAAGGACCGGCCGAGGCCGAGCCGTCCGCGGACATCGGCGCCGCTCGAGGAGACGTCCTGCCCGGCAAACCAGACGGTGCCGGTGTCGGGACGCAGGAAGCCACTGATCATGTCGAAGACGGTCGTCTTGCCGGCGCCGTTCGGACCGATCAAGCCGAGGATCTCGCCGTCGTGCAGCGTGAAGGAGACGCCATCGACTGCGCGCACGCCGCCGAAGGAAACCGACAGGTTCGTGACGCGCAGGATGTCGGTCGGCGGCTGGTCGGTGATCTTCACCGCAGGCTTGGCAGCCTTGGCTGCCTTGCGCGGCGCGGGAACGGCCTCGGGCGGTTCCGCCGTCGCAAGGAAGACGGAACGCACGATGTCGTCGCGCTCGACCAGCTCCGCGGTGGGACCGCAGAACCGGACCTCGCCCTTCTCCATGAAGTAGGCGCGCTCGGCAATGGTGAGCGCAACATTCACAGACTGCTCGACGAGCACGACGGTGGTGCCGGCCCGGTTGAGGTCGCGTACGACGTCGAGCAGCTTCTCGACGATCGTCGGCGCGAGACCGAGCGAGAGCTCGTCGATGATCAGCAGCTGGGGCCGGGTGATGAACGCCATGCCGACCGCAAGCTGTTGGGCTTCTCCGCCGGAGAGGTTGCCGGCGAAGGTGTCCCAGCGGTTGAGCAGGTTCGGGAACCACTCGAGCACCTGCGCCTGTGCGGCGTCGATCTCGGCGGTGTCCGCCTTCTTGCTCATCCAGCGTGCGGCACGGAAGTGGTCGGCGACGGTGACGGTCGGGAAGATGCCCTTGCCCCCGGGCACTTGCGCGATGCCGCGGCGCGCCCGCTCGACCGCGCTGGCCTTCGTGATGTCGGCGGCTCCGCCGCCTTGAGCACCGTCGTCGAGGACGATCGAGCCGGACCACGGCATCGTCAGGCCGCTGATCGCGCGAAGCAGGGTCGACTTGCCGGCCCCGTTCGTGCCGAGTAGGGCCAGCACCTCGCCGCGGCGGATGTGCATGTCGACGCCGAACAGGACCTGCACACCGTCGTAGCCGACGTCGAGGTCACGGCAGACCAGCAGCGCGTCCTCGGGCGGCTCGTCGATGTGAAACCGATGCGCCTCGGCGACGTGCTCGGCTTCGGCGCGGTCGGCGGCGAGGCTGGGCAGCTCGATGCCACGTCGTTCGGCGATGCGACGCAAGAAGCGGTCCCGGACAGCGGTGCCGCTCGACGCGATGCCGCCAGGGAAGAAGGAAAGAACGAGCAGCACGCCACCGGACAGGCCCAGCTCATCGATCACGGTGACGAGGCTGTGCAGACCGATGTGGTCGAACCAGCCGAAGATCGACGTCCCGAAGAAGTTCAGGACTTGGTAGAAGACCGCGCCGCAGATCGCGCCGTAGGGGCTGGCGATGCCGCCGACGACGGCGAACACGAAGACGTCGAGTGAGAACTGCATCGGGAAGGTCGACGGGTCGACCGCGCCGACCTGGTAGACCATCAGCGCGCCGCCGATCGCGGCAACTGCACCGGAGAGTGCGAAAGCGGCGATCTTCGTGCGTGCCGCGTTGATGCCCAGCGCCTGCGCCGCGCGGATGTTGTCGCGCTGCGCGAAGAAGACTCGGCCCGAGCGACTGCTCCGCAACCTCACGGCTGACGCGATCAGAACAACGAGGAAGCCCAGACACAGGTAGTAGAAGGCGCGGTCGCTTGTCATGTCGAAGCGACCGAACAACACCGGCCGCTCGACGGTCTGGCCGTCCTTGGGCAGCAGCCAGCCGAAGTAACGCGGGTCGAGCAGCACGAGCTGCACTTCAGCCGCGAACGCGAGCGTCACGATCGCGAGGAACAGGCCGGGCAGCCGCAGCGCGGGGATGCCGATGAGCGCCGCGATCACGGCGCCGACGAGCGCGGCGACGACCAGCGTCACGAAGAAGTCCGCATCCGCTCGTGCGGCCAGCCCGCCCGCGACCGCAGCGCCGATGCCGGCGATGCCCGCCTGGCCGAGCGAGACCTGGCCCGCCCAGCCGGTCAGCGTCGTCATCGACAGCGCGATGATCGCCGACAGCGCGACCTGGGTGAGGAAGCCGAGTCGTGCGCCGCCGACGATGTAGGGACCGAGGATGCATAGCGCGAGGCCGGCGAGCTTCGCGCCGCGACTTGCCCACCGCACTTCAGGTAGCCGCCGGAGCTGCAGCGGGATCGGCCGTGACTCGGCGAAGGTCTGGAAGCTCCCGATGCCGCTGTCGAAGGCGCGGGAGATCCGGCCGCGGCCGAGCAGGGCGATCAGCACGATCGGCAGCACCAGCGCGGACGGCAGGTTCGGGTTGCTGGTGGAGTAGTACGCCGCGCGGTCGAGGATGCCGAGGCCGATGCCGGCGATGAGCGCGGTCGGCAGGTCGTCGAACCGCGCGATGACGGCGGCAGCCAGCGGGAAGAGAAGGAGCGCCGGATCGGCCGCGGCGCCGAGGGACTGTCCGACCACCGCGACCTTCAGGAAGGCCGATGCGGCGGAGAGCAGACCCGCGATGACCCAGACCAGGACGACCATGCGTCGTACCGGGATTCCGAGCAGCATCGCGCGGTCGGCATTGTCGGCGCTGGCTCGCACGCCGAGCCCGGTGCGCGTGACCCGGAAGAACAGGCCGAGCCCGATCGTCACGGCGGCAGCAACAACGATGATCGCGAGGTAGTTGCCGGACAGCACCACCTTCCCGATCGAGAAGCGCATGTCGCTGAACGGAGTCGGCAGCTGCGTTGCGCCGAGCACGGTGCTGCCGAACCACGACGGCAGCAGTACCTCGAGCAGTGTGAGGATCTGGCCGACGCCGATCGTGGCGACGGTGAGGACGAGCCGCGACTTGTCGGCGAACCGGCGGAGCAGTCGCTGAGCGACCAGGCCGAGGAAGGCGCCGCCGACGAGCGCCGCCGCGACACCGACGAGGTAGGGCTGATGCGCCTGGGTGATCACGAGCAGGCCGAACAGCGCGGCGCCACCGCCGAGCGAAGCGGTCGCGAAGTTGATGATGCGCTGCGCTCGGTAGACGAGGATCAGACCGAAGGCAGGCAGGGCGTAGAGCAGGCCGAAGATCGCACCCTCGACCAGATTGCCGAACGGGATCGCCGCCGGCACCGGCAGGAAGCCGAGCGCCTGTTTGCGATGCCCCCAGCCGAAGATCAGCTCCGCGCCAAGCGCGATTGCCGGTACGGCGAGCAGCCGCACCAGCCACGTCCTGGTTCGCGGCGACAGAGTGCGCCTCGAGATGTTCACCCGCGGCCCGGGATCGTGAAGGTCTTGCTCGGGAACTCACCCGATGTGTAGCGATGGCCGCCGTTCAGCGCGACGTACGTTCCGGCCTTGCCGTTCGTCGGTGAGCGACGCGAGGGGCTCCAGAACATCATCCGGGCGTCAGAGACACCCGTGAAGTCACCGGCACCGAACTTGATCAGGCTGTGGAACCGGCTGCCGCCCTGCGCGGGAAGGGTGAGCACGCCGCGCTCGAAGTTCGTCGGGGTGAGCGTCGGGCCGGCCTGCTGCAGCCCTGCGGCGAGGACGCTGAAGAAGCCTTGGATGTTGGCGGCGCTCGTGAACGGCGCCTGCGAGCCCTTGGTCGAGCGGTAGACCGCACCCGAGTCGTAGTGCGACAGCGCCGCCATGTCGGGCAGGTCACCGAGCCCGAACGCGTTCTTCCACTGCTTCTGGTCGTACAGCTGGCCGAGACCGTCGAAGTCGAGGTAGCCGGAGCCGATGACGACGTTCTCGGGGAAGTAGTTCTGGTTGGTCATCTGCGGCGTCAGGTACACCGGAAAGACCGGGTCGGACGAGTAGAGGATGGTCGTGATGCCGTTCTGCTTCGCCTGCGACGCGAGGGTCGTGCTCTGCACGACGGCCTGGCTCGTGTCGGGGGAGTAGGTCTTCACCGTCGCGCCACCACCGTGGTCGCACTGGTTGATGATCGCGGCGAGCCGCTGTGCGGTCTCGACGTGCTCCGGGGTGTCCTCGGTGAGCACCTCGGCGGCGCGCGGCTTGCCGCGGAGGTCGGCTTCGCCGGCGTAGATCGCCTTGCGGTTCGCCAGCTCCTTGCAGTACCACTCACCGGCGAGCTGGGCTTGGGTGTCGCCGTCCATGTCGTAGTCGTAGTGGTACGGCGCTTGGCTGGCGGAGAAGCTCAGCGGCATGTTCATGCCGCCGAGGTTGACGACTCCGAGGTGGCTGAGCGCTGCGTTGAACCCGGGTGCAGTGATGTTGCGCGGGAAGAGCACGGCGAACGGGTGGTACTTCGCGACGATCGTCTGCGCGTCCTGACGGAAGCAGGCGTCGCTCGGGGGAGACGTGGCGCATGATCCGCTGACGAAGTAGTCGACGTGGATCTTGCGACCCCACAGCTCGTAGCGGCTGTTGATGAACTGGGTGACGCGTGCGATGTAGTCGCTGACCTGCGCCGCGCTCGGCGCCAGTCCGGCGGGCCCGAGGATCGCCTGCAGCGCGAGGTTGGTCTTGGCCTGGTAGTAGACGATCTCGATCTTGTCGCCGGTGACGCCCTTGAACGTCGCGCCTCCGTTGTTGCCGGAGAACGTCGGCTGGCAGGGAGGTGCGGCCTGGAAGCCCGGTACGGCGAACTGGAAGCTGCCGACGCAGTGCGACCGGTCGCCGGCCGGATGGACGGTCCCGGTCGAGCTCGATGGCGACTGACTCGAACCGGACCCCGTCGTACCGCTCTGCTGCCCCTTCTTGCCCGGAGCAGCGGTCGCGTTGTCCGTCGGGGTGACGCCGTCGGGGGTCAGGCCGGTGCCGGCGGGGATCCCGGTGGCGTCGGTGTTGGCGAGCGCCGCGGGTGACGTCGACGGACCCTTCGACGGAGCGATGATCACGACGAGGAGCAGGGCGACGGCAACGATCAGCGCGGGTGCATAACGTCTGACCGGCACACTGCTTGGCTTCAACGCGGCCCCGCCCATCCCTTGAACTATTGTCGTTCTTAGTGTCAATATATCGCCCACACACGTCAAGGGGCCCCGGAGGATTGATGCCGACTTTCGAGGAATTCGACGGCGAGATCCGCGATACCCACGTCGAGTCGACCCCGTCGTATCCGAAGCGGCGTTCGCCCGAGGGTGCGCCGAACGTCGTGATGATCGTGCTCGACGACACCGGGTTCGCCCAACTGGGCTGCTACGGCTCGTCGATCGAGACGCCGAACATCGACCGGCTCGCTGCCGGCGGTCTCCGGTACACGAACTTCCACGTCACGCCGTTGTGTTCTCCCACCCGAGCCGCGTTGCTCACCGGACGCAACCACCACACCGTGGGCATGCGGTCAGTGGCGAACTTCGCCACGGGCTACCCGCACATGCGTGGCCACATCACTCCGCACGCCGCGACGATGGGTGAGGTGCTGCGCGACAACGGCTACGCGACGTTCGCCGTCGGCAAGTGGCACCTCTGCCCGGCGCTGGACTGCTCCGCGGCCGGGCCGTACGACCACTGGCCGTGCCAGCGCGGGTTCGACCGCTTCTACGGCTTCCTTGAGGGTGAGACCGACCAGTTCCACCCCGACCTCTTCTACGACAACCACCGGATCGACCCGCCGAAGACCGCTGAGGAGGGCTACCACCTCTCCGAGGATCTGGTTGACCGGGCGTCGCAGTTCATCCACGACTCGGTGTCGGTGCGACCGGACCGGCCCTTCTTCCTCTATCTCGCGTTCGGTGCCACTCACGCCCCGCACCAGGCGCCGAGGGAGTACCTGGCGAAGTACCGCGGGAAGTTCGACGTCGGCTGGGACGCCATCCGTGACGAGTGGTTCGCGCGCCAGCAGGAGACCGGCATCGTCCCGCCCGGCACCGATCTCGCGCCGCTGAACCCTGGCGTGGAGGCGTGGGACGCCATGCCGCAGAACCAGCAGCGGCTCGCGGCCCGGCTGCAGGAGGCGTTCGCCGCCTTCCTCGACCACACGGACGTGCAGATCGGCCGGCTGATGGCCGACCTCGAGGCGCTCGGGTTGATGGACGACACCCTCATCGTGTTCGTCTCCGACAACGGCGCGAGCCAGGAGGGCGGGCCGTACGGCGTATTGCACGAGATGAAGTTCTTCAACTTCATCCTGGAGACGCCCGACGAGGCGATCGAGCACCTCGACGAGATCGGTGGCCCGCACAGTCATTCCAACTACCCGTGGGGTTGGGCGCAGGCCGGGAACACGCCGTTCAAGTGGTACAAGCAGAACACCCACGAAGGTGGCGTCCACGTCCCCTTCATCGTCCATTGGCCGGGTCACGTCGCGGACCCCGGCGGCGTTCGCCGGCAGTTCCACCACGCCGTCGACGTCGCACCGACGATCTACGACGCGATCGGGATCACGCCGCCGTCGACTTACCGCGGATACGACCAGCTGCCCATGGCAGGCACGTCGATGCTCTACACGCTTGACGAGGCCGACGCGGCCACGCAAAGAGGCGCGCAGTACTTCGAGATGAACGGCCACCGCGGAATCTGGCACGACGGCTGGAAGGCCGTCACGCGGCACACCCAGAACGTGCCGTACGACGACGACCAGTGGGAGCTCTACCACGTCGCCGAGGACTTCTCCGAGTGCCACGACCTTGCCGAGCAGGAGCCGGAGAGGCTCAAGGAGATGGTCGAGCTGTGGTGGCAGGAAGCGCGCGAGCACGGTGTCCTGCCGCTCGACGACCGGACCATTGAGCTGTTCTTCACGCGGTACGACGACAACACGCCGCATCCGCTGTCGAAGCGTTACGTCTACAAGCCGCCGATGGCGCCGCTGCCGGCCCAGGCGGGCGCGACGCTTGCGGGCAGCCGATTCAACATGACGGCGAAGATCACCCGGTCTGCAGGCGAGAACGGGGTGCTGTTGGCGACGGGAACGGAGAACGCCGGCATCTCGTGGTTTGTCGAGGACGACAAGCTGGTGCTCGACTACAACGCGTTCGGCGCCCACACCGTCTGCATCTCAGAGGCTGATGTCCCTACCGGTAGCTCCGAGGTGGGCCTGCGCTTCACCCGGGCTGGTGGCGAAGGCGACTTCGAGCTGCTCTTCGGTGACCAGGTCGTGGGCTCGTGCCACGTGCCGTTCGCGATGCGGATCATGTCGAGCATCGGTCACAGCGTCGGCTACGACCACGGCTCACCGGTCAGTCCTCGCTACCAGAGCCCGAACCACTTCGCCGGGACGCTGCACGAGGTCGTCATCGAGACCGGCAAGGTCGAACGAGCGGACGCCGAGGCAGCAGCCGCCGAGGCAATGTCGCGCCAGTAAGGTCGCCGCATGGCGCTCAAGGTGGTCGGGGCTGGGCTTGGCCGGACGGGCACGAACTCGCTGAAGGTCGCTCTCGAACAGCTTCTTGGCGAGCCCTGCTACCACATGCTCGAGGTGATTCCGAGGCCCGAGCACATCGACGTCTGGGCTGCCGCGTACGACGGGACGCCTCCGGATTGGGAGCAGCTCTATGCCGGATTCGGCGCTTCCGTCGACTGGCCGGCTGGGCCATTTTGGGCGCAGATCGCGGAAGCATTTCCCGATGCGCTGATCCTGCTGTCGGTGCGGGATCCGGACGCGTGGTGGCAGAGCGCCTCGGACACCATCTTCAAGGGCATGGCCGTGGCGATCGACGGCGACCCCGACAGCGCCTGGACGCAGATGGCCTCGCGAATGGTCTCGACGTTCTCGCCGGACTGGCGTGACGAGTCTGCCGCCAAGGCAGCCTTCGTCGCGCACAACGACCACGTGCGGCGAACTGCTCCGGGCGACCGCTTGCTGGAGTGGCGGGCCTCGGACGGCTGGGCGCCGATCTGCGAGCGGCTGGGCGTGCCGGTTCCGGACGAGCCGTTTCCGCACGTCAACACGACCGATGACTTCCGCGCGATGTTCAAGGAGCGCTTCGAGTAGGCCTCGCTACTCGTCGTAACCGTCGACGACGTACATCCGTGCGATCGCCGCGTCCTTGCGGATTTCGCGTGCCGCGACGTAGTCGGCGCCGTTGTACCAGTCGACGGCGGCCTGGCGAGTCGGGAACTCGATCATCACGGTGCGGCCGGGCGGCTGCTCGCCCTCGAGGGACTCGGTGTCGCCGCCGCGCACGATAAGTCGGCCGCCGGCGGCCTTGATGCTGGCGCCGGACAACGGCTTGTACCGCTCGTACTTCTCGGGGTCGGTGATTTCGCCTTGGTAGATCACATATGCGGGCACCCGGTCATGCTTTCACCTCGTCACCAACAGGCGATGCCGACCTCCGTCGTCGGGAAGGCCGATTCGGCGTACGGTGCCCCGATGGCTGACCTTGACGTCGCGGCGGTCGAGATGCCGACCAGCTCGGGATTGCTCAAGACGGTCGGTCCGCGGTTGATGCTCGACATCCTCGCGCCGCCGATTGCCTTCTATGGTGCGTGGAAGCCGACTGACAACCTGCTTCTAGGGGTCGTCGCGGGCACGGCGGCATCGCTGCTCATCTATGCCTACGAGCGGCGGCAGGGTCGTCCGGGGCTGATCGCACAGGTAGTTCTGATCTTTGTCCTGGCCGCGGCCGTTGTCGGCGTCGCGACCGACAGCACTACCGCGTACCTCGTCCAACCCGCGGCCCTCGGGGCCATCAACGGGCTGATCTGGCTCGGATCGGTGGCGCTCGACAAGCCGCTGGCCGCCACCTTCGCGCGCGAGGTCTTCCCAGTCCCCGAGGAGATCCAGGCCACCGAGGACTACCGCACGGTGTTCCGCCGCGTCTCGCTGTACTTCGGCGTCTTCTTCGTGGTCGCGGCGGCGATTCAGCTCGCGGTGCTCCTGGCCCTCGGCGTCGGCGCCTTCGTCGCCGTCCGCGTCGTCGACGCGGCCTGCATCCTCGGCATGATCGTGTGGTCCGTGCGTTACATCACCGATCGGCTCGGCCATCTCATCGACCTGGTGCCTGCCGCCGCCGCGGACTAGGCGCCCTAACCGCCGATACGGACGATCCCGTCGCGTGCGGGCGTTAGAACACGAGCGACCGCGCCGGGGTTCCCGAACCGGCCGGTTTGATCGTCTTGGCAGTCCCCTTGGCCGCCGAGAGCGGCGTCTACATAGGAGCAGTCAGCGAGCAGTGCGGTGTATTCGCCCGGGAACGAACCGCCAGGCGCCGGGACGGCCGGCCCGAAAGTAGCGAAGTCAGATCCGCTCCTCGTCCATCCGTTGCCCGCCGTGGGATTGAAGCCGGCAAATGCGGTGGTGGAGGATTCGCAGCGGTACATGCTGTGCCCAGCCGAGGGATCCTTGGTCGCGTAGTTCAAGTTCGCATCTGCGGGAGCATCGTCATAGATATAGCTCGCGACCTCGCCTTCGTTTCCGGAGATCGCGATGTTCATGACATCGCTCGATCCGGTGCTGCAGGGCAGGCGAGGTCCGCCTGTCGTCACCAGCGCGGTGTCACCCGGCGGCACGACGAACTCGATGCCCATGCCGCGCGTAGAACCCGCGACGAACGTCTGACACGGAGGGAGCGTGTCGTCGGGGGGACAGTCGATGTAGCTGACTGACGTTATGGTCGTCTGGCTCGGCCTCGTAAACCGATCACCGCGGTAGAAGACGTTGATCTTGTTGAACGACCACACGGGGAACCCAGGATTGAGTGGTGCGACGAAACTGACGGTGCACGTCTTGAGCAAGCAGTTCATCGGAGCATCGGCGAGACCTTGCCCGGTATCGGTCATGAAGACGATTAGTCCTGAAGGGGTAAAGCCCAAGCCGTCGTTGAGGTTGCCCGCTTTGACGGTGGCGGTGAGGAGCATCGCCTTGCCGTCCTTGCTCATCGACGCGTGTGCAGTCGTCGTCGTCTTCAGCAGGGCGTCTGCTGCGGCCGGAGGGGCGTAGAGCAGTGCCGACCCGCCGCTTGCCGCGAGGGCCGCAAGCACCGCGGCGACCCGTGCCATGCCCATTTTGCTGCGCCCGATTCGGCTCTCGCGCATCCCGCCCAGCCTCCATTGAGACCCATTGCCCCTCCGGATGATCCCACCTGGTGATCAAGCGTCTAGAGAGGTTTGACGATTGCGTCAGACGCGTCGTAGTCGACCGTCACGGCATCCGATCTCGGCTGGGACTGGCAGATCAGCACGAAGCCCGCATCGAGCTCCCATGGTTCGAGGGCGTAGTTGACTCAGCCGCACGTCGCGATCACCCGCGGCAGTGGCGACGTCCGGACCGGCACCCTCGAAGCAACACACAGCGTTGCCTGTGTCTGACCACGTGTGGGTAGGTCCGGTTCTCGATCACTGGCTAGGTTCTTCGGACTTCGACTTGGCCGCTGGTCTTGTTGCGGGTGATGGTCCAGCTGGTGTGGTGGGTGAGCCAGTGGTGGTAGGGGCAGAGGTAGATGCCGTTGTCGAGGTCGGTTCGGCCGAAGTTCGACCAGTGGTCTTCGTGGTGAAGGTCGCAGCGGGAGACGTCGGCTTGGCATCTGGGTGACTCGCAGTGTCCGCGGGCGCGGATCTTCGCCGCTTTGCGTTGTGCGCGTGACCACGTGCGGGTGGAACGGCCGAGGTCGAGGACTTCCGAGGGTCCACGCATGACGACAGGGATGATTCCGGCGTCACAGGCGAGCATTCGCACTGTGTCGGGAGTGATCGGTACGCCGTCGAGGGTGGCGGTGTAGCCGTCGCCGAGCTTCAGGTCACGGGTGAGCTCGTCGATGTCGGTGAGGACGTGGACCTGAGTGGGTTCGCCCGCCGTGTCGGGAAGCTCACCGCGGTTCATCGTCATGCGAGCGAGTTCAAGGAGCGCGTCGGCGTCGCGTTGCCCAGGGGAGCGTTCGTCGATCTCACCGGCTGGGAGGGCAAGGGGCTTGAGCGCAGTTCTGAGGATCGTGGCGCTCGGCGCGTCGAGCATGCAGTCGAGGTGAACCATCCCGCTGAAGGTGTCGAAGAAGTGCAGATACCGGCCTTCGTGTCGGCGTACCGCGCGTTCCTCCGCTGTCTCGTGCAGCGAGAGCCGGTCCGCGAGCTGGCGCAGCCCGCGGGTCATGGTGGTCGGGTCGGTCTCCTTCGCCGCGTCGAGGAGGAGCTTCTCGGCTTCGTCGCGCTGCTCGCGTCCCGGTAGGCCGGGCAGGAAGTTCACGATGAGCTTCGCGTGATCGAGGCCGATCTCGCCACAGCGGAGCGCGTCGAGGATCTGCGGTCGGGTGACTGAACTGCGTGCGACTCGCAACCGCGCGTCAGCGTCGGGCTTCGACAGCAGCTGGTCGGCGATGAGCCAGTTGCGGGTTCCCATCGCGTAATAGGCGGTGGTGAGGTCGCGTGCGTCTACGACCTGTAGCTGGGCGGCGATGAGTCCGTCGAGTTGGCGGCGCAGCTTCAGCAGCGTCTCGGTGTCTTCCAGCAGCGCTCCGTCAGGGAGGTCGTGCGGGTCGCGGGCGAGCAGCGGCGCGAGGTCATCGACCAGGCTTTGCGTTGCCGCACTCACCACTCGACTCCTCCTATCGAACGTATGTTCGAACACTAGCGGGTGGGTATGACGAGATCAAGCAAAAACCGTTGGAAAATAACGAAAATACTTATCCCCAGAACCAGATTCACCCTTGACCACAGCACTCGAGAAGTGAGGGCCGATCCAAGCCCCCGGGGTAACCAACCCGGCGCCTGCTTGTCGCGCCCTTGTTCTTGACCTTGCTCTCGACCTTGACCTTTGCCTACCGAAACCGCTGCGCAATCCCTTCGAGCCGCTCGACGTACGACGGCCAGAATCCGGGGTCGACATCGGGCAGGTTGGAGTGGACCTTGGAGACGCCGGCCTGACGGTCGATCAGCTCGCGAACGATGTCCATGTGTCCGGCGTGGCGATGCGTCTCGACCGCGACGTGGACGAGCAACCTGGCCAGCGGGGAGTGCGCGCGTTCCTCCGGCCACCACGGCACGAAGCCGACCGCCTCGAGCGGCAGCGCAGCGATCGTCGCGTCCGCATGAGCGCACGCGCGCCGGAAGCGGTCGACGACGACCTCACGGGTTTCGTCTGCTGTGGCGTACATGTCGCTGTTGGGCTCAGGGTCGTCCTCGACCCAATCGTCGAGGGGCTCGGGGAAAGGCCGGTCGAAGCAGTTGCCGAAGTACCACGCCTCGCCGTACGTGAGGTGCTTCACCAAGCCGAGCAGGTTTGTCCCCGTCGGCGTCATCGGCCGTCGGATGTCGTAGTCCGACAGGCCGTCGAGCTTCCAGACAACGGCGTCCCGCCCGCGCTGAAGATAGTGCTGGAAGTACGACTTCAGCTCGTCATCGTTCACAGACGGTGTCCTTCCCGGCCAGAGAAGATCTCAGACCGCGTCGTAGTCGACTGTCACGGCATCCGATGTCGGCTGGGACTGGCAGGTGAGCACGAAGCCGGCATCGAGCTCCCAGGGCTCGAGGGCGTAGTTGACCTTCATCTCCACCGAACCGGTGACGACCTTCGCGCGACACGTTGCGCACACGCCGCCCGTGCACGAGTACGGCGCGTCCATCCCCGCCGCTGCGACGGCATCGAGCACGGTCGCCGACCGGTTCGTCGCAAGCGTCGATGTCGTGCCGGACAGCGTCACCGTCAGCTGCACGTCCTGCTCGCCCGCGACCGCGGCGACATCCGGCCCAGGCGCGCCGTGCACGCCGAACAGCTCCATGTGCACGCGCTCCGGCGGCATTCCGAGCGAGCGCAGCTTTTCGCGCAGCATCACCGTCATAGGCTCCGGCCCGCAGACGAACGCGTGGTCGTAAGACGCCACGTCGAGCAGACCCGAAGCGAGCTCGCCCAGCTTTTGCTCCGTGAGCCGTCCGTTCAGCAGCGGAGTCGACTGCTGCTCACGGCTGAACAGATGGATCAGTGTCAGCCGGGAAAGGTACTGGTCTTTCAAGTCACACAGCGCGTCCCGGAAGATCGTCGAGCCGGCCGTGCGGTTGCCATAGACCAAGGTGAAGTCGCTGTCCGGCTCACCTGCGAGGACGGACCGGAGCACGGACATCACCGGCCCGATTCCGCTGCCGGCCGCCAGCCCGAGGTAGCGCCGCGACGCGGACGGATCGACCGCGACCGTGAACCGTCCCATCGGCGCGAGCGTGTCCAGCACATCGCCGACCGCGAGCGTGGTGTTGGCGAGCGTCCCGAACACACCGCCCGGAAGATGCTTCACGACGACCCTCAGCTCGCCGTCGTCCACGCCGCTGCAGATCGAGTAAGAGCGGGTCACTGGCTTTCCGCGCGGTCCCGGAACCCGGAATCCCACGAACTGGCCCGGGGAGAAGGCGAACGTGGCGCGAAGCTCGTCTGGTACGTCGAGTGCGAGCGACACGGTGTCGGACGTCTCGCGTCGTACATCAGCTACCCGAAGCGGGTAGAAGGTGCGGGCCATGTGGTGATCAGTGGACCTTGAAGTAGTCGAATGGCTCACGGCACGAGGTGCATCGCCACAGTGCTTTGCAGGGTGTGGATCCGAATCCGGCGAGCTCCTCGACATCGATCGAACCGCACTGCGGACACGAGTCGGGCCGGTCGCTGCCCGCAAGGCGAAGCACCGCGCGGCCGTTCGGTGCCGCGATCCCGAAGTCCCGGAGCGCTTCGCGGCCGGCTTCGCTCATCCAGTCCGTGGTCCAGGGTGGAAGCAGCTGTACCCGCACCTCGACCTCGTCGTACGACGCGGCGAGTGCCGTGCGGATGGCGGCGGTGATCACCTCGGTGGCCGGGCATCCCGAGAACGTCGGGGTGACGGTGATCTCGACCTCGCGCCCGTCCGCTGACTCCTCGATGCCGCGGATGATTCCAAGGTCGAGCACCGACAGGACAGGTATCTCAGGGTCCATGACAGTGGCGAGCGCGTCCCACGCGCGAGCAGCTGCCGCGGTCACCACGACGCGCCCGGATGTGCGCGAGCCAGCGATTGCATCTCCTCGAGCAGCGCGCGCCGCTCCTCGACGCATGCGGCGATTGCGGCGTCATCGGCCAGAGCGGCGGCCGGCACTGGGATCGTCGCCTCGACAAGGACGTCGGTGGCCGCTTCGCGCCATCCCGGAACGGCGATCTCTGCGGTCAGCGGCCACAGGTCCTCGAGCGCGAGCAGCATGCGCCGGCGCGACTCCTCGGTCCCGTCGCCGAGCCGCACGACCCACGAACGCGAGTGCCGGCGGTGGTAGGCGTTCTCCTTCACGGCCTTCGCAGCGACCCCCCGCACGACGTCCACTTCGTGGTCGGCAAGCGCCGCCCACACCAGCTCCAGCCAGCAGTCCGCGAACGCTTGACGCAACATCGTCTTGGCGAAGTCGCCGTTGGGCGTGGCACAGATCGCGGGGTTGTGGAAGTCATCGGCATCTCTGAAGTACGCGAGCTGGTCCTCGTCGCCCAACGACGAGAGCAATCCGCGCGCCTGGCCGAGCAGATCGAGGGCGATGTTGCCGAGCGCCACGTCCTCTTCCATCGTCGGCGCATCGCTGACCCACTCGGTGAGCCGATGCGACAGCAGCAGGCAGCCGTCGGCGACTGCCTCGACGGTTGGCAGCTCAGCTGCTTCAGAGGTTGGCGACACCGTCGGGCACCTCGTAGTACGTGGGGTGCCGGAACTCCTTGTCCAAAGCGGGTTCGAAGAGCTCCCCGGCATCTGCCGGATCACTCGCGACGATGGAAGTCGACGGGACGACCCACAGGCTCGCCGCCTCGCCTCGCCGTGTGTACACGTCGCGCGCGTTCTCGAGCGCCATCTCGGCGTCGGCCGCATGAATGCTTCCGACGTGTGAGTGGTGCAGCCCGCCCCGAGCGCGGACGAACACCTCCCAAAGGTCGCTCATGCGGCTGTCGTCTCCGAATGCTTGGCGGCATACGCCTCCGCAGCCTCACGCACCCACGCGCCTTCGACGTGCGCCCGGGTACGACGCTCGATTCGCTCTGCGTTGCATGGGCCGTCGCCGGAGAGCACGCGGTGGAACTCGTCCCAGTCGGGCTCGCCGAACCGCCAATGTCCGGTCGCTTCGTCGTAGGCCAGCTCGTCGTCGGGAATCCGCAAGCCGAGGAACGCGGCCTGCGGCGCCGTCACGTCGACGAATCGCTGTCGCAGCTCGTCGTTGGTGAATCGCTTGATCCGCCAGCGCATCGACGTCGCCGAGTGCTGCGAGTCGGCGTCATGCGGGCCGAACATCATCAGCGACGGCCACCACCACCGGTTCAACGCGTCCTGCGCCATCGCGCGCTGCTCGTCGGTGCCGCGGCAGAGCGTGACGAGGATGTCGAAACCCTGTCGCTGATGGAACGACTCTTCCTTGCAGACCCGCTTCATCGCTCGCGCGTACGGGCCGTAGGAGCAACGGCACAGCGGGACCTGGTTCATGATCGCGGCGCCGTCGACCAGCCAGCCGATCGCTCCGATATCGGCCCAGGTCGGTGTCGGGTAGTTGAAGATCGACGAGTACTTCGCCGTGCCGTCGAGCAGTGCATCGATCATCTCGTCGCGCGACGTGCCGAGCGTCTCTGCGGCGGCGTAGAGGTAAAGACCGTGGCCCGCCTCGTCCTGCACCTTCGCCAGCAGGATCGCCTTGCGTCGCAGCGACGGCGCGCGGGTCAGCCAGTTGCCCTCAGGCTGCATCCCGATGATCTCGGAGTGCGCGTGCTGCGAGATCTGCCGCACGAGCGTCTTACGGTAGGCGTCGGGCATCCAGCTGTCGGGCTCGATCTTTCCCTCGGCCGCGACGTGCGCCTCGAACCGCTCGAGCAGCTGCGGCTCTTCCATAAGCGGAGGCTAAGCCTGCTCGGTCGCGACTTCCACCAGTGGAAGCATCCGCATCGGTACTTCGCTCGACAGCACGATCACCGTTGATGCCCGCGTGACGTCCGGCGACGTCACGACCCGGTCGATGACGCGCTGCAGGTCGGCGTTCGACCGCGCGACGAGCCGCAGCATCATGTCGGCCTCGCCGGTGATCGTGTGCGCTTCCAGCACCTCCGGGATCGTCCGCAGATGTGCCGCGACCCCGTCGTGACCGTGGCCCTGCGCGATCTCCAGCGTCGCGAACGCCGTCACCGGAAACCCGAGTGCGCTGACATCGACGGAGGGCGCCCAGCCGGTGATGACACCGTCGCGCTCGAGCCGATCCAGGCGGGCCTGGACGGTGCCTCGGGCGACTCCCAGCCGGCGGGATGCCTCGAGCACGCCGATGCGTGGCTCGGTAGCAAAAAGTGCGATGATTCGGCTGTCGAGGGCATCAATGCTGGACATATTGCTCAGTATGTCGTGCAAGTGTTGTACGAGTCGACCAACCACGTCAGGCTCAGCCGCATGACCTTGACGGCCGATCGCACAGTTCACCGGATCAGCGAGTACGAACCGTTCCCGGTTGAGGGCATCGACTTCGTCCACTTTGCCGTCGGCAACGCCAAGCAGGCCGCCCACTTCTACGCGACCGCGTTCGGGATGCGGATCGTCGCCTACCGCGGCCCGGAGACGGGTCATCGCGACACGGCCGACTACGTCCTCGAGTCGGGCGCGGCGCGCTTCCTGATCAGCGGTGCCGTTCGGCCCGGCACGACGATCGCCGAGCACGTCGCCGCCCACGGCGACGGCGTCATCGACGTCGCCATCCGCGTGCCCGACGCGACGCACGCCTACGACCTTGCGGTCTCGCGGGGTGCGACCGGTTTGAACCCGCCGACGTCGTACAGCGACGACGACGGCGGCGTAGTCCTCGCCTCGATCGCGACGTACGGCGAGACCCGCCACACCTTCGTCGAGCGCAGCAGCTACCGAGGCAGCTTCCTTCCCGGCTTCGAAGCCCGCGAAAGCGTTCCCACCACGGTGAAGCCGTGGTTCACCGGCGTCGACCACGTCGTAGGCAACGTCGAGCTCGGCCACATGGACACCTGGGTCGACTTCTACAACCGCATCCTTGGCTTCACGAACATGAAGGAGTTCGTCGGCGACGACATCGCCACCGAGTACTCCGCTCTGATGAGCAAGGTGGTCGCCGACGGGACGCGCGCCGTAAAGTTCCCGCTCAACGAGCCGGCGGTCGGCAAGCGCAAGAGTCAGATCGACGAGTACCTAGAGTTCTACGGCGGTCCTGGTGTGCAGCACATCGCACTCATCACCGACGACATCGTGTCGGCTGTCGCCGCGATGTCCGCGGCGGGCGTGGAGTTCCTCACGACGCCCGCCGCGTACTACGACGACCTCGGCAGCTGGGTCGGCGACACCGGAGTGCCGATCGAGACGTTGCGTGAGCACGGCATCCTCGCTGACCGCGACGAGGACGGCTACCTCCTCCAGATCTTCACCAAGCCGGTGCAGGACCGACCCACCGTGTTCTTCGAGCTGATCGAGCGACACGGCTCGCAAGGCTTCGGCAAGGGCAACTTCAAGGCGCTGTTCGAGGCAATCGAGCGCGAGCAGGAGAAGCGCGGCAACCTCTGATCACCGGTGGCGTCCGCCACCATTGTGGCCATGACCTCCAGTCCGGACACCCACGAAGCGGCACCCTCCGCAGCGGCAAGCATCACGGTCGCGTGTGTGGCGACCGTGATGCTGATGCTCGACATCAGCGTCGTGAACACCGCTCTCCAGCACATCTCCGCTGGTCTGCACACCGGCCTGTCCGGGCTCCAGTGGGTGATCGACGCCTACACGTTGCCGCTCGCGGCCGTGGTTCTCACCGCCGGCTCGATCGCCGACAGGTTCGGGCGCAAGCGGCTGTTCGTGCAAGGCATGGTCGTGTTCACCATTGCGTCTGCGGTATGCGCCGCCGCTCCTGGAATCGAGACGCTCGTTGCGGCGCGGGCCGTCCAGGGTCTGGGCGCGGCCATGTTGTTCGCGACCGCGCTGGCGCTGATCTCGGAGGTCACGCCGACACCGGAGTCCCGTGCCAAGGCACTCGGAATCTTCGGTGCCGCGATCGGCGCTTCCTTCGCCATCGGACCGTTCGTCGGCGGCTCGCTGACGCAGTGGATCAGCTGGCGAGCCATCTTCTGGATCAACGTCCCGATCGGCGTCATCACGCTGGTGCTTGCGCGACGAGTTCATGAGAGTCGCGACCCGCAGGCCCGCACGGTGGACGTTCCCGGTCAGCTCGCGTTGATCGCCGGCCTGTTCCTGCTCGTGTTCGCGCTGTTGCGCGGCAACGAGGACGGCTGGAGTAGCGCGAAGGTCATGACCTCCCTCATCGCTGCCGGGGTGTTCCTCGTCGGCTTCGTGCTGGTCGAAGCCAGGTCGAGTGAGCCGATGTTGCCGCTGTCGCTGTTCCGGCAGGCGAAGTTCACCGGGCCCCAGGTTCTCGTGTTCGGGATCTCCTCGACGTTCTTCGCGGGCTTTCTCTACGCGACGTTGTATCTGCAGGGTGTCGTCGGTCTGTCCCCGATTCGCACCGGGCTGGCTTATCTGCCCGGAACCTTCCTCGTGTTCGTGGTCTCCGGTGCGACGGCGGGACTGATGACCCGGGTCAAGCCGGCGGTGCTCGCGACGGTAGGACTCGTGTTCATCTCTGTCGGGATCCTCGTGATGGCAATCACTACCCACGCCAACTCCGGCTGGGCCGCGATCCTGCCCGGCCTGCTCATCGCGAGTGTTGGCTGCGGCCTGGTCAACCCGGCAGGGAGCGCTCTTGCACTTGACGCGCTGCCGCCATCTCAAAGTGGCCTCGCCTCTGGCGCCAGCGACACGTTCCGGCAGACCGGCGTGGCGGTCGGCATCGCGTGGCTCGGCACCTTTGTGCCGGCGGCCGGACCGTTCGGTACCGACCCCGTCGGCTACGTCAACGGCATGCACCATGCGTTCGTCGCTGCCGCCATTCTCGCGCTCGCCTGCGCGATCGGCACGGGTCTGCTGCTGCTCCGTCGCGACCCCGACGCGCTGCCAGCTCAGGTCGCCCTCGAACTCGCATAGTGCAGGCTGTACGTCGTGACTGTGCGCCTGCGTCCGGCGATGGCCGCACTGCCGGCCTACGTCGCCGGCAGGAAGACCCCGGGCGCAGTCATCCTCGCCAGCAACGAGTCGCCGTACGGTCTGCTTCCTGCTGTGGCCGCAACGATCGACGGTCTGACGGCGGGTGTGAGCCGTTATCCCGACATGATGTCGACGGCGCTGATCGAAGCGATCGCGACACATCACCAGGTCGCCCCCGAACAAATAGCAGTGGGTGCGGGCAGCGTCGAGGTCGTCGGTCAGCTGGCCTCAGCGGTCGTCGACGGCGGCGACGAGGTGCTCTTCGGCTGGCGTGCCTTCGAGGCTTACCCGATCATCACGACGGTTGTTGGCGGTACGGCGGTGAAGATCCCTCTCCGTGACGAAGTCCATGATCTCGGTGCAATGCTCGCGGCGATCACACCCCGCACTCGGCTAGTCATTGTCTGCAACCCCAACAACCCGACCGGTACCGCAGTCGGTGACGAGCTGGCCAAGTTCGTCTCGGAGGTCCCGGAAGACGTCCTCGTCGTGATCGACGAAGCCTACCACCACTACGCAGACCCGGCAGTCGTCCCGGACGCGGCTGTCGCGTTCCGGGACCAGCCCAACGTCGTCGTCACTCGCACGTTCTCCAAGGCGTTCGCCCTTGCGGGGCTTCGCGTCGGCTATTGCGTCGGCCCTGCCGACATCGTGACCGCGGTGCGCAAGACGCAGGTGCCGTTCAGCGTCAGCGGCCTCGCCCAGCAGTGCGCGATCGCCGCACTCAGCGAGGAAGAAGAGGTTCGCCGCCGAGCGGCGCTCACCGTCGCGGAGAGGGACCGCGTCGCAGTGGCGCTTCGCGAACTGGGCTACCCGGTCCCGGTCTCGCAGGCCAACTTCGTGTGGCTGCCGATCGGTGATGACGCGGCAGCCTTCGCCGAGCACTGCACCGCCGGCAACGTCCTGGTGCGTCCTTTCACGGGCGAAGGCGTCCGTGTCACGACCGGCCTGCCGGATGAGAACGACCGCTTCCTCGCACTTGCTGAATCATGGGTCAGCCGCAGCTGACACCGCCGTCCCTGCGAGTTCGCGCGGACGGGCTCGTCGCTGTGTTGATCAGCTTCGCCGCGCTCGGCGTCCTCTTCACCCTGCCGGGCGCAATCCTCGACACCGAGGAGAGCGCGGGTCCCCGCGTTGTGATCGGGATCATCGCTGTTGTCCTGATTGCTCTTGCCGTGCGCGCGACGAGGGTCGGTCTGGTCCTCGACCCGTGGACCACCACGGTCCGAGAGATCCTCGGGACCTACCGCGTTTCGCGCGCCGAGGTCCTTGGGCTCGCGGTCGAGCGGATCATGCGTGACCGGTTCCAGCGGCTTGTGGTCGTATGTGCGGACGGCCGGACGATCGCAGCCAGCTGGACGATCGCCCGCGCCGGAAACGCCCAGTGGGTTTCCCGTGCGGCGTACCTGGCGCAGGGCTTCGGCCCAACCCAGCTCGAGGTCGCGTCGACCCTCGCCGAACACCGCCGACTCGCGGTCGACGGCTCGATCCCGCTCGCGACGCGGGACCCAGGTCTCACGCCACAGACGGTGTCGCCCGCGGAAGACGGACCGCAACGGCGCTGGCTCGGTTGGGAGACCGGATTCATCGTCGCCGCGATGGCTCTGCCCGGAATCGCCGGCGCTGTGACGATCCTCGCGCGCCACCTCGGCGGGGTGAGCGACCTCGACGAGTTCGACCTTCCACTCAAGCACCACGTCGGCGTCAGCCTGATTCTGCTGATCTTCGGCTACGTGACGACAGGCCTCGTCGTGCCCATCGCGCTGTTGCTGCTTGCCCGCACTGGTCAGACCCCGTCGCGACTAGGGCTCACCCGCGCCGGGCTGCCGCGCGACTTCGCCGGCGCGATCGGGCTGCTCATCGGTGCTTTCACGCTCACCGGAATCTTGGCGCTGGCGCTCTCTCCGTTCGACTCCCACCTGAAGGTGGCGGAGACGAACACCCACGTCCCGGCGTACTACCTCATCTACGCGGTGCTGCTTTCGGCGACGACTGCCATCAACGAAGAAGTGATCGTCAACGGCTACTTCCTCACCCGGCTTTCGCAGATGGGATGGCGTCCCTGGGCTGCGTTCGCATTGAGCTTTGCGGTGCGCGAGTCCTACCACGTCTACTACGGCATCGGGTTCCTGATGACGATGCCGTTCGGTTACCTGTTGACCCGGTCGTTCCAGAAGCGTGGCCGGCTTGCACGCCCGATCCTCACGCACTTCATCTACGACACGATCCTGCTGTCGATCGCCGTACTGACGTCCTAGCTGGCGGCGCTGTCGGCGCTGGTCGCCTTGTCGCCGTTGGGCACCGCCTTGATGCGGCCGGGCGGCGTCGGCGCGTCGAGGTAGACGATGTCGCCGACGTTGAGCGCCAGATCGCTGATCTGGTTGCGGGTGAGCTGCACCGTGACATCCTCGGCTCCGTCCGCGGGGCTCGCGACGATCCGAGTCTCGAAACCGAGTGAGACCACTCGCTCGACCTTCGCCTCCTGGGACTTCGTGCTCGCGGACTTCGCCACCCGAATGTCGTGCGGGCGTACGAGCTGGCCCGCAAGGGTCGTCACCGGGCCGAGGAAGCCCATGACGAAGTCGTTGGCCGGCCGGTCGTAGAGCTCGTCCGGGCTGCCTGCCTGCTCGACCTTGCCGTGGTTGATCACGATGATCTGGTCGGCGATCTCCATCGCCTCTTCCTGGTCGTGCGTGACGAAGATCGTCGTGGTGTGCACCTCGTCGTGCAGCCGTCGCAACCAGTCGCGCAGCTCCTGACGGACCTTGACGTCGAGCGCGCCGAAGGGCTCGTCCAGCAGCAGCAGGCCCGGCTCGACGGCGAGAGCGCGGGCGAGAGCCATCCGCTGCCGCTGCCCGCCCGAAAGCTCCGAGGGGAAGCGCGACGCGAGCCCGTCGAGGTGCACCAGGGCGAGCAGCTCGCCGACGCGCTCCTTGATCCGCGGCTTGGGCGTCTTGGCGATCTTCAGCCCGAACGCGACGTTCTCCCACACGGTCATGTGCGTGAAAGCGGCGTAGTGCTGGAAGACGAAGCCGATGCCGCGATCACGAGCGGGCACATGCGTGACGTCGGCGCCTTCGATCAGGACGGTGCCGCGGTCGGCCTCCTCGAGGCCGGCGATGATGCGCAGTAGCGTCGACTTGCCGCCACCGCTCGGCCCGAGTACCGCGGTGAGATGGCCGGGCTCGATGTCGACGCTGACGTCCACCAGCGCGTGGAAGTCGCCGAAGGACTTGCTGACGTTCTGGACGTTGATGCTCATTCCGAGGCTCCGGTTTCAAGTTGCGGAGTGTGGCGGCGACCGCTCAGAGCGGTCATGCCGACCAAGATGAGAAGTGAGATGACCGCGAGCAGGAGACCCGCGCTGTACGCCGCGGTCGTGTCGAGCTGTCCCACGCGGTTGTTGACGTAGAGCGGCAGCGTCAGGCTCTGCCCGACGATGTTGCTCGAGACGATGTTGACTGCGCCGTACTCACCAAGCGATCGAGCGACGGTGAGGATCGTGCCGTAGACGACGGCCCAGCGGATCGCGGGAAGCGTGACGCGGAAGAACGCCTGGAGCTGTGAAGCGCCGAGGACGGCGGCCGCTTGCTCCTGCTCGGTCCCGATCTCCTCGAGGACGGGAACCACCTCGCGCACGACGAACGGCAGGCTGACGAAGATCGTCGCGATCGTCATCGCCTTCCACGTGAAGAGCACCGGGATGCCGTGCTGGAAGAGATACGTGCCGACCCATCCGGTCCGGCTGTAGAGCACGAAGACCGCGAGGCCGACGACCACCGGCGACATCGCGAACGGAAGGTTGATCAGCGCGTTGACGAGCCAGGGGAGAGGCATCTTGCGTCGCGCGAGCAGCCAGCCGGTGAAGACGCCGAAAACGATGTTGATCGGCACCGCGATGGCGGTGATCAGCAGCGACAGCTTGAGCGCTGACACCGCGTCGTGACTCGACAGCGCATCCCACACCGGGCCGGCGCCGTGCTGGAACGTTCGGTAGCCGACCATCCCGACCGGCAGCACGAGCAGCAGGGCGAGGTAGCCGAGAACGCCGTAGCGCAGCAGGTACTTAGCCATGTCGTCTCGCGTTGTGACGGGTGATCAAGCCGATGACCACGAAGACCACGAGCGCCATGGCCAGCAGCACGACCCCGATCGCGGCGGCGGCCTGCGGCACGCCGCTCTCGACGTCCTGAAAGATCAGCTGTGACGCGATCTCGGTGCGGGGAAGGTTCCCCGAGATGAGTACGACGGATCCGAACTCGCCGAGAGCGCGCGCGAAAGCGAGTGAGGCGCCGGTGACGGTCGCGGGCATGATCGCCGGCAGGATGATCCGGCGGAAGATCGTCCACGGTCGCGCACCGAGACACGCCGCTGCGTCTTCGACGTCGCGTTCGAGGCTGAGCAGCACGGGCTGCACCGCTCGGGTGACGAATGGCAGCGTGACGAACAGCAGGGCGAACAACACCGCGAGCCGCGTGCCGGCGATGTTGATGCCGAGCGGGCTACCCGGCCCGTACAGGCTGAGCAACACCAGACCGGCGACGATCGTCGGGAGTGCGAACGGGAGGTCAATGAGCGCATTGACGATGCGCTTCCCGGGGAACTCGTCCCGCACGAGCACCCAGGCCAACGCAACTCCGGTAACCGCGTTGATCAGCGCCGAGGCGAACGCTACGCCGATCGTGAACTCGAGCACGGACACCGTGTGCGACTGCGTGATCGTCGACCAGAACGAGTGATGGGCGGACTGACTGATCACCGCCGCGACAGGCAGCCCGACGAGCAGCCCTAGATAGATCATGGACAGACCGGGGCCCGCCCCCGTGGCCAGGGGCCGCGCGATGCGCGACCACTGGCGGGGGCGGGCCGGACGGCCTGCGAGGGCTACGTCAGCCACTCGCGCCGTGACCGAGGTCGTTCAGGATCTTCGTGATCGACCCGTTCGTGGCGTCGAAGAACTCGGTGTTGACCTTCGACCAGCCGCCGAGCGAGTCGATCGTGAACAGGCCAGACGGGGTCGGGAACTCCTTCTTGTCGAGGTCGGCCGCAACGACCGGGCGGTAGCCCTGGCTCGCGAAGAGCTTCTGGCCGGCATCGGTGTAGAGGAAGTCGACGAACGCCTTGGCCTCGGTGGGGTTGCTCGCGTCCTTCGTGACGGCCACCGGGTTCTCGATCAGGATCGTGTCGTCGGGCGTGACGTAGTCGACGTCATCGCCGGCCGCCTTGGCCGAGATCGCCTCGTTCTCGTAGCCGATCAGCACGTTGCCCGTGCCGCCGACGAACGCCGCCGTCGCGTCGGCACCACTGTCCGGGAGCGAGACGGTGTGCTGCAGCAGCTGCTTGACGAAGTCGAGCGCCTGCGCGGAGGTCTTGCCCTCCTTGACCTCTGCGCCGTACGCCGCCATCAGGTTCCAGCAGGCGCTGCCCGAGCTCAGCGGGTTCGGGGTGACGACCTTGACGCCCGGCTTGATCAGGTCGTCCCAGGTCTTGATGCCCAGCGGGTTGCCCTTGCGGACGATCAGCGTGGCGACCGAGTCGGTGACGATGCCCTTGTACTCCCCGGCGTTCCAGCTCGCGTCCACCAGTCCGGCGGTGACGAGCTTGTCCATGTCGGAGGAGCGGGAGAACTCCACGACGTCAGCCGGCTGGCCGGCCTCGACCTGGCGCTCCTGGGTACCAGACGGGCCGTACGAGCCCTTGATCGTGCTGCCCGCGCCAGCCGGTGTCGCCGCGAAGGCTGGGCCGAGCTTGTCGTAGGCCTTCTGCGGGGTCGAGAACGCGACCAGGTTGATCGTGCCGCCGCTGGCGCTCGATGACCCGTCGCTTGGGGTCGAGCCGCCAGAGGAGGAGCTGCTGCAGGCCGCGCTGAGCGCCATGACGGCCGCTGCTCCGACGCCGGCGATGATCCGCTTGTTCGTGGACACTTGTTCCCCGCACCTTTCCCAGTGTGGTTACCGAATGGGCTGAGTTGCTAAACACGACTATCTTTATCAAGATAAGCGGAGGTGTCAAATCGCGACGCGCTGGATAATCCCTGCCGTCATGCGTTTGCGCCGCGGCTGGACCGTCCTGCTGGCTGCCGCCGTCACGGCCGGGGCGGCGTCAGGACCCTCGTACGCCTCCGGTGCTGCACGATCTGCGATGGCTCAGCCCGAGTCCCCGTTGCTGACCGGTCCGCAGCTGGTCCACCTCGCCAACGTCTTCGCCGGGACCGACGCCGCCTTCGCCGACCAGGGCACCGGAGGGGGTGCCGGCAACATGAGCCCCGCGGCCACCGCGCCGTTCGGGATGTTGTCCTGGGGTCCCCGTACCAGCCCGGCATCGGTGGCCTTCGCGGCCGGTTACACGTACTCCGACGACAAGATCGCCGGCTTCGACCTGACCCGCTTCCAGGGCGGCGGTTGCTCGGTGTTCGGCGATGTACCGATCATGCCCACGACGGCGTCGATCACGGCGAGCCCAGCGGCGTTGCTCAGCGGTGCCACCAACCCGGGTCTGATCGCCCGGTTCGACCACCGGCATGAGTCCGCGTCGCCCGGCAGGTACGCCGTGACGCTCGATCCGGGGACGCGCCGTGCGATCGGCGTCGACATCGGTGCCGCGAGCCGGGCTGGTGCCGCGACGTTCCGTTTCCCCGCGGCGGTGCGCACTGGCAGCGTGGTCATCGACGCCGGAGGTAGCGCCAACACCGACACGCTCGCCGCCGTACAGATCCTGCCGGGCCGTCACGAGGTCGACGTCACGACGAGAAGCGGGCGCTTCTGTGAGCAGCCTGCCGGCTACACGCTGCACGTCGCGATGCGGTTCGATCGCGGCTTCGCGAGTCACGCCGTGTGGCAGCGACGAACCTGGCGCGAAGGCGGCAACCATGCCGAGAGCAGCGCCGTGACCGGTCTCGGGTACGAGCCCGGATCGGGCATCCCGCAGCCGCCCAACGACCTCAGTGCGACGGCGCAAGCAGGCGCTGTTCTTCGCTTCGCCACCTCGCACTCGCGAAGCGTCGGTGTCCGCGTCGGGCTGTCCTACGTCAGCGCGTCGGGTGCGCACGCCGCGCTTGATCGCGAGGTGGCCGGGCGGTCGGTGAAGCAGGTGCAACGTGCGACGGCCGGGAAGTGGGCGCAGCTGATGGGTCGGCTGCGCGTCGCGGGCGGCACGACGGAGGACCGCCGAATGCTCGCGACGACGTTGTACCAGTCCCTGCTCTCGCCGCAGGTCGTCAGTGACGTCGACGGCCGCTTTCCCGCACTCGACGGGCGAGTGCATCGTGCGCACGGCTGGGCTGCCTACAGCCAGATGAGCCTGTGGGACGAGTACCGAACCCACGCGCAGCTACTTGCGCTCGTCGCACCGCGGCAGGCCCGCGACATGGCGCGGAGCCTGCTCGCCGACGAGCGGATCGCGGGCTTCCTGCCCCGTTGGCCGGTGGTGGGTGCCAGCCCGAACGTGATGGTCGGCGATCCGGCGGTTCCGTTCCTCGCCGACCTCGCGGCATTCGGTGTCAAAGGGTTCAGCCGCCGCGCGGCGCTTCGTGCGGCCGTGCACGGCGCTGCCAGCAACGGCGTCGATGACGAGTCGCCGGCGATGCTGCCCGCCGGCGTCGACCCGGAGACACAGGGCGGCGGCTACTACGTCGAGCGCCCCGGAAACCCGGCGTACCTCGCGCTGCACTACCTGCCGACCGAGCTGGATCTGTCGACGAGCACGACCGGCGGCGCGATGCTCGTCGTGAGCCCCGCGCTTGTCTGGGGGAGTGTCTCCACGGCCCTCGAATATGCAACGGCAGACTTCGCGACGTCACGGCTCGCAGCAGCCGTGTGCGACCGAACGACGTCGCGCGAGTTCCTCGGGCGCGCGGCGTGGTGGCGCGAGAGCTTCAACGCGGCCGACGGCTACGTCGAGCCACGCAGCGCGACCGGCAGGTTCGTCCCGATCTCGAAGACCGGCCCGGCTCACGGCTTCGTCGAAGGCGACGCAAGCCAGTACACGTTCATGATTCCGTTCGACGTCGCCGGACTGGGCAAGGCGCTCGGCGGCAGCAAGATGCTCGTGTCCCGGCTCGACACGCTGTTCACGCGACTGAACGCCGGTCCGGAATCCGAGTTCGCGTTTCTCGGCAACGAGCCGCAGCTCGACACGCCCTACGAGTACTTGTGGGCGGGACGGCCGGACCGCACCGCGGACGTCGTTCATCAGGCCCTCGACGGCATGTACGCGCCGACACCGAAGGGTTACCCAGGCAACACCGACGGCGGAACCATGACGTCGTGGTGGGTCTTCAACGCGATCGGGCTGTATCCGGCGATCCCCGGTGACGACGTCCTCACGGTCGGCGCCCCGCGGTTCTCGCGAGTGGTGGTGTCGACGCCACACCGTGGCATCGTGCGAATCGACGCGCCAGGAGCGAGTCGTGCAACGCCCTACGTGAAGTCGGCAAGCCTGGACGGCCGGTCACTCGCCAACGCGTGGCTGCGCTATTCGCAGCTCGACCATGACGTGACGGTCACGCTTCGCACCGCCGCTTCGCCCGGGTCATGGGCACGGGAAGGGGTCCCGCCGCCGTCGTACCCGGCGGCAAGCCGCGCGACCTGCGATTAGACGTTGGCGCGCTTCAACGGCTTCGCGGCCTTGTGGATCGAGGAAAGCCTCACGAGTGAGCGCTGCCCGGCGTTTGAGGTGATGACGCGGTTCCACGCGACCGTCGTACCGAGGATGTTGTAGCGCTGCTTCGACAGCTGCGTCGTGCCGAGGAGGCTCGTGACGCCGATGTGCCCGGTCTTGCAGCCGTGGCTCGCGATGCCGATGCCCCACGCCAGCCGGGAGCCCCACACGGAGAGCTGGTACGCGCAGCGGTTGCCTGCTGTCGTCCGGTTGTGGCCGCTGAGTGAGATGAGCGCGACGGAGCGGTTGACCCCGCCGCCGATGACGCAGGCCGCGTAGCTCTCGCTCACGCTGTCGCAGCGGACGTTCTTGCCGCCCGGTGCCTGAAGGGTGCGATGAACGCTCGGGTGCGCCCACGGCGTGTAGGTGATCTCACCGTTGTCGTTGACGAAGTTGTCCGCGTAAGCGACGAAGCCGTGGGGCCCGACCGTGACGCCGTAGTCGACGCCCGGCGTGATCGGGTTGCCGTAGTCCGTCAGATCGCCGGAGTAGGAACGCGCAATGACGTGCGTCCCGTCGACGTAGCCCTTGTCCAGGGAGATCCAGCCGTTCGGTGTCGCGCCGATCACGTCCTCGTTGGTGCCGATGGCCGTGTGCTGGCCGGTCGCGAGGTTCCACGAGCGCACCCGGTTGTGATGCTTGAACTTGTTGACGATGACGAGGTTCGACTTCGACAGCGACACGACCTGCGGGTCGGTGAGCGCCTTGTCCATCAGCATCGGCTTGCCGGTTCTGCCGAGCGCGTAGACATTGGCCGTCGGGCTCAGCGACACCGGGTTGAGCGGACTGGTGCCGACCTTCTCGGCGTAGATCAGGTAGTCGTCATCACCAGCGAGCGCCACGTAACGGGCATGACCGCCAGCCGCTGCCGACGCCGGCGTGACGGCGGCGATACCGATCGGAACAAGAGTGGCTGCCGTGGCCAGGACACCGAGCACGCGGATTCGCACGCGTGTGGTCTATCACTCCGAGCGCGCGTAGCGCAGGTAGAGCAGGTCATTGCGCTGCAGCACGTGGCGCAGTGACAACCGGGTTGGCGCAGTCAACGAAGAGGTTGGCTGCGCCGTCGTCGGCTGCGAACCGGCGAGGTACGGCGTGACCGTCAGGCACATCTCATCGATCAGATCCGCGTCGATCAGCGTCGAGAGCAAGTAGGGCCCGCCCTCGCACAGCACCCGCCCGAGCCCGAGGTCGCCGAGCGCCTTGAGCATTGCCGCCGGCTCGATCACGTCCTCACCGGCGACGACGACCTCACCGAGGTCGGCAAGCTGCGGGCGTTCCGCAGCCGTGCGTCCCACCGTGACGATCAGCGGTCGCTCGGCACCGTCGAAGATGCGCAGGTCAGGGGACAGCGCGCCTCGAGCGGTGACCACGGCAAGTCGTGGCTGCTCGGCGAGGCCAGCAGCGACTCGGCGTTGCCTGAGCTCATCGCGCAGTCGCACCGGCCCGTAGTTCTCGGCAGCGACCGTCGCTGACCCGGCGAGGACCACGTCGGCGCAGGAACGCAGATAGGCGAGAAGGGTCTGGTCGGCGCTGTCGGTGATGGCCTTGGTGCGTCCCTCGAAGGCCGCGGCGCCATCGAGAGCGGCAATCATGTTGGCCCGAACGCCTACCGGTTGTTCGCCGTAGAAGGTGTCGAGCTCCTCGAAGGACTCAGGCAGCAACGGCAGACCGGCGACGCGCACGCTGACAGTCTGCCCCGCTGGCTAGGCTCTGCACCGCCTCATGGACGCCTCCCCAGCCGCGACCCGCGACACTCCCGCTCCGGCCGAGCCGTATCGACTGCGCTGGGTCGTTGCCACCGTTGTGTTGGCGGTGAACCTGATGGACGTCCTCGACGCGACCATCGTCAACATCGCCGCACCGGCGATTCACCGCGACCTGGGTGGCGGCCCGAACACGATCCAGTGGCTGAGCGCGGGCTACACCCTTTCCTTCGCAGTCCTGCTGATCGCGGGTGCGCGGCTCGGCGACATCTACGGCCGCAAGCGGATGTTCATCCTCGGGTCCGCCGGCTTCACGTTGTTCTCCGCGGCGTGCGCGATCGCACCCGCGATCGGCGTACTGGTTGCTGTTCGGGCGCTGCAGGGCGCCTTCGGCGCGCTGATGATTCCGCAGGGCTTCGGACTGATGAAGCAGGTCTTCGACGAGGAAGAGCTCGGCAAGGCGATGGGGATGTTCGGTCCGGCGACCGGGCTCCCGATGCTTGCCGCTCCGATCCTTGCCGGAGCGCTGATCGACGCGAACCTGTGGGGCATCGGGTGGCGACTGGTCTTCCTCATCAACGTTCCGATCGGCGTACTCGTGCTTCCGGCGGCGCTGCGCTCGCTGCCGGGCGGTGCGACCCATCCCGACGTGAAGCTCGACTTAGGCGGCGTGTCGATTATCGGGCTCGCCCTGGTCGCGATCATCTACCCGCTGATCCAAGGCCAGTCCGACGGCTGGCCGGCCTGGTGCTTCGTGCTGTTGGTGATCGGAACCGCGATGCTGGTCGGTTTTGTCTTCTATGAGCGACGCCCGGGCGGACATCCGCTCATCGAGCCGTCGCTGCTGATGAACCGCACCTATCTGTCCGGTGTGACGGTGATCCTCGCGTTGTTCGGTGCGTTCGGCGGGCTGCTGCTCTGTGTCTCGCTCTACGGCCAGCTTGGTGAGGGCTGGTCGCCGATCCATGCCGGGCTCACGCTGACGCCGATGATCGTGGGGATGGTCGTCGGCATGGTGGTGTCGACCGCGCTGATCGCGCGCCTCGGTCGGCACATGCTGCACGTAGGGGTCGCGCTCATCGCCGCCGGCACTGTCGTTCTCGCGCTGACGCTCGGGGCTGAACACCACGCCTCGACCTGGGACCTGGTGCCCGGACTTTTCCTGGTGGGCATGGGACTGGGCGCGAGCTTCGGTCAGCTGTTCCAGTTCATCCTCACCAGCGTGAGCATGGAAGAGGTCGGATCGGCGTCGGGCGTCATGGAGGCGGTCCAACAGCTGTCGTCCGCTCTCGGAGTGGCCGTCCTCGGCACGATCTTCTTCTCGATCTTCAAGCACCGTCTGCCGGCTGACGCGCTGCGGGTGACCGCGTGGACCTGCCTGATACCGCTCGCCGCGGCGTTCCTGCTCGTCTTCCGGCTCCCGATGCACGCGCGCGAGGAATCCTCAGATCTCGAGGCGTGAGACCAGCTCGTTCCACAGGTCGCGGTAGGCGGTCGACGCCGGGGAGCTCGGCGCGAAGGTCTGCACGGGACGGCGGCGCTGCCCCATCCGCTCAATTGTCGCGCTGACGGGAATTACCGTCTGCGCCACGTCGCGGTAGCTGCCGTGTACCCGCTCGATGACATCGCGATGGAGAGCGCGGCGTCGGTCGGCCATCGACAGGAAGGCGAGAATCCTGGCGCTGCTCTCGGTTTCCGCGACGAGATCGGCGACCTGATCGAGCGTGCGCATTGACAGCGGCGAGGGCACGATCGGGGTGAGCACCACGTCCGCAGCGCGCACGACGTTGGTTGCGAGCAGGTTCAGGCCCGGCGGGCTGTCGATCACCGCGATGTCGTAGTCGTCGGCCACCTGGGCCAAGACGCGGCTGACACGTTGCTCGCTCTTCTTCGCGGCGGCGAGGTCGAGGTCGGTGTCCGCGTACGACGCGCTGGCCGGCAGGACGTCGAGGTTGTCCTCCTCTGTGTCGCGAATCGCAGCGGCGACCTCTGACTCTCCCTGGAGAAGCTTGCGGGTCCCGCCCTTGACCTTCGCCTTGGTGCGCAGCAGGTAGGTCGCGGCGGCTTGCGGGTCCAGGTCCCACAACAGGGTGCGCTTGCCGGCCTGTGCGGCGAGCGAGGCAAGGTTGACCGCGGCTGAGGTCTTTCCGACCCCGCCCTTCACCGAGTAGCAGGCGATCACCTTCATGGCCGGGCGCATGGTGCCAGATCAAGGTGAACTGGCTTCCCCGTCGCGACGGCCCCGACGCGGGTCTGAGAGGGTTTCGCCGTGGCCACCGACCCGACCGACGTCCTTGACCGCGCCCGCACCCAGGTCCTCGAAAACGGACAAGGCCTGAGCGAGGCCGACATCCTCGCCTGCTTGCAGCTGCCCGACGACCGCATCCCGGACCTGCTCGAGCTGGCACACCAGGTGCGCCTGCGCTGGTGCGGCGACGAGGTCGAGATCGAAGGCATCGTCAGCGTCAAGACCGGCGGCTGCCCCGAGGACTGCCATTTCTGCTCACAGTCCGGCAAGTTCTCCTCACCCGTGCGCGCCGCGCGGCTGGACGTCGAGGAGATGGTCGCCGCCGCCCGCGAGACGCGTGCGACCGGAGCCACTGAGTTCTGCATCGTCGCCGCGGTGCGCGGGCCGGACGAGAAGCTGCTCAGCGAGGTTGCCGAGGTCGTCCAGGCGATCCGTGACGACGGCAACGACGTCCAGATCGCCTGCTCCCTCGGCATCCTCACCCGTGAGGACGCCGACCGCCTCGTCGAGATCGGCGTGCACCGCTACAACCACAACCTCGAGACCGCCCGCTCCTACTTCCCGAAGGTCGTCACGACCCACACCTGGGAAGAGCGCCACGACACGCTTCAGCTGGTGCGCGAAGTGGGCATGGAGGTCTGCTGCGGGGCGATCGTCGGCATGGGGGAGACCCTCGAGCAGCGGGCGGAGCTCGCGGCGCAGCTCGCGGACGTCGCTCCCCACGAGGTGCCGCTGAACTTCCTCGACCCACGTCCAGGGACGCCGTTCGCAAGCTTGTCCGTGCTGGCCCCCGCCGACGCGCTCCGGGCGATCGGGGCGTTCCGGCTCGCGATGCCGTCGACCATCCTGCGGTTCGCCGGGGGGCGCGAGGTCACGCTGGGTGACCTCGGCACCCGTGACGGCCTGCTCGGCGGGGTCAACGCCGTGATCGTCGGCAACTACCTGACGACGCTTGGCCGACCGCCGGCCGAGGACCTCGCCCTGCTCGGCGAGCTGAGCATGCCGATCAAGACGCTCTCCTCCGCGATCTGAGCGTTCGCACTCCCTGGATCTGAGCAGCCCCACTCCATGGAGCACTGCACGGGCTGTGGCCGCGGCGCCGCCGAGGGAGATCACGCGGTGTGCGAGAAGCGCCGGCCGTACGAACCGCCGCGGTTCTGCGCCCAGTGCGGCCGCCGGATGGTCGTCAAGGTCACGCCGACGTCGTACGTCGCAACGTGCAGCGAACACGGAGACCTGACTCCTCGGTAGCAACGATCCCCGACATTCGGCGCATTGCGTGACATCATTTCGCCACGTCGCGGACCCAGCCACATGCTTCCCGCCCGACGTAGAAACAGCGGCTCGTGCCGGGTGAGACCGGCCGTTCTTGGGGCAGGGGGGTCAGCTTTTGCGTTCAACCCACCTGCCACGGCTGTTCCTTCTTGCGGCGCTCGGCTCGGTCGCGCTGCCGGTCCCTGTCCTGCTGAGCAGCGCGCACGCGGCAGCGGCGAGGACGATCACGGTTCCGGTCAGCCAGGCGAGCTGGTTCTGGCGTGGCCAGCCCGGCGCGATCGGCTCGACGGGCATCGCGCCGCCGGCGCAGGTGCCCGACGCCTCGGTTCCCAACGGTGACCTGGCCGTCGCCGGACCGGAGGCACCCGCTGCCGCCGGCCTCCCGGCTGGCCCCGTCGCCGAGACCTACCTCGCCTTCGACCTGGCGCAGGTGCCGGTCGGATCGACGATCACGTCGTTCGTCGTCACGTTGCCGGTTGACGCCAAAGGTGTGTCCGCGGACCCGATCGGCGCCTCGATGATCGCCTGTCCGGTGCGGACGGGATGGGCCGGCGGCTTGCAGGCATCGGCGTACGGCGGCAAGCCGACCGACGGCTGCGATGTCCATTCGCCGAAGCTGAGGGCCGCCGGCGGTGGCGACCACTACACCGTCGACATCACCGACCTCGCCCAGCGGTGGGTGACGCCCAACGCGTTGAACCTGGGCGTCGCGATCACAGACAACCCGGCGAACTCGACGACGATCTACCAGGTGGTGTTCGGCCCGGCCAGCGCGCTGGCGCACCTGGCCGCGTCGGTCACCTACATCCCGCCGGAGCCGCAAGATGTCCCCCCGCCGACCGCCGGTGGCGCCGTCGTCCCGCGGCCAGCGCCGGCACCCACGCCGGGCCACGTCCCCGTGATCACGTTCGAGCCGCTGCCGCCGGGCATGCCGGCAGAGGTGGCGCAGCCCCCGGCTCCAACCGTGGCTCCGGTGACGCCCGTCGTCGCGATGACCGTGCAGCCCGGCGACTCGTCGGCACCCCCGCTGGGCTTCTGGATCGCGTTGATCCTTATTGTTCTGCTGCTCGGGACCACGACCTTCGTGCTTGCCGATCCCCGCAACGCAACTGCCATTCACCCCGACCGCGGCGTCGCCAAGGCGCTGCGGTCCCGCCTGACGACCATGCGCCGATGACGTTCAACCACGACCGGGAGCCACAGATGATCCGACGTACGCCGACGACGCTGACGGGACTTGTCCTCGTCGCGCTAACGGCAGGTTGTGGCCTGAGCTCGCAGGCTGTGTCATCCCTGCAGCAGCAGGCCCAGTCGGGCGGGACCAGCACCGGCAGCGGGGTCGGGTCCACCGGCACCGGCGGGACCGGCGCCCTCGGTGAGCCCGGTACGACGACCGGCGGCACCGGCACCGGGACCAGCGGTGGCACAGGTACGGGTGCCGGCACCGGTGCGGGTGCGGGTGCGGGCACCGGCACCGGGACGGGCACCGGCACCGGGACGGGAACCGGCACAGGCACCGGCACCGGCACCGGTACGGGAACGGGAACGGGAACCGGCTCGTCGAGCACCGCCAAGTACGAGACGGTCGGGATCAGCGCGAAGCAGATCACGCTCGGGCTGCACGCCCCGCAGACGGGCGCCGCACCGGTGCCGCTGCAGGCCTTCCAAACCGGGACCAAGCTCTTCTGGGAGAACCACAAGGTCTTCGGCCGCAAGGTGGTCGTGAACTTCTTCGACGACCAGTACAACCCTTCGGTGGCCCGGCAGCGTTGCGAACAGCTCTCGCGCAGCTCGTTCCTCGTGATCGGCGGCGCCGGCACCGACCAGATCCAGGCGTGCGCGACCGATCCGGTACTGCGGGCGACCCACACGCCGTACCTGTCGGTGGGCGTCACGACGAACGGCCTCACCCAGCTGCCGTACTACTTCGCGGTCACGCAGACGTATCCGGTGCAGGTGCCCGAGGTCTGGACGATGGCCAACCAGTTGTTCCCGACGAACGCCAAGGGCAAGTGGGCGATCGTCACGGAGAACACTCCGAACTTCTCGGATGTCACGAACGCCGCCGTTGCGCTTCTGAAGGCCCACCACGTCACCTACAAGGTGATCAGGGCACCCAAGGCGGGCAGTGCGTCCCAGGCTTCCGCGGTGGTCAACCAGGCGGAGGCCTTCACCGGGCGATCGGGCGGCACGGTCTTCCTCGATGTCGACCCGAACTTCTGGATCAACATGATCGCTTCGTCGGCGAGCTCGCTCTACACGCCGGCGTGGGTAGGCCCGGGAGTGACCCAAGGCGAGGACCTGGTCGCCGGCCCGGTCTGTGGCGCGCAGAGCTACATCAAGGCGGCGTTCCTGTCGCCGTTCATGGGACTCGACCGCGAGCCGCAAGGCTTCAAGCAGCAGAACAACCCGAAGGCCGACGATCTCAAGACGAACCGCGATGTCGAGCTGCTTCTGTACGGCGTGAACGAGATGCTCTACCACGCGCTGTTGTCGGTGGGGAGCATCAACAACCTGACTCGCGACAACTTCATCAATGCGATGTCGCACTTCCATGCGTCGCTCGGCAAGGAGATGACGGTCCTGCCGACCGTCAACTTCAACGGCGGGCACTTCGGCAGCACCGGCGCGTGGATCGAGAAGCTGAACTGTTCGAAGCTCGAGTACACGACCGTCGGCACCGGGCCGATCTCGCACTGATATGCACATCCTTGCCTCGGGCGGCGTCGCCGTACCCGTGCAGCTGGCGACGGGCGTCGTCGTCGGCTGCGGGTACGGCATCTTCGCGCTGGGCATCGTGCTCGTCTACAAGGCGAGCCGCATCTTCAACTTCGCCCAGTGTGAGATCGGCGCGTTCGGTGCCTTCATCACGTTGTGCGCGGTGCACGGCCTCGGCTTCTTTCCAACGCTGCCATATCCCGTCGCGATCCTGATCGGACTTGTTGCCGGCACCCTGGCAGGGCTGGCGGCTGAGCGGTTCGTGATTCGGCCCCTGTTCCACGCCCCACGCGCGACACTGCTCGTCGCTACCGCCGGCCTCGCGCTCGGTCTCGCGTCGCTCGAGGCCTTGATCATCGGCACCGACTTCAAGGTCGTGCCAAACATCGGAGGTCCCTCGCGGTTCGCCCTGTTCGGGTCGCAGAGCGACTCCAACTCCTACCTCTACGGCTGGACGCAGATCGCGACGATCATCGCGCTCGTGGGAACCGCGCTCGCCGCCGTTGCGTTCTTCCGGACGAGGTACGGCGCCGCCGTCCTCGCGGTGTCGCAAGACCCGACAGCCGCTTCCGTCGTCGGCATCAAAGTGACCCGGATCTCGGCCCTCGTGTGGGGGATCGCCGGGTTCCTCGGCACCGTGGCGGCCATCGTGTACCTGGCAGGCAAGCCGTTCATCCCTGGCAGCGCTTCCGGGTTCTACTCGGGTAACGGTCCGCTGATCCTGGCCTTCACCGCGGCAGCGCTCGGCGGGATGACGAGCCTCACCGGGGCCTTCGTCGGCGGGCTGACGCTCGGGATCGTCGAGCAGGTCGCGGCGAACTACATGCCCTCGTCGGTGCCGGGTGGCACGGCGATCGTCGTGTTCGCGCTTCTCCTTGTCGTGCTGCTCGCCAAGCCGACCGGCTTGCTCGGGAAGACGACATGACGGCCGGGACGTACGACGCCGGCATCCGGTACCGGCCAAGTGCGCTGGGACTCGTGCCGCGTGCCATCGTCTGGCTGGCTCTTGCCGGCGTGGTGGCTCTCTGCGCCGGCACCGGAGCGACGGTGGCGGGCTACGCCACCTTGGCGGCTGTCTATGTCGTCGTCGGCCTGTCGCTGAACGTCGTTCTCGGCTACACCGGTCAGCTGTCGCTGGGACACCAAGGTCTCGTCGGCTCGGGTGCGCTGCTCGCGGCGTACACCTCGACAGCGCACAACGCCCCGTTTGTGTTGGCGCTGCTGTTCGGAGCGCTCGCGGGCGGAGTCTGCGCGCTCGTCGTGGGATTCGTAGCGCTGCGGATCAGCGGCTTGTACCTCTCCCTCGTCACCCTCGTGTTCGGCGTGACGCTGCAGCAGTCGCTCTTCCAGGTGAACGCACTGACTGGTGGCGGCGCCGGCGAGCCTGCCGACCGGCCCTCGTTCCTGTTGGGCGACTCGAGGTACTTCCTCGTGTGCGCAGCTCTCGCGATCGGGACGATCTATCTCGACTACCGCCTGACGAAGTCGAAGGCCGGTCGCGCGATGCTGGCCATCAAGGCCGACGAACGTGTCGCGGCATCGATGGGAATCAACGTCGTCGGTTACAAGCTGTTCGCGTTCGTCCTGTCCGGGCTGCTCGCCGGTCTCGCGGGCGCCGCGCTGGCGTTCTCGTCGCAGCAGTTCACCGGCAGTGACTACAGCTTCAACCTTGCGATCCTGTTCGTCCTGATGACCGTTGTCGGCGGCGTGGGATCGCGCGCGGGCGTGATCGTCGGGTCGATCTTCTTCGCTCTGCTGGGCAGCCTGCTCCCGACGCTGCGTCCGTACCTGTGGTTCGCGCACCTGTTCCCGACGCAGACATCGGCGAACATCATCCAGTTCGGCCCCGGGTTCGTCGGTGCCCTCTTGCTGCTCCTGACCTTGACGTTCAACCCGGGTGGCATCGCGCAGCAGATCGCGCCGGTCGTCCGCTGGCTGACCGGCGGCAGCTTCAAGGAGGCCGATCATGCCTCCGGTTCTTGAGGTCTCCGGCGTCTCCGTGCGCTTCGGCGGTTTGCAGGCGCTGCGCGACCTGTCGCTCGAGGTCAACGAGTGGGAGATCGTCGGGCTGATCGGTCCGAACGGCGCCGGCAAGACGACTGCCTTCAACTGCATTGCGGGCGCGCAGCGGCCGGACCGAGGGATCGTCCGCTACCGGGGCCGCGACGTCACGAAGCTCCCGGCGCACAAGCGGGTTGCTCTCGGCTTCGGTCGTACCTTCCAGAACGTCGGCATGGTCAAGACATCCACCGTGCTCGACAACCTGAAGACCGCGCAGCACCTGAAGGCCGACTACGGCGCCCCCGCCGGGCTGATCGGCACGACGATGGTCGCGATGCGCGAGCGGGAGCTGACCAGCCGTGCCGACGCGATCCTCGAGATGCTCGGGCTTGCCGACATCCGCAACCGGCTGGTCAGCTCGCTGCCGTACGGACAGCTGAAGCTGCTCGAGCTCGGCTGCGCATTGGCCACGGACCCCGACCTGCTCCTTCTCGACGAGCCGTCATCCGGGATGGGCCCAGATGAGTCGGAGGAGCTTGCCGACCGGCTGCTCGCGTTACGTGCCGAGTTCGGCATGACGGTGCTCGTCATCGAGCACCACGTGCCGCTCGTCACACGAATCTGCGACCACGTCTACGTCCTCGACTTCGGCGAGCTGCTCACCGACGGCACGGCGGCCGAGGTGCGGGCGCACCCAGGCGTGATTGCGGCGTACCTCGGGAGCACCGCATGACCGCGTTGCTCGAGGTCGACAACCTGCGCGCCGGCTACGGGTCCTTGCCCGCGCTGCATGGCGTCTCGTTCGCGGTGGAGGCGGGCAAGACCGCGGCGATCTTCGGGCTCAACGGCGCGGGCAAGACCACCACGGTCAACACCATCGCTGGTGTGCTCGGGACCTGGTCGGGTGAGGTCCGCATCGACGGCGAGCGGATCAGCGGGCTGCCCGCCGACGAGGTCGTGCGCCGCGGTGTTGCCCTGTCCCCAGAAGGTCGGCGCGTCTTCTCCGAGCTCTCGGTGCGAACGAACCTCGAGCTCGGCGCGTGGACACGGCGCAGCGACATGGCGCGCAACCTCGAGCGGGTCTACGACTACTTCCCGCGGCTGAAGGAGCGCAACGCCCAGCTGGCCGGCACGTTGTCGGGAGGTGAGCAGCAGATGCTCGCGATCGGACGGGCTCTGATGGCAAGCCCGCGGCTGCTGCTGATCGACGAGGCGTCGCTCGGTCTGTCGCCGCTGCTCGCGGAGACGGTCTTCAAGATCGTCGCCGAGATCAGCAAGGACGGGACGACGGTCGTGATCGTCGAGCAGAACATCGGCGTATTGCCCTACGCCGACCAGGCAGTGCTGTTGCAGAAGGGCGCAGTGACGTACGACGGCTCGGCAGACGAGCTGATGAAGACGAACGATCTCCGCGCGACGTACTTGGGATAGAGGGAGCAGACACCATGGCGGTCATCTCGCAAGGCAGCGAGTCGAGCGGTTTCTCCGGGCGCCTGGGGAAGCTGAAGGGCGCCGCACTCGGCAGTGGGCTTGGCGTCATCGTCGTCGGAGTCGGCATTCTGCTGATCGGCATCGGCTGGAACGGCATGGCCGGTGGCGGCGGAGAGATCAACGGAGTTCCTAATCTCAACGCCCAGCTGCCTTGGCTGGTCAGCGGCGGTCTGCTCGGGCTGGCGTTCGTCGTGTTCGGTTCGGCGATCCTCGTCGCGCACAACGCACGCGTAGACCGCGCCCGTCTCGAGGCCAAGCTCGACGAGATGACCGCAGCGCTGGAGCGCTCCACCGCGACCCAGGAGACAGCCGTCGTCTACAAGCCGGAGCCCCGGACCGCGCCGGTCCTGCGCTCGGCGCCGCCCGCTCCCGCCGAAGAACCCGCTGTGACGGTAGTGCCCGCCAAGAAAGCCGCACCTGCCAAGCGGGCACCTGCCAAGAAAGCGACAGCGAAGAAGGCGCCGGCGAGGACTAGATCGTCGACGCGTCGATGACGAACCGATAGCGCACGTCGCTGTCGACGACGCGGTCCCAGGCCTCGTCGATCTGGTCGGCGCTGATCGTCTCGATCGTCGCTCCGAGCCCGTGCTCGGCACAGAAGTCGAGCATCTCCTGGGTCTCTCTGATGCCACCGATGCCCGAGCCGGCGAGGCTGCGCCGGTTGGTCATCAGGTTGTAGGCACCGACTGACATCGGCTCCGGTGGAGCACCGACGTTGACCAGCGTGCCGTTGAGCCGGAGCAACTGCAGGTAGCGGTCGATCGACCAGCTCGCGGAGATCGTACTGACGACCAGGTCGAAGGACTTGGCGAGCGGCTTCAGCACGGACAGGTCGCGGGTGGCGATGTAGTCCTTCGCGCCGAACTTCAACCCGTCGTCTTGCTTGGCGAGGGTCTGGGAGAAGACAGTGACGTCGGCGCCGAGGGCAGCAGCGATCTTCACACCCATGTGACCGAGGCCGCCGAAGCCGACGATTGCGACCTGCTTCCCGGGACCTGCCTCCCAGTGCCGAAGTGGCGAGTAGAGGGTGATGCCGGCGCAAAGAAGAGGTGCGGCGATGTCGAGCTCAAGCCCATCGGGCACCCGGAGGACGAACGCCTCGTCGACGATGATGTGCGAGGAGTAGCCGCCGGCGGTCGGCAGGCCGTCTTTGCCGATGGCGTTGTAGGTGCCGATGTTGCCGGGCACGCAGTACTGCTCCTCGCCGATTGCGCAGTTCTCGCACTCGCGGCAGGAGTCGACCATGCACCCGACGCCGACGCGATCGCCGACGGCGTGGCGGGTCACTGCGTCGCCGACCTCCTCAACGATGCCGGTGATCTCGTGGCCCGGCACCAGTGGGAACTTCGCCGGCCCCCACTCGTTGCGCGCCGTGTGGATGTCGGAGTGGCAGATGCCGGCGTACGCAATCTTGATGACGATGTCGTTCGGTCCTGGGTCGCGCCGCTCGATCGTCGTTCGCTCGAATGGTGCCTTCGGGCCGGGAGTCGCTCGGGCGGTGAAGGTGCGCATGGCTCGTTACGCTACGCCGCGTGATGACGGCTGCCGGCAGGCCCTTCGACGGGGTGCGAGTGGTCGAGGTCGCGGCGTGGACATTCGTGCCGGGTGCCGGCGCGATCATGGCGGACCTCGGCGCCGACGTCATCAAGGTCGAGCCCCCGACCGGCGACCCGCAGCGTGGGCTGATGAACCTGCTCAGCCAGGTGGAGGGCGGACCCAACCCGTTCATCGAGATCCCCAACCGCGGAAAGCGAAGCGTCACGCTCGATCTGAAGACCGAGGGTGGTCGCACCCTCCTCTTGCGGCTGATCGAGACCGCCGACGTGTTTCTCACGAGCTATCTGCCGAAGCTGCGGGAGCGGATGCGAATCGACGTCGACGACTTGCGGGCGGTGAACCCCCGGCTGGTCTACGTGCGCGGCTCCGGATGGGGGAGCACTGGGCCGAAGGTCGACGTCGGCGGGTACGACGCCGCAGCCGCCTGGGCGGGGGGCGGTGCGATGTACAAGCTCACCGAGGCGGCGACCGACAGCCCGGCGATGCAGCCGGCGGCCTTCTACGACCTGCAGGGCTCCAGCTACATCGCGGGCGCGGTCGCCATGGCGCTGTTCCGTCGTGAGCGCACCGGCGAAGGGGGCGTCGTCGATGTCTCACTGCTTAACGCCGGAATGTGGAGCATGAGCCCGGACATCGTCGCGGCGCCGTACACCGGCGAGCTGTTCCGCGCCGACCGCAAGAACGCGGGCAATCCGATCGCGAGCTTCTACCGGACCTCAGACGACCGCTGGATCTCGTTGGTGTGCCTGCAGTCGGACCGGTTCTGGCCGGAGCTCTGCGGGCTGATGGAGCGGCCCGAGCTCGCGGACGATCCGCGCTATGTCGACCAGGTCGCGCGCTACAAGAACCGCCGGGAGTGTGTCGAGGAGCTCGACGGGATCTTTGCGGCCAAGACTTTGGAGGAGTGGAAGCAGATCCTGTCCGGCTTCAGCGGCGTGTGGTCGGCGGCGGCGAGCTTCACAGAGCTGCACGCGGATGAGCAGGTGGCGGCGAACCAGTACCTGAGCGACGTCGCCCGAGGTGACGGCAGCTCGTTCCGGCTGGTCGCGCCGCCGTACCAGTTCGACGGCGAGCCTTCGTCGTCCGGCAGGGCGGCGCCTGAGCTGGGCCAGCACACCGAGGAGGTCTTGCTCGAGCTCGGGATGGACTGGGACGAGGTCACCACTCACCGGGACTCCGGAGCCCTCGGCTGAGCACAGCAATGTGGCACTGCATGGGGAAACGGAGCCTGATCCGGCGCGATAGGCAACCCGATGCCACATTGCTACGTCCAAGCAACATGTACGCCGCAGGCAGGACAGCGATGGTGGCGCTTGCCCTGGTGACCGCCAGTAGTTGCTCGGGCGCAAGTTCGGGTGGGACCAGTCACGCCACCGGTCCCAGCGGGATTCGCGGCACCGAGCTGCCCTCGTTGTCCTGCCATGCAACGGCGGACGGCAAGGCGTTGCGGATCGCGCCCGCGACGGTCGTCGAGCTGCGGGTGTGCCCGATCACCGCGCCGGAGCCTTTCGAC
Source organism: Mycobacteriales bacterium (assembly GCA_035545635.1). Taxonomy (GTDB): domain Bacteria; phylum Actinomycetota; class Actinomycetes; order JAFAQI01; family JAFAQI01; genus DASZTV01. The sequence continues at coordinate 67,787 of DASZXY010000013.1, read as the reverse complement.
CGACCGAGTCGTCCGATCTCGCTGACGAGAGGCAGCCCGCGATTTGGCAGCTTCATTGCGGCGCTGTCGGCTCCCGACGAAGCGCCGGCCAAGGGACAGCTGTGTCCGGAATATGCGGAGCTGCTGCCACAGCTCATCGCCTCTACCGGTTCCACCGCACTGCTGGTCCATGTCCCATCGGACGGGTGCGGTCACAGCCTGCCGGCAGCGCGCGCCGCGCTGAACTCGGTGATCGCCTAACCGTCCGCGACCTTGCACCTTCCAACCGTCTTCGCGGGAAACGGTGGGAAACTGCAAGCTTGGTGGGGGTTGTGACTCGACGCCGGTGGGACGATGTGACCACACCGTCTGAGGAGGTCTTCATGCCGCTACGAGTGCGACTCGCTTGGGGCTCCGCCGGACTTCTCGCCGTGAGCTTCGTCGTGTCGGTGGCAACCGCCGGGCGCAATGTCGACCACATAACGCGCTTTGCCGCCACAACGTGGCTTGCGCAAGCCACGTTGTGGCTCGGCTTGTTCACCGCGCTGGCGGCACTCGCCGCGTGGATCGTCGAGCAGCGCTGACGGCCGCTGCCACTGATTTCTGGGCAAGCTCCCGATCCGCCGCCGGCGTCAGCCGCTCAGCAGATCCTTCAATGTGGCGACCAGGGAGACCGGTTGGTCGCACATTGCGTGGTGGCCCGCTTCGGGCAGGAACGCAACCCGGATGCCGCCGGGGTGTAGCTCGCCGATGCGCTCGACCATCCCGTCCTCCACCATCCCGCGCTCGCAACGTACGAGCGTGAGTGGCGCTTCGAGGCGGGGGAGCAGGTCCCGTACCCACCCCCGCTGACCGAAGATCCCCGGGTCGAACTTCCAGGTCCAGCCGTCGTCCACCTGTCGCAGCGACTCGATGGCGATGTGGTGCTCGACGTAGTCGAGGTTGCCGTCCTGCGGCGGCACGGTGCGGAACTTCGGGATCGCCACCTCGAGGGACGGGTAGACCTTGGTCGGTGGCCGCCGAGCCGCGATGGGCTCTTCCTCCGGCGGCACCTCGGTGAACGGTGAGTCGATCGCGACGATCTGCCGGACGGCCGGTGGGTCGACGACTCCGGCGAACACGGATACCCAGCCGCCCATGCTGTGGCCGATGAAGATCGCCGGGTCGAGGCCCTCCGCTCGTACCGCGGCGACCACCTCACGCGCCCACTGCGACCGGTCGTACTCCGGCTTCCACTCACTGTCGCCGTGGCCGCTCAGATCTACCGCGATCACCCGGCGGTTGTCCGCCAGCTGCGGCGCGACGTGGTCCCACCAACCGGAGTGCGCTGCACCACCATGCAAGAGGACGACGCCGGGAAGATCGCTCGCTTCACCCCACGCTCGGTAGTGGATGCGGACGCCCTCGACGACGACGTCGTGATGCGCCGGCTTCGACGCGATGGCGTCGGTGAACCACGCTGGTGCGGCGGGAGCGGACATCAGGACGGGGTGGGCCTAGCAGGATCAGTCGCTGGAGGGGAGCGGCTTCGACTCCTTGGTGACCAGCGGTACGCCGTTGCCGGCGAGGGTGCCGTCCCCGCCCTTCGTGACCAGCAGCTCGAGGGTGCCGTCGGCGTCATCGGTCGTGTATCGCTTGCCGAGCAGCGTGCCCTCGTTCAAGCCTTCGGCCGGCGTACCGCCCTCGGGGACGTCAGTCCCCAGCTCGACCATCGGTGAGCCGCCGCAGGAGAGCTCGAGGTCGTCGGCAGGAACCCGCACGACGATGACCTCCGTGGTGCAGACCTGGCTGCGCAGCCGCTGTCCGGACTTCAGTGGCACGTCAGTTCCTCTTCCTGGCAGGTACTTCGGCGTCGTAGTGATCCGTGTGTGATGATGCCATCCGATGACTACCACTGACACGGCTACCCGCATCCCGCTCGTCGACTACCTGGCGCTCGATCCTGAACCGCACCTCGTGGCGCAGGAGTGCACGAGCTGCGGCGCCCGCTACTTCGACCACCGCGACGCCTGCGCCGGCTGCTTCGAGGACCAGTTCAAGTCAGTCGACGTGCCGACCGAGGGCGAGGTCACCGCATTCACCATCGTCGCCTACGCCCCGCCCGGAGTAGAGGCGCCGTTCGTTGCGGCGGTCATCGACTGCGGCGGTACGCCGGTGCGAGGCAATCTGCGTGACGTCACGCCGGACCCCGAGCACGTGAAGCTCGGGATGAAGGTGCGGCTCATGACGTACTCCCTGGGAACCGACAGCGCGGGGACCGAAGCCATCGGCTTCGGGTTCGCGCCCGCGTAAGGAGAAGGCAATGGCTAGCGGCGACGTCTGGATCCTCGGGATCACGATGACCAAGTTCGGCAAGCACCCCGACATCGACTCGGTCGGGCTTGCCGCCCAGGCGGCGCGCGGTGCGCTGAAAGACGGTGGTGTCTCGATGCGAGACATCGGCGTGCTCGCTGCCGGCAACCTGATGGGTGGCGGCGCTCTCGGTCAGCAGCTGCAGAAGCAGATCGGCCAGACCGGCATCCCCGTCTACAACGTCGCGAACGCCTGCGCGACCGGCGCGACCGCGCTGCGCACCGCGATCATGGCGATCAAGGCCGGCGAGGTCGAGATGGGCCTAGCCGTCGGTGTCGAGAAGCTCTCCGGCGCGGGTCTGCTCGGCGTAGGCGGCGCGAAGAAGCAGGGCGACACCTGGGAGCCGTCAGGCCGGCAGGGCGCGATCATGGGGCTCGATGGTCGGGTCGGCACGGAGAACATGCCGGGCACGTTCGCCCAGATCGGCATGGAGTACGGCCACAAATACGGCGAGGTGAGCTTCGAGACCTTCGCTCGGATCAGCGAGAAGAACCACATGCACTCGACGCTGAACCCGCTCGCTGCCTACACGAAGGCCATGTCCGTCGAGCAGATCATGGGCGACATGATGATCGCCTACCCGAACACGCGACCGATGTGCTCGGCCAACTGTGACGGTGCGGCGGCCGCTGTCGTCGTGAGCGACGAGAAGCTCAAGACGCTGTCGTCGGAGCAGCAGAAGCGCGCGGTCCGGATTGCGGCGTCGGTCCTGACGACCGACCCGTACGAAGCCGGCTGCCAGATCCTGCCGAACGTCAACACGCTGACCCGGATGGCGGCGAAGCAGGCCTATGAGAAGGCGGGTGTGGGTCCGGAGGACCTCGACCTCGTCGAGCTGCACGACTGCTTCGCGACCGCGGAGCTCGTGCACTACGACAACCTGATGCTGTGCGGTGAAGGCAACGCCGTCGACTTCTTCAACTCAGGTGCGGCGCACCGGACCGGCAGCACGCCGGTGAACGTCTCTGGCGGTTTGCAGTCGAAGGGCCACCCGATCGCGGCAACTGGCATCGCCAACGTGTGGGAGATCTGCCACCACCTGCGCGGCGAGGCGGGCGACCGTCAGATCGAGGGCGCGAAGGTGGGTCTCGCCCACGTCATCGGTCTCGGTTCGGCCTGCGGCGTACACATCCTCGAGAAGGCCGCCTAGCCCCTCACCCACCCGACCACCCTCATGGAACTAGCGCTCTCACCGGACGACCTTGCCTTCCGGCAGGCGGCTCGGGACTGGCTGCGCGAGAACTATCCGAGCGAACCTCGCCCGAACGACGGTCAAGCGATGCGGGAGTTCGATCTGGAGTGGCAGCGCCGGCAGTGGGCCGGCGGCTGGGCGGGCGTGTCCTGGCCGAAGGAGTACGACGGGCTCGGCCTGCCCGTCCTGCAACAGCTGATCTGGCTCGAGGAGTGCGCGCGGGTCGGTGCGCCCGACATCGACAGCAGGTTCGTGGCGGTCAACCACGCCGGCCCGACCCTGATCGCCAACGGCACCGAAGAGCAGAAGGCGCTTCACTTGCCGAAGATCCTGCGCGGTGAGGCGTTGTGGTGCCAGGGCTTCTCCGAGCCGCAGGCGGGCTCCGATCTCGCATCGCTGCGCACGGTCGGTGTCATCGACGGCGACGACCTTGTGGTCACCGGCCAGAAGCTGTGGACCAGCTTTGCCGACCTCGCGGAGTACCAGGAGCTGCTGGTCCGTACCGACGCGAGCGTGCCGAAACACAAAGGCCTCACGTGGGTCATCTGCGACATGAAGCTGCCGGGCATCACGATCCGCCCGATCAAGACCCTCGACGGGCTGTCGCACTTCTGTGAGGTCTTCTACGACGAGGTCCGCATCCCGCTCGGCAACGTCGTTGGTGCGATCAACGACGGCTGGCGGGTTGCGATGTCGACGTTGTCGTTCGAACGGGGCACGGCGTTCACGCACGGTCAGGTGCAGCTGGCATCGATCGCGGAGCGGCTCACGTCGTACCTTCGCCAAACCGACGCTGCCGCGAACCGGCCGGAGCTGATCGAGCAGCTCGCGACCGCGCGCGCCGAGATCGCCGCGCTTCGCGCGCTCACCTACCTCAACGCGATGCGCAATGCGGGACAAGCCGTTCCCGGTCCCGAAGGGTCCTTGGTAAAGCTGTCGTACACGGAGCTGCGGCAGCGGCTGATGCGGCTGGCGCTGGAGATCGTGGGTCCCGGTTCGGAGCTGCCCGGCATCACCCATGCGGCGTGGGACGAGGACTACCTCTTCTCCTACACGGAGACGATCGCGGGCGGCACGTCCGACATTCAGCGCAACATCATCGGTGAGCGCGTGCTCGGGTTGCCGCGGTAGCCGACATGGACCTTCTGCTGTCGGACGACCAGCGCTCGATCGTCGCCTCAGTCGCGCAGGTGCTCGACGACCTGATGCCGGTTGAGAACGTCCGCAAGGTGCTCGACGGCGATCCAGCTCCACTCGATTCGCTGTGGCGGTCAGCGGGCGAGCTGGGCTGGTTCGGGCTCGGCCTTTCCGAAGAGCACGGCGGGACCGGGTTCGATCTCATCGACGAGGCGCTGTTGTTCGTGGAGCTCGGGCGCCGCGTCACGCCCGGCCCGTTTCTCGCGACGACGCTTGCCGCTCGAGTCGCAGCACTCGCCGGGGCGACCGATGCCGCGGATGCGCTGCTGTCGGGAGAGGCGCGCGCCGCTCTGGCGGCGATGCCGGCTAGCGGACCAGCGGTGCTCTACGACGCGCAGGACGCGACGTACCTTGTCGCATTCACTCCGGGGGGCGTCGCGCTCCTACCCGCCGCGATGGCGTCGGGCCGACGTGAGCAGGCCGGTCTCGACCCACTGCTGCGGCGAGAGACCGCGAACCTCTCCGGCGAACCGATCGCGGTTGCGCCGCCGTCCGAGCTGCTGGGTGCGCGCGGGTCCGTACTCGTCAGCGCGATGCTTACTGGCATCGCGGCGGCCGGACGTGACATGTCGGTCGGTTACGCCAAGACCCGCGAGCAGTTCGGGTCGCCGATCGGCGCGTTCCAAGCCGTGAAGCATCGTTGTGCGGAAATGGCGGTCGGCGCCGCACTCGCCGACGCGCAGCTGACGTTCGCTGCGCTCAGTGTCAGCGAGTCGGCAGGGGATGCCGCTTTCCAGGTCGCCGCGGCGCGGGTGGTCGCCGAGCGCGCCGCTCTGGCGAACGTGCGCGAGACGATTCAGATCTACGGCGGCATCGGCGTGACCTGGGAGTGCGACGCGCACCTCTACCTCAAGCGCGTCCACGCCCTCCGCGAGCTGTTCGGCGGGGAAGTCGCTCAGCGCGGGGCGCTCATGGCCGGATGACTGCGGTACGGCACCAGCCGATGGTGGTGGCTTTCACGCCGGACTTGTCGATTGTGATCTGGTCCAGCGCCAGGCGCTGAGCATCTCGGCCAGGTCGCTCGACGTGTACCCGTAGGTCAACGCCGGAGCACTGAACGCAATCGCGAAGCCGAATGCGCCGTGGTTGACGAACACCAGCCGGTCGTGTGCGACCGCCCCGTTCCCTAGCCGCTTCTTGAACGAAGCTGTCGTGCCATGCGCTCCGCCAAGCCGGTACGGCCTCGGTCCGGCCACGTCGTAGCCGTCTTGCCCGGTCACTACTGATCTCAGGACGGTCGCGCCGTCCGGTGCGGCCGGAACCACCGAGACGACGAGGGAAGCGCCCGTGCTGTGTGAGGTCAGGACGGCAGCGAAGCTCTTCCCGGATCTGGCGTTTGAGCGGTTGGTGGCGTCGGCCCATCCGACGGGCAGCTTCGTCGTGAAGCCGGCATGGCGGATCGTGCTCTCGCTCGGTGAGTCGGCGGGCGAAGGGTGGGTCGGCTGCGCCGTGGGAGTTGCTCCCGACGGTGCGCCACCCTGCCCGCCACGCGAGATGACGGCGGCAACCGCAGCCACCAAGACGACCGCGCGCACCATGATGTGCCAAAGCTGACGCCGCATAGGTCAATAACAGCGCCATGACGAGCGGACATCCATGATCACTTCGGCTCAAATCGTCATAGTCACGACCCTCGACCGCTTGCTGCGAGCTGTCAGCGCCAGTTCCGCCTCATCACGTGGCTTGTGGCTGTGGCGAAGCCGGCCTCTGGGTCTGGATCGCGCAGGCGACGACAAGGGAGATAGTGACCGGCAGCAGGAAGATCCCGATCGTCAGCATTCCCAGCAGGTTGAAGGCGATCAGCAATCCGGTGATCGTCCACGCGGTCGGCCCGGCGTTCGGAGACTCTCGCCGCTTCCACAGCGCCTCAGCCACAAACAGCACGATCACCAGCGGGATCGCGATCAGCGCCACCACCCATGCGCCGTTGACCCCGACCAAGGTGGCCGATCCGCGACCCGACGAGTACACCGGTACGACGAAGGTCCCCACGATCAGGGCGACGCCCCAGGCGGCGGCGACAGCGAGCGCGACCGATCGGGCCTTGCCCATCTCGCTCACGGTCCGTGACAGCCTGGCCACACGCCGAGTATGCGCCCGCGTTCGTCGGGGTTCTAGTGCTCGGCGCTGTCGGCAATCTCACCTAGCAGCCGACGGGTTGCGATGACGTGTAGGCGGCTGTCAACTACGAGCGCCTTGTACGCGCGGCCGTGGAGTCCGGGGAACTCCGCGTGGCTCTCCGCAGACAGCGTCGACCCGGTGGAAGTCGGATTGATCCGAAAGACGATCCCGTATCGCGAGAAACGGTGCTTTCCGGCGACGACGATGAGAGTAGGTCGCTCTTCGGCGACAACCTCGAACGCGCCTGCGGGCTCACAACCCCAGAGCCGGCTCAGTGCACCGCCGAGACGTCCCGAGAGCCATCCCGCGAAGCGTCGCTCTACAGCATCGAACACAGCCTCCGGTGCAGCGTCGGCGACCACCGAGTGCACATCGATCAGCGGCAGATGCTCGAGAGCCTCGGTCAACTTGTTGCGGCCACGTTGAGCTGCCAGGTGACGCCGTACTTGTCTGCCACCCAGCAGAACCAGTCGCTGAAGGCGTAGTTGTTGGGTGGCATGAGGAAGGCGCCGGTCTCCTGCAGCGCGTCGGCAGCGGTGTCGAGCTCATCGCGCGACGAGCACTCGACCCACAGCGAGATGGCCGGTGTGAAGGTGAACTGATGCGGCGCGGCACTGTCGATCGCGATGACCTCTGAGCCACAGATCTCGAACCGCGCGTGGCGCACCGTGCCTTGCGGCTCAGGGCCATCTGGGCCGTAGCGGTCAATCGAGATGATGCGTGAGTCCTCGAAGATTGAGCAGTAGGAGGTGATGGCCTCCTCGGCCCGGCCGTGCTGCTCGCCACAGAACATGAGAAACGGAATCGGCGCTTCCATGACCCCAATTCTGCCGTGGACTGCAGTGACCCCGTGGACGGGTTGCCGCTGTGGGTTCAGACTGACGGCGTGAAGGTCGCGTTCATGCCACGGCAGGGTGGGTGGCACGTCGATCCCAACCGCCCCGGGCACTACCTGCGGGTGTCGGGACATCCCGAGTCCGGGATCGTCGTACTCAGCGTCTGGCGCGGAGAGCACTGCATCGTCACGCACGAGATCCCGACCGCCGACATCCCCGACGTCATCGGCCTGCTCGCCAAGGCGCTGGTGCCGGCGGATGACGCTGCGCAAGCGACTGCTTCGTAGGATCGCTCAGTGCCGCGACACCCCGTCTACACGCCCCATGCCCCGAGCCACTCTCTGTACAGCCAAGGAGTGAAGGCGGGCCCGTTCATCTACGTGTCGGGCATGGCCGGCATCGACACCGAGATCCGCGGGCTTGCGGGCGACACGATTCAGGCACAGACCAAGGAAGCGATCAAGAACTGCTCCGCAATCCTCTACGCCGCCGACGCGAGCCTCGACGACGTCGTCGAGGTCGGCGTGCTCCTCGCCAATCCGGCAGACTTCGCCGGGATGAACGAGGCGTACTCAGTGTGGTTCCCGGTGGATCCGCCGACGCGCTACGTCGCGAAGCTCGGCGTCGACGCGCCCGGAATCCTCGTCTCCATCCGGATGACCGCCTACGTCGGCACCTGACCTGAGCCGCCGTGCACGCCTGACCTAGGTGGAGCGGAAGCCAGTCGCGAGCGCTCGGATCGCTTGGTCGAGATAGACAGTGAGGTCGGCGTCGGCTCTTGCCAGCCAGACCTCGTACGCCGCGCGGCACGCGGCAAGCGTCGTACGACCGACGGCGAGCGGACGGAGTGAGTCGGCAGGCTCGCCGAGCCGGTCAGCGGCGAAGTCCGACACCGCGCGCTCCCAGGCGTCGTACCGGATCGCGGCACTCGCCTCCAGCGCCGGGTCGCTGCTGATGACCCGCATCCGGGTGCGCAGCTCCGGCACGTCCTCGGCGCGGTAGCGGTTGACGCTCACGACGACCTCGCGGATCGCGGTCATCAGGGAGGTGCGTTCGGGGGCGCGGGCGAAGGCGGCCCGAAGCTGCTCCACCTCGTTGTCGAAGTCGTGCCAGAGCACCGCGGTCTTGGAGTCGAAGTAGCGGAAGAACGTGCGCTTGCTGACGCCGGCTCCAGCGGCGATCTGCTCGACCGAGGTCTGGGTGAAGCCCTGGCTTGCGAACAGCTCCAGCGCGACGACCTCGAGCTCTCTCGCGCTGGTCTCGCGAGGCCGGCCGCGTCCCACGCGTTGATTCTGGCACCGCGTGCCGATATTGTCCGCGTACTGGCTGACCGAGAGGAACGGGCATGACGCCGACCGCTACTGACGCAGTTGTAGAGACGCAGGACGAGACGACCGTCGATGAGGTCGTCGTCGAGGACGTGCTTGTCGAGGATGTTTCGATCGACGGCATGTGCGGTGTCTACTAAGGCCTTCGACCTCGACAGCGCCTGGGAGATCCACCCGAGCGTCGCGGTGCGACCGGAGCGATTCGGCGCATTGCTCTACCACTTCGGCACGCGCCGACTGTCGTTCCTGAAGACCCCGAGGCTGCTCGATGCCGTTCAGCGACTCGGCTCTTCGGTGTCGGCGCGCGCTGCGCTGTTCGACTCCGGGGTCACCGATGCTGAGACGCCGACGTACGAGCGTGCACTGGCCGGCCTCGCGGCGACCGACATGATTCGCGAGCGGGTGGCGGCGTGACGGCAACTCTGCTCGATCACTTCGAGCTCGGCCTCGACTCGCCGATCTGCCTGACGTGGGAGCTCACCTACGCCTGCAATCTGGCCTGCACCCATTGCCTGTCGAGCTCTGGCCGTCGTGACCCGCGTGAGCTGACGACGGAGGAGTGCAAAGCGCTCATCGACGAGTTCGAGCGGATGCAGGTGTTCTACGTGAACATCGGTGGCGGCGAGCCGACGGTGCGTAGCGACTTCTGGGAGCTCGTCGACTACGCGACAGCGCATCACGTCGGTGTGAAGTTCTCGACGAACGGCGTGAAGATCACGCCGGAGATCGCCAAGCGGCTGGCCGCGAGCGACTACGTCGACGTGCAGATCTCGATCGACGGCGCGACCGCAGAGGTCAACGATGCGGTGCGCGGACCGGGGTCGTTCGCCACCGCGATCCGTGCGATGGAGAACCTTTACGCCGCTGGGATGCGCGGCTTCAAGATCTCGGTCGTGATGACCCGGCACAACATCGGGCAGCTCGACGAGTTCAAGGCGATCGCCGACCGGTACGACGCCCAGCTGCGCATCACCCGCCTGCGTCCTGCCGGTCGTGGCGCCGACACCTGGCACGAGCTGCACCCGCTTCCCGCCCAGCAGCGCGAGCTCTACGACTGGCTGGTCGGAAATGGCGAGAAGGTCCTCACAGGTGACTCCTTCTTCCATCTCGGTGCCTACGGCGACGCGCTACCCGGGCTCAACCTTTGTGGCGCCGGCCGCGTCGTGTGCCTGGTCGACCCGGTCGGCGACGTCTACGCCTGCCCGTTCGCGATCCACGAGCAGTTCCTGGCCGGCAACATCCGCACGGCCGGCTTCGCGACGGTGTGGCGTGAGTCGTCGCTGTTCGCCGAGCTTCGGAGCCCGCAGACTGGCGGCGCCTGCACGAAGTGCTCGTCGTACGACGTCTGTCGCGGCGGCTGCATGGCGGCGAAGTTCTTCACCGGGCTGCCGCTCGACGGGCCGGACCCCGAGTGCGTGAAGGGTCATGGCGAGTCCCACCTGGCCGCGGTACCGGCGGGCAGCACGCCGCGACCGTCGCCGGACCACTCCCGCGGTGTCCCGATCGCGATCAGCAAGCGGCCGGACCGCGCCTGCGACACCAACCCGCTGGCGTGAGTACGTAGTGGCGAACGCATCGCGCCTCGCCGACCTCGCTTGGACCGAGCTCGAGGCGCGCAACCGGCAGGGACGAGCGACGGTGCTGGCCGTGCCGCTGGGCGCCACCGAGCAGCACGGTCCGCATCTCCCGCTGTCGACCGACACCGACGTCGCGGTCGCGCTGTGCGAGGCCCTGGCGGAGGTACGTGATGACGTGGTCGTCGCGCCGGCCCTCGCCTATGGCTCAAGCGGCGAGCACGAGGGCTTCGCCGGCACGCTGTCGATCGGGCAGGAGGCGCTCGAGCTCGTCGTGGTGGAGCTGGTCAGGTCGGCGGTGCGGACCTTCGACGCGGTGCTCATCGTGTCGGGGCACGGCGGCAACCTCGAGTGCGTGACCCGCGCCGTCAGGCGGCTGCGCGACGAAGGCCACGATGTCGAGCTGTTCGCTCCTGTCGCCGGCGGTGACGCGCATGCCGGGCGGACCGAGACGTCGTTGATGCTGGCCCTCTCGCCGGCACGGGTCCGGATGAACGCGGCCGTGCCGGGCGATCCCCGGCCGATCTCGGAGCTGCTGTCGTGGCTGAAGGCGTCGGGCGTTCGCTCGGTCAGTCCTACGGGTGTGCTTGGTGACCCATTCGGGGCGGGTGCCGCGGAGGGCGAGGCGCTGATCGCTCGGCTGGCCGGGGAGCTGCTCTCCCGGGTGGTCACCTGGCGGGACGGGTGACCGGCCGCGATCGTGTCGCGATCGTCACGGGCGCGGGGCGCGGAATCGGTGCCGCGACAGTTCGTGCGCTTGCGGCTGACGGGTTCGCAGTCCTCGCCGTCGACATCGGACATGACGTCGCGGGACTGCCGTACTCACTCGCCACCGAATCAGAGCTTCAGAACGTGGTCTCCGCCACGGGCGCCGGCGATCGCGTCGCCGCCCATGTCGCTGACGTCCGCGACCAGGCAGCGCTCGCGGCGGCCGTTGCCGACGCCGAGGAGCGATGGGGCGGCCTCGACGTCGCCATCGGGTGTGCCGGCGTCATCGGCGGCGGCGTGAACCAGTGGGAGCTGTCGACCGACATCGAACGGCTGCTCATCGACATCAACCTCGGCGGCATTCTGAACCTTTCCCGCGCCGCGGTGCCGGCACTGCTACGACGACCTCAGCCGCGCAGCGGCCGCTTCATCGCCGTGTCCTCCGCGGCGGCGAGCCGCGGACTGGCGATGCTCACGGCGTACAGCGCCGCGAAGGCCGGCGTCACGGGGCTGATCCGCGCCCTCGCCGGCGAGCTCGGTCCGACCGGCGTCACCGCCAACGCGATCAGTCCGGGTTCGACGGACACCGCAATGCTGCACGAGAGCGCGCGACTGTACGGACTTCCCGAATCGGGCGAGTTCGCCAACCAGCAGCCGGTTGCACGACTCGTGGATCCCGCCGAGGTCGCCGCGGTCATCGCCTTCCTCGCGAGTGAGGGAAGCAGCGCGATGACCGGGGCGATCGTCCCGGTCGACGGTGGGCTTGCGCTGTGACACGCAGCGACGCCCCGCCGATGCCGGAAGGCACCACGCTCGTCATCGACGCGGGCACCCGCGAGCTCGACGGCGGTCGGCTGCTTGGCGGCCGGCCGCGGCGGATGCTGCGGTTGTCCGACGGCGGCCGCAGTGCCTGGACGAACCTCCGCGATGGACGCGTCGACTCGCCGAGTGCCGGCGTCCTGGCTCGCCGTCTGACCGACGCAGGGCTTGCGCATCCTCGGCCCGTCTCCCTTGCGGCGTCCGACGTCACCGTCGTCGTACCAGTCCGTGACCGCGCGGGTCACCTGGACCGCTGCCTTGATGCGATCGGCGTCGGCCATCGCGTGATCGTGGTCGACGATGGCTCTGCCGACCCTGCGGCGATCGCGACCGTCGCAAGGCGGCACAACGCCACGCTGCTGCGTCGCAGCACCTCGCACGGCCCCGCCGCAGCGCGGAACGATGCGATCAGAGAGATTTCGACTGACCTGATCGCCTTCGTCGACAGCGACTGCCGCGTTCCCGCTGACTGGCTCGAGCGGCTCGCGGGCCACTTCGCGGATCCCGCCGTCGGCGCCGTCGCGCCTCGTGTCGTCCCGGTGCGGCGCGACGCGTCGACCCGCTACCGGCACCGTTGCGGCCTCCTCGACTTGGGACCCGACGAGGCGCGGGTGCAGCCGCTGGGTGTCGTCGGCTACGTGCCGACGGCGGCCCTCGTCGTGCGTCGCTCAGCACTCGCCGCGGTCGGGGTGTTCGACGGCGACCTGCGGTACGGCGAGGATGTCGACCTGGTCTGGCGCCTCGATGCCGCCGGGTGGCGCGTTCGCTACGACCCGATGGTCGAGGTGTGTCACGACGAGCCGGTTGACTGGCCCGCGAGGTTGGTGAAGCGATTCCGTTACGGCACCGCCGCCGCGCCGCTCGCGGTGCGGCACCCCGATGCCTCCGCTCATCTCGTCGCGAGCCCGTGGCCGGCTGCCTTCGTCGCCGCTGTGCTCGCCCGCAAGCCGAAGCTCACCGCGCTCGCAGTTGCAGGGACCTACGTCTCGACACAGCGCGCGTTGCGGTCCGCCGGCCTGAGCGAGCTGTCAGCCGTGCGCCTGACGGGAGAGTCGCTCGGCGGCACATGGCGTGGGGTGGGCAAGTACGTGACTCAGTTCGGCCTGCCGCTCCTCGCCGTCGCCGCGCTTCCCCGCAAGCGCCGGGCTTCTCGCGCGGCCGTCTTGACCGCGCTCGCGGTGGCGGCGCCGATCGCTGAACATCGCACCCGCCGACCGGCGGTCTCCCTGCCGCGGTTCGTCGCGGGACGGATCGCCGACGACGCGGCGTACGGCGTAGGCGTCTATTCCGGTTGTGCGAAGCAAGGCACCCTTGCCCCACTCGAGGTCGTCATCCGGCGACGTGGATCGGAGCAGTAGCTGACATGGCGAATGACTGGTTCGAGACCGTTGCCGAGGCGCAGCGGCGTGCGAAGAAGCGGCTGCCACCGTCGGTCTACGGAGCTCTCGTTGCTGGGTCAGAGCGCGGACGGACGCTGTTCGACAACGAGGAGGCGTTCGGTGAGATCGGCTTCGCGCCGCACGTCGCGGGACTGTCGGCGGATCGAGATCTCTCCACCACCGTCATGGGCCAGCCGATCTCGCTGCCGGTGATCATCTCGCCGACCGGCGTGCAGGCGGTTCACCCCGACGGCGAGGTCGCCGTCGCTCGTGCGGCCGCCGCCCGTGGCACCGCGATGGGGCTCAGCTCGTTCGCCAGCAAGCCGGTCGAGGCGGTCGTCGCGGCGAACCCGCAGACGTTCTTCCAGATGTACTGGTCAGGCACGAAGGACCAGATGCTCGCCCGGATGGAGCGTGCGCGTGCGGCTGGCGCTGTCGGCGTCATCGTCACCCTCGACTGGTCGTTCTCCAACGGGCGTGACTGGGGGAGCCCGGCCATTCCCGAAAAGGTCGACATCCCTACGGCGTTCAAGTTCGCACCGGAGATCCTGCGCCGGCCTGGCTGGCTGCTGCAGTTCCTCAAGGCGAAGCGGCTGCCTGACTTGTCAGTCCCCAACCTCGCCGACTCGAAGGACGAGCGCGGCCCGTCGTTCTTCGGAGCGTACGGCGAGTGGATGCAGACGCCGTTGCCGACGTGGGAAGACGTCGCCTGGCTCCGCAAGGAGTGGGGCGGTCCCTTCCTGCTCAAGGGCGTGACGCGGATCGACGACGCGCGGCGCGCGGTCGACGCCGGTGTCACCGCAATCTCGGTGTCGAACCACGGCGGCAACAACCTCGACAGCACGCCCGCGAGCATCCGGATGCTGCAGCCGATCGCACAGGCGGTCGGCAACGACATCGAGATCGTGCTGGACGGCGGCGTACGGCGCGGCAGCGACGTCGTGAAGGCGCTTGCGCTCGGCGCGCGCGCCGTCATGATCGGTCGCGCCTACCTCTGGGGTCTCGCCGCCAACGGCCAGGCGGGCGTCGAGAACGTGCTGGACATCATCAGAGGCGGAATCGACTCCGCCGTCCTGGGCCTGGGTCACGCGTCGGTGCGCGACCTCGGCCCGGACGACGTACTGGTGCCGAGCGACTTCAGTCGCCAGGCGCCAGGCGACTTGTCCGGGTCTCAGCGCGCCAGAGCGCGCGCAGACACGGACAAGTCCGCGGCTACTTCGGCGCGAACCGCTGCCCGCCGTCGAGCCGGATCGTCCCCGCGTTGAGCATCGGGTTCTCGACGATCGCAACCGCGAGGCGGCCATACTCCTCCGGGCGACCCATCCGCTTCGGGAACGCGGCGTCCTTCGTCAGCATCGTCGCGAACTCGTCCGGGATGCCCTGGGTGATGCCGGTCGAGAACAGGCTCGGCGCAATCGCGGTGACGCGGATGCCGAGTGAGCCGAGGTCACGCGCCATCGTGAACGTCATCCCGACGATGCCGGACTTCGCCGCAGCGTAGGCGACCTGTCCGATCTGGCCCTCGAAGGCCGCGATCGACGCCGTGTTGATGATGACGCCGCGCTCGTCGTCCTCGGGCTCGTTCGTCGACATGTAGTTCGCCTGCAGCCGGTTGAGCTGGAAGCTGGCGATCAGGTTCAGGTCGATGACCCGGCGGAACTCCTCCAGCGGGTGCGGGCCTTCCTTGGTCAGCGTGCGCTTGCCGATGCCGCCGCCAGCGGTGTTGACCGCGATGTGCAGGCCGCCGAGGGCCTCATACGCATCCTGCAGCGCTTGCTCGGTGCCGTCGGTGTCCAGTACGTCGAGCTCGTGGAACGTGCCACCGAGCTCCTTGGCGACCTCCGCGCCCGCCGATGTCGGCAGGTCGAGGATCGCGATCGACGCGCCCTTCGCCTTCAGTTGTTCCGCGGACGCCTTGGCCATGCCCGAGGCGCCGCCGACGATCATGGCCTTCTTGCCGCTGATCTCCACGAGACGTGCTCCTTCGTTACTTGATGAGTGGGTCGCGCGGCAGGCCGAGGATGCGCTCGGCAATCTGGTTGCGCTTGATCTCTGAGGTCCCGCCCGCGATGGTCATCGCGCGCTGCATCAACACCATGTAGCCCGTCATCTGACGTGGCTCGTCCATGAACAGCAGGTCGGTGCCGGCGACCTCGGCGAGGATGCTCGCCGCGTCGAGGCCGAGCTCCGACAGCACCAGCTTCGTGACCGCACCCTCCGGTCCGGGCCCGCCACCCGCGACGGCGCGGTTCGCACTGCGCAGGTTGAGCTGCCCCATCGCCTGCTGCGTCGCGATGTACTTGCCGATCCGCTCCGCGCCGCCCGCGAGCTTCTCCGGGTGCTTGTCGAACGGCCCGATGAGGGCCTCGCCCGGGAACGTCATCGCGCCCGTTCCGCCACCGATGCTCACGCTCTCGTTGCCGAGCGTTGCCCGGGCAACCGTCCAGCCGCCGTTGATCGGCCCGACCACGTCGGCGTCCGGCACGAACACGTCGTTGAAGAAGACCTCGTTGAACTCCGACGGGCCGGGCGCCATCCGCAACGGACGGACCTCGACGCCGGGCGCCTTCATGTCGATGACCATCGTCGTGATGCCGTCGTGCTTCGGCACGTCGGGATCGGTGCGGACCGTCGCGAGACCGAACGCCGACAGGTGCGCACCTGAGGTCCAGACCTTCTGGCCGTTGACGATCCAGCCGCCTTCGGTGCGGGTTGCCTTGGTGCGCACTCCTGCAGCGTCCGAACCGGCGCCCGGCTCACTGAACAGCTGGCACCAGATCAGGTCCTGGCGAAGTGCCGGCGGCACCCAACGCTGGACCTGCTCCTCCGTCGCGTGCTGGATGAGCGTGAGGATGACCCACGCGGTGATGCCGTAGTTGGGCTTCTTGATGCCGGCCGCGCCGAACTCCTGCTCGATGACGATCTGCTCGACGGCACCGGCGTCGCGGCCCCACGGCTTCGGCCAGTGCGCCTGCACGTAGCCGGTCTCGATCATCGCCGCGAGCTGCGCCTTGTCGTCCTTGCCCTTGACGCTCTCCGCGAAGGCGCGCACCTCGTCGCGGATCGCCTCGGCTTCCGGTGGCAGCGTGATGGTGCGCTCGCGCCGCACGCCCTTGCGGGTCAGGTCGACGACATCGACGGCTGCCGCGTCGGCCGACACGAAGCCGCCGATCGCCGTACCGCGCCGGTAGAACAGGTGGGTGTCGTGCTCCCACGTGAAGCCGATGCCGCCGTGCACCTGCATGCAGAGGTTGGCGCACAGGTACGCCGCCGGGCCGGCGAGGGTTGCCGCAGCCGCGGCTGAGATCCGGGCCTGGTCGCCACCGGTCTCGACGGCGCGTGCGGCGTCCCAGACGGCTGCCGTTGCTAGCTCGGTCGCGACGAGCATGTTGGCGCAGTGGTGCTTGACGCCCTGGAACGTCGCGATCGGGCGGCCGAACTGCTCGCGTACCTTCGCGTACTCCGCGGCCATCTCGGTGGTGGTGCGGCACACGCCGACGGCCTCGGCCGCGAGGATCAGACGCGCAAGGTCGACGAGGTTCTCGCGGGCGCCGGCGAGGACGGTCGCGGTCGCACCCGACAGCGTCACCGACCCGGAGCGGCGGGTCGGGTCGAGGTTCTTCGGGAAGCTGATCGAGACGGCCGAGTCGGTGGCGTCGATGACGAGCACGTCGTTGCCGCTGCCGATCACCAGGAGGTCCGGCGTACCGCCGGCGAGGAGAGCGGCTACCGAGCCGGATGCCTTCCCGTCGGCGACGGTGACGTCGCTGTCGAGGGCGATGGCCGCTGTTCTCGAGCCGTCGGAGAGGCCGCTGAGGTGGGTCTCATCGCCGGCTGCTGACAGCGCGGCGCTGGCCACAACCGTCGGGATGAACGGGCCTGGCGCTACCGCCGCACCGAGCTCCTCGACCACCACGACCAGCTCTTCCAGGCCGTAGCCGGCGCCGCCGACCGACTCAGGCAGGTGCAGGCCGAGCCAGCCCAGACCTGCCAGGTCGTCCCAGAACGCCGGGCGAGGCTCGGTCTCGGCCTCGAGCAGGGCGCGGGCGGCGCCTCGGGCGTCGCGCTTGGCCAGGAAGTCAGCAGCGGTCTCAGCGAGCGCGCGATGGTCGTCCGTTACAGCAATCCCCATGGCCTGACATTAGCGTCAGCCAATTACCTGCGGCTACGCAGGTAACTACTCCCGGTGATCATGGCGTTTTGGTCAGACACGCCGGGCGTGTCTGACCACTTCGCCATGATCACGCTGGTTCTAGTAGCGGATGAGGCCGCGGAGGTTCTTTCCGTTGCGCATGTCCTCGTAGCCCTGGTTGACCTCGTCGAGCTTGTACTCGGTGGTGACCAGCTCATCGAGCTTGAGCTTGCCCTCCTTGTACAGGCGGAGCAGGCGCGGGATGTCCCGGCGGGGGTTCGACCCGCCGAAGATCGACCCGACGAGCTCCTTCTGCATCAGGGTCAGCTCGAACAGGCTCATCGTGACGTCGGTGGCCTCGATGGAGGCAACCGCGGTGACGACGCAGCGGCCGCCCTTGGAGACCAGCGACATCACGCTGGCGATCATCGAGCCCTCGGCGACACCGGTCGTGATGATGGCTTTCTCGGCCATCGCGCCCCAGGTGATCTCGCCGACCAGCGCGAAGGCTTCCTCCACGCTCGCCGCGGTGTGGGTCGCGCCGAACTGCAGGGCCGAGTCGCGCTTGAACTGGACCGGGTCCACGGCGACCACGTTGCGCGCGCCCGCCATCGCGGCGCCCTGTACGGCGTTGATGCCGACGCCGCCGATGCCAACGACGACGACGGTCTCGCCGGGCTGCACGTCGGCGCGGTAGACCGCCGAGCCCCAGCCGGTGGTGACGCCGCAGCCGACCAGCGCGGCCTTGTCGACCGGGATGTCGTCTTCGAGCTTCACGCAGGAGGCCTCGTTGACGATCGTGTGGGTCCCGAAGGTGCCGAGGCAGCACATCGTGCCGACGTCGGTGCCGTCCTTCGCGAGGTGGTGACGGGCGACGAGGCCGTCGATCTGGCGTCCGACGATCAGGTACTGGCCGAGGTCACACAGGCTCTGCTTGCCGGTCGAGCACGACGGGCAGCGGCCGCACGACGGGATGAAGGAGAAGACGACACTGTCGCCCGGCTTCACGCTCTGGACGTTCTTGCCGACCTCGAGCACCGTGCCGGCGCCCTCGTGGCCGCCGATGATCGGGTACTGCGGGAAGCCGAGAAGCTCGTTCATCTCCTTCGGCATCTTCATGTCGCCGGTGACGAGGTGCTCGTCGGAGTGGCAGAGGCCGCTGGCGACCAGCTCGACCAGAACCTCGTTGGGGCCGGGGTCGTCGAGGGTGATCTCCTCGATCTCCCACGGCTTGTGCGTGTCCCACAGGACTGCTGCTCTTGCGTCCACGGTCGGCCCCTGTCTCTCGTCCTCGATGACCTATCCGGACTCTAACCTCACCCGGTGGCTCGGATCGACCCGCAGTTGCCCTTGAAAGGGAGCCCCGCGAAGCGGGCCTGCAGGAAGGGTGCGGTTTCCGGGTCGAAATAGATTCCGGCGGCCTCGTGCCCGGCTCCGCCGTACCGGTGGAACTCGACCGGCACGCCCTGCCGGCAGTACTCCTGCCCGAGCGCGATCACGTCGCGGATGCTCATCACACCGTCGCCGAAGCCGTCGACGTCCCCGACGCCCATCATCACTGCCGTGTTCGGGTGTCCGGGGACCGTGCCCATGTGCTGGGCGTTGATGATCCGCGCCAGCGCGGGAACCTTGAACAGATGCCGGTACCTCGGCTTGAGCACCTTCTGATAGGTCAGACCTGGGTAATGGCCGAACACGTTGGTCATGCAGGTGCGGCTCTCGACCCGCACGATCTTTTCCCCGTACGGCGAGAGGTACTTCTGCAATGGAAGGTGGTAGGCCCGAGCAAGGCCCACGAGGATGCCCGGCAGCGCTGCGCTGAAGACAGGGGTGCCGTTCGCATAGCGGAACAGCGTTGCCTCGCTGACCGGGATGCCGCCTTCGGCAACGCCGACCAGGTTGAGTCTCGGTGCGTAGTGCGGGGCGAGCTCGCTCGCCCAGTCCGCGGCGAGGGCGCCACCGGAATACCCGGACAGACCGACCTTGGTCGCGGCGCTCAGTCCGAGCGCGGACTCGGTGGCGCGGAGCCCGTCGAGCGTCTCCTTGCCCGACTCTCGTCCCGCCATCCAGTGCAGGTGCGGCCCTTCGAAGTCAGGCACGGTCACTACCCAGCCCTGCGCGAGGTAGAAGGCAATGAGGAGCTCCTCCTCCTCGGCCTGACTGTCGGCCTCACCGCCCGCCTCGCCGCCGGTGAGGGTGTAGCTCGGCGCACACGTGCCGCCGAGGTCGTCGTAGAAGCTCAGGTAGCCGACGAGGTTCGGCGTCGCGGGTAGCGGCAACGGCGCGATGACCGTTGTCACCGTGGCGGTGGGGTGGCCCAGCTGATCCGTCGTTCGGTACAGCAGCTGCTGCGCGGTGACCGGCGTCGGCAGCGGCCCGAAGGTCAGCGGGACGGCGCGCTGCTTCAGCACGGTACCGGGCTTGATCTGCGACAGCGGCTTGTCGCCGGAGTAGGCGTAGAAGGCGTCGGTCTGTTGCGGAGCGTTAACTGCGGGTGAACCCTCGGCGGTTAGCGCAGCACCTGCGAGCGCGAAGGTGACCGCAACTGTCACCATCGTCGCCATGCGCCGCATCACGCTGCTCCTTTCGTTGCTCGGCTTGGTTTCCCCTCTTCTGCTTAGCGGGCCGGGTAGCGAGATGGCCAATGCCGCGAAGGCACACAAGATCGGACATGTCTGGACGATCCTGCTGGAGAACGAGGAGTTCGAGCAGACCTTCGTCGTCGGGCGGACGGCGGCGCCGTACCTCACTCAGACACTGGTCGACAAGGGTGAGTTGATCGCCCAGTACTACGGCACCGGCCACTCGAGCCTCGACAACTACATCGCAATGACGGGCGGGCAGGGCCCGAACATCTCGACGCAGGGCGACTGCGACGACCCCACCACGCTGGGTGGCCCGCATCGCCAGTGGCACTTCGACAAGGACGGGCAGGCGGTCGACGACAGCGGTGTCGGTGCCAGTCATGTCGGCTGCACGTATCCGGCGAAGGTGAAGTCACTGGGGGACCAGCTGTCTGCGGCGCACGTGTCGTGGAAGGGCTACATGGAGAACATGGACGCCCAGCCCGGCAAGCCTTCGCACTGCTCGAGCCCCCTCACGACCGGGCCGGCGAAACCGAAGCGGACGATCGCTCGACCGGACTACAAGGACAAGCACAACCCGTTCGGGTACTTCCACTCGATCGTCGATCGACGCGCCTACTGCAACCGTCACGTCGTACCGATGGGTTCCTTCTCCCATCACAAGGTGGTCGGACCGTTGGCGCACGATCTGCGCACAGTCGCGACGACTCCGCGGTACTCCTTCATCACGCCTGGTCAGTGTCACGACGGGCACGACGCCTGCCCGAGCAACAACGGCAACCAGTTCAAGGGGATCGATCAGTTTCTGAAGGTCGTGGTCCCGCAGATCATGGCGTCGCCTGCTTACAAGTTGGACGGCCTGATCATCATCACGTTCGACGAGGGCTCGACGGACCTGGTGTGCTGCGGCGAGAAGAAGGGTCCCAACCTGCCGTCGACGCAGAACAACGGGTTCCCGCTTCCCGGTCCGATCGCCGACGGTGGTGGCGTCGTTGGCGCGTTGTTCTTGTCACCGTTTGTCGTCGCCGGTGAGAAGGACGTGACCAACGAGTTCAACCACTACTCCTACTTGCGGAGCATGGAGGACCTGTTCGGGATCCGTCGCGGCGGAACGGACGGACACGGTCATCTCGGGTACGCCGCGCAACGCGGCCTGTTGACCTTCCAGGAGGCCGGCGACCTACCCGGTTAGTGCTCTGTCGGCTCGCCCTCGAACATCAGCACCGTGCGGCTGTAGGAGATCGTCTCGGGCCCCGTCTCTGCGCGTCGCGCCTCGACGACCTTGATGTGCTCCTGCAGGTCGGCCATCGATCGCCAGCGCTCGACCAGCGTGATCCGACCCGGCTCGAAGGCGTCGAAGCACAGCCGGTACTCCAGGCACCCCGGCTCAGCCTGCGCGGCCTTCACCTGCGCTTCGCGGGAGGAGATGAACTCGAAGCGGTCTTCCGGCGCCATGTCGTAGGTTGCGAGGACGAGGATCACGCCGACACCTTATTGATCGATTGCGAGACGGCGCAGTGACTGAGGAATCCGGCTATGCCGAACGACCGGACTACCGAGTCGATCTGTTGCGTCGCCGCAATCTCGTCATCGTGCGATCGGGCGACAAGGTGATTGCGCGGACGACGTCGCCGTTGCTCGTCGACGAGCAGGATCACGGCATCGTCGTCTATGTCCCGGAAGAGGATGTCGACTTCACGCACCTTGCCGAGATCGACCACACGACTCGCTGTCCCTACAAGGGCTACGCGTCGCACTGGCAGCTTGTCGACGGGGAGGAACCGGTCGCGTGGACCTACCGCGATCCTTATCCGCAGGTCGCCCAGATCCTCGGTCACGTGGCGTTCTACCAGGACCGCGTCACCGTCGAGATCGGCGTCGCGACGCCGGCGGTCGTCGGCTACAAGCGCTGAGCACATGAGCGCTGCATCCCCAAGATCACGAGAGTCGAACCTCGCGAACCTGCTCGAGGTGTTCGACGTCGAGCCGGTCGGGCCCAACACCTTCCGTGGTGACAGCGATGCCGGCGATCGCGACCTGATTGACGCGAGTCAGGCTCTGGCCCAGGCGATCGTCGCCGCGACCAAGGCCGGAGACGGCAAGGTGGTGCGACGCGCGAGCGGCGTCTTCTGCCGGCCGATCCGCGCCGAGTCCCTGATCGACTTCAAGGTCGACATCGTGCACGCGGGCAGGTCGTTCACGACGGCGGTCGTCACCGTCACGCAAGGTGATCGCACCAACGGCGTGATCACCGTGATGCTTGATACGCCGGTCGCTGATGTGATCCGCCATCCGGTGCAGCCGCCGGGCAGCTCGCCGGCCACCGCCATTCCCTACGACATGCCACTGCCGGGACGCGAGCTTCGGCTCGTCGATGTCGTGGACCCGAACGACCCCGATGAGGTCGGGCCGCCGCGCCTGGAGGCGTGGCTGCACTACGACCTCGTTCCGGAAAGAGACGATCTGCAGCGCGCACTGCTCGCGCACTTCACCGGCCACCTGTCGATCTCGACGACGATGCGCGGGCACGCAGGTATCGGCACCGCGATGTCGCACAAGACGGTGTCGACCGCGGTGATGGCGATCGACATCAGCTTCCACGACCCGATCAGCTGGGACGGCTGGATCCTCTACGACCACGACAGCACTGCTGTCGGTGCCGGCATGAGCTACGTCCGCGGTCAGATCCGCGACGAGTCCGGCAGGATCATCGCGTCGTTCGTCCAAGACGGGCTGATCAAAGCGTTTGACGACTCAAGTGGCGCGACCACGCTCGCGGAGCGCGCTCGCCTCTAGCGCGGGTGCTCGGCCACCTTCAGCCGGCTCGCTGTCCGGTTCGCACTCCAGTGCGTCCGGTGGTTGGCGAAGTACGGCGGCCGGCTCTGTAGTGCAGTGGTCTCCAGCCAGAGCCGCTTGAGGTGCCGAACCCGGCCGGTGTCCGCGTCGTCCTGGTACGCCGTCCGGCCGTGCAGCACGTGGTAGTTGTTGATGAACTGGATGTCGCCGGGCAGCAGCTCCATCAGGACGTGACTCGATGGCTCGTCGGCCATCGCGACCACGGCGTGTAGCGCCTCCTGCTGAAGATCGGTGAGTCGCGGCGCGTCCGGATGACGTTGCGATGCCCAGATGTAGGGCGGGATGCAGCGGACGAACAGCCGGTCGTCCCACTCGGTGAACACCGGGACCGTGTAGTACGGCTTGCCGCCATCGGCCTGCTCGCCGCGGAAGTCGTAGGGAAACTCGTCGTACAGCGCGGCAGCGAGGTCCGGTCGCTCTCGGACCAACCGGTTGTGAATCAGCACCGAGCTCGCGACAGCGGACAGCCCGCCCGAGCGGCCATTCTCGAGACACATCAGACCGACCAGGTCGGATCCGTCGCAGTGGAAGGGGAGCGCGATCCCGCCGAGCTCGTTGCCGCGGGCGGTCGGGTCATCGATGCGTTTCGCCTGGTCGGTCACGTCGCCGAGCAGATGACCATGCCGGTTCTGCGCCCACGGGAGACCGAGGTGCATCCCGATTCCCCAGTAGAGAAGCTCCATCTCCGCCTGTGTGTAAGCCGAGCGGTCGATGCCACGAATCCGCACGAAGCCGCGGCCGTCGATGAGCTCGGCCGCGATGCCGGAAAGTCGCGCCGACAACGTCGGCAGCGGGAAGTCGTCGCGGCCCAGCTCGAGGACGTCGTCCGATCGCCGAAGTGCGTGGCGCAACGAGGCGTCCAGCTCCTCGAGCTCCGCGTCGGTGAACACCTCCGTCCAGATGTCCTCGTCAGCGACCAGGTCGGTGGTCCACTCACAGCTCTCTTCGAGCACCCGCGGCTGGGTCACGCCGGCACCTCCGCTCGGTCGGCCTGCGGTCCCCTGATGAGCCGGCCGGGCAACGCACCCGTCGCTTCGCCGTTCGCGTAGGTCTCGACGCCGGACACCACGGTGTGGCGGTATCCGGTTGCGTCCTGAGTCAGTCGCTTCCCGCCCGCCGGAAGGTCGTGGACCATTCGCGGTTTGCCGAGCGAGAGGTTGTCGAGGTCGATGACGTTGAGATCGGCCTTGTAGCCGGGTACGAGCAGCCCGCGGTCGAGCAGGCCGACCGCCTCGGCGGTTCCACGGCATTGCCGCTGGATGAGGAACGGGAGCTCGTACGTCGTGCCGCGCTTGCGGTCTCGTGCCCAGTGGGTGAGCAGTGTGGTCGGGAAGCTGGCGTCGCAGATCGTGCCGACGTGCGCGCCGCCGTCGCCGAGGCCGGGCACGGTGTGGCGATGGCCGAGGAGCTCGGCCGCGGCGTCAAGGTTGCCATCGGAGTAGTTGAGGATCGGCGCGTAGAGCAGCGCCCGGCCGTCGTCGGCGAGCAGCAAATCGATGTAGTGGCCGACGGGGTCCACCCCGAGCCGCTCGGCCACCGCCTGCACGCTGTCTTCAGGGAGCGGTTCGTAGTTCGGCGGGTCACCCAGGTCGAACACCGCCGTGAGGGGGAGTCGCGCGATGAACTCGCGCGCTTCCACGACCAGCTGGTCGCGGTGTGCGAGCAGCGACGCCGCCTGCTCGGCGAGCGGCCGATCGGCGACCGCAAGGAACGACGGGCAGCGGCTGATCGGGTTCACGCTTGCGGACAGGCCAACCAGGATGCCGACCGCGCGCGCTGCGACCTGGGCGCGCATCGCGAGTCCCTCGGCGTTGGCGCGCTCGAGCAGCTCGAGCTTCCCGCGGTAGCCCAATCCCGGTGAGGTCTGGAGCAAGGAGAACGACAGCGGCCGTCCGGACGCACGCATCATCTCGAGCAGCGTCTCGCCTTCGTTCTCGACGCTGAAATCGGAGACGACCTGCAGCACGCCCTGACCGGTCTCGCCGATCGCCTGCGCAATCCCGACGAGCTCATCGCGAGCAGCCGTGAGAGTCGGGGTCGGCTCGCCGCGGCTGGTCCGGTGGTTCAGGGTCCGTGAGGTGGTGAAGCCGAGTGCGCCGGCTCGGACCCCTTCCGCGGCAAGCCGACCCATCTCGGCGATCTCTTCACGCGTCGCGGCTTCGCGGTTGGCGCCGCGCTCTCCCATCACGTACACGCGGATCGGGGCGTGGCAGACCTGGGCGGCGACGTCGATGTCGTAGCAGCGACTGGCGAGCACGTCGAGGTAGTCGCCGATCGACTCCCAATCCCAGGAAAGGCCCTCGTGCAGCACGACGCCGGGCAGGTCCTCGACGCCTTCCATCAGCTCGATCAGCATCGCGTGGTCGGTCGGTCGCACCGGCGCGAAGCCCACGCCGCAGTTGCTGGCGACGACCGTAGTCACGCCGTGCTGCGAGGACGGCTGCAACCGGTTGTCCCACGTCGCCTGACCGTCGTAGTGGGTGTGGATGTCGACGAAGCCCGGCGTGACAAGGGCGCCGTCCGCGTCGATCTCACGGTCGCCGGCGCGGTCGACCTTTCCGACCTCGACGATGCGCCCGTCCCGAAGCGCGACATCCGCCGTGCGAGTGGGTGCGCCGGTGCCGTCCACCACGGTCCCGCCGCGAACCACAAGATCGAACGACATCGACGTACCTCCGTTGGTGGTACGACGAGTATGCGCACGACACCGGCCGCGCGCCTCGCGCTAGCCGGCGGGGAGGGGTCTCGACAGCTTGCTGTCGAGGTGAAGCGCCGTGTAGGCGACCGCGCCGATCGGGATGGGGAGCCAGTAGGCGATCGCTCGCCAGGTGAGGACCCCGACGACCGCTGCGGCCTGCGGGGCACCGAAGGCAATGAGCGCGGGGATCATCAGACCCTCGGTGATCCCGACCCCGCTCGGCGTGATCGGCAGCCACGTCCCGAAGCAGGCGATCGTGAAGGCGACGGCGACTCCTTCCAACCGGAGGTCGGCGTCGAACGCCGTCAGCGACGCATAGAGCGCCACGAAGTCGAGCGCCCAGTTGGTGAGTGACCAGCCGGCGGCCTGGAGGAGCCGGCCACGGTCACGCGAAGCGATCCGAATGTGGTCTTCGAGGTGCCGCTCGTAGAGCGCCGAGGTGCGAGTCGCGAGCGAGTGGCCCAGTCTTGGGATTCGGGCCAACGTCCTCGCGAAGCTCTCTCTGAACCCGGGTCGGCGCACGGCGAACGTCACGCCGGTGACGACGGCCAGAGCCACGCCGGCGAGTGCGATGGGCGCGATGCTCCACTTCGTGTAGCCGCCGTCGTACCCGCCGACGATCAGCGAGGTGAAGAGCAGGAGGTACAGCATCACGGCAGAGCCGAGCCCTTGCGCGAACTTGGCGAATGCGGCGTCGCTGCCCGGCACGCCGGATTTCACGAGCAGTCGCCAACTCAACGCTGTCCCGGCGGCGCCACCGTCCGGCAGGCAGTGACCGAGTGCGATCGAGCTGAGGTCGATGCAGGCGACTCGGCGGTATCGCGGTCTCACGTGCGCCGCGAGCATCGCGCGCGTGGCCAAGGTGTAGGCGATCAACGATCCGACTTCCGCGACGAGCGCGATCGGGACCCATGGGCCGTCGAAGTCCCAGAGCAAAGGCAAGGAGTCGGAGGACCCGCGCAGCTTCGGGAGGATCAGCAGCCAGACGACGACGCCGAGGACCGCGAGCTGTGCTCCGAGCCGTAAGCGGCGCGAGCGCATCTGTCCCCCGAGAGGTGGTTCGTGGCGTCGTGCGTGCGCAACCACTGTTTCCGGCGATGCTGACCTGAAGATGAAGATCCGGTGTGCCGGAAGGGTCGTAACGGCGACGAATGTGTCGCGTGCGTCACGTGCGAAGGGGGATTCGACGTCAGAGCGGCGGGGAAACAAATCATTCGTGAGCCTTTCTCCGCTTCAGGCGTACGGCGACGTGCCGTCGGTCGTGGACCACTGCCGCGCGACGCTGCCGCCTCCCAGGGGACCGATCTCGGAATGGGTGGCGGAAACGCTGAGCCGTCCGCCGGGCCGTTGCGCCCCGGTGCCGGACGCGGAGGACGACCCGGTCACGGGTGACGACAGCGCGCTCGCGCTCTACCTCCTCTACGAGCTGCACTACCGCGGCATCGCCGGCGTTGACGATGAGTGGGAGTGGGCACCGATGCTGCTCGCCGGTCGCGCGGAGCTCGAGCGGCGGTTTCTCGACCGCGTGCTTCGCGAGGTTCCGATGCGCGACGAGGTCGACGACATCGCGGCTGCGTTGCGCGAGCTGACCACTGGCGGCGGGGGTCCGGCCTTGTCGACGTTCTGCGAGCACGACGCGAGCTGGGAGCAGATCAAGGAGGTCTGCATCCACCGCAGTGCCTGGCAGCTCAAGGAGGCTGACCCGCACACCTGGGCTTTGCCGCGACTTGGCGGGCGGCCGAAGGCCGCGCTGGCCGAGATTCAGCAAGGCGAGTACGGCGACGGCGTCGAGCGCGACGTGCATCAGCACCTCTACGCGCTGACGCTCTCATTGCTGGGCCTCGACACGAGGTACGGCTTCTATCTGTCGCAGACCCCGGGCGTCACGCTCGCGACGGTCAACCTAGCGTCGCTGTTCGGTCTGCACCGGACCTACGTGCCCGCCCTCATCGGGCACCTGGCTGGCTTCGAGATGAGTTCGGTCGCGCCGATGTCCGCGTACTCGGCGGCGTTGCGACGGCTCGACGCGCCGCAGGCGGCGTGCCACTTCTTCGACGTACATGTCGTCGCGGATGCACATCATGCACAGGTCGCTGCGGACGGGCTGGCCGGCGGGCTCGTCGCCCAGCAGCCGGCCGCCGCGCCCATGGTGCTCTGGGGTGCCGAGGTGCTGATGTGGTCCGAGCGACAGTTCGCGACCTATGTGATGGAAGCCTGGCGCGAGGGCAGGTCATCCTTGCTGCGGAGCGCGGCGCCGGAGCGCAGGGAGATTCCAGAAGCCGCCCTCGTCTGACGCGACCGTTCTGCCGGGGAGTCGTTCTCTACCCGTAGGGGCGCTTGACGGGTCGCCGAGGCCCGCAGGGATGATGGGTTCCTTCCCCTTCACCTTTGCGCCAGCGTGGGCGTGTGTGAGTAGGGGGCACGGTGCGGGACACGGGTCGCGGTGACGCGGGACGTCTTGTCGACGGGCCTATGTGGCGAATGCGCACGGACGATGACGTTCGGGCTGCCTCAGTGATCGCCTGCATCTCTGGACCGGGCCACGAGTGGCAGTCGCGACTGTTCCGTCGTACGAAGTGCAGGCGCTGCGGCGTCAAGCGCTAGGCCGATGAGCGCGCTCCATTGACGGCGCGCAGAGCGCTCCATTGACAGCGCGCAGAGCGCGACGCCGACGCGCGCGTGTCGAGGACATTCGCGAGCTCGCAACGTCGATGCCGTTCACCACGGTGTGGGACGCGTCGAGCCCGAACCCGGTGTACCAGGTTGG
The DNA here is from genome assembly GCA_035545635.1 of Mycobacteriales bacterium. GTDB lineage: Bacteria > Actinomycetota > Actinomycetes > JAFAQI01 > JAFAQI01 > DASZTV01. Next base: position 39,264 of record DASZXY010000013.1, on the reverse strand, counting down.
CGGCAAGTCGTTCGTGTTCTTTCGCAACCCCCGTCCGGACGCGTTCGATCCGCAAACCGGTGAGCGGTACGACGACGTCGTGGTGTTCTGGGTCGCGTCTGACGAGGACAAGCAAGCGATCCTCGCCGAGGAGGACACCCCGTTCTTCACGACGCAGCACTTCGACGGACACCCGTCGGTGCTGTTGCGGACATCTCGGATCGGTGAGCTGACGTACGACGAGCTCGCCGAGGTCGTGCAGGACGCGTGGCTTGCGCGTGCGTCGAAGCGTCGTGCCGCGGACTGGCTCAAGGAGCGCGGTCTGGGCGAGTAGCAGGCCTGCGGGCGGCTAACGTCGGAGGGCGTGTTCGCCGTTTTCCCAGCAATCGCGCGTCTCGTCTGGGTGGCCCTGCTCGGGGCCTCGCTCGGGACCGGGGCCGCGCCCATGGAGTCGACTGCGCGGTCAGCGGGGGTTGCGCCCAGCGGGAGCATCGGGCGGGATGTCGGCTGGCAGAGCTGCTCGCAGCCGTTCGCGACCGACGTCAGTTTCGGGGTCATCGCGACGACGGCGGGCCGGCCGTACTTCTCGTCTCCGTGCCTGTCGACGGAGTACGCCTGGGCGAGCTCGCTGACCTACCGGCCGCAGTACTACATCAACCTCGCCAACCCTGGTCACAAGAGCCCGAACTGGGGCCAGGGCGGGCCGCGGGCCTGTGACCGCGGGCCGAAGTACGACCCAGGCTGCGCATACGACTACGGGTATCTGGCGGCTGCCGCGGCGTGGGGCTACGTCTCGGCGGTCGGCTCGCCCGGCAAGGGCCGCTGGTGGCTGGACGTCGAGACCGACAACACGTGGGGCTACACGTCGAAGGGCATCGCGGCGAACCGGGCGATCATCCGCGGCGCGCTCAACTACCTGCGGCACCGCCACCACGTCGGTGTCGGCATCTACACCGAAACCCGGTGGTGGGTGTTCATCACCGGCGGTACGACGGACTTTCGCGGCACACCCGTTTGGGGCGGCGGAGCAGGCAGCAAGCGCAACGCTCGCCACAACTGCCTCGCCCACTCGATCACCGGCGGACCAGCGCTGATGGCGCAATGGATCCGCAAGGGCATCGACCACGACATCGCCTGCTAGACCGCCCGACAGGGCGCGCTCTTGGCAGGTGTTCGCATGTGACATAGGGGTCGTGACTTGCGACACGCATGTCACATAGGGGCTGCAATGTGCGACACGCATGTCACATAGGGGCTGCAATTTGCGACACGCATGTGACATGCGTGCGAGGTGTCACAACACCGATGTGACATGCGATCCGGCGGGGTTATCCACAGGAGTTGTCCCGGGCTAAGGGCAAGGTGACCTAGGTCCCGAAGCGCTCAGGGGCGCCTTGTCAGCTCGCTTTGACCGTGACGGTGACGTTTCCGGCGCCCGGCCGTGCGGCGACGTACGCGTGGCGCGCCGTACGTCGTACGACCTTGCCTCCTGCCACCATGACCGGGCAGCCGTGCTTGCACGTGAGCGCGGGAAGGAAGACGTCAGTCCGGCCGGTGGCGCGCTTCGGCGTGTAGCGGAAGCGCAGCACCTTCGCCGCCGCGTCCCACGACATCGAGGTCGGCGTGCCCGCGATCGCTTGCGGATACGGGTGCACGAGTACGGCGAGCTTCGCGACCTTCACCGTCGACGGCTTCGCATCAACCCGGTACAGGCCTTCGTTCGTGCCACCGGTCGGGTCGGCCCAGTGCTTGTACTGCCAGTACATCCACCCGGTCAGATGGTCGTCCGCGATCGACGTCAGCCGGGCCAGGTCGGAGAGGTCGTCACCGGCGCCGAACTCGCTCATGATGCCGCCCGCGCCCATCGCCGTGATCTGGGCGTCGGCGTTGTCCATCACGCGCGGCTCGTTGACCTGACAGTCGACGTCGCCGGGAAGGACGCCGCCTTCGACGAAGGCGGGTGTGCACGCGTAGTCGTGCCATGACAGCGCGACGTCGGGGTCATTGACGCGAGTGAAGTTGGACGCCGAGATCGCGTTGAAGAGGAACTGTGGCTCGTACCAGACGAGGTTGCGGTGATCCACGGTCCGGATCGCCCTACGCATGTAGTCGTAGAACTGCTGCAGGCGCGCGTCGAAGACCGGGCAGCCGAGCGGGTTGGCGCAGGTGAGCATCTGCGTGCCGGCGTTGGGCTCGTTGAACAGGTCGTAGCCCATCAGGTAGCGCTGGTAGCGCCACTTCTTGGCGACCGCCTTCCACGCCTGCGCGTAGTAGCGCCAGAGGCTCGCGTCGTTGTTCCAGAGGTGGTCGTAGGCGCGCTGCACCGCTGGCGTCTGGTCGTTGGCGAAGAAGCTGCCGAGGTCGACGAACGGCAGGCCGTCGTCGTTCACCGCCCACGCTGGGAAGCCCTCACCGTTGAACTTCTCGTTGAACGCGTCCTGGTGGAAGTCGAGCAGCACCCAGATGTGGCGGCTGGTGAGCAGCTGAACGATTCGGTTGATCTGGGCGAGGTAGTGATGGTCGATCACGCCGGGCTTCGGCATCACGCCTGCGAACAGCACGCCGAGCCTTACGCCGTTCAGCCCGTTGGCGGCGAGGAAGCTTGCGTCGCGGGCGGTGAACCCAGCCGCGGTCTTCGGCGCGACGTAGGGCGCGCGCTTGAACACCGCGTTGACCCCGTGGATGAAGATGACGCGACCAGCGGGATCGGTCAGGTACGGCCCGCGATGCGAAAGCTGCTGCGGGATGCGAACCATCGCCGGCCTGGTTGCATGAGCGGCTCCCGCCTGCGCCGTCGGTACGGCGAGCAAGCCCATCGCGATCACACCTGCAACAACCAGCCGTGACCGCCTCATGGACCCATCCTCTCGTGCAAGACGCGAAGTCGTATCGTCCGGGCGTGGTGTTCGACGGGAACGATCTGCGGATCGGGACCGGCCCTCCGCGGCACGAGATCCCGGTTCCGTCTGGGTTGCGGTCTGTCGTCGGCGGCGCACGCACCCGGGCGGTCTGGGTCAACCAGATTGGCGGCGTGACCTTCGAGCTCACAGGTGACGGGCGCCGACGTTTCCTCAAGTGGGCTCCAGCGGGAAGCGGCCTTGATCTTTCGGCCGAAGCCGCACGCATGCAGTGGGTGAGTGCGTTTGCCGTCGTCCCACGTGTAGTCGAGTACGGCGACGACGCCGATGGCTCGTGGCTGCTCACCGAGGCGTTGGCCGGTGAGTCCGCAGTCGCCAATCGGGGAAAAGTCGACCCTGCGACTGCCGTGGCTGCGATCGGAGTGGGACTACGTCGCCTTCATGACTCGGCACCGGTTGAGCAATGTCCCTTCACCTGGTCGGCACAGGAACGACTGGCGCGAGCCCATGTTCATGCCGAGCAGGGGCGGCTCGACCCGAACGCCTGGCACCGCGAGCATCGGCATCTGAGTGTCGAGCAGGCGCTGAACGCTCTCGCGGAGCCGCCCCACGTGGACGGGGCCGTCGTATGCCACGCCGATGCATGCTCACCGAACACGATCGTCGCCGACGACGGCAGCTTCGCCGGACACGTCGACCTGGGCTCGCTCGGCGTGGCCGATCGATGGGCTGACCTTGCGATCGCGACCTGGAGCGCGACGTGGAACTACGGCGCCGGTTGGGAAGAGCATCTGCTCGACGCGTACGGCATCGCCGCAGACCAGGAACGAACGTGCTACTACCGACTGCTCTGGGATCTCACCTAACCGGAACTAGCGACGCGCTGGGCCGGCGGGCCCAGGCCCGGGGTGCTTCTTGGCCTGGCCGGGCGGAATGTGGTGCGGCGGCGGGGGAGCGTGTTTGACGGGTTCAGGCTTCGGCCGCTTTGCCGGCTTGGTTCGCGCGACGACGACGGTGACACCAGAGCCCTTCGCCACCTTGCCGGTCGGCGCCAGGCCGACGACCGTGCCGTTCGGGCCTTCACCCGCGTACTGCGGCGTCGGTACGACGCCGATCCTCGTGAGCTCGTCGCGGACGACCGGCCATTGCCGGCCGACGTAACGGGTCGGGTCGATCGTGACCTTGTGCACGACCGCGTGATGCTGTTGCGTCTTGCCGGCGTCCGCCGCGGCCGCGGGAGTGCCACCTGACCCACCGGCCGACACGATGAGCGCGATCAGAAGAGTGAGCACGATCACGGCAGCGGGGATGGCGACCAATCGCAGCCGCAGCGGCGCGGAACGGGTCTCCGACAGGTCCCGCCCGGCCATCCGATCGCGGACCCGGTGGCTGGCCGCCATGACCACCGGCATCACAGCGGTCTGCTGCGGAGCAGGCGTGGCACCGGCTTCCGGCAGTGTGATCGTCATCGCGGCGGTCGCCGCCGGCGCTGCGTCGCGAACTGTGTTCGACCCGAACCGTTCGGCCACTTCCGCCGCGGTCGGCCGATCAGCGGGTGCCTTCGCGAGCATCTCGCGGACCAGGGACGCGATGGACGAGGGCACCGTTGCGGGAAGCCTGGGAATCGGGTCTCGGAGGTGCGCAAGGGCGATCGCGACATCCGAGCCCGCGTCGTACGGCACGGTGCCGGTAAGGCACTCGAACGCGACGACGCCGAGGGAGTACACGTCGCTGGCCGATACGGCGCCACGACCGCCAGCCTGTTCCGGCGAGATGTAGCGGGCGGTCCCGAGAATCTGGTCGGTCTTCGTCAACGCGACCGCGTCTGCGGCGCGCGCGATGCCGAAGTCGAGGACCGTCACGCGCCCGTTCGGGTCGAGCATCAGATTCCCGGGCTTCACATCGCGGTGGATGATCTGCTGGTCGTGTGCGGCGGCCAGCGCGGAGGCAGCCTGACTCATCACGTCGGAGGTGCGCTCAGGTGTCAGCGGCCCCTCGCGCAGCACCGCGGACAACGGCTCGCCGTCTACCAGCTCCATCACGATGAAGGCGCGGTAGCCGCCGGCTGGATCCTTCTCCTCGCACACGTCGTGGATCCGTACGACGTGCGGGCTGGTGATGGCGGCGATGGCCCGGGCCTCGAGGTTCAGTCGCTCGCGGAAGGTCGGGTCGTCGGCGTACTCCGGCCGGATCAGCTTGATCGCGACGTCGCGGCCCAGCCGGTGGTCGCGGGCACGCCAGACGACGCCCATGCCACCGGTGGCGATTCGTTCCTCGAGGTGGTAGCGCTCGGCGAGCAGCTCGCGTGTCGCCGCACTCAACGCCATCTCCCGGATGCTCGGCTGCTGCCTGGTTGGAACACGCAGTTCCTACCCGGTTCGACAGGCCCGTAACGACAGCCGGGCTTGCAGACGATTTCTGTTACGCCGAACGGGGGAAACCGACGTTCGTGGCAGACGTGTCAGGTGGAGAACGTTCAGGCGCCGACGGCAGGTTCGCCCCCTTGTCGGACCAGGACGACGCCGACTCGGGCGACCGGAGGAAGGCGATGTCGCTCGCCGGAGTCCGCAGCGCCTCTGGGGGCGCCTCTGGGGGCGACGTGCTCTCGTACTACCAGTTGCAGGTGGTGCGGCGGCTAGCGGAGCCGTGGGTGCACGGCGGGGAGCCCGCGACCAACGCCGAGATCGCCGCGTCGCTAGGTACGCCGCGGGCGGTCGACGCAGTGAAGGCCGCCCTGAAGCGCGCCTACGTGAAGACCGGACTCGCGGAGATGCCGACCCGCACAAAACGGCGTGAGCTTTGCCGGGTCGCTCAGACCCGGCACTGGGTCTAGGGAGTCGGGTCGCTCAGACCCGACGCTGGGTCTAGGTCGTTACGGGCGCTGCGAGCCCAGCCGGCGCCGAGGTGGAGTCGGAGCGTGCCATCGCTACGGCGGCGACGATCAGGACGACCGCGCCGGCGAGCTCCGTGACCATCGCCCACTTCGCCCAGCTGGTGTCGATCCCCTTGCCGGGGTCGAAACCGAACCAGCCGTGGTAGCGGGTGATGAGGTAGCCGGCGTAGGTCCCGAGGAGAAGGACGGCGTTGCCGACTGTCGCGAGGATGTTGCGCATCGCCAGCACGGCGGCCGCGGCGGCGAAGCACGCGATCGCCTGCACCATGAAAAGCACGTTCAGGTGGCCCTGCTTGACATCGCGATAGGCGATGTTCCACAAGTGCACGTGAATCGCGCCGGACGCCACCGACAGGCCGGCGCCGATCGCGCATAGCGCGAGCAGCGGGATGCCTCGGTGTGCCTCGAGCACGCGTTTCATGTCATCTCCTCACGAAGGAACGGTTGGAACAGCTGCGCGGTAAGCAGGCGGAGGTAGCGCGGCCGACCCTCCGACTGCTCGACCGGGATCGGCCGACCGGCCAGGCCAGTGGGTGCGACAGGGGCGGCAAGGTCGGGAAAGATCGCGCGTCGCGCCAGCCGGTCCCAGAAGGTGAAGAGCACGCCGAGGTTGATGTCGAGCCTGCCGTTCGTGCGGTGATGCACGCGGTGATAGGTCGGACTGATCACCCACCGGCCGAGGCGTCCATAGCTCCAACGCAGGTTGGCGTGCGGCAGCGCGCCGAAGCAGGCGAAGGCGGTGAGCAGCTCAGCTGGGGTCGCGTTGTTGCCTGCCAGCACGAACACCGGAATCGCCGTGATGATGAAGCCGACGTGCACGAGCGGGCTGGTGCGGAACGTCGAGAGTATCGACAGCTCTTCCTGCGAGTGATGGACGGCGTGCAGTCGCCAAAGGGCGTTCAAGCGATGGCTGCCGTAGTGGGCGATCCAGTCGAATCCGTCAATCGCGACGATCGCGAGGACGACGAAAACTGCACGCGGCACCGCGGGCATCGCCGGGAGGACGAGCCACGACGCGTGCTGTGCCAGCAAGTTTGAGAAACCGGTGCCCGCGAGGACCATGAGCGGTACGCCGACGAGGGCATGAACGCCGAAGTACATGGCGTCCATGCGGTGGCCGCGTGCAGTAGCGGGCCGCGGTTGGGCCGGCCAGCGTCGCTCGATCGCGAACACCGCGAGGACGAATCCGAGCACGACGGGCCCGGCGATCTGGAACTCGGCGGTGCGCACTTGGTGCAGCGGTCCCCAGGGCGCAAGCGCCTGCCATCCCTCGCGCGACAGCCAGACCGCGAGGACCGTGATGCCGATCGTCGGAACGTAGAGACGGCCGAGCCACGTGAAGGGGCGGGGCGCGGCCCACGGGCGAGGGAGTGAAGCGGGCGCAACGATCAATGCCTGGTCGGCAGCCATGGCTCCTCCTCCCACTCGGTCCGGCTAGATCAGACCACGGAGAAGACGGGTTCCCGGTTCAGTGAACCGGACGAATGCGGATGCCGTGTAGGAGGCCAGAACCCCAAAACTTCGTGGAGGTTGTGATGTCAATCCTTCGGCGGCGGTCCGCCCACGCGGCGGTCATTCTTGCCATCGGCGCGGTCGCACTCGCCGGCTGCGGCGGCAGCAGCTCGGGTGGCAAGAGCACGGTCAGCCCTGGCAGCGCTGGCGGAAACAGCAGCACACCTACCCCGACGCACAGCCCGAGCAGCGGCTCCGGCGGCGCATACGGCTACTGATTGAGGAGCAGCGTTGATGAGCAGGCCTAGCGTGAATCTGTCGTACCACTCTCGACGTCGAATCGTCGTCGGCGGTATTGCTGCCGCCGCAACGGTTGCCCTCGTGGCCGGTCCTGTGACCGCGGCGACGCCGAAGCACAGCAAGATCAAGACGGTCTCGATCTCGCTGGGCCGAGTGCTTGCCGGATCGAACGACCATGTTGTGTATCTGTTCGAGCGGGACACCAAGAACCATTCGAACTGCGACGCGACTTGCCGCATGTACTGGCCGCCGGTGAAGTCGAAGCGTGCGGCGATCGCCGGGGCGCACGTCCGCGGTGCGCATCTCGGCCTCACCAGCAAGGGTCAGGTCACCTACTACGGCCACCCGCTCTACTTCTACGCGCAGGACACCGCGCCGAAGCAGGCCAACGGCGAGGGACAGAACCTGTCCGGGGGCGAGTGGTACGTCGTCGGCACCAATGGCAAGGCCATCGAGGACGAGTAGTCATCGCGAAATTGCGCCATCCAACCGGTTCGGGCTCGAACCCGGTTGGATGGCGCAATTTTGGTGTAACCGGTCTAGGCGGCTCGGAACAGGCGCACGTCGCCACTGACCGTCTTGCCCCGCACAACAACAGTCGGGCCGCTGCCACCACCCGGCGCGGTCGCCAGCGGGACCTCGGAAGTCAAGGAGCCCGACGTCGACGTTGCGTCGACGTCGAGGTTGCTGCCGGCCGCGATGCCGATCTCGACATCGCCTGACACGCAGTGCACCTTCACCTGGCCGGCTTGCACCGAACCGATCCGGACATCACCTGACACCGACTTCGTAGTAACCGAGCCCGCGACCGACTCCGCGACGACGTCGCCGGACACCGTGACCGCGGTGAGCCCCCCCACCGATGTGTGGAAGCCGGATGTCACCGCTCACCGTCTTGATGCTGACGTCGCCCAGCACCTCGCCAGCCGCGTGCAGCTCGCCGGATGCGCCCTTCGCGTCGAGTCGCTCGAAGGTGCCGTCGAGGAAGGCGTCGCCGGCGGCACTGGCGATGCTGACAGCACTGCGGTGCGGCACGGTCACCGTTACGTGCACGTCGATCGCGCCGAATCGATGGCCCCAGCCGCCGAACACCTTGTGCTTCATGTCGATGACGAGGCGGTCGCCGACGCACTCGACCCTGATGAGGTCCAACATCCGCTCGGTGCCGGTCACCGTCACGGTGGACTCGGAGCCGTCGACGGTGCTGACCTCGACATTGGCGATCGGGAGCTTGACCTCGAGCTGAACCGGTCGGGGGGTGTCGTAGCGCTGGTCGATCATCGTGGATTCCCTTCGAAGGTGGGTCGGAGCTAGGCGCGGCCGTAGCCGGTGAGCCTGCGTTGGCCGGTGATTGCCGGGCGTGGCTCCAAAGAGCGGTGGAGGACCTGGACCAGCCAGGTGTTGACAGACACACCCGCCGCGGCGGCGGCGTCGTCGAGTCGGGTCTTCAGGCGGTCGGGCAGCCGCAACGTGATGCGGGCGTCGAAGGCCTCGTCGGTTGCCGGCTCGACGGCCGGCTGCGCGCCGACGTAGACCAGCTCGGGGTCGCCGCCCGCCATTCGCACCTCGACGCTGCCGTGCTCGAGCTGGTCGGAGAGCTCGAGGGCGGCCTCGGCGAGTGCTTCCTGCAGGCGGCGGGCGAGCGAGGACTCGAGCGCCACCGACAGGAGCTCGGCGGCACGGGCAGTGGACTCGTCGCCGACGGCGGCGATTCGGGCGAGGTCATCGCGGATCAGGGTTACGTATCCGTCGAGCTGCATGACAGCAATCTGACATCAGAATGATGTCACCGTCAAGTCATCGTGACGTCAGTCACGCCGTGCGGCAAACTCCAGTCGCAATGAACCGGGTCCGGCTGGCATGTCTCGCCGCGTTGGTGGTCGGGCTTGCGCTGATCCCGACTGCGGCCTCGGGGAGTGGGCCTAACCCGGTGCCGAACTCGGGGCCGAACTCGGGGCCGAACCGGGGAGTGCAAGTCGGTCACGCGCGGTTCGAGGTGCTCAGCCCGACACTGATCCGGATCGAGTACGCCCCTGACGGGCACTTCGAGAACCGTCCGACCGCGGTCGCGCAGGACCGGTCGCCGATCACCGCCTTTACGACGACGCGTGCCCACGGCGTACTGACGATCCGCACCGCCGCGATCGAGCTGACCTACCGGATCGGCGGGCGGTTCACGACGAGGAACGTCGCCGTGAGATCGCGCCACGGCCAGTGGTCGGCACGGCCGGACTGGTCGAAGCCGGGCGGTGGCGCGAAGGGAAACCTCGGCGGCTGGATCCGCGCGCTGGACGACCGGCAAGGGCCGGTGCCCCTGCACGGTGGGCTGCTGACGCGGGCGGGCTGGTACCTGCTCAACGACTCGACGGACGCACTGCTGACCGCGCAGAGCCCTGGGTTCGCGATCCGCCGCACCGCGGCCGGCTATCAGGACGGCTACCTGTTCGGGTACGGACGTCACTTCGCGACCGCCCTGCGCGACCTGCGCACGTTGACCGGACCAGCGCCACTGCTGCCGCGCCCGGCCTTCGGCGTGTGGTTCTCCCGCTACTACGCCTATGACACGGCGCAGTACGCCCAGCTCCTCAATCGGTTCCGCGTCAACCGGGTGCCCCTCGACACGTTGTCGATCGACACCGACTGGAAGCGACAGCCGAATCCGATCTCCCCGACCCTCGCCGGTGCGGTGGTCGGCAAGACCCAAGCCTGGTCGTGGAACGGGTGGGAGTGGAACACCACGCTGTTCCCCCACCCGAGGCAGTTCGTCGCATGGATGCATCGACACGGCGTCGCGCTCGCGCTCAACATCCATCCATCGATCGACAGCACGGACCCGCAGTACGACGCCACGGTCGCCAAGACCGGTCCGCTTCAGCTCGACCCGATGTGCACGCTGCAGCAGATCGATCCGTTGGGTCAGTGTCACGTCTTCGATCTGACGCAGCCGAACCAGATTGCGGCCTACTTCGCATTGCACGCGCCGATCACCGCCGACGGAGTCGACGAGTGGTGGCTGGACTGGTGCTGTGACGCGACGTCGGCAACCGCGCCCGGGCTCACACCGGACACCTGGCTGAATCGGCTCTATACCAACTATCTCCACCGCGACGGCGATCGCTGGCTGGTGTTGTCGCGAGTCGGTGGCTCACATCAAGGTGACGACCCGGTCGCCGGACCCGGACCGGGCATCTTTGCCGAGCACCGCTACGCGATTCATTTCACCGGCGACACCTGCGCGACCTGGGGGATGCTCGGCTTCGAGGCGAAGTTGTCTGCCGAGGAAGGCAACGTCGGCATTCCCTACGTGAGCCACGACATCGGCAGCTTCAACGGCGCGCCGATCCGCGGCCAGTGCAGTCCAAGCGCCGGCGCGTCGGGCTCGAAGCTGCCGGCGCAGATGTACGCGCGTTGGGTGCAGCTCGGCGTCTTCCAACCGTTGCTGCGGCTGCACTCCAACCACGGCGCGAGACTGCCGTGGGAGTACACAGGTCCGGCGAGGCAGGCGGCAACAGCCGCGCTTCAGATGCGCGAGTCACTCGTGCCCTACCTCTACTCCGTTGCGCGTGAGTCCTACGACACCGGACTGCCGATGATGCGCGCGCTGTACCTGCAGTGGCCGGGGCGTGCGCCGTCGTACCGCCATCCGCAGGAGTTCACGATGGGACGCGACGTCCTGGTGCGGCCGGTCGCGGCGAAAGGCAACCCGGCGCCGGCCAAGGTGTGGTTCCCGCCGGGAAGATGGGTCGACTACTTCACGGGAAAGACGTACGCCGGTCCGTCCGTGCATTCGTTCTCGGTGCCGCTGAGTCGGATGCCGGTGTTCGTCCGCGCCGGCTCGGTGGTCCCGACGCAGCCTCCTGTCGCGCACTCGACTGCCACTCCGAGAGATCACTTGTGTCTCACCGTCTACGGCGACCGCGATGGCTCGGGCCGCCTGTACGACGACGCGGGTACCGGCTTCGGCTACCAGCACCGCGCGTACTCGTGGATCCGCTTCCGCCACACGACGAATCCGCATGGACAAGCGTTGCGGATCAGCGCCGCAAGCGATGACTTCGCGGATTCGCCCACGAAGCGGTCGTGGACAGTGCGGTTCCGCGATGTCTTTCCGCCGCCGCCGCGCGATGTGATCGCGACCGTCGCAGGTCACAGACTGAAGTGGCGCTACGACGAGGTGACGCGGACGTTGACGGTTCGCACGCCGGAGCTCAGTACGACGCGGGCGTGGACCGTGCGACTGACGAGTCCTTCTGTGTCGGGATCACAACCGACGGCGTAGGAGCCCGGTTGGCGACCTCGGCCCGGTTGCGGCCGCGCTGCTTCGCGAGATAGAGCGCGTCGTCGGCCTCGCGGGCGGCTACCGCGCCGCCTTCCCCGTCGACAATGGCGATGCCGGCCGAGAAAGTCAGCTCCGGGTGCGACGCCGACCAGCCGCGGCGCATCCGCCGCAGCGCCGCCTCGGCGCCGTCGACCGAGGTATTTGGCAAGACGAGCAGTACCTCTTCACCGCCGTACCGAACGGCCACGTCGTTCGGGCGGAGCACGGCGAGCACGATCCGGCCGAGATCTGCGATCACCTGGTCGCCTGTTTCGTGGCCCAGGAGGTCGTTGACGGCCTTGAAGTGATCGAGGTCGATGAAGACCACGGCGTCGCCGATTTCCGCGTCGTCGAGCAACTCCTCGAGCCCTCGCCGGTTACGCAGTCCCGTCAATGCGTCATGTGCGGCTTGTTCGGCAAGCCGGTCCTGGTCGGCTTGCCGTTGGGTGCTCACGCGGCTGAGCAGCTCGGCAAGCAACACCCAGAGACTGACGGCCACTGGCAGCTTCGCGACGGTCGTGTTGGTGAGGGGCCGGTTGAACAGAAGCCAGCCCGTGGTCGCCGGCACGACCAGCCACAGCGACGTCCACGGTGGTTGGGTCAGGCCGATGTAGACGAACGTGATCACGAAGAACCCGCCGAACGCCGGAGCGAGATCGCTCGTCGTGGCGGCAAGGAGGTTCAACGCGAGCAGGCCGATGATTGGCGGCCAGAGCCGGACCAGGCGCGACTCCGCTGAGAAGCGGAGCGTGATGACGGCGATGAGCAGCTGCGCGGGAACGTTGATCGCGACCATGAGCAGCCGGTCGCTGAGCCCCGGGCGGAGCACGGTTAGTGAGAGCTGGCAGACAACGATGCCGCCGATGAAGAACTGGGCCCACAGCCGGAAGTGCGGAATCGCGAACAGCTGCGCGACGCGACTACGCACGCCTCGTCGCGGCGCGCCTCCGACAGATGCCACGACTCAGTCTTGGTCGGGTTGTCTGCCCTCGTACATAGCACCTTTTGACCAGTGCGCTGGTTTCTCCGCTTCCGCCCGACTAGGCGGGATTGTGTAGGTATCAGCCGCCGAGCGGGTCGCAGACGCGGCACGGCTTCATCCGGGCCGCCTCTGCTGCAGTGACTGTGCGGAGCTGCCCGGAACGGTTGGCGATCAGCGAGCAGTCCGGGCGATGCACGCTCGTACCGTTGCGCGTCGCGACGAAGTTCGTGGCCGTTGCTCCCGCCGCTGCGGTTGCCTTCGCAATCGATGGTGCCGCTGCGCCCCCGCCCTGGAGCTGGAGCAGTGCGCGGATCAGCTCGGCCTGCTGCCGCATCGACTCCTCATGGTGGAGGTCGGCCTGGTCGTAGATTCGGTAGAGCCAGTGCGCCCAGAAGAAGAATCCGCCGATCATCACGCAGGCGAGCCCGAGCAGGCCGCCGCTGATCAGGTAGGGGATCTGCTGCTGCTCGACGCGGCCGTGAGCCGCACCCGACCAGCCCAGCAGGATCACGGCGATCCCGAGCGGCAGCAGGATCGCGCCGGCCACGACCTGCCAGGTGTTGCGCAGGTCGAGACCTCCCTCGCGGACGAGGGTCGGGATCCGGCGCAACCCGCCGGTGCTCCCCTTGCGCCGGCCGCGCAGCAGCCAGGTGTCATCTGTCGTGGTGGGCAGGTCGTTGCCCTCCGAAGCCACTGAGCTCACGACGTCCTCCCACGCAGTAGCTGCCAGTTCGCATATGCAAGTAGTGGTCCCGCCGCGAGCAGCGAGAGCAGGAACGCCCAGATCACCCACGCGCTGCGGATCGGTACGCCGAGCGCGCTCGCCGTAGGTGCCGCGACGATCGGACCCGGTTCAGGCGGGCTTGTCGATCCGACTCCAGGTGCGGGCGGAACGACGCCTCCGTCGAAGCCGCCCGGGCTGACGCCACCGGGGCCGCTACCCTCAGTCGGCTGAGTCGTCGGTGGTGTCGGGCCGGTCTCCTCGCCGGGGAGCTGCGTCGCTGCCGCAGTGGCGAGGCTGCCGCCGAGGTCGACCTCGAGGCCGACTGAGTTCGGCAGCGGCAGCGGAACCTGCGGCAGCACGGCGCCGAGGTTCGGGATGTTCGGGTCCTTGAACAGAATCTGGATCCCGCCGGACGTCGATGTCCCCTTGTTCCCGTCGTCCGACCCTTCGGCGGGCAGCAGCTTGATCGTGAGGCCAGCCTGCTGCAGCGCGGTCAGCGTGGTGTTTGCGACGTCGAGCACGTCGATCGGAAGCTTCGGCGTGGTCTTGTTCAGCGTCAGGCCGTTCGGGCCAATGCTGGCCGCGACACCGGCAACTGTCACCGCGCCGACGTGGAGCTCGGACGTGTGGTGGCCGGCGACGCCGTCGGACGACGCGGTCGCCGTCGAGTCGATCCCGGCGATGTCGAGGACTCCGGCGATCGTGATGTGACCGACGTGCGTGTGCGCCGTGGTCGTCACCGATGACGCGTTCACCGTGACCGACGTGTCGGTGGTTGTGGACGCGACGTCGATCAGCGGGGTCTTCTTGTTGCCCAGCAGGGCGAGGTCGGTCAACGTCGCATGCGCCGTGCTTTCACCAGCGTGTGACGTGGTCGTCGACGTGCCGACGCCACCGGGGCTGAACGTGTCCGACGCGTGGGTGTGCAGCTGCGCCGGGTACGCCGAGTGCGCCGCGACCGGGTAGTTGAGGAGGTCGACCAGTGCCTGCGGCGTCGACGGCGAGAAGGTCGCGGCGGCGTTGCCAAGGTTGGAGATGACCGACCCGGGCCAAAGCGGCGACGCCGTACCGGCGGTGGTCGGGCCGGTTCCGGCGTTGGAGTTCGCGTAGGGGAGCGATGCCTCGACGATGTTGCCCTGGACGGCGTCACCGAGCGGCGCGATGCCGGGGGTGAAGGTGACGACACGCGCTGCCGCCGAGGTCGCGTTGGTGTTGATACCGGCGAGGTCGCTGCCCGGTGCGCCACCGTCGGCGCCGCTCGCCGGCGCTGCCCAGAAGGCGACGCCGGGCGCGCCGACCATGAGTGCCGTCGCGACCGCGACAGCCCAGCGTCGGCTGCGCGGGGCGCTCTGTCCATGGCGCGGGGCGCGACGAACTCTCATAGCTCGGCTCCGAGGTAGGCAGCAGCCAGCGCGTCACCGGCGCGCAGGTCGCCTGGGTCGCCCATGTCCACGATCCGCCCCTTCTCGAGGACGTAGCCGAAGTCGGCCAGCTCGAGTGCCGCGTCGACGTACTGCTCGATCAACAGCATGGCAACTCCCGTGGCTGCAACCGCGCGAATCGCCTCAAACAGCTTCTCGGTAATTAGTGGCGCGAGGCCCATCGAGATCTCGTCGAGCATCAAGAGCTGCGGTTTCACCGCAAAAGCGCGGGCGAGCGCGAGCATCTGCTGCTCGCCGCCGGAGAGGG
This sequence comes from Mycobacteriales bacterium, assembly GCA_035545635.1. Taxonomy (GTDB): domain Bacteria; phylum Actinomycetota; class Actinomycetes; order JAFAQI01; family JAFAQI01; genus DASZTV01. The sequence continues at coordinate 24,069 of DASZXY010000013.1, read as the reverse complement.
TTCCGGCCTGCTGCTTGAGCCGGCTTCCGAGCGCGGGGAACTGCGCCACGGCCTGCTCAACGGCGGCGCCAGTCGCGCTCCGCGCGCCAGTTCGACTCGTCGTCGCGCGGCGGCCGTACTCGGCCATCTCGAGGTTCTCGCTGACCGTCAGGCTGCGGAAGATGCCCCGCCCTTCCGGGACGTGCGTGATCCCCATTGCTGCGATGCGGTGCGGCGCGGTGCGATCGATGTTGCGGCCGCGGAACCGTATCCGTCCCCCCTCGGGACGAACCAGACCGGAGATCGTGCGGAGCGTCGTCGTCTTTCCGGCGCCGTTCGCGCCGAGCAGCGCGACGACACCGCCTTCCGGGATGACGAGGCTGACGTCGGACAGAGCACGCATCCCGCCGTAGGAGACGGAGAGGCGGTCGAGCTCGAGGATCGGAGTTGTCATGCCGCGCCTGAGCTCTCGCCGAGGTACGCCGCGACGACGGCGGGGTCGTTGCGGACTTCTTGCGGGGTGCCGCAGGCTATTTGCTGCCCGAACTCGAGCACGGTGATCTGGTCGCAGACCTCCATCACGAGATGCACGTCATGTTCAACGAGCAGCACGGCGGGTGGCGTCGAGCGGCCGTGGGCGGGCGTCGAGACGACCTCGAGCAGCAGGTCCCGGAAGTGGTTGGTCTCGGTGGCATCAAGGCCAGAGCTCGGCTCGTCGAGCAGCAGCAGCCGGGGCCGCGTGCACAGCGCGCGGCCGAGCTCGACCATGCGGCCCTGACCCGTCGACAGAGCACCGGCTCGGCGGTCCGCGATCTCTGCCAACCCAAGCCGTTCGATGACGGAGTCGACCAGTGCGACGCCCTCGGCGCTGCGGCGGCCAAAGACCCCGCCGGGGATGTTCGACTCCCAGGCCGCGCGGAGGTTGTCACGCACCGACATCCCGACGAAGAGGTCCAGGCGCTGGAAGGTACGTGCGATCCCGGCGCGACCGCGTCGATTCGGTGACCACGTCATGATGTCTTGCTCGTCGTAGCGGACCGTACCGGCGTCTGGCCGCAACAAGCCGGTGATGACGTTGAACAACGTCGTCTTGCCGGCGCCGTTCGGACCGATCAGGCCGGTGATGCCCGATGGCGCGACCTCGAGGTCGACCTCCTGAAGGGCAACGAGACCACCGAAGCGAATCGTCACGCCGTGGGCGCCGAGCAGTGGTTCAGGCACGGGTGCCTGCCGCTGCTTCAGTGCGCGTGGATGAGGTCCGCAGCTGCATCCAGTCGCGCAGCTTCCTGCGGTAGAGGATCTCTTTGCAGTAGTTCAGCTGCTGCAGGCTCACGCGCGGCAGCCCATCCGGCTCCTGCGCAACCATCATCACGCTCAGTGCGACGCCGAGGGGCAGGTACCGGTGCACGGTGGCGCTGAGGGGCAGCAGCTGGATGAGCTGGACGCCTCCCGCGAAGACCGCGCCACTGATCAGTGACCGCCCACCGAGGACGACCGCGAGCAGCAGCGCCAGCGATGTCGAGGACGCGAAGTTGCTCGGGTCGACGGTCGACTGCGTGACGGCGAGCAGCGCGCCACCGATCGACGCGACCGCGGTGCAGGCTGCGAAGACCGCGATCGTCGTGAAGGTGAGGTTGGCCCCGAGCGTCGATGCAGCTTCCGGCGCATCGCGCACCATCTGCAGCCGCCGGCCGATCGGGCCCTGCCGCAGCCACAGGGCGCCCAGTCCAGCGAGGACGAGGACCGTTCCGCACAAGTAGAACTGCGATGTCGGGGAGTCGAAGGACAGCGGGCCGATCTTGGCTGCCGTCAGGTTGAGGCCGGTGCTGCCGCCGGTGATCGAGTTCTGGGAGAAGTACAGCCCGTCCATGAGCAACGCGAACGCCAACGTCGCGAGGGCGAAGAACAGGCCGGACAATCGCAGCGAGAGGTAACCGACCACCAGGCTGAAGGGAACCGCGATCAGCACGCCGTCGAGGATCGCGAGCGGAAACAGTGCGCCGTGCGTCCCGGCGACGTGGGCGGCGGTGAATGCGCCGATCCCGGCAAAGCTCATCTGCGCGAGTGACACCTGCCCGGTCCAGCCGGTGAGCACGACGACCGTCAGCGCGACCACGGCGTAGGCCATCGCCTGCGCGATGTTGTGCACCGTCGACTCGCCGAACAGCAGTGGGATCGCAACGGCGCCGATGATCGCCGCCGCGATCCCTGTCACGGCACTGCGCCGGGTGTTGTTCCCGACGACGTGTGCGCCAGTGATGGTGCGGACCGACGACCGGAGCTCGACCAGTCGCCTGCCCTGCACGATGAGCAGCACGAACAGCAGGATGTTAGGAATCTGTGGAACGAGCTTCGCGGTGAAGTCGGTCAGGTTGTACTTCTGCGGGATGTTCATGATCACGCCGAGCGCGAACGACGCGGCGTAGGCGATGGGCAGGCTGTTGAGGCGGGCCAGGATCGCGGGCGCGAAGGAGTAGATGACCAGGAACGGCAGCACGTAGGTGACGAGGTTGTTCTCGGTTGAGAGCAGGACGCCCGCGACCGCCGCGAACATCGTCGAGATGATCCACGCCGCCTGACCGACCTGGTTCGCATTGATTCCGATCAGCCCGGACAGGTCGCGGTTGTCGACGACGGCCTTGGTCGCAGTTCCGAAGCGGGTCCGGCTCAGCAGCGCCCAGAGCACCGCTCCGGCCGCGAGCGCGAGGATGACCGTGCCGGTCTCGTCCGCGGTGATGAACGTACCCGTGACACTGAACGACTTGTCCGGCGGAAAGATCGTCGGCAGCTGGTGCTGGTCGGTGCCGAAGATGATCGGGACGAGCGAGGTGAAGAACGCGAGGATGCCGACAGCAACCACGAGCTGCACGTCGGCGCTTCGTGACGCCATCGTCCGGAACAGCCGTTCGAGGACCAGACCGAGAAGCGGCGCGACCACGAGCAGCAACAGTGGGAGTGCGATCCACTGCGACAGACCCCACTGGTCACGCAGCTGCCAGAACACGTAGGCGAGGAACATCGCCTGGCCGCCGAGCGCGAAGTTGAAGACGCCCGTCGTGCGATAGGTGAGCACGATGCCGACCGAGGCGAGCGCGTAGCTCGCTCCCGCTACAAGCCCGAGGACTATGTAGGTCAGCACGGATCAAGCAGATCCGACGTCATACAGGTGCTGATCGCAGACGAACCCCTGCTTCGGGTAGTCCCGGACGAAGCTCGCCCCCTTCACGACCGTGTCGAGATAGCAGTACGCCGTGGTGTGGCTGCGCGGCGAGTAGTCGCCAAACATGCCGCCGCCGTTCCAGACGGCGATGCCGTTCAGGGCCTTCGTCAGGCCCGCGCGCGTCGGGTTGCGACCGGCTTTGAGCAGCGCGTAGATGAACAGCTGCGCGTCACCCCAGGACTCGGTGCCGAACTCGTTGGTCGGCCGCCCCGGCTGGTAGGTCGCGAGCTCCTGCTGGAACTGCTGCATCACCGGCGCGGGGTCGCCGAGTGGCAGCGTCGGGATCGGGATCCGGAGGCCTTGCGCCGCGTCCTGGCCGGCCAGTCCGATCTGGTCGGTCGTGTACGCGCCCTGCGTGCTGAAGATGCCCGCCGGCCGCCAGTGCTGGGACTGCATGTCGCGCAGCATGTCCGCGTTGCCGACCTGGTCCATGACCGTGTAGACGCCGCCGCAGTGGTTCGCCTTCATCGAGTTGACGACCGAGCCCATGGTTGCGCCGGGCGCAGGCGGGATGGAGACGTTCTTGTAGCAGGTGTTCACGCCCGCGCGCTTCATCATCTGCTCGTAGGTGTCGGCGACCTTCGCGCTGATCGGAATGTCATAGGCGAGATACGCCATCGACTTCGGGAGTACACCGCCTTCCTTCAGCAGCTTGGGAATCGTGGGCGGCAGGAACGAGCGGCCGTGCCGGATGACCGTGCTGCCGCCGTCGACCGACCAGTAGTTCTGCGAGTTGGTGCGGTTGGCGTTCGCGGCCCGCCCGATGTCGGGAGCACCGGCCTTCTCCATGTCGGTGACGCCGCCGTTGTCGCCATCGGAAACCGACCCGACAAAGGCAAGGACCTTCGGGAGCAAGAACTGGATGTCGGAGGTATGGGCGCTGGAGGTCTGACCGTCGTCCTCGACCTTGAGAAGCAGCTTGCGGCCGCAGATACCGCCGAATCGGTTGACCGCGCTGAACGCCGCCTGCACCGCCTGCGGGCCGGGGTCGAAGGTGCCGGACACCGGGCCGGACAGGCCGCTGACGTTGCCGAGGGTGATCGAGGTCGGGGTCACTCCCGGGGCGGACGCCTTGTTGCCGGTAGTGCCGGTGCAGTACGACGCCTGGGTCTGCGGGTCGTAGGAGAAGTTCTTCGGCGTGAGGGAGTCGAGCGTCACCGCGGCCGAGCCGGCGTTGTTGCCGGCCGGGTGCGTTCCGCTCGTCGTGCTCCCCGAGGCGTTGCCACCGGTGTGGGTGCCGTTGCCGCCGGTGTTCGCACCCGAGCTCGCAAGCGGTGCCCCGCCACCGGAGGTGGCGCCTGGAGCCGGCGCCTCTGTGCTGCCGGTGACGGGGCTGCCGCCGCCCTGCGAGGCCTGCGCAGTGGTTCCCAGGTACGGGTCCACTCGAGCCCCGCACGCGGCCGTCGCAAGCATCAGCAAACTGACGCCAGTGGCGGTGACCAAGCGGTGGCGACGGGCCGATCGCGTCACGCGGAGTCTCCTATTGGGAGATGGGTTTCCGAAAACAAGAGCGGCATTCTCCCGGGTGTTCGCCGAAGCGTAACGGTCGTTCCAAAGTGTGGCAACGACCATACTTCGAAGTCGTAGTAATTACTTCTTTGCGGCACGCTGCGCAGTGGCAGCGTCCACAGCGGCCCAGTGCTCGGGTGCGGCCCAGAGCGTTGCGAACAGGTCGATTGCCCGGTCCCGGCTGGCGGGGTGGATCGCGGGCTTCGCCGCGTTGACGACCTCTTTGACCGACCGCGTCGTACCCGGGGCAAGTCCTGCGAGCTTGGCGGCAATCGCCCGCCACTCGGCGTCGAAGGTTGCGCGGGGAACCACCAGGTCGACCAACCCGATCTCGTGGGCCGCGGTGGCGTCGTACTGCGTACCGGTCGTGATCGCGAGGAGGGCGCGGGCCCGCCCGACCAGCCCGGTGAGGCGCTCGATGCCGCCCCACGCGGGCATGATGCCGAGATCGACCTGGCTGAACCCGATCCGGATGTCGTTGGCGGCGATCCGGATATCTGCGGCGACGGCGACCTCGGCGCCGCCGCCCAGGGCGTGGCCGTTCATTGCCGCGATCACCGGGATCGGCAACCCGGCCAGGTGATCGAGGGTGTCGCGGACGTTGCTCGCCATCTGGACGGCTTCCGCGTGGGTGCGAACCGTCGCGAGCTCCTTGAGGTCGCCACCCGACACGAAGGCGCGGTCGCCACCACCGGTGAGGACGAGAACCGCCGCGTCAGACTCGGCGACCTGACCTATCGCGGCATCGAGCTCCGAAGTGGTCGCGAACCCGATCGCGTTGCGGACCGCGGGCCGGTCGATCGTGATGATCGCGACGCCGCCGTCGAAGGACAGGCTGACGCCGCCGGGGGTGCTCTCGGGAGCCTCGGATGTCACGGAGCGAGAGTAGTGCTCTCGACATTGTGAGTAACGTTCTCACTTATGGCGGAAGAGGCGGGCGAGCGCGTCGTCACGAGCGAGTCGGGAATCCCGCTGAAGGCGCGATACGGCCCCGAGGACCTTCCCCCGGCTGAAGATCTGCCGGCGCCGGGTCAGTTCCCGTTCACCCGTGGCAACTTCCCAACCGGCTACCAGGGGCGGCTCTGGACCTTCCGGCAGTATTCCGGCTTCGGTACGGCGGAGGAGTCCAACGAGCGCTACCGCTACCTGCTTGCGCAGGGCGGCACGGGCCTGTCGGTCGCACTCGATCTGCCGACGCAGTGCGGCTACGACTCCGACAACCCGGACGTGGAAGAAGAGGTCGGGCGGGTCGGTGTCGCGATCGACACGCTCGCCGATGCCGAGTTGCTGTTCGACCAGATCCCGCTCGACCAGGTCAGCACGAGCTTCACCATCAACGGGACCGCCGCGATCCTGCTCGCGTTCTACGTCGCGGCGGGGGAGAAGCAGGGCGTCGACCGCAAGCTGCTTCGCGGCACGATCCAGAACGACATCCTCAAGGAGTACGTCGCTCGCGGCACCTGGATCTGGCCGCCGCGGCCCTCACTGCGGCTGATTGCCGACACGATCGAGTTCTGCGCGGCGGAGGTCCCGAAGTTCAACGCGATCTCGGTCGCCGGTGCGCACTTCCGCGACGCGGGTGCGAACGCCGCGCAGGAGATGGCGTTCACGCTGATGGACGGCGTCACCTATTGCGACGAGGTCGTCTCGCGCGGGCGGATGACGATCGACGAGTTCGCGCCGCAGGTGTCCTTCTTCTTCTACACGCACGGCGACTTCTTCGAGGAGATCGCGAAGTACCGCGCCGGTCGCCGCCGCTGGGCGCGGATCGTGAAGGAGCGGTACGGCGCGAAGGACGAGAAGTCGTGCATGTTCCGCGTCGGCTGCGTGGCGGGCGGCGCTTCGTTGTACGCGCCGCAGGCGCACAACAACATCGTGCGGGTCGCCTATGAGGCACTCGCCTCGGTGCTCGGCGGAGTGCAGTCGATGTTCACTGCAGCTTGGGACGAGCCGTTCGCGCTGCCAACCGAGGAGTCGACGACGCTGGCGCTGCGCACCCAGCAGGTGCTGGCTTACGAGACTGGAGTCGCGAAGGTCGCGGATCCCCTGGGTGGGTCGTACTATGTCGAGGCGTTGACCGACGCGATGGAAGCCAAGGTCATCGAGATCATGGATGACCTCGAGCGGCAGGGCGGCATGGTCGTGGCGGTCGAGCAGGGTTACCTGCACGCGCTCATCGCGGACGAGGCGTTCCGCATCGCGCAGGCACTCGACAACGGCGACCGTCCGGTGGTCGGCGTCAACATGTTCGCGACCGACGACCCGGTGCCCGAAGTCGAAGGCTTCGAGCTCGACGAGAAAGGCCGGCTCCGCCAGCTCGAGCGACTCGCCGAGGTGAAGCGCACGCGCTCCGCGGCTGACGTCACGTCCACGCTCGCCGCGCTCGAGTCCGCCGCGGCCAAGGACGACGTGAACCTGATGCCACTGCTGATCGACTGCGCGAAGGCGTACTGCACCGTCGGTGAGATGGTCGAGGTGCTCAAGAACCAGTGGGGCGAGTTCTCCCAGCCGGTCGTCTTCTGATGAATAGAGCGCTCTAGTGCCCGCACGCGTCCTCGTTGCAAAGCCTGGTCTCGACGGCCATGACCGTGGTGCAAAGCTGGTCGCTCGCGTGCTGCGAGATGCCGGCTTCGAGGTCGTCTATCTCGGTATCCGGCAGCGCCCGGTCGAGATCGCGGCGATCGCCGTACAGGAGGACGTCGATGTCGTCGGTCTGTCGATCCTCTCCGGTGCGCACGTAGCGCTGACCCGCAAGACCCACGACGCGCTGGTCGAAGCTGGTGGCGACGACATTCCGCTCGTCGTCGGCGGAACGATCCCGCAGTCGGACGTCCCGAAGCTCAAGGACGCCGGAGCGATCGAGGTCTACCCGACCGGGACGCCGCTGGAGTCGATCGTTGAAAGCATGAACGCCCTGACCGCCACCGCGGCCTCGAGTTGATCGCTGAGACTAGGTGCACTTGTAGCTGTCGATCTGAGCTTTTGTGCACTCGGCCACGGTCACGCTTGTCGTAAGAGACTTCGCAACGGCGAGCGCCGCTGCCTTGGTGGGCCACTGCCCGGTGAAGCCGATCCCGTAGTGCACGGGCGCGTCGGAGATGAACAACAGGTTTGTGGCTCTGCCACCTATGAGGACGACGTAGGCGTTTCCGAATGCGGTGTGGTCGTTGAAAGCGCTCGCCTCCTCCGCGTCGAAGAAGATGCGCCAACCCTGGTCGTACGGAATCACTCGTGCGTAGTCGACGTGGAGAGAGAGGACCGGCTTCTTCTTGACGATCGCGGGCAGCCCGAAGCTGGTTCGCCCGGGGAGGGCGGGTATGGCGCGCTCACCTGGCCCAGGTGTGTGAGTGAGCTGGCGCGGGCGCTGGTAGACGACGAGTGACTTGAGCGGCTTGCCCAGTACCGGCGTTGGTGCCTTCTCGAGCGGCACGCCCCCGCCGGTAGCCGCCAGCACGACGGCCGTCACAGCTGCCCCGACGACAACCACCGCTGCGGCGAGACCAACTCGTGCGCGAGTCATCATGCCCTGTGCTTGATGCCTGACTGGGCGCGGATCACCTGGTCCAGCACGGTCGTCGGCAGCCGGCTTGCGATGGCAAACTGCGTGCGCGGCAGCGCCCCGACGATGTAGCGGGGGCGCGGCTTCTTCGCCGTCAACGCGCGGAGGATCGTGTTGGCGACGTTCTCGGCGGGCACCGCGAGCTTCTGTGACTTCGGGATCGTCGCGCGGAACCCGTTGATGTGTTGCGCGTACAGCTCACGGTGTTGCGCGGTCACCGTTGCGACGGTCTGTTCCAGCTGGTCGTCGGCGTTACGCCACATGTCGGTGTCGGTCTGTGCCGGCTCGACGACCGATACCGCGACTTCCCACGGCCACAGCTCCATCCGCAGTGCGTCGGCGACGGCTTCGATGGCGAACTTGGAGGCGTTGTAGGCACCGGTCATCGGCGTCACGAGCCGGCCGGACACTGACGACACGAAGACGACCCGTCCTTTGGAGCTGCGCAGCCGGGGCAGGACGGCCTGGGTGACCGCGACCTGCCCGATGACGTTGACCTCGAGCTGCTTGCGCAGCTCGTCGAGTGGAAGAGCTTCGATCGGTCCGCCGACGACCATCCCGGCGTTGTTGACGACCGCGTCCAGTGAGTCCGGCAGGTTGGAATCGAGCGCCGAAATATGCTCGGCGTTGGTGATGTCCAGCGTGACAGGCTGGACCCGCTCGCCGAACTCATCCGTGAGGCTCTTGCCGTCGGCAGCGTTCCGAACCCCGGCGTGGACCGTCCATTGCTCCTTCACCAGCCGGGCCACTGCTGCTCGTCCGATGCCGCGCGACGCGCCTGTCAGAAGCACCGATGGCATTAGTCCTCCGGGAGTGCGGGAGCAATCGACGGGTCGAGGTCGGGATCGAGTTCGACGCCGAGGCCATTGAAGACCATCGCCAACGCCGTGTAGGTTCCGACCACGAACAGCAGCTCGACCAGGGTCTTTTCGTCGAGCCCTTCAGCGAGCCGCTCCCAGGTGTCGTCCTCGACCCGGTAGGTCTCCAACAGCTGGTCCGTGGCACGAAGGACGTCGGCTTCCAGATCTGAGAAGACCGCGTCGTCGTCGTTGGCGATCGCGTCGACCTCTGCCGGCGTCACGTCGTAGCGCTGCGAGAGCTTCACGTGCTGTACCCACTCGTACGGCGAGCGGGTACGACGCGCAACGCGAAGTACGACGAGCTCCCGCAGGCGCGGCGACAGGACCGGCTCCCACAACAGGTGGCCGTTGAAGCTCAGGAACTTCGCTGCGAGCTGCGGGTGATGGAGCAGTGTGGTGATCCCGTTGGCGAGCCGCGGCGCATCGGCGTCAAGAGAGAGGAATCGCTCCGCGGCCACGGCCGGCATTCCGGCGCGGACGGCGGCGGCGCAGTCCTCGTCCCATTGGTGCTTCGGTACGGGCTGCAGACGCGGGGTCATCGGTGGACGCTCACAAGTACCAGCCGCCGTTGACGTTGAGGCACTGGCCGGTGATGTAACCCGCCTCCTCGGAGCACAGGAAGACGCAGGCGGCGGCGATGTCCTTCGGGGTGCCCGCGCGGCGTACCGGGGTCTGCTTTGCGATCAGGTTCACGTCGGGCACGTCGCCCTTGTCTTCGGCGCGCCGAACCATCGGGGTGTCGATGAAGCCCGGCGGAATCGTGTTGACGGTGATGCCCTTCGGTGCGAGCTCGACGGCGAGCGCCTTGGTGATGCCGATGACGCCGCCCTTCGACGCGACGTAGTGCGCCATCCGCTTCGCGCCGCTCTGCGCGCTGGAGGAGGAGATGGTGACGATGCGGCCCCAACCGCCGGCGAGCATGTCGGGCACCGCGGCCTGCAGGCAGTTGAAGGTGCCGGTGAGGTTGACCGCGATCATTCGGTCCCACTGGGCGGGGGTGATCTCGGTGAAGTCGCTGAACTCGTCGAGTCCTGCGCTGGTCACGAGAATCTCGATCGGCCCGAGCTGATCACGCACGGCGGCGTACGCCGTGTCGATCGCCGCGCGGCTCGCGACGTCGGCCTGCAACCCGATCGCCGTCCCGCCGCCTTCGGCGATGCCGGCCGCGGCCTTCTCAGCTGCCTCCGCGGAAAGGTCGACGACGGCGACCTTGTCGCCCCTCGCGGCGAGCTGGTTACAGATCTCCAGGCCCATGCCGGACGCGCCACCCGTGACAACCGCAACCCTGCTCAACACTGGCTCCTTCGGCTCAACCGCCTGCCGAGTATCGCCTAGTTCCGGCGATCTGCAATAGCGGCTCTCGCTATTGAGAATGCCATTACCGGTCCGATATAACTTGAGCGGTGCGCATCGGTCTGATGGTCGGCCCGGATCCCGGCCGCTACGGGGAATCGGTCGCCAAGCTGGAAGCCGACGCGGTCGCCGCTGAGAAAGCGGGCTTCGCCTCGGTCTGGATCGCACAACCGCCGGACGACTTCGACGCGCTCACCGGCGTCACCCTGATGGGGCGAGTGACGAGCCGGATCGAGATCGGCACGGCGGTGGTCCCGTTGCAGAGCCGGCACCCGGTCGCGATGCTGCAGCAGGTCCTGTCGACTCAGGCCGTCTGCGAAGGCCGGCTGACCCTCGGCATCGGGCCGTCGCATCACTGGGTGATCGAGGACATGATGGGGCTGCCGTACGAGAAGCCGGCGCGGATGGTGCGCAGCTATCTCGAGGTGCTCCACGCCGGGCTCGCCGGACCCGGCACCGTCGACGTCGAGAACGAGCACTTCCGGATCCACAACCCGATGGCGGTCACCGACATCACCCCGACGCCGGTGCTCCTGGCCGCACTCGCGCCGCTGATGCTGAAGATCGCAGGGCAGCTGACGGACGGCACGGTCCTCTGGATGGCTGACGCGCGCAACATCGGCGAGCACATCGCTCCGAGCATCTCGAAGGCTGCCGCCGAAGCGGGCCGACCGGCGCCACGCATCGTTGCCGGTGTTCCCGTCACGTTGTGCAGCAAGGCAGAGGTCGACGACGCTCGGGAGTGGGCGCGCAGGGCGATGAGCCACTCCGACTACTCGCCGAACTACGAGCGACTGCTGGAACACGGCGACGCGAAGGACTCCGGTGACTTCCTCATTGCAGGTGAGGAGGCAGATGTCCGCGCGTGCCTCGAGCGTTACCGCGATGCGGGCGTCACCGACTTCTCCGCGCGGCTCCTGCCCTATGGCAAGTCACGCGATGCGCGCATCGAGTCGCGCGACCGGACGACCGCATTCCTCGCGTCGCTCTGCCCTGAGATCTAGCGGGGGGCTGCTGGGCTCGATGAACCTCGATCATGTCGTGATCTTCGTGGCGGAAGCTGAGCGAAGCCTTGCGTTCTACGGTGACGCGCTTGGTCTAGCGATGATCATGGATCGCGAGTTCGACGGGCCGTGGCCGGAGATGTTCGGCGGCGTCACCTCACCTCGGTTGCGCGCGATGATCCTTGGCGATCCTGAGCATCCCGATCGCGGCAACGTGGAGCTGCTGACCTTCGCCGAGCCGGTCGAGAGCGGACCCGGCGTGCAACCGATCGGGACCGGGACCGTCATGCTGTCGTTCATGGTCGATCTCGCCGCGGTGTTGCCGAAACTGGAGGCGGCCGGCGGTTCCGACGTACGCCGAGCGAGGTTGAAGAACGGGGTCGAGGTCGCCACATTGCGCGACCCCGACGGAACACTGGTCGAGCTGCTGAACGTCGTCGGCGAATGAGCACAGGACCGCTTGCGGGCCTTCGCATCCTCGAGGTCGGGCACATCCTCGCGGGTCCGTTTGCGACGATGCTGCTTGCCGACCTCGGCGCAGACGTCATCAAGGTCGAGTCGAAGACCGGTGATCTGTCGCGTGAGGTCGGATCGCAGTACGTCGGCGAGCACAACGTCTACTTCGCGAGCATCAACCGCAACAAGCGCAGTGTGCACATCGACCTCGTCACCGAGAATGGGCAGGCGCAGCTGCACCGGCTGGTTCGCGAGTCCGACGCGCTGCTCGTGAACATGCGGCCGTCTGCGATTCGCAAGCTCGGGCTGGATTACGCGTCGCTGCGCGGCGTGAACCCGAAGATCGTGTGCGTCTCGGTCACCGGCTTCGGGCTCGACGGCGCCGAAGCCGAGTGGCCGGCGTTCGACTACGTCATCCAGGCCGGTGTCGGTCTCGCGGCGATGACCGGTGATCCGGATGGCCCGCCGATGCTTCCGGGTTACTCGGCGGTCGACAACTCATCGGCGATCATGGCGGCGCTCGGCCTGCTTGCGAAGGTCCATGAAGGGAAAGGTGGCCAGGTCGACGTCTCGCTGTTCGACACGATGTTGAGCCAGCTCAACTACAAGGCGGCGGCTTACCTCAACGGCGGGGCGGTGCCGCCGCGGCAGCCCGCTGGGGGCCACAGCTTCTATGTGCCGGCACAGCTGTTCCCGACGAAGGACGGCTACCTCGCACTGTTCGTCACGCACGACGAGTTCTGGCGCCGGCTGTGTGACGAGATCGGTGAGCAGGCATGGGGGACCGACCCGCGCTTCGCGACCATGCACGCCCGCAACGAGAACCGCGCCGAGCTGATCGCCCTGCTTACCGCGCGGCTCGCCGAGATGGCGGCGGTCGAGTGGGCGGATCGGCTGCGACCGCTGGGGCTTGCCGTCGGTGCTGTGGTCAGCCTCGATCACGCGCTCGACAGCCACTACGTCTCCCGGCGCGGCATGGTCGTGACGATTGCGACGGAAGAAGGTCCCCTGCGCCTGGTCGGCAACCCGATCAGAACAGAAGAGGCGGCGGACTTCCGTCCACCGCCTCTTCTGCACGAGCACACCGAGGAGCTGCTCGGCGAGTAGAGCGCTAGCTGACCTTGACGGTCATCTTGAAGCGCTTGACCGCCTTCTCGCGACCGAACCGCTTCTCCGCGAGCTTGAACGACGTGGTGCCGCTCCCAACCGCGCGGAAGGTGAAGACTTCCTTGGTCGGGGCGCCGGCGATCGGGTGGGCTGGGTCCTGCTGCTTGGCAACATGGGTCTTGCTTCCGACGTACTTCAGGATCGAGGCGTCCGGGTGCTTGGTGACCACCCACTCGTATCCACCATCGGTGGCCTGCTGAAGGCTGACCTTGAACCGCTCGCCCTTCGCCACGTGCACCGTGCGACCGCGGTCTGACAGGTGGTAGACGTGCGGGTGCGAGGCCTTCGCCGCCGCGGCCGCGGCAGGGGCGGCTTGCGCAGTGACTGCCGGCAGCGCGGCCGCGGTGGCTGCAGAAGCAACCAGTGCGGCGACAGTGCTCACTCGACGTAGGTTCATCGATTCTCCCCGTGTTGGTGGTGTGCGTCGATGAACGCTACCCCGAGGACGCCTTCCGTGGCCCTAGCTGGCGTCGCCGTACATCGGGCCGGACAGGAAGCCGACGACCGGCGCGGCTGCCTCGAAGGACTCGACGACCCCGGACGCGAAGTAGCCGGCGTCGGTGACCATCGTGATCCCGGTGACACCTCCGGCAGCGTCGCTGCAGAGGAACACGAGCGGGTAGGCCTGCTCGAGCGGCGTCGAGGCCTCGATGCCTGTCTCGTCGCGGTAGTCCTGTCCGAAGCCGAGCCACATGTCCGCGTTCGCCCGAGCCAGCGGGGTGTCCGTCGGGCCGGGCATGATCGCGTTGATCCGGATGCCCTTCTTGAGCAACGGGAACGCCTGCTGTGCGACGTAGGTGTTGATCGTCAGCTTGCTGAACATGTAGTCAGCCTTGCCGTTGTCCTGGGTCCACTTCACGGCCTCGTCGAAGTCCGTGATCTTCAGGAACTCCTTCGTGATGTTCAGGTTGTTCTGCCAGCCGAATCCCGCCGCGGAGGAGATGAAGCCGATCGCGCCGCCCTTGCCGACGTAGCCCTTCTCGATCGCTCGCTCGACGAGGTGGCGGTGACCGATGAAGTTGATCCGCTCGATGCCCGGCGTGCCGTCGGCGACGCCGGCGCACTCGAACAGCGCGTCGAGCGGGCCGCCGCACTCGTCGATCGCCGACTCGATCGAGGCCTTGTCGGACAGGTCGAGGCGGATGAACTTCACGCCGTCGACATCGACGTCGGCGCGGTCCATGACGACGACCTCGGCGCCGGCATCCTTCACGACCTGGACCACCGCAGCGCCCATGCCGGTGGCACCACCTACGACGAGGACTCGCTTGCCGTCGTACCGAAACGCGTCGAACAGACCCATGCCACTAGCTCCTGACGGGATGAAGGCGCCCTACCAGGACGCGGTTGGATCGTTGCACAAGCGGTACCGCTGCTTACATCGCCGGCTTCGGCGTCAGGACGATCGACGGGATCGACGTGACGGCGTCGCTGGACAGGATCAGCTCGACGGCGCGCACCAGCTCCTCGACGGGGACGAGCTGCCCGGCGACGAGACCGCGGTTCACCCAGAGCGTGACCATCTCCATGGCGAGCTCGGGGTCCCACGCGTCGGCGAACCCCGTGACTGAATCACCCGGACCGCCGGCACAGTCGCCCATGACGATCCGGGTGAAGTTGATAGCCGGGTGCTCGACCCGGAAGGCGTCGATCAGCTTGTCCAGCGCGGCCTTGCTCGTGAGGTAGGCGCCGAGACCCGGCCACGGCTTGCTGTCCGAAGCGCTGATCGAGGAGAGGTAGATCGCATGACCGTTCGAGGCCTGCAGGTGCGGCAGCGCGGCCGACGTGGCAATCGCGGCGCCGACGACGTTGGTGTCGAAGGCCTTGCGCCAGACGTCGGCGCCCATGTCCTCGATCTTGCCCATGGGGCCCATGCCGACCGTGTAGATGAGCCCATCGAGACCGCCGAGGCGTTCGACCGCCGTACCGATCGCCTTGATGCAGCTGTCCTCGTCGGTGACGTCGCAGCCGACGGCAAAGGCCGTGGAGCCGGCCTCTTCGACGGTGCCGGCGAGTCGCTCCTCGCGACGGGCGAGCAGTGCGACGTCGTTCTTGCCGGCTTGCGCAAGGGACACGCCGAGCGATCTGCCGAGTCCGCTCGATGCGCCGAGCACGATCAGCTTCATGGGGTGGTCACCGGCAGCTTCTCCCATCCGCGCACGGTCGACGTGCGGGCCTGTACGGCGTTGTCGTAGTCCACGTCCCACGTCGGGAACCGCTTGAGGATCTCCTCGAGCGCAATCCTGCCTTCAAGTCGGGCCAGGGAGGCACCCAGGCAGAAGTGCACGCCGTACCCGAAGGACACATGGCGCTCGATCTTGCGCCGCACGTCGAATCTGTCGGGGTCAGCGAACTTGCGTTCGTCACGGTTGGCGGCCGCTGTCAGCAGCAGCATGACGTTGCCCTGCGGCACGACCTGCCCGTAGTGCTCCTGGTCCGACGTCATGTAGCGGGCCTGCACGGGGGAGGGAGCCTCGAAGCGGAGCAGCTCCTCGATCGCGTTCGGGATCAGGTCCGGGTTGGCGACGAGATCGGCGCGCTGGTCCGGGTGCTCGGCGAGGACCTTGCCGGCCCAGCCGATCAGCCGGGTCGTGGTCTCGTTGCCGGCGGCCGCGATCAGGTTGATGTAGCCGAGCAGCTCGTCGCGGTTGAGCTTGCGCATCGAGCCGTCGACGTCTTCGAACTCGGCGTTGAGCATCTCGGTCATCAGGTCGTCGGAGGGGTGCTCAGCCCGCCAGTCGACGTACTCCTCGAACATCTTGCTCATCGCACCGAGGTCGACGTCCGCGACGACCGGCTTGCCATCCTCGCCAAGGCGCAGGCTGGCGTCTACGGCATGGCGGATTGCTTCCTGGTCCTTCTCGGGAATCCCGAGGAGGTAGCCGATCGTGCGCATCGGCATCTCGGCGCCGATGTTCCCGACGAAGTCGAAGCCGCCGGCTCCGATCATCGGGTCGAGGCTGCGGGCGCAGAACTCTCGGATCTTGGGCTCGAGCTCTGCGATCGCCTTCGGCCGGAAGACCCTCGAGAGCATCGCGCGGTGGACGTCGTGGTCGGGAGGGTCCTCGAAGATGATCGAGCCCGGCGGGATCGGAAAGTCCATCTTGATGATCTCGAGCAGCGTGCCCTTGCCGGAGATGTAGGTCTTCCAATCCGCCGAGCACTTCTCGACGTCGGTGAATCGCGACAACGCGTAGAAGTCGTGCTTTTCGTTGTAATACAACGGCTTCTCGTCGCGCAGCCGCTTCCAGATGGGGTACGGGTCGGTGTCGATCTCGAAGTCATACGGGTCGTAGTAGACCTCGGAGTCGGCGACCGTCATCGGACCTCTTCAGGGGCTGTCTGGGGCGCAAGGCTGCGCGAGCAGAAGTATTCTTGCACGACGCGAGAAGCAGATTCTCAAATCCGGTAAGAGGGGTGCAAATCGGGTGGCTGAGCGAGTGCCGCAGACGATTCCCGAACTGCTTGAGGCGACTGCTGCGCGACGCGGCGACGCCCCCGCGGTCATCGACGGCGGACTGGTTCTGACCTACTCCGATCTGCTCGCGGAGTCGCGGGCTGTTGCGGCGGCGCTGGTGGCGCGTGGGGTTCGCGCCGGTGAGCGAGTGTCGATCTGGATGCCGAACAGCTGGCGCTGGATCGTCGCCGTGCTCGGCATCTGGCAGGCCGGCGCGGTGCTCGTCCCGGTCAACACCCGGTTCAAGGGCATCGAGGCTTCCGACATCCTGCGGCGGGCCGGTGTGCGGCTCCTGGTCACTGTCACCGACTTCCTCGACACCGACTACGTCGCGATGCTCGAGGGCGCGCCACTCCCGGAGCTCGCCGACATCGTCGTCGCGCGGGGCGAGGCGTCCGACGCGACGATCGCGTGGGACGACTTCGTCGCGTTGGTGACACCCGAAGCCGTCGGCGAGGTGGCCAACCGGCGCAACGCGCTGACGGCAGAGCACCCGTCGGACATCCTCTTCACCTCGGGGACAACGGGGCAGCCGAAGGGCGTCGTGATGACGCACTCGCGCACGCTTCAGGTTGCCCGCGACTGGGTGGCGATGACGGGGCTCGAGGCCAGCGACCGTTATCTGATGGTCAACCCGTACTTCCACATGTTCGGGCTGAAGGCCGGCATCCTCGCCAGCGTCACAGCCGGTGCAACGATGTATCCCGAGGCCGTTTTCGATGTCGACACGGTCCTGCGCCGCGTCGGCTCCGAGAAGATCACTGTGCTGCCGGGTGCGCCGACGATCTACCAGGCGATTCTCGACCACCCCGACCGCAACGCTTACGACCTGTCTTCGCTTCGCGTCGCCGTCACCGGCGCGGCCGACATCCCCGTCACGCTGATCCGACGGATCTATGACGAGCTTCCGTTCCAGGTCGTGATCTCCGGCTACGGCCTGACCGAGGCGGGTACGGCGACGGGCACCGGTCCTCAAGATGGCCCGGAGGAAGTGGCAACGACCGTGGGTCGTGCCCGCCCCGGGTTCGAGATCCGGCTCGTCGATCCGTCCGGTGGCGATGTCCCGGAGGGCGACGCCGGCGAGATCCTGCTGCGCGGTCCGAGCGTGATGTTGGCCTACCTCGACGACCCGAGGTCGACCGCGGCTTCGCTGTCGGAAGACGGCTGGCTCCGCACCGGCGACATCGGGCGCCTGGAGCCGGACGGACTGCTGCGAATCGTCGGTCGCGCGAAGGACATGTTCATCGTCGGCGGCTTCAATGCCTACCCCGCTGAGATCGAGAACCTGATGCTCGGCCACCCCGCGATCAAGTCGGTCGCCGTCATTGGCATCCCGGACGAGCGGCTCGGTGAGGTCTGTATGGCGTTCGTCGTACTCGAGGCCGGCGCGGCCGCTGCTCCCGAGGAGATCGTCAGCTGGAGTCGCGACCACATGGCCAACTACAAGGCGCCACGAAGAGTCGAGATCCTCGACCAGCTACCCCTCAATGCGACCGGCAAAGTGATGAAGGAGGAACTGCGCGCCCGGGCCGCAAGCAGCTCGGCCTAGCCCCTCGCCGTCGCCACTCGCGCACGCTTTGGCGTGCGCGAGTAGCAATCGAGCGCCGGCCCTATTGGCGTCAGAGGTCTGGCGCGAATAGGCTGTCAAGCCTCATGCGCGACGATCGGAAGTCCGGCGCCCTCGGCGAGCTGCGTGTCCACGCCGATCCCGGGGCGCGGGTCGTAGCCGGGTTCGACACGAGCCGTGCCGTGCTGCGCGCGCCGAACATGCTCCAAGCGGGCGCCGGCGCGAACCAGTTCTCGAAGGACCCTCTGCGCGCGCCCGTGTTCTTCCTCGACGGCGAGCCGCACAAGAAACGGCGTACCGCGATCGCGAAGTTCTTCACTCCCAAGGCGATCAGCACCCGACACCGCCTGGTCATGGAAGCCAAGACCGAAGAGCTGCTGGCCGGCTTTCGCGCCGCCGGGACTGCTCAGCTCGAGGACCTCAGCTACCTGCTTGCTGTCGCGGTCGCCGCCGAGATCGTCGGGCTGACCGACAGCGATCAGAAGGCGATGGCGAAGCACATCAACGCCACGCTGATCGGAACCCGGCTGCGGGCGATGCACCCGGTGTTGCGGTTCTTCGCGCAGTTCGCAACCGCAGCGGCCGCGCTTCGATTCCTATACCGGGACGTGAAGCCCGCCATCAAGGCGCGGCAGGCGGCGCCACGCGAGGACGTCATCTCCCACTTGCTCGAAGAGGGCGCATCGGAGAAGCAGATCCTCATCGAGTGCATGACCTACGCCGTCGCCGGAATGGTGACGACCCGCGAGTTCATCGTCATGGCGGCGTGGCACTTCTTCGACAACGACGTGCTGTGCAAGCGGTTCCTCGACGGCGACGAGGCCGAGCAGGTCAAGATCCTCGAAGAGATCCTGCGCCTCGAGCCGGTCGCGGCAATGATTCAGCGGCAGTGCACGGCGGACACCGATCTCGGCACCGACGCCGGCAAGGCCGGCGAGGTGCTCGCCATCAACATCCGCAAGGCGAATGTCGATCCGGCGGTCGTGGGGGAGTGCCCGTTCGAGCTGGATCCGGACCGGGCCGAGCGGGTCAAGATGGTCGGTCCGTACATGAGCTTCGGTGACGGTGCGCACCGCTGCCCGGGCGGACAGGTCGCGATCGCCGAAACCAGGATCTTCCTCGACCGCTTGATGCGCGTCCCCGGCATCAAGCTCGAGCGCGAGCCGGACATGTCCTGGGACGACGGCGTCATGAGCTACGAGCTACGGGGCGCAACGATCAGCTGC
The DNA here is from genome assembly GCA_035545635.1 of Mycobacteriales bacterium. Classification (GTDB taxonomy): domain Bacteria; phylum Actinomycetota; class Actinomycetes; order JAFAQI01; family JAFAQI01; genus DASZTV01. Next base: position 4,712 of record DASZXY010000013.1, on the reverse strand, counting down.
ACCCGCAGCTAGCGAGTCGATCGGCTTTAAAGCGGTGGATCGCAGGTGTGGGGTGCCCAGTGCCACACCTTGAGGACGTCGGCCGGGATCTTGATCGGACACTGAGCGCCTGACTTGGCTTCGGGGCCATCGCGACCCGCGTCGTACGCCGTCCACTCGCCGCCGGGCTTGAGCTCGAAGATGGTGTAGCCGCCTTCGTCCTGGCTGTTCACCTCAGCCTGCATGTTGTGCCGGTTCGGGACTGTGCTGCCAGCGGCCCAATAGATGCCGGTGTCGTGGTCGATCGCGTAGTACGCCGAGCCTTTGTAGAGCCGGACGAACGCGTTGTCCGGCAGGTTGACCGCCTTCGCGCGCGCGAGCAGAAGCTGGTGGCGGACGTCCTGGGTCAAGGTGAGGTTCTCGGCACCGCTGGTCGGGGTCGACGAAGCCGACGGGCTTGTCGACGGCGGGACCGCGGCGGTCGCGGTCGGTGTGGTTAACGGGACGTCGTTCGATCCGCCACCACTACTCCCGCTCGCGCACCCACTTGCCGCGACCGCGGCGAGTGCGACAACGACCCCCAGCCGACGATTCACAGCTTGGTTATCTCACGAATCGGCCGTCACGCGCCCCTGGTCAGCCTGCAGACGAAGATCTGTTCCGGCGGCTGGCACGGCCGATCCCGGCACCACCCGACTCGTCGCGGCAATCTGTGGCGTACGGACCTTCCGGCGTGGGCTAGGCCTGCGGGGGGTTGTCGTGAAGGACACGAAGCTCGGAGATCACCGCCTCGCCGGCGTGGAAGATCGGCGCCAGCGGATGTCTTCCGTAACCGAATTCCTCTTCCGGGGCGCGCACCGACTTGCGACCGTCGTACGTCAGCGCACGAATGATGGTTTCTGCATCGGACGGGAGATCAGTCCCAGGATCCGGTTCGAAGCTGTCGAGAGAATCCTCGACGGCGGCGAGGAACTGCTGAGTTGCCGAGACGACCTGCAAGTGCGCCCCGCCGCCGATGATGACGAAGCCGGAGGTCGTGTAGAGGCTCGTCGTCCCGTCGCCAAGACTCACCAGCGTCGCGACCTCGTTTCCGTAGCCGGTTTCGAGTAGCGCGCCCCAGACTCGTGGGAGTTCGGGCGTCGGATGCAGTGAAGCCGAGGCAGGATCAAGGTCGAGGATCTCGCCGCGCAACCCGTCGTACAGCTCACGTGGGTCGGAAGCATCCGACTTCGTGCGGTCGCGTCGACGGAACACGCCTTACATCTTGGCGGGCGAAGCGACTCGGTTGAAGTAGCAGAGGTGTGTGTTAGTTCGAGCTCGTGCTCGGTCGGATCTATCCTCCAGTTGCCCGGCAGAGCGGCGCGAGGGGACGGTTCGGTAATGGCGGACGCGGTCGGCGGTGGCATCTGATGGACCTGTGGGACTGGTTCATCGACCTCTGGTTCGTCGCGCGGCTTCGCGAGTACTTTTCAGACCGCGCATACCGTCAGCAGCGCGAACGTGCCTGGTCCGCGACGGAGATCGCTGTCGCCCGCGAGAACGATCGGTGGCAACGTCAGTGATCTGGATGATCCTGATCGCGGCATGGCTGGCGGTCGCCGCCGAGCGCTACCTGAAGCACAGTCGCGCCAAGAACAACCGCGAGCAGGAGTTCATGGCCGACGCCGCGGCGCAGGCGTGGGAGGCAAAGCGGCAGCGCGACCGGGCGTTGGCCGAGTCCCAGATCGCCGTGGCGGCGCAAGGCCTGCCACCGGACCGGCCGATGCCACCACCGCCGGGCAGCTCGCCCTAGTTGGACGCGCTGAGCTTCTTATAGAAGCCGATCATCTTCTCCGGGTCGGCGAGGTGGCTAGATCCGTGCGCCGGATCGCTACTGCCGTAACCCGCGCGGTCGAGAGACAGGACCCAGATGCCGAGCTCCTTGAACACCGAGGCCATCCGCGGCGCGCGTGGACTGAATCCCGTCGGGATCGTTGCTCACGCCCGAGAACCTACCGACGTCAGTCGATCTCCCCGCGGGCGCGAGCCAGGATGCCGCGCGCAATCACCAGTCGCTGGATCTCGTTCGTGCCTTCACCGATCATCATGAGCGGCGCATCACGGAGGTAGCGCTCGACCGGCAGGTCCGTCGTGTATCCCATCCCGCCATGAATCCGCATCGCATCGGTCGCGAGCTCGAAAGCGGTCTCCGACGCGAACAGCTTTGCCATGCCTGCTTCGACGTCGCAACGAAGGCCGGCCATCTTTCGCTCCGCCGCATTGCGAGTCAGCAGCCGCGCTGCTTCGAGCTTCGTCGCCATGTCGGCGATGCGCAGCTGGATCGCCTGGTGCTCCGCAATCGGCTTGCCGAACGTCGTGCGCAGCTGCGCGTAAGAAACGGCGGCATCGAATGCTGCCCGAGCAACCCCGACAGCGCGCGATGCGATGTTGATGCGCCCGAGTTCGAGGACGCCGAGGATCTGCGCCAGTCCGCGCCCTGGTACGCCGATCAGGTTCGACGCGGGAATCCGGTGGTCGGCGTACGACATCTCCACGGTCTCGATCCCGCGGTAGCCGAGCTTGCCGACGTGACGGCTGACCGAGATGCCTTCGTACGACGCACCCGGCTCCTTCTCGACGATGAACGTCGAGACACCCTCGTCGGTCTTGGCGGCCAGCGCGATGACGCCGGCGCGCTCGCCGTTGGTCACCCACGCCTTGGTGCCGTTCAAGACGTACGAGTCGCCGTCGAGCACCGCACGGCAGGAGATGTTGCGGGTGTCGCTGCCGGCGTCGGGCTCGGAAAGTGACAGGGCGCCACGCCGCTCACCCGTCGCCATGGTGGGGAGGATGCGCTTCTTCTGCTCGTCGTCGCCGTGCTTCATGACGAGCGTCGCGGCCATCGTGTGGGTGTTGATGATCCCGGTGAGGGTCATCCACCCGTAGGCGAGCTCCTCGATGATCCCGATGTAGGTGAACAGGTCGAGCCCGAGCCCGCCGTACTCCTCCGGAATCGTCACGCCGAACAACCCGAGGTCACGCATCGTCGCGACCAGGTCGGCAGGGAACTCGTCCGCGTGCTCGAGCCTCGTCGCGTTTGGCAGCACGTCTTTCGCGACGAACTTCTTGACGCTTTCGATGACCTCTCGGCGTACGTCGGGATCCGTTGGCGTCATCGCTTCAGGCTTGCTCATTTCGAGACCACGGCGGGAAACGATACACGCAGCGTTTAGGGCGATTCCGCCTTGCGTTGACGTCGATTCCGAAAATGAGAACAATGTTTCCGTGCCTGTGGTTCCGATGCACCGCGGTCTGGAGCGTGCAGCGGAGCGGCACCCCCATCGGGTCGCGCTCCGCTTCGAGGACACGGATTGGACCTGGGAGCAGCTCGACCTGGCGAGCAACGCCTTCGCGCGCCATCTCCGTGGCTCGGTGAAGCGCGGCGATCGGGTCGTGGTGATGAGCGGCAACCGTCCCGAGTTCGTGATCGCCGTCAACGCGATCAGCAAGATCGGCGCCGCGACCGTGCTCGTCAGCCCCGCCTGGAAGCACCTCGAAGTCGACCATGCTCTGGCGATCACGGGTGCGCGATGCGCGGTCACTGATGAGGCGTCGTACCCGATGCTCAAGGCGCGGCTCGGCCAGCAACAGGTAACGAACCTCGACGACGAGCCCGCCCTCGATGCGATCCTGCGCCGCGACTCCTCGCCGCTGGGCATCCAGCCGCCGACACCGGAAGAGGAGGCGGTGCTGGTCTTCAGTTCCGGCACGACCGGCCTGCCGAAGGCGGTCCGTCACACGCACCACTCCATGGGTCACGGCATCGACCACTGGGTGGCGTCGCTCGGCCTCACTCGCGAGGACCGGTTCCAGATCGCGACGCCGCCGTCGCACATCCTCGGGCTGCTCAACTTCCTCACTGCGGCGGCAGCGGGTGCGACGGTCCGGCTCCATCGCCGCTTCGATCTCGACGAGTTGCTTCGTCGCATCCAGGACGAGCGGATGACCCTCGAGATGGCGGTCGCGCCGATCGCGCTCGCGATGGCCGGCCACCCGTCGATCGAGGACTACGACCTGTCCTCGCTGCGCTACATCATGTGGGGCGCGACGCCGGTGACGGTGAGCGTGGCCGAAACCGTGACCCGCCGTACGGGCGTGCGCTGGCTGCCCGCCTACGGCGCCACCGAACTGCCGGTGCTGGCCTGTAATCCGATCGAAGGCGCCCGGCTGGACACGGTGGGACGCGCCGCGCCCGGGGTATGCCTGCGAACGGCGTCGCTCGAGGACGGAAAACCGTTGCCGCCCGGGAAGATCGGGGAGATCCAGGCGCGGTCGCCGTCGCTGATGGCGGGTTATCTGCCCGATGGTGCGGACGCGGGGGCCGTCGTGGACGGCTGGTACCGCACCGGCGATGTCGGCTGGATCGAGCCCGAAGGCTGGGTCCACCTCACCGATCGCGCCAAGGAGATGATCAAGGTCAAGGGCTTCCAGGTCGCGCCCGCCGAGATCGAGGCCGTCCTGCACGGCCACCCGTCGGTCCGTGACTGCGCGGTGTTCGGCGTGCCCGACCCTGCGGCCGGCGAGCTGCCGGTCGCCGCTGTGCTCATCGATCCGGACCACCCGACGTCGCCTGACGAGCTGCGCAGTCTCGTTGCCGAGTCGCTCGCGACCTACAAGCAGCTGCGTGACGTCGTCATCGTCGAAGACATCCCGCGACTTCCGTCCGGCAAGGTGCTGCGTCGCGTGCTCCAGCA